>CAVPOO010000001.1:0-387568 GCA_963707015.1 uncultured Gammaproteobacteria bacterium
GACGCCGAACCCCGCGTTCAACGCGGACCTTCGGGCCGCAGCGCGCCCCTCGGCCGGTTAACGCGAACGTCAGCCCGGGACGAGAAACACTATGCGCACTAAAGGAACAATTACGACTTGGAACGACGAGAAGGGCTTTGGATTTATCACGCCTAGTTCTGGCGGGAACCGGGTCTTCGTTCATATCAAAGCCTTTAGCAACCGAAATCGGCGCCCGGGGATCAACCAGTTGGTGACCTATGCAGTGTCTTCCGACGAGAAGGGCCGGCCATGCGCTATAAACGCGACGTTGGCCGACGATCGACTTCCAGAAAGGACAAAACGCTCAAATGATTCACTATCAGGCATCGTCGCTGGTTTCTTTCTAGTCATTGTCGGTGCTTCTGTTCTTACAACCAGGATACCGCCTTTGGTTCTCGCCCTTTATATGGTCGCCAGCTTACTCACGTTCATAGCGTATGCAGTAGACAAATCAGCAGCCAAGAAAGGAGCCTGGCGAACTCAAGAACGCACCTTACACCTGCTGTCACTAGCTGGGGGCTGGCCTGGCGCGCTCGTTGCTCAACGAAAGTTTCGCCATAAGACAAAGAAAGAGTCTTTCCGCGCGGTATTCTGGTTAACGGTGTTGCTCAACTGCGGGGTGTTCGTTTGGCTGCTCACGCCAACTGGCGGTGACACACTAAGGGCGTTGATCGCCAGTGTAGTATGAGGGGTAACGAACCCATCAATCCGACGCTCACTTCTCTGCGCTTCGTTCGCGCGGCTTATAGGCGACGTTAATTCCTTGAGAAAGGAACGGAGGTTTCGTCATGGAGCAGGGCTCTGCAATTGCAAGAGAAGCGATATTCGAAGTCATAGAAAATCAGATTCGAGGGAATGACCCACCGATTACGAAAGAGACCTATGATCGTTTGAGGACGAACGGCCACACGCATGACGAAACGATGAAACTCATTGGATGCGCGTTATCGGTCGAACTGTTTGAAATATTGAAAAACAGCGAGACCTACAATAGGCAGCGCTATGAAAGTAATCTAAAACGACTTCCGGAGTTACCTTGGGAGGAGTAGTTTGAAAAAGGAATATAACAAATCAGCCGAGTACGCCAGCTTTCCAGTCTGGCCGGACGTGCAACAGACGCGCGCCGCTCATTTCAATCGTTAGGCTCCATTGATCATGTCTGATTACCTATGGACAGATGAGGAGTTCGACAAAATGTCGTGGCATGATAACCATGTCCACGGGATTCAAATCATCGAGGGTGATTACGGAGCAGGGAAACTAATTCTAGACATCGACTACATATTGGAATGGATCAACAGCACCAAAGATAAATACCAGTTTCGCATCCTTCCAGCGGTGCTTGAATTCGGGGGTGTAACGAATCTTCGGATAGCTTTGGATTATGCGACGCCTACGGCGGCACTTGGCCCATTCTCAATTCATGCGATCGAACGCAAGGTTGAGCCACGAGAACGGTACGAGGCGCAGTTGTGGAGAATTATCATCAACTGGCCAGTTGGCGAAATTTCCTTTGAAGCCGAAGGATTTGAACAGCGTGGTACACGCGAACCGCAGGTCGCCGATGAACAATGGCTCAGTTCCCAAGAAAGGGGGATTGGTGCAACAATCACATCAACCCGACAACTTTGACCTACGGTCTAAAAAACAGGCCTACGGCAAGGTTGCCGGTTATGTAAGCGTTATGCCGCGCATTAGTACGGAGATAATTCTATGTTGAAACGCACACTCTTAGCATCACCCCAGTCGCAGCGGCGGCGAGCATCGACAATGGCGGACGTTCATCGATCGAGACCTGGTTGGGAATGATGCCGCGCCGGTCATAGGACCCATAGCGCTTGCGCCTTGGTTTCTGGCAACGCAGATACCGGTACAGGTCGCCGCCTGAGCGCTTGTCTGCGTAGACATACTGGTAAATCCACTCATGACTGATACCCACGCCTTGCTCATCCTCGAGCCGACCAACAATCTGCTCCGGGCTCCATTCCTCGCGGATCAGTGCCTCGACCTGCTGCCAGACCTGGTTACCGATACGGGGCTGCACCTTGTCGTAACGCCGCATCAGCGCCAGATGGTGGGCCTGCCGGGGCCGGTAACCCTTCAGCCCCCGGTTCCGGCGCAGCTCCCGGCTGATGGTCGATTTGTCACGCTCCAGCAGTTCGGCAATCTGTGCCTGGCTATATTCGGCTTTCTTCAGGATGTAAATCGCCGTGTCATCGTAATATTTATAACATGGTCTATTCTTGATTTTGTGATTCATGGGATTCTGCTGCGAGCTACTTACGAAGCCACAGCCAATCTGTGGCGACCGATGGAAGAAATGAATATGCCTCTGATGTACGTTGTTACGTTAGTCTATACGGCTTGCTTCGTACTGATTTATGCTGTCTTTATAAGTCGGAAATCGATTTCAACTGGAATTAAATACGGTGGTCTGTTCGGTTTAGCCGCAGGTATATCAATGGGATTTGGATCCTATACATCCGCCACCAGATGGGGCCAGCCAGCATCAAACTCTACGACAAAGCCGGCATCATGGCGCGTGTGGAATGCACAACCAACGATGCCTCATTCTTTAAAATCCACCGGTGGGTGGAACAGCGTGACGGCTGGTCACAGTGGAAACTGGCTCCGCTACGCAAAAACATCTACAGCCTACGAGATCTGCGCAAGCTGATGAACGCCGCCAACGAGCGCTATCTCGCCTATATGGCGGCAATCGACAATCCCAACGCCGGCCTCAAGGACATCGATAAAATGTCCAGCCCAGCCAAGGATCAGGGCCGCTCATTCCGTGGCTTCAACCTGTTCCAGAAAAAGGATTACCGACTCTTTCTCACCATCGGGCGGGGCGAATGGTCGATCAGTGGCTTCCGTGCTGGCGATCTGCGGGCCTATATGCCCGATCTATCACCCAGTCAATCTTCCTATCTACTCAAACGGTTACGAACCCACGGACTGATCAAGAAAGTGGGACGTTGCTACTAATATGCCAATTCCTTTGTCGCTGGCATTGAGCTGGTTTGCAGGAACGGTGGTCGAAGCCATGGTGGCTGGAGCGTTAGTTGGTGCAATTATAGATCCAGAAGGGAAAACAAACTAAATGAATCGGCGCCAGTATCTTCACCTCGATTTTAACTGGTATATCGGTACAAGAATCACGCTTCATTGCCATGGCCCGCCTCAATAAGAAATCGGTCAACTTAACTTCAGCGGGCCGGGCGTCAGTTGCCGTGGTTTCAAGAGCTGTCGCAATTGGGTTCTTCTGTATGGCGATCGGCACATTTGCGAGTTATCTGTCGTGAACATAGCAAATCATTGCAAGACACCCTCGCCAGCGGCTGAATTCAGGCGTTGGGCGGAGTAACAGACTATTAGGCAGTCATACCCGTATATACTGGAATTCAAGAGGAACAAGGTTGAATGAAGAAGCCCGATACGCCGCACGATGAGGAAACCCGCCTCAAGACACTTCGTTCACTGAATATTCTCGACACTCCGGCAGAGGAGCGCTTTGATCGATTGACACGTCTGGCGAAACGCATGTTCGGCGTACCCATCGCACTGGTGAGTCTTGTGGATGAAGACCGTCAGTGGTTCAAGTCCTGCGTCGGTCTCAGCGCCACGTGAAACACCGCGGGACATTTCATTTTGCGGACACGCGATTCTTGGCAACGAGATTTTCATAATTCCCGACGCGACAAACGACGAACGTTTTGCGGACAACCCGCTGGTTTTGAATGAGCCCAATATTCGCTTTTATGCCGGATGTCCGCTGCGACATCTGGATGGCAGCAAACTGGGCACTTTGTGCATCATTGACACGGCTCCAAGGAGCCTCGGCGAAGAAGATCTTGAAGCCTTCAAGGATCTTGCAGAACTCGCAGAACGCGAACTCGTGGCAGTCCAGTTGGCGACACTGGACGATCTTACCAGGATTTCAAACAGAAGAGGCTTTGCACTGCTGGCCCAGAACAGCTTGAACATCTGTGCCCGGCAGGGCGTTCCCGCGTCACTGGTTTTCTTTGATCTGAACGGATTCAAACTCATCAATGACAAATTTGGACACGCCGAAGGCGACAGGGCATTAACCGCCTTTGCAGACCAGATGAGGAGCACTTTCCGGGATTCCGATGTCTTTGCGCGGCTAGGAGGCGATGAGTTCGTCGTCCTGTTAACCAACACAGCAACTGAACTCGCAGCAGACATCATTGCACGCTTCCGGCAGTCCGTAGATGCGTACAATCAAGCGGCTGAGCGTGGCTATGATATTTCGTTCTCCGATGGCATTGTGACCGTCGAGGGTGATCAAACCCGTTCGATCGAAGCGCTATTGAGCCGAGCGGATTCTTTGATGTACGAAGACAAACAGGAACGATCCGTTGGCAGTGGCACGTAACGGCGCGATAGCAATGCAGCGTATTGAGGTACGCTCAACCGTTTGACCAGTCGGCTAAGCACCACCCTGCGTGCGGGTCCGCACCGGGGGGCTCACCGGGAGGCAGCACACGACGGTCGCAGGCATAACCATGCGCGTTCGTCCAGAGATCACGCAGCGATATCCGCTATGCGGCCAAGCAATCAACGCGTTATGGGATACTACATAACAAAGGTTGCAGTCACTACGTTACTGATTGTGCTGATCTCCGAGATCGCCAAGCGCAGTTCATTCGTCGGCGCCGTTCTGGCTTCGGTACCTCTGGTTTCCGTTCTGGCCATGGCCTGGCTCTATGTCGACACCCGCGATGTCGAAAGGGTCAGTGCCTTGTCGTCGAGCATCTTCTGGCTGGTCATTCCATCGCTGGCCTTGTTTATCAGCCTGCCCCTCTTGTTGAAGCAAGGTATCGATTTTTATCCGGCAATGGGTATATCAATCGCAATCACGGTCCTGTGTTATTGGCTGATGCTCGGGCTGTTGAGACATCTGGGCGTCGCGTTGTAAATGCGCCACGACAGGCAGGGCGAATCGCTCGCTGCGATCACGGGGCCCGAAGCATCGAGCGCATCAGCGGGGCGGTCGGCAGGCTGTCATTGGCGACTCTTAATACGGATTGTTGTTACGGGTACCAAAGTGCCCTCTCCGTGCGGGACCGGCTGGCGCGTTCGCGTATAATCGTGACGAGACAGCCTCCTGTGCAACCAGCGGAAGAATCCCCAGCATGGCTGACGTGATCCCCTTCAAACGCCCGTCACTGAAAGACAAGGCCCGCGGCAAGACACTGTGCGCACGCGGGTTTCACAAATGGGCCATCGATCAAAAGCAGCAATTCGACGTCAAACAGGGCCGTCTGGTAACGGTCAGGCGCTGCATCCGCTGTGGCGTTACCAGGACGACTCTGGCATAGGCCGTGCAACCATCGGGAGATCACGCCTCGCTCACGGCCATGCCGACGCCAAGCCCGAGCACCGCGTCCGCCCGGCCCTGATTGACCGCGATCTCAACCAGGCCGTTGGCGTTTTCGTACCAGAACGCCTGCCCCCGCCGAACGTCCGTAAAGGTCCTGGCATGCGCGAATCCCTGTGTCTGGCCCGCGGCGCGCAGCCGCGCGGTGTTGTGCAATGCTGAGGCGCGTATTCCCGTCATCGCATTTCCGAAGTGGTCGACGTAAACGATCTGATAGAGATCCGCCGGCCAGTCGCGCTCGATCCGGCTTTGCGGGTCAACCGCATTGCCGGGCACAGGCTTGCCGCTCGCCAGCATGGCGGCCACCGGCGCAAACAGGTCGCGTCCGTGGAAAGTGCTGGACAGCTTCTGCGGCCGCCAGCCGATGTCCCACCACTGCAACTGCGCGGCCCGCTGCGCGATGACATTGAACAGCCCGTTATCCGGCCCCACGTACCAGCGGCGGTCTGCCCGGAGTACAGCGCCACGCCGTTCGCCGCCGACACCGGGATCGACCACACAGAGAAACACGCTTTCATCGGGGAACCCGCTGACGAACGCGGCCAGCAGATAGGCGGCAAGTTGCGGTTCGAACGGCGGCAGGTCCGAGAACAGATCGACCACAAAGGCCTGTGGGGCGTCACGATGCAGAACCGCCTTGACCTGTCCGATGTAGGGACCCTCGAGGCCAAAGTCGGTGTTTAGAATGATCATGCAGAGCGGTACCGGGGACTAGTACTCCTTCGAGGTGATAATGACGGATGCTGACAACTCAGGCTGAGCGCCAGTATTTTTATTTATGGCCACGGAATCCACGGAAAAACACGGAAAGGACCAACACTCATTAGAATTTTTTCCGTGTCCTTCCGTGGATTCCGTGGCTATAACATTCGTCATTATCAGATTGAAGAAGCACTAGCAGGCTGGTAACGACGCGCCGCAGCCGAGGGTCGCGGGTCCTGCGCCAGCGCGGCGAGCGCATCCCGTGTGTCTCGCCCACAGGCGCCATCTGCCTGAAAATCAAAACCGGGCAAAGCCCGGTCTCGGATACCAGAACCTGGACGGGCGACCCGCTAGTCGAGCGCCTCGGCCGTGTCTTCCTGCTGCGGCCGATCCACGAGCTCGACCAATGCCAGAGGTGCACTGTCGCCCGCGCGATAGCCCATCTTCAGGATGCGCAGATAACCACCGGGGCGCTCCTTGTAACGCGGGCCGAGCTCATTGAAAAGCTTGGTCACGACGTCGCGGTCACGCAGGCGCGAAAAAGCCAGCCGGCGCTTGTGCACCGAGTCGCTCTTGGCCAGGGTGATCAGCGGTTCCGCGACACGGCGCAATTCCTTGGCCTTGGGCACAGTGGTCTTGATGACTTCGTGGCGCAACAGCGATGCCGCCATATTGCGGAACATCGCCTCACGATGCGCGCTGTTACGATTTAATTGCCGACCGCTATTACGATGACGCATGATGAAAACCTCTAGGCTGACAGCTTGTCTTTTTCCTTCAAACCGGGTGGCGGCCAGTTTTCCAGCCGAATACCCAGGGAGAGCCCGTGCGATGCCAGCACATCCTTGATCTCGGTAAGTGATTTCTTGCCCAGGTTCGGTGCCTTGAGCAACTCGACCTCGGTACGCTGAATCAGATCGCCGATGAAATAGATGCTCTCGGCTTTCAGGCAGTTGGCCGACCGTACGGTCAGCTCGAGGTCATCCACCGGACGCAACAGAATCGGGTCCATATCGCCAGCGGAGGGCCGTGGCTCTTCCGCTTCCTTGCTCTTCAGCTCCACAAAAACGGAAAGCTGGTCCTGAAGGATGCTTGCGGCCCGGCGAATGGCCTCCTCGGGATCGATGGTGCCATTCGTCTCGAGTTCGATGATCAGTTTATCCAGGTCGGTACGCTGCTCGACGCGGGCACGTTCGACACCATAGGTAACCTTGCTGACCGGGCTGTAGGAGGCATCGAGCTGCAGACTGCCGATCGGGCGATCGGCCCCTTCCCCCTCATCGCGCTGCGTGGCCGGTTGGTAACCGCGCCCCTTGCGCACCTTCAGAGTCATGTTCAGCTCGCCCGCCTCGGTGAGATTGGCGATTTCATGGTCCGGATTAATGACCTCGACGTCGTGATCGAGCGTGATATCCGCGGCCGTGACCCTGCCCAAACCCTTCTTGCTTAGGGTCAACGTAGCCTCGCTGCGCGTGTGCATCTGGATCGCAAGGCCCTTGAGATTCAGCAGGATGTCGATGACATCCTCCTGCACACCTTCGAGAGTCGAATACTCGTGCAGCACGCCGTCGATCTCGACACTGACGACCGCCGCGCCGGGCATGGATGACAGCAGGATCCGGCGCAGCGCGTTACCCAGCGTATGTCCAAATCCCCGCTCAAGCGGTTCGATCGTTACCTTTGCCTGCCGGGCACCGATCGTCCGCACGTCAACGATGCGGGGCTTCAGGAATTCAGCAACATTACCCTGCATGGAAAATCCTCTCTTGACTGTTACTTGGAGTACAGTTCGACGACCAGCTGTTCGTTGATTTCTGCCGGCAGATCACTGCGATCCGGAATCGCCTTGAACGTGCCCGCCATCTTCTTGACATCCACATCGACCCAGTCCGCAAAGCCGCGCTGCTGCGCCAGTTCCAGCGCTGCCTGTACGCGCATCTGCTTCCGCGCCGGCTGATTGACCTCTATCACGTCACTCGGCTTCACCTGGGCAGAGGGGATGTTCAATTTATGGCCATTCAATGTAATCCCCTTGTGCCGTACCAGCTGCCGCGCCTCACTGCGTGACACGGAAAAGCCCATACGGTACACCACATTGTCCAGACGGCTTTCCAGCAGTTGCAGCAGATTCTCGCCTGTGGAACCCTTGCGACGCGCCGCCTCCTGGTAATAGCCACGGAACTGCTTCTCAAGGATCCCGTACACGCGGCGCAGTTTCTGCTTCTCACGCAGCTGCAGGGCATAGTCTGAGAGCCGGGTGCGGCGCTGACCGTGCTGCCCCGGCGGGAAAGGCCGGCTTTCGATCGCGCACTTGCTGGTGAAGCACTTCTCACCCTTCAGGAACAGCTTGCTGCCTTCACGGCGGCATTGACGGCACTTGGAACCGATATATTTTGCCATGTCCGCTCCCCTAAACCCGGCGTTTCTTGGGGGGACGACACCCGTTGTGAGGGATCGGGGTCACATCCTCGATGTTGGTCACCTTGAACCCGATATTGTTCAGCGCCCGCACCGCCGAGTCGCGGCCGGGGCCGGGGCCCTTTACCATCACCTCGATATTCTTCATGCCAAACTCCTGGGCCGCGCGACCTGCCCGCTCGGCAGCAACCTGCGCCGCAAACGGAGTACTCTTACGCGAGCCACGGAATCCCGAACCACCCGAAGTGGCCCAGGCCAAGGCATTACCCTGTCGATCACTGATCGTGACAATGGTGTTATTGAAAGAAGCCTGAACGTGTGCGATCCCGTCGACTACGTTCTTCTTCACCTTCTTGCGCGTGCGTGGAGCCGGCTTTGCCATAACTCTAGAATTCCTGCCTGGTTAAATAAACTGCCTGGTACTGACTACTTGCGGATGGGACGGCGCGGTCCCTTGCGAGTGCGGGCGTTGGTGCGGGTACGCTGGCCGCGCAGCGGCAGACCGCGCCGATGCCGCAGCCCGCGGTAGCAACCGAGGTCCATCAGGCGTTTGATGTTCATCGACACTTCCCGACGAAGGTCACCTTCCACGCCATACTTGCTGACTTCCGAGCGAATTGCCTCCAACTCGTTATCCGCAAGATCGCGCACCGGCCGTTCGGCCGCCACGCCAGCCGCCTCACAGATTTTCCGTGCACGGGCGCGCCCGATACCGTATATCGCGGTTAACGCGATAAGGGTGTGCTTGTGCGTCGGAATATTGATACCCGCGATTCGAGCCATACTTACTCCTGGATTACCGTCGGCCGGCCTGCGCCTGATAAACGCGTAAGGGTAGCCTGCCGGCTAGAAAAAATCAATCAAAATAGGCCGCCATGGCCCGGCGGCACAAACCGCCAGCGCCCGATAGCCTAACCCTGACGCTGTTTATGCCGGCCGTCCTTACAAATAACACGCAAGACACCCTTGCGGCGGACAATCTTGCAGTTGCGGCAAATCTTCTTTATGGATGCACGTACTTTCATATCTCTTCCTGCCTTTTACGTCGGCCTGAATCGCAGCGCGCAGCCTAGCGGACCAGACCGCTGCGACCATGACTCTTCAGATTCGCCTTCTTCATCAGGCCCTCATACTGATGCGACATCAGATGGGCCTGTACCTGCGCCATGAAATCCATGATCACGACCACAATAATGAGCAACGAGGTTCCACCGAAGTAGAACGGCACGTTCCAGTACAGAATCAGAAACTCCGGCATCAGACATACCGATGTGATATAGATTGCTCCCACCAGGGTCAGGCGCGTCATCACACTGTCGATATACCTGGCCGTCTGCTCGCCGGGCCGGATCCCGGGAATGAAGGCCCCCGACTTTTTGAGGTTCTCCGCCGTCTCCCGCGCATTGAACACCAGCGCCGTATAGAAAAAGCAGAAAAACACAATCGCCAATGCGTAGAACATCACGTACAGCGGCTGACCGGGTGACATGGTTGTGGCAATGTCCTTGAGCCAGCCCAGACCCTCGCCGGACCCAAACCAGCTTCCCAGCGTGGCCGGAAACAGGATGATGCTGGAGGCGAAAATCGGTGGAATCACACCTGCCATATTAATCTTCAGCGGCAGATGGGTACTCTGCGCCGCGTAGACCTTGCGTCCCTGCTGGCGCTTGGCGTAGTTGACCGTGATGCGGCGCTGCCCGCGCTCCACGAACACCACGAAGGCCGTCACACCGAGGGCCAGCGCAAACAGAAACAGCACTGTCAGCACATTCATCTCGCCGGTTCGCGCCAGTTCCAGCGTGCCGCCTATCGCCGCCGGCAGACCGGCAACGATTCCCGCGAAGATGATCAGGGAGATCCCGTTACCCACGCCCCGTTCGGTAATCTGCTCGCCCAGCCACATGAGAAACAAAGTACCCGTAGCCAGGGTCACCACCGAGCTCAGGACAAACGCCGGCCCCGTATGGATCACCAGGGCATTACCCCCCAGCGACTGGGCCTGCAGGCCTACAGAGATACCGATCGCCTGCAGCGTGGCCAGCACCACCGTTGCGTAGCGGGTGATCTGGGTAATCTTGCGCCGGCCCGCTTCGCCCTCTTTCTTGAGCTGTTCGAGACTGGGAACCGTCACCGTCAGCAGCTGCATGATGATCGATGCCGAAATATACGGCATGATCCCAAGCGCAAATATGGACAGGCGTTCCAGCGCCCCGCCCGAGAACATGTTGAACATGTCCAGAATCGTGCCGCGCTGCTGATCGGCGAGCTGCGCCAGCACGTGCGGGTCAATCCCCGGTATCGGTATAAAGGTGCCGAGGCGGAAAACCAGCAGCGCACCGACGACGAACAGCAGGCGCTGGCGAAGCTCCTTGAGCTTGCCGAGATCGCCGACCGCACCGGCAATTGTCGCGCCCGCGGTTGCCATTTACGCTTCGACCTTGCCGCCCGCAGACTCAATTGCGGCGCGGGCACCCTTGGTGACGGCAATGCCCTTGACGGTGACGGCCTTGTCCAGCGTCCCCGACAGGATCACCTTGGCCTGCTGGATCTGCTGACCGACCAGATTTGCCGACTTCAGCGCCAGCAGATCAATCACGTCCGCATCGACCTTTGCGAGTTCATGCAGCCGGACCTCGGCGCGTGTGCGGCCTATCCGCGACGTAAAACCGACCTTTGGCAGCCGCCGCTGCAGCGGCATCTGGCCGCCTTCAAAACCGACCTTGTGAAAACCGCCGGTGCGCGACTTCTGGCCCTTGTGGCCGCGACCACTGGTTTTGCCCAGGCCGCATCCGATGCCGCGCCCGACACGCTTGGCGGTCGACTTGCTGCCGGTTGCCGGTTTCAGGGTATTCAATCGCATCTCAGGCTTCCTCAATCTGCAGCAGGTATGACAGCTTGTTTATCATGCCCCGATTCTCGGGTGTATCCAGCACTTCGACCGTGTGCCGGATCCGGCGCAGACCGAGTCCGCGTGCGCACGCCTGGTGATTCTTCAGGCGTCCGTTCAGGCTGCGGAGCAGGGTCACCCTGAGTTTCTTTTGTCCGCTCATAGCCTTACTCCAGTATATCCTTGACCGACATGCCGCGCCTGGCCGCCACGTCTTCCGGAGAATGTATCTGCTCCAGTGCATTGACGGTTGCGCGCACGACATTCATAGGGTTGTTGGTACCGATACACTTGGCAAGCACGTTGTGCACGCCAACCACTTCGAACACCGCACGCATGGCGCCACCCGCGATGATCCCGGTACCTTCTGAGGCCGGCTGCATGTGCACACGCGCCGCGCCGTGCCGGCCCATGACGGCATACTGCAGGGTGCCCTCGTTGAGGTGCACGGCACGCATGTTCTTGCGCGCGCTTTCCATGGCCTTCTGAATGGCCACCGGCACCTCACGCGCCTTGCCCATACCGAATCCGACGCGGCCGTTACCGTCCCCCACCACGGTCAGCGCCGTGAACCCGAATTGCCGCCCACCCTTCACCACTTTGGCGACGCGGTTAACCGCAACGAGCTTTTCCTGGAGTCCGTCGCCCTGCGCCGCCTGTGCATCAACACTTGCCATACTTCAGATCCTCAGAATTCGAGCCCGCCTTCGCGCGCCGCATCTGCCAGCGCCTTCACACGGCCATGAAATTTAAACCCGGAGCGGTCGAAGGCAACCTTGGTCACCCCGGCGGCCCTGGCCTTGTCCGCGATCACTTTCCCGACCGCCGCGGCGGCCGAGACGTTGCCGGTTGCCTTGAGCTCGTCCCGCAAGCCCTTGTCGAGTGTCGAGGCGCTCGCCATGATCTCGCCACCGCTCGGAGCGATCACCTGGGCATAGATATGCCGCGGCGTCCGATGAACGCTGAGCCGCGGATATCCCAGCTCCCGAATCTTGGCGCGGGCCCGACGTGCCCGGCGAATACGTGCTGATTTCTTGTCCATCGTTGCCTGTACCTGTATCCGGTCAATCGCGGCTTGAGTCCGACTCGCGCCGCAGCCCTGAGATCGCTACTTCTTCTTGGCTTCCTTGCGCATAATATGCTCATCGGCATATTTAACGCCCTTGCCCTTGTAGGGTTCCGGCGGCCGAAATGCTCGAATCTCCGCAGAGACCTGACCCACCCGCTGCTTGTCGCTGCCCTTGACCACAACCTCGGTCTGCGAGGGCGTCTCGATGGTCACGCCGGCTGGCGGCTCATAATTCACCGGATGCGAGAACCCCAGCGTCAGGTTCAGGGTCCTACCCTGCATCTGGGCGCGATAACCGACGCCAACGAGCTCCAGTTTCTTCTCGAAACCCTGGCTGACGCCCACCACCATATTGCTGAGCAGGGCCTGTGTGGTGCCGGCCAGGGCACGCGCGCCCTTCGATGCGCTGCGTGCAGCCACGGTCAGCACCGTGCCATCCTGCTTCATCTCCACCTGGTCGTGGATGCGGTGTTCAAGACTGCCCTTGGGACCCTTGATTGTCACCGCTTGCCCGGCAAGCGAGACCTCAACCCCAGCGGGAAGCTCTACCGGTCTCTTGGCGATTCTGGACATTACCTTACTCCTGGATCAGCAAACCGTACACAACACCTCGCCACCTTCGCCCGCAGCGCGGGCAGCACGATCCGTCATAACGCCCCTGGACGTGGAGATGATCGCAATACCCAGACCGCCCAGCACCCTGGGCAGCTCGTCCTTGCCCCTGTAGATCCGCAGCCCGGGGCGGCTGACACGTTTCAGACTCTCGATGACGGGCTTGCCTTCAAAGTATTTCAGGGCTATGACGAGCTCCGGTTTGTCGCCGCTCTCGCGCACAGCAAAGTCCGCGATATACCCTTCGCTCTTCAGCACGCCCGCAATGGCCTGCTTGCCCTTTGACGAGGGCATGACAACCTCCGCCTTGAACGCAGCCTGCGCGTTCCGCACCCGGGTCAACATGTCCGCAATCGGGTCTGACATACTCATGCTTGATTCCTCAATGCAGATACAGAATCCAACCTGGCGAGATGCGGGCGCCAAACCCGCGCCCCCTGCCAGCCGTGCCAAGGCGTATCCCGTATCTCAGCTCTAGCCTCGTGTCTATGAATTACCAGCTCGCCTTCACCAGCCCCGGCACATCACCGCGCATGGTGGCCTCGCGCAGCTTGTTGCGGCACAAACCAAACTTGCGGTACACGCCGTGCGGGCGGCCCGTCTGGCGGCAGCGCCGCTGTACCCGGGCGGGACAGGCATTGCGTGGCTGCTTCTGCAATTTTTCCTGCGCCGCGATACGTTCTTCCGGCGCACTGTTCAGGTTCGCGATAATCGCCTTCAGCTCGGCGCGCTTTGCGGCATACTGCCGCACCGTCTTCGAGCGCTTCACCTCGCGCGCGATCATGGATTTCTTTGCCATTTCTCTTCTCTCAGTTTCGCAACGGGAAGCTGAACGCAGCCAGCAGCGCCCTGCCCTCCGCGTCGGTCTTCGCCGTCGTGGTAATCGTAATATCGAGGCCGCGCAGGGCATCGACCTTGTCATAATCGATCTCAGGAAAGATGATCTGCTCTTTCACACCCATACTGAAGTTGCCGCGACCGTCGAAGGACTTGGCGCTGAGACCGCGAAAATCCCGGATGCGCGGAATCGCGATACTGATCAGGCGGTCCAGAAACTCATACATACGCCCGCGACGCAGCGTTACCTTGCAGCCGATAGGCCATCCTTCGCGGACCTTGAAGCCGGCAACCGACTTGCGTGCAAGGGTTACGACCGCCTTTTGACCGCCAATCTTCTCCATGTCGCTCACGGCATGTTCGATCACCTTCTTGTCGCCGATCGCCTCACCGACCCCCATATTCAGGGTGATCTTGGTAATCGCCGGCACCTGCATGACGTTCGCGTAGCCAAACTGCTCCTGGAGCTGCTTGACCACGTTGTTACGGTAGTGTTCCTGCAATCTTGCCATGGTAGCTTACCAGTTCCCGTTAGACGTCCACGACTTCCTGGGTCGACTTGAAAAAGCGCACCTTGCGCCCATCTTCCAGCACCCGGCAACCGACACGATCCCCTTTCTTGGTCTGCGGGTTGTAGAGCATCACGTTGGAGGCCTGAATTGGCGCCTCTTTCTCGATAATGCCGCCGGAGATTCCGCGCTGGGGGTTTGGCTTGGTGTGCCGCTTGATGATGTTCACGTTCTCGATAATCAGGCGGTCATCTTCCAATACCCGCAGCACCGTCCCGCGCTTGCCCTTGTCCCTGCCGGTCGTGACCATGACGTCATCGCCTTTTCTGATCTTGCGCATTGTGGGTACCTCGTTACAGGACTTCCGGCGCCAGGGAGACGATCTTCATGAACCGCTCGCTGCGCAACTCACGTGTTACTGGACCAAAGATACGCGTGCCGATCGGTTGCAGCTGGTTGTTGAGCAGCACAGCTGCATTGGTATCAAACCGGACCACTGAACCATCGGGCCTGCGCACGCCCTTGCGGGTACGTACAACGACTGCGTTATACACTTCACCCTTCTTGACCTTGCCGCGCGGTATCGCTTCCTTGACACTGACCTTGATGACGTCGCCAATCGACGCATACCGCCGGTGCGAACCGCCCAGCACCTTTATGCACTGAACCTGTCTCGCGCCACTGTTGTCTGCCGCGAACAGCATTGTCTGCATTTGAATCATGAGTCTTTCCCGACACTATGCTCGTTATCTGCAAGTTCCGCCCTGGGCGCTCCAGCCTTCAGCCCGCCCGTTCCAGAACTTCGACCAGCCGCCACGCCTTGCTCTTGGAGACCGGGCGGCAGGGCTGGATTCGAACGACATCGCCTGCGTGACAGTCGTTATTCTCATCGTGGATGTGCAACTTGGTGGAACGGCTGATGTACTTGCCGTACAAGGGGTGCCGGACACGGCGCTCCACCAGCACGGTTGCCGTTTTTTCCATCTTGTCACTGATCACTCGACCCGTGAGGGTTCGTTCCGTCTTGCTGGACTCTGTGTTCATGCTGCCTCACCCGCCCCGGCCTGCTCGTTCAGGATTGTCTTGACGCGCGCAATATCCCTGCGCACGCGCTTGAACTGGTGCGGCCGCGCCAGCTGGCCGGTGCCTTTCTGCATGCGCAGATTGAACTGCTCGCGCAGCAGGCTGACCAGTTCCTTGCGCAACTCGGCACTCGATTTACTTCGCAACTCATTTGCCTTCATCACATCACCGTCCGACTGACAAACGTGGTCTGTACCGGAAGCTTGGCGGCCGCGAGCCGGAAGGCTTTGCGGGCGATCTCTTCGGGGACACCCTCAATCTCATAAAGCACTCGTCCGGGCTGGATCTTGGCTATCCAGTACTCGACGTTGCCCTTACCCTTGCCCATGCGCACTTCGATCGGTTTCTTGGAAATCGGTACATCCGGAAAAATCCGAATCCACAGCTTCCCACCGCGCTTTACATGACGCGTAATCGCACGGCGCGCCGCCTCAATCTGACGTGCCGTCACGCGGCCACGTGTGGTTGCCTTGATCCCGTATTCACCAAAGCTGACCCGATTGCCGACCGTGGCGATGCCGCGGTTGCGTCCCTTTTGCTGCTTGCGAAACTTTGTTCTCTTAGGTTGTAACATCGTCGTTCAACTCCACTAGTTCGATGCCACCTTTCTGCCGGCATCGGCCTCAACCGCAGCATCCGCAGAATCGAAGACCTCGCCCTTGAAAACCCACACCTTCACACCGATCACGCCGTAGGTGGTTCGCGCCTCGGCGAAACCATAGTCAATGTCAGCACGCAGCGTATGCAGCGGCACCCGCCCTTCCCGGTACCACTCACTGCGGGCAATCTCCGCGCCGTTCAGACGGCCCGCGACATTGATGCGAATCCCCTGCGCGCCCAGTCGCATCGCATTGGAGACCGCGCGTTTCATGGCACGCCGAAACATGATGCGCCGCTCGAGTTGCTGGGCGACACTTTCGGCTACCAGCTGGGCATCCAGCTCAGGCTTGCGGACTTCCTCCACATTGATGTGCACCGGTATACCCATCATCTGGCTCACATCGCGCCGCAGGGTCTCTATGTCCTCGCCCTTTTTCCCAATCACGATACCGGGCCGCGCTGTGTGCACGGTGATCATGGCATTGCGAGCCGGGCGCTCGATCTGAATCCGGCTCACCGAGGCGTGCGCCAGGCGCTTCTTCAGATAGGCCCGAACCTCGAGATCTTTGTTCAGGTAGTCAGCATAATTCCTGCTGTCGGCATACCATTTTGAGGTCCAGTCCTTGACTATCCCCAGCCGAATTCCCGTTGGATGTACTTTCTGACCCATAATGTCGTCTCATTGGGGGGGCAGTGGCCGCTTGCCGGCACTGAATCGGTATTCAGTCGCCCCGCTACTTTCTACACCAGCTATTCGCTGTCACCTACGGTCACGGTAATGTGACTGGTTCTCTTCAGGATCCGGTTGCCGCGCCCTTTCGCGCGCGCGCGAAAGCGCTTCATGGCCCGACCCTCGTTGACAAATATCGCCGCCACCTTCAGTTCGTCGACGTCTGCACCTTCATTGTGCTCGGCATTTGCGATGGCCGACTCCAGCACCTTCTGCACAATGGACGAGGCCTTTCGCGTGTTGAACGTCAGCGTCCGCAACGCGTGTTCCACCGGCATGCCACGCACCAGGTCGGCAATCAGACGGCACTTCTGCGGTGAGATATGCGCGTGACGCAATGTTGCACTGACTTGCATGTCTGCTCTCCCGCTATTTCGCCTTGCGATCGCCCGCATGACCGCGGAACGTGCGTGTCGCAGCGAATTCGCCCAGCTTGTGGCCGACCATGTTTTCATTGACCAGCACCGGTACGTGCTGGCGGCCGTTGTGTACCGCAATCGTCAATCCGACCATATCCGGCAGGATCATGGAGCGGCGCGACCAGGTCTTGATTGGCCTCTTGCTGTTGATCGCAACCGCGGCCTCCACCTTTTTCTGCAGGTGGATATCAACAAACGGCCCCTTCTTGACTGAACGTGGCACTCTGAAAACCTCTCTTTATGCTGAAATGCTTCTACTTCCGACTGCTGCGACGCCGCACAATCATGCTGTCCGTGCGCTTGTTGTTGCGCGTCTTGTAGCCCTTGGTCGGCGTGCCCCAGGGTGAAACCGGGTGCCGCCCACCCGAGGTGCGCCCTTCGCCACCACCATGCGGGTGATCAACCGGATTCATGACAACACCGCGCACCGTCGGGCGAACACCGCGCCAGCGTTTGGCGCCGGCCTTGCCGAGGGACTCCAGGTTGTGCTCCATGTTCCCGACTTCGCCGATCGTGCCGCGGCAGTCCGCATGTATCTTGCGCATTTCGCCCGAACGCAAACGCAACGTGGCATGATCACCCTCGCGTGCGACCAGTTGCACGCTGTTTCCTGCACTACGGGCTATCTGACCGCCTTTGCCAGGCCGCATCTCGACACAATGCACCAGGGTGCCGACCGGGATATTACGCAAAGGCATGGCATTGCCCGGCTTGATCGGTGCATGGCTGCCGGACTGTATCGGGGAACCCACTTCAATTCCTTTGGGCGCCAGTATATAGCGCCGCTCACCATCCCGATAGAGCACCAGCGCAATATTCGCACTGCGATTGGGATCGTACTCGATACGCTCGACGCGGCCTTCAAGCCCATCCTTGTTACGCTTGAAATCGACGATCCGGTAACGTTGCTTGTGACCGCCGCCGCGATGGCGCGTGGTAATCCGGCCATTGTTGTTACGGCCGCCCGTGCGGGTCTTTTTCCCCACCAGCGGCTCATGAGGCGCGCCCTTGTGCAGCGAGGCATCGCTGCCTCTGACCACGAAACGGCGGCCCGGCGAGGTCGGCTTAGCTTTTACAACAGCCATTATTCAGCCCCCATAAAGTTGATGTCATGCCCTTCCTGCAGCGTGACATAGGCCTTCTTCCAGTCCGCGCGCCGCCCCAGCCTGTTACCGAAACGCTTGACCTTGCCCTTGACATTCGCCAGCTGCACACTGGCAACCTTCACATCAAACATCAGTTCCACAGCCTGACGAACCTCCGGCTTGGAGGCGTCGGGCACGACCTTGAACACGAACTGGCGGGCGCTATCCGCAAGCCGGGCGCTCTTTTCCGAAACCAGGGGCTCCACCAGCACCTTCATCAATCGCTCCTGACTCATGCCAGCTTCTCCTCAATTTTCTGCAAGGCAGGAACCGTAATCAGAACCTTGTCAAAGCCGATCAGGCTGACCGGATCCGCGGTGTCGGAGTCGCAGACCGCGACCGAATACAGGTTCCGGGCGGCCAGATACAGATTCTCATCCGGGTTGTCGCACACGATGAGCACATCATTGAGCCCGAGTTCCTTGAGCTTCGCGATCAGCTGGCGGGTCTTCGCTTCGGCAACACCGAAGCTGTCCACCACGACCAGGCGCTGCTGGCGGATCAGCTCGGACAGGATGGAGCACATGGCACCGCGATACATCTTCTTGTTGAGCTTCTGGGCGTGATTCTGGGGACGCGCCGCGAAGGCCCTGCCACCCCCACGCCACAAGGGACTGCGGATGGTGCCTGCCCGCGCGCGCCCGGTACCCTTCTGTCGCCAGGGTTTGCTGCCGCCGCCGCGCACATCGGAACGCGTCTTCTGGGCACGGGTGCCTTGACGGGCACCGGCCAGCACCGCCGTGACTGCCTGATGTACCAGCGGCTCATTGAACTCGCGGGCAAATGCCGCGTCCGAGACGGTTACTGACTTGCCGCCTTGAACCTGTAGTTCCATCACTGCGTCTCCTGGCGGGTCTTCACCGCTGGTCGGACAACCAGGTCACCGCCCCGTGAACCGGGCACCGCACCCTTGACCAGCAGCAGGTTACGATCGATGTCGACACGGATTACCTCAAGGTTCTGGGCGCAGCGCTGTGCGTTACCCATATGGCCTGCCATTTTCTTCCCCTTCAATACCCGCCCCGGCGTCTGATTCTGGCCGATGGAACCCGGCGCCCTGTGTGACAGCGAATTGCCATGGGTGGCATCCTGCATGTGGAAGTTGTGACGCTTCACGCCGCCCGCGAATCCCTTACCAATGGTGGTGCCCGTTACATCGACCTTTTGACCGGCGGCAAACATATCCACCTTCAGCTCCGACCCAACCTCGATCTCCGCACCCTCGTCGTCGCCCAGACGAAATTCCCACACGCCCCGCCCCGGTTCCACCCCGGCCTTGGCGAAATGGCCACCCATGGGCTTGGTCACACGTGAGGCCCGGCGTTTGCCGGTCGTCACCTGCAGCGCGCGGTAACCCTGGGCTGCATGCGTCTTGACCTGGGACACACGGTTCGGCTCGACTTCAATGACAGTAACGGGCACGGATACCCCCTCATCTGTAAAGATGCGAGTCATGCCTGCCTTGCGACCAACCAATCCGATAGCCATTGTCTATATCCCCGTAGCAGCGCGCCTGTTCGTGACGACCAGCGTCGCTCCTGCACCATCAATTCAGTTTAATCTGCACATCCACACCGGCCGCCAGATCCAGTTTCATCAGGGCGTCGACGGTCTTGTCCGTTGGATCCACGATGTCCATCAGGCGCTTGTGCGTGCGAAGCTCATACTGATCCCGCGCATCCTTGTTGACGTGCGGCGAGATCAGAATGGTAAAGCGCTCTTTCTTGGTGGGCAGCGGAATCGGACCACGCACCTGCGCACCCGTCCGTCTCGCGGTCTCCACAATCTCACGCGCCGACTGATCAATCAGACGGTGATCGAATGCCTTGAGGCGGATACGTATTCTCTGATTCGTCGCCATTTCGAGTTACCAACTTTCCACAATGTAAGCTACTGGCCTAAAACTGGTGAGGAGTGAGGGCGGATGCGCGGGGACGCTGATACCCCGCACGCCTCACTCCCAACCCCTCACTCAAGTATCTTCGACACCACCCCGGCACCCACCGTCCGGCCACCTTCACGGATCGCAAAACGCAACCCCTCTTCCATCGCAATCGGCGCAATCAACGACACCGTCATCTTCACATTGTCTCCCGGCATCACCATCTCCACACCCTCCGGCAAATCGCACGCACCCGTCACGTCCGTCGTCCGAAAGTAAAACTGCGGCCGATAACCATTGAAAAACGGCGTATGACGACCCCCCTCGTCCTTGCTCAGCACATACACCTCACACTCAAACTTCGTGTGCGGCGTGATCGATCCCGGCTTCGCCAACACCTGACCACGCTCCACATCATCACGCTTCGTACCACGCAACAAGACTCCCACATTGTCCCCAGCCTCACCCGCGTCCAGAAGCTTGCGGAACATCTCTACACCCGTGCACGTCGTCTTGGTCGTCTCCCGTATACCTACTATCTCAATCTCTTCCCCAACCTTCACACGACCACGCTCTATACGTCCCGTCACCACCGTCCCTCGACCCGAAATCGAAAATACATCCTCAATCGGCATCAAAAACGGCTGGTCAATCGGCCGCTCCGGCACCGGTATGTAATCATCCAGCGCCGCCAGCAACTTCTCTATCGACGGCACCCCTATGTCACTGCCGTCCCCCTCCAGCGCCTTCAGCGCACTCCCAATCACAATCGGCGTGTCATCCCCAGGAAACTCATATGAACTCAGCAAATCCCGAACCTCCATCTCCACCAACTCCAGAAGCTCGGCATCGTCCACCATGTCCGCCTTGTTCATGTACACCACGATGTACGGCACTCCCACCTGCCGCGCCAGCAGTATGTGCTCCCGCGTCTGCGGCATCGGACCGTCCGCCGCACTCACCACCAAAATCGCTCCGTCCATCTGCGCCGCACCCGTGATCATGTTCTTCACATAATCCGCATGACCCGGACAGTCCACATGCGCATAGTGACGATTGGCCGTCTCGTACTCCACGTGCGCCGTCGCAATCGTTATCCCTCGCGCCCGCTCCTCAGGTGCATTGTCAATCTGATCGTACGCTCGAAACTCCCCACGCCCCATCTTCTCCGCAGAAACCTTCGTCAACGCCGCCGTCAGCGTCGTCTTACCATGGTCCACGTGACCTATCGTCCCCACATTCACATGCGGCTTCGTACGCTCAAATTTTTCCTTGGACACCTTTGACTACCTCATTCTCGTTCTGAATTGCGCCTGAAAAACTAGGATGCTTTCTTGATAACAGCCTCGGCAACACTCGAAGGTGCTTCGGCATACTTTGCGAACTCCATCGAATAGGTTGCCCGGCCCTGCGTCGCGGAACGCAGATCGGTTGCGTAGCCGAACATCTCTGCCAGCGGAACCTCGGCGCGGATCACCTTGCCGGCAGGATTCTCGTCCATGCCCTGCGTGATACCCCGTCGCCGGTTGAGATCACCCATGACATCGCCCAGGTAATCCTCGGGCGTGACGACCTCCACGTTCATGATGGGCTCCAGCAGCGCGGGATTCGCATTCAGGGCGCCCGCTTTCAGGGCCATAGAACCGGCAATCTTGAATGCCATTTCGCTCGAATCGACGTCATGGTAGGAACCGTCGTACAGGGTCACCTTGACGTCGACCAGCGGATAGCCGGCCAACACGCCGTTTTCCAGCTGCTCCTGGACACCTTTGTCCACCGCCGGAATGTATTCCTTGGGAATCGAGCCGCCAACAATGGCATTCTCAAATTCGTAACCGGCACCCTCTTCCCGCGGCTCGATGCGCAGCCACACGTGACCATATTGACCGCGACCGCCCGACTGACGCACAAACTTGCCTTCCTGCTCGACGAGCTTGCGAATCGACTCGCGATAGGCAACCTGCGGCGCCCCGACATTGGCCTCGACCTTGAACTCGCGCCGCATGCGGTCAACGATAATATCAAGATGCAATTCACCCATGCCGGAGATGATTGTCTGACCGGACTCTTGATCCGTGGCAACCCGGAAGGATGGGTCTTCCTGGGCCAGCTTTTGCAGCGCGATACCCATCTTTTCCTGATCCGCTTTGGTCTTGGGCTCTACCGCGACCGAGATCACCGGTTCCGGGAACTCCATCCGCTCGAGGATAATCGCGTTGTTGATATCGCACAGGGTGTCACCCGTGGTCACGTTCTTCAAACCCACCGCGGCTGCGATATCTCCGGCACGAACCTCCTTTATCTCCTCACGGGAATTGGCATGCATCTGCAGGATGCGGCCAATGCGCTCTTTCTTCCCGGTGACGGAATTGATGACCGTGTCACCGGACTTGAGCACGCCTGAATAGGCCCGGAAGAACGACAGGGTACCGACAAAAGGATCGGTCGCTATCTTGAAGGCCAGCGCGGCGAACGGCTCATCGTCCGAGGGATGCCGCTCGGATTCGGTCCCCTCGGCATCATCAAGAACCCCCTTGATGGCCGGGACGTCGGTCGGTGCCGGCATGTAGTGAACGATGGCATCCAGCATGGCCTGTACGCCCTTGTTCTTGAAGGCGGAACCACACAGGCAAGGCACAATCTCGTTTGCCAGGGTGCGCTTGCGCAATCCCGCGCGGATTTCTTCCACGGAAAGCTCGACACCCTCCAGATACTTCTCCATCAGTTCGTCGGATGCCTCGGCAGCGGCTTCCACCATGGTTTCCCGCCACGTCTTGCAGGCATCCACCAGCTCCGCGGGAATGTCCCTGGCCTCGTAGGTGGTGCCCATATCGGCCTCATTCCAGTAGATCGCCTGCATCTTGATCAGATCCACCACACCCTGGAAACTCTCTTCGGCGCCAATCGGCAGCTGCAGGGGCACCGGATTGGCGCCCAGGCGGTCCTTCATCTGGCCGACAACCCGCAGGAAATTGGCCCCGGCACGATCCATCTTGTTGACGAAGGCCATGCGTGGCACGTGGTATTTATTCGCCTGCCGCCACACAGTTTCGGACTGCGGCTCAACCCCGCCGACCGCACAGAAAACGGCGCATGCGCCATCCAGAACACGCAGGGACCGCTCGACCTCAATGGTAAAGTCGACGTGGCCGGGCGTATCAATGATGTTGATACGGTGCTCCGGGAACTGCTTGTCCATGCCGAACCAGAAACAGGTGGTTGCCGCGGAGGTAATGGTGATGCCGCGCTCCTGCTCCTGCTCCATCCAGTCCATAACCGCTGCGCCGTCGTGCACCTCACCTATCTTGTGCGATACACCGGTATAGAAGAGGACGCGCTCGGTCGTCGTCGTCTTGCCAGCGTCAATGTGCGCCATGATACCGATGTTGCGGTAGCGCTCGATTGGAGTCTTACGTGCCACGGGCTAATTCCCTTGCTGAACCTGTCTTACCAACGATAATGTGCAAAGGCTTTGTTTGCCTCTGCCATGCGATGCGTATCTTCGCGCTTCTTCACCGCCGAACCACGACTCTCGGCCGCATCCATGATTTCGCCGCCCAGCCGCTGCGCCATGGATTTCTCGCCCCGCTTGCGCGCGGCATCGATCATCCAGCGCATTGCCAGGGTATTGCGGCGCAAAGGCCGGACTTCGATCGGCACCTGGTAGGTCGCACCACCCACGCGGCGGGATTTCACCTCCACGACCGGGCGCACGTTATCCAGCGCCTTGTTCAGCACCTCAACCGGATCATCGGCACCCCGCTGACCGACGTGGTCCAGTGCGCCGTATACGATCTTCTCAGCCACTGACTTCTTGCCGCGGCTCATCACCATGTTGACGAACTTGGCGAGCAATTCACTGCCGTACTTGGGATCCGGCAGAATCTCGCGGCGACCGATAACTCTTTTTCTCGACATCGTGTTTAATACGTCCTGTCACTCAATAGGGGGCTAACCCGATTTTCAGCTGTTTTACCTGTCTCGCTGCACTGCCGCGCCAGACGGGGGCAGTTATGTTGCGCTCCGCAGCGGCTAAGCCTTGGGCCGCTTGGCTCCGTACTTGGAGCGACCCTGGCGACGCGCCTCCACACCCGAGGCATCGAGACTCCCGCGCACGGTGTGATAGCGCACGCCCGGCAGATCCTTGACACGACCGCCGCGGATCAGTACCACCGAGTGTTCCTGAAGGTTATGTCCTTCACCGCCAATATAAGTCGTTACCTCATAGCCATTGGTAAGGCGAACACGGGCCACTTTGCGCAGGGCCGAGTTGGGCTTCTTCGGCGTCGTCGTATACACACGCGTGCAGACACCGCGCTTCTGCGGTGCCGCCTCAAGCGCCGGGACATTACTTTTCTCAACCTTACGCTTGCGCGGTTTGCGTACTAACTGATTGATTGTTGACATGAAAATAGTTGCTCTAGTCAGTGCCGGGTCGCACAGTCCAGCGACCCGAAAACAAACGACAGGCCGGTACGTACCCCCGGCCTGTCGTTGAAAGAGGCGCAATTTTAGAGAGGCCTGAAATCCCTGTCAAGCCATATTGTTAACCCAGGCGGCTGTAATCAGGACTCCGCCACCTGATCACTCGACACCTCGTCCGTCGGGGATTCATCCGTCAGACCCAGCTCCACGGCGATTTCCTCGGCGGTGAGCTTGGGCTGACGCCTGCGCTGCCGCTCCAGGTGGTGGGCAAGCCCTGTCCCGGCCGGAATCAGGCGACCAACGATGACATTTTCCTTCAGACCACGCAGATCATCGCGCAAACCCCGCACCGCTGCCTCGGTGAGTACCCGGGTCGTCTCCTGGAAGGAGGCCGCGGATATAAAGGATTCCGTCGCCAGCGACGCCTTGGTAATGCCGAGGAGTATGGGATCCCATTTGGCGGGCTCTTTATCCTCCTTCGCGACACGCTCGTTTTCATCCAGGACCCGGGAACGCTCCACCTGCTCACCCTTCAGGAACTGGGTCTCTGCCGGATCCGTGATCTCCACCTTGCGCAGCATCTGACGGATGATGACCTCGATGTGCTTGTCATTGATCTTGACACCCTGGAGCCGGTAGACATCCTGGATCTCCTTGACAAGGTAATCCGCCATGGCCGTCGTTCCCAGCAGACGCAGGATATCGTGCGGATTGGGCTCACCGTCGACGATGGTCTCACCCTTCTCGACATGCTCACCCTCGAACACCGTGACATGCCGCCATTTCGGAATGAGCTCCTCGTGCTGATCACCGTTCGCATCCGTGATAATCAGCCGCTGCTTGCCCTTGGTATCCTTGCCGAAACTCGTGGTACCGGAACGCTCGGCAAGAATCGCGGGCTCTTTCGGCTTGCGGGCCTCGAACAGGTCCGCGACGCGCGGCAAACCGCCGGTGATATCACGGGTCTTGGATGATTCCTGCGGAATTCGGGCCACAACGTCACCCACCTCCACCGTCGAGGCATCCTCGAGTCCCACAATGGCGCCGGCGGGCAGGAAGTAGTGCGCCGGCATCTCGGTACCGGCGATCTTCAGCTCTTTGCCGCTCTCGTCCACCAGCTTCACCATCGGCCGCAGATCCTTGCCCATCGAGCCGCGCTGTTTGGGATCGGTCACAACCAGGCTGGAAAGACCGGTGAATTCATCGGTCTGACGATTGACGGAGATGCCGTCGACGAAATCGCTGAACCGCACCAGCCCGGCCACCTCGGTCACAATCGGGTGCGTATGCGGATCCCAGCTGGCAACGATCTGCCCCGGCTCGACGGCATCCCCTTCATTGACCGACAGCACCGCGCCATAGGGGATCTTGTAACGTTCGCGCTCACGGCCGTTCGCGTCGATCACGCCGACTTCGCCAGAACGCGAAACCGCGACCAGATTGTTGTCCTTGTTCTGAACTGTCTTGATGTTGTGCAGCCGAATCCTGCCGACCGATTTTACTTCCACATTATTGATGGTGGCCGCGCGGCTTGCGGCACCGCCAATATGGAAGGTCCGCATGGTAAGCTGCGTGCCGGGCTCGCCGATACTCTGCGCAGCGATCACACCCACCGCCTCACCTGCATTGACGCGGTGGCCGCGCGCCAGATCGCGACCATAGCACTTCGCGCAGACGCCATAGCGAATCGCACAGGTGATCGGTGAACGCACGCGGATTTCATCAATACCCTGGGCCTCGATCTTTTGCACCCATGCCTCATCCAGCAGGGTACCGTTCGGCACCGCTATCTCGTCCGTGCCCGGCACATAGGTATCATCAACAGTAACGCGACCGAGCACCCGTTCGTGCAAGGGCTCGACGATATCACCACCTTCCACGATCGGGGTCATGAGGAGACCTTCCTGGGTGCCACAATCACCCCCCGTAACCACCAGATCCTGGGCCACATCGACCAGCCGCCGGGTAAGATAGCCCGAGTTCGCAGTCTTCAGCGCCGTGTCCGCCAGACCCTTGCGCGCGCCGTGTGTCGAGATAAAGTATTGCAGAACATCCAGCCCTTCACGGAAATTGGCGGTGATCGGGGTCTCGATAATGGAGCCATCGGGTTTGGCCATAAGGCCGCGCATCCCGGCAAGCTGGCGAATCTGGGCGGCACTGCCTCGCGCACCGGAGTCGGCCATCATGTAAATAGAGTTGAAGGAAGGCTGACTGATCTTGTTGCCCTCGCGGTCAGTCACCTCCTCACTGCCCAGTTTTTCCATCATGGCCTTGGCAACCTGGTCGTTGGTTCGTGACCAGATGTCCACCACCTTGTTGTAGCGTTCACCGTTGGTCACCAGGCCCGACGTGTACTGGTTCTCGATTTCCTTCACCTCTCCCTCGGCCCTGGCGAGAATGCCGGCCTTTTCCTCCGGAATCACCATATCGTTGATACCAAAAGAGACACCCGCACGGGTCGCGTACGCGAAACCGGTGTACATGAGCCGGTCGGCAAAGATAACGGTGTCCTTCAGTCCGACCTGACGATAGCAGGCATTGATAAGGCGGGAAATCGCCTTCTTGGAAAGGTCCCGATTGATGAGCTCAAAAGGCAGACGCTCGGGGAGAATCTCGCTCAACAGGGCACGCCCGACAGTCGTTTCCACTGTCCTGCGGCGGGCCTTCGCCTCACCACCAGCGTCCGGCATCGGCTCGTCGAGCCGCACCTTGACCCTGGCATGCAGGGCAACCGCGCCACTGGAATAGGCCCGATGCAACTCGTTCATGTCGGCAAACACCATCCCCTCACCCGGCGCGTTAACGCGTTCCCTGGTCATGTAATACAGACCCAGAACCACGTCCTGCGACGGCACAATGATGGGTTCCCCGTTGGCCGGTGCCAGGACATTATTCGTCGACATCATCAGGGCCCGCGCCTCGAGCTGCGCCTCGATTGACAGTGGCACATGCACTGCCATCTGGTCACCGTCGAAGTCGGCATTGAACGCTGCACATACCAGCGGATGCAATTGAATGGCCTTGCCCTCGACGAGTATCGGCTCAAACGCCTGGATGCCCAGACGGTGGAGCGTCGGCGCGCGGTTCAGCAATACCGGATGTTCGCGGATAACCTCTTCAAGGATATCCCAGACTTCCCCGCCTTCACGCTCAACCAGTTTCTTGGCCGCCTTGATGGTGGTGGCCAGGCCGCGCAACTGCAGCTTGCTGAAGATAAAGGGCTTGAACAGTTCCAGCGCCATCCGCTTGGGCAAGCCGCACTGGTGCAGGCGCAATGTCGGGCCCACCACAATGACCGAGCGGCCCGAGTAGTCAACGCGCTTGCCAAGAAGGTTCTGGCGAAAACGCCCCTGCTTGCCTTTGATCATATCCGCCAGGGACTTGAGCGGGCGCTTGTTGGTTCCGGTAATCGCACGGCCGCGGCGACCGTTGTCAAGCAGCGCATCGACCGACTCCTGCAGCATGCGCTTCTCGTTGCGCACAATGATGTCGGGAGCGTTCAGCTCGAGAAGACGCTTGAGACGATTGTTGCGGTTGATGACGCGCCGATACAGGTCGTTCAGATCCGATGTCGCAAAGCGTCCCCCGTCCAGTGGCACCAGCGGACGCAGTTCCGGGGGTAACACCGGCAGCACTGTCATCACCATCCATTCCGGCTTGTTACCCGACTCGAGGAAGGATTCGATAAGCTTGAGGCGCTTGCCGAGACGCTTGAGCTTCGCTTCGGAATTGGTTGCCTCCATGTCTTCGCGGATTTGTGCCGCATCCGACGACAGCTCCATGGTACGCAGCAACTCGAACACCGCCTCGGCACCCATGCGCGCGTCGAATTCATCGCCGTTTTCCTCGATCGCTTCCAGGTAGGCTTCATCCGATAACAACTGACCACGCTCCAGGCTGGTCATACCCGGATCGACGACCACGAAGGCCTCGAAGTAAAGAACCCGCTCGATGTCGCGCAGCGTCATGTCGAGCAGCAGGCCAATGCGCGAGGGCAGCGATTTCAGGAACCAGATATGTGCGACCGGGCTGGCAAGCTCGATATGGCCCATACGCTCGCGGCGTACCTTGGCCAGGGTAACCTCGACACCGCACTTTTCGCACACGACACCACGGTGTTTAAGCCGCTTGTACTTGCCACAAAGACACTCATAATCCTTTACGGGTCCAAATATCTTGGCGCAGAACAGGCCGTCCCGCTCGGGTTTGAAGGTCCGGTAGTTGATTGTCTCCGGCTTCTTTACCTCGCCATAAGACCACGAACGAATCAAGTCCGGCGACGCCAGTCCGATACGGATCGCGTCGAAATCTTCAACTTGGCCCTGAGGTCTTACCAGATTGAGTAGATCTTTCATCATGTCTCCTACCCGAAGGTATCGAGGTGCGATTAAGCAGCAACCAGGGGCGCAAGTTCCGCCCGAGCTCCGCTTTCCTGGCTACCAATTCCTAGCGACTGGCTGCCTGCCAAATCATTCCTGCTCAAGTTCCAGATTGATGCCCAGCGAACGAATTTCCTTGACCAGCACATTGAAGGACTCGGGCATCCCGGCCTCCATCTGGTGGTTACCGTCAACGATGTTCTTGTACATCTTGGTACGTCCGTTCACATCGTCCGACTTGACGGTCAGCATTTCCTGGAGCGTGTACGCGGCGCCATAAGCCTCCAGCGCCCAGACTTCCATTTCCCCGAAGCGCTGACCACCGAACTGGGCCTTACCGCCCAGCGGCTGCTGGGTTACCAGGCTGTAGGGACCTGTGGAACGCGCATGCATCTTGTCATCAACAAGATGATTCAGCTTCAACATGTACATATAGCCGACCGTCACGGGCCGGTCGAAGCAATCCCCGGTACGGCCGTCATAGAGTATCGTCTGGCCCGTCTCCGGAAGATCTGCAAGTGCCAGCATCTGCTTGATCTCGTCTTCGTTCGCACCGTCAAACACCGGCGTCGCAATCGGCACACCCTTGCACAGGTTCCTGGCCAGTTCCTGGATGTCGTTGTCGCTGAGCGAGCCGAGGTCCTCTTTCTTGCCGCTGGTGTTGTAGATCTTCTCCATGAACGAGCGGATCTCGGAGGCCCCGGCCTGGGCTACAAGCAGGTTGCCGATCTTCAGCCCCAGACCCCTGGCCGCCCAGCCGAGATGGGTCTCGAGCACCTGCCCGACGTTCATTCGCGAAGGCACGCCCAGGGGATTCAGTACGATGTCCACGGGGGTACCGTCTTCCAGGTAAGGCATATCCTCGACCGGGACAATGGTGGATATCACGCCCTTGTTTCCGTGGCGACCGGCCATCTTGTCACCCGGCTGAATACGCCGCTTGACGGCAAGGTAGACCTTCACCATCTTGAGCACGCCCGGCGCCAGATCGTCACCCGCGGTTATCTTGGTGCGCTTTTCTTCCAGCCGCCTGTCAAACTCGTCACGGATCGATTTGAGCTGCTCAGCCGCCTTCTCCAGTTGTTGATTCGCTTCCTCATTGCGCAAGCGAATTTCGAACCACTTGTCCCTGGAGACCTCCGTGAGGTAAGTCTTGATGATCTTGGTGCCCGCCGCGAGCCCCTCGGGACCACCCTCCGCAGTCTTGCCGACCAACAGCCTTTCCACGCGATGGTAGACATCGCCCTCCATAATGCGCCGCTGGTCATTGAGATCCTTCTTGACGCCTGCCAGCTGCTCCTCTTCAATCTGCAAGGCGCGCTTGTCCTTCTCGACACCGTCGCGGGTAAAGACCTGCACATCGATCACCGTACCGTCCATCCCTGAAGGGACGCGCAGCGAGGTATCCTTTACATCGGAGGCCTTCTCGCCGAAAATCGCCCGCAGCAATTTCTCTTCCGGCGTCAGCTGTGTTTCGCCTTTCGGCGTTACCTTGCCGACCAGGATATCGCCAGGCTTTACTTCCGCGCCAATATACACGATGCCTGACTCGTCCAGCCGCGACAGGGCACTCTCGCCCACATTGGGAATGTCTCCACTGATCTCTTCGGAGCCGAGCTTGGTATCGCGTGCCACGCAGGTCAGCTCTTCGATATGGATGGTCGTAAAGCGATCCTCTTCAACGACCCGCTCCGAGATCAGTATCGAATCCTCGAAGTTGTAGCCGTTCCAAGGCATGAAGGCGACCAGCAGATTCTGCCCCAGCGCCAGTTCCCCAAGATCCGTCGACGGCCCGTCGGCGAGGACATCGCCGCGCTCGACCACGTCGCCCGGCTTGACGAGCGGTTTCTGGTTGATGCAGGTATTCTGGTTGGAACGTGTGTACTTGGTCAGGTTGTAGATGTCGACACCTGCCTCGCCCGCCTCGGTTTCGTCATCGTTGACACGCACCACGATACGACCGGCATCCACCGAATCAACCATGCCGCCGCGGCGTGCAACAACGGTAACCCCGGAATCCGTGGCGACCGCCCGCTCCATCCCGGTACCGACCAGCGGTTTCTCCGTGCGCAGGGTGGGAACCGCCTGGCGCTGCATGTTTGAACCCATCAAGGCCCGGTTTGCATCATCGTGTTCGAGAAACGGGATCAGCGATGCCGCGACCGAAACGATCTGTTTTGGCGACACGTCGATATAATCGATACGCTCCGGCGACGACAGCGTAAACTCGTTCTTGTGCCGGCAGGAGACCAGGTCATCCATCAGATAACCCTTGTCATCCAGCGTGGCATTGGCCTGCGCGATGACATGCTGACCTTCCTCGATGGCAGAGAGATATTCCACCTCACCCGTAACCTGGCCAGCCACAACCTTGCGGTAGGGGGTCTCGAGGAAACCATACTGATTGGTCCGCGCATATACGGCGAGCGAGTTGATCAAGCCAATGTTCGGCCCTTCCGGGGTCTCAATCGGGCAGACACGTCCGTAGTGAGTCGGATGCACGTCCCGCACCTCAAACCCCGCACGCTCGCGCGTTAACCCGCCAGGACCCAGTGCCGAGACGCGACGTTTGTGGGTAACCTCGGACAGCGGGTTATTCTGATCCATGAACTGCGACAACTGGCTTGAACCAAAGAACTCCTTGATCGCGGCCGCAACAGGTTTGGCATTAATCAGCTCCTGCGGCATCAGTCCCTCGGATTCTGCCAGGCTCAGCCGCTCCTTGACCGCGCGCTCGACGCGAACGAGACCGATGCGAAAGACGTTTTCAGCCATCTCACCCACGCAGCGAATGCGGCGGTTACCGAGGTGATCGATATCATCGACAAAGCCGTTACCGTTGCGAATATCAACCAGGGTCTTGACGACATCGATTATGTCCGAGCCCCAGTCCGACAGTGTCTCCTTCAGTTTGCCCCACTTCAGGGTTTCACCTGCAAACCCCGTCGCCTGGAGTAACTGCGTCAACCAGGGCCAGGGTGACAGATCAACGAGCTTGACATCCGCCTGGTCATCCTTCGGTTTCACGGCACTCTCCAGTTGCCGCTCAAAGTACTGGGCATCGACCAGGATACCCGGGCCGGTGACATCACTGCGCCCCACGCGCCGGTTGAATTTCATCCGCCCGACTGCGGACAAGTCGTAACGCTCAGGCGTAAAGAACAGGTTATTGAAGAGATTCTGGGCCGCTTCCTTGGTAGGCGGCTCTCCTGGCCGCATCATCCGATAGATTTCCACCTGCGCCTCGAGCTGGTTAGCTGTGGCGTCGATGCGCAGGGTATCCGATATGTAGGCGCCCCGGTCGAGATCATTGGTATAGAGGGTTTCGATCTGTTTGGTCTCTGCTTTGTGGATCTTCGCCAGCAGGTCCTCGGTGATCTCATCATTCGCATTGGCAATGACTTCGCCGGTTTCGGTATCGATAATGCTGCGCGCAATCACCTTGCCAAGCAGGTAGTCTTCCGGCACGACCAGGCTCTTGACGCCAGCTGACTCGAGCTCCCGAATGTGGCGCGCAGTGACGCGGCGACCTTCCTCGACGATCACCTTGCCCTTGGCCCGGATCTCGAAACTGGCTATCTCGCCGCGCAGCCGTTCCGGAACCAGATCCAGCTTGATCTCGTCCTTCGCAAAGCGGAAGGTATTGGTGTCGAAGAATATCTCTATGATCTGCTCGACGTCGTAACCCAAGGCACGGAGCAAAATGGTTGCCGGCAGTTTTCGCCGGCGATCAATGCGCACGAACAGGCAATCCTTGGGGTCAAACTCGAAATCAAGCCAGGAACCACGGTAGGGAATCACCCGCGCATTGAACAGGAGCTTGCCGGATGAATGGGTCTTGCCCTTGTCATGGTCGAAGAACACGCCCGGCGAACGGTGTAACTGCGACACAATCACACGCTCGGTACCATTGATCACAAAGGTACCGGTATCCGTCATGAGCGGCAGTTCCCCCATGTAGACTTCCTGCTCCTTGATATCCTTGATGCTGGGTGTGTCTCCCGAGGCCTCCTTGTCGTATATGACCAGCCTGACGAGGGCGCGTAGCGGCGCGGCATAAGTCAGGCCGCGCAGCTGACACTCCTTGACGTCAAACGTGGGCACACCCAGCCGATAGCTCACATAGTCAAGGGCCGCATTGCCCGAGTAACTGACGATCGGGAACACTGAGTTGAAGGCCGCATGCAGACCCCTGTCCTCCCGGCCATCCGGGGTGCGATCCGACTGAAGAAAATCGCGGTATGAGTCGATCTGGGTCGCCAACAGATAAGGGACGCCCAGAACGGTCGGGCGCTTGCCGAAATCCTTGCGGATACGTTTCTTTTCGGTGAAGCTGTAACCCATCGGTGTTCCTCTCTACGCAGTTACTGGTTACTCGTCACGAGCAACCGGGCCGAGGTAATTGATGCTTCCTCAGACCCCGATACTCGCCACTAGCGACTTGCCAAATTACCAACGGCTAAAGGCCGGTAGCGATATACGCTACCAGCCAGTGACCGGTTCATTGCCGGCGACAGCATCCAGGAAATGGATACTGCCGCCGATCAGGCGACGTTGAGACGCGATCTTACTTGACCTCGACGCTGGCGCCAGCCTCTTCCAGCTGTTTCTTCATGTCCTCGGCCTCTGCCTTGGATACGGCCTCCTTGATCGTGGAAGGCGCGCTTTCTACCAGATCCTTGGCTTCCTTGAGGCCCAGGCTCGTGATGGCACGTACCACCTTGATCACCGCGACCTTATTGGAGCCAAAGCTCGACATGACAACATCGAACTCCGTCTGCTCCTCAGCAGCCGCTGCTTCGGCACCTGCAGCCGCGGCCGGCGCCGCTGCCATAGCAACGGCCGCCGAAACGCCAAACTTCTCTTCCATGGACGAGATGAGGTCCACCACGTCCATCACGCTCATGTTCGCAATACTTTCCAGGATGTCTTCTTTGGATACCGCCATGATCTGTATCTCCCAATATTTCGAATCGCTTGGGTAGGACGGCGCCGGCCGCGGACCGTCCGCGGGCGAAACCATTCCTACGATAATTGCCTAAGCTGCCTGCTGTTTCTGGTCCCGTATCGCTGCCACTGTCCGCACCAGCTTGCCCGGCACCTCATTGAGTGTACGCACCAGCTTCTCGACCGGCGCCTTCATCACCGCCATCAGCGTAGCCAATGCCTGTTCGCGGGTTGGCAGACTTGCCAGGCGGTCAATCTCGCCCGCGGGCAACATCTCACCCGCCACCGAAACAAATCTGACCTGGAGCAATTGATGCTCCTTGGCAAAATCACGCACCACCCGCGCAGCGCCTCCCGGATCTTCCTGGGAAAAAGCCAGCACCAACGGTCCTGTCAAGCCCTCAGAGATACACTCGAACTCAGTTCCCTGTACGGCACGCCTTGCCAAAGTGTTCTTGACCACGCGTAGATAGACACCCCCTTCGCGCGCCTTGCGCCGCAGGTTGGTCATCTGTTCCACGGTCAGCCCGCAATACTCCGCGGCCACTGCGGAAAACGCCTGCCCGGCAACTTCCGCCACTTCGGCAACGACGGACTTTTTCTGTTCAAGAGTAAGTGCCATCAGCTACCTCCTATGACGCAACCGCATCAACATTCGGTTGCGTACAGCCCTGGTACATGGAAGAGTCTCTCGTTACGGACAAAACCCTTCCCCCGCACGGTGGCCAGGGCAAGCAAATGCGTCTGGACAACACCGTCTGCGCAGGCCGGCAAACCATTAAGCATTGGATCTTCCTATCCTTTGCGCCTGCGGTCTTTGACAGTCTGGCGCCCGTTACCGTCTCTGATCCGGCATCGCACGCGCTACCACAAAGTCTGTCCTTCAAGCAGCCGGTTGCGAGAAAAGTAATCCCGACAGCCGGCCCCCGGGTAAGCAAAATCCGCCTCAGGCGAGTGAGGCCTGATCGACCATGATCCCCGGCCCCATGGTCGTTGATACCGTCAATTTCTTCATGTAAACACCCTTGGCTGCTGCCGGTTTGGCCTTGTTCAGATCTGCAAGCAGTGCCCGCAGATTTTCCTGCAGTGCACTGACCTCGAAATCCACCTTGCCAATCGAGCAATGGATGATACCCGCCTTGTCGGTGCGGTAACGCACCTGTCCAGCCTTGGCATTCTTCACAGCCGTGGCGACATCCGGTGTGACGGTGCCCACCTTCGGGTTGGGCATCAAACCACGCGGACCCAGGATCTGGCCAAGCTGGCCAACCACGCGCATGGCGTCCGGACTGGCGATCACGACATCAAAGTCGATATTGCCCGCCTTCACAGTCTCGGCGAGATCGTCCATGCCCACCAGGTCGGCACCTGCCTCCTTGGCAGCATCGGCGTTGGCACCCTGAGTGAACACCGCTACCCGAACGGTCTTGCCCGTACCATTCGGCAGCAGCGTCGAACTGCGGACCACCTGGTCCGATTTGCGCGGGTCCACGCCCAGGTTGACACTCACGTCGACCGACTCCTTGAATTTCACAGCACTCATTTGCTTGAGGAGACTGAGTGCCTCGTCGATCGGATACGCTTTGCCCCGCTCAATCTTTTCACGAACCGCCTTGATGCGTTTGGAAAGTTTTGCCATCGCCTAGACCTCCTCTTCGAGACCCATACTGCGCGCCGTACCGGCAACGATGCGCACCGCAGCATCCAGGTCAGTCGCGTTCAGATCAGGCATCTTCAGGTTTGCAATCTCCTCAAGCTGCGCACGCGTCACTTTCCCCACCTTGTTGATATGTGGCGTACTGCTGCCCTTCTGAATACCAGCGGCCTTCATCAGCAATACCGAGGCGGGTGGCGTCTTGGTTACAAAGGTAAAGCTGCGGTCGCTATAAACAGTGATCACCACGGGAATCGGAAGGCCTTTCTCCACACTTTGCGTCTGAGCGTTGAATGCCTTGCAGAACTCCATGATGTTCACACCGTGCTGACCGAGCGCCGGACCCACGGGCGGGCTGGGATTCGCCTCACCCGCGCGCACCTGCAGCTTGATGTACGCCTGAATTTTCTTTGCCATGACAACTCCTGTGGGTACGAACGCCTCGCGGCTCCCCGATATTCAGAAAAAAGGCGCCAGACGACATGCGTCTGGCTGTCCCTGCTCGCATAAGGCCATGCGCTGGCGCATGGGGACCCAACCCCGCTACCCGTGCCTAAGCCTTCTCTACCTGCCCGAACTCCAATTCCACCGGCGTCGAGCGGCCAAAAATCAGTACCGCCACCCGCAGCCTGCTCTTTTCGTAATTAACCTCTTCCACGACGCCATTGAAATCGTTAAACGGACCATCGGTAACACGCACGACCTCACCCGGCTCGAACAGGACCTTGGGTCTGGGTTTCTCAACCCCCTCCTGAATACGCTGCAGGATCTGCTCAGCTTCTTTGTCCGTAATGGGCGCCGGCCTGTCACTGGTGCCGCCGATGAAGCCCATCACCTTCGGAGCCTCTTTGACGAGATGCCAGGTCTCATCATTCATTTCCATTTTGACCAGCACATAGCCGGGGAAGAACTTGCGTTCGCTCTTGCGCTTCTGGCCCTCGCGCATCTCCACGACTTCCTCGGTCGGCACCAGGATTTCACCAAACTTTTCCTGCAGACCACTGCGCGCGATACGTTCTTCCAGAGAGCGTTTGACCTGATTCTCAAATCCCGAATACGCGTGAACCACATACCAGCGCAAGGACATGTCGTCAGCCTCCCTGACCAGTCAGCAGACGAACTGCCCAAAGCAAAAACATATCGAACAACCAGAGCATGATGCCCATGACAATAACCATCACAAACACGATCAGTGTGGTCTGCACCGTCTCCTGGCGGGTCGGCCAGACCACCTTGCGCACTTCGGTGCGCGCGTCCTGGGCGAATCCAATCGTTCTCGCGCCCACAGCCGTCCGCGAGGCAATCAGCAGCGCAACAATTGCTACGCCCAGCAAGCCGAGGACGCGAAACAGCAGGGACTCGCCTTCGAAAAAATAGAAAGCAACCACCGCCCCCAGAAGGAGCACAATGGCAAATCCAAGTTTTGCGGAATCGAGTCGGGATTCCGGCGCTTCAACTTTTGAATTCATAAAATCGAGCTTCTAGCCTCTAGTATCCAAGGAACGTCGCGGCAACCCTGGCTCCCGCATCTGTCTCCCTGGCCACTAGTTTTAAATGGCAGGCCAGGAGGGAATCGAACCCCCAACCTGCGGTTTTGGAGACCGCCGCTCTGCCAATTGAGCTACTGGCCTAAAACTGGTGAGGAGTGAGGGCGGATGCGCGGGGACGCTGATACCCCGCACGCCTCACTCCCAACCCCTCACTCAAGTATCTTCGACACCACCCCGGCACCCACCGTCCGGCCACCTTCACGGATCGCAAAACGCAACCCCTCTTCCATCGCAATCGGCGCAATCAACGACACCGTCATCTTCACATTGTCTCCCGGCATCACCATCTCCACACCCTCCGGCAAATCGCACGCACCCGTCACGTCCGTCGTCCGAAAGTAAAACTGCGGCCGATAACCATTGAAAAACGGCGTATGACGACCCCCCTCGTCCTTGCTCAGCACATACACCTCACACTCAAACTTCGTGTGCGGCGTGATCGATCCCGGCTTCGCCAACACCTGACCACGCTCCACATCATCACGCTTCGTACCACGCAACAAGACTCCCACATTGTCCCCAGCCTCACCCGCGTCCAGAAGCTTGCGGAACATCTCTACACCCGTGCACGTCGTCTTGGTCGTCTCCCGTATACCTACTATCTCAATCTCTTCCCCAACCTTCACACGACCACGCTCTATACGTCCCGTCACCACCGTCCCTCGACCCGAAATCGAAAATACATCCTCAATCGGCATCAAAAACGGCTGGTCAATCGGCCGCTCCGGCACCGGTATGTAATCATCCAGCGCCGCCAGCAACTTCTCTATCGACGGCACCCCTATGTCACTGCCGTCCCCCTCCAGCGCCTTCAGCGCACTCCCAATCACAATCGGCGTGTCATCCCCAGGAAACTCATATGAACTCAGCAAATCCCGAACCTCCATCTCCACCAACTCCAGAAGCTCGGCATCGTCCACCATGTCCGCCTTGTTCATGTACACCACGATGTACGGAACTCCCACCTGCCGCGCCAGCAGTATGTGCTCCCGCGTCTGCGGCATCGGACCGTCCGCCGCACTCACCACCAAAATCGCTCCGTCCATCTGCGCCGCACCCGTGATCATGTTCTTCACATAATCCGCATGACCCGGACAGTCCACATGCGCATAGTGACGATTGGCCGTCTCGTACTCCACGTGCGCCGTCGCAATCGTTATCCCTCGCGCCCGCTCCTCAGGTGCATTGTCAATCTGATCGTACGCTCGAAACTCCCCACGCCCCATCTTCTCCGCAGAAACCTTCGTCAACGCCGCCGTCAGCGTCGTCTTACCATGGTCCACGTGACCTATCGTCCCCACATTCACATGCGGCTTCGTACGCTCAAATTTTTCCTTGGACATGGATGATCTCCCCAGTCAAATGATGATCAAATGTATTCTTGCTCAGTTCCTGCAGTAACCACCTACGATATGGAGCCCACAACCGGATTTGAACCGGTGACCTCTTCCTTACCAAGGAAGTGCTCTACCGACTGAGCTATATGGGCAGAAAAGCTGGGGTCGGAGTCGATTCTTGCCCATGCCTCTGGGCGAGCCAGCACTACTGTTCAACAATCGACTGTGACCCCGGCTTTTCACTGGAGCGGGTGATGGGAATCGAACCCACGTCATCAGCTTGGAAGGCTGAGGTTCTACCGTTGAACTACACCCGCCTGCACACACAAAAAAACGCGCCGGCAATATGCCAGCGTCCCTCTCTGGTGGAGGGGGGAGGATTTGAACCTCCGAAGGCTGAGCCGTCAGATTTACAGTCTGATCCCTTTGACCACTCGGGAACCCCTCCAGAAATCAAGCCACGTATTCTCGGCCAGCCCCGCTGAGGTGTCAACTCCTTAGCGCATCTCGTCGTTCCGCGCTGCCCTGCTCATCAAGATCCCAATCGGTGCTGAATCGTTCGCTTGGTGCAGTGACAGGCAACCGGGTCTTTGCTACCATGCCGCGTCCGCCCACAACCGGGAGGCGTGCGGGGGCAAAAACCCGGCTCTATACACTTGAAAAGCGGACGATAACCGGGATTCCGATGGCACATGGACAAGCGCGTGGCGCCCTGATAATCGAGCCCGGACCGCCAGAAAGAGACTTTATTTTTTCATCCTGATCAGGTAGTTGCATGAAAATAACCATTTACGGTTCCGGCTATGTCGGGCTCGTCACCGGAGCCTGTCTGGCCCAGGTGGGGAATGAGGTCCTGTGTGTCGACATCGACCCGGGCAAAATCGAGAAGCTGAATCGCGGCGAGGTCCCGATACACGAACCCGGCCTCGATAATCTTATCATCGAGAATCAGCACGCGGGCCGCCTCAGGTTCACCCTGGATTCCTCTGAAGGCGTGGCCCACGGCCTGTTCCAGTTTATTGCAGTAGGGACACCCCCTGACGAGGACGGTTCCGCGGACCTTCAGCATGTGCTGTCCGTCGCCAAGATGATCGGTGAGAACATGCACGAATACCGCGTCATCATCAACAAGTCGACGGTGCCTGTGGGGACGGCTGACAAAGTCCGTGACACGGTGAAACAGGAGCTGGGAAGACGGAAGATCCAGGTGGAATTTGATGTTGTGTCGAATCCCGAATTTCTCAAGGAAGGCGCTGCAATCGAGGATTTCATGCGCCCGGACCGGATCGTCGTCGGCACCGACAATCCCCGCACGACAGAATTGCTGCGCGCCCTGTACGCACCCTTCAATCGGAATCGGGACCGCGTGTTAGCCATGGACATCCGCTCTTCGGAGCTGACCAAATACGCGGCAAATGCAATCCTCGCCACAAAAATCAGCTTTATGAACGAGTTAGCAGGTATTGCGGAGCGGGTTGGCGCAGACATCGAAAAGATCCGAGTTGGCATAGGAGCCGATCCACGAATCGGCTATCAGTTCATTTATCCCGGTGCCGGCTACGGCGGATCCTGCTTTCCCAAAGATGTTCGCGCCCTGGAGCGTACCGCGGCAGGCGTCAAGTATGAGGCTGAACTGCTTCGCGCCGTCGAGTCCGTCAATTACCGCCAGAAGCGCGTCCTGTTTGAGAAACTGAGCAGCCATTTTTCTGGCAATCTCGCTGGGAAGGTCATCGCAGTCTGGGGACTTGCTTTCAAACCGAACACGGATGATATGCGGGAAGCCTCCAGCCGCACCCTGATGGAAGCGATATGGGAGGCCGGCGGCAAGGTGAGGGCCTATGACCCGGTTGCCATGGAAGAGGCCCGGCGCCTCTACGGGGACCGTGAAGACCTGATATTGTGCGACTCGGCAGACCACGCCCTCGAGGGCAGCGACGTCCTGATGGTCGTCACTGAATGGAGCGAGTTCCGCAGCCCGGACTTTGAACGTATCCGCAGGGTACTTCGCCAGCCCGTGGTATTCGACGGGCGCAATCTGTACGACCCGGAACAGGTGACAAGCCTGGGTGTTTCCTATTACTCCATCGGCCGCTCTGCGCACCATTCCAACCAACAGTCAAAAGACTGACGCCCGGCTATCGACGGGGACAGGGCGCGCATGCGCGCGCGGCCTTTTATCTGCCGCGGTGGCGTGCAGCCACCGTCCCGATCAGACTGGCTCACCAGGCAGTCGCGGCACCGGACCATCCTGAATTGGCCGTCATCAGGTCGAGCAGGCCAACGGAGGTAATGGCAGTCAGACCGTTTCGTTGAGATACCCTGACAGAAAACCACGGGGCAAGGCGGCCCCCGGGATTTTTCATGCCTTGTCAAACTTGCGTACAGGCGAAGATCGCCTAACATCTTCCCTATAGGATGTCGACAGAATACGCCCCCGTTCGACTGGATCAATGTATTAAACGGATCACAGGGACGTAGTCCAGGGAGAGCACCATGAATCGTAGACTCTACTTTCTCGCCCCTGACCCTGAACATGCGCGCCGCATTGTTAGCGATCTGGAAACTGCCGGTGTTCGCCATAACGATATCCACGCCCTGGCCAATAATGACACGCTGGTGCGCGATCTTCCTCGCACCACGCGGGCACAACAACAAGATATCGGGTTATATCTGGAGAGAAGGTTGTGGGGCCTGAACCTGATCGCGTTCGTGATCGCGCTGGCGGCCCTAATCACTCTGTTGATCAAGGGACTGACCGGCTGGGCGGTGATTCCACTCGCAGTCGTGATATCGACCTTTGTGGTCGGATTGTTATTTACCCGCGTACCAAACGCACATGTGCATGAGTTTAGAGAGGCATTACGTCACGGTGAAATTCTTCTGATGGTCGACATTTCACGAAGCCGTGTCGCGGAGATCGAAGACCTCGTCCATCATCGGCATCCCGAAGCTGTCATAGGTGGCGTTGGTTGGGCGAGCAAAACGCTGCATGTGTAACCGCGACCGCCATCAGTACCAGATCGAAACAAAAGCCTGCCATACATTCGCCGTGAAATCATAGAGCGGCTCGCCACCGGCGATTGCCGTCTGCTGCCGGATATCCCGGTAGTCACTGTAGTCGAAAAAGATCCTGTCGTATTTCAACGTAAGACTGCCCTTGTCGATAAACCTCCAGCCATCACGGACAAAGTCGTAGCTCACCCCGACACCAATCGTATGATCGGCAAAGGTGCTGAGCTCCTTGTCACGGCCACGGAAATTTGTCGCGTTCTCCCGCGGAAACAGATCGCTATAGAAGTCAGCCTTTGACTGCTTGTAATAGCGATACTTGACATCGAACGTCCAACCCACACTCAGCGGGTGTGTGTAGCCGACCTCAACGGTGTTCGCGTTAATGCCCCAGGTATCCGTATAAAAACGGTACTGGCCGCGCAACGAGGCACGATAGGGCAAGTAGTACATCATGTTTGTTGAAACAGCATTACTGGTTCGCGTGTTAGGATACTTTTCGGGTTGAAAGCTGTAGCCACGTGGCACAGTGGGATCCACATACCTCACGGAGCGATAGGGATTATTCAGGAAACCCTCATCAGTGATTGCCTCATAAGCAAGATCGATCAGCAGATTCTTGGTCAACACCTGTGACAATCCCAGTCGGTAGTTTTGGCGCGTCACGTGTTCCTCAAAATCAGGCTCTTCGTTCTGTTTGACAGTATCTCTGGCATAGGAGTAACCAAGCGTTACCGTGGTCAGATCCCCGAACATAGTCTGATTAATGCTGAAGTGCCCAGAATTGGCCATGTAATCATCTTCGTCACTGTTTGTGTACGACAGATCCATCATGGTGTTTTCGTGCAGGTAATCGACACCTACACTTAATTCCCGCCGTGATTCATCATATGGGCTACCCTGGGTCACAACGTCAACAGATGCACTGCTCACGCTGTCCGCGTAGAAATTTCCCCACGCAGAGACCGACTTCTCGTCGCCTACTCGAACCAGCACCGATGGCCCGTCAACCGTCACTCCACCCCCGTTGTAACGATGATAGAGAACGTCGGCCCGATCCTCCGGCAGTACTGCGGCCAGCCCGAACTTGGCGATAACCAAGGCCCAGAGTGTGACCAGCACCAGCCCAAATCTGCAAGGCAGATGGAAACTCTTTTTAGTTACAGCCGCAGCCACCACCCACCCCACCTTCTGCGCCGCGAGCGGCCTCGCGCGCTTCGTATATGTGTCTGCTATATGCTGCGGAGACCGGATCCCGATTGAAGAACATGATGGGATCGGCCAAGTGCGTGCGCTCGTAGGGCTTCACCCAGGGCTCCACTTCAATGCTGCTGCATCCGAACAGCACGACTGCTAACAATAGCGAGATAACAACCGCCAGTAGCTTCATCGTCACTCCCGGATCAGACTCCGGATCTGCTCCTGGTAGTGTTGCTCGTAGCCTGGTTTGTATCCCTTGTGGAGATAACGCACCTTACCGTCGCGGTCGACGAGTACCGTGCTGGGCATGGCGACAACGTTATAGAGCTGACTCACGGTGTTTTGCGTATCAAACAGCACCGGAAAACTCACCGGAATGTCTCTCAGCACTGCTTTTGCCTTGCCCGAGTCTTCCTCGACGTTGACGCCCAGGATAGTAAAACCGAGTGGCTTGTAGTTGTTATAGAGCTCGTCAAGCAGCGGCATCTCCTGGCGACAGGGACCGCACCAGGATGCCCAGAAATTGATCATCACCACGTCACCGCGGAATTCACTCAGCTTGAGGTTTTCACCCGCATTGCTTTTGAGCGTAAAGTCGGGTGCTACGCTTTCAGCCAACTCGGCAAGGCTGGCCGTTGCGCACAAGCCATTTACGACGAATACGAGGATGAGTTGAGCAAAACCGAATCGGGATGACATTTTCATAGTGACCTCACTTTAGAAAAAGACAGACACCCCCGCGGTGAACTCCAGATTATGGGTCGTCTTGCTTTCACCGAGGATGTCCATTTCGAAGACATGGTCGCGCCCGTCAATGCGAACGGCTAACCAGTCTGTCGCCAGTAAGCGGAGGCCGGCACCGAAATTCCAGGTGAACTGGTCTTCGCCCGCAAAGTCAGTGCTGCCCACACCGCCAATCAGATACAGCGCGGTATTGAATGCCCACTGGCTGGTAATGAAGGCCTCACCGGGTAGCACATTCCAGCCAAATGACAGGTTGTAGTATGTCAAGCGCCGGTCACTATCTTGCAGTATCTGCGCGGGAATAAGGCGCTCGGCACTGGTTTCGTCAGTATCGGTGCGCCCCCAGGCCGCTTCGACAAAGATATCTTCGGTGACATGATAGGCGCCACGCACCCCGTAGACGAAGTTGGTGCCAAAGTCTTCAACGCTCATGGCACCGCCAAACACACCGATTTCGAAGTCCTCGGTATCTATCCTGTCTTCCTTGATGTCACGGCGGTCCAACTCAGGATCGATGAGCGGTTGTGAATCAGCATCCCCGACATCCGCTGCAACAGCAGATCCAGACGCCAACACGAGGCCGCCTGCTGCTAGAGCACCAGAAAGCATCAGAAAAAGACGGTGAATCCAGCTTTCCATTCATTAATCTCCTGATTTTCGTCCTTGCTCTGGAATATGACGTAGTGCTTGTATTGCGCCCGGAAGACGAACCGCCGCAGCAGGTAGGCCCGGACACCGATACCGGCATTACCCACCTGATCCGTCCGATCATCTTCCTGAACCAGAGTGGTCTTGGGATCCGTGTGGATCACGCCGGTTCCCAGGGAGAAAAAAGGCGAAACCCGCCAGTTGGGGAATGGTTGCGCAACAATACTGACCGTCGCCATATCAGCATCTGAAAAATCACCAAAAATTTTCGAGCCCGCCACCTCAGCGGACAAGTTTGGTGTAAACGCAAAGCCACCGTAAACCGTCATGACATCATTGCCTTTGAACCGCCCACCCATGGCTCCAGCCTCCCAACGCCGCTCAGCAAAATCTCCCGAGCCGGGATCAACAAAGTGAGTTGCCTCACCAGTCACCGTTAAGGTCTGCTCCATCTGATTTCGTCTCACCCATCCTTCTTTCCCAGATCCCGTTCTCACCTTGAACCAACTGTCGGTCCTGCGCTTCAGGATCTCCACCCAGTCACCGCGATCGACTACAAAGAAAATCGGATACCCTCGTCCGGGACCCGTATGCAGCTCGATATAGGGATCCGCAACCTGGACACGGGGGTGTGACTTCGCGCCGTAGGCAAGGCTCGCGAGGAAGCACTGCAGCAGGAGAAGTAAGAGGACATGGACTCGCATGTGCGGCAATCGACCCACTGGCCCTGCAGGACCAGCCTTACCAATCAATACCTTAGCACCTTGACATTCATATCCCTGGTCACCTTCCCTCGGGTAGTCCATCACCATATTTCGACACACAAGCGACTATTGCCCTCAGTAAATCGACATGCAAAATTTGCGCCCTTTTGTGTCAGGGTTGAGGCACGTCAAAGGGATTGTTGTAGTACTGAGCCCCGATATCGAGCCATTCGGCAATCAGCTTCAACTCGCCTGGTTCCAGCCGGCCTTCATGGCTAGCACCCACGTTGAAGCGGCTGAAGAAGCTAGTGCTGGCCTGAGCACCAGCGGCTGACATGGCTGGAGCAACCGGAACCGAAACCGGTACCGGCAAACCTGTCGACGGGTCGATTGGCCCCGGGACCAACGTGTCCTGCAGAACCCCCATGTTTAGTTCCTGCTGGTTATCCGTAAACAGCAGTTCCCGATAAGACGTGAAGTGATCAGGCTCCTGATTCGAAGGCCCACCCGTGAGGTCGAGTTGTCCATCAGGTACCTGTGGCTGTCCCATCGCATTAACAGAGTTGTGACAAAGGTCGCACCGATCAGCGCCCGCAACACCACGATCCTTTTCCCATAAGGGCTGGATATGCTGCTCGTAGTTGATGATGATCCGGCAGGTATTCGACCAACTGGTCTGACACTGCGCTGTTGTAGGAACAGAGGTGGTAAGATCCGCATAGTCGAAGCTGAAGCTGGCATCCTTTGCCCGAACTGCCGGATCGGTCCACACATCATCGTAAGCGAGGTCCACACTCGGTTCGAGTGCGTTTGGTATCAATGGCGAGCGGGACAGCGTCTCTGCCATGGTTTCACCAAAGTCGGCAAACAGTGCAGGATCCGTATTTGGAAACGGCAACCCTGTGACGGGTGCGCCGGCATTGATCGAAGCAAAGCTGTTGCGCCGGCCATGTGACATACCACTGCTTACCGCATGGCAACCGTTACAGCTGACTGTTTCCCCAGGCAGTACCTGAATCCAGTTTTGATGACGGCCCCCGATACGCCGGCCATTCTTGTCCAGCACACTGATGGCGAGCGGAACGTTGGCCGGCACCTTGACCTTCACTGAACCATCAGGCTGCACCGGCGCATACCCGATGATCTCCCGCATCAACTGCTGGGTGCTGCGCCCAAAAGCGGTACTCGGTACGTCGATGACATCGTCATCTGGAATCCCTACAGCCTTGACAATCCTCAGGAACCGCGCCGGCCGTTGGTCCGCCGTTGTTAATGCGGGATCCGCCAGCGTCGTGATATCCGGTGCTGCCGCACCAAGGTTATTGTAGCTTCCATCAAAATCGTAAACGCTGCGAATATGCAACGCGCCGACACCTTCCGCAGCGAGGTTGGCATCCAGTTCGACCCCAGGGACTTTGTCGAAGATGATAGGTGGAAGTACGCGCGGTCGGGCTGCCACGGCATCTGTGTACATGAACCCTTCCTGTGGTGCCACAATAGGCACCTGGGTATCGGCATCCAGGTCAGCAATCCAGACCCCATAAACCGGCGGCGCTTCCTGCACGTTGGGTGCAGCGAGGCCCTGGGGAGTACATGGGGCGATGCGATTGTTCTCAATCAGACGACACGGGCTCCAGCTGACGAGCGCTCGATCCGTACCGTCCCAGATGGGATAAGCGGCACTATACCGACCGCCTGGCGAAGGTGTGCCGTCCGTGTAGACATCGTTGATCGTAGCGGGACTTTGCGCAGGGCCCGGCAGACCCGTGACAGGCAAGGTAGATTGATTGTTCTCGACGTATGTTCCAACGTCGATCAGAACAATGTCGCCACCCTCGGCGGTTCCGGTGACAGGTCTGACGATAGTCATCAGCCGGCCGTCCTGCATCTCGTGCGCCTGCAGAAATTCGATTGTGGAGCCGTTCGTCCCCGTATTGTGACTTTGTGCTCCATACAGAAGCTCCAGTTCCGATCCATCGGGTTTCATCCTGTACAGGCGGATCCCGCTGCGACTGCCCATATTGTCCCAGCGGCTGAAGACCACGTCGCCACTTCCAAGAACGGCGGGGTCAAAGTCGTGACTTTGATTAAAGGACACCTGATGGATGTCGCTGCCGTCTGCGTTCATCACATGCAGGACCAGTGCACGTTCGTTCCGGTCCTCGTCAAGAGCATCGAATTGCGGTTTGCCTTCATCGAGTAGCGTGGCCTTGGCATGCCGCTGGCGTGTCGATGAAAAGATAATTCGTCCATCGGGAAGGTAATGGGGCGTTACGTCCTCCCCCTCCTCCGCGGTAATGTCCGACGGGATGACGCGTTGCAGACGCTGGGTATCGATATCGAACTCCCAGATGTTCCATGTCGGCACCATGTCATCTGTAGGGTCCGGATCTGGAAGGCGCATCGCAAACACCAGCTTAGCCCCGTCAAAAGACACCTCGACATCTTTGACGTCACCCAGGCCACCGGTCACACCGACCGTTACGTTACGTTCGGCAGCACTGGGCGAAGCAAGATCGCGGAAAAACAGGTCGCCACCGGCATTGAACGGTAACACCTCGCGGACGTCACTCTGATCCGGCACCGTCACTGGGCGGCGGACATAAGCAATACCGAAATCTTCGACAATCGGATCAAGATCACCACTTCCAGTGCTACCACCACCACAGCCAACCGTCAGGGCGGGAAGTATGACCAGGAGCAACGCGTGTCTTAAATGGAAAGAACCCCTCGTCAAAGACTGACCGTTCTGACTTTTCATATTGCGCCTCACCTGCAATTCCCAAGGTACCGTTTTCGTCGCTGGACCCTCGGCCGTGCCGCCCGTGTCGCCGTCTTCCCGTAGCTTTCTTTAATGCGGCACACCGGCCGTATTTGTCGCCCGCGGACAGACGGGTAAATCGGCCAACAATCCAACTTCTATACTCACCACGACAAAAATGCAGACTTGCTGGATGTTTTGGCAGAAAACCGATCCCTTGTCTCAATAGGGCTGCCAGGATTCATTATTAATCGCCGCAGGCTAAGCAAACTGCGTACAGAATCACGGACGGGTTCCCTGTTTCTGCAGCCACGATCACAAAACGTTTTCATAACTTCTGCAGAATAGAACTCAAGACCTGGCTGGCCGACCGAAGTCCAGCTCAGAATAAAGAATATCGACTGTCTGTCGATCTCTACCGAACAACTAAAAGTCATCCGAATGACGCAGTCGCAGGACAATACCAGCGCCGGGGGGAGAAAACGTTGGTTCCCGACAGCTACAGGGATCGGCTCTCGCAATAAATCCACGGATTGAAAGGGACAGCAGAAAAGGCCAGGCCACTTTGTCAGTTGGCAGGCCTTTCATTGGCCATCTGCGTCCCACAGGACGCACGTTATGAGGCGCGCTGCAATGCTGAAACAGAAAACCGTATTTAAGGTTGCGATGCTGACAACCCTGACCTTGTCGGTCTTCGCCGGCAGTATCCCTTATGTTTCCGCTGGGACTCGTGAACAGGCCAAGCGCATTCACGATCGGCTCGCTGGCGTGCCACCGTCAGCATCGGTATTGGACGCCATGGAAACTGACATCGCAACAGGCGGTGTCAGTGGCCTAGAAACAGCAGCGTACAGGGCGATGGAAAACAGTGCGTTTTACAACGTGACCCTGAAGAATTTCGTTACGCCATGGACCAATAAGGACCAGACGGTCTTTGCACCCCTTAACGATTACACGGCCACGGCCATTGGCATGGTCCGCGATGATGAACCGTTCAACACGGTGCTCTCCGCTGACGTGCTCTATATCGGGAGCTCCAGCGGACTGCCGGCGTACTCCATGAGTAATAACAACCATTATCAGGCACTCGAAGATCAAGGCGTCGACCTTAAGACCGATCTCGTAAAAGCGACCCAGTCTGGACTCACTACTCTCCCTGCTTCCGCTACGGCAGGCGTCATGACAACCCGAGCAGGCGCGGAGGCGTTCTTTTTTGCCGGCACGAACAGGGCCATGTTCCGCTTTACCATGCTGAACCATCTTTGTAGCGATCTCGAACAGGTCAAGGACATTACCCGCCCGCCAGACCGCATTCGGCAGGATGTCTCCCGAAGTCCAGGTGGCGATAGTCGTATCTTCCTCAACTCATGTATTGGTTGCCATAGCGGTATGGATGCCTTGGCAGGGGCATTCGCCTACTACGAGTGGGACGACAACGCCGCGCAACTCATCTATACCCAGGGCAACGTTCAAGGCAAACACCTGATCAACGCCGATAATTTCAAATATGGTTACGTCACAACCGACGACAGTTGGGTCAACTACTGGCGGAATGGGCAGAATGCCCTGCTGGGTTGGGATGGCTTACTGCCGGGCCAAGGTAACGGCGCCAAGGCCCTCGGTGAGGAACTGGGCAATGCGGATGCTTTTGCCGAATGTCAGGTCACTAAAGTCTTCAGAACGGTCTGCCTGCGCGATCCGGGTAACCCGTCCGACCGAACTCAGGTGGCCCAAATGGCATACAACTTCAAGGCTAATGGCTACAAGATGAAGCAGGTCTTTGCCGAAGCTGCTGTGTACTGTAAGGGTGATTGATGGACCACCATCCAGGTTGCACCACGGGAATAAACGAGGTCTCCGGAGAACACGACATGAATCACTCACACGTCCCGGCGAACATACTAGTTCAGTTCGTGTCCAGACACAGGTTCGGCGCACTCGAAACATTGACATTGCTCGCTGTGGTAGTGCTCGTCATAGCACTGCCCGGCTGTGGTGGAGGCGCAAGTACAGAGACGCTACCCGTTACAAATAGCGCGATCAGCAATTCCTATACGGGTCCGGCACCTGCTACTGCGGACGTTCAAGCGTTCAAACTGAACGTGTGGGACAATTTGAAGGCGACTAACCGCTGTGGTGGATGCCACATTGCCGGCGGTCAGACACCGATGTTTGTCCGCCAGGATGACGTCAACCTGGCATACGCCGCCGCCAATCCCGTAGTGAATCTGAGCTCACCGGCAGATTCCCGCCTGGTTACCAAAGTGGCCGAGGGCCATAATTGCTGGCTCCAGAGTGATGCTGCGTGCGGTGCTGTCATGACAGCATTCATTGAGGCTTGGGCCGGAGGCTCACTCGTTGGTGGCGGCAAGCAGATCGAGCTTAAGGCGCCGCTGATCAAGGATGTCGGTGCCAGCAAGAGTTTCCCGGGCGACTCTAACCTGTTCGCCAGCACGGTTCATCCGCTGCTGACAGCCCACTGCGTCGGCTGCCACACCGAGTCTTCCGCAACACCACAGTCCCCGTTCTTTGCCAATAGCGATCCCGCTTCTGCCTACGACGCTGCAAAATCCAAGATCAATCTCGATGACCCGGCCAGATCCCGGCTGGTGATTCGCTTACGCGACGAGTTTCATAACTGCTGGAGCGGCGACTGCCAGATTGATGCGAACACAATGGAAGCACAGATCCTCGCCTTTTCCAACCAGATCCCATTGACCCAGGTCGACCCCTTGCTGGTCGTCAGCAAGGCGTTGCAGCTCGTCGATGGTATCGTCGCGGCAGGCGGCAGCCGCTTTGAGAACAACGTCATCGCATTGTATGAATTCAAGACTGGCCAGGGAAGCATTGCCTACGACACCAGCGGTGTAGAACCGGCACTTAACCTGAATCTATCGGGCAATGTCAGCTGGGTAGGCGGCTATGGCATCGAAATCGTTGACGGAAAGGCCCAGGGCTCCACAGCCGCGAGCAAGAAGTTACATGACCTGATCACGTCAACCGGTGAGTATTCAATCGAAGCCTGGGTTGTACCTGCCAATGTAACTCAAGAGGACTCCCGCATTGTCACTTACTCGGCCGGCACAACTGCCAGAAACTTCACGCTCGGGCAGACCCAGTATAACTATGACTTCATGCATCGGAGCAGCAGCACCGACGCCGATGGCCAGCCGGCCTTGTCAACGGCCGACGCTGATGAAGATCTGCAGGCCACACTGCAACATGTCGTGGTGACGTATGACCCGGCAAATGGCCGCCGCACCTACGTCAATGGGGTGTTCACTGATGATCTCGACCCAGTGCCGGGAGGCACACTGGCGGCGTGGGATGATAGTTTCGCCTTTGTGCTAGGCAATGAAGTCTCCGGCGACCGCCTGTGGCAAGGCAAACTGCGCCTCGTCGCCATTCACAGCCGGGCCCTGGCTCTCGATCAGATCATCCAGAATTTCGAGGCTGGTGTCGGTGAGAAATTTTTCCTACTGTTCAGCGTGAGCGACCTTGTCAATGTTCCGGAAAGCTACATAATGTTTGAGGTCAGCCAGTTCGACAGCTACAGCTACCTGTTCAACACCCCGACATTCATCAGCCTGGATCCCACTGCCCAGCCAGGCGACATCCCCATTCAGGCGATGCGAATCGGTATCAACGGCCAGGAGGCGGCCGTGGGCCAGGCCTATCGGAATCTGAACACAGCCATCACGGATGCCGAGTACACGGCGATCGGCCAGACACTATCTGGCTTAGGCACCATCGTCGCACTCGAAAAGGGACCAGATTCTGACGAGTTCTTTCTCACGTTCGAGGTACTCGGAAACAACGTCAACGTAGTTACGGAGCCTGCGCCGCTACAACCCGGACTGCCGCCTGTACTGCCCGCGACATCGGATATTGGTCTGCGCACTTTTGACGAGATCAATGCGACAATGTCCCAGATAACGGGTGTCGGCGCCACACGGACCGGCGTTAAGACTACGTTTGACACGATCAAACAGCAGTTGCCATCGGTTGAGAACATCGAGGGCTTCCTCTCTGCGCATCAGATGGCTGTGTCGCAACTCGCCATCGAGTACTGCAATGCACTCGTCGAAGACAATGCGCTGCGTACCGACTTCTTTGGGAGTTTCGCGTTCACTGCAGGTGTGGCTAGCGCTTTCGGCAGCGGTGATTCGGCAGAGAAAAACGAAATTCTAAATACGCTGTATGACAATATTGTCGGACTTAAGGGCACAGCTTCCGTCGACCTGGCCGCCACACCAACCCGCGCTGAAGTCAAGCTGGAACTTATCGGTCCGGCAGGTGCGAACCCGAACAACCTCTTTGACCGACTTACCGCTGCCTGTCAACCTGGTTGTGATGCGGTCCGCACCAGAAGTATCGTCAAATCAATGTGCGCAGCAACTTTAGCAAGTGCTGCAATACTGGGGCAGTAATCGGTCATTCGTGAGGAACTAATCATGGCAAAGAAACACAAGTCATTCTCGCCGGACGAACCCCTGCGCCATCCGGATCATCGGCGCCCGACTACGCGCCGAGACTTCATTGCACAAGGTTTTCTCAGAGGCGCCGCACTGGTAACAGCTCCTTCGATTTTAAGCCTGCTCACCAATCCGCGTCTGGCGCACGCTCTGTCGTTGGACCTGGATGACCCCGTTGGTGGTAACGGGATGGCACAGGCCATTGGTTGTGAACTGGGGGGTCTCGCGGGCACCGCCAAAATTCCCTTTATCTGTTTTGATCTTGCCGGTGGCGCCAACATCTCGGGGTCAAATGTCTTAGTTGGAAAACAGGGAGGACAGCTGGATCTGTTGTCCACGGCCGGCTACAGCAAGATGGGGCTGCCCGGCGATATGATTCCGGGTGTGGCAGAGGCAACGCCCACTGCCACCAGTAATGGTGACCACACAGATACGACGCTGGGGCTGGCTTTTCATTCCGACAGCGCCATGCTGCGTGGAATTTTAGAGAGGGCCGGAGGCCAGGCCGCCAACATCAACGGCGCTGTAATACCGGCGCGCTCTGACAATGACACGGGCAATAATCCACACAACCCGATGTACGGGCTTGCGATGGCAGGTAGCGTCGGCAGCGTTGTCACTTTGATTGGCTCACGCAGTTCAGACTCCGGCGGCAACTCAATGGCGCCGGCGATGATGATCAACCCTGAGATACGCCCAGCCAAGGTTGACCGGCCCAGTGATGTCACGGGCATGGTAGATACCGGCAACCTCACCGGGGTTCTCAACGACCCCGCCGACGTGGTTGCTGTGATGGAATCCATTGCGCGCATCAGCGACAGCAAACTCGCTCGGATCGATACCAAACTGTCAGCGCTCAACACCGGTGCTGATCTGGCGGTCAAGAATCTGGTGCGCTGCGGCTACCTAAAATCCGCCGATCTCGCGGAACGTTTTGCGGGCGTAAACATCGATCCATCCCTGGATACAGAGATCGTTGGAGGCGGCGGTATCTTCAGCCAGGCTGAATTCGACAACGACAACGAGTTTCGCAAGACCGCCTCAGTCATGAAGATGGTAGTCGACGGGTATGCCGGCGCCGGCACCATCACTATGGGCGGTTATGATTACCACACGGGTGATCGGTCCACCGGCGAAGCGCGTGATCTGAGGGCAGGACGCTGTATGGGTGCTTGCCTTGAATACGCCGCGCGCAGGGGTGTGCCGCTAATGATGTACGTATTCAGTGATGGCTCAGTGTTCAGTAACGGAACGGTGGACAATTCTACCAATGGGCGCGGAAAGGGAGTCTGGACCGGCGACAATTCGTCGACGGCTGCATCCTTCTTTCTCGTCTACAATCCAGGCAGCCGGCCTTTGCTCCTCGGGACAAACGCCCAGGAACAGGCTCAGCATCAGCAGATTGGCTGGTTCCGGCCGGATGGCTCTGTCGAGACCGCCGCAACCCCGGCGGCCAATCAGGTCAATCTCCTGGTTGAAACGGTCATCCTCAACTATATGGCGCTCCATGGCGAACAGGCCAACTTCCCTCTACTGTTCCCGACACTAGGCAATCCGACCCTCATGGACAGCCTGACGGCGTTCGCACCGCTTGCATAGATGTTCAGAGGCTACCAGCCTTCTTCGATAGGGACGATTTACACGTCCCGGCTGAATCGCATAAGCCGCGCGTCGCCGATCATGCCAGAGAACACGTTCGCGCTGACGTGCACCAACTGCTCGTGGTCACCGGCATCGAAATAGATGTCCGTCTGCTCGGCAACGGCATCATCCACGACCGTTTCCAACCCGTAGGCCTGGCCGAGAGGCGGAATAGCGCCCACTTCACAGTCGCCGAAAATCGGGCCGAGTTCCCTTTCCGTCGCCAGCCCCAGGCGTCGGTTCGTCTGCCGGTGTAACTCACCCAGGTCAATCTTGTAGGTTGCCGGTAGTACTGCCATCACGTACCCCTTGTCATCCTCCAATACAACCGTCTTGGCAATGCGGTTACCCGGGACGTGGGCAGCCCGTGTCGTTTCCATGCTGGTTGCCGTGTGGTTATGCACCACAACGCTATAATCAATGTCGTGGGCCTGCAGATACTGCATTACACGTTTCGCCATCGCCATGGTCCTGTCCTCCCTGCGCTGCCACGAACGATCAAATCCTCCCCAACCAAGAGTGGAAAAGGATCTACCGCCCCCCAAGTATAGGCTAGGCGTGACGAGTTATGAGACAGCCGCTGAGATACCGTAGAGCGATCTTAATGATTAAGCATATTGATTCGGTAACGCCGCGGTGCGCCAGGTAATCGTTCTATATCCCCGACGTGGACTCGAAAGCCCCCCGTAGACCGGTCCGCAAAATAGAGGCCAAGCGTCTCTTTAATCACCGGAAATGCGAGGTCATCCCAAGGTATATCTTTTTCCTGGTAGAGCTGGACGTCGAGGCTTTCATTGCCGGCTCCGAAATCCAGATTGAGCAGACGCGCCCGGAACAGCAGGTATACCTGATTGATGTGTGGCAGATTGAAAACGGTGTACAGCGATTCAATCCGTACATTGGCCCTGGCTTCCTCATGGGTCTCGCGTTCTGCGGCCTCGAGTGCAGTTTCGCCGTTCTCCATGAAACCGGCCGGCAGCGTCCACAAGCCAAAACGCGGCTCAATGCCACGCTGGCACAGCAGAATCTGGCCTTCCCATTCCGGGATGCAACCGGCGACAATGTTTGGGTTCTGATAGTGGATGCTGTGACAGGCGTCACACACGTAACGCGGCCGGTTATCGCCTTCGGGAATGCGCAAAGTAACAGGGGCTGCACAGTGGCTGCAGAATTTCATGATGGCTTGCGTATCGAGCCGCATATCAAAACCGTTGACTCACTGCCATCATAATCGATCACTGGTGGTGCCACCACAAAAAAGGCCGCCATATACATGCCTATATCCATTGTTTTGCTGGTAGTCCTGGTGCTGTTTTTCACCCCCCACTGGTGGGTCCGAACGGTTATGCGCCGATACCGGCAACCGCGTGATGATTTTTCCGGCACTGGTGGGGAATTTGCGCGCCACCTGCTGGATCGTGTCGGCCTAAAAGAGGTCCATGTCGACGTTACGCAGACGGGCGATCACTATGGTCCCCGTGACAGGACGGTTTGTCTCTCACCCGAGAAATTTGACGGCCGATCGCTGACCGCTGTCGTGGTCGCGGCGCACGAGGTCGGCCACGCCCTGCAGGATGCGCAAAGCTATCCGCCGCTTCGCTGGCGACACCGATTGCTTGGCTTGGCCAACGCAGCACAACCGTTGGGAAACCTTTTCATTATCGGAATACCCATTCCTGTATCGGGCCTCCTGTTCCTGGCCGTGGCCTGGCCAGCTTTGGTTCCGCCGCACTCGTGCACCTTATTACGCTCCCCGTCGAACTGGACGCGAGTTTCCGGCGGGCACTACCCTTGCTGGAGGCGGGTCACTACATACCAGCCGAGGGCCTTAGCGCAGCACGCCAAATTCTCCAGGCCGCTGCCTTTACCTACGTCGCTGCATAGCTGGGTGGGATCCTCAATCTTTGGCGTTGGATCAGACGGTGATCTAAGTCTATGTCACTCCTGCTCCTTTCCCTCTGGCACACACGACCCCAGCCTGTAGGCTCCAAGCCGTGCACTTCAGCACGCAGACACCATGCGGGCCGGTAATTTGATTCATAGGCACGGTCATCCCAGAGGTGAAGCAATAGCCCACAACAGAGCCGCTGCAGTGACGCTCATGGTGGCGAAGGCTATGAAAGAAACGCGCCGATAGCGGCGAATGAGTGACGCCTGTGAGGTGGCGGAAATAATGAATGGGTGGCGATCTGAATCGAGTTTAGCCAACGTATGTGTGACAGGCTCCGATGCGCACGCCGCGTGTTCCTGTAACACCTCCCGCTCAGCGAGTTTACGCGCCTCTTCCCACTCAGCAAGGTCTATCTCTCCGTCGGTATTGCGGTCAAAGCGGCTGAATAAAACCGCCTGGCCCTGTTTTCAATCACGCAGCAAAGTACCGACCGCATGGGGCAGACTGGGCTCGGCGTTGTTCAGCGTCTGGAACCTCCCCATCACGTATATGTGGCCGGGCAACAGACGTTCCTCAGTGAATCGATAGCGGCCCATGGCGACTGATAACATATTGCGGCCGGTAGTTGTCGCAAACTGCGGCTGCGAACTATTGCCATACCAGACATCACTCACGTCCGGAACGACTTCAGCACCATCGGGATCAATTACACAGCGGCCTGTCGCATCGCGCAATTCAAACAGGGCATCACTCACACCGGAACTCACTGTTCGCCAATCTGCGGAGTTCTTGCTGAAGGTGTCAGTGCGCCACGCCCGCTTTTCAACTTTGTACCGATACCACAGGCAGGGTCGGTTGGTAAGAGGACCAATGACAGGAGGCCCCTTCATGATCTGCCCCTCCCCTTCAAGTTCGACAAACCCCTGGTGGGCTGAGCGGACCCGCGCTGTGGGAGTGTCCTCAAGCATTCGAGCCCGCAACCAGTTACGCCGAATGAAATAGACAGCTGCAATTTCCGCAATAAGCAATACGACGATCACACCGGCAAATCCACCGGAGGCCATATGCTGAATCTGTTGTGCGAAGCCGGGGAATAGCATCGTTCGCCATCCGATGCCGACACAGTACTAGCTTGGAGAAAAAAAGGACTTGAGATCAATCTCAGACTTTTCTTCCTCACCGAACTCGAGCAGCGCGAAAGGGGGGAAGCTCAGCCACCCTGCAATAACGACATCAGGAAATTGCTCGATACGCACATTGTTGAGGTTAACACTCTCATTATAGTACTCGCGCCGGTCTGCAATAGTATTCTCGAGCGAAGTAATACGGTCCTGCAGCCGCACGAAATTTGCGTTCGCCTTGAGATCCGGATAGGCCTCGGCCAATGCAAACAGGTTGCCAAGGCCGAGGCGAAGTTGCGTCTGCGCCGCACCCAGAGCCTGCACATTCTGTCCTTCCTGCGCGGCCGCAACGCTGGAGCGGGCCACCATGATCTTTTCAAGGGTTTCCCGTTCGTAGCCCAGATACTGCTTGCACACCTCTGCCAGCTTCGGTAGTTCGTCATGCCGCTGTTTGATCAACACATCTATATTGGACCAGGCCTTGGCAACATTGTGCTTGAGCGACACAAGCGCGTTGTAAATCGCAATGCCATAGGTAACGACCAGTACCAGCAGTACGATCAGACCTCATAGAAAAATTGAGCCACCGTCCATGCTCACCCCCCAACCGGTTTTGGTGCTTAGTCAGCCGGAGGGCAATGTTTGGCCAGCTCGCCCCGCTGTGCGTACCAATTAACGAAGTCACTCAAAAAATAGACTGCGTTGGCAGGACCGGGGTTGGGTGTCACGAAAACCAGTGATGCACCAATCCGGGTCCTTTGTTCGCCTCAGTCCGCTTTCTCGACAACGCCGCCAGTGTGCTTGAGGATGTTTCGGTAAGCGATTTTGCCGTGAAATCAGGCAATGCAGGGACAACAGGTGAGCAGCGTCTGTTCGAGCCGGGCCGCCCCTTCGCGAAAATCGATAGCCGTTAGCGACGAGCTATTGGCCGTGCGCCGTTCACGGTATTCGTAAGACCGATCCGGTGTTCACGCATAAGGTGCTTGGGTGCTGTCGCACAGGGAGTGATGGGTTTTTGGATCAGACCAGAGAGGTTCATCGCTTTCCAGAAGCGGTTCCGCGGATTCGAAAAATAAAAACCGAGTTTGACGGATCTGAGAGAAGCATAGAACCCAATAGAGACGGTACTCGTTTATTGTCAAGATGGTCGGGTAGCGTGCGCATCAGACAGACCAGCGTTGGCGCCAGTGATCTTCCCCGAACTCCCGAGCACGCCGCACGGCGGCGTGGTGAATACATATGTGGCGCTCTCGGTACGCGGGAGGCAGGCGACTTGCCAAGTAGCCATATTCTTCCCAGGCCTGATGCACCTGGTCGTAGAGTGCTTGAATGCGACCCCTGTCCCAGCCGGCACAGTCCTCATGCTCCGCAAGCAGGCCAAAGACCCAGCAACCACGTCTGACATGACCCATCTCAGCCATACCGTCAAATCTGTCCTCGTCAATACCCGGATACGGGGCAGCCGGGTCATTGAACGAAACAGTGGGCAGACTCATGGGCATCCCCACAGGCGTCGATCGCGGGAACCGTTACCGAATCCGCGTTTGCCTGGAACAATTCGCGCATGACACGCCAAATCCTTGATTGATCTGCAAGAACTGGGTGATGCCCATGAACTCGCAAAGCGACCACCTGACGAATTGATGCAAATGGCATCCAGCCATTCGACGTCGAGTCGCTTACCTGAACCAATCATGTATTCCCACGAACCAGAGCCCGACTTCCGGGGCGAGCAAGCGGCTGGTGTGGATGCCACAAGCCCATCGACCGAGAAGCAGGCTACTTGGCGCGGGTGTTGTAAACTGAGCCCAGCTTTCACAGACAAGCTCGACTTATGGCAACTGCCCCTCGGCATACACCCGAAAAGACTCGGAAAGTCTTACGGTCCTACCTGCTTGCTGCATGTGTTATAGGCAGGCCTTGCGAGATCCGCTGCCGGCGAGCGTACACCCTCGCACTAACTCAGCGCAACGACCCGATATTGTCAGTGAATCCCCTGAAAAAGCACAGCTCAGAGCCCGCCGGCGATTTTGACGACCCAACGCCCCTTTGTCTCACCCTTCAACATGCGCGGGAAAAACGATTCAAGCTCATCCAGTGTCAGCGTACCACTGACAATTTTGTCCAGATGTTGCGGGCGCAGGTCACCGCCCAGGCGTTTCCATATAGTGTGCCGCAACAGCATGGGGCAAGTCGACGAATTGACGCCGAGCAGGCTGATACCGCGGATAATAAACGGCATCACAGTGGTACGGAGCTCCGCCCCACCCGCCAGACCGATACTCGCGATGCTGCCACCCGGCCGAACTGTGCGGGTCAACCACGCGAGGGTCTCGCCACCCACCGTGTCTACGGCACCGCCCCACAGCCCTTTCTCCAGCGCCCGTTGTCCCATGCGTGTCGCCTGACGTAGAATCGTCCTGCTGGCGCCGAGACTCGTCAGGTAATCGATGGCGTCCGCCTTGCCCGTCAGCGCTACCACCTCAAATCCCTGTGCGCTCAGCAAATCGATGGCAAAGCTGCCAACACCACCTGTCGCACCGGTCACCAAGACCGGACCGAGGGATGGCGCCTGTCCATTCTGCAACATCCGGGAAACCGCCAGACCGGCACTCAAGCCCGCCGTACCCAGGCACATCGCATCGAAGAGCGTCAGACCCTCTGGCACGGGCACTACCCAGTCGGCCGGCACTCGGACAAGTTCCGCATACCCTCCATCGTGATCTTCACTCAGACCACAGCCAGTCACCAGCACGGGATCACCCAGCCTAAAGCGCGCATCGTCCGAGGATTCGACATGGCCGGCCGTATCTATGCCCCCCACCAGTGGATAGCGACGCAGAATAGGTGCAGTCCCGGTTGCGGCTAGGGCATCCTTATAGTTGACACTCGACCAGGCTGTTCGGATGACTACACCACCCGGAGAAAGGTCGCTGAGGCTAAGCTCTTCCAGGCGCGGTATTACCCTCGCGTTCTCCTGGTAGATGCGGAGGGCCAGAAAGTTTTCCATGAAAAACCCTGCATGTAGTAGCCTAATTCACAATCGGGCCGCCCGCTGCGGACAACGCAACATTGCGGAGGCTTTATCTTGACTGAGATAATGCCCGCTCAGCTCCCATGTCTCAAGAAAAGCGCGAACCCATGAGCCATCTGCCAGGCAGTATCCCCCGCCGCAACGCACAAGCCGTCCGAATCAGCAACATCACAGTCGGTGGCAACGCGCCCATCGTCATCCAGTCCATGACCAATACCGATACCGCCGACATTGCAGCGACGACAGAACAGGTTGCGGCACTCGCGCGGGCAGGCTCCGAACTGGTACGCATTACAGTGAACAATGAGGCAGCAGCAGCAGCCGTGGCCGAGATTCGGGATCGCCTGGCGCAGCAAAACATCAACGTTCCCTTGATAGGCGATTTCCATTTCAACGGGCACCGGCTGCTCAGCAGCTATCCCGACTGTGCCGAGGCCCTGGATAAATACCGTATCAACCCCGGCAACGTCGGTCGCGGCAGAAAAAAGGACGAGCAGTTCGCAACCATTGTCGAGCTGGCTTGCAAGTACCGGAAACCGGTGCGTATCGGCGTGAACTGGGGCAGTCTTGACCAGCAACTCCTGGCGCGCCTGATGGACGAGAATTCACGTCGCAGTCCTCCCCACGACGCGACCGAGGTGATGCGCGAAGCATTGATCCTGTCGGCGCTGGAAAGCGCACTACAAGCGGAAGACATCGGCCTCGGACACGACGCCATCATCCTGTCAGTTAAGACAAGTGGCGTACAGGATCTCATCGCGGTCTATACGAAACTCGCGCAGCGGTGCGATTATCCGCTTCACCTTGGCTTGACCGAAGCAGGCATGGGCACCAAGGGCATCGTTGCCTCAACGGCGGCGCTCTCGGTGTTGCTGCAACGAGGCATTGGCGATACCATCCGCATTTCTTTGACACCGGAGCCGGGCGGCGATCGCACGCGCGAAGTTATCGTGGCCCAGGAGATCCTGCAGTCGATGGGCCTGCGCTCATTTACGCCCATGGTCATCGCCTGCCCTGGCTGCGGCCGCACGACCAGCGATTACTTCCAGCATCTGGCGCAGGACATTCAGCGCTACCTGCGAAATCAAATGCCAGATTGGCATAGCCGTTATCCAGGCGTAGAGGAAATGACCGTCGCGGTCATGGGATGTGTCGTGAACGGCCCTGGCGAAAGCAAACATGCCACTATCGGCATCAGCTTGCCCGGCACGGGTGAGAGGTCAGTCGCACCAGTCTATGTTGACGGCAAAAAGACAGTGACTCTAAAGGGCGACAGAATTGCCGAAGAGTTTCAAGCAATAGTGAAGCACTACGTTCAGCACACCTATGGCAAGTCAACCTGACTTGCGTCGACACACGGAGGCATTAATCACCTATAAGCTGTGTTATACCGATCGCCACGACCGAGCCGCACCTCGTACGGCAGTACAATCCAAGATGTAATACGAAAATAGGATAGAGAGTTTTATCTAAGAACAAGCTGAACGCTTCGGTGGCAGCCCGGCTTCCTCCACCGCACTTCATTGCATGCACCAAACATAGCATCATCGACCTGCTGAGGATGATAGCCGGCTGCTAACGGCTTCATCTTGCCGGCCTCGGTGCATCGCTCGTTCACCCTTGCCACCGCACTGGTTGGAAAGGTGGAATGCACTCCTTCGGGATCCCTCGTCACAGCTTTGCACATCGCCCTAGGAGTCCATGCCTTACCCGCTCCAATGCAGTGACGGAAGACAAACGAGCGCCTTTTCCGTACTGCTTTCCCGTCAGGGGGACTGCTGCGGCGATGGCGGTGGCGGTGGCTCGCTCCGGACCTGGGTTGCACGGGCGGGCCTGCACGCGATGCAATTTCTATCTGTAATTCTCCAACCAGCTTTCAGCAGGGCCTCAATAACTTTTGCAGGCCCGTGATCGCCTACAGCAAAATGCACGGGTTTGCAGCCGCTTACATCCTAGAGAATCTAGGCCAGTTCTAGCTGCTCCATTTTGCGCGTTATAGCCCATGCAATGGCGGTAAACGGTTCTTGCATGCCATCTCCAAGGCGCTGAAGTTTGTCTCCTTCGCGACTGAGACACCCGTTACCTTTATTGCGCACGCGATGGTTTCTGTGCCACTGCTGCCCGTTACGCCGTTCGCGCGGACCCGTATCGAACATTGATCCCGCCTACGTGGATAACGGAACTTTCGGCTTCTATCAGGCTACAGCTAATCCCGGTACCGCCAATGCCTCCCGCAAGTATATCGGTGAATCCCGATCCGCAAGCGGTCAACTCAAGAACTACCAGCACTATGGCTACAGCGTGCAGTAATCTGGAGAGAGTACTCATAGCCTAGCGCTCATCATCTTTGCGCCGTTCGAAGTAACATATTGCGATGCCGTCCCGGCGCCCTTGCTTTTTCGTGCTATTCGACTCAGCATCCCGAATGTACGCTACCAGCGAATCATTCATTTTTCCCAACAACCTGGGGCCTGTTTGCCGAACAGTCTGCGGCACTGCGTAAATGCGTCACCGCGCGGATTGTGGCACGCGCGTGTCTATGGAAACATCGGCTTGGTCACACTTCCGAGAGGTGCTGACCAATAGTGAAAAACATATTGCCAGCCTCCACACCAAGCACGTTACTTGCCCCAACTTGGTTAGTCAGAAAAGTGCCGGCCCGGGCCGGGCACGCATAGCTATCGGTCACGCATATCGGCAACGACCGAACCGTGCGTCACCTCACTCAGAAACGCCCATGCCGCGACTTCCGGGAACAACCGCCTAAAGAGTTCATTAATGGCTCGACTACGCTATTCGGGAGACAGCCTAGCCTCACCTTCGTTCAGGCCCTGCCACTTCTTTTGACCAGCAACTCCGTCCCTCCGCGCACTGCCTCAAGGTGACGACAAGGTCGCGCCGCATGAGACCTGACTAGCTTCGACTGCCCTGAGTCGGACATTGATCGAAACTCATAAAGGGATCAAATGGCCATACTGAAGAAGAAACTAAAGGCCGAACGGCCAAGACCCGGCAGACAAATACTCGTCAAGCAATCGGACGATCTTGTCGTGCCCGGCATTGACCGCTCTCGCTCGCGCCTGCTCGCGCCTCGCATTTCGCAGGGTCGGGTCCGCCCCTGCCTCAAGCAGCATTCGGGCAATCTGAGCATGGCCGTTTCCTGCCGCTAATATAAGCGCGGTATCTCCCATTATATTTTTCTGGTCAATCTGGGCGCCGGCCTTGACAAGTGTCCGGGCAATTTCCACGTAACCATGGTCGGCGGCCAGAATGAGCGGTGTGTTATCCATTTTGGTGCGAGCATTAATCCTGGCTCCGTGTGCGACAAGTATGGCTACGGTTTCAGTCTGCCCCGACAGCACGGCGCGACACAGCGGTGTATGTCCGTCGTCATCCGGCGTATCAATGTCTGCCTTGTGCTCGGCAAGGGCACGCGTAACCTCGTCATGTCCCTCGTCAGCTGCATACCAGAGGGCAGTACGCCCATAGCCCCCTTTACATGAGGCACAGGCACCACGATCAAGCAACAGTCGCACCGAGCTCGCACTTCCTTTGCGGGCCGCCAATATAAGCGCAGTTGCGTTGTCTGACTTTCGCCCGTTTACGCCAGCGTTATTCCTGATCAACGCCTCGAAAACGTCTTCCTTACCCTCACTCGCTGCAGCTATTAACGCACTAGTTCCATCTTTCCGCGTCCGCTCAATATCCGCTCCTGCCTTGAGTAACAAAGTCACGACATCCGTATGACCTTCTTCTGAAGCCAAAATCAGTGCGCTGCTGCCATCCTCGGCTTGCACATCGACCTCGGCCCCCGCTGCAATTAGGCGCCTCACGATAGGCTCGTGTCCACGCCAGGCTGCACGCGTCAGCGCTGTGTGCCCATTCTCGTCGCGAGCATTGATATCAACGCCCTGTGATAACAAGGCGTTGACCCCGTCTTCGTGCCCCCGCCATGCCACGATCATAAGCGGCGGCCAGCCCTTGTAGGGTTGGCTCTCTGCACTTTCGGGCGCTGACAGAGCCCTTACTGCGTCGACAACTGTCTTTGCATCCGGGAGTCTTTCGATATGTTCAGGCTCGCGCGTTGCACCGCGCGCCACCAACAATTGTGCTATCTTTTCATGGCCGGCATTCTTCGCAACGCGCAGCGCAGTCCAACCTCTCTCATTTCTGGTATTTAGGTCCGCATTCCTATCCAGGAGCATCTCCAAGATCGCGCTTTGATCCTGGCGTACCGCGTGGATAAGTGGCGTGTTCCCATTGGCATCATCCTTATTGACGTCGGCACCCGCCGCTAACAGCCTTGCAACGACCTCGCGATGTTCAGCTTTTATCGCTTTGACTAAAGCGGAGTCGCCATACGCGTCTATTAACCCAGCGTCCGCACCTCGATCCAGCAAAAATACGACCACATCCACATGCCCGAATGCGGCAGCTTCCATAAGCGCGGTGATCCCGTAGGCATCCGCCGCATCAAGTGACTTGAGATCATCAACCAGGATTCGCACCTTAGTGAGCTGCCCCCTGCGTGCAGCCAATCGCAGCGCCTCCCCCGGGGCGGCATGCTCGTACGATTCCTCCTTACTTGATACTGATATAGGTTTCTGCCGCGCAGCTGCTCCGCCTCCCGCGAGTTTGGCTTGCGCCATCGGATGGCCCGCTTCCGCTGCTACTTGAAACCACTGCCGCGCCATGGCGCGATCTTCTTCGACACCCCAGCCATTCTCAAACATGGCCCCCAGGTTGTACTGGGCCTTTACATGACCCTGTTTCGCTGCCTTATCTAGCCAGAATACTGCCCGTTTGTGGTCCTTTGGCAGGCCCTGCCCCGCTCGGTAAAAGCCCGCCAGCTCATACTGGGCACTCGCGTCACCCGCCTCTGCAAGGGATCGCAGCAAGCTCGCCGCATGGTCATAATCACGGATCCGGACCGCAGCATGCGCCTCCTCCAAGTCAGGCGTGCCGGCAAACACCGGCGCGCCGAACACAATCAGCATTAGGCCCAGGATTCGTTGCATGAAGAACACCGCAAGCACTACCCTAGGCTGTTCCATGCTTTGTTTCAACTTCGATGCCAATCTTCTTCAGAAACGGAGTGGGCAGCACACCGCCGGCAGAGATGATAACTGCATCATTCGGAATGTCGTGCAATGTGCCTTTCTGGTCAAGCTCAACCCGTTCCGGAAGAATGGCTTTGACCTCCGAATTGAACAAGACACGGATTTGCCCGGCCTTCGCAGCATCATGAATGCGCGCGCGGTTTTTCTCTTTCGCGCGCGAAAATGCGTCGGAGCGGTACGACAGTGTTACCGTTGTACCTGGCTCATCAGCGATACTGGCGGCCGCCTCGAGTGCACTATCCCCTCCACCAACGACCAGCACATGTTGGCCCCGGTATTGCTCGGGATCGATCAGCCGGTATACCACCTTGGGAAGCTCTTCGCCTGGAACACCCAGTTTCCGTGGTGTGCCGCGACGACCGATTGCAAGCAGCACCGCGCGCGACTGGTAGGTGCTCTTGGACGTCTTTACTAGGAAACCATTGTCGCTTCGGTCGACGGTTTCCAATCGTTCCTCGTAATTGATCTGGATGCCGGTATCTTTCGCCACACCTTCCCAGAATTGCAACAGAGCTTCCTTCGTCGTCTCAGTAAAATTAACCTTGCCGACTATTGGAAGGTTAACAGGCGCGGTCATAACCACCTTGCCACGTGGGAAATGCGCAACGGTTCCTCCGAGTGAATCCTGCTCTATCGTAATGAAGCGCAATTTTTGCTCTAACGCGCCAAGGGATGCAGCAAATCCCGCTGGGCCCGCGCCGACAATAACCAGATCGAGTTCGTTACCCTTACCCATACCATCCAACTTGCGAATGCATTCCAAGGCACGTCTGCCCTGCTCGGCGGCGTTGCGAATCAGACCCATACCACCCAACTCACCGGCGATGAAGATACCCGGCACATTGGTTTCGAAATTTGTGCCAACATGCGGGATATCGACGCCACGTTTTTCCGTGCCAAATACTAGTGTGATGGCATCCCTCGGGCATGCTTCCTTGCAGGCCCCGTGCCCGATGCAGTGGCTGGGGCCGATAAGTTCGGCGACACCTCCGACGACCCCCAGAACCTGCCCCCCCTCTGGACAGGCTGCGACGCAAGCGCCGCAGCCAAGACAACGCGCGGGATCCATAACTGGGTGCAGCGATGCGGGCTCGGCCAGTCCACCGTCCCTAGCGGCCTGCAGTGTAGCGATACTTTGCTGAAGGGCTTTCCGCTGCCTCTTGGCAAACCAGATCAAGGTCGCCATCACCGGAACAAGATAGACCGCCAGGCCCCAATTGGAAATTGCTAACGACACTTTCGCGCCCTCGTTTTTTCACCGACTCTTCGTGGGTATCACCTTTCCGACACCACGTCTGAACTGCGTTCGAGCGCCACGTTCCATTGTTTTCCGCAGGTTCGTGACGGCACTCTCAGTTTGTGCTTTGCTCTCAATTGACGATTGTTGCCGCAAACATACCCTCGATTTCAGTTATTCGGGCACATGACGAAATAGTTGAATAGATCTGCCCACCGCACCGTGCTGGGAGGGGGCGATTCCACCTCAGGAGACGGTCATCTCAGACCCCGATGGAGGTGTAAATTCAGGTGCACCAGGTACGTTGCTTAGGATTGTGGCATCTAAGCACCGCTGCAGAGAATGAGTATTGCAGCGTGCGCCTTCGCGACCCACAGCCGGGGCAACGCCGGTCGTCTTGCCCGTCTTTACCTGGTTCAGGTAGACGGCGCCGGGCAGGGCGACCGCACTCATGCCGGCGACTGAGGTCAGCGAGATTCACCCGGTTGACACACCAATGTCAGAGATTGAAGGTCAAACGCACCGATGACAGTACAGGCACCAGCAGTAGCAAACCTCAATGACACAGGACCCAGTTCGTCAGGGCTGTCGCGCGCGCCCGATACCCGCACAAGCAGCGTCCGTTCTTCTGCCAAACGCCTGATCAACCTATATCGCCCGAGCTTGCCGGGCACGTTGGTGTTGTTATCGTACATTTTCGTCTTGTTGTTACTCTATGCCGGTTGGCAGAGTCGCTCGGAGCGTCCCTTGACAGCTGAATCCGGACTCGGCTATGCGCTCGGAATCATTGGTGGCAGCATGATGCTCGTGCTACTTCTGTACCCACTGCGCAAGAAGCTCCGCTTCATGCGCCACTTGGGAGCGATAAGGTACTGGTTCCGAGTACATATGCTATTTGGTGTGCTGGGTCCGGTGTGCATCCTGTTTCACTCTGGGTTCCACCTGGGATCCCTCAACAGCAACGTTGCACTAACGTGCATGCTCCTTGTTGCCATAAGCGGCTTAATTGGTCGCTACTTCTACAGCAAGCTTCACCATGGACTTTATGGAAACAGGGCAACATTACAGGAATTAAAGAGCGACGCCTCGCGCATCAAGGAAGCACTGGCCCCGAGACTTCAGTTTGCCCCGCGGATTCTGGATAGACTGGAATCCTTTGAACACCATATTGAAGCCCCACCCACAAGCATAGCGTCCGGCACGAGACGTTGTTTTACGATAGCGCTTAATACCTGGTGGACCTACTTTTCGCTCCGTCGCGCACTCAGCGCTGGGTTGCGGCATGGAACGACGCTAGACCCTCGTGCACGGCGTCGACTGAAACGTTATCTGATTTGGTACATCGGAGCCCACTTGGCAAGTGTTCGAAAGGTCGCTGAATTTCACCTTTATGAACGCCTGTTCGCGCTTTGGCACATCCTGCATTTTCCGCTATTTCTCATGCTTATTGTATCAGGGTTCGTTCATGTCTTTGCCGTACATATGTACTGAACATCGAGGTATGACTCGGCATGGTACAAACGGCAAAACTCTTGGCGGTGACGGGGATGGCAACGGGTTTACTGTTCAGCACCTGCGCGCGGCCGGCACCCTGGGAAACGTTGATCATGCCGGGGCCCGTGATCCAAGAGCATGCCAAGTACGAGATCGAGTGTTCGAAATGTCATGCGCGCTTTAGCAAAGCAAGCCAAACTGAGCTGTGCCTGGCCTGCCACGAAGAGATCGCGGCGGATATTGACAAACGCGAAGGCTTCCATGGAAAGAGTAATTCCGTCACTGGATCCGAATGCAAAACGTGTCATACCGAACATGAAGGCCGCGACGCGGATGTAGTTAAGCTCAACAGGGAAAGCTTTGATCACGATACTACCGACTTCACGCTAGAGCACGCCCATCTCAAGACTTCCTGTGACAGCTGCCATGATCGCGGCAAGGCGTATGCAGAGGCGCCGAGTGCATGTCATTCCTGCCACGAGGATGACGATTCCCATCAGGACCGATTGGGCGAACAATGCAACGACTGCCATAACACCGCAGTATGGGGAGATGCCGAGTACGATCATGATAAGACCGACTTTCCCCTGCAAGGAAAACACGAGGAGGTTTCGTGTGACATTTGCCACCCCAATGAGCGTTATGAGCATACACCAAGTGGATGTATCTCGTGCCATCGACTTAATGACGTTCACAAAGGCCGGCGTGGCAGCAAGTGTGAGTCCTGCCACTCGCCACAGGCATGGGATAAGTCAAGATTTGACCACGGCAAGAACACCGATTTCCCACTTCGGGGTCGACACGGCAAGATCAACTGCGACGACTGCCATGACGAGTCTGTCGAAAAGAAAACGCCGAAGTCAGACTGTTATGCCTGTCACCAAAATGACGATGACCACCACGGGCGGCATGGCAGGCAATGCGACACCTGCCATGATTCTGAGGACTGGTCGCACGCGAAATTCGATCATGGCAATGAGACAGATTTCCCCTTGATAGGCGCGCACGTGGAGGTTGCGTGCAGTCTGTGCCACCGCGGCAACACCTACGACGATAAATTGGAGGCCGTTTGTACCACCTGCCATCAAACAGATGATGTACACAAAGGGCAAGAAGGCCGCACCTGCGAACGTTGTCACAACGAGCGGGGCTGGGTAGTAGAAGTCGCGTTTGATCACGACTTGACCCGATTCCCTCTACTTGGCATGCATTCCACCATGCCTTGCGAGGAGTGTCACATGTCGGGCGAGTTTAAGCATGCTGCGATCTTATGCGCCGGCTGTCACGGGCGAGACGACACGCACAAAGGCACACTTGGCCCCAAATGCGAGCAATGTCACAACCCGAATGCCTGGGGTCTATGGCTCTTTGATCATGACAAACAAACCGGCTTCTCACTCGACGGAGCCCATGATGAACTAACTTGTGACGCTTGCCATACGGCTCCCACAATAAATGCCGTAAAACAAACCAAGGTGTGTGACAGCTGCCACCGCGGCGATGACGTGCACTCCGGTCGCTTTGGGCGCAACTGTGATCGCTGCCATAACACGGAATCGTTCACGGAGGTGAGTCTCGGAAGATGACGCAAAGTGGTTGGAAACATACTGGCTACACGAGACGGGTTTACACCGCTGTCGTCGCGTGCCTGGCGGGCAATGCCTATGCGCGCTCGGCCGCTACCAGCAACTTCGACCACTTTCACACGGGATTCCCTCTGATTGGCAGTCACGTCAAAGCCCAGTGCGAGGATTGTCATCTAAACGGCATATTCAAGGGAACGCCAAACCGTTGTGTTGCCTGCCACACACTTGCTTCGCGAATACCAGCTAGCAAGAAGCCGGTTAATCATTTCAGAACCACGGACAACTGCGCCGATTGTCACAATACCCTCCCATGGAAGGTCGTTACGCGGGTTGACCATACTGCGGTAGTCGGTACCTGTGCAAGTTGTCACAACGGCAATGTTGCCGAAGGCCGGTCTGCCAACCACATTACGAGCGGGAATACCTGTGACGATTGCCATACGACCGCGTCCTGGACCTCGGTAAGATTCGATCACAGCAGTGCCACCGGCACCTGCTTCGCCTGCCACAACGGCACCACCGCCACCGGCAAGTCGAACAACCACATCACCAGCGGCAACACCTGCGATGACTGCCACACCACCAACAGCTGGTCAGGCGCCGTCTTCGATCACGGCGGCGTTTCGCCTGGAACCTGTAGCAGCTGCCACAACGGATCGACGGCCACCGGCAAGAACGCTCAGCACATTCAGACCTCGGCACAATGTGATGTCTGCCACACGACTCGTGCCTGGATTCCGGCACACTTCAATCATAACAGCGTGACCGGATCCTGTTCGAGTTGCCATAACGGCACACAGGCAACAGGCAAATCGAGTGGACACTTTGTCACGAGTTTGCAATGCGACACCTGTCATAGCACCAATAACTGGACGCCACTGATCTTCCGGCACAGTTCGGCCGGCTACCCGGGTGACCACCGTGGCAACTTATTGTGCACAGCCTGTCACAAGAGCAATGCGCAGACCGTTACCTGGTCGGCGCCAGCCTACCAGCCCGCCTGTGCCGGCTGTCACGCTAACGATTACAAATCAGGACCACACAAGAAATACGAGAACCCGGACGCCACGTACACGGTGAGCGAACTGCGGGATTGTTCTGGCAGCTGCCACATCTATACAAACAGCACAATGACGACTATCAAGACGACTCGCAACGGCCAACATCGTGTCAGTGGCGGTGGCTTTTGATTAGGCATATGAAGAGAGAAACAACAATGGCTCCGCCAATCCGAAGACGATTTTTACTTCGACTCTTAGCGCTCGCACTACTAGTGCTGGTAGTGTTCACGCTGCCTGCCCAGCCTGTGCGGGACAAGATTCTCGATGAGGTCTATGTGACGTCTGACAACGGTAGCCCGACCATTCACGTCAGCCTGACTTTCCCTTTCCGCTATCTGTCGCATTTCCCACAGGACAGTGGTAACGAACTCCGCATAAGACTCAAACCTGTCCGCGTTCCAACCTCGGATAAAGATGCGGTATTCAGTCGTGAGGGAGTCCGTCCCGATCGCGCTGATATGGTTGGCCTAATGGAGGTTCTCTATGAGGGTGATATCGACGGAGGCCCGTATCTCACGCTTTTTTTCAGCAGGCCAGTCATCTATGAGGTAGTTCCTGGCACCGACTATCGCCACCTGACTGTTATCGTGGAGTCCCCGCAATAACTGCATCCCTAACAGGTGTAGTTCTTAAGAGCGAAACGTGTTCTCAGAAAACGCCGCATCCAACTAACTGCGCTTACGTCGGAACTGAGTCACATCGTCTAGTCCCTAACGAGCCCAACTTCTTGATACAGACGTGCAGATGGATCTGGAAACCAACCAGTCAGGCCTAAGCGGCGTGTTGCGAAGAATCGGACTATGGTTCGTCATAGCCGTCCTCGTACTGACCTCATTGCATGCACAGGGAGGTGTGGTCGATACCATTGAGCTTGTTCACGATTCTGACCCACCCGAGATAAGAGTCAACTTCAGTGTGCCGCTGCAGTACATTAACCATGCGCCCCTGACCGCCAGTGACGAACTGGTCATACAACTCCGTCGGGTGCTCCCCGCCCGAGGGCCCTTTGAGGCGGGCACGGACCAGACTGTTACCGCGGCGTCCACCGGACGCATTCCCCTGCTCGACGTAACTTACGAAGCGTCAACAGCAGATCGCGGAACCTTGACGGTACGGTTTGCACACCCCGTGAACTACAAAGTTCGACAAAGCGCTGATCCGCGTAACGTCTACATTTCCATATCGCCCGCAGCGAAGGCATCGCCCGCCGAGCGTACTTCTGAACAACCGCGTGCTGGCAAGGATCTGGACACGGCCTCGAGGCCGGTCCCTGCGTTCGGCCCGGAAACACCCTTTGTATTAAACCTTGAATCTTCGATTGAGCCACTCCCGATTCCTACATTGAGTGAGCTCGAGAAGCCGGGTCTTTATATCCCCTACACCACTAGGTTTGAGATCGAGGGCGCGGTCTGGTACCGACTTCGGTTGGGCTTCTTTCCGACCCGAAAGGCAGCCATGGAGGTCCTGCAGCAGATCAAGACCCGCTTCCCACGAGCCTGGGTGACGTTTGCAACAACGCAGGAAATCGCCACGGCGCTGAATGAACGTGGCGAGACCATCAAAGTGCAGAAGGCACAGCCTACGCCTAAACCTAAGGCACCGGAGACACCTGCGGCATCCATGCCGGCACGGGAACCAGAGGTAACGGTTCCAGATATCTCGCTGCTGACGCCACCACCGATCCCCCAACCTCCCACGTCGACACAGCTACCATCCACATTGGCTGCGCCGGCGAAAGCGCAGGCTGCAGACAATCCTATGCCGCTTCCAGAGATGTCTAGTGAACGCCTTGAGGGGCTTATGGAAGAGGCTCGGCAAGCAGTTGCCAACGGGGATTATGCCCGAGCTGTTCAGCTTTACACCAAAATCCTGCAGTATTCGGGCAACCCATATCAACAGGATGCACTGGAATATCTTGGGCTCGCCCGGGAACGCAGGGGACAGCTTGCACACGCCAAGAAGGAATACGAAAGATATTTGAGCTTGTATCCGGAGGGTGAGGGCGCCGACCGCGTGCGACAGCGACTCGCGGGACTGATGACCGCGCGCAAAACACCAACGCCAAGGCCCAAGGCCAAATCAATGCAAACGGCGCACGCATGGGACGTATTTGGGGGGATTTCCCATTTTTACCAGCGAGCGATAAGCGTAACAGACGCAGATGGGAGTGATGTTGATGCATCGACACTAGCGAATGATATCGATGTTACGGCCAGAAGACGCGGCGAGCGGTACGACTTTCAGGCGCGGCTGAGCGGCTCTTACGCATATGACTCCCTGGGCGATGGCTCGGGCAGCGAGACTAGTGTCTCCACACTTTACCTTGATGGAGCTGACCGCAATCGAGGTGTCTCATTCAGGCTTGGGCGGCAATCGCGCAACTCAGGAGGCGTGCTGGGGCGTTTTGACGGGCTGCTGCTGGGCTACAAGCTGACTGACTGGATGACACTTAACGGCGTAGCGGGCTTTCCGGTTGCAAACACGGATAACAGGGTCGAGACGGGTCGGAGGCTGTATGGTCTGAGCATTGACTGGGGGACTTTCGCAGATGCCTGGGACTTCAATACCTTCATCATCGAGCAAAATGCCGATGGCATCCTGGACCGCCGCGGCATAGGGGGCGAAGTACGCTACTTCGACCCCAGCCGTTCTCTGCTCACCTTCGTGGACTACGACATCTCCTATGAAGATCTCAACACATTCATCTTGCTGGGTACCTGGATCTTGCCGACGCAAACGACCATCAACGCCAGCTTCGATTACCGCAACAGTCCTGTTCTGACCACCACCAACGCACTGCAGAGCCAAACGGTCAGCTCGATTAACGAGCTGCGCGACTTGTTCTCCGACAGTGAGATAAGAACCCTGGCGGAAGACCGAACCGCTTCCGTGAAAACGCTGACCGCCGGTGTATCTCACCCCTTCACGGAACATTTCCAGGTCGGTGGCGACGTCACCGCGACGACCCTCTCCGACACATCGGCTTCCGGAGGAATCGAAGCGGTACCGGGCACGGGATGGGAATATTTCTACAGCGTACAGTTCATCGGCAGCAGCCTGATCAAACCTGGCGATATCAGTATCATGGGGTTACGTTATGCGGACGGAGACAATGCGAACACAGTAAGCGGAACGCTGAACACACGCTACCCCGTTAACCATCAATGGCGGCTGAATCCTCGCTTTCGACTTGACTACCGTGACAATGATGACGGCACCACCCAGTGGATTAAAGCACCGTCGTTTCGAACTGAATACCGTTGGCGCAAACGCTACCGCTTTGAAGGCGAAGCCGGAGCTGAATGGTCATCCCAGCAGCTGGATGAGGACAGTAGCGATACCTCGTCATACTTCCTGAGCCTCGGCTACCGCTATGACTTCTAACGGCCAGGGGACTAAACCGCTCTTCGCGCGGTAGGGGGTGCACCATTTGAGTGTATCAGTGCATTGACCGTCTGTTTCCTATGTTGAGGGTAGAGGCATGTCGCCTCGACTCACGACAAAGGAGCAGACCAATGACACACGCGACCCAACACATCAGCCCGCTGCGCAAACGTATGCTCGATGACATGACGTTGCGTAAGCTCTCACCCCAGACCCAGGCAGCCTACATCCGCGCGGTCAAGCACTTCACGCGCTTTCTTGAACGGGCCCCCGATACGGCCAGTGCTGAGGACCTGAGACAGTATCAGCTGCACCTGGTCGAGCAGGGGATCTCGAGTGGTAATCTGAACGCCACCATCACCGGACTGAAGTTTTTCTTCGAGACGACCCTTGGGCGCCCCGAGGCCATGACGAAGATGAGCCACGTCTACGAGCCGCGCAAGTTGCCCGTCATCTTGAGTCTCGAGGAGGTGACCCGCCTGCTGCAGTCAGCCGGTGGCCCCAAGTACCAGGCTGCCCTGGGGGTGGCCTACGGTGCAGGCCTGCGTGCCAACGAGGTCGTTCACCTTACCACCGGTGACATCGACAGCGAGCGTAGGGTCATTCGCGTCGAGCAGGGCAAGGGCAAACGGGATCGCTACGCGATGCTCTCGCCCGCCTTGCTCGAACTGTTACGCGCCTGGTGGCGCCATGCCCGCACACAACGACAACTCCTGCCGGGCGGCTGGTTGTTTCCGGGACAGAACCCCGTGAACCCCTTATCGACCCGGCAGCTCAACCGCGCCTTCCATCTGGCGTGCAAGGCCGCCAGGATCGACAAGGCCGTGTCACTGCATTCCCTCAGACACTATGTACCCTTCTTGACTATGTCTTGTAATGTAATGTCACCCTGATTTCCTCGGCAAACGCGCGAAGCAATAGCGATATAGTCCGGACTCCTTCCATCAGCCCCCTGTACGGGGAGGAGCCCACCATGAAGTGTGTTATCAATGACCAAGTCGTGCTCTCGCGAGCGCCAGAGGGTCCTCTTGCGGCACATATCAGCTCATTCGCAGAGTCCTTCAGCGCCCAGGGATATGCTCTTTATTCGATTCGCCGGCAGGTTCGTCTGGCCGCCGGCTTTAGTCGATGGCTTGAGCAAAAGGGGGTCGACGTACGCTGCATTGCCTCTGACCATTCAAGCCGGTATTTACGAGATCGCGCTTGGCACGTACAGCTTTGCCGAGGCGATACTGCTGCGCTGCGGCACCTCATTGACTTCCTACGCGGTGAGGGAGTGGTTCCCGCCAAGAAGGTATCAGTTCGTCGACTTACCCCGGCGGAGCGCTTTGCACAGGCGTACGAGCAACACGTGCGTAAAGCACAAGTCTTGGCCTAAGCAACGATTCTCAACTACGTGCCCTTCATCCTAAGTTTTCTGAAGGATTGCTTCGGAGACGGCCCAGTCATCCTCTCACGCCTGTGTGCCCGCGATGTCGTGAGCTTTGTACAGCGACAAGCACCACCTTTACGCAGGAAGCAAGCGAAGCTCATGACCACTGCGTTACGCTCTTTCCTGAAGTATGTTCGTTATCGCGGTGAGCTCGCGCTGGATCTGGCCGCTGCTGTTCCCATTGTGGCGAACTGGTCGATGCCATCGATCCCCCGTGCAATTTCGGCCGACCAAGTCCATCAGTTATTGGCCAGCATTGATCGGCGAACCGCAATGGGGCGTCGCGACCATGCTATTTTGCTGCTGCTTGCACGACTGGGATTGCGTTCGAGCGAAGTGGTATTTCTCGAACTCGATAACATCGATTGGAACACCGGAACATTGAGTGTGCGCGGCAGGAGCAGCCTCAGTAACGAGTTGCCATTAACCCGCGAGGTGGGTAAAGCGATCGCCGCCTATCTGCGGGATGGACGGCCATCCAGCACCAGTCGGCGAGTATTTCTTCGTGCCAAAGCGCCTATCCGCGGTTTTCGAGGTGCCAGTGGTGTTGGATCTATCGTTCGTCATTCGCTCAAGCGTGCCGGCATCAAGGCAGCTACGTATGGAGCACACCAGTTTCGCCATGGACTGGCCACCGAGATGTTACGCCAAGGCGCCTCGCTCGGTGAGATTGGTGACGTATTGGGGCATCGTCATCCTCAGACGACTAAGATCTATACCAAGGTCGGTCTGGAGGCGTTGCGTACGCTGGCTCTACCGTGGCCGGGAGGTGAGCAATGAACACACTTCGTCAGGCCGTTCAAGAGTATCTGAGCATGCGACGTAATCTAGCCCGACTTCGCCGATTCGGCGTGAAGAATGCAATAACCGATTGATTCTGTGTAGCCGAAAGCCAAAGGTCGGCACTACAACGGGGTTGCTCTGACGGCGTGCTGGGCGTCCTGTGTGGAACAGATCCTCGGTGGTGGCTGAGGTGGCAGTTGCAGTTTGAGTTGTTGCAGCAGTAGTTGCTGGTCTTTGTCAGGTTCGGTATAGCGTGACAAGATCAGCTGGTGTCCGTCAGTTGTGGGCAGATGGACATCAATCATCTGCATCACGGAAAACTTTCCCAATACGGCTCTTGGCGTCAGCCCGGGTGCCAATGCACGCAACCGTTGTTGTAATGTCACCTGAAGGCAGTAGGCCAAAAAGGCCACGAAGATATGCGCTTCGATCCGGTCATCGCGCTGATGATAGATGGGACGAATGGACAGATCACTTTTTAGCTCTTTGAAGGCCTGCTCAATTTCAGTGAGCTGGATGTAATATTCCCAGAGGGTGGCAGGATCTTCACCGCTGAGATTGGAGCGCAATAAGTAGTGGCCTTCACGACGCCGGACTTGGCGGAACTTATTCTTGTTCAAGACGAAGGTCAACGTCTGTGCATTGACGGGCTGATCTTTATCGGGCAGCGCGATACTCACCAAGCCGTAAGCGCGGCCCGCCTCTTTCTTGGCTGCGCCCAATTTGAGCAGCAACTGATCGCGAGTCAATGTTTGTTGCTGCAATTCATGTAACCGTTTCCAGAGTTTCTTCAGACGTCGGCGGCGCATGGCGCGTTCTTTTTGCACGCGTCCCTGGCTGCGCGCCAGGATGTAGAGTTCTCCATCTTCATCGAGCAGTTTGACATCCACCGATTCACGCACCTGTTCCCAGCTCATCCCGAGAAAACGTTTTTCCAGTTTGCTCAATCGCCCCTTTGGGGTTCCCACCAGGTAATGGACTGGACTTTCGGTCTGACGCATCTTCGCCAGGCTCTCTTCGGTAGGGATACCCCGATCCATCACCCAAACCCGATTGGCCTTGCCGTACTGGGTTTCGATCTTCTCAAGGAAATCTTCTAACGTCGTCCTGTCACTGGTATTGCCCGGCAGCACTTCATAGGCCAGCGGAAAACCATCCGGTGTCACGATCAGCCCGATGACGACTTGAACACAATCCGGCCGTTTGTCTCGACTATAACCGTGCCGGCGTTTACCGCCCGCCGGTGGATCCGATTCGAAGTAGGTACTGGTCAGATCGTACAGCAACACATCAAACCGGGCGTTAAACAGTTCATGCCAACGCGTCTGCAGATAAGAGAATAACCCCGCCTCGTGCACCAAAAGCTTATCCAGACAACGATACAGCTTGTGGCTTTCCGCCAAGCCAAAATCTTCACCCAACAAATCACCGATCGCACTGGCTTCATACCAGTGACGGTGCAAACGCCATTCACTGCCAGGATCAATCAGCCGATAACACACCAGTGTCTTCAAGACATTCAGCCAGCGCGTCCCTTTGCGACTCGCACGCAGTTTCGGATTCCAGAACCGATCCAGCTGCAGTCGATCCCAAAGATGAAGGGTTAACCAACAGCCACCCCACTGGCGGGGCCGTTTCAGTTGTAAGCCACTTAGCTTAACTTGAACGATATCGCAATCGAGTGCCGGGGCTTCGCGATCTTCTGGAAAGATCGCAATCTGCTTGGACTGAACCTCATCATCTCGAAATACCTCGATACTCCGACACCAGGCGGCTTTCTGGCTGTCATTGATTTCACCCAGATAGAGCACCTGTCGTTGGACAACCCGATCACCGGCGACACGACGGTTCTCGACAATACTCCAGTAGCGGTGTTCTTTGCCGTCTTTGAAACGCTTTTTGGCCCGCAGGAACATGCGGAAAGTGTCAGTGGAAATCAGCCTTAACTCAATAGGCAAGGTCGGCACTACAGCGGGTTTTGCTCGCCCACCTCCTTTGCAATTAGAAACTTATCCGGCTACCCAATATGAAATTGGGCAAAATCAACGTCGAATCGGCGAAGTTGGGCTAGGTTTCAAATTGCAGGAAGCAGGCAAAGCATTGCTTGATTTAGCTGGTTTTATGGAGCAGCACCGCGCGACCTACGTCACTCAGGCGTTGGCGCTTGCCTGGGCGCGGCAGCCTACGAACGTTCAAGCCGCGCATTGGGCACAGCGACTGAGTTTCGTCCGCGGATTTGCCCGTTATCGCAGTGCGAGCGATCCACGCACGCAGATTCCATCACCAGGTCTGTTACCTTTCCAACCCAAGCGGGCGCGACCTTATCTGTACTCGGATGCAGAGATCAAAAGCTTATTAGACGCCGCGCTCAAAATGCCGCACCGCTACCAAAGCGGTGCATTGCGGTCCTGGGTCTACCATTGCTTGTTCGGCCTGCTGAGTGTCTCTGGACTGCGTCTCGGCGAAGCACGTAATCTCGAGCTGCAAGATGTCGACCTTGAGGCTGCGGTATTGACGGTCCGCAACGCCAAGTTCGGTAAGACTCGCTTGGTGCCATTGCACGCCTCGACCTGCAAGGTGTTGGCAGACTACATAGCCAGACGCGAGCACCATTCGGCAGAGCGGCCGGTGTCGTCCTACTTGTTTGTCTCGAGCTGGGGAAATCGCCTCGACAGTGGACAGATCCACCGTGCCTTCTATGCGCTATCCCGGCAGATCGGTCTACGCGGTGCGACGGACCATCACGGACCACGTCTGCATGACCTAAGACACCGATTTGCAGCCAACACGTTGGTGAACTGGTATCGGTCCGATCAGGATCCCGAGCGTCGCCTGCCCCTCTTGTCCGCATACCTCGGCCATGTTCACATTGCTGATACTCAGTCGTACTTGGAGGGCTCTCCCGAGCTCATGCATGAAGCAATGTGCCGCCTTGAGCGGTGCTGGGAGGAGCGGCCATTATCACCGCCACCAGCTTGGCTCCCCTGTTAGAGCGTTTCTTTACACAGCGCTTGATGCTGCAGCGCGAGGCCAGCCCTCACACCAGCAGCTCCTATCGAGACACCTTCCGTCAATTCCTGACATTCGCACAACAGCACTTGCATCAGCGGCCGTCACGCCTGAACGTCGAACAGATCGATGCTCCGCTGATTGTGGCATTTTTAGATGAACTGGAGAAGCAGCGAGGCTTAACCGTCCGCAATCGTAATTTACGGCTCACTGCCATTCATTCCTTCTTTCGTTACGCGGCCTTCGAACTGCCAGAGCATTCTGCACAGATCCAGCGGGTGCTCGCTATCCCCAGCAAGCGCTTCGCCCGCACCTTGGTCAGCTTTCTCACCCGCCCGGAGGTCGATGCTTTGCTCGCCGTCCCGGATCGCAACACTTGGTATGGGTGGCGCGACCATGCGTTCATTCTGACTGCCGTGCAGACGGGCCTGCGTTTATCCGAGATGACCGGGCTCAAACGTGAGGACTTTATCTTAGGCGCCGGTGCTTACGTGCGGGTAATCGGCAAGGGGCGTAAAGAACGCTGCGTACCCCTGGCCAAATCCACACGCACCGTGTTAAAAGCCTGGCTGCGAGAGCCACAACGCGGTGACGTTGGTGTGCTGTTTCCCAACGCCAGACGGAAACGGCTCAGTGTCCATGGCGTGCAGTACCTGCTGAACAAGCATCGCATGACCGCCTCCAAAGTGTGTCCTTCACCGAAACACAAGCGTGTCACTGTCCACCGTTTGAGGCACTATCTGGCCTACCGGACTATGTAGCGCACTTCCTTTCGGAACCTATTTTTTCTGCTGAACGCGGACGACGGACGCGACATAGTCTTGGCTCCTTCCATCCGCCCCGTACAGGGGAAGGAGTCCACCGTGCAGTACGTCATCAACGATCACTTGGTTTTATCGCGAGTCCCAGAAGGGCCTCTGGCGGCATACCTGGGCCCGTTCGCGGAGTCATTGAGTCGGCAGGGATACGCCCAGCGATATATTCACCGGCAAGTTATGCTCGCTGCGTGCTTTAGCCGGTGGATCAAACAGACGGAAGTTCCGTCCCACCGCATCACGTCGGAACACCCGGCGCGGTTTTTAAGATTTCGGCATCGGCGGCGTCGACCGAACCAGGGGGATGCAGCCGCGCTCGGTCATTTCATCGAGTTTCTCCGCTGCGAGAGGGTGATTCCCGCCGAAAAGGTGCCCACACGTCAACGCACGCCGGCCGAACAGTGCGTGCAGGCATACGAGCAATACTTGCGCGAGGAGCGAGTTCTGGCGGAGGCGACGATCGTCAACTACGTGCCGTTCATTGGCCAGTTCCTCAAAGACCGTTTCGGCTCTGGGCCTGTGAAGTTGTCGAGTCTGCGTGCGACGGATGTTGTCGGGTTCGTCCAACGACAGGCGCGGCAGCTGCACCTAAAGCGAGCGAAGCTCCTGACGACGGCGCTGCGCTCGTTTTTGCGGTACGCACGCTACCGCGGAGAGATCCGATTAGATTTGGCTGCGGTCGTCCCGTGCGTGGCGAACTGGTCGATGCCCTCGATTCCCCGAGGGATTGCACCCGATCAAGTACGCCGAGTGCTGAGTCGAATCGATCGCCGTACTGCAGTTGGGCGACGCGACTACGCGATCCTGCTGCTGCTCGCCCGCCTGGGCTTGCGTTCCGGGGAAGTGGCCTTCCTGGAACTCGAGGACATAGACTGGAAGGCCGGGTGTTTGAGCGTACACGGCAAGAGTGGTCGCCGGATCCAACTCCCCTTGCCGAAGGATGTGGGCGAGGCGATCGTGGCCTATCTGCGCCATGGACGACCCCGCTCTACTAGTCGTCGGGTGTTCTTGCGCGCCAGAGCCCCCGTTCGCGGCTTTGAGACCCAATGTGCTGTCGGATCGATTGTTCGGCATGCACTCCTGCGTGCCGGAATCGAGGCGCCCACCACCGGGGCCCATCAGTTTCGCCATGGACTGGCCACGCAGATGTTGCGTCAAGGCGCCTCCCTCGCGCAGATCGGCGAACTGTTAGGCCATAAAAGCCCCGAGACGACGAAGATCTACACCAAGGTGGATCTCGAGGCACTGCGCACACTCGCCTTGCCGTGGCCGGGAGGTGTGCGATGAATACCCTGCGACAAGCCGTCCAGGAGTATCTGGCCATGCGGCGCAGCCTCGGATTCAAGCTACAGCGCGCTGGTCCAGTACTGCTTGATTTCGTCAGCTTCCTGGAGCAGCACCGCGCCTCCTACATCACGCTGCGATTGGCACTTACCTGGGCCAAACAACCCTCGGGCGGACAATCCGATACGCGGGCGGCACAGCGATTGAGCTTCGTGCGTCTATTTGCGCGCTATCGAAGCGCCACCGACCCGCGGACTCAGATTCCCCCTGCGGGGGTGTTGCCGTTCCGACCCAAGCGCGCGCGACCCTACCTGTACTCTGACCAGGAGATTCAGCAGTTACTGCGTGCCACGCTCCACATGCCACTCTCGCCACGCCACCGCAAGCGCTGCGCATTGTTGCCGTGGGTTTACTATTGTTTGTTCGGGCTACTCAGCGTCTCGGGTTTACGGCTGGGTGAAGCACGTAATCTCAGGCTTCAAGATGTCGATCTGAACGCTGGGGTGTTAACGATCCGCGGCGCCAAGTTCGGTAAAGACCGATTGGTGCCCTTGCATGCTTCGACCTGCAAAGTCCTCGCAGACTACATCGCTCGACGCCAGCGCCATTGGACAGGGCGACCCGTGTCCTCTTATTTGTTCGTCTCCAGCTGGGGCAATCGGCTCGATAGCGGACAAATCCACCGGGCGTTCTATGCCGCGTCCCGACAGATCGGTGTGCGAGGTGCTTCGGATAGCCATGGACCGCGTCTCCACGATCTGAGACATCGATTTGCAACCACCACGCTGGTTAACTGGTACCGATCCAATCAAGAACCTGAGCGCTGCCTGCCCCTTTTGAGCGCATTCCTCGGCCATGTGCACGTCGCCGATACACAATGGTACTTGAGCGCCTCGCCGGAGCTAATGCGCGAGGCGATGTCGCGGCTCGAACAGCGCTGGGAGCAGCAGCCATGACCGCCGCTACCAGCTTGGCTCCCCTTCTGGAGCGTTTCTTCATGCAGCGTCTGATGCAAGAGCGCCGGGTGAGCTCCCACACGATCTGTTCCTATCGCGATACCTTCCGCATGTTCCTGAAGTTCACGCAGCAGCGTCTACACAAGCCGCCGTCCGCGCTGGTGTTCGAGGAGATCGATGCGCCGCTGATCGTGGCGTTTCTCGATCACCTCGAGAAGCAACGCGGGCTGAGCGTTCGCAGCCGTAATCTGCGCCTCACCGCCATTCACTCCTTCTTTCGCTACATCGCCTTCGAGCTCCCGACTCACTCGGCACAGATTCAGCGCGTGCTCGCCATCCCCAGCAAGCGTTTCACCCGCACCCTGGTACGGTTCCTCACGCGCGCGGAAGTCGATGCCTTGCTCGCCGCTCCGGATCGCCGCACCTGGTACGGACGGCGCGACCATGCATTTATCCTGATGGCGGTGCAAACCGGTCTGCGTTTGTCGGAGATCACCGGGACCACACGCGAAGACCTTGTACTCGAAACGGGCGCGCACGTTTGTATAATCGGCAAAGGCCGCAAGGAGCGCTGCACGCCATTAGCGAAACCAACGGTCGCTGTGCTCAAGGCGTGGTTGCGTGAACCCTCAAAGGGCGATAGACACCTGCTATTTCCGAACGCCAAGGGCGAGCGTCTGAGTGTTCATGGGGTGAAATACATGCTCAACAAGCATGCTGCGACCGCGGCCAGAGCGTGTCCCTCGCTCACGGGCAAGCGGGTCACCGTCCATGTGCTTCGACACACCATGGCCCTGGAGATGTTGCAGGCGGGCGTGGACCGCGCCGTCATTGCGCTGTGGTTAGGTCATGAAAGCGTTGAGACCACGCAAATTTATCTCGAGGCCACACTCGCTATGAAAGAGCAAGCACTCGCCAGAACTATACCGCCGCAGGGAAGCCCGGGGCGCTTCCGACCGGGCGATCGGCTACTGAGTTTCCTCAACAGCCTCTAGCGCCAGGAAAACTATGTAGGGTGGCTGGTTGTGTCTGTGCACCATGCAATCGGTAATTCTCGACGAGTTCCACAGAGCCGTCCACGTCACCCTACATAGTCCGGTAGGCCAGATAGTGCCGGCTAAGTAGCCGACTACATAGCCGTCACACCATGGCCATGGATCTGCTGCAAGCAGGTGTTGATCGGTCTGTGATTGCACTGTGGCTCGGACATGAATCAGTCGAGACGACGCAGATTTATCTGGAGGCAACACTGGCGATGAAAGAGCAGGCCCTCGCTAAGACGATATCACCGCAGCGCAAGCCGGGCCGTTATCAACCGGGCGATCGGCTACTGAGCTTCCTCAACAGTCTCTAGACGGGAAAACTATGTCGGGTATTCGGATCGGTCTCTGCATGACATAATCTATAATTGTGGAGCATGTCTGCAAAGGTTTTCACGTTACCCGACATAGTCAAGAAGGGTACATAGTGTCTGAGGGAATGCAGTGACACGGCCTTGTCGATCTTGGCGGCCTTGCGAGCCAGATGGAAGGCGCGGTTGAGCTGCCGGGTCGATAAGGGGTTCACGGGGTTCTGTCCCGGAAACAACCAGCCGCCCGGCAGGAGTTGTCGTTGTGTGCGGGCATGGCGCCACCAGGCGCGTAACAGTGCGAGCAACGCGGGTGAGAGCATCGCGTAGCGATCCCGTTTGCCCTTGCCCTGCTCGACGCGAATGACCCTACGCTCGCTGTCGATGTCACCGGTGGTGAGGTGAACGACCTCGTTGGCACGCAGGCCTGCAACGTAGGCCACCCCCAGGGCCGCCTGGTACTTGGGGCCACCGGCTGACTGTAGCAGGCGGGTCACCTCCTCGAGACTCAAGATGACGGGCAACTTGCGCGGCTCGTAGACGTGGCTCATCTTCGTCATGGCCTCGCGGCGCCCAAGGGTCGTCTCGAAGAAAAACTTCAGTCCGGTGATGGTGGCGTTCAGATTACCACTCGAGATCCCCTGCTCGACCAGGTGCAGCTGATACTGTCTCAGGTCCTCAGCACTGGCCGTATCGGGGGCCCGTTCAAGAAAGCGCGTGAAGTGCTTGACCGCGCGGAGGTAGGCTGCCTGGGTCTGGGGTGAGAGCTTACGCAACGTCATGTCATCGAGCATACGTTTGCGCAGCGGGCTGATGTGTTGGGTCGCGTGTGTCATTGGTCTGCTCCTTTGTCGTGAGTCGAGGCGACATGCCTCTACCCTCAACATAGGAAACAGACGGTCAATGCACTGATACACTCAAATGGTGCACCCCCTACCGCGCGAAGAGCGGTTTAGTCCTCTGGCCGGTCACCGCCCATCGGCTAGCGCTACCGAGACATAATATTACCAATGGGCAGAAACCGACCCTTTGTCGCCATTCGTGCTAACTGCTGGAACGTCTGAAAAGCAGTGAAGAGCAGTCATTCCTCTGAGTGTTTGCTACTCCGCCGATCCGAGAGCTCCAATGAAACGCCGGAGCTGCGATGACCTGGTGGAAGCAGCTGAGGCCCGTGTTAAATATCGACATCGAGACTTGCCGTGAATGCGGCGGCACGGTGAAAGTGATGCCCAGAGCACTCGCTGCGCTCGCGGGGCAGGCTCTCGCCTGCATCGAAGACCCGGTGGTCATTGAGAAGATTCTCGCCCATTTGCGGGGAAAGGACACCTCGGTTCCAACGAGTCTGCTTCCAGACAGCCGGGCGCCACCGGCTGACCTGTTTGGCTGACACCATCAAACCCTTCACCCCATTCCAATGGCAATGACCCAAAAGGGAGAGCCATTATTCCGGTTGGCCTGATGCGCGGGGTCGCTGCGAACAAGGTGAATTCCGCCGCAGGCGGAAGAGAAGGTCCCCTGGGGGAAGTGGTACGGGCGGGGGCGAAGGGTTGGGTAGTGAGTGCGGAATGGGGTCAGATTTCGGGGTGGTGGTGGCAGGGCGCAGATCCCTTCATTGCCCGTGGATGATCCGTTGAAGAGTGATAAAAAGGGCGTTTGTTTGCCCTATACTCTTTTTCAGCCTGAGTTTAAGTTAGATACCCCGGGAGCCGTTAAAACGTTGTTTAACTCGAGACTCGAGTGTTTCATTAATAAACTGGGGATATTCCACAAATATTTTTGGTGCGTTTGCTTATAATTTCTGCAGTCATGAAAAAACCGGGAATGTTCAGATCGTTCATAAACCAATGAATAATAGTGTCGCCCATGCCGACTCAAAATCACATAAGTAGTTTTACAGCTTACTTCTTTACTTTCGTACTCATGCTGCTGTTGACTGCCTGTGGGGGGGGTGGCAGTAGTACGTCAGGTGACGGGTTTGCGCAGGTTAGTGCCGGTACCGCTGCGGTACAGGCCAGAACCGGCCCGATTGTGGCAGTCCGGGTAGGGGAAATCGCGATGCTGGATGGTACCAATTCCATCGCAACGTCTTCTGTAAATCTGACTTATGACTGGTCTTTCAATTATAAACCCGATGGCAGTAACGCCGTATTGCAGAATCCAACTACCGCGACGCCCAGTTTTACTGCGGATGCCCGCGGTGTTTACATGGTGCAGCTCAAGGTCACCGGCGGTGGTATCACCAGTGTGCGGGATATACAAATGGTGGTCGCCACGGTTGCACCTGAGCGTGTTACGGGTCCCTTCAACCATCCGGGTCTGTCATCCGACTGTGTCAATTGTCACAATGGGGCATTAGATCGTGATCCGGTTAATGATCCTGGCGGTCAGAAGATCCTGGGCAAAACAGCCACCCATGTGGCGACCAGTAACAGTTGCGAAACCTGTCATTCTCCACTGGGTTTTGACCAGATCCCATTCGTGGATCACCAGGAAGTTTTCGGTTCCTGTAGCCAATGCCATAACGGGGTACTGGCAATCGGCAAGTCACCGTTCCACATTGAAACCAATGCTGAATGCGATGAGTGCCACAACACCACGGCCTTCCTCGACCTGAATCCGGATGGCACTTTTGACCATAGCGGTATTACCCGCGCCTGCCAGGGGTGCCATAACGACACCATTGCCAGGGGCCAGGATCAAGATCATATCGCTACCACCACAGATTGCGGTTTCTGTCACACTACCCGGGGTTTTCTGCCAGCCTACCCTGACCATACCGGTCCTGACGTGGTCGGCAAGCGCTGTGACAGTTGCCATAACGATTCAATTGCCGCAGGTCCGATCCCGGGTCACCCGGTCGTCAATGTTGACTGTGAGGTATGCCATAGCACTACCGGCTTCAGCATGAATGGTATCTTCGATCACGGTGTGATTGATGCCAGCGTACAGCCCTGTTCGTCCTGCCATAACGACACCAACAGCATTAAAGCGCCCGGCATGTCGGTTGGCCACCCGGCTACCAATGGCCAGGATTGCGGTGTTTGTCATAACACCACCAATTTTGCCGATGCGACATTCGATCATACAGGGCGGGTGGATAATTGCGTTGAATGCCATGGAAATCCCGCAACAATTCCGTCCCAGCAGGCAACTACCTATAATGTATCGACTCACTTAACCCCGATTCAGGATTGCAGCGCCTGTCATACTCCGGGTACCTTTGCTACCGGTGTGCTAGATCATGCCACCAGTCCTGAAGTGACAACAGCGGCTACCTGTGCAAGCTGTCACGATGATTCAATCAGCATCGGTAAGGGCGTCAACCATTTGCCAACCACCGAAGATTGCGGAGTCTGCCATAACACCACGGCATTTGTACCAACACCATTTGATCACCTGGGTATCGATACTAACAACTGCGCGCTGTGCCATAACGATAATATCGCGATCGGCAAACCGTTAAACCATGTGCCGACAGCCGAGGACTGCTCAAGCTGTCATACGGTCACTGATTTCACTACCTTTGCCGGCATCCTCTATAACCACTTTGGCATCGACACCAACAATTGTGCGCAGTGCCATAACACAGGCATCGCCCCCGGCAAGATCACGAATCATATCCCGGCGGATACCGAGTGCAGTATCTGTCATGATTCGACCAGTACCTTTACCTCGAACACCTTCCTGACATCAGTCCACAATGGCCTGCCCCGGGGTTGTGAAGGCTGTCATACGGCATTCTTCCTGCCGGGTACGCCGCCGGTGCGTTTCAAACAAAGCACGCATCTGCCGACATCGCAGGATTGCTACTTCTGTCATACGATCAGTGCATTCAGCCCGGCGTCCAACTTCAGCCATACTGGCATTACCGGCAATTGCGCTTCCTGTCACAATGGCGGTACAAATAATATAGCGGCTGGTGCCGTGGGCGAACCTAATGACCTGGTGCATACCAGTATCAATAGCGATTGCTCGATCTGCCACAACACGGCGGCATTTATACCTCAGGATGTTGACCACAGCAGACCAGACATTTTAAGCGTGCGCTGTGATACCTGCCACAACGGCAATTTCCCTGGCATTCCAGGCAAGAATGCATTTCCGGGTCACGTTGCTACCACCAGTGATTGTTCCGTGTGCCATAACACTACGACTTTCGTCGGTGGTTTTATCGATCACGACAGCCCGCAGGTGCAAAATGCGCGTTGTGATTCCTGTCACAACGGTACCGATGCGACCGGTAAAGTTGATAAAGCCAATCACATACCCACCAGCAGTGATTGCGATGTCTGTCATATAGCCGGCGCTAGTTTCAAACCGTCCACATTCAGCCACCAGGGTATTACCGGTAATTGTGCAACCTGCCATAATGGTACCTTCTCAACTGGCATGTCCGTGGGTCACGTGCCGATTGGTCCTAACCAGGACTGCTCGGCCTGTCATAACACCAATACCTTTAGCGGTGCGAATTTCGATCACACCGGCATCGTAGATAACTGTGCGTCCTGCCATAACGGCAGTACGGCACCGGGCCAGATACCCCCGCCCAACCATGTGCCGACCAACCAGGATTGCCATGCCTGTCACCAGACCACCGGATTCCTGCCGGCCAGCTTTGATCACACCGGTATCGTGGATAACTGCTCGTTCTGCCATGCGGCTGGGTTCGCAACTGGAAAATCGTCATCCCATATAGCCACCAACCAGGACTGTGGCGTGTGTCATAACACCAGTACCTTTGTCGGTGCCGTGTTTGATCACACCGGTATCGTGGATAACTGCGAGTCATGTCACGATGGTAATACGGCGAAAGGCAAAGCTGATGCCGTTCCTGCGCATATAGCAACCTCTCTGGATTGCCATTTCTGTCACACCACGGCGACCTTCGTAGGCGGCACCTGGGTGCACGATGGCAGCACCGCAGGTAACTGCGACAGCTGCCACAATAACAACGGTGGCGGTGCGACCGGCAAGCCGAATGGCCATCTGTCGACAACTGAACAGTGTGACGTCTGCCATAACACCAATGGCTGGGCGCCGACCACTTTCAGTCATGATCCGAATGGGAATTATCCCGGTGATCACCATGCCAACCCGGGTTGCTCACAATGTCATGGCAATACGATCAGCAGTACTATTCCATGGTCCTACCCACAATACGAGCCTGACTGCGCTGGTTGTCATGCCAATGACTACAAATCAGGCGTTGACAAGCACAACGGGCTGTCCAACGACCGGAACTGCGGCCAGTCACGTTGTCACAGCGTCACCGAACGCAAGTGGAATTAAGAGGATCGGAATAACAACATAAAATCATCTGGGCGCGGTTCGTTTCCCTTAGCCGGGATTGCCGCGTCCTTATTTGTTTGCAGAGAACGCACAGACACCACGAAAACATATTGATCACCTGGTGCGTACTCTAACCCGGATTGAAACTGACCCGCTTCCATGCGGTATTTGCACCTGGCCCACATTTCTCACCAGCTTGCTAAGTGATGTCCCCACCCTCGAAATTGGCTTCAACCGCGCGCCGCTTACAGGATCTGTGCCATGATGGTACTGGGATGCGATTGCTGCATGGCTGTTAAATTGCTATTGGGAAGATACCCAATCGTTAAACTTTCAAGTACTGGTAAACTTTTATAAATGAAATACCTGCAGACTCACATAGAAATAATGCTTAACAATCTGTTCTGTAACCCAGGCTCACACCGGTACCTGGTTCATAGCAGATATCGGTAACCGTCTGGCGAATTACATCTATCGCAACTATCGTGTAGTTGCCATGATGAGCCCATCATTCATTGATATATGGAGGGCACATCATGAATCCAAGCGTAACCAAAAGACAGGCCAATCGCCAGCGCTGGTTTGACCGTATCGAGGCCTGGAAGCAAAGCGGTCTGACCCAGAAAGCGTTTTGCGAACAGCAGCAACTTGGGTTGGGTTCTTTCCAACGTTGGCGCGGGATATTCATGCGGGGAGAAAAGCCAGAGGCATCATCAGCGATGCGCTTTGTGCCGGTGAACGTAACGGTTGACAAGGCATCGAGTCTTGCCTTGCTGATTGATGACCATCTGCGCATTGAGATACCTGCCGGTTTTGACCCCGTGACTTTGAGGCAGGTTGTCCAGGCACTCCAGGCGGCATGATCACCTTTGGATCAAACACCCGCGTCTATCTTGCGGCGGGGTCTACGGATATGAGAAAGGCGGTCAATGGGCTGATGGTATTGGTTTCCGATGTATTGGAGGCCGACCCCTTCTCGAGCCATTTGGTAACTACTCACCCATATCCGCATAAATTTGTCCAGAAAGGGCCAACTGTATAGCGACCAGAGGATTGTATCCGTGATTCGCCATGGTCTGTAAATAGCTGGAGATGCGGCAATAGGCCTCGGCATACTTGCTAGTTCTAAAACACCCCGACACCTTCTGTTTGACCTTGCTCATTCTCAAGTCACGCTCCGCTCGGTTATTGGTGAAGGATACATGAGATTCCTTGGCAAAGAGCAACACCGCCTCCTCATACTGTTTCATCCGCTCCCACAGGTTATGAGCATCCGACTTGGCGATCCTGCCCCGCTTGCCGTTCTGCCTGGGCGGTATGGGCGGGAGTTCCTTCCCGCCCCGGGTTAGGATGTTGCGATAGCGTTTCTGCAGGTTCTTGTACTCGTTCTGGGTCAGCTTCTTCCTTTTCCGCTTGGCGACGATAGCGCAGGTCTCCTGCAGCAGGCGCTTCATGTTTGTTGCCCAGGCGTAACCATTGGCGTCAATAATGAAGACCAACTCTCGCAGCAGGTGCGAACCGCACAGGCCATGGCCGCAATGATCATAGGCGAGATAGGAGGCCCAGCAGTCATGGATCACCACCCCACCATAGCGGGGGATCACGCCGATGGCCTCGATGGCTGCTTTCCCCCGTTTGGGGTGCAGGAACTTTAGGGTGATGTTGCCTGCCGAGCAGACGTGGATCCACTGGTTTCTCCTGTCGACTCGCAACGAGGTCTCGTCCACATGCATCGCGGGCATGGCCAGGATCGTTTCAATGCTGTCCTGTTCCCATTCCGCCAGGGTCTGATGCAGTTGCATCACGTAGTTCAGGATCGTCGCCTCCGATAGGATCATGCCGATCAGCGTCCTGATCGACTGCTGCACCCGCTTGAGGGAAAGCATCTGGGCGATCAGCAGGTTCAGGACGTAGGCCTTGATCCCTGCGCCGTATTGCAGCGGGCCGGGCATGTCCGCCGGAAACCGGCCCTTGGTCTGTGACTGACAGCCGGGGCATTGCTTGATCTCGGCATCCACGTGGCTCACCACCTTTTCGAAGATGATGTCGATTCGGGTGCGTCTCTCGTGTCCCTGGCAGGGTGTATCACTGAGGTCTTCACCGCAGATCCCGCACTGGTTGACGGGGGCGATCTGGACGGTCTCAACGGTGCGCGTGTTGCCGGACAGGGTATCGTTCTGTGACTTGCCCTTGCCCTTGGCGCCGGGCTGGGTCGCGGTGTTGTCCTGCTTTGCTGTCTGCGAGGAGGGCAGACTGGAGTTGCTGTTATCTTTGGGGGTGCGTTTTTCCATGAATACCGCCATCAGCACCTCGAACAGCATCAGCATGGCCTGGAACAGGGCGCGGCTTTCCGCGGCCATCGTGCCGGCGGCGGTCAGGCGCTCGAATTCCGCCTTGAGTGCGTCGAACTCTTCCCTGAGGGATTGTTTGTTGACGGTAGCCATCATCGGCGCCCCAATCCGGCAGGGCTATGCCGGTTCCCCGGCCTCAACCGCCATCATGGCCGAGAGCACCGCGAGGCGTTCCGCCCGGGGCATCGCCTGGTATTGCCGGCCCCAGTTCGCAGCCTTGCGCTTGATGCGCTGCCGGTCGGTGAAGTTCTTGCCCGCGTAGCTGGGCCAGTGCACCCGGTCGGGCGCAAAGTTGAACCAGAGCTTTTCGGTGCGCACCCCGGCCTGGTTCATGACCTGCAGTTCCAGGCTACGCCAGCCCGAGAGCAGCTCGTCGTACAGCGCCGAGGGGTAGCCGGACAGGATGACGTTGCAGGGCAGGGTCTTGAGCAATTCCAGCAGCTCGATGTGGTCGTGTTCCTCGTAGTCGAAGCGGTAGCGACGTCCCGAGCTGCGGGTGTGACGCAGATAGGGAGGATCACTGTAGATCAGTTCGCGCCCCCGGCAGTCATAGTCCGCCAGGAACCGGTGGGCGCAGCCGTTGACCTTCTCTACGGGATAGTCGCATTCAAAATCCGCCAACGACTTTGGATTCCTGTCGATGCCGATGTTGTGCAGCGCAGCGGGCTTGCGCTTCATGATGGCCCCGCCGCCCAGGTGGGTCTCGATGTAGGTATCATGCGGCGGCATCAGGGCGATGATGGGCTGGCATAGACCGGAGGTGGCCTTTGATCCAAAATAGCTGCTCATGATCTTCGATCCTTTGCATTGCACTGGATCAACAGCATAGAATCACAACGCTATGTTGTCAAGCTTCTATTTGTGCAGCTTTCTTAATGCGGACGGGGGCGAGTAGTTACGCCATTTGTTTGTTTTCTGCAATCGCCTGAGAGACAAGATCAAGATTCTGTACTGGCACAACAATGGATTCTGGCTTTTCTATCGACGTCTTGAGAAGCAACGATTCTGGTGGCCCGCAGACGGCGAACAGGCTTCGATTGAAATCACATCCCGTGAGTTAAGCTGGTTACTGGAGGGGCTGGATGTGACGCAGGTCAAGGCACATAAAACAGCGAAGTTTGCCTTGTTTTAAAGCATTATCTTGCTGCTTGTTGTGTAGGCATTTGATACAATCTCGCGCATGCATTCAAGCGTTGTTTCTCTTTGCGATGACCCGATCCAACTCAAGGCAGAGGTGGTTCAGTTACGCGACGTGGTCAAAGAAAATGAGCAGACCATTGCGGAAAAAGAGCACGCCTTAACCGAGAAAACCCAACGCATTGAACAGTTGCTCGATTACATCCTGCTGTTGCGCAAGCGCCAGTTCGGTGCCAGCGCAGATCGAACGAACAAAGATCAAGTCTCGCTGTTTGATGAAGCCGAACTGGAACAGTTGCTGGCTGAGCTGAACCTACCCTCAGACCTGGATGCGGATAAACCCGCAACTCAAAGGAAAGCGATCGACGAACAAGGCGAGAAGGGGAAGCCTGTCCGTCGTGCACTACCGGCGAATCTCGATCGCATCGAAAAGATCATTGATCTCAGTGATGAAGAAAAGGCCGCCATGGGCGATGACTGGACCTTCATTGGCTATGACACATCCGAGCAGTTGGCCGTTATCCCCCGGCAGCATTACGTCATCGCCTTCAAACGCGCCAAGTACGCACCGAATCACGATGCGGTGGCTGGCGCGGAGCAAGGCCTCCAGATCGCGCCGCGCCCGGAGCAGATCCTGCCCAAATCAATCGCACACAGCTCAGTGATTGCCGATGTGGTCGTGCGCAAGTTTGTGGATGGATTGCCTTTCTACCGACAAGAAATTATCTATAACAGAGACAACATCGACCTCAGTCGTCAAACGATGAGCGGCTGGATGATTCAACTCCATGAGCGGCTAACACCACTGATGACGGTGATGAAGCGACTACTCTATCAAGGTCGAGTCATCCATATCGATGAAACCCGGTTGCAGGTGCTCAATGAGCCGAACCGGGAAAACACGCAATTATCCTATATGTGGGTTTATGGCGGCGGTCCACCGAACAAACCAGTGATCTGGTATCAGTATGCGGACAGCCGTAGCGGCGATGTACCCGAGGAATTTCTCTACCCGAAAGAAGAAGATCCTCCAGACGGGGCAATGTATTTGGTAACGGATGGCTACGAAGGCTATAACGCCCTGTCCAAATCGCCCGGCATCCTGGGGCATGGCGCCTGCTGGGCGCATGTACGCAGACGCTTTGTCGAGGCGACGCACGGTCGCAAGAACACTGCCGCGGCTCATCAGATGGTGGCATTGATCAGCAAACTGTACCAGATTGAGCGTGTCGCCAGGAATAAAACCCCGCAAGAGCGAGAAGCCATTCGTCAGAAAAAGGCCGCACCGATCCTGGACAAGATCAAGACGTGGCTCGATGAGAAAGCCACAAAGGTACTGCCCAAGAGTCCATTGGGCGGAGCCATCTCCTATACCCTGAATCTCTGGCCGAGATTGACCACCCATCTCGAGGATGGTCACATCGAGATCGACAATAATAAGGTGGAAAACGCTATTCGTCCCTTTGTGATTGGCCGAAAGGGATGGTTATTTTCCGGAAGCCCGAGAGGAGCACATGCCAGTGCCACCCTTTATACCCTGGTGGAAACAGCCAAGGCGAACAAGCTGGAACCCTGGGCTTATCTGAATTACCTGTTTGAAAAACTTCCGTCTGCTAAATCGGAGCAGGCTCTGTTGGAACTACTGCCACAGAATTTAAAAATGGAAGACTTGGAAAGGTAGGGTCAATCCTGCAGTTGCCCGGACGCTTACAGATATCGAGAATAGGTACGGCCTTGCTGTAGTTCCCGGCGAGTCGTTGCTTGTCAGTGATATCGGATTCGACGGTTTGAAGAAATCTGACCTGGATTTTGATTTCGTCAGCAGTTTCCCGTGGTGAGTGGCTGATATACTGAACCGGCAAAGTAAATTGCAGCCGCAGCTCCGGCGGTACTTTATTTTCGATACTTTCGCTATATTCAATGACGGTTGCCCGACTGGCAGACATGCCAACCAGGCAAAACGGCAAAAAGAATCAGAGTGTGTGTTTATAGATTGATCAAAACTGTCCCTGTCAATGGAGTGTTATTCTGTTATCCGGTTTATTTAAAAGTTTAAGGATATTTAATATCGCCTTAAGTAAGTGCCGTCATTGATTGTCTGATAATAAATTCCAGAACCTGTTTTCCATCTAAGCTGTACCTAAATATTCCATTCTCTATCGTTGGCGCTATGTTCCGGGCGTACATTACTGTGTTGCAGGTGTCCAAGCATTGGTAGTATGGCAGCTTTCACAGTCATTGCCACTGGGAATATGGTTAACAGGCTTACCAACCGCTGTACTGTTATTGTGGCAGGAAAAACAGGCGCCAATGACTTCATTATGATCGACCCGGAACGGTATCCAGCTTGTAAATCGATGGCAGCTTTCACAGACATTCGCGGTAGTGAGATGTGTCGGTTGCTTGCCGACGGCGATTACGTTGTTATGGCAGATGACACAGTTGCCGGTTACATTCTCGTGATGGAACCTCGCATTAAACCAGGTAAAGGTTGTATGGCAATTGTCGCAATCATTGCTGCTTTGCACGTGATCCCGTGGCTTGCCGGTTGAAATACGACCGTTATGGCAACTGAAACAACTGCCTAAAACGGCACTATGCTCGACTCTGCGAACGATGCTCCATGATTGTGTAATATGGCAATCATCGCAGAGGTTGGACGAATTAATATGATCAAGGCCTTTGTATTCTGCGCCACTCCGGGATGAACGGTCGTGGCATGAAAAACAGCGGGTCTGGGTTCCTTTGAATACACCGCCAATATGACAAAGCGCACAATCAACCAGTCTGTGCGCGCCGGTCAGGGGGAACCCGGTAGAAAAATGGTCAAAATCGGTGTCCCCTTGTACTGTAAGCGGCAGGACAGCTATGACCAGGAGCGTGGCGGCACGATATAGTTGACTGATTGTGTGTTGTATATTCATATCGTTAATTCCGCCTGTCGGTATAGGAAGGATTAATACCCTCACCTTTTTTAATCTACTATAAGACTCAGGCTACTGGCAATCGCGCGCCGATGATTTTACAGCTTTTATTTCATACATAATCACTGCTGTCCCGTTAACTTCACAGCAAAACGAGTTGATTTGGGTTGATCCGTTTATCGATGGGGGGATCACCCCTAAGCAAGGTGTATGAGGTCACGCTTTTCAAACAAGTTGATCTGCAGTAGTTGCAAGATTTGCTGCAGGCTTTTATCCAATGTCGACTGGAATTTGATAAAGGCAAGCAAGAGGTAAGCGCACAGCGCAATCCATATCTGGGTCAACACCGCGTTTTTGCTAGTCCCCAGAAAGGACTTGATCTTGAGGTTCTGTTTTATCCATTTTAAAGAACAGTTGTCGGGTAAAGGACTGGCGCGGTACCGAGCTCAAGGTCCGGCCCGTTTCCAGCCCCTCCCCATTAGAACCGCTCGTGAGGTTTTCCCTCAACCGGCTCACCCAGCGGGCTTCGTCGGAAGGGTTATGAGTCCTGTCGATTCTGAGGGCCACTTTCACGCAAAGTCCTCTGCGCCGGGGAGCGGACGGACTTTCCAGTCCCAGAACAGCCCAAGTACGTCATAGAGGTATGCATTACTCCACCGCCGCCAGCCGACACTGCGCTTTTGCCGCCGCTTCCTGCGCGTCAACAGGGTCCGGATCTTCATCTCGACATAGTCGCGCACTTCACTGAAGGCACGACTACTGTTGCCCACACGAAAGTAGTTGACCCAGCCAGCCAGTACAGCGTTGATACGGGCCACCAACACCTTGGCGGCTAGTGCACCCCCATGGCGGATGATGTCGCGTATCTTGGCTTTTATGGCTTTCCGGGCCTTCTTCTTGGGCGTTATCAGGATAAAGTGTCCGTTCCCGCTTCGCTTCGGAACCCGGCGCAGGTCAAACCCCAAGAACCCGAAGGCGTCCCTCTGAAGGGTGTCCACCCTCGTGGTCTTCTCCCGGTTCAGCTCGACGCCAAGCGGCTCGAGCTTCTCCTGCAAGCGCCGCAGGGCACGCTCGGCCCAGCCACGCTTGCTGGAGTGACCACTGACGGTGATCACAATATCATCGGCGAACCGATGATAGTTCACCGCCTCAAAGGGACCTTCAGCGGTCTTGCAGCGGATCGCCTCGAAGTACCAGTCAACCTCGTTCAAGTAGATGTTCGCCGCCAGCGGGCTGAAAGGGCCTCCTTGTGGAACCCCGAGGTTCCCGCTCGCTTTGATGACCTGCTTGACCAGGTGCATGACCTGGGGATCCTGGACCCTCTTGGCAATCTGCTCCAACAACACCGAATGCCGAATGTTGTCGAAGTAGCGCGTCAAATCCACATCTACTACCGTGGACATGCGCCGCATCACACTGCGCCTGACGGCCGCCAGGGCACGGTGCGGTGACCGCTTAGGCCGAAAACCGTAGGAGTTCGGGCAGAAGTCCGCCTCGAAAACCGCCTCGAGGATGAGCTTCAGTGCCCCTTGCACCACGCGATCGCGAATGCAAGGAATCTGAAGGATGCGTACTTTGCCATTGTCCTTGGGTATCTCGACCCGTCGGTTCGCTTGAGGTTGATACCTGCCTGTCTGGAGGTCTTCCCGTAGCGCTGCGAGAAATAGGGCCAGCCCCTCTGCTTCGATATCCGCAAAGGTCTGTCCGTCAATGCCAGGGGCACCTCCATTTCTCTTGGCCTGTCGGTAGGCCTCCAAGAGAGTCTCTGTCTTGGCAATATGCACAAAGAGACCCCAGAAGCGATGCGTCTTCTCAGACTTCGCCTTCCGGTATATCCGCCGTCGCAGATCCTGCAGACTAGTGGGTGCCTTTGTCATCTCACCCCTGCCTCACCTTGACCAACGGAATACCCACCGGTCCGGGCCCTTCCCTCCCGGCGCGTTTTGCTGCACGCCGATCATCAGTAGTACGACCCGATCCGCCACCCTGGTGCCTACCTGCCCACTTCCCACTCACGGTTATAGGACAGGCCTCCTCGGCGAGGTTTCTTCGCCGGGCACCGAGGGCTTCTCCGGTTGACACACAATCCTTCGTACCATGTCGCCGCTGATACCCCGCCGGTGAGGGCCGCCGTATCGGACTCATTTCGATCGGCCCTTGCTGCCTTCGCGCGTTATCGACCGTCTCGGCCACCGGGCTTGCGTGTAACGAGGCTACCTCTACGTTCACTGTACGTTACAACCTGGTACGTTGCTGTACTCCAACTTGAGTACGTGGTCGGAGGGCTTCACCGTCTTGCTTTCGCGCCACGGCGCCTCCCAAGCTACGAGGCCTGAGTCTCTTGGCCTCGGTCGGACTTCCACCGACTGGATTATGTGCCCTTCGCCGGACACGCCGATCTGCCAGCGTTGTTTATAGATGTCGGCGATCGTCTTGGCACTGAGAGCGAAATTATTGGTGAGAAAAACATTGTGCTTGCCGGTCTCCGGATCGCGATAGCCGATGCGACGCAGACGGACCGGGCACTTCTTTCGCGTTTGGATGCCAGTGAACTCGATGGTCTGGTCACTGCTGAGCCCCGGCTTGGGTGAGGCCCGGCGCCGCGCAACGATGCAGTACTGGGCATTTTTCTTAAGCCGAGCAACGAAAAAGATACCTTTCTGTGTCAATTGGTTATACCATCCATAATCGTTATACGCGCGATCGCAGGCAACAATACTGCCTTTTGGAAACTCAAGTGTACGGCCCGCTTCTATGTCGGTGGTCTTGCCATCCGTGATGGTCACAAACTCGGGTAGATAACCGTCGTGGTCAACACCGACATGCAGTTTTATGGCGCCTTTGGTAGTACGGAAATCCGCCCACGGAAACATGCTCAGACACAGATCCATGGTGGAGGCATCCAACGAGTAGAGCTTATTCTGGAAACGAAAGCCATGGCGGGGCGCCATCGCCTGACACCGTGACAACAATTTTCCAAACAGCGCTTCATACAAGGCGTAGGGTTTGCTCTCGTTAATCCGAGAAAGGTTCGCGCGCGAGAGCATGGTACTGCCAAGATGGTAGAGTCTGTGTGCCTGTACCGACATATTGGCTACAACATCGCGAAGGCTGGTTCGACCCGACCGCTGTGCCATGGTCATGGCAACGAACTGTGACCAACGCGATGCTTTACGGCAACGACGACCCGAATGGTGCTGATTTGCCAGGGTCTCCAATTCATGTCTCGGGACAAATGTGAGTAATTGTGCGAACACGGTATTATGATGTGCCAAGGCTTAGATCTCCTGCTATTACAGTGTTTGGTCGCACTCACATTGTAACAGTCAGCTGAGTTCTAAGCCTTTCTTCTTTCAGTTAACGGGACAGCAGTGATACATAATACAACCTGCCGCTACGCATGCTGTCAAAGCATTTCCTCAAATACAGAATTTATCTCAAAATATTAAGAAGGCAGCCACTAGCAAACATCAATATGTAAGATCGCTTAAAAGTAAATTTCGGGATTAAGAATAATAATGCCTTCCACCTTGACCTCGACCTCCAGTATTCCCTGGACCTTTTCCGGTGCGAACTCCTCTATCGATGCGCCAGCGCCGAAGACGACACCTCCCGTCAAGAGCAGGAAGCCCCACAAAGCACCTTGCCGACAAGATGACATGACGACCCGCGCTCGGAAATTGCCTGTGGTTGTAATCTTTCAGGAGTTTGAGCCTAGTCTGGCGGCGGCGGCCCGCAACGGTGCCAGGTTTGGCGACAGTTCGCCGGAAGAATATGCGGCTATAGCTGCATGAAATGACCTGTGTTCATTTTAGTGTGAGAAGATCGGGTTTTCAGGCTTATCATGGCTTTCCTTTGGACAGGCGCGAGCACCTGTTCCAGAAGCCTATTACTCTGCCCACAGACGCTGAGATGATCGCCGCGTGCGGCGACGGTAGTCAGGTGCCGGCCGAGGACGTCCAGCGCGCGTCGAGTACGTCAGGCGAAGCGCCCAGCCACGTCTGCGGACTGCTCAGCCGCGAGCAGGTGGAATACCGTGGTCCCGGGCAACGATGGCGGTCAGGACAGGGATACCAGCGAGGCAGCGCTGTTCAAGGACGTCGAGATCGAGCACTGCTCATATCTTTATGTCGAGGGCATGGACATGCAGTTTCTCGACGTGATCATCTACAAGGCATCATCGGACGAAGGATTCGAGCAAATCGACATCGGCAAAAGGGCGCGTCATGAATCGGTCCGGAAACTCGATATCGGCGACATCGGCTTTCTCGATGATATGGGGGGTGGCGACATCATGGCCACTGCCAGCGAGGGCAGGACTGTGTTCGAGTTGAAGCTGGTTTCGAAAGACGGGAAAGCCAAGTCGGAGCAACTCATCGAGTTGGCACGGGTCGTCGCCGGAAAACTCTAGTGTCTGCCGGCTGACACCCGGCCGCTGCGATGGTGATTGACTGCGCTTTGCCTGTGCGTTCGGAACCTGTTTGCCACCCGCGACTGCTTCTGAATGTCTTGTATGTGGTGATAAGAAGCCTTTCGCTAATTCCTGGCGACTGACGGGTTGTGTTAAGGGTTGTCAGATGCCTGCCCCCGGCAGCAGGCATGTCTGCACACGCGAACGCTTAGCGGGCAGGCGTCTGACAACCCGTAACAGCTTCGGTCATTCGTAACGACCTGCATGCGCCGGTTAGTCGGTAGGTTTGAGACGCGCACTGGACCGCACGGTCGGTCCAATAATCCATACCTCCTTGAACTTGAATTCATCCTCCGGATTCCTGTACCTACTGAAGTAGGCGTCGACCAGGTTGGGGCCCACTATGGCGCCAAAGTGTGAAGCATCGAGGGCAAGAAGCGTGCCTCTGGCCGTGTTCGCCTTCTGCTTCAACGCCTCACGAATCCAACGGACGGCTTCGGGTTGGTCGCCGCTTGGAGAGGAAGCCCCGCGAGTGGCAAGTTCACTCCCGACCTGAGAATTTACAGGCAGGCACAAACGAATTTGAACTCCGACCTCCAAGCCGTCAACTTCGAGAAGCCCATCCTCACCATACTCGTCACGAGCACCGTCAAGCTGACGGACGTCACGGCCTGTTGCCTGGAGGGCTTGAATGAGGACCTTCATCACATGCGGCTCGTTGGGCCTTCCCAGATCGAGGGGTTACGATAGGTTTGTATGAAAAGTGCCTTGAGCATCAGTCTGGGACACGGACTGACCACCTGAGGCGGGTCTGGAATCGACCCGCCTTCCATCCGGGTTATCCGGCGAACCCTCCAGGACGGTACCGATGGGAGATACGTTGATTCTAAATTCTGCGGGTCCCGCGTCCAGAACATGGTCCCGTGGTGTAAATGCGGGACAGACCGTAGCACCCTCCTCTAGGGACGCACCACACTTAGCACACTTCATCCTGTCACCTTTCCTGCTGTCTAAAATGTTTTGAAGGGAACCGTATATTAGCTACCAGCAAATCGGGATATAAGATACCCTGTTTATCAACTCGGTGAAACGGGGCGCCGAGCTTGCTGAATGGCAACTTCAGGTTGACTCGGTTCCTTCAGACGCTCGCGGCCCTGCTCAAGAATCCCGCCGCCTGCCACTTCCGCCGATGGGAGTCAGGCCACCAGTTCCACCGTTGGTCGAGCCGCCAGTCCATCCGCGAACCCATAAGCAGACCGCTAACCGGCAACACTTCAGGCGCACCTGTGGAAGGTCAGGGAGTTGGGGATGAGGAGGAGCGAGCTGACGGTCACCAAATTGCTGCGAACGGCGGGACCACGCGCTGTAGGAGACATTCAGGTACAGCCCGCAAGCTGTATCCCACTAGTTCGAGTAAACCGTTATAGAATTGGCAAAGCGTGCAGCGGGTTAGCCCACCCAAGCAATCTGTGGGAACAAAAAGCGACTGAGCATCGGCTTACATCGCATGGGCTGGGTTCGGCGCACTGCTGTTGTACGTAAGGAAGTTGAACTCGAACTTCACGACAGCAATGTTTTCCATGGGCAGACAGTCTGGAAACTCCAGCTTACACCTGCGTCGCCCGTCGTAAAGCATATCGACTCCGTCAACGCATCGTAAATCAACAGGCTTTGGCACTTCGAGTCTCGCCCATAGATTGTCGAACCTGCGAGGCGTATCTATGAACGCGACCTTAGGCAGAAAGGACTCTCGCTTGCTTTCGTGCTTGTACACGACCTCGTCGAACTGAAATGCAGCGCGTGCTTGCGCGTCTTGAGCGTGCTGTGACATTCTGGCCCAACCGCCAGGAAACCGGTCGCCGAACTTGTGCCGAAACAGCGACACTTGGAGCGTGGTGAGTTTCACGAAAAGCAGTTGCACATGCTCGCGTTCGTTGCCCTGCGGCGCTTAGAAGAGCTTCCCTGTTTTGGCATGAAACAGTGGGAGCCGCCCCAATTTGTACATCTCCTCGACGGCAACATTGACGTCCACCCCAGCTGGAACTCCTGCCGACAATGGTCCTCCCAATACTCGCTTTAGCCAATGCCTTTCCGTTTCGTCCCGCTCTTTTTCGGACTCATCGCTGACAAGGCATTCCAAAGAAAGGTATGCATTTCGAAATGCGTCGAAGAGGTCGTCTGTAAGTTGCGACAATCGGTAAAACCGAAACGAAGGGTGACAGGGAATCGGAGTCCGGTCGAGGGTAGGAGTAGGAACCGCAGACCCCACTATGGCTTGGCCGCTCAAGGACCAGGGGATATCGAATGTGTCAACACAGGTTAGCCGATAGCCATCAGCAGCACGAGTCCAGAGCAGGTACTCCCGTGCTGCTCGTTGTGTGGCGATGGGGTCTCTGTGCGTCGCGGCATGAATGTCGAGTGCCTCCTGTATGACCCGCCATGCCGTAGTTCGTAGTTCATCGTCAGGCAGGCCCCGGAATAGTTGGACGGTGGCATAGGCTCCGCTCTCGCCAAGTGTGACAACGCCTTCTCTGCGCGTGGGCGTGAGAGAGTTTCGCGCCGAAATCCGGAGGAGAAAGGCTGCACCAGCAACGCCGTCAAACTCAGGGAGCAAAGTCTTCATCTGAGGAACAATTGTATATTAGACGCATCCTCTAGTTTTGTGTGGTTGGCCGAGTTAGCCTATTGCGCGAATGAGCGATTCTGCCTAGTGTTGACCGCCGCATAGCCATATCTCATCAGGTTATCATCTTGGTCTGCAATATCAGTTCGTTGGCTGAAAGCGAAGATCTGCTTACGTCGCGGCCATTCAGCCGTTCAATCTCGGACGCTAGATTTCCGGTTTGGGTCGACTCGGGTCTTTCAGACGCTCGCGTCTGCTCAAGGTCGTACCGCCTGCCACTTCCGCCGGTGGGGGTTAGGCCACCAGTTCCACCGTTGGTCGAGCCCCCAGCCCATCCGCGAATCCATCAAGTAACCAGTAACCGGCAACACCTCAGGCGATCCTGTGGCAGGACAGGGAGTTGGGCCTGAGGGGGAGCAAGCTGAAGGTCAAGAACCGGTTAGAGGCGGACACAGAGCTATCAGGACATCTCCTGGCCCTTACTTACGGGCCCATACGGCCCATGCCGATGCTTGTCATGGTAATGCATGCGGTAATGAGTGAAGCGCGCCAGGTCGCTAAAATGCAGGAAGGGGTTGCCCTCAAACTGCTCTTCCAGCGTGGAGACCGGCTTCTCGGCGTAGTTGTGTCCCGGGCGGATTATTGTTTCCCGCGGCAATCCCGCGGTCAACCCTTTCAGCGTATGAAACATCTGTTCCGGATCACCGCCTCGCAGATCACAGCGGCCGCAGCCGAACACAAAAAGCGTATCGCCGGTGACCAGCTCATTGCCAACATGATAACAGGCTGAACCCGGCGTATGACCCGGCGTATGTAATACTCGGATGGGTGTCTCGCCGACTTCGATCACGTCACCGCCATGATGCAGGGTGGGAAGATCGAGCCCTTGCCCCCAGAACTCGGCTTCGGGTTTCAGCAGGTGCAGTTGCGCATCATACTGATCCAGAACGTCCTGTATGCCATTGATATGATCGTGATGGCTGTGAGTGAGCAGGATATCGGTGATACGCGCACCCTCGCGCCTGGCCAGGTCGATGACCTTGTCAACGTCCCATGCCGGATCAACCACCGCCGCGCGATCCGTCCCATGGTCATGAATAAGATAAACGAAGTTTTCCATCGGTCCCAGTTCCAGGGCATGGATGGAGAAAGGTTGTGACTGATGCGCTATGCCTGACATTTCGCTATGTCCTCTGGCGGTTAGCTTAACGCAATTTGTCACAGCACAGCTAGTTACCTAGCCTGATGGTACCCGAAACGCTCCCGCAATTTGCGAACCGTGGCTGGCCCTACACCTCCAATGTCGAGCAATCTCTTGTCATCCACTTGGCGCACGCAATGTGCGGACTGAAGACCCGCCTTGTACAAAACTTGAGCAATTCGCACGTTGACGCCGGCAGCACGCAACTCGGCCAGGAAGTCCAGCGGCGCTGCAATACAGCCTCCAGGTTGGACGGGTGTTGCCTGCGAGGGTGACGGCCGACAATGCACAGACCTCTTTCGGTTAAGCTTTCTCCGCTCCTGGACAGGCATAAGAGAGGTCAGCCTGACAAACTGGCGCGCGGTAAGCGCTAAGAACCCAGTACCGAGGAATACAGCCGCGCACTGTTGCCACGTGGAGGCGGTGAGAAACCCGATCGTGATTAGGCCGGCAGCACTCAGCACGTAGACAGCGGCAAGGGCCCGAAAGACCTCGGGCCAGGTCGGCTTACCCCAAGAGCCCAAGCGGCGGCGCAACGACCGAAAGACATAACACCCGATGCGATCAAAAACGGTCTGCTCCTGGTACAGGCCGTGCCGGTTATTGGACATCACTACGCCTCCGCTTCACTTCTAGCGACCAGCCTCGTCAAACACATGAGAGGAACATGCGAGTGGGTGCAGAAATTGCTCGTGTATCAACTTGGCAACACAACCGCGGGCGGCCGGCTGAAACCAGTCCGCCAGTCCATCATCATTTCACCTTATAGTTATTCTCGAGCGAGGTGACCCCTGGCCGGTATTCGAGTTCCATGTCAATAGACCCGAGGTACCGAAGTCATTGACCAGGATTACAGAGGGGACATTCGCAGAGGATCAGGACGGCGGGCGTTGTGACTGGTGCTCGCGATTCTTGACCACCAGTTGGTCGATCAGTCCTTGCAGACCAATCTGCCGGATCTCGCTGGCAGAGTTCGAACGATAAGTCGTCGCAAAACTGACACACTCGATAACCACATCATAAATCTGCCATCTTCCATCGCGAACCCGCATGCGATACTGCAGCGCGACCGGGGGGTGGGGTACCTGGCTGCTCGAAGCGGGCGTCCACTGTGACCGGGTTCGACACTGCGCCAGCGCGCAGTGGCAAGAATTCAAGATGCTGATCGCTGGACTCTGCCAGGGCAACGCCGTAGGTACGGAGCAGCAGTTCCTGGAACTCCGCCATAAAGGCCTAGCGCTGCTCCGGCGTTGCCTCGCGCCAGTACGTACCCAGCACCCATTGCGAGAGCGTGAGAAAGTCGATATGCGGCAGAATATACTCTTTCGCAAGTGCCTTGATAGGTGCCGGGTCCTTCTTGATGCCTGAATCCTGCTCCAACACCTTTATGACCGGATCCCTTCCCGCGCGCAGGACTCTTACGCGGTCGTCCAGTGTGTCGGCCGACGCGAAGGTACGCATTGCGGTCATCATGAGCAATACCGCAGCCGGCAACAGGCTGCGGCAGAACGCCCGCAATCTGAAACAGACCAGATAAAACTGTACACACATAGACTGCCTTACCGTTGAATCTGTTCTTGTGACAGCCGCCAATCTCGCTGTTCCGGGATCAACAGTGGGTTGATAAAATTAAGTATAATAAAACAGTTATTTTTCCTAATTATGTACGAATTCCTGGCATGGCGGCACACAAGTTAATCCTTCACCCTGCCAACCCCACCGCGCTGCCGACCGGCGAACGGAATTCGGCGGCGCTTTTGCGTGACATCGGCCTTATTGGCGACAGTTTTAAACTAGACGGCAAGTACCACTACTTTACCGGCGACGGGTTTCTTTCACTTGTCACTTTTCTTGGCTGCGCCCCTACTATCGAGACGACGCCACCGGCTGGCGCGGCTGAGCTTGCAGAGGCAGCGCGGGCGGGACGTTTCTGCCACATTTCTCTTGGCGATACCCTACCGGAGCCCAGACTACGGGCTGATCCCCGCAGCCGGGCTCGCTGCCCCGTCTGCAGAAAGATGCAAACCTGGAGCGGCCCGGGTACCGACGATAGCACACGGATCACCATGAGCTGCGGCCATTGCCACGTCGACAGCCCAATTGAGGAATGGAACTGGCGCCAAAACGGTGGCGTCGCACGCCTGTTCGTTGATATCTGGGGTGTCTATCCCTCCGAAGCCGTGCCAGGTGATCTGCTGTTGCACACCTTGGCAACGGTTACCGGATCGCCCTGGGTCTGGTTTTACAGTATGCGGTAGCGCTCGCGATTCCTGCCCGCTGGCCTCACACAGCGAATACATACTTCCAATTTTCGAATCAAACCCTTCGAAATACATGGGTGACGCTGTCGTTTTACTATGGGAAAATTGGGAGCTTGCCTCGTCTGGGCGGCCCAAAACGAATGGATATGTAGATGAGCAAATCGGAATTTTCCCAGGAAGAGCGCATTCTCAAAATGATGAAGCGGGTTCTGACAGATATCGCTAAGGACACGCATGCCAAGCCAGGATTTCGCCACCCGCTATCGGATCATACTGTCCAGGGTATGCGTGACTGCCTGGCCATGATCGCTGCGCGGGAACGGGAACTCGCTGAAGCCGCCGGACGCCCGATGACTGCACGTCCGAGATTTATTGACGAACCCGATGAATCTGTCGTCGTAAAGCTCGACATCAAAGCCGTCAAACGCAATCCACAGCGCGAAGACGACAACGGCTCATAAGACAATTAATCCTTTTTATTCATACGGTTAACATGGTAGAAGCCATAAGCCAGCAAGATCGAGCGGAACTTGCACGGGCAATTGTAGGACTTCTCGACAGCTGGGGGGTTGCTGCCTCGGATCAGATAGCGCTGCTCGATCTGCCCGAAGGCACCCCGAGCCGTGCTATACGTCGTTACCGCCAGGACGAACCCTTGCCCGATGATCCGAAGGTCATGCACCGGGTCGAGCATCTGATTGGTATTGCGGACGCACTGCGTACCACCTTCCCGCAAAATCCGAAGATGGGACTGCTATGGATGCACAAGCGGCACCGAAAATTCCGTCGCAGGACGCCCCTGAGGACGATGATCGAAGACGGTCACAATGGCGTCATCCAGGTCCGCACCTACCTCGACTGCTCATTCGCCTGGCGTATGTCGGGCTCAACAACCTGATTCTTGTCAAATCGCCTAGCGGCAGATAGCCCCGTGCTGATACGAATGGTCGGCAGGTTTTGGACGAAAAATACTTGCACCTTGATCATGGCGGAGTACACTCATGCCGGCAACGCGTGCTGTTGCAAGGCGTGCTAACCAGGATTGCGTTAGCATTTTCAAATCTGAACATACAGAGGCTTACCTATGGCTCAGACACCGAAGCTGTCCAGTCGTGACAAACCAAAAGCCACCAAACGCCCGCCCGCATCTGCGGATACCCGGAGCAAGACCAAACGCCCGGCAAAGGCCAAGGCGGTTACGCGACCTGAGATTACAGCCGAGTCACGTCGCCAGATGATCGAAGAAGCGGCGTACTTCCGTGCCGAAAAGCGCGGCTTCACCAGCGGTGACCCGGTAAACGACTGGCTCATTGCCGAAGAAGAGATTGACCAACTGTTGGCAGCGCACGCCGCACCAACGGCACAGTAAGCCAGCACGACTGGCAAAGGACGACATTTTTATTGGCCAGGGATGGCCAAGCCAGGTGGTTTTGCCTGTTTCTTACCCACTGTTCAGCCTCCGCCCTTCAAGCTGTGTTGCGTAGCCCAGCACGGTGCATTTCCGGGCGTCCAAATGATGCACCATCGTGGGTGTTTGCCCCCTGAATCTGGCACTTACAACCGGCTAGCGATATCCTATGGAGCAGTCCCAACGGGGATCATTTTTGTTGATGGATGAAACAGATATTGCAGGCATACGTCAGAGACTCGACCAGCTTCGCCTGGAACATCGTGATCTCGACGACGTAATCGGGCATCTGTCGGAGAATTCCGAGGTCGATCAGCTCCAGCTGCGGCGTCTGAAAAAGCGCAAACTGATGCTGAAAGACAGTATCCGCCGGCTCGAAAGCAAGTTAATACCTGACCTCGATGCCTGACACCAATGGCGGGATTCTGGCTCCTCCTGGTGCTCGGCCTGGCGATCTGGACGTGGTACGACAGTCTGCGTGCCCGAGAATTCGCGACCCGTATTGCCTTCGAAACCTGTACACGTCAGAACTTGCAGCTATTGGACAGCACGGTCGCGTTGCAGCACTTGCGTTTCCGACGCAATCCTGACGGACGGCTTGGCCTGCAAAGAGCCTATCAATTCGAATACAGCGCAGACGGTGCAACGCGCCAGCGTGGCTTTATCATATTGACTGGACGTCAGGTGCAGAGCATTGGCCTGGCAGCGCCGGGGGAAGTAGATATCAAAGACACTCCAGATCGTCAATGAACAGACGATCTGATGGCAAACCGTGCCTTGTCAACAGCTCGCGCACTGATGTCAACCTCTGACAGACTCCACCCACGTAAACATCGAATCCTGACAGGTCGGGAATATCCATAACGAGCTGCATGCATGCCTGCAGCAAGTCACGTTCAGCCCTCGGCATAGATGAGATGTCTACACTCGGGAGTTCATTGCCGGTCACGCCTCGCCCCGGATCACTCACCAGGGGTACATACATGTAATCATCGATGACCTCCTGCCAACTGCGGCAAAAGTTTTCGAGATAATGCGCACCGGGCCTGCGAACCATCCAGTAGAGTCTCACCGCCTGTTTGAGATCAAGCGATATGGCGTGCTCGATCAGACTCTTGATTGCGGCAAAGCCAGTGCCGTACGCGACAAACACGAGTGGCCGTGCGGCGGATTCATCGAGCACAAGTTTTCCAGCAGGACCTTCCACCTCAACGGTATGGCGCATCTTTAATCCGTTAAAGATATAGTCCGAGAAAGGGTCGCCCGGACGACGTCCAATATGGAAATCCAGCCGTCTCCCGTTGCAGGGGCAACTGGCTATGGCACGAGGACTAGCGGAAAGGCCGTTGACGCCCAGATTCACGTGCTGCCCGGCAAGAAACCAGAGAGTCTTGCTGCGTGGCGTTTTCAGTTGCAGCTCCATTATGTCGTCGCTGAGCGCTACTAATTTGCACACGCTCGTGGTTATTTTCTGCTGAGGGATATCTTCCGTCCCCTTGGCCTCTACGGCCTCGATCGTCAGGTCACTTGAAGCTGTTGTCCGGCAGAGGAGGAACATGCCATCGGTCCTTTCCTGCTCGGAAAAGACATAGTCGTGCGCTTGCGCCTCAGGCGGGCCCCCGGAAATCAGTTTTGCCCTGCATTCCCCGCAAGTCCCAGTGTTACAGCGGTAGCGAACGGAAAGTCCTGACCGCAGCGCCGATTCAAGCAAGGTCTCGCCTGGCTCCACGACGAATTCGTGGCCGCTTGGCTGCATCCGTACAGTCGCTACCATTGTCTGAGTCCAATCTTCAAGTCCTGTCCCTAGGTCGAAAGCGAGGTCTCTTTGCCTGATATGACCAAATCTGGACATCATCCGGGCCAGGCATGCAGCCTGCAAGGTCGTCGTATAGACTTTGAGACCCGGCGACCTATAATCCACACTTCGGCAGTTGAGGGCTTCGTATAGTCACCAACGTGAGCCGGCTATCCAATTTCAGCCCCGTCCCAGCGTACACGGAGAATGACGTGCCCTACTACGTATTCAAGATTACACCTGGTCCCAGCGAGATGATAAAGAATCTTGAATTACAGCAGGAATTTGATGCCTACAGTGAAGCCAAGGCTTTTACAAGATCGATGCGGACCCAGCTTGAACCTGATAATAACATCATAATCAAGGTAATATTCGCTGCCAGCCAACTGGAAGCTGAGGAGCGCCTGCAGGAACACCGCGAAGCGCCCATTCTGCGCGAATGGGAGAAATAAGGGCGCGGCCAAATTCCGATGGAAGAGGATGAATTTCGTTTAACCTACTCGGCTGTCAACCAGCGACGGTGCGTTTTTGAAAAGACGCTGAACGCGCGCCAGTGCGACTGCTCACGGATGAATCGCTTTCTTCTCGCTGATCGCGAGGGAGTAGGCTGCCGATCCCCTGCAGCCTGCCATCGCTGTGGCAGGCTGCTGGAACTTATGCGAAACAGCGCCCGATTCTTGCTACAGATGACGCGCATTGGCGGACCGCTGCCACACAACAAGGAGATGAAGGTTCAGACCGGTGGTTTGCTTGGTCTGCAGGCAGTTGTCAATGCGAAGCTGGCAGACGCCACGAACGTGCCCGATATCTATGGACTTGTCGACGATGCTGAAAATGTGTTCGGCAGAATCGACGACTTTCCCTTTGATCAGATCGTAAAACGGATTGTCCGCTATGACGGTCGCTCACGCCGCTCACGCAAGCGTCCGCCATAGACAGGTCTATGACACCACCCCCAAAAGAGCCTCTGTTACCGCCTTGCGCAATTCATCTTCGTTGATGGGAAAAGCCAGGGTGCGAAAGAACCTGAAGCGCGCCCGCAGCTTGTCCAGCTGGTGGTCAAATTCCGGCTCGTAAAATATGATCACGCGGGTCCCCGGCAACCGCTGTGCAACCGCCATCAATGATTCCAAACCGCTGATCCTGTCGCGAAAGTCCGACTGGAAATTGAACTCTGCTACCACAATCGCCGGCTGTCGGCGCTTCATCAGTGCCAAGGCCTTGCGCATGGAATTCTCGATCAGTACCTCACACCCGATACGCTGATACAGAGGTACAAAGTTTGGATAACCTCCCAGCTCTATGATAGCCAGAAGTAGCGGCTTCGCTGTTGCCTTGTTTCCGACCACCGGCCTCTATCCCCTGAACTTTCGGCGAGACCGATTCTAGCAGCTAACTACAGCCAGTTGATCTCGGCGGCAGTCTTTGATCCAACGACGGACTGCCTGAGACTGGCAGGAGTTCGGGATTCTGAAACAGACAAGGGAATCCGACCAGCCATTATTTCGGCCTGTTTCTGAGGAAAACGCGGAGCACGTTCCGGTTCGGCAAAGCCGTCCGGATATATCGGCTGATTGGTGTCTGGGCGGTACTTATCCGTGGCACCGAGCGTGTGCAATAACTCGTGAGCAATAACCACATTGTTTTCAGGTGTCATGCTAGAATCCGCAAAAGCGTTCACCACACCGATCAGCCCCTTCTGCAGGCCCAGGGAATGCTCCAGCCGCTCGTGCAGATGCGGGTCGTGATAAAGCGCGAACACGCTGATATTGGCGGGCGGCCCGTCGTATTCCGCCTCTATTCTCCAAGCCCAGAAGCGCATCTTCAAACTCCACCACATGATGCGAAGTGCCTGGCTACCAGGTTCTGGTGGCGGCGGTGGCCGCTCGTTGATCCGCGGCCCCAGACGAACCAGCAGGGGCGCGACGATGTTCACGCCGTAGCGTTTCGATTCCCGTGCCAGAAACTCCTCGATAGGCCGGTAATCCGAGCTCTGGAGCTTATCAATGTAGTGATCGACGGCAGCACTCTGGTCGGCACTTATCGGATACACTGCCACCCACAAGGGTTCATCCCAATCCGTACTGCGCATTTTTGTCAGCCAGGCATCGCCTGCCACCCCCACTAGGATGAACAATAACAGCGTCACACGAAACTTCCGGAAAGTACTGCTACTTGCCATGTGATTTCCGCTTCCTGATTACTCATGCGGTACCAACAACGGCTAATCAGTAATTAAGTTGAATTCTGCGACTTACTCCAGCCAGATCGCTACGGCTAATAGCGGCGGCGCCAAGCGGTAAATGGGGAATCCACGCGTAATTCACACTTTCAAAAAAGTCACCATAAAGGCAAGAACCTCGCTCGAGGTGAGTTCCGCAGGACGCTATCACCCGGGCCAGGCACGCGTGGTTTGGGCGAGACGCGGCTTCCACTGGCAGCCGCTGAGACCCATTATATATGTCGTTCATAGAGGTCATCCTGCACCGCTCGCGAGCCTCCTGCTTGCTACATCGCAGCAGATTCGCGGTGAAAACAGACAGCCCTTCAAGAGCAAGCGGCGCAGGGTCGTGGTGCCGGTTCTGTGTAAAACCGAAAGGACGGATAACCTGGCCACCGTCGATGGTGAGCGCAGGCGTTGCGGCACGATCGATAGATTCGAACCGATGGATGCCGGGTGGCATGAACGGCTAACCGCCAACCAGCACCGGATCACGCGACGAGCTGGCATCGAGCGAGCACGTCCCGTCACCATCACCCCATGGGAATGTGGCTCTACGGTTGCATGTGCTGAGGTGCGCCTTTGTTCAGATCAAATGAACAGTTCGATTCCGGCTGGCGCTAGCCGGGTTTCTGGCAGTCCGTTAACGTGGCGCCTTGGCAGAGCATAAGGATACGACTGACGGTATGCAGCGGATTGAGTTACGCTGTTCACAGGGCGATGGACACCTGGACCGGTATTCGATCATCCCTCATTCCTTGGCCGACCGGCCTGCGTCACTGCATAAACGCCATGCCTCTGGATTTTTTGTGGAAATGGCAAGCAGATCGCATATCACACTACGGGACCCAGCATGAGCTTCTCGGTGTCAGCGATCGCCTCTCGCGGCGGCAGAACCCCGATCAACTTGCGCATAACCTCACCAGCTGTTGAACGATAGGCGGTCAGCTTGCCTCCATAGATCGTCACCAACCGCCCGTCTACAGCCAGATCAAGCTCAGCGTCACGCGCCCGACCAAAATGCGTGCCATCTGCTACGGGAAGCACGCGCAGACCCGCGAACGCGTCAATCACGAAGTGGCTGCGAAATGCCGGAAAGTAGTTACACAGCGTATCGAGTAGATATTCACGCTCCTCCTGCAACGGCCGAACATCCTCCGGCTGTCCGTGGAAAGGCGTCTCCGTAGTCCCAACCAGAATCTGATCGCCCCGCCACGGCATCACAAACACGGCACGTCCATCGCTTGGCGCTTCGGTATAATAAACCCCCCGCTGGAGGCGCCCCGCCAGTATCAGATGCGTCCCCTGCACCAGCTCAATCCGGCGAGGCGTCACCACGGGTTCTAGACGTTCGCGCACAGTGTTGACCCAGGGACCCGCCGCATTCACCAGGACAAGTCCACGGCAGCAACTGTCAATGTCACCAGTCCTCAGCTTAACGGTCCACGCATAGCCGTCGAATTGCGCACTCGTGATTTCCGCCGGTATCGCCAGTTCGGCGCCCAGCTTGCGAGCCGAGCTGATCACGGCATAGGTGAGCGCGGTATCGTCTGTCTGCGCATCCCAATAGCGGTACACTACCTGCAGGCCATCTGTGACCAGGCCATCGAGGGACGACCATTCTCGGCGCGGGACCCGGGCAAAACGAGTCGACTCCTCGAGCTGCCCCAGCAAGGCATAAAGCGTCAGCCCAAGTCGCAGCTTCCAGGGGCGACGGCGGGTATAGCGATAAACGGGGAGAAAGTGTGGCGTCAAGTGAACCAGCCCCGATGCCAACCGAAGCAAGCGGCTACGCTCCAGCAGACACTCATGCACAAGCCCGAACTGCCCACTCTCCAGATAGCGCAGTCCCCCATGAATCAACTTGCTTGAACGACTGGATGTGCCGCCAGCAATCGAAGTCTTCTCCACCACCAACACCGAGTAGCCTGCGGCAGCAGCAGCCTGCGCGACACCGGCACCGTGAATGCCGGCGCCAATCACAACCATATCGTAGAGTGTGTTATTCAAGGCGCTACCTGGACGGTCGCTGCTGGAAGAGAGGATGCTTTAGCATTTCACCGATCGCCATGGTTTCGACGTACTCAATGCCGCGCAGGGCCAGCGCCAGGGCCTGCTGCGGATCGGTGACCTCATATGCCGCCCAGGACCAGGGACCTTCCCATAAGGGCTCATGACTTGGTGGAAATCGTTTCCAGTTGCAGAATAGATAATCTGGCGAACATGCAACTGCTGCCTCATGGCTGGCCGCATTCCACTCAGGAACGACCCAGCCGACAGGCATTCCGGCAATGCGCTTTGCGCTGGCAACAAGGCTGGTATTGCAGGAAATCACCACCGCCCGATCACTCACTGGTTTCAACACCTCCACAACTGTCTCTAGCATCGACTGGCATCCAAAGCGCTGAAGACTTTCTTCCTTAAGTTCGACAAAGGCCGTCAGGTGCAGCTGACACTGCCACCACTCCACGACCTCGGCCAGCGATGGCACGCACACAGCCGCGTAGCGGCTTCCAAAGCGCCTTGGCTCCCCAACGGACACTTTGCCGAGCTCAACACGGCTCAATTCCCAGACACATTCCGGACGGCCGCTGGTACGCATCAGATCAGGGTCATGCAGCAGGACTGGAACCCCGTCCCGGCTCAACTGGATATCAAACTCAACAAAGACAGCGCCCGCATCGACAGCGGCCTGTAATGCCGGCAGAGAATTTTCCGGATAGTGGCGTGCATAACCCCGGTGCGCGATGAGTTTTGGAATCCTGGCGGACTGCATCGTTCCTCACATCTCACCGGCGACGACCATTGCCCGATCCATAGCATGTTCCCAACGGCGGAAACGATCGCGCAGCTTGCCGCCATTATCCGGAGTGAACGACTGTACGTCCTTAAGTGCCCACGTATCCTGACCGCTGCTCAACAGCCATGCAAGACCGCGGGCCGTAGCCTCATATTGCGCCGGGCGCATTACCCGAACACCATTCAGATCTGCAAGCCGTTCGCAAAGACCGTCCAATGCTGCGAGACCACCAGTAACCATAATACTGTGTATGCGAGGCTCGAGCACTGCCATGCGCTTCAGATTGACCGTGATGAGAAACACGATACTCTCGATGATTGCCACAGCTCTATCCTGCACACTTTTGCCTCCAATGAAGCGACTGTTAAAATTGCCGATCCACCAGGGAGAACCCACACCTGCTATGCCATTCAGAAACAAAGGTGGATCTACAGCATCGGCGAGCCATTCATCCAGATTCACGAACAAGTCCGGCTCTGGCTCGGTGGCTTGCAGCCAGTCAAGCGCAGACCCCGCGCCGTTTACCGTTCCCTCCAGGGTATAGGTGGTATTGATCGCAGTGTGCAGTGCAATTCCGCTCAGCAAACCCGGGACGTGAACGACGCGATCACCCGTTGCACGTTGCACAAAGGCGCCAGTACCGATGTTGACAAATGCAGTCGCGGGGTCCGGTGGGCCTGCCACATACAACGCTGCAGCCTGGTCGCCTGTCATGCAGTGAAATTTCACGGGTGTGTTACCCACTTTTACTGTGCCGAATGTGTGATCGCTTTGAACGCACCGCGGTAATAATCGCCGCGGTATACCAAAGATGTCCAGTAACTGCGTATCCCAGTCCTTGCGCTGGAGACTCCAGAGCAGGGTACGCGCGGCATTGGCTGGATCGATGAGATAAGGCCTAGAATCCAGAAGCCGCCATGCGAGAAAGCTCGCCAGTGGCCCACACGCCAGCCGTCCCTCCTGCAGGGCCTGCTTCGCTGCCGCCGAGTGGTCGAGACACCAGCGGAGTTTACCAGCGCCGTAATGCGCACTGAGGTACAGCCCCGTGATTTCATGGACTTTATCGGACCATCGCGCGAATTGCCTGATCCAGGACTCTGCACGGCGATCTTGCCAACTGATCGCCGATGTCAGTGCTTCACCGCTCTCACGATCCCAGCACACTACATTCGAGCGTTGTGTCGCCAGTCCGGCCGCATACAAGCGGGAGACATCCGGACCAAGCAGGCGTGCCGTGTCGGCCAGCACCTTAGCGAGCGATGCAGTCAGTTCTTCCGCATCCTGCTCCACCCATCCAGGACGTGGTACACTGTCACTAACCTTTACCCGCGTCCGGGCCACCAGCTCGCCAGTAACGTCGAACACAACGGCCCGAGTGGAGTGACCACCCTGATCCAAAGCCAGAAACAAGGGGGCTTTACTCCGATTCGGTTTTTTTTCCACTTCCAACACCATTCTGCTCAATCGCCTAAAATGCTACCGACTGACTGGGAACTTGCATATCATGACCAAGCACATCGACCAGCGTTCATCGCCTTCGACTTTCGATGACTATGATACGGAGGGAGAAGAAGTCTACGATCGTGAGTTCGAACAACTGGTTCGCCGGATGCTGGAACGTATGGGCGAACAGCCAGAACGCGAAGGGCTTCAACGCACGCCTTTCCGCGTCGCCAAGGCAATGGATTTTCTTACCAGCGGCTATAAGATGACGGTGCAGGATGTCGTGCGGAATGCGATCTTCGAAGAATCTTGCGAAGAAATGGTGGTCGTCAAAGATATCGAGTTCTATTCCCTTTGCGAACATCACATGCTGCCTTTCTTCGGTAAGGCGCACGTCGCGTATCTGCCGAACAATAGACTCATCGGATTAAGCAAAATCGCCCGGATCGTCGACGTATTCGCGCGTCGACTTCAGGTTCAGGAACGGCTTACCAATCAGGTCGCTGATGCAATGATAGAGATTCTCAAGCCACATGGCGTCGGTGTTGTCATCGAAGCCAGCCACTTCTGCATGATGATGCGGGGCGTCGAGAAACAAAGCAGTTTGACCGTAACTAGCGCCATGCGCGGCACATTAAAAGACAATGGCCGTTCCCGATCAGAACTTCTGGGACTGATCCGTGGCTGAATAGCCGTGCAGCCAGATCACCGGCAAAATGCTTCAGCAGCCTTCTCATGGTGAAACCTGCCAGGGCGACGGCTAGCATAATCAGCTGGCTCCGGATACCTCCTCGCCCAACCATTTTTCCAGGGCCTTGATAATGTTTTTTGCCTGGTCACGGCTGGAAATGTTGAACTTCGATTTCTGCTGGTACTCGCCGTTCCGCTTCTGATACCGTCGTATAGTGAAACGATCCTGACTGTATTCGCCCTTCTGACGGTCCCAGTCCTGATAACGGTAGATAATCGTCGACCACGCCCCCTTGGAAAGGACGACCTTGTCCAGTTCCTTAACGACGAGAATGCCGTCGTCTTCCCAGTTAACCGTCAGATCATTAATCTCTCTCGCCATGTGGACTCCTGTCTGAATTTCATTCAACACTGCGCCGGACTTCCTCCCAGATCGTCAAGCAGTTCCGCCCATCCTCTTAAAGAACTGCATTTCCCGGACCGATATTACTCGAGCGCCACGAAAGTCGCTGGGGAGCGTTTACACCGCCAAACTGTGCAGCACCTGGCATTCGACCTGTGAACTGGCACAACCCTTTGAACAACAACCGTCTTAAGCTGAGGCAAAGGGACCGATAACTGATAAGGCAACCAGGAAATCGCGCCAGGCACTCAAGCAGTCAGCTTGGACATCGTGGCCGACATCATACTGCACCTTGCCAACAGCGAGGTAATGGGGATCGGGGTACGACTACAGTCGTCGAGAGAACATGGTTTCGAAACAATCCAATCACGGCTTACGGGTCATCAGTTCGAGTTCCGCGGATACGGACTCCGACCCGAAAGGCGACACACTTGCGCAGACCCCTTTTGGCGGCCAGGCCCGCCTAAATGAGTTGGAACGGCTGGTAAAAACCGCACGTAGAGTGCGTAAATATGCAGAGCAGGACGTAGCCGAGTCACGCACCTCAAGGGAAGTTGCCGAACAACGTATCGCAACCTGCGAACGCACTCTTCGAAAGGCGGAGGACGAGATGGCAAGGATTCGTTCGGAACTGTATCGAGCCCAACAGCAAGCTGGAGCAGAAGCGCGTAACTATCAATCCGCCGAGGAGTTCGAACTGGCTATACTCCTCGGTAAGGCGGCACGAGCCGAAGAGCCATCGGACGAGGACATCGCCGCACTAGAACTCACTCCCGTCCCGAAAGCTGACAAGAGAAAAACCACCCGACGGGCCGAACCTGCTCCGTTTCGAGGCATTTCTCGCGAGCAACACAAGACCATCGATGGATCGGGACGTCGGCTAGGATTCGCCCTGCTAGTGACGATTGGCGCTGCTGTCGGCGCAACGTTGACGTATCTCGCTCTGACAACTCCATCAATCAAGGAAGATGTGAAATCGATCGCGACTGATCCGGTCCGTCTGACTGACGAACCGACAGCAGGTGAAGTCACTCAGCGCGAACTTCCGTCTGCGCCCGCTGTACCTGAAGCGCCCACAGCCGCCATTCGGGCCGTGGAACCAGAGCAACAGCTAACTGACAACACGACAAAGCCAACCTCAGAATCTGGACCCGAGAGTTCCATAGTCAGGCGCAACACTGATCCCTTTGAGGTCCGCGCCAAGGACGCGCAACTTACGAAAGTATTAAAGGATGCGGAGCGAGACTTTGAGAGTGCGCAGAACGATCGGCTGTTGGCTCCGGACGCAAAGTCGCAAACAGCGGAACCATCTGCCAACCCGACACTGCGCTCGGATGACAGCGCCATCACGGCGAAAATTCCCTCGGCTCATCAACCACGCCTGGAAGTACCAAAGTCTCGAGCCCTTATACCCTAAGAGCCACATGTTAAAACAGGCTACTACTCGGTCCGGCCATTGGATAACGAGTAGAGTTGCAGGTTGGCATAGGGATGTGCAGTGAACACAATAAAGCCAATTCCCCCATCGCTGTTTTCACCGCGGACAAGCGGATAGGCCTGGTGCAACACGCAATTCGGGGGGCGCAGCTGGGCGCCGCCAGGGTCAGAATCGTGGGGTTCACCAATCACCTATGATAAGCCCGAGTTTCCCATTTAGACTCGCAACGAGAACGGCGCTATTTGATTCAAAAGGCCGGTCTATGCCACACCACACAGCCGATTTCGCTTCGACCGGGGACTCGAACTAGCCGGGCTTGATCAGGTCAGCTTCCTGACCTTCTGCGAGGGCCCGCAGTTCCCGTTCCAGCTCTGCTGCACGACGCGTTAACCGTCGAAGGCCGGCACTCACCTTTATGGCGTTGGTGACCAGACCGATCGCACATTTCAGCGTGTACTTATATTGCTCCTCGGTGGCCGTTACGTCTAAGCCGTCGAGTGATTTTTCCGCAACTCGGGTCAATTTTGGGACCCATGCTTCAGTCGGGTTTGTCATAGCATCTGAACTCCTCGGAACGCCCACCTTGAACGAGGCAAGCGCATCAAGCACGCTCGCCATTGCTATCTTGCCCTCGTCCATACGCGTATTGCTCAGACAAAGACATGGGTCTCGAATCTTCGCTGACGGCGCGCCGCGACACGAGTGGGCCGTACTGAAAGACTGGAGCGCGGTGCCAAAATAATATTCTCAACACTAGCGGCACACCGGATGCCCCAATAAGCACCGCCAGCAGGAAGTGCGCGATGTCTCACAAAATGTTTGCATGCTGCAGCGGACTGATGAGCTCGGAGCTTTCGCCCACTGTGGTAAGCCTTTTTGAAGGGATGCACTCGGTGTCGACAGTGAGTCCCCGAGAGGTGGGCGGGGTAGAACTATTCTTGCACGGGCATAATCACCCCGTCGGCTGGTACTTGGTGCTCCGCTTGTTCAACCACAAGTGGGGAGGCACCGATGCCCCGGCTTCCGTCGGTCCCGCCTGACGCTCGATATTCAAAAATCGCTGCCCGTAACGGCCACCCCGACTCATCGACGACGATAACTGTCCATTTACCGAGTTGGCCGGGATCGAGTGACTTAAGGGAAAATACCCGCCACCGCGGTCCATTCACTTCGAAGGCAACCTCGGCCATGACCTGCCCTTGGTATTCCCAACGGTGCGTAATGGTGCGTCCCTGTAACTCCCTGAGATCAGTGAAGAAAAACACCTGCCCATCAGTATCTGGCAGTATAGCAACCTGATCGACAGGCTCACGATTCTCGACTGCGGTGGTAAACATCGCCCGCTCCACCCAGCCATCGGGCTTTTCCAGTTGGAGTGGATCTTCCTCGGCAACCCCGCTACCGCTCGCGAGGGCCAGAAGGACGGTCAGTCCCCATGCCGACCATCCAACTGTTCGGTGTTTCTGCTGATTGAACGCCATCCTTGAACCTCACTGCATACGATTAAACCTTTGGAAATCTTCTCGTCTGTGCAATCAGCACGACCACGGATCGCAATAACCGGTTTTCGTCTTGCCGATGCAGCCGGTGGCGGCCCGCTAGCAACTCGCAGTCAGTACCACCCATTTTCAGCGGCACGGTAGACCCATAACCTGAATCGTCGTTCGTATCCTTCACCAGGCTCGCAAAACTGGCTGCTGCCCGCAATGTACACTACGGCGTAGACGCAGAAAACCCGTGCCATATGCCACGCCATATCGGCTATTCTGCCATCACGGTATACTTGTCGTTGTCTGCAACACGTCAGTGGAGGAACTGAGGATTGACTGCCAACCTGCCGAAAATCGTTGTGGCGACCCTGTACCGGTTCGCCCGGCTCCCCGATTATCGTGAGCTACGCACACGCCTGGCCGATCTTTGCCAACAACTGGATATCAAGGGAACGCTTCTACTGGCACCAGAAGGCATTAACGGGACAGTGGCCGGAAGCCGCGGTGCGGTCGATGAATTTCGGTCAGTCTTGCTCGACGATCCCCGCTTCCAACAGACTGAATACAAGGAATCCTTTACCACTGAGATGCCTTTCTACCGCATGAAGGTCCGGCTGAAGAAAGAAATTGTCACGCTGGGCGAACCGGCTGCAGACCCGATTCGCCGGGTCGGAAGCTACGTCGCACCGGAAGACTGGAACACACTGATCAGCGATCCGGACATACTGGTGATAGATACCCGCAATGACTATGAAGTCAGAATGGGCACGTTCCAGGGAGCCATCAACCCCGGCACCGATTCATTTCGCAAGTTTCCCGCGTTTCTTCGCCAAAGCTTGTCACCTGAGCGCCACCGGAAAATCGCAATGTTCTGCACAGGTGGGATCCGTTGCGAAAAGGCGAGCTCGCTGTTGCTCGCTGAAGGCTTCGAGGAAGTCTACCACCTGAAAGGCGGCATCCTTAAATATCTGGAGATCGTTCCGGAATACAAAAGCCTGTGGAATGGTGAGTGTTTTGTCTTCGACCAGCGTGTTTCCGTCACACATGGTCTGCGGCTAGGCGGCTACGAACTGTGTTATGGTTGCCGGCATCCATTGTCGCCGGCAGACAAATCGTCTCCGCACTACGAAACCGGTGTTTCCTGCGGTCACTGTCATGGCACCCTGGCAGCCGGCAAACGCGCCGGTGCACGCGAACGTCACCGTCAGGTAACTCTCGCGAAAGCAAAGAACCTGCGGCATCTTGGGCCACAGCAGTGAGCCATGGGCAAGGCCCTTGGCGCGGTGCCAAAGACGGACGACAATTCAGATATGAAGATTGTATCGTTTAACACAAATGGTATCCGGGCACGTCAACACCAACTCGACGCACTGACCGAGCAACATCACCCCGACATTATCGGTATTCAGGAGACCAAGGTTTCCGACGAGCTGTTTCCCCGGGAATCTATCGAACAACTTGGATACAAAACATGTTTCCATGGTCAAAAGGGCCACTATGGCGTCGCGCTGCTTTCCCGCGAGATGCCGGCAAAGGTCACGAAAGGCTACCCCTTCGACGGTGAGGAGAACCAACGCCGCATTATCACAGGCGAGTATGCCCTGTCAGGCGGGGATAGTCTGACCGTCATCAATGGCTACTTTCCACAGGGAGAAAACCGTAAGCATGAAGTGAAGTTTCCCGCCAAACGCAGGTTCTATGAAGACCTGTTGACATATTTGCGAGGCAGCTTCTCGCCCCACTCCAATCTGATCGTCATGGGCGATTTCAATGTTGCTCCCCTTGATCTCGATATAGGTATCGGGCCAGATAATGCAAAGCGCTGGTTGCAGAGCGGCAAGTGCAGTTTTCTGCCAGAGGAACGTGAGTGGCTGAGCCGGCTCGTCGACTGGGGGCTTTACGACACCTTCCGGCAACTTCAGCCTGAGGTCAATGACCGCTTCAGCTGGTTCGATTACCGCAGTCGCGGATTCGAGCGCGATCCCAAACGCGGTCTGCGTATCGACATGTTACTGGCAACCAGGCCTCTCGTTGAACGCTGCAGCGAGGCGGGCATCGATTACAGCATTCGCGCCATGCCGAAACCGTCTGATCATTGCCCCGTCTGGGCCAAGTTCGATCTATGACGCCTTCGCAGCATCCGGCCATGGGCATCAGCCAAACCGGCGAGCCGTTGCTTCATGTCGACCTGGGTCCCTGCGAGATTACCCTGTTGGGTACCGCCCATGTTTCGCGTTCCAGCGCCGACGCAGTACGCGAACTGCTTGCGACCGGCAAGTTTGATGCGGTCGCCGTGGAACTTTGCCCCGGTCGACACAGGGCACTGGTTGACCCCGACAGTCTCGAACGCATGAATCTGTTCGAGGCGCTCCGTACAGGACGCGCGCCCATGATCGTGGCCAATCTGGCCCTCGGGGCGTTTCAGCAACGCCTGGCAGAGCAGTTCGGCATACAGCCCGGCGCCGAGATGCGCGCAGCCATTGAGACAGCACGGGATATGGGCAAACCGGTTGTACTTATCGACCGTGACATTGGTGTAACTCTGAAACGGGTTTACCACAATGTTTCCTGGTGGAGACGCCTGTACCTGATTGCCGGCCTCCTGGGCAGCCTCCTGTCACGCGAAGAGATCCGCGAAGAGGACATTGAACGCCTGAAGGAAGGTGATATCCTGGAATCTGCCTTCGCACAGTTTGCAGCCGAAGCGCGTGAACTCTATGAGCCACTGATTGATGAGCGTGATCGTTATATGGCTGCACGCATTCAGGCAGCCTGTAATCGTGAGCGCCACCCGCATCTGCTTGCAGTAGTTGGAGCCGGCCACCTGCAGGGTATCAGCCACTATCTGAACCAGCAACCGCCTCTCGGTAACGACACCATAGAGGAGCTCGATACGATACCGCCAGCGAGTCGCTGGCCGCGTGTCATCCCGTGGTTCATCGTCGCCCTCATCGCAACGGGCTTTGTACTGGGTTTTCGACGCAGTCCGACGCTTGGCTGGGAACTGGTTAGCGACTGGGTAGTAATCAACGGCGGGCTTGCGGCCATAGGCGCACTTCTGGCGACAGCGCATCCCCTGACGATCCTCGGTGCCTTTGTCGCAGCGCCACTGACCTCGCTTAATCCAATGATCGGAGCCGGCATGGTGACCGCCGCACTAGAGCTATTCCTGCGCAAACCCAATGTGGGCGACTTCGGCCGTCTGCGCAAGGATACCATCGCGCTGCGCGGCTGGTGGCGAAACGGAGTGGCGCGGATCCTCCTGGTGTTTCTTTTCAGCACACTGGGCTCGGCTGTTGGCACCTATCTCGCTGGCTTCAGGATCGCTGACCGCTTAATTGGAAGTTGAATCGGCCATCAACGCGCCTGTTTCAGATTAAACTCTCCGGCGTATTCAAATGGCAGCATCCCCACCCGGTTGGACAGTTTGACATCACCGTTCAAACGATACTTGAAAACGCCATGCCCTTCGCCAGCCGGCGACTCCCGCGTACTTAAGCTATCCAGCACACTGCCCAGATCGCTGACCATACCCACGGTTACCAAGGCTTCACCGAAACGGGAAATCGTCACGGCCACAGGACTGACTCCGCGGGCAAAACGACGGTCATTGATGTAGAGTTCATAGCTCATTCCGACGATTGGCAGTTCAAAGTCGTTGGGATTCTGGATCCTCATCTGTACCTGGTAGCGCTGTTCGAACAAGGTAACATCAGTTACTTCCACACCAGCGATGGTGATGTAGGGAGCCTGCACGCGGGTATTGAGGCTGGCACAAGCGGTCACCCACAGGACGACGGCGACAGGAAATAAGCTTCGTAGCGGCATCGGACAGACCATCCGTTTTACGGGTCAAAGTTCAAAGGTAGCACAGCGCCGTCCATATATCTCGATGCCGCATACCGGCTCATATCCGCCTGGAATCGGCGCGCTTGCTGATGCCCGCGGGAAATATGCCGCCTTAGCGGTAACGGGCAACCGCACAGATCTGGCAGAGCCCTTGTCACGCGTACAGACCCCGATGGTAGCAATCTGCGGGAACTAATATGCCTGCAGAACAACCTGTCTTCGAACCAGGTACCTATTTGAGAATTATCTGTTGGTCGCCTCGGTGGCAGCATGTGTACAATGCCTTGCCGAGACTTGTGAGGGATGTCGCGAGGCTTAACGTACAGGCGGTTCCATAACTCGGAGGCAATAGCAATGAACACGAACGTTGGAAGTATCGACCGCGCTCTGCGCATTATTCTGGGCCTGGGTCTGATCAGTCTGGTCTTTGTCGGACCGCAGACCCCGTGGGGCTGGATCGGCATAGCCCCTTTCGCGACCGCCTTGCTTGGCTGGTGCCCGGCGTACACATTGTTCGGCATCAAGACCTGCAAGATCCGCTCGGTATAGAACAGGATTCGGTGTGCCGGTCTGGCCGGCACACCGAGAACCGCTGCTTATCGCGCTCGCACCGAACTGCATTCGCAACCCATGCCCAAACCCGTTAACCTTGGCTTGCCCATCTAGAGACCTGGTCAAACCGCCGACCAATTCCCCTGTCCATACAGGGAAATAAGGTTCCCATGCGTGTCTGATCGTGAATTCTTGCTACGGATCAAATTTCCGTAAGATTGCAGGACTGACGGCGTCATGATCGGCGTGGAACCTTGCCGATCTGCGGTAATATTTGTCTCGCGAGATATCTTCAGGAGCAGCGTTGCAATGACAAACCGGCAAACTGGCCGGAACAGGGTGGTTGGCCAATACTCAAAGCTCCCCCCGGTGATCGGTCCGCGACTGCGCAGGCTCATCGGGCTGGTCTTTACCGTTGTTGCGGTTCTTTCCCTCAATTCCGTCTATCTCGGCAGCATCACGCTACTGGAATGGCAAAGCGGCGAGATATACCAGGACTATTTCTATCAGCTCATGTTTCTGCTCCATCTGGTCCTGGGGCTGTTTCTCATTCTGCCCGTTATCATCTTCGGCATCGGCCACGCCCGTAATGCCTGGCGTCGACCCAACCGCCGAGCGGTTCGCGCAGGCATCGGCGTTTTTTCCACTGCCATCATAGTCTTAGGAAGTGGCGTGATCCTGACCCGTTTCGGGTTCCTGGAGATCAGGGACCCAGAGTTTCGCTCCATCACCTACTGGGTCCATATTCTCTCGCCGCTGGTCCTTGTCTGGCTTTTCGTACTGCACCGGCTGGTGGGAAAACCCATCCAGTGGCGGCTCGCCAAAGGCTGGGGTGTCTTTGCCCTGTTACTGATCGGTGTCGGTAGCGTCGCACACACCCAGTTGCCAGGGCAGGAAACAATGTCCAGCGAGCGGCCATTTTTGCCCTCGCTGGCGCGCACCGAAACGGGCAAGCCGATTCCGGCCACGGCACTGATGCGGCAAGACTATTGCCAAGAGTGCCATGCCGGTGTGACGGAGCGCTGGAAGCACAGCGTGCACCATTTGAGCTCATTCAACAATCCGGCCTACAGTTTCAGCGTCCAGGAAACCCGAAAGGTTGCCTATGAGACTGACGGTAGTGTGCGCACCTCCCGCTTCTGTGCCGGTTGCCACGACCCGGTACCACTCTTCAGTGGTGCCTTTGACAATCCTGCGTTTGACACAGTCAACGATCCGACGGCCAAGGCCGGCATCACCTGTACGGCCTGCCACGCCATTACGCGCATCAACAGCCCGCGCGGCAATGCCGACTATACGATCGAAGAACCCCAGCACTATCCGTTCGCCTTCAGCGACAACGCGTTTCTGCAGTGGGTCAGCCGGCAGCTGATCAAGGCGAAACCTGCGTACCACAAGGAAACCTTTCTCAAGCCCTTACACAAGTCGGCTGAGTTCTGCGGAGTCTGCCACAAGACTCATCTGCCAACGGAGGTAAACAACTACAAATGGCTGCCGGGCCAGAACCACTATGATTCATGGTTGCTCAGTGGCGTATCGGGTCATGGTGTCGCGAGCTTCTACTACCCGACCAAGGCGGTGAAAAAATGTGCCGAATGCCACATGCCGCTGCGCGCGGCCAAAGACGAGTTTGGCGGTCGACACTTCGAAGGATCCGAACAACTCGCTGTCCATGATCACCTGTTCGCGGCCGCGAACACAGCGATTCCCTATTTGGCAGGACTACCCGAAGACATCAAGGCGGCGCATAGAGACTTTCTGGAAGGCGTCGTACGCGTCGACATCTTCGGAGTCAAAGAGGGAGGCACCATCGACGCTGAACTTACCGCACCGGTGCGCCCGGCTATCCCGGCTCTGACGCCTGGAAATCGTTATCTGTTTGAGACCGTCGTTCGCACCCTCAAGCCCGGGCATCTGTTCACTCAGGGCACGTCGGACTCCAATGAAGTCTGGCTGGAACTCAATGTTTACGCGGGAGACCGGCTGATCGGTCGCAGTGGTGCCATGAACGATGAGGGGGACGTTGATCCCTGGGCACATTTCATCAATGCCTATGTGCTGGATCGTCACGGCAACCGTATTGACCGTCGCAACGCCCAGGATATCTTCGTAAAACTCTACGATCATCAGATCCCGCCAGGCGCAGCGGATGTTATTCACTACGAGATTGAAATCCCGGAGGATATCAGCGAGCCAGTCTCTGTCGAAGCCAAGGTCAAATACCGCAAATTCGACACCACCTATCTGAAATATATTCTCGCCGAGAGTTTCACCACCAATCAGTTGCCGGTAACGGTATTGGCATCGGATCGTGTCGTATTCCCGGTTGCAGGGGGCTCCGCCGCCGCTGTTGCACTGGATGAAACCGCGGCAATCTGGGAACGCTGGAATGACTACGGCATCGGGCTGCTGCTCAAGAGCGGCAAGGGATCGAGCAAGGGCGAGTTACGCCAGGCCGAGCATGCGTTCAGGCAAGTGGAGCAACTGGCCCGGCCAGAGGGCCCCTTGAACCTTGCCCGCGTTTACCTCCAGGAAGGACGGCTTGACGAGGCTGCAGACGCCCTGCATCGCGCCGCAGAAGCGGGCGCCTATCCCTGGTCGGTCGCGTGGTTCAGCGGGCTCGTGAACAAGCAGAATGGGTTTCTTGACGAAGCCCTCCAGAACTTCTACGACCTTGCATCAACGAGTTTCACCGAGGCGCGGCAGCGCGGCTTTGATTTCTCAAAAGACTATCGGTTATTAAACGAGATCGGCGGGGCGCTGTTTGAGAAAGCGAAACGCCAACGCGGCGAGCAGCGACGCACGGCGCGTGAAGCGCTGCTGGCAGAAGCTTCCGAGTGGTTTCACCGAACGCTCGATATCGACCCGGAAAACCTTTCTGCTCATTACAACCTGGCATTGATTTATGCGCAACTGGGCGATACCGCCCAAGCCGAGGAACACCGCAGGCTGCATGCGGCATACAAGCCGGATGACAACGCCCAGGAGCATGCAGTCGCAGTGCACCGGCGCAGCCACCCGCCTGCCAATCATGCCGCAGAGGCCGTGGTGGTTTACGATCTGCAGCGTGAGGCGAGTGACGGGCTCACATTATCCACGCGGGTTGCCTTCGGCCCATCCAGAGAGCGCCCTTCTGACCCATAGAGACACAGTGGTCTGCCGGACGAAACAGCTGCGCCTCGAGCATCAGTTCATCGCGCTTTAATAACCGGGTTCACTATGCAGGAACAAACGAAAGACAGAACCAACGAGGCGCCTCCCCGCAGCAACGATGCCATCATCGGTCGTGCCTTTCGCTGGTCCGTGCTGGCCTTCCTTGTCATTGCGGCAGCAGGAATCGGGGGGACCTATCTATGGAAGTATTTCCACAGCATGCCCGAAACTATTGTCGAGGCAAAGGTGGCAGGCCCCAAGCAGCTTGCACAGCCCGCTGTGGCCGCACCGCCGCGTGTCCACTTCACCGACATTACCCGGCAAGCAGGCATCACCTTCAGCCACAACAATGGCGCCTATGGCGAGAAGCTGCTTCCAGAAACCATGGGCGGCGGCGTCGCCTTTCTCGATTTCGACAACGACGGTGATCAGGATCTGCTGTTTGTTAACTCCAGCAACTGGCCTGAAAGGCAGGCTGACAACACGCGGCGACCAACCCTGGCGCTGTATGCAAACGATGGTCAGGGTCGCTTTCTCGATGTGACGACGACTGCCGGTTTGCATATCAGCCTCTATGGCATGGGTGTCGCTGCGGGTGATTATGACAATGATGGATTCGTTGATCTGTTCATCACTGCAGTCGGCGCAAACCGTCTGTTGCACAATCAAGGCGGCGTATTCCATGATGTGACTGAAGTAGCCGGGGTTGCTGGCGCCGATGACGCCTGGAGTACCAGTGCAGCGTTCCTTGACTATGATAACGATGGCGATCTCGACCTCTTTGTCGCCAATTATGTACGCTGGTCGAGGGATATCGACCTTGAGATCGACTTCCGCCTGACAGGGATCGGCAGAGCCTACGGACCGCCGACAACCTTCGCCGGCAGCTATCCCTACCTGTACCGCAATGACGGCGCTGGACGCTTTACGGATGTTTCTGCCAGCGCGGGCGTGCAGATCAACAATCCCGCGACAGGCTTGCCCATGGCAAAGGCACTTGCCGTGGCCGTCATTGATACTGATCAGGACGGCTGGCTGGATATCTTCGTTGCCAACGATACAGTGCAGAACTTCTTCTTTCGCAATCAAGCTGACGGGACTTTCGCAGAAGACGCCGTCGCACGCGGTCTTGCCTTCGACCGAAACGGCAGTGCCACGGGCGCCATGGGAGCCGATGCCGCCTACTATCGCAATAATGCAGATCTCGGTATCGCCATTGGAAACTTCGCCAACGAGATGACTTCACTGTACGTCTCACAGGGCGACATGATGCAGTTTGCCGATGAGGCGATCACGGATGGTCTCGCCTCCGCGACCCGGCGCGTCCTGAGCTTCGGGCTCTTCTTCTTCGACTACGACCTCGATGGACGGCTCGACCTGTTGCAGGTCAACGGCCACCTGGAAGACGGGATTAACCTTGTGCAGCCCAGTCAGCATTACGCGCAACCGGCCCAGTTGTTCTGGAATTGTGGCCCGGATTGTACATCCACGTTTATTGAGACATCTGAATCTACGACAGGTGATCTTGCCAAACCCATGGTCGGCCGGGGTGCAAGTTTCGCCGATATCGACCACGACGGAGACCTGGATGTCGTTATCACGCAGACTGGCGGACAACCGCTGCTGCTGCGCAATGACCAGGAACTGGGGCACCATTGGCTGCGTATAAAGCTTGTCGGCCACCAGACCAATCGGGATGCCATCGGCGCTGTCGTGGAACTCAAAGCCGGTAACGTCATGCAGAAACGCCAGGTAATGCCAACCCGAAGTTACCTTTCCCAGACCGAGTTACCACTCACCTTCGGGCTCGGAAATCTGACAGCCGTTGATCAACTGCGCGTTCAGTGGCCGGACCGATCGGTCCAGAACATTGACAACGTAGCCGTGGATTCGCTAATGATTATCGAACAACGCCCGGCTGAAATTCCACCATCCGGCCACTAAGGCCTGCTAACATCAACGACAATGTGGCAATTGACAATGAACACGCCTGTAAAGAATAGCGTTGCACCTGGCACACCGACCGGCACTGAACACCTTGCACACCCGCTCCTGGGTTACCTGCTGGCCTTGTTCACAGGCTTGCCGGTACCGGCATCGGCGACCGATCCCGGGGGCGAACTCTTTACTGAGATTGCCGAAGACGCCGGGCTGCATTTCCAGTATTTCAACGGCATGTCAGGCGAATACTATTTTCCCGAAAATCTCGGCGGTGGCGTGGCATTGTTTGACTATGACAAAGACGGAGATCTCGACGTCTACCTCACGCAAGGCCACATGTTGGGAGAGGGGAAAACGCTGAAGGATGCGCTGTTCCCCCCACGGGCAGAGACGCGCTTTTCCGACCGCCTGTTTCGTAACGATCTTGCCCTGGACGGCAACGGGAAGCCTGTCATTCAGTTCACAGACGTTACCGAGGCGGCCGGTATCGATGCAGCCGGCTACGGCATGGGTGTCACCACAGGTGATATCGACAACGACGGCTGGATGGACCTCTTCATCACCAACTTTGGTTCCTATCAACTCCTGCACAATAACGGCGATGGTACCTTCAACGACGTTACACAAAAGGCCGGTGTTGATGCGCCGGGATGGGGTGTGAGCGCCGCCTTCCTGGACTTCGACCGCGACGGACACCTTGATCTCTACGTAGCCAACTATGTCCATTTCGAGCTTGCCAAGAACAAGCCCTGTTATGGGCTCAGTGGCGCTCGCGACTACTGCGGTCCGAATTTTTTCCGCCCCATGCAGGACCGGCTCTACCACAACCGGGGCGACGGAACCTTCGAGGATGTCTCTGTTGACGCGGGCATCAACCATGCGGCCGCGCCGGGCCTGGGGGTGATAAGCGGTGACTTCAACCAGGACGGGTGGATGGACATCTATGTCGCCAATGACGGTGAAGCCAATCAGCTCTGGGTCAATCAGAAGGATGGTACCTTCAAGGACGAGGCCTTCATGGCGGGCGTTGCGGTCAACATGGAGGGTGCCCCGGAAGCCAGCATGGGGGTTGACGCTGCGGATTTTGACGGCGATGGCGACGAGGACCTGTTCATGACACATCTGCTGGGCGAGACGAATACCATCTACGTAAACGATGGTGAAGGCTGGTTTGAGGACCGCTCAATCGCAACCGGCCTGGCCGCCCCCAGCAAGGGATACACTGCCTTTGGCACCACATGGTTCGACTACGACAATGACGGTTGGCTCGATCTGTTCGTTGCCAATGGCGACGTACGCGTCATGCCCATCCTGGTTCGCGCCGGTGATCGATATCCATTACACCAGCCCAACCAGCTTTTCGCCAACGAACAAGGGAAATTCAGGGATATTACCGCTCAGGCCGGCACGGTCTTCCAGCTTTCCGAGGTGAGCCGAGGCGTCGCTGTCGGGGATGTAGACAATGATGGCGACTCGGACATCGTGGTGGCAAACAGTAATGGACCGGTGCGGCTGTTGATCAACAACACGGGCAACAGAAACCACTGGCTCGGCCTGCGGCTGTTGAATGAACAGGGGCAGGATGCGATTGGCGCACGCGCTGTCATACGGCTGAGCGATGACCGATCGCTGTGGCGCCGCGTGCGCGTGGATGGCAGCTACGCGTCGGCCAGTGATCCGCGGATCCTGGCGGGCCTGGGCGACTCGTCAAAGATCCGCACTACGCAGGTGTACTGGCCCGGCGGCAGCATTGAAGAATGGCCAGATCTGGCTGTTGATCGGTTCCACACACTGGTCGCAGGGCAAGGCAAACCGGTCAAAAAGCCATGAGCGCATTGAATAACCCTACGCGGTTCGTAGATTCCTCCCAATCCGCGCAGTCGGGCACACGAAAGCCTTCACGGAGATATACCGGCACGTTGAGATTGGTGTTGCTGCTAAGCGGATCTCTGCTCGGTCCGTACACACCGGCTGAAACGGAGCCCGAGGCCGGCGATGTCTTGAGCACGCCGCACACCGTACAAACCACGGCCGGTGCGCTGGCACTCCTGCCCATTCCGGTTCCCGATCTATCCAGCGTCGAACAGGCCGTGCGGCAAGACCTGCGATCATCACGCGCGGAGGTGGTCCGTCAGTTCCAGTCCGGGAACGCCGATCCTGTCTCACTGGCAAATGCATTGGGCATCTTGTGTGAACATTATCAGGCACACCACATCTATCCGCCGGCCGAGCCCTGTTATCGGAATGCCGAACGTCTCGATCCGCAGAATTTCCGCTGGCCGCATTTGCTGGGTTATCTGGGCCAGCAGACCACGCAGCACGATCTGGCAGTGCAGGCCTTCCAGCGTAGCCGATCACTCAAACCGGAGTATGAGGCCAGCCGTGTGCGTCTCGCCGAGACCTACATCGGACTCAATCAACCGGACAAGGCCGAGGCACTGCTTGGAGTGCCCTTCGATGAGAGGGGTGTGAAAGCAGCCGTACTGTTCTCCAGGGGACGGATCGCACTCGCCCGAAGGGATTTTGACGCGGCGGTAGGCTACTTCGAACAGGCGCTGGCGGCGCAGCCGGATGCCTCACGGATTCACTCTCCACTCGCGATGGCGTATCGCGGCAAGGGTGATGTGGAAAAGGCCCGGGAACACCTTGCCCGATATGGTGATGGCAAACCAAACATTGCGGATCCGGTCGTTGACGGGCTGGATGAACTGCTCACCGGCAAACGCACCCAGTTACACCGCGGTCTGGTAGCAGTACAGACCGGGCAGTACGAAGCCGCCATCGATGCCTTCGCCGGCGCCCTCGAGGGTGATCCCGACAACGTGGACCTGCGCGTGAGCCTGGCGCGCACACTCTATCTGGCCGGCAGGCATGCAGAAGGGCGTCAACAGCTCGCCGAGGCACTGAGACGGGATCCCGCTCACCCGCTGTCCAATTTCCTCATGGGCGTGCTGCTCGCCGCGGACAATGACAATGATGCCGCCATCGCCCGTTTCGAGACGGCGCTGGCCACTGACCCCGAGCATGCGGGTGCCCAGCACTATCTCGCCGACACGCTGGTTCGGGAGGGCCGATACGCTGAAGCCGTTCCGCACTATGCCATGGCGATCCGTCAGGTGCCCAAGGACCTACCGGCCCGCGTCATGGAAGCAGTGAGCCTGCTCTACAGCGGTGGACCCCAGACCGAGGCCGCGAAGCGCCTTGAAACTCTGTATTCCGAACAACCGGAGCAGAGGGTATTCACCTATATGCTGGCGCGCCTGCTGGCGGCCAGCCCGGACGACGGGGTTCGGGATGGCAGCCGCGCCCTGTCGCTTGCCAAACCACTTTACCAGCAGTTACCCCTGGCAGAGAATGCCGAAACCCTGGCAATGGCCTATGCGGAGCTCGGCCGCTTTGATGACGCGCGCGAGATGCAGCAGCAGGCGATGGGCATCGCGATGTTTTCCGGTCGCCTCGACCTGGTGCCGCGTCTGCAGAGCGCACTGGACCGTTATCAGGAGAACGAGACATTCCGCATTCCCTTTGCCGCGGACGATCCCATGCTGCGGCCCATTCCGATTGATCCCGCCCTGCCATTCAGGGATTATCCAGCCAGCAATCCCTATTGACCGGATCGATTGCGGAGGCTTCCCGTTGCCGATCATCTCCACACGGTTTCCCTGCCTTGTTCTATTCTGGCTTGCCGTGCTCGGTCTGACTGCCTGTTCCGAATCCGGCGATGAGCATGCTGCGGCAGTCAGTCCGGACGCGCAGACCATAGCAGACAACAATCATGCCGTGGGTCTCATGGGTCAGTTTGACTACCCGGCCGCTCATGCAATATTCGAACGGCTCGCGCAACGCTATCCCGACTGGCTGAATGTCAGGATCAACCTCGCCATTGCCACACTGAATCGTCAGAACGAGGGTGATGAACAGGCGGCGCTCGCCATTGCCGAGGATGTGCTGCGAGCCGATGCGACACACCTGCCCGCACACTATGTCAGCGGGCTGATGCAACTGTATCTGGGGGCCACGCAGGAGGCCGCCGAACATTTCCGCACGGTCGCCAGTGCCGATGCGACGGACGCCTACGCGGCCTACTACCTGGCCCAGTCACTGGCGCAGCAGTCACAGCACGAGGAAGCCCTCGAGTGGTATCGCAGGGCAATCGCGCTGGACCCCTATCTGCGCTCCGCCTACTACGGCGCCTTCCAGACCTTGCGGCGCCTCAAACGGGCCGATGAGGCCAGGGGTCCGATCGCCGACTACCAGCGGCTCGCCAATAATCCACGCGCGCATCTCGCGGAGTTCAAATACACACGCATGGGTCCCAAGGCGGAGACTCGGGCATTCGATCTCGAGCCACCCACGCCGCCGAAGGTGCCGCAGGGCCCCGCCTTCGAGAGCCCGGCGCCACTGACCGTGACCGCCGCTGAGGCCCTCTCATGGCAACGGCAAGACGGCTCGCGCGCAACGAGTATCACGGCGGTTGACCTCGAAGATGACGGTGATCTGGACCTCTTGCTGGCGGATGTCCTGCAGGGCGACAGGCGCCACAATCTGTTGCTGCGTCGCGAGCCGGATGGCGGCTGGCTGGCGGTACTGGACCACCCGCTTGCATCTGTGCCTCTCGTCAATGCAGCAGTCTGGGGTGACTTCGACAATGACGGGCGGGTCGATGTGTATCTGTGCCGGCGCGGGGCCAATCAACTCTGGCACCAGGTGGAGACGGCGCAATGGATCGATGTGACCGAGACAACACAGACATCCGGCGGATCGGCGGACACGCTGGACTGTGCCTTTTTCGATGCCGACCATGACGGCGATCTCGACCTTTTCCTGGTCAATGCAGAGGGTCCCAATGAGCTGTTGAACAACAACCTCGACGGCACCTTTCGCCCGCTGGCGACCGGGCAGGGACTGGCCGGAGACGGCCGCGCGTCGCGCGCCGTCCTGCCCGCCGACCTCGATGGTGACCGCGATACGGACATCATCGTGATTCACGCTCAACCACCTCACGAGGTTTTCCTGAATGACCGGCTATGGGCCTATCACCGCGCAGCGGGATTCGATGCGTTTCGCGCCACACCGGCCCTGGCAGCACTCGCCGCAGACCACGACGCCGACGGTCACACCGAACTTTATACCGTGAGCGACGATGGGCAGATCCTGCGCTGGGAACCGGATGGCGACACCTATACGTCAAGGCCACTCGGCAGACTCAAGATGACCGAGCCTGGCTGGGCGCAACTGGCGCTGCTTGATGCGGACGGTGATGGCGTGCAGGATCTCATGGCTGCCAGCCGGGATGGCTGGACTGTGCTCGGGGATAACACCTCTCTGTTCAACTCAGACGACGGCGACAGGCTGGACGGTGTGACAGCCGTTCCGCTCGACGCGGCCGCGGGCCCTGCAGTCATCGGACGACTGCACCAGGGCGGTATCCGGATCTGGCCACCCGGCCCCGGGAGGGCCCCGTACCTGTCACTCAGTCTCACCGGCAAGGACGACACCGCGCAGTCCATGCGATCGAATGCCTCGGGTATCGGCACCCAGGTTGCGATTCGGGCTGATTCTCACTGGGCACGGGCGCAGAATCTGCGTCAGCATTCCGGACCCGGACAGGGACTGCAGCCGATCACGGTGGGCCTGGCCGGCGCGAGCAGCGCAGACTTCATTGCGATCGACTGGTCGGACGGGGTGTTTCAGAGCGAGCTGAATCTGAGCGCGGGAAAGCTCCACCGGATTGCCGAAACCCAACGGCAGCTCTCCAGCTGCCCGGTGCTGTTTGCCTGGAACGGGGTGAAGTACGAATTCATCAGTGACCTCCTGGGCGTCGGCGGTATCGGCTATGCCGTCGCACCGGGCGAATATTCGACACCCCGCCCGCGGGAGCACTTTCTCCTGCCGGTTGGCTTGCCCAAACCACGCGATGGCCGCTACCAGCTCAAGATCGGCGAACCCATGGAAGAGGTCGCCTATCTGGATGCCGCACGTCTGTTCACCTACGACCTGCCGCCAGGCTGGCAGATGGTACTGGACGAACGCATGGCGATTTCGGGGCCAGAGCCCACCGGCAAGCCCTATTTTTATCGCCAGGAACGCCTGCCTGATCAGGTTCTCAACGACCGCGGCGATAGTGTCACCGATCTGCTGCTGCATGCCGATGGCAGCGCGGCACCCGTGGGAGACCGCGATCATCGCTTCATCGGCCGCCTGCAATCCGAGCACATCCTGATTCTCAACTTCATTAAACCGATCGATCAGAGTCGGGGCAGCCCGCTGCTGATCGCGGATGGCTGGGTAGAATATCCTTACTCGCAGACCATGTTCGCGGCCTGGCAGGCGGGAGCCGGCCTGCACGCGCCGACGCTGGAGGCACGCGGCAGCGACGGGACATGGCACACCCTGCTGACGGAATTCGGCTATCCGGCGGGCATGCCGAGGCGCATGTCCATCGCCCTGCCGGAACTGCCTGCGGCAACGACACAGTTGCGCCTGCGCACCAATATGGAGATCTACTGGGATCGGCTGGCGATCGGATTCGCCGAAGATCTCACCCGGAAACAGGTGCAGGAACTGCCGCTGTTTCAGGCGCGCTTTGCCAAGACGGGATTCGCCGAACGCACCACGGATGCGCAACGCCGCCCCGATTACGATTATGACCGACGCCGCCCGTTCTGGGATACGCGCTACATGGCAGGCTACTACACCAGGCTCGGGCCCGTCACGGAACTTGTCGCACATGCCGACGATGCCCTGGCAATTATCGGGGCGGGCGAGGAAGTGCATCTCGAATTCACAGCCAATGCGCCGGCGCCTGCCGCAGGCTGGACACGCCATCTTGTGCTTGCAGCCTATGGCTGGGCGAAGGATATGGATCTGTACACCCGGGATGGCGAGCGTGTCGACCCGCTGCCCACATCGGGAAAAGATCCGGCCGCGCGCAACCGGCTTCATGCCCGCTACAATACCCGCTACCAGGCCGGCCGGTAACGCAGGGCGCGACGGCTCAGGGTCGCAGCAGCTGGCTTCAGACACAAAAAAAGGTGGCTTGCCCCACCTTGTCTGCTGCGCAGTACCCCCTCGGTCCCTGAGGGGGATAAGTTAGCACAACTGCCGGTTTACTCGGCCTTCTTTGAGCTTGCCGGAGCCTGGGGCTGAGCATAGCCCCAACCGGGATAGCCGCCCCAGCCGCCGTAGCCGGGATAGCCGCCCCAGCCGCCGTACCCGGGATAGCCGCCCCAGCCGCCGTAGCCGGGATAGCCGCCCCAGCCGCCGTAGCCGGGATAGCCGCCCCAGCCGCCGTAGCCGCCGTAGGGATAGCCGCCCCAGCCGTAGCCGGGATAGCCGCCATACCAGGGACCGCCACCCCAACCATTACCCCACCAGGCCTGGGCTGAGGAAAATGGCACGGCAACTGCTCCGGTTACCACCAACGCTGCCATTAATGTCTTCATCTTTCGCATGGTTTTTAACCTCCGATTACACGTTCTTTCAAAAGAATCGCCCCCGGACAACTCCGACATTCCCGAAGCCCATTCCCGAAGCCCTCGGGGGAACAGCTACATCCTAATGGGATTGCCCAGTCAGCGCAAAATACTTTCCGCTCACTGGCTGATCTACGTCAAACAATCGAAACCATCGCTCAGGCGCCCGAAACCGGGCCGCAAACGGCCAGCCCGACTGTCGCACCCGGCGGCCAACGGCTGTTGCCGGGCGATCAAACGCTCTGACAGATCATCGGTCCTGGACGCGTACTGAGCGGTAACAGTGTGTGTGCACCCTTGGCCTGTCCCGGTTCTGGCGGATTCTCGCACGCCCCCCGTCACGGCCACAACCTGCTCTTCACTCACGTTGGCGCGACGGCCACATCTGACCCCCTCAAATCACACAACCACTACAGCAAGCTATCGATAAGTTGCTATGCTTTAGCCGCAACAGGATCCCGGGAGATAAGACCATGAATATGGAGAAGGTCGTATTCGCGTTTTTCATCGTGCTGGCATTGACCCTGAACGTCGGGTTTGTCATGGGAGATATCGATAATCCTGACCACCACAATGCCTATGAACTGTTTGCTGCCCTCGTCGTCAGCCTCATCGCCACCGTGCTCAAGTTTGGCGACCGGACCCACATCGGTGCGGTACTGCTCGCCACCAGTCTGGTCGCTGACCTGCAACTGATCGCGGCGGCGCTGGTCTGGGGCACCTTGGTCTATGCCAGCGACGCGAGCCTGACAGCGAAGACCATGGCCGACATCGTCGCCCTCGCGGGCGGAGCAGTGGTCGCCAATGTGGCCTCGGTTGTCATCTTTGTTACCGAGACTGCCATGTTCCGCCGTTAGACCCCTTTGCATCATGCAGAATCTGATCTACCTGCTGTTGCGCCGCATGCGGCTGCCAATCATCGTACTGACGGTTACCTATGCAATTTCTGTCCTCGGACTGGTTCTGACACCCGGTATCGATGGCCAGGGGAATCCCTGGCACATGGATTTCTTCCATGCCTTTTACTTTGTGAGCTTCATGGGCTCGACCATCGGCTTGGGCGAGATACCCTACCCGTTTACCGACGCCCAGAGATTATGGGTGACGCTCTCGATCTATGCCGCAGTCGTTGCCTGGCTATACACCATTGGTGTCATGCTGTCGATTGTGCAGGACAGCGGATTTCAACGTATCCTGCAAAACAACCGTTTCGTACGCAGTGTACGCCGCATTGTCGACCCCTTCTATGTGATCTGCGGCTATGGTGATACTGGCAGCCTGCTGGTGCGGGAACTTGCCGAGCACGGCATTGCCTCGGTGGTAATTGACATCGATCAGGAACGGATCGATGCCCTGAACATCGACATTCTCCGCATCTACACACCCGGTGTCTGTGCCGATGCCAGCGATTCGGATGTTCTGCAGGACGCGGGCCTTGGGTACCGTCACTGCCGGGGTGTTGTGACCCTCATCAAGGATGAGCAGATCAGTCTGAAGATTGCCATCACCTGCAAGCTGCTGCAACCCACGCTCCCGGTCATCTCCCGCGCAGAGACCGATGATGGCGCGGCCAACCTCGCCTCGGTGGACACCGATCATATCGTCAATCCCTACAAGGCATTCGCCGAGCGTTTCGCGATGATGTTCCATTCGCCGGGCATGTATCTCGTACACGAGTGGGTGACCAGCATCCACGACGAGCCACTCATTGATTATCAGGTTCCGCCGCGCGGCATGTGGCTGATCTGCGGATTTGGCCGTTTCGGACGGGCCCTGCGCCGGCACCTCAATTTTGAAGGCGTCGAGTCCCGCATCATTGACAACAATCCCGAGCTGACCAACCCGCCTCCGGGCAGTGTCGTGGGACGTGCCACCGAGGCCGGCGCACTCCAGGAAGCGGAAATCCAGAAGGCAGTGGGTATTATTGCGGCCACCAACAGTGATCCTGACAACCTCTCTATCATCATCACGGCGCGTCAGCTGAATCCGAACCTGTTTGTCGTCTGCCGGCAAAACGAGCGCAAAAACAACCCGATATTCAGCGCTGCCAAACTGGACGGGGTGATGCAGCCAAGCACGATCCTCGCCAGACACATACTCGCATTAATCATGACGCCTGGCCTTTCCGACTTCCTGAGTTACGCCCGGAAACATGACGATAACTGGGCGAACGTCCTTGTCAGCCGCATTGGCGGTGTGCTGTCGGACAGCCCGCCCGAAATCTGGTCCCTTATCATTAGCCATGCGGAAGCACCTGCAATCGCCGACTTGCTCGAGGAGGGTGAGGAACCCACGGTCGGTGAACTGTGCACGAACCCGCACGACCGAAGCCGGCCGCTCGGCTGCGTGCCGCTGCTGCTGCAAAGAAGTGGCGCAACAACATTACTGCCGGAAAACGCCCGAACTCTCCACGTGGGTGACTGCCTCCTGTTCTGCGGCACCGACGCTGCGATGGACGACATGCTCTGGACGGCTTCGAATTTCAATGTCCTGAGTTATGTCCGAACCGGCAGGGACCGTTCGAGTGGCTTGCTCTGGCGCTGGCTGGAAAAGCAGCCGTAAAACAGATTAAGTGTACGGGATGTCGTAGATGGCGAGACCAGGATCAGGATCCTGGTTAAAAAGCCCGCCCCGCATTCATCCTTGTGCGGGGAGGACGTCCAAGGCCTTTAGCCTTCGTCACTGAACACGTCGTAGATCTGCTCCTGCAAGTACTGCTCCTCACGGCGTTGCTCCAGTTTTCGCCGTGCCACCGCCTGACGCAGCGCTTTGGCGGAAGCGCGTCCCTTGCGCCTTCCCTTCCCTGCCAACCGCGCCATGCCAGTGTGCTGTCTGACTGGACCCATAACCGTTCCTCTTGCAAGTTGGGTATAACGACCAGCTGTCTGCCGATTTAACAGCACGGCACGTACCAGCATCATCGGCCCCCGTGCGACCGACCTTTAGCCGTTGGTTCTACCCGTTTCTTGTCGCCAGACGGTCCAAGGCGTGCCGCGAGACTACCCCTTCGGTAGGGAATCACGCAGGGGTCGCAGCCGCTGTGGCACGCACTCCGAACCAGTGAACGCCAGGCACGGCTCGCCGCGGCAGAGTCGCAGCAGCAAGGATGGCGAGACTTACAGGCCAGCCTGCGTGCGGTCGGCCCGCTCAGCGATTATGCTTGGCACGTTCAGGAAGACAGTCTGACTCGCGTTCAGGGGCAACAAACGATTGGCACATCGAACGGTACCGCTACAGTTGCGCCTGTTACGCCTCGCGTTCCAGACGCTTGGCGAGCTGCTGCCGGGCGTCATGGGGTCACTCGCCTGCCGTCTCTGGTTCCGCGCACAAAAGCATCCGGAACCCGGCCGTGAGCTGCGCTGGCGCCAGAGTGCAGACCAGTCGCGCATCGACTCTGGCGGCACCTCAATCGCGATCTACAGCTGGGGAGAAGCGGACAAACCCACGGTTCTGCTGGTACACGGCTGGAGCGGCCGCGGTACTCAATTGGGCGGCTATATCCAGCCGCTGCTCGACGCCGGCTATCGCGTGGCCGCCTTTGACGCGCCGGCACACGGGCGAACGCCTGGCACAAGTACGCATGTTTTCCAGTTCGCCGATGCGCTTACCCAGGTTGCCAGCCACTTTGCACCGATCCGTGCACTCATCGCGCATTCCTTCGGGGTTACCGCCAGTGCACTCGCATTGAGCGGCGGTTTGCAGGTTGGATGCCTTGTTGGTATCGGCCCGCCAGCCGACGCGACTGTCATGCTGGAACGTTTCGGCCGGTTCCTTGGCATCCCGGAAGCCACGCTGGAAAACCTGCGCCGGCGCATCGACCGGCGATTCCCTGGCTTTGACTGGCGGCGACTGTCAGCACGGAATATGTTGACAGACCTGGGGATACCGGCGCTGATCATCCATGACCGCGATGACGCAGATGTTCCCTGCGCGGACGGTCAGGCGGTCGCGCAAGCCGCCAACGCGGAACTGCTAATCACGCAAGGGCTGGGGCATCGCCGGATACTGCGCGACAAAGACGTTATCAGGCGCACGATTGACTTTATCGACCGGCATGTGCCTGACGGGCATGCCTGAGATACCCAAGGCGGATCAGCGGCGTCCGTTCCCGAAGCGCATTCAGGGGGTCAGTGAAAATCCCGGGATACCGTGGCGAGCCGCCCCAGCAGCATACTGTGATCCTCGAGACGGCGTGCCAGCAGATGCAATACCTCTCCTTCGCGCTGCACCTCGCCAAACACGGCGAGCAGACGCGCATTGAGCAGCGGTGCGCGCTGGCGCTCGGCCAGGTTCGACCAGACCACGACCTGGCTGGTGCCGGTCTCGTCTTCGAGGGTCACGAAAATCACACCTGCCCCGCTGCTCGGACACTGCCGACAGGTCACCAGGCCGGCAGTATAGGCCTGGGCACCATGCGCCAGATCACGCAGTTGTCTCGCTGTGCGCAGGTTCATGGCAGCCAGGCGCTCGCGCAGCAATGCCAGTGGATGCCTGCCCAGCGTGAGCCCAAGGCTGGCATAGTCCGCAATGATATCCTGGCCTTCCGTTGGCGCACGCAACAGGGGTATGGACTCGGCAATCGGGACCTGCGCAAGCAGTGGCAAGGATTTCTCAACTCCAGCGCAGGCCCAGCGTGCACGGAGCCGGTGACCTTCAAGATTCTTCAGGGCGCCGGCCGCGGCCAGCGCCTCCAGATCACCCCGATGTAATGCGGCTCGGTGCGCGAGGTCCTCGACGCCTGAAAATTTCGCGATGGTACGTGCCTCGACCAGGCATTGGGCTGCGGCCTGGGACAAGCCCTTCACCATACGCAACCCAAGCCGAAGGGCGGGTTGCTTTTTCTCGGCCATCCTCACCCGGCCCTCCTCCCACCCACGAAGAGGGAGGGGGTGAGGGGACTCCAGACAACACTCCCACCCACTCGCATTCACATCCACCGGTCGCACCTCGACCCCATGCCGCCGCGCGTCCTGCACCAGTTGTGCCGGCGCATAGAACCCCATGGGCTGGCTGTTCAACAACGCACAGGTAAAGGCCGCCGGCTCATGGCATTTGAGCCAGGCAGAGACGTACACCAGCAGCGCGAAACTTGCGGCATGCGACTCGGGAAACCCATATTCACCAAAACCCAGTAACTGCTGGTAGATCTGGCACGCAAACTGTTCCGGGTAACCCCGTGCGCGCATGCCTTCGATAAGACGTTGTTTGAAAGGCTCCAGCCCGCCCCGCCGCCGCCAGGCCGCCATGGCCCGGCGCAACTGATCGGCCTCGCCCGCTGAAAAACCTGCCGCCACCATCGCCAGCTTGATCACCTGTTCCTGGAAGATAGGCACACCGAGGGTTCGTTCCAATACCGAGCGCACCGCCTCACTGGGATAGCTCACCGGTTCCAGACCCCGCCGGCGGCGCAGATAAGGATGCACCATGTCCCCCTGGATGGGACCCGGCCGTACGATGGCGACCTCGATGACCAGGTCATAAAAGCAGGCCGGCTTGAGGCGCGGCAACATCGCCATCTGTGCGCGTGATTCGATCTGGAACACGCCCACCGTGTCCGCCTGCTGAATCATGTGATACACCGCCGGATCTTCAGCGGGAATACTCGCCATGCTCCAGTGGCATCCCGAGTAGCCAGCCACCAGGTCAAAGGCACGGCGAATCGCACTCAACATGCCGAGCGCCAGCACATCCACTTTGAGCAGGCCGAGTGCATCGAGATCGTCCTTGTCCCATTCGATGACTGTGCGGCCATCCATGGCGGCGTTCTCGATCGGCACCATCCGGGACAAGGGTCCCTGCGAGATGACGAAGCCTCCCACATGCTGCGACAGATGCCGCGGAAACCCTATCAGATCATTCACCAGGTAACGCAGGCGTCTGAGCAGCGGATTATCCGCATCAAAGCCGGCCTCACGCAGCTGTGTATCCGAAAGATCACGTCCATCCCACCACATCTGACCATGGGCCAGGCGATCGACCTGATCCAGCGCCAGTCCCAGCGACTTGCCGACATCACGTATCGCACTCTTGGGGCGGTAACTAATAACAGTTGCGGCCAGCGCCGCACGCTCGCGCCCGTACTTTGCATATAAATACTGGATCACTTCCTCGCGCCGTTCGTGTTCGAAATCCACATCGATGTCCGGCGGCTCGTTGCGTTCCCTTGAAATAAAACGCTCGAAAAGCGTTTCGATACGGCCGGGATCCACCTCGGTAATCCCCAGGCAGAAACACACTGCCGAATTGGCCGCCGAGCCCCGGCCCTGGCAGAGAATCCCCCGGCTGCGCGCAAAACCAACGATGTCATGGACCGTGAGAAAGTAAGGCTCATAGTGCATCTCGGTAATAAGCGCGAGCTCATGCTCGACCAGGCCACGGACTTTCCCCGGCACACCCTTCGGCCAGCGCGCGCGCATGCCGGTCTCGGTCAGTTGGCGCAGCCAGGCCGCGGGTGTCTCACCAGACGGGACCAGTTCATCCGGATACTCATAATGCAGTTCGTCGAGTGAAAACTGGCAAAAGGCTGCGATGCGCAAGCTTTCCGAGAGAAGCTCGCACGGAAACCAGCGCGCCAGTACCTTGCGCGTACGCAGATGACGCTCACCATTGGCCTGCAGGACGTAACCGGCTGCAGGCAGGGACACCCCAAGGCGAATGGCCGTCAGGGTGTCCTGCAACAGGCGCCGCTGGCGCACGTGCATTAACACACCGCCAGCCGCGACGAGGGGCAGACCGCTGTTCCGTGCAAGCAAGCGGGCACGCTGCAGGCGCGTGCGGTCCCGCCCATCGCATAGCCGACGCACAGCAATCCACGCACGCGCAGGGAAGACATCCGCCACCCAGCCTGTCTGTTCTATTTCACTTCCTTTCACTGCAAGCTGCGGCCCTGCCCCACCGCCCGGAACCCACAACACCAGACAGCGCCCGCCATACCTCGCCATATCCTCGCGCGTGACTGCGTAACGGCCCTTCTTCGCCCGACGCCGTGCGAGCGTGATTAACTCGCACAGATCCCCATAGGCCTCGCGCTCCGGTGCCAGTAACACCAGCTGCATACCGTCATCCAGACGAAATTCACTGCCAACGATCAGCTTTAAACCGCATTCCTTCGCTGCCACATGCGCACGCACCACACCGGCCACGGAGCACTCATCCGTCAGTGCCAGCGCCGTATAACCCAGGGCCTGCGCACGCCGCACCAACTCCTCCGGATGCGAGGCGCCGCGCAGGAACGTGAAGTTGGACAGCGCGTGCAATTCGGCGTAACCGGGCACGGAGACATCGTTCATCAGTGGCAAAGCCGTTCGACCTCGTAATACTGTAATTATATACAGTCTTTACCAACAACAAGGAAGCCGTCCGTGGCCGTCCCGACACACACGCCACTATCTGATTGAATTAACTTGATAAAATTTCCAGAGCATCCCCCAAAGGACTTGCTCTTGTCGGCTGCCAGTGGTTATCATCACTCGTAACGAAAACAACGCGGGTTCTTCCCGGTGGCCCGCATCTCCAGAGGAACACAATGAAGGTCGCATACATTTTTTCGAGTCAAGGACATACCGTATCGTACAAACTGGGTCAGATGATTCTTCCCCAGCTGGAGCAGGATGCGCACGGTGCGGAGGTCTTAGGAATGTTCTTTTTTGAAGATAACACCTATGTTCTTGTCAAAGGAGATCCGATCGGAGAACGACTCGCCAAGGTCGCAGACGAGAAAAACATCCTTCTGATGGGTTGCGACAAATGCTGTTATGAAAGAGAGATCGACGGAAATCTGGTCGCCGGGGCAACTATTGGCTGTTTTCCAAATCTTTACCAGGCCCTGTCAGGTAATCCTCCCGATCAGGTCATTACCCTGTAGTCTCCTGCGGACAGCAGATTGCCAGTATCAATCCCAACACCCATTCAACAATACACACCGGAGGAACTCGGGACATGAAACCAGTAACAGCAACAACCATCGCCATCCTGGCTCTTATGTCCGTTCAAGCCGAGTCTGCCGTCATGGTAGAGATGCAGGACAGTGAAGGCCTCAGCCGCATCTATTCTGAGGGCGGCAAGGGCCGGATAGAAATGTCCGCGAGCGATGAGTTCATGATAGTCGACAGCAAGGAAAATACCATGTACATGGTGATGCCGAGCCAACGCACTATCCTTGATATGCGCGACATGCTGAGCAGCGAGGCGGCCAGCGGCAACGGCGGGGAGACAAAACTGAAGCGTAACGGCAGCGGACCATCGATAGCGGGCTACGAGACGGTCGAATACGTCATCACGACCGGCGACCGGACCTGTCAGACGGTCTACGGGTCCCGGCCGGCCATGGAAAAGTCCGGCATGAAACACATCCTCTCGCTGTTCCAGAAAATGGCGCTGCAGGCACACGCGATGGCAACACAATTCGACATGGGAAATGACCCCTGCACGGCGGCGGACACACTCGTTACCCGGCAGCTTGCAGAGATCGGCATGCCCATGCGCGTAAAGGATGAGGAAGGTACCGTTATCAGCGAAGTTCTTCGCATCGATACCAATGCCGCGCTGCCGCCAGACGCGTTCGCCCTGCCGGCTGATTACGAGGTTCAGAACATGGCGCAGATGCAGCAGCAGATGCGCGAACAGATGCCCGCGGTACAAGAGATGATGAAACAGATGCAGGAATCCGGAAACCTGCCCCCCGAGGCCATCGAACAGATGCAGCGCATGCAGGAAATGATGAAGCAGCATCAGCAACCCTGAATACTGCAGCGGAATCTGTTAAAGGAGACAAGCAATGTCGATCGAGAGAACCTTGTTCGCATTTGGCGGCGTTATGGTCATGCTAACCTCACTGCTGGCATTATTTCATAGCCCTTATTGGACATGGGTGACCTTGTTCATCGGGTTCAACTGCTTTCAGAGTTCCTTTACCCGATTCTGTCCTCCGTCCTGGGCGATGAAGAAGTTCGGCATGAAATCCGAGGCGGAACTCGCCCTCGATGCGGCGGGCAAACAGGTTTCGTAACCGCCACGCGGACAGCCCTGCTAGCCCGCATTTCTCACCGGGCGGCGGTAGAGTCACATAATGCACTGAGGTAAGGAACAGAGTGCAGATCAGGGAAAAGACAGTGTGCAATCAGGCATTGCCTATCCCGGTGAGAAATGCGGGCTAGCCGATCGACACTGGGTGCAGAGACAGGCTGCGGCTGCACGGCACGCCATTCCCGCCCCAGGACTCCTGGCAGCTCACAGCAGAGCGGTGCATCGAATTGCGGCGGATCGCCCGGCTTAGTGAGAGGCCTTGATCTCGCGCAAGCGGAGCACAAGCGTGAGCTTTCCCTCAAACCAGGCGTCGATGCTCAGCGCGCCTGGTCGCCTGATGGTGGAGAGTCCCTGCCGGGGAGGCGGACTGACGGATTCCACGACCAGCAGGTCCTCAGGATACTCCAGGACATACTCCAGATGGACGGGATAGTAGCCATCCAGAAAACGGCGGTGGAAGGGACCGCTGCGTATTTCGAACCCGCCGTCCGGTGTGGCTCTTACGATGCGAACTTCAGCGCGAATACAAATTTTCGCACCCGGACTGACGTCTGCAAGCTGCACACTGTGTCCATCGACCCACGCGCTTCCGATCCCCTGGGAAGACTCTATGCGGAGCCCCCGCATGCCTTCATAGCGGTAGACGATCTCGACCGCGGGCAGCGGGTCCAGATTGAGCTGGCACTGCTCGAGTGCAACCCAGCCGTTTGACAGGCTTTCGGGCGTCAGTATCAGCCGGTTCTTCGTAGACAGTACCCTGCGATCGGGCGGCGTCTCGAGAAGCTCGAGTTCGCCCTCATTCACGGCCCGGAGCCGCTCTTCCCAGTCATCCTCGAACCAGGCGTCGGGGTCCTCCGACTGGACGAACCGCAGACCGAGTTCTTCCGTCGCGGCAGTGGTCAGCGGTGCACCGCCAGCCCATGTCGCTGTAGGAAGAGTGAGCAGCAGGGGTAAGAGCCTGCGCAGACCTCGGAGATAGATTGAAATCAGCCCTCGTCGATCATGATGTCGGTCGGGTTATCGAGGTTAACATGATGATCAATCGGATGTTCGACCGGGATATTCATATACTCCCGCTTGCTTTCTTCCGACTCAAAGTAGATCACCAGTTCGTCCTCGGTACTGCGCTCGACGATACGGGGGCTTCCCGCGAGATCCTGGATGTCATGTCCGGTAATAGGGTCAGTCGTTGCAATCCTGTGTAACATCGAGATGTCCTCCTTGGGTTGAGTGACTCGCCAGGGCGAAGCCCAGGCTGCCGCGTGTGCGGTTAAAGTATAGTCGATATTCCTGAGAGTTTTGATCAGGAATCTTGCCGGGCCAACCCGCGTCGATGTTCCGCCGGGACTGCTCGCTGCCGGCCTGCCGCACGAGGAAACGCCCCTGTCTCCTGTCTCCTGTCTCCTGTCTCCTGTCTCCTGTCTCCTGTCTCCTGTCTCCTGTCTCCTGTCTCCTGTCTCCTGCCTCCTGCCTCCTGCCTCCTGCCTCCTGCCTCCTGCCTCCTGCCTCCTGTCTCCTGTCTCCTGTCTCCTGTCTCCTGTCTCCTGTCTCCTGTCTCCTGTCTCCTGTCTCCTGTCTCCTGTATTCTGTATTCTGTATTCTGTATTCTGTATTTTGTCTTCCGTTCTTCATCCAAACACCCCGTGCAAAAACCAGCCACCGCGCTCCGACAGTTCACGAAAAACCCAGTAGCGTATCCCTTCCCGGTCTTCCGCGACAAAGTAATCCCGCCTGATATCCTTGCCGTCCCACCAGCCGCTTTCGATACGTTCCCGCTCCGGCCACAATGTGAGTACATGTTCCAGACAGGGTCGGCCCTGATATGCCTTCAACACCCTGGGCGTTGACAATAACCAAAGCGGACGTTGCGCCCCTACCGATTGACTACCGCCCTGCCCCGGCTCCGACCAGCACCAGGCGAACTCCGGCCGGTGATCGGCAACCGGGCTGATCCCGCGCACGGCATCCTCACCGAGACGGGCGCGCAGGCGTTCGATCAACATCTCCTCCGCCTCGGCCTCAGCAGCCGAACTCGGGAAAAGATCCTGGCAGGGTACCTGATGCGACTCGATTGCATCGGCCAGCAAACGGATCTCACGCACCGGCGCTGTCAAGTGCACGCGCTCCAGGCGTACTTTCAGCAGTTCGAGCAGATACTTTTCATCACGGCCTGGCGTCACCATGCCCACCTGCACATCGGTAAGCGAAGCCGGGCCATGCACGAGCTGCACTGTCATGGCCCGCACACCGGCCACCCGGGCCCGCAACAGTCCCACCAGCTCCCTGATCAGTCGTTGCAGGCCGAACAGCAGTGCCTCGGTGTTTTCCACCTCGGCCGGCAGCAACAGATGACCCGCAAACCGTGGTGGTGCGACAAAGGGCATACGCGGATCCGGCAGCCGTCCCAGCGCACGATCCAGCAATGACAACAACTCTGTCCCGAAACGCCGCGCCAGACCATCGCGCGGCAGGCGCAGCACGTCACCCAGCCTGCACAGGCCCATAGCGGTTAATCTGGCCTGTTTTTCCTCTTCCAGACCCAGCACGGTCAACGGCAACTGTGACAGGGCGCGGACCAGCTTCCCGTGCCCTGTGATGCAGATAGCTTCACCCTGCCTTGCCAGCAGTGTGGCGGCCAGGGGTGTCGGCGCTGTGGCAAGACGCGCCTGATAACCGAGACGGCCGATGTCCGTCTTCAGTTTCTGCAGCAAGGGATCCAGTCCACCAAAGAACCTCAGGCTGCCTGCCACCTCGAGGAGCAGTGCATTCGGCGGAACAAGGCTGACCAGGGAGGTGAATTGACCGGACCAGGCAGCCAGCGCTTCCAGTGCCCGGCGTTCGGCCGCCTGGTCCCGGGGATGCACTCTGAGATCCGGCTGCAGGGCACGGGCTGCCGCAAGCGCCAGGCCGGATTTAATACCTGCTGAACGGGCTGATGGATTTGCAGCTACAACCCGGGGCCGACCGGCTGAGCCACAATGCACAACCAGTGGACTGCCATCTTCACAACCCCGCGTGAAGACTTCCAGCGGCAATTGGGGCAGATAGAGACACAACCAGAGCATGGCATTCCGATCGAAGACAGGCGTCAGAATTCAGCATGTGTTCCCGGATTTTTCCGTTGCTTCCCTGGCGAATACCCGCACGTGGCGATCGGTAACAGCCGCCGGCAATCGGTAGGCGCTGCGCCCCCTATGCCTCACTCCTGCCTCCTGAATTCCGGATCCCGAACCCTGTCTTCTGCCACACACACCGGCCCGGCTGCCCAACCGCCGCGGCGCTTGAGTATGTTCACCATCACCCCTCGCGGCTCCCGCGTGACACGCAGGCGCAGGGCGGCCGGTGAACTTTGCCTGGCCATACGTTCCGGCCGGAACAACAAGCCCCATGAGTTCCCCGCCTCGGCGGCAAGCTGCAAACGGCGCAATACCTTGTCATCGCCTACCACCGGCCAGGCCAGCACCGCGGCACAGGTTCCCGAACGCAATGTCTGCTCCACCGCCCATAGCCCATCGCTGGCCGCCCGCGGCCGAATCAGCAAAACATGGGAAAGATCCACCCCGGCTGTCGCCAGGGCCGGCGCATAAGGAATATAGGGCGGCGCGACCCAGGCAATCCAGCGCTTCTCCTGACTCAATCGTGCCAGCGCCGGCATCACCAGATTCAGGGCACCGACACCCTCACCGGGGATCAGGAACTCTGTCAGGGCGCCGGCTGGCCAGCCGCCACCGGGAAACAGGGCATCCAGCTCGGCAAAGCCGGTGGGGATGCTCTTTGCTGCGGCGGGAAGTGTCCCGCCGCGCCAGACAACAGCCCGCTGTAACAGTTTTTCCAGGCTCATAGTCGGTTGTTGCGGATAATGCCCACGCCCAGTCCCTCAATCACCAGGGACTCTTCACGCAGATTGACATCGATGGGTGAAAAATCCGGATTTTCGGGCAACAGAGATACCCGGTTGCCCCGCCGCCGGAAACGCTTGACAGTCACCTCATCTCCCAGGCGCGCGACGACGATCTGGCCATTCTGCGCCTCAGGGGTGTGATGCACCGCCAGCAGATCACCCTCCAGAATGCCGGCATCGCGCATGCTCATGCCGCGCACCCGGAGCAGATAATCGGCACGCGGATGGAACAGAGCGGCATCCACATCGTAGTAATCTTCGATATGTTCTTCCGCCAGAATCGGCTCGCCTGCCGCGACCCGACCGACCACTGGCAAACCACCTGTCTCCAGGAGACGAATCCCACGCGAGGCACCGGGCAGCAATTCGATGACGCCCTTGCGGGCCAGCGCCCTCAGATGTTCCTCCGCAGCATTGGGGGAGCGGAAACCAAAGGCCTCGGCGATCTCCGCCCGTGTTGGCGGGCAACCCCACTCCACGGTGTAGTCACGGATCAGCTGAAGAATTTCGGCCTGTCTGGGTGTCAGTGATAGCATGGCATTAATTGACTGGATGCATATACAGTAACTGTGAGTATATACAGCCTGATGTTGAATGCAAGCCGGGAATCTGCTCTCGCGCAAAGCGCCGGGCCGACCGCCCACCCCGTATCAGCGCAACCACACCGCGCAGAGCAATACCTGAACAGTGAATATTTCGTTGATTATTTACTCTACCCCCCTATACTTGCCCCATGAACATCCCGGCACACCACCCGGCACCCGACGACACGCGCGAGCAGATCCTGGATGCCGCCAACAGCCGTTTTCAGCAATACGGCTATGGTAAGACGACCATGGCCGAAATCGCCGGCGACGTCAGCATGTCGGCCGCCAACCTGTACCGTTACTTTCAGAACAAGCAGGACATCGGTGCCGGGCTGGCACTGCGTTGCTTTGCCCAGAAGGAAGACCTGCTACGCGGCGTGCTCCGACGGCCTGGTCTGACGGCCGCCCAGCGGCTGCAGGAATTCATTCTGACCCTGGTCCGCTATATCCACGGCCAGTGCTCAAACCAGCCGCGTATCCATGAACTGGTGGAAGCTGTGGCAGGTCACCGTCCCGATATCGTCGCCCGCAAGCACCAGGGCGAGCAGGCGCTGATCGCCGAGATACTGGCGGAGGGCAACCGCTCGGGTGAGTTCGATATTCCGGACGTCGTTACCACCGCAGAGACCGTGCTGGCGACGCTGGCCCTTTTCAGCGTCCCCCTGTTCATGCAGGCCTATCCCCTGCAAACCTTCGAGCACAAGGCGATCAGGGTCGCCGAACTGCTGGTCCGTGGCCTGGCAAGGCGCTGAAGCCTCATCCGAAGAAGAATAAATACCTGATGAATTATTCACGACTCATCATCGACGAGCCAGGCAACGGGCCCTGCCGTGCATAGGTTCGAAACCCTCTTCAGCCTCTGGGTGATTCGCTACCGCTGGCCGATCATCCTGGCAACACTCATGGTGGTGGCGGCCGCGGCGAGCGGTGGCAGATTCCTGGAGTTCACCACCAATTACCGGGTCTTTTTCAGCCCCGACAACCCCCAGCTGCGTGCCTTCGAGGCACTCGAGAACACCTATAACAAAGAGGATAACGCGTTTATCGTGCTGGCCCCCAAGGACGGTAATGTCTTTACGCCAGACACGCTTGCGCTGGTGCGGCAGCTCACGGAGCAGGCCTGGCAGACACCGTTCTCCACACGTGTCGACTCGATTACCAACTTCCAGCACACCGAGGCCGAAGAAGACGACCTGATCGTCGCCGACCTGCTGGCGAACGAGACCGAGATCACGCCCGCGGTCATCGCCAAGGTAAGACAGGTGGCGCTCTCGGAACCCTTGCTGGTCAATCACCTGGTGTCGCCCGAGGCGCACGTCACCGGCGTGAACATCACCATCGAGTATCCGCGCAAGAACGAGGCGGAAGAAGTTCCCATGGTGGTCAGCTTCGTACGCGAGCTTGCCGAGACGGTGCGCGCCAGCCACCCGGATGTCGATGTCTATCTGACCGGCGTGGCCATGCTCAACAATGCCTTCATGGAGGCCTCGCTGAAAGACTGGGCAACGCTGCTCCCGGCAAGCTTCGTGATTATGCTTGTCAGTCTGGCACTGCTGCTGCGCGGCCTTGCGGGAACCTTCTCCACACTCGTTGTCATCCTGTTCTCCATTGTGACAGGCATGGGACTGGGCGGTTATCTGGGCATCCCGCTCACGCCACCCTCCGCCTCGTCGCCGATCATGATTCTCACCCTGGCGATCGCGAGCTCGGTGCACGTACTGGTCTCCTTTTATAACAGCCTGCGTCAGGGGCATGACAAGAAATCCGCCATGGCCGAAGGCCTGCGCATTAATCTGCAGCCGGTATTCCTGACCAGCCTGACCACGGCCCTGGGTTTCCTCAGCATGAACTTCAGCGAGGCCCCGCCCTTCCGCGACCTCGGCAATCTCGTGGCAATGGGCGTGGCCGCCTCCTTCGTCTACAGCGTTACCTTTCTACCTGCCCTGATGACCCTGCTGCCGGTGCGTGTCCACCACGACCATGAGAAAAACAGCCGGGCGATGCGGCGCCTGGCGGAGTTCGTCATACACCGGCGGACAGCCTTGCTGTGGGGAGTTGGCGCCCTCATGATCGCACTCATTGCACTCGTTCCCAGAAACGAGCTCAACGACGTGTTTCCGCATTATTTCGCAAAGTCCGTGCAGTTCCGCGTCGACTCGGATTTTGTAGACCAGAATCTCGGCGGCATGTATCGCTTCGGGTATTCGCTCGACAGCAAGGAAAGCAGCGGCATCAGTGAACCACAGTTCCTGCAACGCGTGGATGCATTTGCACGGTGGTGGCGACAGCAACCCGAAACCATTCACGTCCACAGCCTCACCGACACCCTGCGTCGCCTCAACAAGAACATGCATGGTGACGATGCTGACTGGTATCGGCTTCCCGACCAGCGGGATCTGGCCGCTCAGTATCTGTTGCTGTATGAAATGTCACTGCCCTACGGCCTCGATCTCAACAACCAGATCAATGTGGACAAGTCTGCCACGCGTCTCGCCGTGACGATCAAGCTGATGTCGACCAACGCGGTGCTGGCACTGGAGAAGCGGGCCAGCGACTGGCTGGAGGCGCACGCACCCGAACTGGCAGACGCCGAAGGCACCAGCCCGACGATCATGTTCTCCCATATCGGGGCGCGCAATATCCGCAGCATGCTCGGCGGCGTTGCGGCAGCACTGGTGCTGATTTCCCTGATCCTGGTCGTTGCCCTGAGATCAGTGAAGATAGGCCTGGTCAGCATGATTCCCAACCTGACTCCCGCCGCCATGGGCTTCGGGATATGGGGCCTGCTGAACGGCCAGGTCGGACTCGGACTGTCTGTCGTTGCAGGTATGACGCTGGGCATCGTCGTCGACGATACTGTCCACTTCCTCAGCAAGTACCTGCGTGCCCGGCGCGAGCAGGGACTGGGATCAGAGGACGCTGTACGCTACGCGTTTGCCAGTGTCGGCACAGCGCTTTGGGTAACCTCCGCGGTGCTGATGGCCGGCTTCGGCCTGCTGGCGCTGTCGAGCTTTCAACTCAATGCGGACATGGGCCTGCTGACGGCCATTGTGATCGGGCTGGCGTTGCTGGCCGACTTCCTGTTCCTGCCGCCGCTCCTGATTACGATCGAGGGTAACAAAGATGAAAATACTGTTCGCACTCCTGCTGCCGGCGATCCTGCTCGGCCCTAGCGCGATGGCAGAGACCCCGGAGGAACGGGGCCTGACGATTGCCATTGAGATGGACAAACGCGATACCGGCTGGGGTGATCAGACCGCGGACATGCAGATGATTCTGCGTAATCGCCAGGGCGAGGAAAGCACGCGCGAGATCCGCACCAAAGTACTGGAGGTCGATGGCGACGGCGACAAGAGCCTGACCGTATTCGACTCGCCCAAGGATGTTAAAGGCACCGCCTTCCTCAGCTACACCCACGCACTGACACCCGACGACCAGTGGCTGTACCTGCCGGCCCTCAAGCGGGTCAAGCGCATCTCATCGCGTAACAAATCCGGCCCCTTCATGGGCAGTGAGTTTGCCTTCGAGGATCTGAGCTCACAGGAAGTCGAAAAATATACCTACAAACTGCTTCGCGAAGAGCCACTGGACGGCAAGGACACCTATGTCGTGGAACGCCGCCCGTCATACGAATTCTCGGGCTACACACGCAGCATTGTGTGGATCGACAAGGCCATCTGGCGGCCGCTCAAGATCGAGTTTTACGACCGCAAGGACGCCTTGCTGAAAACACTCACGTTCCAGGAGTACCAACAGTATGCCGATCGCTACTGGCGACCGGACCAGATGTTCATGGACAATCATCAGACCGGCAAATCGACCCTGCTGATCTGGAACGATTATGCCTTCGGGACCGGATTATCCGATCGCGACTTTGATCGCAACAGCCTGAAACGGGCACGCTAGAGCGATCTTCTCAGTGATGCCTGGCGAGGGCAGGCTTTTTCGCGGCCTGTCGGTACGCTGGCACGCCGATTCAGATATCGGCCAATGCGCTGGGCCATCGTATGCAAGGGCGGGCTGGAGCCCACCGCACCCGCAGTGCGATAGGGCCAAAGGTCGCGGCGCCGGCACGCCTACTGTGTTCGTACCGCCACGCTGGTGGCGCCGCGGGCCACGCCTGTCGCATCCTCGAACCGCACGAACACCCGATTGTTAGTCGGGTCGAATGGCACATCGCCGGTGGCTGTCACGAACACGCTGAAGGTAGGCGTGACGTTGGCGTTGATGGTGGTCGTGACCGGGTTGTTGGTGGGTACGCTCGGATTGATGCAATTGCCAGAGGTTGGATCGGTTTCGCAAAGGGAGAGGGTGACCGGCGGGCTAGCCCGCATTTCTCACCGGGATCCCGGATGCTGGCGCAGGGCTCGTGTGTCCGGATGCCGCGCTGGGCGGAGCCAGGAAAGCGAAAGGTCCAGTGGACCTTTCGCCTGCGGAGCGGGCTTGGCACAGCCGAGCCCTGGGCGCGATAAAGTGGTAGCCATAGCTACCACTGGAGTGAAGCGCAAGTCGCGGCCGCGACACGGGGCCGTAGGCTAGTCGCGGGAGTGGCCGTAAGCGCGCCGGCTTCGCACTGTACTCCGCGCGACCGCTGCGCCCCGTCTCCGCACCTACGCATGCGCGCCCGCGAGCCGGGGCGCCGGGCGCGCGAGAACCAGCCAGGGCCGGGATAGGCACGGCCTGATCACACACCGTCTTTTTCCTGATCCGCACTCTGTTCCTTACCTCAGTGCATTATGTGACTCCATCGCCGCCCGGTGAGAAATGCGGGCTAGCCGTTCCTGTATCGGCTGTGAGCATCATGTCGCCGCTCGTGCCGACGTTCATCGTCGCTACCGCGAAGGCCGCGCTTGCGTTAGCCCCCGGCAGAGTAAGGGTGCGCCATTGAAGCCTCCGGTGACGAGTACCTGCCCGTTGTCGAGCCTGGTCGCGGTGTGTGCCGTGCGGCCAATGCTAAGCTCGGCGGTAGCAGTAAAGGTACCAGTAGCAAAGTCGAAGAGTTCCGCCGTGCGGGTAAAACCGCCCGCGACGAGGACACGTCCATTTTTGAGCTTCGTCGCGGTGTGCGCCGTACGGGCGGTGTTGAGGTTACCGGTGATGGTCCACATCCCGGTAACGGGGTCGAACAGCTCGGCGCTCTGCAAGGAGTTGGAGCTGGTGTCGAGTCCGCCCACGATGAGCACACGACCGTCGTTGAGCCGCGTCGCCGTATGCGCTCGGCGGGGGCTGTTGAGGTTGCCCGTGGGCGACCAGCTGGCCGCCCAGGCGAGATCCGTCAAGCTGGCAATGACCACCAGCAGAACGACCAATCGGCGCAGGAGTCGGGGGTAGCCGGGTAGGGTGACTGTCTTTTTCATTGACGCCCTCCTTGTAACGTTGTACGCGACTTTGACACCTCCTATCCCAGGTACAACAGTCGAATTTTAATCCTCAATACAAGGAGCTAAGACCACTCTCGGAAATGGCCGAGTATCTGGAACTTCAACCGGCGTGAACGATTTGTGGGGGTTTCTTTATATTCAGTGACTTGAATCGATTATCCTCACCGGCATGGTGCTGGTGGTCACCGGCGGATAGACATCGATGCTGGCCGCGGCCCTGGTCGCGGCGGGGCTGCTGCTCGGCACAAGGTGCATCACCGCGGCGGTGGCGCGGGCTTCGGTAGACTGGGGGGTGCTCATTGCGATCGCGGCATCGTTCGCCCATGAGCGAGGAACGGGCATCGAACCACCCATGGGCCCTCCAACCGAGCCGCAGGGAGGAGCGGCCCGGGCGCTGCCGCGCGCCCGCCGTGCCCGATCCAGGTCGCACCCGGCGGGAGCGCTGTGCCACCCGTAGAGTTCAATCAGGTACGCTGAGCCCTTGCTCTCACAGACGCAATAAATACGCTGAGCGCAACGACAGCCCCGATGATGTGTACCGATGGCACGACTTCAAACCGCGTGCCGTCGACAAACAGCGCTTTCCCGTTGAAGATTTCATAGCCGACCTTCGCTGCAAACAACAGCAGCATTGACAGCCACAACGGGCGGGCTGTTGTGTTGCGCGCGCTCTCAAGCAGGCACAGATACACCACATTCACGCTGGCCAGGCCCGACAGGCCGCCATAATGTGCCATATCCGGGAGGAAGAACAGGAAATACAAACCAGCAATAACACTGGTCAGAGCCAGCATCCAGGCATAGGGCAACCCGATACGATACTCGAGCCAACAACCGGTTAAGGCAAAGAGGGCCAGATTATAGCCAAAATGCTCTGGCGATAGATGCACCAGGTGTCCGGTGATCAGTCTCCAGACTTCACCGTTCAATATCTGGTCCCGGTCATAGATGAACAGCGGATTGCCCTCCGGAAGCCAATACACAACCGAAGCGGCGAGCACCAGCAAGGGGGCTGTGACCGGAAACCGCAGTCTAGCGAATGCGCTTGCGGTGATCATGCAAGACTGCCGCGCCTGCCAATACCAGGAATAACAGCGTGAAACCGGCCCCGATATAGCCGCCACCCGTGTAGCCACTCGACCGTACCACTCTGACTTCCTCGGGGCGTTCTTTGATCTTCTCCTTGAACCGCTCAAGTTCGGCTTTGAGGTTTACGACCAGATTATCCGCGGCGTCTGCGAAGCCCTCTTGTGAATCCTCACGCAACTCCTCGCTCTGATTGACGAACGTCGCCCGACCCTTGACCTGGCTCACGCCCGGGGCACGAAACAGCATCTTGCGGCTTGGAATGTCATAAACGGTGGCGTCGATCATGGTGCTGGTGTCGTTCTTCTCACCTTTGAAGATGTAGGCGCCGGCAATAGTCCAGTAAGTCAGGGATAGCAGACCTTCATCGCTATATTGAACCTGGTCGTAGGACAGAAGGGTGATAACATCGACACCGTACATCGTCTTGATCTGTTCCAGATTGTCGAAACTGCCGCCCGTTCGGAGATACGCGGTCGGAATGAGTTCGATATTCCTTATGAACTCGTACTTTCGGAAGTCTTCAGCGATTCGTTCCATTAATCTGTGCTGCGCGGTCGAATCGAGGCGACTATCGGAATAGAGACCACCGGTAGCGGGAACAAACGCAATGCCCACGTCCATCGGAAGCGTCAGTTCCGGAATCGCTGGCTTCTCGACGACGTCGGATTTGTCGGGATACAGGAACTCAACCACGCTGCTCGTTTGCCGGGACTTCTTGCCCTCGACCAGACCGGCACACCCGGAGGCCAGCGCGGATGCCGCAATTAACAGAGTAATATTCAGAATGCAGTTTCTTTGCAACATGTGCTTTGGTCCCGAAATATGCCGCAATTCAGATCATCAATCGCGCCTTGAACAAAACATCACTGTAAGGAAGCGACGGCATGATCCACACAGTAGCATTTTTTTTGCGCGTCAAGACATGCAAAAAACCTCACCCTACCGCCGCGTTCGTCTCCCGAGCTGGATCATACTCCAAATTCGACGATCGGCTACTTTGACCCCTTGAGGGTCGTTCTTCGGTCCATCAGACAGGTGCGGGCGCTAGAAAATAAATCTGTCACCTTCTGCGTCGACGCCCGACTTTTCGGCAACCGCGGGGCTTGTGTTGAAGCGTCTTTCCTGTCGAGCTGAGTGAGGATCTTCTCGAGCACCACCGGTCTTCGATGCAGACAATGATCCTGACGGCGCCGCTGCATGCTCGGCAGGTCTCAATGGCGATGTCGCCTGAAGCACCTACTTTTGGTGAAAACGCGCTTCAGTCGATCGCAACAGCCTGAAACGGGCACGCTAGCGCAGCGTTCTCATTGAGGCCTCGCGAGGGCAGGCTTTTTCGCTGCCTCGCGCTATGCGTCCACGCCATTCGGGCCGGTCCGCGATCTGGACCCGAGCAACCAGAGGCCCAGCGCGATCACTAGCCAGCCACTGTCGAACCCGCCACCTTGACGCAGGCTGCAGCCACCACCGCCTCCTGCAGGGGAACTCGTCGCGCTACCGGCACCCGTTGAGAGGGGTGGTGTGCCCACACCACCGGGATCCAGAACAATCCCGTTACGCAGGCCGTCGGCGTCGTTGGGTCCGCCGTCCTCAAGGGTCAACTGGACACAGTCATGGCCTGGCTGCAATCCGGAGACATAGTCACGACTGCCAGGCGCAGGACAGGTGCCGCCCACACCACTGGCAGAGGCCAGGGTATTGCGCGCATCCACCACGAAATCCTGCCAGCCCTGCCCCGCGAAATACTTGCGGTAGACCGCCTGAGCCGGTATCCCGGCGGCCTGTGGCAGGACAACACTGACTGACTGGCCCGGTTCGGCGAGCCCGGAGACTTCGAAGTCAAACAGGCCGCCGGGGTAGATCAGGGCATCATCGGCTGGCAGCCTGCTGGCGTCAGGCGCAAAGTTGATGACATCGCTCAGGGCAAGCCGTGCGCCAGCCCGCCCCGCGGCCAGTGCAGTAGCGCCGAGGCGCAAACGCAAGCCGGCCTCGGTGGCAAGAAGATCACGGTTCGCCAGCGCGTCCTGGCCCTGCAGCACGGTCGGGTCCGCGATTGCGTCCAGGTAGTCGGGTATGCCATCGGCGTCGTCATCACCCCGGCCCTCAACGGCGTCGGTGACCCCGTCATTATCGCTGTCGGCCTGCGCACTCAGTATCGGCGCGGAAGTCTCCACCCGAAGTGTCATCGGCACCTCGGTGGACTCGCTCGGGATGCCGTCGTCCGTCACCCTGAGCCGCACGGTATAGAGGCCGGGCGCGAGAAACGCCGGATCGAAGCGGTAGGCTGGAGCCCCGCTGCCGGAGACCGGCACCAGGGTGTTGTCCGACGATCCCCAGTCAAAACTGTGCGCATCCCGCGGATTGGGATCTTCGACGACAGCGGTGACAGTGACCGGGCCACCGTCGGTATAGACAATACGCGCCGGAACGCCGGACTGCCGGGCTTGCAGTGCAACACGCGGCGGCGTATTCCCCTCGATAATGCGCACTCTGTGTGCAGTACGGCTGCCCGCCAGGGCATTAACCGGCGACCCGAGCGTAAACAGGATCTGCTCCTCCGGCTCGCCGGTGATCCCGTCGTCCACCACCCGGAATCGGCTGCGGCCGCGGATACCGGCGACGATGCGGATAACCCCCTCTACGGCATTGTGATCCTCGGGATTCAGTGCCGAACCGGAAACCCGGTACGGCACTTCCACGGGATACACGGGCGCCTCGCCGGAGAGTTGCACGGAGAAGCTCACCTTGGCGCCCTCACTTACAAGCTGGTCGACTTCTGCAGTGACCAGCGGAATGACGCTGAGTTCCTGTACGGCCGTCGCCGTGTTACCTGCCAGATCCACGGCGGTCCAGGTCAGAACATGTCTGCCACTCGTGAAGGGACCTGGCTTGTCGACGCTGATAGAAACCGTATCGGAGACTGTGTCGCTGGCACTGGCGGTTCCCAGCGACGACTGCTGTGACATAGCCGGTGGCCGCAACGGTGAGGTCAGGCGGCGCCGTGAGCCGGGGTGGCGTGGTATCGACCACGGTCACGCGCTGAGTCGAAATCGCCACATTACCCGCACTGTCCGCAGCACGCCAGGCAATGCTATGTGCACCAACCTTGAAAGGCCCGGTGCGATCCGGCACCGCTGCCAGCGTTCCGTCGGCGTCATCCCACGCGAGGGGACTGCCCAGACTGACAGCCGTCAGGGCTCCGGTTGCCTCCATGACGATGTCGGGCGGCGCAGTGACCTGGGGTGGTGTTATGTCGTTGAGCGACACGGTCACACGTTGCGTGTCTGAGCCGGTATTGCCTGCGGCATCCGTCACGGTCCAGACAACGGTATGGGCGCCCACGGCAAAGGGTCCCGTGGTATTCGGTGTTGCCGCCAGATCACCATCCACCAGGTCGGAGGCCGTTGCCGTGCCAAGACTGACACTGACCGCGCTGCCGACCGACTGCACCGAGATGTCTTGCGGCGCCGTCACCGCAGGCGGCGTGGTATCACGCAGCATCAGCGTCTGTGCAGCCGTACCGGTATTTCCCGCTGAGTCCGTTGCGCTCCAGATGATCGTATACGCACCGGGGGCGAAGGGCCCGCGCTCATTGGCAACTGCAGTCAGCCTGCCGTCGACATCGTCCGCCGCCGTTGCCGTACCCCAGCGCGACGGGGGTCAGGGCTCCGGTCGCCTCAACTGTCAAATCCGCTGGCGCGGTGACGACGGGGGGTATCCTGTCGACCACCTGACCCTGCGCAGCCAGTGCAACGGCAGAAGCCGCATTGATACGGCCATGACCATAGCGGGTATCGAAACCCGGCGGCCCCAGATCGTCCGCGCTGGTTTCCAGAATCCCCTCAACCGCATCCGGACTCAGTGAGCTGTCTATCGACATAATGAGGGCGACGACGGCAGCCGCGGTCGGCGTCGCAAACGAGGTCCCCGAAGGGGCGCTGTAACCGCCGTTCCGATGGGTCGTCCAGATACCCTGGCCGGGTGCCGCAACATCGATGTAATTGCCGAAGCTCGACCAGTCCGCCAGGCTGTCGGAACGGGTAGTCGCAGAGACCGAGATCATGTAAGGGCTGTCCGTATAGCCTGGATCGCCACTCTGGTTACCCGCTGCGACGACGACCACACCGCCCTTGTTGCGCATATACTGCGCGGCTTTGGCAACCGCAAGACTGGAGCTCACGTTGTAGCTGATATTCGCGACCTTCGCGCCTTGATCGGCCGCCCAGATCAGGCCGGCGGCAATGTCACTGGTGAAGGCGCCACCGTCTGCTCCAACGGACACACGAACGGGCATGATAAGCGCCGCCGGCGCGACCGAAGCAACCCCGATCCCGTTGTCGGTCACAGCACCTATGATCCCCGCCACCGCGGTACCGTGACCGTGAACATCAGAGTAGTCACTGGCACTGCCCTCGACGGCATTCCAGCCGGGTACCAGCTTGCCGGCCATGTCCTCGTGGTTCGCATTGACACCCGTATCCAGAACGGCGACCGTTACCCCGGTGCCGAGCGTCGTGTCCCAGGCGCTTGGCAAGTGCAGGGTCTGAAGGTGCCAGGCAGTCGGGTAGTGGGTATCGCTCGGTACGTAGGCCAGGTCCACCAGCCGGTCGCGCTCCGCAAAGGCGATCGCGGGATCGTCTTCGAGCTCCTGGACTATGGCCTGCTCCTGACCGGGCTGTATGGACAGGACGTGCACCTCGATGGGCTCGATACGGCTGCGGTCCGCGGCCGCGTAAAACTCGAGCATGTCCCGGAATTCCTGCTCCGGGATTCCGGCACGGCGCTGGACGATGATCTGGCCCTGTGCCCAGCGAGGCGACGGGACTGCTCCCGCAGGCACCACTGGCATCTCGGCCCAACTGACTGGAACCCAGAAAGCCACCAGACCCAAGGCAGCGATTAATCGAAAGGAATTTATGACCTTGCCAATCGACTGCCCGCGGTCCGGCGAGCGAAGCCACGGATTTCTGAAGCATCGATTCGGCATAGCGGTGGTGGACGTTCCCTGCCCTGAAGGGGTTGCGTCCACTACATCGGCCGATCCTTAGGTTCTTGTAGATGAGTGCCCGTGTGTCAGGTGCCGGTCGGCACGACGGCGTGAAAAACAGCGCTGGAGGAGAAAAAGCGGGAGCAGGACAGACCTGCAGAGATTCTCGGCAGGGTGCGCGAGTGGCACCCTGCCTGACGGACTATCTGTTCGTTACCATCGGTCGGGCAGCAACAATCATGCGCTGCACGGCGCCGGCTCGGGCATCAGAACTGCCACCCCAGACCGACAAATCCGACCAGGTCGCCACTGGTCTCGACGATCGGGCTGTCGTCAATGTTGTCACCAAAATAGGTGTAGCCTCCGCCGCCCATCAGGGTGAAGCTCCTGCTGATTGCGTAGCTGCCCATCAGCGTTGCCTTCCAGTTGACAGTACTGTCCACGTCGTAGGCCGGCCGGCCCGGGGCCGCTTCACTGTTTGTTATGCCGTAGTAGTAATCCGCCACATTGCTGCCCAGCCATTGGGCACCAAAGCCGATCTTGACCTGTGCCTTGGGCAGCGCGTCCAGGATCGCGACCCGGTACATCAGCTCTCCCCATGCCCCATCGGCATTATCCAGCACGTCGTGCACGAAATCGGCACTGAGCTCCCCGACCGGGAGTTTGAGACTGGCAGCTACACCCACACCCAGCGAGGTATCCCGGTCCGAGGTATTGTCGAGCTCGTCGCAGCAGCCGGAATTGCGTTCACGATACGGCCTCGCGATGAGACCGAGCCGCCAGGCGTTCTGGTCACCCTTGAAGGCCCAGACGCCCGCCCGATTCAGATGAAAATACCAGGTATCGTTATAGTCCAGCATGATCAGCGGCAGGGGGCTGATCTCGCGGTCGTCTGCGCCGGAGTATTTCGGAACCGAGAGAGCGGCGACACCGATCATGCCATGCAGGCCGGTCTTCTCCTGCGTCCCAGCCGTCTCGATAACGTCAATGTCGCCCAGATCGGCGTGAGCCAGCGATGACAGGCCGAACAGGACAGCGGGTAGCCATTTCTTGATCGTGTTCTTCATCTTTTCGTCTCTCCTTTTCGAGGCATCTGGAAACACACCTTGCCAGCCGGTGGCCGGGTCAACTATTCGGCCGCGTGTAGCAGTATTCCGCCAAGCGCTCACGGCCGGCGCCGTGAGACCGCCTAACGGGCGCATACCGCTGCACGCACACCGGCGACCGCCGTCAAAGCCAGGTCATGAAAAGCAACAAGGGCATTACTGCCCCTGTTGCTAGCCGTAAGCCGTCGAGGGATCAGGGATTGAGCGCGGGCAGACCTCGCTCAGAAAGTGACGTCCGCTTCCGGCGTCCGAACACGCGAGGCCGGAGCTCGCTTCTGAAGGCCTTCTTCCATACCTCGAAATCGAGGGGTTTGTCGCCGTACATGGCCCCGTCCAGTTCCTCAAGCATCGCATGCACGCGTTCCGGCCGTGTTCCCCGATGGACATCGACTATCCTGTCACCGATATCCTGCAATGGCGTCTGATGCGGAACCTGCAGATGTTTGCAGGCGAGGAATTTGAACATCCGGCACCACTCGGTTGGATTGCTCTCCTGCTGTATGCAGCGGCTACAGAACCACAGCTTCATCGGTGCCGGCATCGCCATCACCAGCCAGTAACGCACCCGTTGCTGGACGCCAGCGAGCGAAACCAGCCGCGGCAGTCGCCCGAGCTGCCCACCAAGTCGAGCGGCTACCGGCTGTAGGGGTTGCATCAGCTTGCCGATCGATGGCAGCAGCCTGCCGCGCGTGCGACGCCTGGCGTGATACCACGCCCACGACCAGTATCCGAATAGGGCACCCAGGAAGGTAGCCAGCGGGATCCAGAATGCGGCACTGGAATCGGCCCGCGGGAACACTGGCGGCGAGGCATAGACACCGCTGCTTTCCACGGAGCCCGATACACCCAGTCCATTCAGCGCAAGTGTCGTTGTTTCCACCTTATCCGCACCCGTATTCCACCAGGCGACACGCAGCACGGGCAGATGCAGGTCACCACCGTGCAACGGCACCAGGGTATAGGTTTCTATCCGACGCCCAACCAGGGACATCTTGTCTCCAGACAACTCGCGTTCTGTACGCGATGACTCCCGGTAGACGCGGACGTCGGCCCCCTTGAGCTGTGATTCGATCGAAGGCAGCTGATCCCCGGCGGCACCGACAGCCGATAGTTCGACGGTCAGGGACACTGGCTGCCCCTCTTTGATTGAACTGTTCGAGTCAAGGTGACCCTTGATCTGTAAAGCGTCGAGAGGCAGCCAGGGCTGCACCGCGCCTTTGGCTGATTTCACCTCCAGAGTTACCGGTTTACCCGATGAAACACTGAAACTCTGGCCGCTACCCCCAGGTTGTGCATTGCCAAGACCGGGCGCGTTGTACCAGGGCTGAGCGGCTGCCATCGTCCCTTTCATCTGAATCGGCGGCACGTTCACTGTGCCAGACTTGATGGGCGTGAAGGTAAATCGATATTCGTTGACAATCTCGGGCGACCCACCGGCCCGCGTGCGCGAACGCGTGACCGGACCCTCCAGCTCCTCGATAACAACACCGCCAGTGCGCGGGAGTATCGGGTCCAGGGTCTTGATATTGGTTGTGCTCACCACGCGCACCGTATAGATAACCGGCTGATCCACGAAGGGGCCTGCCTCGCTGAGCTCCGTCTCGATCCATGGCGACGCGCCCCCCCGCGGCGCAGCCATCGGGTACTGCATCATTCCCGGGAAATCCCTGGCCGCCGAGATATGCGTAGGCGTGGCAGCGGGCCGATAGGACTGGAATGGCGCCGGAGAGTTGTTTCGCGTAGTGGAAAAGCTGTAGGTTTGGGGTGGCGACTGGATGCCGTTCTGGCTTGACGAATAGCTTATCGAGTAACCGTTGGGTGAGGAACTGCGATGCACCTGGTAGCTGAACGTATGTTGCCCGCGATTCCGCTCAAGAGCGGGGTTACCTGGCATGCCGAAGTCGGGCGGCATCCCCCGCGCGCGCGCGGAGTCACGCGGTGCCGAGCCCATCGAGATGCCAAAAGCGGCCACCACACCGCTCGTTACCATACCAAGCACAAGGCAAAGGATTTGCGCCCTTGCAGGACCCACTGATTTCATCATCCCATCCTCCCGGGCTTTGTACCGATATCGACACTTAATGTGCCTTATTATTTTTGTTCTTCAGTCTCAGCCTACCATGGCCGACTTTCCATCAATTCCCGGCCATTCTGCTCGAGTGCCCGTTTCTCCTCGAGCATAAACTGATTTCGTAACAAGTAGGCGGGGTCGCCTTCGATCCGCTCCAACCACTGGTCCATTAATACGCCCCCCAGCGATGCGGTCGCGGTTCCCTCTTCGTCAGGCAGCCCACCACCCTCCTGCGTCTGCTCGTCCGTAGGGCTCATTCCGCCGCCAAGCTGGTCAAAGCGTTCGACGGTCTGACTCGACATCCCTTCATCCACCGGACTCTGAGTGCCCGTACCCGCCTTGTCGTCGGGCGCGTCTTGTTCGGGCGGCATGCCACCCTCAGCCTCTTCAACCTTAGCATATTTGTTATCCGCCTGTTGAGAGTCTTTATGATCCTGATCATCGGGCTGCCCCGCTTCGCCCTCCGCAGATTCCTGCTCTGCCCGCTGTTTGCCCGTCAACTCCTTGTCAGCGGTCATCTCATCTCCCTGATCTGACGCATTTTCCGCATCCTTGTCACCCGGTTCTTCAGTGGGCACTTCAGACAGCTCCGTGCCTTGTCCAGTCTCATCAAGCCTGGATTCGTCGTCTCCCGCTGCCTGCTGTTGCGTCATCTCCTCTCCGCCAGACTGTCCTTCTGCCCGCTCCTGCTCTCCGTCCCCGGTATCTTCGTCTGACTCTTCACCCGACGCCCCGACATCCAACTCACCCTGCTGCTGCCCCTGCTCGGCCTGCAACTCACTTTCGTCACCGCCGTCTTCCTGCTCGGCGCGCTGTTTCCCGGACTGTTTATCGGGCTCGCCGGATTCCTGCCCCTCAGCCTGGGCCTTCTGCTCCGAGCCTTGTCCCTCCTGCTCTCCGGCCTGCTCGCCCGACTGGCTATCCGCGGTATCGCCTTGCTGTTCCCCTGATTGCTCGCCACCCTGGCTCTCAGATTCCTGCTCCTGCTCGCCGCCCTGGCTCTCAGATTCCTGCTGCTGTTCGCCGCCCTGGCTCTCAGATTCCTGCTGCTGTTCGCCGCCCTGGCTCTCAGATTCCTGCTGCTGTTCACCCGACTGACTCTCGGACTCCTGCTGCTGTTCGCCCGACTGACTCTCGGATTCCTGCTGCTGTTCACCCGACTGACTCTCGGATTCCTGCTGCTGTTCACCCGACTGACTCTCGGACTCCTGCTGCTGTTCGCCCGACTGACTGTCGGATTCCTGCTGCTGTTCGCCCGACTGACTCTCGGATTCCTGCTGCTGTTCGCCCGACTGACTCTCGGATTCCTGCTGCTGTTCGCCCGACTGACTCTCGGATTCCTGCTGCTGTTCGCCCGACTGACTCTCGGATTCCTGCTGCTGTTCGCCCGACTCACTCTCGGATTCCTGCTGCTGTTCGCCCGACTGACTCTCGGATTCCTGCTCCTCGCTGGCCTGCTGGTCTTCTTGTTCTTCCTGTTCTTTCTGTTTCTCAGCGTCCTGACTCTCCTCGGGCGGTTGCTCCGGTTCGGTCTCGGGCTCTTGCTCGGGTGCCGACAGCATCTTCTCTGCCAGCGCGAGGTTGTGCTGCGCATCTTCGTGATCCGGTCGGCGTGATAGCGCGGATTCGTAGGCGTCGATCGCACGTTCGTATTCACCTTCCATGAAACGCGAATTGCCGAGGTTATAGAGCGCATCGGCCTCTACTTCCGGCCGTTCGACCTGTTCGAAGGCGGAAGCTGCCTCGCTGTACCGTCCTGCCCGGTATAGGGCCACGCCGCGGCGATAGTTATCGCTGAAGCTTTCTGCTGCGCCAGCGTAGTCACCCTGCTCGAATGCCTTTGCAGCTGCCTGCTCACCGGTAACAAACCATTTGGCGCACGCATTGAACGAAGCCAGCGCCAGCACCAGACACATCACCCCGCGGCCTGCCGACCGGCACCGGACCCCGTGTCCGTGGTTACTGGTACAGGCCTTGTTCATACTGTGCCCCGCACGCGGCCGGTGGCGCTGCGGCGAAACCAGGGCAACAGCAGCAGCAGCCCCAAACCCACAAGCCAGTAGAACCGCTCATGCCACACCCGGGTATGGCCCTTGCCGATTGCTCTTGCCGAGGAGTAGTCCTCAACCTCGGCCAGAATGTCACGCGTATCTCTGTCCCGGAAGTCTGCACGCTGATAAGTACCACCTCCGATGTCCGAGATCTCCCGGAGATACGCTTCGTTGAGCCGGGATACAACAGGGCGTCCATTGCGATCCTGCATCCAGCGACCGTTTCCGGCGGGTACGCTTCCGCCTTCCGCTGTGCCAACGCCCAGGACATGCACGCGAATTCCTTTTGCAGTCAGGCCACGAAGCTGCTCCTCGATGCCGGTTTCGACGAAGTCGCCATCCGAGATCAGCAGTATCGACTTGCCGCTCTCGGCGGGCTGGCCGGCAAGCAGTTGTTCGGCCCGCTCCAGCGCAGCCGACAAGCGACTGCCCTGCAGCCTCACCAGTTCCGGCACCAGGGCTGGCAGCAGGCGGCGAATGCCCGCGGTATCTTCGGTAATGGGCGCCACGACATGCGAGACCGACGCAAAGGCAATCAGCCCGATACGGGTACCCCGATTCTGGTCGAGCAGGTCCTCGAGCTCCTGGCGGGCCCGGGCCAGACGACTCGGGCGGACATCGGCAACCTCCATGGAACGCGAGATATCAAATAATATCACCAGGTTGCTGCCGGGATTGAACAGTTGCACGTCGGTGAAGTCCCAGCGCGGTCCCGCCATCGCGACGACAACCAGCAACCACAGCAGCGCCCATTGTGCGAACCGCAACCAGCGCTTCCTCGGTTCAGGTTCACGGCTATGGATCAAATGGGGGAGCAACTCGGGATCCGCATAACGACGCAACCGCGCATCGCCAACAGCATGGCTGCTGAACATAAGCCATAAGGCAATCGGCACCAGGAGAACCAGCCCCCACAGCCAGAGGGGTTCGGCAAAATGCAGAACGGTTGCTGTCTCAGCCATACTGCCTCCGGGGCATGTCCGGGCGACGTATACCATCCGGAAACAGCCCCAGCAACAGGAGCACGACCAGCGCTACCCCCAATGGCCAACGGTACAGCGGTGTAGGGATCATCACGCTGCGCGACTCACTCTGGGTCTTCTCCAGGTTGTCGATCTGCCCATAGATCGCTTCCAGCGCACCGGTATCGGTGGCCCGGAAATACGCACCACCCGAAATGCTCGCGATCTCCTTGAGCAGTGGCTCATCCAGCGCCATATGGACATGTTTCAGCTGGCCGTCCTCGAAGATGGGAACCAGTCCCATGCTGCCAACACCAATCGTATAGATACGGATGCCCTCATCGGCCGCCAGTCGGGTGGCCACCTGCGGCGGCAAACTGCCCATGGTGCTTTCACCGTCGGTGACCAGCACCATGATCCGGGAACCGGCAGGCCGCTCTCGAAGTTTCTTCACCCCGAGACCAATAGCATCACCCATTGCGGTGCCGTCGCCGGCGATCCGCGTCTCGATACCATCGAGCAGTGCGCGAACCGCCTGCACATCCAGTGTCAATGGCGAAAGCACATAGGCATGGCTGCCGAACAGCACCAGGCCGATGCGGTCTCCGGAGCGTCCCTCGATAAAGCGTCCAGCGACGCCTTTGACGACAGACAGGCGCGTAACACGGCGGCCCTCTACGGTGAAATCGAGTGCCTCCATGGAGCGCGAGACATCAATGGCCAGCAAGAGATCGTAGCCCTCAGTACTTACCTCGGTGTGCAACTCAAGCCACTGCGGCCTCATCATTGCCGTGACCAGTGCCACCCACAGCATGGCGAGCAATAACCATTGCCACCAGCTGGTCGGAGAAACTGACCGCGGTCGCGATGAGAACGCCTCACCAAGCCGGTCCAGGGCAGGATGCAGCAGGGCGGGTTGACGTGAGGCAAGCTCAGGGTCGGCCTTGCGGCGCGAGAACAGCCGCAAGCCATAGACCAGCAGCGGCAGCGGTAACAGGAGTGCAAACCACGGCCACTGGAAACTAAGCATGGACAACCATCCCGGTCGTGGCAGATTCCGGCGTCGCCTGGGCAGGCGCTACGTCTGCCGGCTTACTCGCATCCACCCAACGCAACGCGGCGTCGATCAACCGGACCAGTTCCCGGCGCTTGACCTCAAAACCGGGTGGCGCATAGGGTGCGGCCAGCAGCAGCCGACCGCGCTCCTGCCACTTGAAGGCATTCGGGTCATTGTTTCCAAGCCACTCAAGCCAATCGTCCCCGCTCAGACCGGCACAGTCCTGCCGGCTGCAACGCAGTATCGCGATGCGGCGCAGCAGTTCGGAAAGTGTGCCGGCGATTTCCTTCAAGTCCCCCTTGCGCGCCCGACGCCGCAGTGCCCGCAGTTTGCGCCGTGCATCCCGCCGCCAGCCCGCCAGTGGGTCGCGGCGCAACCAGCCTGTATACCAGAGCATCGCCACGATCCCAACCACCATGATCACCCCGACCAACAGCCACCAGCCGGGCGCCAGGGGCCACCAGGGCACGGTATCCAGACCGTGAATATCGCGCAGGTAGGCCGCGCCCGATTCCATCAACGAAACCTCCGCGATGCGAGCCGCTGCCGCAGACCCAGGGTAATCGTTCGATGCACGTCTTCGTTGGTCTTGAGCGGTATGAGTGTAATCCCGAGGCGCTTAACCAGCTTGTGAAGCTCACTGCGACGGCGCTCCCATGCCGCGCGATAGGCCTGCCGGCCTTTCTCATCATCCGTGTTGACTTCGAAGAGATCCCCAAAGGCATCCTCGAAGACCACCTGGCCCATCGCCGGCAATTCCCGGTCGGCCGGGTCGTCAACCGGAAACAGGACCACATCGTGACCTTGCTGCAGACTGCCCAGGGTCCGCTCCAGCATGGAGACCTCCCGATTGAAATCGGCTATCACGAAAACCAGCGAGCCGGTGCCCGAGCCCCGATCGATCCGTTGCAGGACCGTTAGCAGATGATCACCATCGGCCTGCGCCTCGGGCATATCCTGAGTAAGGGTGTTGAGCATGCGCCACAAAGAGCGACGGCCGCGCGCCGGGCGGAAATACTGCAATCCGCCGTTATCCGAACCACCAAAGAGGAGACCCCCGACCCGGTCGTGATGATTGTCTGCTGCCCAGCCGAGGAGCGCCGCCGCGCGCGCCGCCTGGACCGACTTGAAGGTACCGCGCGTCCCGAAGCTCATATGTCGACCATGATCGACGCACAGCATCACCGTACGTTCGCGCTCCTCGCGAAAGACCTTCAGATGGGGCGTGCCGGTGCGCGCGGTCACATGCCAGTCCATATTCCGCACGTCATCCCCTGCGCGGTATTCGCGAACCTCGTCAAAGTCCAGCCCGGAACCCCGGAACACTGAGGCAAACAAGCCGCTCAGCACCGAATTCACTGAGTGGTAAGACGCAAGCCCGAGCGTATGCGCCTGGTGGCGCAGTTCGAGCAGGTCATCGAGGCGGGGATGAAGACTCATTGGGACATACTACCCCTGCCAGCAGTAGTGCCGCAGGTAATCAGCTTAGTAATAATTAAGTATGGGGCTGAGTGATCATGGAATTGCCACATATTCCAGTAAGCGGGTAACGAAATCATCTGTTGTGACACCCTCCGCTTCACCTTCGAATGTTAACAGAATTCTGTGCCGTAGCACGTCCTTCGCGACCGCTTGAATGTGGTGCGGAGTTACGAACTCTTCACCCTCAAGCCACGCGCGCGCCCGCGCGCAGCGCGCCAGGGCGATGGTTGCCCTGGGCGAGGCGCCAAAACGGCACCAGCGCTTGAGATCCTTATTGTAGGCACCCGGATTTCGGCTGGCCTGCACCAGATCCACAATATAGTTGTTCAGCTTGGGATCCAGATACAGCCTCGCAACCTCTTCACGCGCGGTAAACAGCTGGTGCTGTGAAAATTCGGTGGCAGCAGGCGCCGGCGCAGCAAGCTGCTGCCTGCTGTCCAGCTGCAGTATCGCGAGCTCCTCCTCGCGACTCGGATAATCTACCCAGACATGCATCAGGAAGCGATCGAGTTGCGCCTCGGGCAGATGATAGGTCCCCTCGTGCTCGATGGGGTTCTGAGTCGCCAGCACCATGAAGAGCTGCGGCAATTTATAGGACACCTGGCCTACCGTAACCTGGTGTTCCCCCATGGCTTCCAGCAGGGCAGACTGCACCTTCGCCGGTGCACGATTGACCTCGTCTGCGAGCAGAATGTTGTGGAACAGTGGTCCGGGGCGAAACTCGAACTCGCCCTTTTCCGGGCGGTAGATATCCGTGCCGATGAGGTCCGCGGGCAACAGATCCGGCGTGAACTGAATGCGGTGGAAGTTTCCTTCAATGGCCTCGGCGAGCGCCTTGACCGCCGTGGTCTTTGCCAGGCCCGGCAGACCCTCGACCAGCAGGTGACCATCACTGAGCAGACAGATCAGCATGGCGTCGACCAACTGCTTCTGGCCGATAACGCGTGTTGCGATATGCTCCCGAACAGGGTCGAGGTGACTCCCACCAACGTGGGCAGGTTGGGGACGGAAACTCATCGTGCGGGTTCTCCTCCGTATTGGTCCGGGGCGACCAATATCCGTAAAATTCGTTCCAGGCCAACACTCTGACAGGTGTTGATAATCAGTACAGCTAAACACATTAGTGAGGAATGTTACACCTCTTTCCTGCCCCAAACTCGATTAATTTGATTTCTATCAACGATTTTGGCTGGCAACTTGTACCCCAACAGCTTAGCGGGGACAGCGAGCGAAGGGAATACGCAGCGCCCGCTCCACAAAAAACGTCCTGATTCTCTACTGCCCGCCGGGGGCCGGAGGGACTTTACTGATCGCCAAAACGGCAACGCGAAACCCGCCACCAGGTGCGATATCCCGCCCCCTTCAAAAGGCAGGCGATTTATTTTTCAGGAAATTACGGGTTTCCCCCTGCGTTAGGCGCTGCAACCGCCGTCGGTCGTGTCCCGCGGCAGTCGCAAAGGTGATGGCCGTTGTCTGGCAGGGTCGTGACAATGGGAACGAGATGCCTGTTACCAATCGACCTTGACACCCAGGAACAAGGTTCGATCGTCATTCGCCACATCCTTCAGTTCCAGCGCCAGCGTCTTGCTCTTGTTGAGGTGGAATCTTGCATCATGCACAGCCAGACCGACAGCGGCACTCATGAAGTTGATCCCCGCCTCGGGTACACCCATCGATGCAAGCGCATCTTTCGAATAGGATTTCAGGGTGTTACGCACCAGCCGCAGATTGCGGCGATACGCCGTCTCGTATTCGTCACTTGACATATTGGCGTCGACCGTTCGCCATTGGTACCGGTCAACACCCTGGCGGGTGCTAGAAGGGCCTCTGTCTTGCGCACAGACCGCGGAACTCGCGGCGAGGACGAAGACCGATATCAGGCTTGTCCTAGGAAACATGAGATACCCCCCTGCGACCCATTGCCAAGCGTTTCTTATGCGCCTGATCGGGCTAGTTGTAAAGCTCGGGCTAGTTGTAAAGCATGTTTTCTACGCTACACCTATCTCCCATGCCAGGCAACTGGAGTCCGTAGCAGAACAGGGGCTTTCCCAATGAATTCGTGTAATTAACGTCGACAGCCTGACGGCAGCCGACATCCAGCGTTACCGGCTGCAGATCGGGAGCCCAGAATATGAACAGCCCCGGGGAGGGAGACAGGGGCTTGAAGGTCGGGAATCGGCCTTAAGTGGAATGATGGTCTTCGCGGCAGTGCCGGCGCATACAAACGACCATATAGCCTAACAGCAGAGCGATTACGCCAACGAACACGCCAACCGTCCACAACCGGTTAGCATCCGGCGCAATCCCTGATACCCCCAGTGTCAGCGACGTCAAAAACGCCACAAACACGGCGATACCAATGGCGATGAGGTAGGGCCACGGCTTCTTCCGGCATTGTCCACACAGCTTCATACGGCACGCTCGTCCACTGAATCTCAGGTAACCAGTAATATACTAATATGCTTGGCGCCCTGCACTGACCTCGGTCAATTTTTTTCTTGTTACTATGGTCAGACGGCATAAACAGCTGGCGATAATCAGCGGCAATAGCCGTAAACTAGCGCTGCCACCCGAGGATCCCTACAGAGATGTTTGCGCGTTTTCTCAGACCCAAGTGGGAGCATGCCGATCCACGCGTACGGCGCCTGGCGCTGGAAGCCGGCGATGTGCCGCCAGAGGTGCTGGCACGAGCGGCCCGGGAGGATGAAGACCCGGAGGTTCGCCGTTGTGCCGTGCAGCGCCTGGGCAGTCTCAGTCTGCTCGCTGAACTGATCGGCGCGGAATCCACGACAGCCATACGCGAGGCCGCGATCCACCGTCAGCGCGAATTGCTGGCCGGTCCAATGCAGGAAGGACCGGCCATGGAACTGCGAGTGGAGGCCATCCGCCAGGCGAACTCCCCGCAACTCTGCGCCTTTCTGGCGCGTCAGGCGCAGTCGGCCGACATTCGCACGCTGGCTCTCGACCAAGTGGAGGAAACCGAGATACTGTGCACCGTGGCCGTTGATGACCCGGTGGCGGCCGTACGGCACGCTGCCCTGGCGCGAATCGAGGACCCCAAGGGTTGGGAAACAGTGGCGCGCAACGCCCGGAACAGGGACAAACAGATAAGCCGTAGCGCCCGCGAGCGCCTGGAGAGTTACCGTAAGGCTCAGTCCGACCTCGAGACCGCGGAGCGGCTGAGTGTCGAGATGACAGGACTGGCGGAAGGCCCGCCCCAGGCCGAGAGCCGGACGCGTCTGATGCGGCTTACCGTTCAGTGGGACAGACTGGAATCACCCATCGAGCCCCGCATCAAGGAACATTTCACGCGCGCACGGGAACAGGCCCTGGCGCGAATCGAACAATTCGAGGCGATACTCACCGACAGGCGCGCCATCTGTACCGATCTCGAAGACCTGCTGGCCAGGGTCCAAGAGGATGAGGCAGCCCTTTCTCTTACGAAAGAGGTCGTTCTGGACAGGCTGGCCGGGGCCATTGACCGTTGGCCTGCGGTCCAGGAAGCGGATCGCGACGACCCGCTCGCACAACGTTTCAACGACCTGGTGAAGCAGCTTCGGCAGGAGTCAGAACGCCTTGCCAGGGACGCGATGCGTGCCGTCGCATTACGGGATCTGGTTCATGAGGCCAGCGCGGCGCTCGATGATGCAGGCGAACTCGACGAGGAACGTGTCAACACGTTTCAGCAGCGCTGGGCAAAACTCCAGCAGCCTGAATCGAAGGCGCTGTCGCAAACACTGGCGCAGGAATTCGACGCCGCTCTGCAGCCGCTGCGTGAACGCGTGAATCAGCAGCAAAGGCAACGCGAACAGGCCCTCGCAGAGGCGGAAGGCCTGATGAGCGACCTGGAAAAAGCGTTGAAGCAGGGTGAACTGGAGCGCACCCTTTCCCTTCGTGACCGTGTCCGCCATCGCCTGAAAACTGCAGAGGGTGTCGAGGAACGAAAGCGCGTTGCCTTGCAGGAGCGGCTGCACGGCATGCACACGCAGATCGACAAACTAAGAGAATGGCGGCATTGGGGATCCGGGCACGCCCGTGAACGCCTGTGCAGCGAGATTGAGAAGCTGGCCGGCAGCGGGCTCAGCGCGACGGAAACCGCGGCCCGAGTCCGCAACGCCAGAGAGGCATGGAAGCGCATTGATCGTGCGGAGGGCCCGGCCGCGGAGGCCCTCTGGCAGCGTTTCGACGCAGCCTGCAGCCAGGCCTATATGCCCTACCAGCAGGAACGGCGTGAGCAGGCCGACCTGCTCAAAGAGCACCTGCAACAGAAGCAGGCCCTGTGCCGAACCCTGGACGAGTTTGAACGCAGCACGGACTGGAAGAACGTGGACTGGCCAGAAGCGGACAAACGGGTCCGCCAGATCCGCCAGAAATGGCGGCGCGTGGGGCCCGTGCCACGGAAGGCAGGCAAGGCCCTGGAGAAAACCTACCGGGAAGTCCTCGGCCGTCTGGAGGCTCATCTCGGCGCGGAACGGGAACGTGAACTGCGCCGCCGCCGGGCCCTGATCGCCCGCGTGGAGGAACTGGCAAACGCCCCGGACCTGCGTAGCGCGAGTGTGGAAGTCAAGGAGGTCCGGAAGCGCTGGAAACCCACCGTGCAGGCCGCACCGGGGGTAGAGCAGACACTCTGGGGACAGTTCCAGGCGGCGTGCGATGCCTTGTTCAGCCGGATCACGGCAGAACGTGAGGCGGCCGATGCCGAACGCCGATCGAAACTCGATCAAAAGACGGCCCTGTGTGAAGAGCTGGCGACCCTGCTGGACAACGCCGACACGGAATATGAGGCACTCAGGAAACGGTTCGCGCTGGCAGCCAGTGAGTGGGCCGAAATCAGCCCCCTTCCCCTAAAGCTGGAGCGAAGTGTGGAGGCCCGTTACGACAGCCTTAAGAAACGTTTTGCCGAGCGCCGGCGTCGCGAGGCAGCGGCGGCGGCCGACGCGGAATTGCTCGGGATGCGGGAACGTTCCCGGCTCTGCGAACGCCTCGAGACGGCGGCACTCGAGAACTGCCTCGCGGAAGACGCTCGCCAGGCCCTGGCAGAAGAGAGCTGGCAGGCGTGGAAGACACTCGCGCCCCTGGGTCGGCATGACGAAAAACCGCTGCAGGCACGTTTCGAGCAGGCCAGACGCGCGCTGAGCGGAAATGACGAGGCCCGCCAGAGCTTGCTGGACGGGCTGTCGAAGAACCTGGACCAGCGCCTGGAACTGTGCCTGCACATGGAGGTCGCGGCCGGGATTGACTCACCGGTGGAATTTGCCGAGGCACGGATGCAATTGCAGGTGTCGCGGCTGTCAGATGCCTTGCACCACCGGCTCGAGGAAGCCCGCGGCAACGGTGACCGCTTGCGGGATCTGCAGATGGCCTGGCATCAGACCGGCCCGGTGCCCGGCGAGGCCCGCGCGCAGGTCGAGGCGCGTTTTCAACAGGCCCTGGCGGCCGCCCAATCCAGCGGTGAACGCAGTTGACTGGCGTGCCGCACGAGCGCCCGTTCCACTGATGCGGAGCGAGTCCTAGCAGGCTGCTGAAAAAGTCTCAGGCGAGTGCAAGACAAGGCACGAATCGGCGAAAAAGCGCAGTGTACACGTCCGTACATGAGCATTTTGAGCCGATTTGTAACGCCGTATTGTGCCGCATGAGGGTTTTTCAGTAGCCTGCTAGCCCAACTTAGCGGATTCGCCCTCGATTTCGCGGATGGTGCAAAATAATTTGCCTGAAAATCAGAAGGCGGTCTGTGGATAACCGCCCGAAACCCGCTGTAGTGAAGACCTTGCTTGTTTTCTTTGGTGCGCGCGTGCGGATAATGGGTGGCCATGTTTCTACGCGCGACCACAAGGCGCAAAGATGGCAAGGTGCACCGGTACTGGAGCATCGTCGAGAATCGACGCTTGCCGGGTGGTCGGGTGCAGCAGCGCCACCTGCTGTATCTGGGTGAGATCAATTCCTCGCAGGAGCGGGCGTGGCGTAAGTCGGTCGAGGTGTTCGACGAGCGCACCGCGCAATCGCGTGCGTTATCCCTGTTTCCCGAGGATCGGATCGACGCAGGCGTGGTGGACGAGTCGGTCGTGCGCCTGTGTCTGTCGCAGCTGCGCCTGTGCCGCCCACGGGTGTGGGGCTCGTGCTGGCTGGCGCTGAAACTGTGGGAGGCCTTGGAGCTGGATCGATTCTGGCGCGCGCGTCTGCCCAAGAGCCGCAAGGGCACGCGCTGGGATCAGGTGCTGTTCGTGTTGGTGGTGTATCGGCTGCTCTCGCCGGGCAGTGAATGGCGCTTGCACCGGCACTGGTTCGAGCGCAGCGCCCTGTCCGATCTGCTCGGCGCCGACGAGGGCCTGGCCGACATCCACAAACTCTATGCCTGTCACGACAAGTTGCTGGACCACAAGCGCGCGGTCTTCGATCACCTGGTGCGGCGCTGGCGCGATCTGTTCAACGTCGAATTCGACGTGCTGCTCTACGACCTGACCAGCACCTACTTCGAGTCCCATCCACCGTTTGCCGAGGACGACAAACGCCGGTTTGGTTATTCACGCGACAAGCGCCCCGACTGCGTACAGGTGGTCATCGCGCTGGTGGTGACGCCCGAAGGCTTGCCACTGGCCTACGAAGTGCTGCCCGGTAACACCGCCGACAAGACCACGCTGCGCGATTTTCTCGCTCGCATCGAACGCCAGTATGGCAAGGCCCGAAGAGTCTGGGTCATGGATCGCGGTATCCCCACCGAAGAGACACTCGAACAGATGCGCCACAGCGATCCGCCGGTGCATTACCTGGTCGGCACGCCCAAGGGCCGCTTGTCACGCTTGGAAAAAGACTTGCTGCTCAAACCCTGGCAGGCGGCCCGGCCCGGCGTGCAGGTCAAGCTCTTGCCTCAGGACGGCGAGCTGTACGTCTTCGCCCAAAGCGCGGATCGCGTCGCCAAGGAACGGGCGATGCGCAAGCGCCAGCTCAAGCGGCTGTGGGCACGCCTCAAACAGCTCTGCGGCATGACGCTCACACACAAAGAGCTGCTGATGAAGCTCGGTGCTGCGCGCAGCCAGTATCCCTCCGCCTGGCGGCTGGTTGAACTCCAGGTGCACGATCAAAACCCGAGCTTCACCTACCGTCTCAATCGCGACAAACTCAAGCAAGTCCGGCGTCGCGAAGGCCGTTATCTGCTGCGCACCAATCTCACCAGCGGCGATCCTGCCGAGCTGTGGCGTTACTACCTCCAGCTCACGCAGGTCGAAGACGCCTTCAAGAATCTCAAAGGCGATCTTGCGATCCGCCCGATCTACCACCAACTTGAGCAACGCATTGAGGCGCACATCTTCATCGCCTTTCTGGCTTATTGCCTGCACGTCACGCTGGCTCAGCAACTGCGCCCGCATGCGCCCGGGCTGGCGCCGCGCAGCGTGCTCGACAAATTCGCCGCCGTGCAGATGATCGATGTCGAAATCCCGACCACCGACGGTCGAACGATTATGCTGATGCGTTATACCGAGCCGCAGCCCGAGCTCAAGCTGCTACTGGAGCGGCTGCGGCTCGAACTGCCGGCGCAACCACCGCCGAAAATCACCGCTGTCCAGGCCGAAACCGCCGCCCTCGTGTAGTGCAGACCTTTGGGGGTCGTGCCTATATCAATCAATAAGTTGGCGTATTCTCAGAGCCGAATCCGCTAAGTTGGGCTAGGGCGCAGTCGTCACCGCCACACTGGTGGACCCGCGCGTGCTTCCGGCAAGATCCCTGAGGCGCACGAAGACGCGACTGAACGCCGGGTCGAACGCCACCTCACCCGCGGCACCAATAAATACCGCGAACGTCGGTGTCGCACCATTCGAAATCGTTGTCGTCACCGTGGCCGCCGCCGGCGCCAGACAGACACCTGTGGTCGGGTTCGTCTCGCAGATGGACAACGCCACCGGCAGGCTGCGACTCCCGGTATCCGCCGACGCGGTAATCGTATCGGTCGTTCCGACGTTCACCGTTGCCACCGCGAAGGCGCCTGAACCCGACGGGCCTGGCAGCCTCACAACCCCGTCGCCGCTCACTGTCGCAGCGAGCGCAATAACGTCTGCCACCGGCGTGTTCGATGCCGAGAGTAACAGCGTATTCACCCCGACCGTCACCGGCGCCGGATTGGTATTGAAACAGTCAAAATTCAACTGCACGTCGCTCGGATTGAACACTGAGGTCGGGGCCAGTGCAAACACGAAGCTCTGGAACCCGCCCGGGGCAATGTCCACCGGCGTGTTCGGTGTTCCGATCAACGCATTCGTGGCCGGATCCGTGGTCTGGTACGAGAAGCTCGCTGGCACGCTGGTCAGCGGGGCGATGCTGCAGCCGGTAGCGGTGACAGTCGCCGTGTTAATCACGGTGGCAAAGGCCGTGGCGGTGTTACCGACCTGTACCGAGCGACTGGCGGGAAGCACGGCGGCCACCAACGGACTGGTTGGGGCGAAGCTGTTCGTCAGGGTAAAGGTCCCGGTCTGCCCGGGCGCGAACGCGTTTGCCAGGATTACGTAGGTCCCTGCGGCCAGGTCCAGTGACAGTTGGGCATCGAAACCGTCAGGCCCACCGCCACTATCGTCGTCCGTGGCGAGCGGGGTGCTCAGACCTGCGTCGAACAACCACAGGAACGAGTCCAGCTCCGTCGACTGCATGCTGAGCGTGAGCCGGCCATCTGTGGGCAGGGTGATAAGGTACTGCTCGACGCCGCTGTTGTCCTGCAGGCCCAGCAGCTGCGCGATGGTACAGCCGCCGGTGATGGTCCCGCTGACGCTGGTATTCACCCCGAGCGGCGTCTGAGTCGCGCAGCTTCCGGGAGGCGGCGTACCCCCGTAAATCGTCAGGATCGCATTGACGTCGTCCTGTTGGGGAACCTCGATGTCACCCTGGAAGGTCGCCATGATGGAGGCAACGCTGTCTTCGTGACTCAGCCCTATGGCATGGCCGAGCTCATGCACGGCAACGCGCTTGAAATCGTTGGCACTCGACGTCAGTGGTCCGCTAAACACGTCCCACAGCTCGTTGCTGTTGAATATGATATCGGCCTCGATGAGCTCGCCCGGTGTGCCGGGGATGAAGCGGGTCTGCGTAATGGCCAGGGTGGTCGAACCGAAGGCGAAGCCGCACACGTCCGATCGAAAACCCACTCCGTTGCGAAGGTCATCGGCGCACGGGTCCGCGAGGCTGTTGCTGACGATGGTGAACTGGAAGACGGTGGCCGCCCACTCGGTCATCGCATTCTGGAAGGCCGTGTTCCAGAGTCCGTTGGCACCCGGTATGTCCACATGGAAGCTGGTCGTCGGGGTGGGCCATTTGTTACCCGACCACTGAAACGCCTGCGCCGGAGCGGCGCACAGAACAGCGAGCAGAGCGAGGCACGGGAGCCGGCACGATCGCATCATCAGTCGGCCTGCTGGAGCATGTCACGCAGGGTGCGCTTGAACTGCTCGGCCGTCATCGCATGTGACAGCGCAGCGGCGCTCTCCAGCACCAGCCCCTTCACCACCCCCTTGCTCAACTTGTTGGGCTGCTTGGCCGCGGCAGGCTGGACGCCGGTAATGGACTGACTGTCCGCGGTCATCACCCGCTCACCCAGATCAGGATCTGACACGACGAGAAAATGGCCCTGTGACCAGCCGTACAGGGGGTGCACCTGTCTGCGGGCCAGGGACTCCACGAAATAGATGCCCCGCTCGCCCGCCGCCGGCAGGCGCATCTCCTCGACGACCAGGGATCTGCCACCGGCCGAGCCACCGAGAAAACTGAGCGTCAGGGTCGGCTGCGCATACTCGCCCTTGACGAGGTCGAGAATCTCGAAGGTCACCGTCGTATAGACCAGCCCGCCCTCACCTTTCGAACCGGCCTCCAGGCTATGGGTGGCAATGTCGACGACGCGGCCTTCGAACACCAGCTCGGCACCCTGGACTAGCTCGTCGAGGCTGAGCCGACGCACGCTGGTCGCGCCGGCGGCACCCGATACAACAAGCAGACACACCAACAGCCAGGCCAGCCAAACACCTGCCGGTTTCAGGGATTTCCCATTCATAAGCGCAACTCGCATCTCGTCCTCGCCGCCGCACGCAGTGTAACAAGCGCGCACAGACCACCCAATAGCCGCGCCTCAACGAAGATCCAGCGACCGTGGCGCGCGCTCCCTGAAGTACAGATCCCGCCTGGAGTTTATAGATCGGCCCTGTCCCCGGTCGCTGCGAAGCGATACCGGATGTCCGCCACGAGCCATGCCCTGAATAGTTGTCAGAATTGCCTGGGTGGCAGCGAAGCCGCCGGTCGACTGATGTGCGCGGTTCGAGTTGCGGTTGCGAAACGCAACATGCGAGGGCTGGTTATCGGTTCACCGGGTTGAATCGGCAGTTAACTCTCGGGAAATCCTGCCGCTACAGGCGATGACTGAACGGGACAGGCGTTCACCCGATCCGGTCAGGAATCCCGCCACCGACAAATCCTTTATCAAGGCACGGACGGCAGCTGATGAAGTACTCAAAGGTCGAATGGTTGCTCATTGCCCTCGTATTTGGGCTCAGCATTGCCGCGAATCTCCCGGCAGAGTTTCCCGTGGCCGTCCTGCTAACCCCGGGCGCTTTGCAGGCCCTGCTGCTCGTATTGCTGGCTATTGTGCTGGTCCGCTATGCACCTCTGTCGGTCGTCATCGCGACCGGTATGTTGCTGGTCGGTTCGGGTACCCCGTCACTCATCGCCGGGCATTTCCAGCTCGAGCAATGGGTCTTCCTGGTACTCGTAGGGCTTATTCTGTTGCTTTCACTCGCCCGCCACATGCTCAAGCTGCACGATCAGGATGAAGTACCCAAAAGTGGCGCTTCACAGAGCTTACAGACGCTTTTCCGGGTGGTCCAGCAAGGCAATCTTGCCTGGACGCATCGCCTGATCGCCATGGGAGCGGATGTCAATGTGCGTAATGAGGCCGGCGAGACTCCCCTCATGTGCGCGGCCGCGAAGGGTTACGCCGACATGGTACAGATCCTTATTCAAAATGGCGCCAATCCAAGGCTGGAAAACAACCGCGGCGAAACGGCATTGACGATAGCGCTCATGAAGGGCTATACGCGTATCGCCGAGTCGCTGGAGATTAGTGAAGCCTCTAAACACGAACGGCACGAGGCGAGCGGGAAGGCATGATCGGAAGTGAGGACATGGCTGTTTCCGGATCTTTAACGGAGACGCAGGCCGATGAGTGAAACCTTGTGGCTTCTGGGTGCGCTGTTCGGGTTTGCCATTCTTGTGCAGATCGTCTCTTATGTCTTTAATTTACAGCGAATGATGCGCGCCCTCCAGAACGAGATCAATGCATCGACGCAGGCACTGTTTGAAAGCCGCCGCAGGACTGAGTGGCTGGAATCCCACCTCGAGGATTTGCTCGACGCCGCACAGCGCCGCTCCGACGATTTAGACACGGAGTGGGGACGCATCGACCATGTCACTCGCACCATCAGGGATGAGGCGCATCAAGAGGGTTACCGCATCGGGCTTGGTGATATTGATCAGGACGATTAAACGTATATTTCACTAATTACAGACCTCAGTAATGCCGGGGTTTGGCCGCAAGTCGTCGAACGCACCTCCTGTCACTTCTATACTCCTCACTGATTTCCTCACCAGGAACGACATTTCCTGAGAATTGCCTTACGTAAACGCTCAGCGCTTCAGCGGGTTGACCCTTTCACGGGATTCCCGCCCGGCCGAACCTGGCCGCCCTCCGTCTTTGCCGAGAGGTCATGGCCTTCCTGCTTTTCGCACCTCTCCAAACTGGCGCGGCCAGGGTTTGAGGTCTTTCAGTCTTTGCTTTGCCCGATCGGCGTCGGCGCGTTTCACGTAACTGCCATAGAGCACCACGAACTGACCGGTCTTACCTTTGCGCACCGGGTAAATGGCAACCTCTCCGGAAAGGGACTGTTGCGCGATAAACTTCCAAGCAGATTCGCGCTTGCTGAATACCGCCAGTTGGAGGGTAAAGTGGTCCTCTTTCTGCGCCAGCACCCAGCGCTCGCCGGCATCCCGGGGTGCAGCGTCGGCCGTGACTTTTTTCTTCTTGCCGCTGACGGTCTCTTTGACCGCCTTTGCTGCCGGTTGTCTGGGTGCTGAATCTGCTGTTTCGCCACCCATGCACCGGGCGACGTTCAGTTCGTTACCCGCTTTTACCTGCTGGTACTTGTCCCAGAAAGCGGCATCGACTTTTTTGTGAGTCGATGCAACACCGGGATTGCGATAGCGGGAGATCTGACTGGGCCCGCCGTTGTAGGCGGAATAGCTGGCCCTGGCCAGGTTGTCGAGTCCGCCGGAGCGCTCGTGCTCGCCCTGTTTCAAGGCGTGCTTGACCAGGTAGTTGAGCAGCACTTCGGCGCCGGCACGGCTGTTGTAGGCGATATCCCAGCGCAGTTTCTGGATGTCGTAGAATCCGCGCCAGATGCTCTCGTTTATCTGCATCAGCCCGACATCACCGGTGCCCGAGCGCAGGGGTTCGATTTTTTTCTTGTTGACCACGTATTGCCGCCAGCAGCTCTCCTGCCAGGCGGTCGCCAGAACCAGTTTTCGGAAAAGCTTGGCAACCGGCGGCTCGAGGCTGTTTTTTTTTAGCGTTTTCTCGGCAGTCTCCTGCAACAGGCTGGCAACCAATGGCAGGTACTCGCCAAGCTGGTCTTTGCTCGGCGCCCAGCGGTCGAGTCGGTCGGTCGAGGATCCGGCCCAGGCGGAACGGATCGACCAGAGGTCCAATCGAAAACCCGACCGTTGCTCCAATTCAGGCGGTGATGGCAGTTGAAACAACCGCTGAAGTTCGGGGTCGACTGCCTGATCGTAGCGCAGGGGGTCACCGCGAGCTTTGTCGTTGATCAGGCGAGCCAGGCGCCGGAGCCCATCGGCGGAAACATCCAGTCCGATAGCGGGGCCGAGCCGGTCCAGTGCATACAGTGCATCGGTGGCGGTCAGCAGGCTGATCCACAGCAGGGGTTCCTGCCCGGTCTGTTCCAGGCCGATCCTGCGAATTACCGGGCTCAGACGTTTCCAGCTGTCGAGAAACCAGCGGCGCACCGCGTCGTTTGAGCGGCTGGAGGGCGCTGTGAGGACGTCGCGCAGTCGATAGCGACTGTCGAGAAGGATATCGAGCAGCGTGCTGCGCAGTTCCTGGAGGCTGGTTGCGGATGCATAGTATTTGATGGCGAAGGTGAACAATGCGTCCATCATATGCCACCGGGTCTCCCACTGCTGCAGTTCCCGGGCGCTCAACACAGCCTCCGGCTGGGGTCGCTCTGCCAGTTCTCCGATTTCAAGGCTGAGCGATACCGCGAGGCTGGTTGGGGAAACCTGTATGTCGCCCAGTCGCAAACTGTCAATGATAGTCTGCAGTTGTTGGGTAGAACGACGGGGAAGAACGTCCGGCAACATCATGCCCAGCACATTGACCGAAGGTGCGAGATCCAGCGTAAAGCGGCTGAACAGAGGTTGAAAACGATCCCTGGCGAGGTCCCAGATTCTTCCCGAGGTGATTTTGCTGCCATCGGCAGCGACCAGCCAGCTGTCTTTCGGGTCGATTCGCAGAGACGTTGCCCCTGGTTGAATAACCGGTCGACCCAGAAAGCCAGCGCTGCCTTGCCACTCCAGCAGGGTGGTGCAGCCGCCGGGAATGCCCACGCCAAGCAGGGCCCTGACTTCGGTGACGATCTCGAGGTCGGGCCGTTTTGCAGCCAGGCGCGGATTAGCCAGTACAATCCGGCTGCAGCCGGACGGGTCGTTCAGAATTTCTGTGCTCTGATCCGGTGTGTTGAAGAGCTGCTTGATCAGCAGCTGGCGCAACAGCGGATAGTCCAGCTCGATCGGCACATTGACGGTCGCGCCGTGGGCCCGGAGGGGGGCAGTCAAAAGCAGGAACAGCAGAAGGAATACTGCGCCTGGACGCGGGTTAGATGCCTGTTCGATAGTCGCAGTAGACAAGAGGAGCGTCGCAGTCCGTTTTCATGCAAGGTTCTATTGCCGGGAACCTGGAGAGAGCAACGGCCGGGTTTCCACAGTCGGCTAGAGTAGGGATAATGATCCTTGAGAGCAAGGTGAAACGCGGCTCCCGAGAGCAGATGACGAAGCGGGAACAGTAACGGGAGCACCGCTTGACAGTTTCCCGTGAATCCAGCCGAACAAGGCCACTATCCGAGAGACCTCTTCCCCTCAATTCCTACCCAACTTTACCGGTGCAGGTTTCGATACCGACCTGAAGACCCGCTTCAGCCGCCCGCCAGCAGACGACTTTTCGTGCGCCTTTACACCCTGCGGGTGCAGGTCAGTGATGCCCGGCGCTCACTGTCGGTTCCCTGTGAATGGCATAAGGATCAATTGCAGCTTGAGGGCTTGCGGGAGAGCCATAACAGTCGCGCCTGAGCCGGCAATAATCAGGTTTATCTTTTTTGACCCCTTTACTGCCCACGCAGTTTCGAGCGCACCAGACCGATATGCAGGCGCAGGTAATAGAGCTCGTCGACGTAGGATAAGGGCACGCGCACCTTGCGCACTTCCTCTTCAATGGCTTCCAGTTTGGCACGCAGGCCTTCTGGCTTTTCATCGGACTCTCGCTCCGGGTGTTCAATGTCGAGCGCTTGCAGCCCCAGATACCAGCGGTAGATTTTCTTGCGCACCCGCCAGCGGTAGGTGGGCGGCATGATCTTGAACAACGGGATGATCAACGTCACCAGCGGTACCAGCATGACCTTCATGCGGTCGATAAGATTGGCTGTCCAGAAGGATAGATAACGCTGCAGGAAGGGTGGACCGTGTTTGAAATACCGGGCTGCATCGTGATCGAGTCGGAAGTCCAGATTGCGGGTGTTGGGGAATTCTCCCGGCTTTTCGAACAGGTCGCCACCACCATGCACCCTGGCAGCAATCTGCAGTAACAGGCTCGCTAGCGCAGGATGAAAATCCTCGGTCGCTACCAGATTGGCCGATGCCGCGAGCAGGGTGGTGTCCTGCGGCGGGATGTTCGCTTCCAGATCAATAACGCCCTCCGGCAGCGTGATTCGCGACAGGTAATGGTGCCTGCGCGAATAAGCCGTTGCGCGCGCAAAGGACATTAGACGGATATCCTCTTGGCGCAGTAAGGTCTGAATCAGCTTTGACCGGGGCGAGGCCACAAAGAAGGCCGCATCAATGCGTCCTCCCAGCAGCGCGTCCGCTGCCGCCCGGTCGTCCAATGACAATAAGTCGCCGGATGTCACGTCAAACTGATTATCCCCCAGCAGCGTCAACGCGACCGCGCGGGTGCCGCTGCCTTCCTCCCCCACAGAGAGGCGCTTTTGCGAAAACCCGGTCAGCCGGTTGATGACCTGATCACTGCGGTAAAACACCCACAGTGGTTCGAAATACAGGCTGGCCAGTGAAACAATCCTGTCGGATGCGGCCTGCGCACCCACGCCGCCCTGGACAAAAGCGAGATCGACAGCTGAGGATTCATCCTCGAGCAGGCGTATATTCTCGATGGAGCCGGCGGTCTGGCGAATCTGCAGCTCGATGCCGTCTGCCGCCAGCAATTCCCGATAACGTTCAGCAAAAAGGAAGTAGGCTCCGTCTTGCTGGCCGGTTGCGATCACGACCGTGCGAGGGGGAGCGGGGTTCACAAACTGCCAGGCGACCAGGAAGCCAATGAGTGTAAGAAAGAGGGCGGTGGCAAAGGTCATCACGCGCATCGCAAAATGATACCCCGACGCCGATCAACCTGTCATCGTCGGTATGATTCGCCAAATGCCGTCGATCTCGAACAGGAAGACGCGCTCTTGTGTGACATTTAACCTTTGCTGCTTGCTTTTATGGAGCTGGCGAGAGGAGTCGAACCCCCGACCGGCTGATTACAAATCAGCTGCTCTACCAACTGAGCTACGCCAGCGTGGTGGATTGGTCTGCAATTGTAGGCAGTTGGCGGTGGTATGGCAATTCAGTCGCAATACGCGGGCTGACGCGCAATATTTGGATGATTGACCAGATACTCGGCCCATTCCGCGTCGGACAGCACCGCCGGCTCTGTCTCCCTCAGATCCACCCAAAACTGTTGGCGGTTGCGAAAGCGAGGCGCTAACACCGGCTCATAACCGAGCGCCACAATCTGCTCGCGACGCCGCTCGGCGACATCCTCCTTTGAATAGATGCCCAAGGAGATCTCGTTCCTTCGACCCCGGTAGTAATCCTTGACACCCTTCGCCTCGAAATCTTCCGTCGCCCGCTGCGCTAGCTCAGGCGCCATGGCCGGCAGGTACACCCAGTATCCCGTCTGTTCCTTCACCTTTTCGGAACGTACCTGCCCCTGCCTGCCGCGCTCCTTCAGCCACGCGACACCTTCATTCAGTACCTCATCGCTCGCGAACGGGCCGATCGTCTGGCAGACCTCGACAGGCGCTGGGGGTTCGGGCGGATCAACCTTCGCCAGTCGGGTTTCGGTCGAGACGGGTTGCGGCGCCGGTTTGGCCTCAGCGCCGACATCGGCCTCAGCCTCGATCTCGCTCTCAGCGGCGACCTCAGGCTGGGCATCTGCCTCAGGCTCAGCCTCAGCTTCGCTGTCATGCCTCTTCGCCCCCTGGGAGGTGCCGCCCTCAGGCTCGGTCGCAGCAAGGTGAACGTCCGCTTCAGCCTCACGTTCGCTCAGCAGCTGTAATGGCTGGACACCCGACGGAATCGCGGTGAATGCTGGCCGGGCATCACCGGCTTCTGAATGGTCATGCTGGCGGATCCATGCAAACGCCAGCAGGTTTGCCACAACCAATAAAACCACCAACACCTTCATAAGACTTTCTGTTCCCTGTCAGAGTCCCCGGTTGATTCACTCTGGCCGGCCATGACCGCCACACCCCGCAAGACCAGGTCGGGTTCATAACGGACACGACTGGCGAGCAACGGTTTGATACGTGGCGCATCGCCGCCCGTGATCACTGTTCGCAGACCCTTGCCGAGCTCGCTGCCCAGATCGAGCACAACGCGATCAATCATGGCGACGGCGGCGTACAGGCATCCACCGATAATGGCGTTGCCTGTATCGCTCGCCAGCAAGGACGATTCGCCATTACCTGCGATAACCCGCTCTTGCTGTATCTCCTCCGCCCGCTGGATGAGGCTGTCGCGCATCAGGCCCAAACCGGGCGTGATCAGGCCTCCCAAGTGCCGGCCGTCAGCGGCCAGGGCATCGATTACAATGGCGGTACCGCAATCGACGATACAGGTTGGCACCGCAGCCGAGGCGCGCGCTGCGACCAGTGCCGCCCAGCGGTCCACACCCAGACGCAGCGGTTCCTCGTAGGCATTGCGTACCTCAAAGGCATTGGCCTGCGCGACCAGAAACTCGGGAGCGACCTGCCACTGCTTTGAGACCCAACTGGTTAGCGATTTGCGAAAGGCTGGCCCGGCCACGCTTGCCACCAGCACCCGAGTCGGGTGCGCGTCCAGGCTACTCCAGGCGTTTCTGGCGAGCGCCGCCGTCTGCTTGCCCTTGCGCTCGAGGGAACCGCCGGACTCAAAGCGGCCGTCACGCAGAAATGCCCATTTCAGACGCGAGTTCCCCGCGTCGACCAGAAGAATCATAGCGGAATAATCATCACGCCGGCCGCAAACTCACGTCGCCAGAGGTGAAACGCTGGATCTCTCCCTGCACCTCCACCAGTAACGCACCCTGCATATCGATACCCCCGGCATTGCCCCGCACGATCTTATGCGGAAATCGCAATTCGACCAACCTCCCTGCGAGCAGATCGTGATCCTGCCAGGTATCGATAAAGGCAGCCAGCCCCTCGGCCTCGTACCTGCCAAACGTGCTGACCAGTTCATCCAGCAGATCGACTGCCAGGCGGTTACGCGAAACCTTAGCATCCACGAGCTGCTGGACATCGATCCACGGCTGGTCAAGCACTGGCCCGGCCCCGTCTGGCATCTCGATGTTGATGCCAATACCGACGATGGCCTGGCAGGGTCCGGCCGCCTCACCAGACAACTCCACCAGCACGCCGGCAAGCTTTGCATCCTTGCTGTAGATATCGTTCGGCCACTTGAGTCCAGCCTGCCTGACCCCCGCCCGCTGCACGGTCTTCAGCACCGCCACCCCCGCCGCGAGACTGAGTCCGCCCAGCGCCGCAGGGCCACAATCGAAACGCCAGAGCATGGAAAGATAGAGGTTAGCACCAAAGGGTGAAAACCAGCGCCGCCCGCGCCGCCCGCGACCGGCCGACTGGGTCTCCGCGATACACACATGGCCTGACTCGGCGCCGTCATCGAGCTGGCGACGCAGCACGCTGCTGGTGGAATCGACCTCGGGATGCACATCAAGCCGCGAAATGCGGGCACGCGTGCCGGCAGAGACCTCTGCTGCGATGCGCGACTTGTCGAGCAGTTCCAGTGGCCGGGCAAGGCGGTAACCCCGTCCGCGAACCGCCTGAACATCGAGACCGAGGCTAGCGAGCTTGCGCAGCTGCTTCCAGACCCCGGCGCGACTCAAACCCAGTTCGGCACCCAGCACCTCGCCGGACTGGAAGCGGCCGTCGGCAAGCATTTCGATCAGACGGTAGCGATGCGGCATGACGGCGGGAGTGTATCACAGGCCTGGCCGCCTACCGCGCTGCGTGCGGCAACCCGCTTGCAGCAAAGACCGCACCGCGCAGCCAGCGAAAGCAGACACGACACTGACCTGCCACAGGGAGTCAGCTCCCTTTCGTCTTCTGTCTTCTGTCTTCTGGCTTCTTGATTCTCATTAGCCGACCCCGCAGCCATGGTCACGCCGCCGCCCGTCCGGGCGACAGCTCAACAATCCCAGAGTCAATGCGCCAGCGCCGCCCCGACCTCGGCAAAGGTGCTGGCAACCTCGACAGTTTCGATGGCAACCCCAAGTTGATTGCCGATCAGGGTCGCGGAAAAGATGCCACGAATCGCCGGCCGACCCGCGCGGGTATCGGTATCCACAACCAGTGCGTGGCGCCTGCCGGACTGGCGCAGCGTCTCGACAATGTCCCCCACGCGCGCCTTCATGACATCCGCAAGCTCTATCACCTCCAGCCCGTCTGCCGGCGTCATGATATCCCGGACCAGGACCTCGTCGTGAGACATGTGCAGCTCTTTCAGCAACTGCAGCGGCTTTTCACCCTGGATGTCCGTCGAGGTTATGAGCCCCAGCACCTCCTCTTGCGGGTTGGTAACGAACAACAACCGCACCCCGCCTTCCTTCATCCGCGTCAAGGCACGGTTGATGGACACATTGGGCTCGACCGTCAGTGCCGAGACTTGGCGCAGATCGGTCATACTCATGACGGCCGCGCTTTCCAGCTTGACCCGTTCCGGCAATTCCTGATGCGGCCGGAAAAGGCCGGTGGCGCCCGACAGTGGGCGGAATGCTACCCGTGTGTATTGCGTCGCCATGACGTCCTCCTTCGCTCGCAGCACCCGCTCTGCGTGTGACTGGGCCATAACCATTCATATAGACCATGCAACGGCGAACCGCAAAGCAGCAAGGAGATAAGCAGGTATAAATCAGCTTACTTTCCACACCCTGATGCCACATCTGGGAAGGCAATCCTGGGGGTGAAGCGCTGGCGAGCAACCGCGCCGCGCCGCCGCGTGAAGCACGCCAGGTTTCGTGCCGTGGACGGTCCTGGATCCGATGCGAAATACGCGCGCAAGCCACGTCGCGAGAAAAAAGGGTCAACAAAAACGGGGCGCGAAGCCCCGTCCCTGTTCTGCCTCAGAGAATGCTGAGACTAGAATTTGTGGCGGACACCCAGGCTGAAGAAGTCCTGCGAGCCGTCGCGGTCGGCCGCCGGGTCACCGTTCACGACAGTGCCACACACCGAACCGGCGTAGTTGTCGCAGTTCAGGTGGTTGTAACCACCGTAGACATCCGTCCGCTTGCTGAGGTGATGATCCACCGCCAGGGTCCAGGAGGTGTAACCCGTATCGATACCCTGTGGCAGCGTGTTGCCGCCACCGCTATCCGCATCGCCCGCCGACCCATAGCCACCGAAGACCAGCGTGTTGCCGAGAGTGTAGGAGGCGCCGGCGAACCAGGTGTTTTGACCGTCACCCTGCCAGTCTGCCGTTGCGGTGTCAGGGTTGTAAATGCCCTGCTGGGCGATCAGACCGCCGTCACCCTCGTACTGGCCATAGAGGCCGAAGTTGCCGAGGGTGTAGCTGGCGCCAACCTTCCAGGCATTGTCGTCGCCACCGGCGTCACTGGTGATGTAATCCGCGAACACCAGGATGCCGCCGTTCTTGTACTTGGCACCGGCCGCATAGGTGTTGTCATCGGACGCGTCGTTGGCATCGTTGTCCAGGCTGTAATCGAGCGTGAAGTCGAAGCCCGCCCAGCTGGGGCTGTCATAACGGATCTGCCGCGTCATACGCCCCTGGCCATTTTCACCCTTGCCGGCGTGCAGCCGGGACTGCAGACCGAAAGAACGACCCTCCAGAGAGGTCCGATACAGCGGGTCGATCATGGCGCCGTGCGACTTGTAGGTATGGCTGATGGTACCGAAGCGCACCTTGCCCAGCTTGTTGGTCGTCAGACCCACCCACTGGTCGCGGCCGCTGAAGCCACTGGCATCGGCCGGATCAAACTGGAACTCGGCCTGGTAGATGGCGGAAAGCCCGTTGCCGAGATCTTCACTGCCTTTGACGCCAATCGCAGAGGTGTTGCTCTGCAGATTAACGTCGTCGCCACCCGCATCGGTGTCGTACGAATTGATCGACTCATTCAAGTTACCGTAGAGCGTGGTCTCCGCCCGGGCGGCCGTCATGGCAGTCGCTAGTGCAGTCGCAACGGCGAGCGTGAAAAGTATCCTCTCCATTATCGAAATCCCCTCTCCCGATCAGTCAGATGGCGATAAGAACAAGTCCCAATTTAGCCTAATTTCGGTATGAATGCAACGCTTTTTATCAAAAAAGCGACAGCCCAAATCATTTTGTGGCCTTTTTACAACGCAGCATACTACAGCAATTTGAATAGCTTAGCAGATGAAACACGGGCCCCACTCGTTACGCGGAATTCTTGCAGCGGCACAAACGACATGCGTGCGCCGCACCGGTCTCGCGGCCCCAAGAACCGGGCGAGGCGCCGATGGTGCTTGCAATCATAAAAAAACGGGGCCCGAAGGCCCCGTTCGCGTTCCGACTCAGACAAGACTGAGCTTAGAACTTGTGACGCACACCCACGCTGAAAAAGTCCTGGGTACCGCCGCCTTGGACCTGGTTAGCGGGGACGTCAATCTGGATGCTGCTGCTGCCGCAGACCGAGCCGGCATAGCTGTTGCAGTCCAGCCGGTTATAACCCGCATAGACGTCGGTGCGCTTGCTCAGGTGATGATCCATCGCCAGGGTCCAGGAGGTATAGCCCGTATCGATACCATTAGGAATGCTGCCACCGGTATCCGCATCGTCCGCTTTACCGTAACCGCCGAAGAACAGGGTGTTGCCCCAAGTGTAGGAGGCACCGGCGAACCAGGTGTTCTGACCGTCACCATTCCACTCGGTCGGGTCGGTGTCAGGGTTGTAGACACCCTGCTGGGCGATCAGACCGCCGTCGCCCTCGTACTGACCATAGAGGCCGAAGTTGCCAAACGTCCAGCTGCCACCGACCGCCCAGGCATTGTCGTCGCCGCCAGCGTCGCTGGTGATGTAGTCCGCGAACAGCAGGATGCCGCCGTTCTTGTACTTGGCACCGGCCGCATAAGCGTTGTCGTCGGACGCGTCGTTGGCATTGTCGTCCAGGCTGTAATCGAGCGTGAAGTCAAAGCCTGCCCAGCTTGGGCTGTCGTAGCGGATCTGCCGGGTCATGCGTCCCTGACCGTTCTCACCCTTGCCGGAGTGCAGTTTGGACTGCAGACCGAAAGTACGACCTTCCAGGGACGTCCGGTACAGCGGGTCGATCATGGCGCCATGTGACTTGTAGGTATGGCTGATGGTACCGAAGCGCATTTTGCCCAGCTTGTTGGTCGTCAGACCGACCCACTGGTCGCGGCCGCTGAAGCCACTGGCATCGGCCGGATCAAACTGAAACTCGGCCTGGTAGATCGCGGAGAGCCCGTTGCCGAGGTCCTCGCTGCCTTTGATACCGACCGAGGAGGTGTTACTCCTCATGTTGATATCCTTGTCCTCCGAGGGGCCGGCATCATCGACCTTGCTCCAGTTAATCGATTCGTTTACGTTCCCGTAGAGGGTCGTGTCCGCCTGCGCAACGGCCGTGGCACCTGCCAGGGCAGCCGCGATGGCTACAGTAAGAAGTTTCTTTTCCATTTCAGTATCCCCTTTCCAAACGTTAGCTGTGTCTATGAAACCGGGTGTTAATCTACACCACTTTCGACAAAGAAGCAACAGATTTTGCCAAAAAAGCTACAAAGAGCGTAATTGTTGCTTTTTTGCGACGCAACATAGAGGGGTAATCGGCGAGGGAACAGGGTTTTGGCCCAATATATAGTATCCGCAGTCCCTCATTAACCTTTGGCGAGAAAGAGCAACAACCCCGGCAGAGAGCGCCGTGAACACAGTTGTTACGAGGCCATTAGGCAGAAACACAACACTGCCGCAGCCGCTTGGCGAATCGTACCGGGGGAGGCCCGCTGGGTCGTCGGGAATACCGCAGCCGCCCAAAGCAAGGCGGCGCGATGGGAACTGGCTTGGAATTTGGCTGGGGGACTAGGATTCGAACCTAGGTTAGCGGAGTCAGAGTCCGCTGTCCTGCCGCTAGACGATCCCCCAAGGGTCAAATGAAAGATACAAGATAAAGGGCAAAAGGTCCAAGCGCCATCGCTTTGCTGCCACGCCTTCCAGCATCCGAAAGACTTCGCCGGCTTGCCGCGCAAACCCTCTGGCAGAGCTAATACACAGTCACGCAAGACTGGCTGCGGGGTTTGTTTCCCAGGCTCGCGCACCTCGAAGACACCCATGCCTCCTCGTACAGCGATGCTGGCCCGGCCCGAAGCCAGGAACTATTACCGCTTCGAGTACTGGGTCGCTCGACGCGCCTTGCGAAGGCCAACCTTCTTCCGCTCAACCTCGCGGGCATCGCGGGTAACGAAGCCGGCCCTGCGCAGGGTGGGGCGCAGCTGTTCGTCGTATTTCATGAGGGCACGGGTGATGCCGTGGCGGATCGCGCCAGCCTGACCGTTCATTCCGCCGCCGGTCACGGTGACGTAGATGTCGAACTGGTCTTGCAGTTCCGTCTTATCGAGCGGCTGACGAACGATCATGCGCGCAGTTTCGCGACCGAAATAGATATCCAGAGGACGTTTATTGACTGTGATGTTACCGCCGCCCTTGCGGAGGAATACACGCGCCGTTGAAGTCTTGCGGCGACCGGTACTGTAATAGTGTTCCTGAGCCATTCTCGTGATGTTCCCTTATGGCGGAGACCTGACCCCGCCCGCGATTAAATATCCAGGGGTTTGGGTTGCTGCGCCGCGTGGCTGTGCTCAGGACCGGCAAAGACCTTGAGCTTGCGGTACATCGCGCGTCCCAAAGGGTTCTTCGGCAGCATGCCCTTCACCGCATTTTCGATTATCCGTTCCGGAGCCTGTGCGCGCAGCTTGGCAAGACTGGTGGTCTTCAGATTGCCGATGTAACCGGTGTGACGGTGATAGAGCTTATTCTGCTCCTTGCGGCCGGTTACAGCCACCTTCTCGGCGTTCACCACGACGATGTAGTCACCGGTATCCACATGCGGGGTATATTCGGCCTTGTGCTTGCCGCGTAGCCTGTGAGCCACGGCCGAGGCAAGGCGACCAAGGGTTTTACCTGCTGCGTCAACGACATACCAGTCACGCTTGACGGTTTCCTTATTGGCACTGAACGTCTTCATCGGAAATTGCTCCAAGACCTGCGTGGTGAAGACGCGGAATATTATAAAAAACAGATAGAAGAGTAAAGCAAAACGACAAAAGGATCGCATCGACACTGGGGTGCCTGTCGAACAGGGCCCCGGCCGGCCTTTCTTTCACCTTGTCTTTTACGTGTTAGCCCCCGGTAAAAAAAAAGCGCAGCGAGAAGCTGCGCTTAAACCACCAAAGGAGGATGGAGGAGTACTGACTCACCGGTTTAAAGAGGGGGGGCCGGCGAATCAGCATGTGAGTATTTTCTAATATGTCCATCTGCCTGTCAACCCTTATGTACCGACGAGTTTTGATGTAGATCAAACATCGCGCTGCCCTGGAATATCCGTCAGATGCGCAGTCGCTCCACCGGCCTTCCGTTGAGCAGGTGCTCCTCAATGATTTCGTCAATATCTTCCTGATCTATGTAGGAATACCAGACAGCTTCAGGATAAACGACCAGCACCGGCCCTTCGTCACAGCGATCCAGGCAACCCGCCGTGTTTACGCGTACGCCACCGGCGCCACTGATCCCCAGCTCCTTGCATCGCTGTTTGGCATAGTCGCGCAGCCCCCTGGCATTGAACCGCTGACAGCACGCGCGGCCATCCTCGCGGAGGTTGGTACAGAAGAACAGATGGTACTTATAGTGGGACATGGCGTTTATCTCTTGACCTGGGTAACCGTCGTTAGCAGCACACAATCTTCAGGCAAAACCGGAAAGATACAAAGCCGTGAAGACAAGGGTTATTCATCATCCCCTGCCTCGCCAGACTCTCATGGGACCTTGCGCCCTTACTCTTCTATCTTGTATGTTGTTACCGGTGACCCGCGTAGCGCATCGGAACCAGGCAAATGAACCAGCGATCCTACACGCCCCTCGACCACCTGATATCCAACTTCGATCAAGCGCTGCGGACCGTTTTTGGTCAACCGCAGATAACCGGTCGCCTCAATCCGGCCGATGCGTTGCCGGAAGCAGAACTCACGCACGCAGAGCGCGTTGAATCGGGGCGTCTGATGCGTGTGAATCACACCGGTGAGGTATGCGCACAAGCACTCTATCAGGGGCAGGCACTGACGGCGCGGCTTGAGAAGGTGCGCGATAACATGCAACAGGCCGCACGCGAGGAAAACGATCATCTGGACTGGTGCGAGACACGTATCAAGGATCTGGAAAGTCACAGAAGCTACCTGGATCCGGCCTGGTATGCAGGTTCCTTCGCGCTTGGCGCGCTGGCTGGCGCCCTCGGTGACAAATGGAGTCTGGGCTATGTGGCCGAAACCGAACGCCAGGTTGTAGAGCATATCGAGGCGCATTTGAACCGGCTACCCGAGGCTGACAGCAAGAGCCGCGCGATACTGGAGCAGATGAAAAAAGACGAGGCGCACCATGGAACCATGGCGCTTGCGGCAGGCGGTGCGCAACTTCCCCGACCCGTAAAGAATCTCATGCGCCTGGCGTCCCGCATCATGACCGGTACCGCCTACTGGATATAGAAAAGGCACCCTTGAAGTGTGACCTCGAAGACACGCCGGAATCGGTTTTCGGAAACGGGACCCTGGGGGCTGCCCAGTCAACAAAAAATCGATAGTTCTGTCCTGGCGTTCGTGGCGAATTCACGCCGTGCAGAACATCTAAGGTGCCTGCCAGCCACCCGGGCTTTGCTCGGCCGATCTGCAGTCGCCCGCAGGTGCGGTCTGCGTTCCTTCCTGACTTCTGACGCCTGTCTTCCTGTTGATCGAACCGCCAGGAGTCCGACAGACTCCTAGACCTTGAAATTGCGTCCATAGAAAATTTCCGACATTTCATGCTGCAGCCACTTCCGGACCTGTTGTTGCGCGCGCTCGTTCAGTTCCTCAACACCCATCCCGAAGAGGTAATTATCGAAATCGAACTCCTTCAGGAGCATCTTGGTGTGAAAAATGTTTTCCTCGTAGACATTCACGTCAATCATCTCATAGCGCTCGCATGTATCCTGCGACATGAAGTTCTGAATGGAGTTGATCTTGTGGTCGATGAAATGTTTCTCGCCGTGAACATCACGCGTGAACCCGCGTACCCGGTAGTCAACAATCACAATATCCGACTCGAAGCTATGGATAAGGAAGTTCAGCGCATGCAGTGGCGAGATCCTTCCGCAGGTTGATACATCGATGTCGACCCTGAAAGTACTGATGCCCTTGTCCGGATGACTCTCGGGGTAGGTGTGAACCGTTATGTGGCTCTTGTCTAGATGCGCAAGGACGGCATCAGGCAGAGGGCCCGGCGCCTCTGCGTCGCTCACCAGCGGGATAGCCGGCTGTTCCGAAATGAGCATGGCGACACTGGCGCCCTGCGGATCGTAGTCCTGGTGGGCGATATTCAGAATGTTTGCCCCGATGATGGCCGCGACTTCGGTCAAAATCTGGGTTAGCCGTTCGGCATTGTATGCCTCATCGATGTACTTGAGGTACTCCTCGCGATGATGAGGCGTCCTGGCGTAGCAGATATCATAGATATTGAAGCTGAGCGTCTTCGTCAGGTTATTAAAGCCGTGCAGCTTCAGCTTCTTCATCATCCCGCCTGCCCCAGCCCACCGTTGCTCGAGGACCGCGGATTATCCCACACAAGCAACGACGGGGGGATGGTAGATCAGTTGTACACTGTTACCATCCGGATCATTGCAGTAGAAGCTGCGCGCGCCGTCGCGATGGGTTCGGGGCATCAACCTGATGGAAACACCATGGGCTTTCAGGAAAACATGCCATTCATCGACCTGTTCCGGAGACCCGAGTACGAAACCCAGGTGGTCGAGCGCCTGGCCCGCACCCCGCGCCAAGCCCGGCGGCGCCCGATGCAGCGCAAGGTTATCCTGGCCCTGGCTGGTAAGATACAGGTTATCGGCATCCGGCTCCCATTCGACTTCCATACCCAGCAGGTCAACATAGAACCGGCGACAGGCCTCGAGATCCTCCACCAGCAGGGCCAGATGCCGCAGACCTCGTGTTGCCTGTGGCCGTTTCACAGGACAGGTTGCGCGCTCAAGGCGAAAAGACCATCCGCTCTGCCCTTTCCCACGCGCGTTCGCCAAATACGCGTTTGATCACCAAGGGCAGCGCGATCGAACCTGCCGACAGGAGGCGATCGTGAAACGCCTTGAGCTCACCGCCGTTTGACAGCACCTCATCGCGCACTGCATTGATCAAGCCCCAGCCTGTCGCATAACCCATCGGGACTGTTGGCGAGCGGCTATACCATTGCAGATCGCTCAGCGCCTGTTCGCGGCGGAAACCCAGCTCCATCTGCATACGGGTCGCGGCGGCATCGAGGCCGAGGCCGCGCGTGTGCAATTGGACGTCCAACATGATGCTCAGTGCACGCCAGAGTCGATCGCGCAGCAGTATGAATTTCTGCTCGGGCCGCGCAAGGAAGCCCTGTTCCTGCATCAATTGCTCACAGTATAGCGCCCAGCCTTCGTAGAGGGTCGCGGATGTATTGATCAGCCGGGGCAAGGTGCGTGCCGCAGGCAGGCAATTGGCCGTGACAAACTGTAGGTGATGGCCGGGCCAGGCCTGATGCACGCAGGTGTGCATGAGCCCCGGCCAGTTATGTTCGCCAAGTAGCGCCTCATCCGAGGTCGGCGTCACGTAGTGGTGACCCACCTGAGCCGGATCGCCCGGTGCCGGCGACAGATAGGCTGCAAAGCGGATCTGCGGCCTCAGAAAAACCGGCGTCTCCAGCATGTGAAGCTGCTGAGAGGGCGGAATACTTACCAGATCCTGTTCGGCGATAAAATCATGTGCCGCCTGCATCTGTTCCCGGTAGGCCAGGAGCAACGCTTCCGGGGCGGGGTGATCCGCACGGATTTTCTCAACCAGTGCCTGCACGTCGTCGTCACCCCGCAGTGCCCGCGTGACGCTGAGCAGCTCCTTGCGCGTTTCATCGAACAGGCGCTGGCCGAATGCATAGAGCCTGTCCGCACGGACAGACAGAAAATGCCTATCACTCAGCAGCAGTTCGAAGTGCTCACGCCCGCTGGCAAACTCGCCGTCGGCGTGTAACGACAGCTCGTCGCCCATGAACCGCCCGAACTCGTCCAGTGCGCGCGCGGCACCCTCGAGCAGGTCATGCGAACTTCCCGCCTGCGGGTAGGCCCTGCGCACGCGGGGATGCTGATCGAGACTACGCAAGTATTGCGCTCCCGCCGTTGCCGAGATGACAGCCGCCTCCAGCCAGTTCACCGGAATCAGCTTGGGCATATCGGCCAGATGCCGGCGCGCACCGCGCAGATACCCGGGTATCTGTCTCAGCCGCTGCTCAAAGGCGGATCGAAAATCATCGACCGGCATAACCGTGAGTTGGTGGATTGCATGTACGGGGAGGAAACCCTGCGGATCGCGTCGACGCCAGTCCCGCTCCAGCAGCTCGTGGTGCTCAATGCGCGCCTGACCCGCCAGTAACCGGTAATCGATCTGGCGATCCGGATCCAGGCGGTCGGGATCAAGCTCCTCCAGCCCGTTGAGCAGCTTTTCCTGCAACACAATGAGCGCACCGACATCATCGTCATCGTAGGGGCGCAGCAACCCAGCATAGCCGGGAACACCCTGGTCGACCGCCGCCTCGGGATGAAATCTGAACCAGGACTGATAGTATTCGGCGACAAGCCGGTCAAATCGCGTTGCGGCACTGTCTAGCGCGGGAAATGGAATCTTCAGGATCGAGCTGGCATGGCCGCTATGCCTCATTGCGAATCTCATAGTCATGCGTGATCACGGCTGTCTTTGCCAGCATCAGGGATGCCGAACAGTACTTTTCCGCTGACAGCTGCACCGCCCGCTTGACCTGATTTTCAGACAACTTGTTACCGGTAACGATGAAATGCACATGAATCCGGGTAAACACTTTCGGCACCTCGGCGGCACGTTCGGCATCCAGCTCGACCACGCAGTCGGTGACCGACTGCCGGGAGCGCTTGAGGATATAGACAACATCCGCCGCGGTACAACCGCCCATACCCAGCAACAGCATCTCCATCGGCCGAACGCCGAGATTCCGACCACCGCTGTCCGGGGGGCCATCCATGACAACCGAGTGGCCACTGCCAGACTCGCCCACAAAGGTGGCATCCTGCACCCATTTGATCCGAGCCTTCATCACGCCTCCGTTAATGCTGACGAGTGTGAAGCCTACCACAGTTCGACAGGTTGCCGGCCGTTACATACACTCTATACGCTAGAATTGCTTTTAGGATGAACTTACCCATGACCACAAATGCACTCAGGACACGCATGGACACCAACGAGCTGACCGCGACCGGCAATCCATCCATTGACCAATTTCTGGAACACTGCCACCGGCGGCGCTATCCCGGCAAGAGCGTCATCATCTATGCCGGCGACGCGCCTGATGTACTTTATTATATAGTTGATGGTTCTGTGACCGTGCTCATCGAGGATGAGGACGGTCACGAGATCGTTCTGGCATACCTGAACCGCGGGGATTTCTTTGGCGAGATGGGCCTGTTCGGCGAAAGCTCGACACGCAGCGCGTGGGTGCGCACGCGAGGCGAATGCGAACTGGCCGAGATCAGCTACGGCCGCTTCCGCCAGATCGCGGAGGATAACCCGAGCATCCTGTTTGCCCTTGCCACTCAGATGGCAGCCCGCCTTCGCCAGACAAGCCGCAAGGTGAGTGACCTGGCATTTCTGGACGTCACCGGGCGTGTGGCCCGCACCCTGCTTGATCTCTGCAAACAACCCGATGCCATGACTCACCCCGACGGTATGCAGATCCGTATCACACGCCAGGAAATCGGCCGCATCGTCGGCTGCTCCCGCGAGATGGTCGGCCGGGTACTCAAGAACCTGGAAGAACAGGGACTGATTACCGCCAAGGGCAAAACCATAGTCGTGTTCGGAACCAGATAAAAGGTGCCAACGGGGGGATAAAACGGCGTACGAGCGCAGGGCGAGTTTTCCGCACGCGCTGGCCGCGTGTCCCTGCACCCGTAAATCCTTATGTCTTGTTTTCGAATCCAAACAGCTCGGCCAGTTTCTGGCCGGGGTCCCTGGCCCTCATAAACGCTTCCCCCACCAGAAACACATTCACCCCGCTCTTACGCATCAGCGCCACGTCCGCGGGCGTGTGGATGCCGCTTTCGGTAACGACGATACGATCCTCCGGAATCTGGCCCAGGAGCTTCAGCGTGGTATCCAGCTCCGTTTCGAAAGTACGCAGATTACGGTTGTTGATGCCAATCAGTCGTGAAGGCAGGCTCAAGGCCCGCTCCAGCTCCGCTTCGTCATGTACCTCGATGAGCGCGTCCATATCCAGGTGTGCCGCGAGTTCCACCAGTTCGCGCAACGTGGCATCGCCGAGCGCAGCAACAATCAGGAGAATGCAGTCAGCCCCAAGAGCGCGCGCCTCGTAAACCTGGTAGGCGTCGATCGTGAAATCCTTACGGAGGACGGGCCGGGAACAGGCAGCGCGTGCGGCCTGCAGGTACTCATCCGCCCCCTGGAAATAATCCACATCGGTCAACACGGACAGGCAGGCGGCCCCACCCTGCTCATAGCTCCTCGCAATCGCGGGCGGATCGAAATCCTCGCGTAACACGCCCTTGCTGGGAGAGGCCTTCTTGATCTCGGCAATCACGGCCGGTTCTCCCCGGGCTACAAAGGCCTCGATCTCCCGCACGAATCCTCGCAGTGGCGGTGCAAGCTCGGCGCGTTTACTGAGATCGCGAATATTCAGCCGTTCCGCCCGCTCGACGATTTCTTCGACCTTGCGTCTAAGAATTTTCTGGAGGATATCAGGAATGTCGTTCATACCCGCTAGTCGCTCGACGCACAGGGCTATCCAACATCAGACCTGACGGGAAAATTCGATCAGGGCTGCGAATTTTTCCCTCGCCAGCCCCGCGTCAATGACTTCAGCCGCGCGTTTTACCCCCGCCGCAAGAGTCTCGCTGAGACCTGCTGCATAGACCGCCGCGCCGGCATTCAAGACCACGATATCGCGCGCCGGGCCCGGCTGCCCGGTGAAGACCTGATCAATCAGGGCCAGGCTTTGTTCCGCAGTCTGGACCACCAGCGCATCGGTCGCGCCCGCGGTGAGCCCAAAATCGGCGGGCGCAATGCGATACCGATCGATGCGCCCATCTTTCAGCTCGGCAACCTGGGTCGGCGCACCGATGCTGATCTCGTCCAGACCATCGTCTGCATGCACAACAAGCACGTGGTTGCTTCCGAGTCGCTGCAGGACCTGCGCAAGCGGCTCCAGCCACTGCTCGCTGAACACACCCACCACCTGATTCGGCGCCCCGGCCGGGTTGGTCAACGGACCGAGCAGATTGAACAGGGTTCTCACGCCCAATTCCTTGCGGGGCCCGATGGCGTGTTTCATCGCACTGTGATGGCGAGGCGCGAACAGAAATCCGACGCCGAGTTCTCGCACACAGCGCGCGACCTGGTCCGGCCCGAGGTCCAGATTCACACCCGCCGCCTCCAGTACGTCGGCACTGCCGCAACGGCTGGAGACCGAACGGTTGCCGTGTTTGGCCACCTTCGCACCCGCGGCCGCCGCCACGATGGCGCTTGCCGTGGAAATGTTAAAGGTATGGGCGCCATCCCCTCCCGTACCACAGGTGTCCACAAGATATTCACTACTGACATCAACAGGAGTTGCCAGCTCACGCATGACGGTGGCGGCGGCGACCAGTTCATCCACTGTCTCGCCCTTCATACGCATACCAATCAGGAACCCGCCGATCTGCGCCGGCGTCGCCTGACCGGTCATGATGCCACGCATCACCGTGATCATTGCCGCGCGGCTCAGATCGTGACCCTCGGTAATTGCGCGAATCGCACCTTGTATGTTCATATCAGTCCAGTTGCCATTAAGGCCTGTCAGCCAGCCGGTACCGACGCCGCATGGTTCGGCCCATGCGCGTGCGCCGCCACCTATTTCATCTCGAGAAAGTTTTGCAACATCTGGTGGCCATGTTGCGTGAGGATCGATTCGGGGTGGAATTGAACACCCTCGACCGATAATTCCTTGTGCCGCACCCCCATGATCTCGTCAACATGCCCGATGCCATCCTGGGTCCATGCCGTTATTTCCAGACACTCAGGCAGCGTTTCCTTGTCGATCACCAGCGAATGGTAGCGCGTCGCCTCGAACGGATTCTCCAACCCTCGGAAAACCCCCGTATCGTGGTGATAAATCATGGATGTCTTGCCGTGCATGACCGCACGCGCATGCACGATCTTTCCCCCGAACGCCTGGCCGATACTCTGGTGTCCCAGACAGACACCCAGTATCGGAATCTTGCCGGCAAAGCTGCGGATCGCGGCCAGCGATATCCCGGCCTCGTTCGGCGTACAGGGCCCGGGCGATATCACAATGTGATCTGGCGACAGCTCCGTAATCCCCGCGACCGTAATCTGATCGTTCCGGTAGACACGAACGTCCTGACCCAACTCACCCAGGTACTGAACCAGGTTGTAGGTAAAGGAATCGTAATTATCGATCATCAACAGCATAAACGTGCTAATGCCCTGATTTGCGAGGTCGCGCCACACGAGTCGCGCCTTCGCCTCAGCGTCGTAATCATCCGTCCCGCCAGGCCCGTCGCGTCGAAACCGGCAGTTCCGCAATTCTCCCCGGAATCGGCGGCAAGTGAAACCCCCGACTTGACCAACCCGGAGACCGCCCCCCAAGACGTTCGCCCGAGATTCTCCCTTTTTGAAGGCATCTCGGCGTTCGACGTCGTCAGCAATACCTCAAAGCCCAGGCGGCAAATATGGCTCGCATGGGCAGCCAGGCCAGTGCTTGCCCGGTATATGGGTTCCGCCGAAGCGGCCGTACCTCGCTGGTTCCCCGCAGTGCTGCCACTGCAACCTGATTCGTTTTCGTCTCACTGGCAAGGGCAGCGTCGTGCCGGCAGGCAACCTTACTGTCAGCGAAATCCATTGGAACGTAGTATGCTCTGGCATGTGGGTCAGATACCGCAGGCGCGGGCGGGGTGCGTCCCAGGACCCACTGGCGGGCAACCCTCAGGCGATCTCGGTCTGCCGACAGATGATACCTGCACACCCCATTGACCCCCTGCATTGGCAAGAGATCTGCGAGTCTACTGGAGAAATTCGGATGGCACAGTTACCCGATCGACTGGAGCTTGCCGGTGTGCCGGTTCACGTACAGAGCTGGAATGTGGCCAAGATCCCGGGCTTCGTGCTTGCGGTCCTGTCGCGCTGGCAGCGGGCACACGGAGATCTCCCGGAACGGTTCTGTCTGACAATGTGCCCCCAGGTGGAAATCAACACTCTCGGAGGGCTGCCGAGGCGTGTCATTGAACTGACTGATCCCAGACTCACCTGCCGGCATTTCACAGGCTGTAACAAACCCTATTTCGTGGTGATTTTTGCCGGCGAGGACGCGCGGACATGCCAGCACGCAGTCCAGGAGCAACTCCCCTGGTCTGAAAGTTACGAGGCGCAAATCACCGCGACCGCACTCCGGCTGACCTTCTCCGGAGCCAGCGAAGATCTGGAAGAAGACAGCTGCGGAAAAAGACCACAGCGGACACTGCAGGAGTTACTGGAGAGAGGTGATCTGATCAGCATTCTGGAGTGATCGGTCAAAACGGGCGGCTGCACCCCTCCCGCCGGTTATCCCGAAGTCAGAGCCCCCGTCCTACGACCCCGACTGTCCGCACTGGTTCAGACCCTTGCCGGCAAGCGTTACCGCCTGGAATATCGCGCGGCCCTTGTTCATGGTCTCGTCCCATTCACAGGCGGGAACTGAGTCCGCCACAATGCCGGCGCCTGCCTGAATGTGCAGGATTTTATCCTTGATTACGGCTGTTCGTATCGCGATTGCGGTATCCATGTTGCCGGACCAGGACAGATAGCCGACTGCGCCGGCGTATATGCCTCGTTTGACCGGTTCCAGCTCGTTAATGATCTCCATGGCGCGAATCTTCGGCGCACCGCTCACCGTGCCGGCAGGAAACGTCGCCCGCAGGACATCGATGGCGCTCATACCCTGCCTGATGTTGCCCGTGACATTTGAGACGATGTGCATGACGTGTGAGTAGCGCTCGATCACCATCTTCTCCGTCAGGTTTACGCTGCCCACTTCGCTGACACGGCCGACATCGTTGCGACCCAGATCGATGAGCATCAGGTGCTCCGCGAGTTCCTTGGGATCATTCAACAATTCTGCTTCCAGCTCCATATCCTCGACATCATCCTTGCCTCGCGGCCGGGTGCCGGCAATTGGCCGCACGGTAACAATCCCGTCCTCCAGACGCACCAGAATTTCAGGTGACGAACCGACAATGTGGAATTCACCAAGGTCCATAAAGAACATGTAAGGTGAGGGATTAAGGCAGCGCAATGCCCGGTAGAGATCGAGCGGCAGCGCCGCGTAGGGAATCGACAAACGTTGCGACAGCACAACCTGCATGACGTCGCCTTCAAGGATATAGTCTTTGATGCGTTCCACAGCCGTCTCAAAATCCTCACGCGAGAATCCGGAGACAAAATCGTTCTCGGAGACTTCACATACCGCCGCGTGCTCCCGGTAAAGGTCGGCGGGTGTCCGCAGCGTCGCAACCAGGTCAGTAAGGCGCTGCTGGGCCTTGTCAAGGCCATCCGGATCGCTGGCATCGGCGTGCACCACCACCAGCAGTTTGCCTGTGAGGTTATCGAATACCACCACCTCATCCGATACCGTCAGGAGGATGTCAGGCGTCTCCAGGGGGTTGTGCTTGCGCCCGCCCGCCAGGCGCGGCTCGATGTAGCCCACAGTATCGTAGCCGAAATACCCGACCAGACCTCCGAAGAAGCGCGGCAAACCCGGCATCTCGGGTACCCGGAAGCGCTGCTGAAATGCCTCGATCCAGGCGAGCGGATCGGCTGTCTCAATGGCCTCGGCTACCTGGCCGTCGCGCTCCACTGTCAGGCGTTGACCATTGACTGTGATACGCGTTCGGCTGGGCAGCCCGATAATGGAATAGCGCCCCCATTTCTCGCCGCCATGTACCGACTCAAACAGGTAGGAGTTGGGCCCGTCTACGAGTTTCAGGAAGGTACTGAGCGGCGTCTCGAGATCCGCCAGTACCTCACGCACGATAGGGATACGGTTATATCCGTCGGCAACCAGCTTGCGATACTCTGCACGTTCCACCAGTAAGCTCCTGAAACGAAATTATTCTGACAACACGCCCCGTGAAAGGGCTCAGGCACACTGTCGGGAAATGTGCTCTGCAGCGCGCGTTGCGTCGCAACGGGGAATGCGTCGTCTTCAGGCCGCCTTCTCGAGCAGACCGCGAATCTCCGCCAGGGAATCGATGACGGCATCGGGATGTGACGCGCGGATATCTTCACCGTGATTGTAGCCATAACTCAGGCAGACAATCTGAAAACCGGCGGCCCGGGCGGCTTTAACATCACTGACCGAATCACCGATCATCAGTGCGGCCTGCGGCGCCACCTTGAAAAACTCCGCCGCGTACAATAAGGGTTCGGGATCCGGCTTCTTCCTGGGAAGCGTATCACCACAAATGGTCACGGAGAAATACTTCGCAATGCCCAGGTCCCGGAGCAGCGGCTCCGTAAACTGCACGGCCTTGTTGGTGACACACCCCAAGGGAAAACCAGCCTCCTTGAGATAGTGCAGACCCTCCAGGACTCCCGGGTAGAGATGGCTTCGCTTGGAAGTGTTTTCGGCATACAGCTCCAGAAACACGGGATACGCCCTCTCATAGAGGGCTTCATCGGGCTCACCATCGAGCCGATCGATCAGGGCCCGCCGCACGAGGCGCTCAACGCCGTTCCCTACCCAGTTGCGCACCTTGTCCTTGCCTCGCGGTGTCATATCGAGGTGGCGCATCATTTCGTCGACACAGTAGGCCAGGTCCGGTACGCTGTCGATGAGGGTACCGTCCAGATCAATCAATATCATTTGCGGTTTCTTGATACGCATCAGGATGAGACTCTCGAGAGCAAAGACACGAAGACGCAGACAACAGCGGCGTGCTGGATGTCCATAATTCCTTGGCCAGCGTGCGAAATCCGGCTATCCCACCTTGCTCAGCTCAGCCCGCATGGCCGAGATTACGGTGTCGTAATGATTGGGATCGCTGTCCTTCCCCGCACCGAAAATGGCTGATCCTGCCACAAAGGTATCGGCCCCTGCCGCCGCCACCTCGGCAATGTTGTCGACCTTGACCCCCCCGTCAACCTCCAGGCGGATATCGCGTCCGCTGGCGTCGATCATCTGGCGCGCCGCGCGCAGCTTGTCGAGCACATACGGGATGAAACTCTGCCCGCCAAAGCCCGGGTTCACCGACATGAGCAGCACCATATCCACCTTCTCGATCACCCACTGGAGGTGATCGAGGGGTGTTGCCGGGTTGAACACCAGCCCGGCCTTGCAACCTTCGCCGTGGATCAGCTGGAGCGTACGGTCGACATGCTCGCTTGCCTCGGGGTGGAAAGTGATATAGGTCGCGCCGGCCTTGGCAAAATCCGGCACAATACGGTCCACCGGTTTTACCATCAGATGGACATCGATATCTGCCGTCACACCATGCTGACGCAACGCATCGCAGACCAAGGGCCCGATCGTCAGATTGGGAACATAGTGGTTGTCCATGACATCAAAGTGCACGATGTCGGCACCGGCCGTCAGCACATTGGTGACTTCTTCGCCGAGGCGCGCGAAATCCGCCGACAGTATGGAAGGTGCAATCTTGTAATCCGGCATGTTTCTGGCCTCCGTCACGTTAGGGTAGACTCTGTCGGACCGCGCCTGGCACCCGCAATTGCGGTGCGCCGGCGGGCCAAAGTTGCGCAATGTACCGTATCGCGGACAGATTTTCAGCATTGGCAGCGACTTTCGCGAACTTCAGGAGAACCCATACGATGAGGCACAAAGCCATCCCTCACAGCAACATACTGACAAACGCTCTGAGAAACCTGCTATTTTTGGCAGGGCTGGCGATTATGCCGGCAGGGTTCGCGTCCGACAGCGCCAAGGAACAACGCTGGTCTGAGCAGATTGTTGATTCGCTTCTGGTGGGGGATGCTGTGTGGCTGGAAGCGGAGGGACAACGCTTTCTCGGCATCTACACATCCGATCTCAGCGGCAAACCCAAAGGGGCTGTCATTCTGTTGCACGGCATGGGCGTTCACCCGAACTGGCCTGAGGTGATCTACCCCTTGCGCACCCAGCTGCCTGAGCATGGCTGGGCGACACTCGCGATCCAGATGCCGGTTCTGAGCAACGATGCCAAGCTGGCTGACTATGCCCCACTGATCCCGGAGGCGGTCCCACGCATAAAGGCAGCGGCATCCTACCTGACGAAACAGGGCTACGACCACATCGCACTTATTGGTCATAGCCTCGGGGCCACCATGGGCAGTGCGTGTCTGGCAAGCGATGCCCCGCCTGGCCTCATGGGACTGGTCACCATCGGCATGGGAACGAGCAAGTTGGACGCGAAACTGGACAATCTGTCCCACCTCGAAAAGATCTCGGTGCCCGTGTTCGATCTGTACGGCAGCCGGGATCTCGACGCGGTACGCGACTCGGCGACGGCCCGCGCCAAGGCAGCGCGCTCAGCCGGGAATACCAACTACCGGCAGAAAGAAGTGGAAGGTGCGGACCATTTCTTTGTCGGACTCGACGACGAGCTGGTACGCGGGGTACGTGGCTGGCTTGACCACCTCCTCGATTTGACTACACAACCGACGCCTTGACCGGTAGAATTCACAAGGCTTCGCCAGACCTTTCCTGCTTCACATCGACGTCGCCCTTAAGGAGACTGACACGCCACAGGAGCCTCTATCTGTGCACACCTTTATGCCAATTGCCATTGCACTGCATCTGCTCGCGGCGGTTATCTGGGTTGGTGGAATGTTTTTCGCCTATATGGCACTGAGACCGGTTGCAGCCAGCCAGCTCGAGCCGCCACAGCGGCTGCCCTTGTGGTCAGGGACCTTTTCCCGGTTTTTCCCCTGGGTCTGGATTGCCGTGATTGTGCTGCCTGTGACAGGGTACTGGATGCTCTTCAAGGCGTTCGGCGGCCTGGAAAATGCGGGTTTGGACATCCAGCTTATGCAGGTAATCGGATGGCTGATGATTCTGCTTTACCTGCATGTATTCTTTGCGCCCTACCGGCGCTTGCGCCGCGGTGTGGCTGCCGGCGACTTTCCGGCGGCGGGCAGGGCGCTGAAGCAGATACGCACAATTATTGGCGTCAATCTGCTGCTGGGGCTCACTGTGGTCACTATCGCCAGTGGCGGCCGGTATATCTCAAGCGGATAGTTCAAGATTCAGATGTGCGTGCCGAGCGGACCGTTTCGTAAGCCGCCTTGATCTCCTGGGTCTTCTCGGTTGCCATGCTGATCATCTCATCGGGCAAACCCTTGGCGACCAGCTTGTCCGGGTGATGGCGGTTCATTAATCTGCGATAGGCCTTCTTGACCTCGGCATCTGGTGCATCCGACGCCACGCCCAGCACCGCATAAGCGTCCTCGAGTTTCCGTGCTGCGGTGGGAGGCTTCTCCGCCGCACCTCCAGCAAACTGCCGCGCCGCGCGTACCATCGCTTCAAGATGCCGGTATTCCTGCTGCCCTATGCCCAGTCGTTCACAGATGCGATGCAAGACCTGCGCCTCTGCTGCATGCAGTTCGCCATCCGCATAAGCCGCATGCAATTGAATCTCGATGAACATGAGAATCAGATGTCGTCGACCGTGACATTCGTAACGGAACTGATCGAGCACCTCATCGAGTGAAAAATCCGGTGTCTTGCCTTCATTAAAAAGATGGATCGCCGTGCGGCGCATGTCGGATGCAAGGTTCATTTGCGCCATAACCTGACGCGCCAGATCGATCTCATGCGCCGACACCCTGCCATCCGCCTTGGCGAGATGTCCCATGACCGAGAAAGATGCGGTAAAAAACGCCGTCTGGACCCTTTCCTGCGCACCTGGGCCAAATGCGGCATCGCGAGTAAGCCTTTGAGCCCCCTGGTCGAAGCGATGCCCGAGTGCCGCTCCCAACAGCGCGCCGAGCGGCCCGCCCACCATAAAGCCGAACGTGCCACCTAAGACTTTTCCCCACCAACCCATGCTTAGTCCTTCGATTCAAAAGGAAAAGAGACTGATCCAGGAATCAACTTCCGGTCTTGCACAGCTGCACCAGATCCAATCCCACTCTCAGGGCCCGCCAGCCACGAAAAGACATCCTCCGCATCTCCGGTACCCACGCGCCGCCGGCATAAATCATGCGGGCAAATTCGGTCTTGCCATTACCGATCGATAGTCCTATAAATAAAACTAAACGGCGAGAACGGCGCGCGGGAATGTCACTGTGAAAGCTCGTCATGTTACCGCAGGAGCGATGAGGGAGGTAAGCAGATAATGTCGACGGAATATGAGCCCCGTATTGGTGACTGGTACAAGACCGAGGCAGGAGACAATTTCGAAATTGTCGCCGTTGATGAAGACGATGAAACCGTCGAAATACAATACTTTGATGGCACTGTCGAAGAGCTGGATATGGATACCTGGTATGACCTCAACGTGGATGCCATAGAACCGCCGGAAGACTGGTCCGGCTCAATGGACATTCAACGCGCCGATTACGGTGTCGATCTCGAGCTGCGGTCGAGCGATCAGTGGAACAACCCGCTGGATCAGCTCGACGTGGAGGAGTGATCCTGGCCGCACGCATGCCCCTGGCGTCACTTCCCTGACCACGCACACCAAATCTGATCTTGCGCGTGCCACACCGACTGCATGCGTGGGATGTCAGCCCCGCGCAGGCGCGCGCGATACAAACACGCCTGGCCGATCACGTTATTCGGGAAGATGACTTTGAAAACATACGGTATGTCGCCGGGGCAGACATCGGCTTTGAAGACAATAACCGGACCACGCGCGCTGCTGTCGCGGTTCTCGAGCTTCCCGATCTGAACGAGGTCGAAGCGTCGGTCGTCAGACAGCCGACCCGCTTTCCTTACGTCCCTGGACTTCTGTCGTTTCGCGAGGTGCCGGCTGTACTCGGTGCACTGGAAGGCTTGCACCGACAACCCGATCTCATCCTCTGCGACGGTCAGGGCTATGCCCACCCACGACGCTTCGGCCTGGCCTGTCATCTAGGCGTACTTGCAGACCTGCCGACCATCGGCGTCGGCAAGACTCGCCTGATCGGAAGCTACACAGAGCCGGCGGATGTGCGCGGCGCCTGGGAACCACTCATCGATAGCGACGAGACCATCGGTGCCGTCTTGCGCAGCCGCGCGGGAACCCGACCAATCTTCGTATCCATTGGCCATCGAATCAGCCTGGCAACGGCTATCGCCTATGTGATGCGCTGCACGGGGCGTTACCGGCTGCCGGAAACGACCAGGCGGGCTCACCGGCTGGCATCCGGTGCATAGGAAAAAGCTTGTTCTCTCTGATGTATGCAGTCATTGCCCAGTGACGGAACCATGGTCAGCTGCATGCACCCCCGGCACACGGAATCCTGGCCTTTCGGGGCGGCTAAATGTTACCCGGCCGCCGCCGTTAACCTGATTCGCAGGGTGCAGGCAACGCATGCCGACACGGGAGACGCAGCATGGTACTCATATACGACATGAATACAGGCAACGCCTACGAACTTGAATCTGCAAAGCCGCTGACCGATGATCGCAGCAACCCACCTGAGGCAAAGTTCCTGCCCACACCCCGGCTGCGTGAGGTGGAATCAACCGCGTCAGTACATGAACAGCAGCTTCTGCCCACCCTGCAAGGCGCAGACATAGAACGTTTCCTCGCCTCAATGGAATCTGACCAAAATTAGTCAAACCAACCCACCGGGCAAGCCAGACAACTGAAGGCGCTGCCAGACCAGGCAGCGCCTTTTTCGTTACTCCCCGACGTGCAGCAAGGTGCCCCGCTCTCTGGCCACGCGAAATGAATACAGGAACACGGCAACACCCATGCCCAGATAGATCGCATTCAAAGCGGCCGCCTTCGCCATCAGGTCGAGACGAACAAGGCTGTCAAACATAATGGCGCGCATGCCCTCAAAGACATAGGCCGACGGTAACAGCCAGGCCACCGGCTGCAACCATCCCGGTAAGACCGAAATGGGATAATAGATACCACTTACCGGTGCCACAGCGAAGATCGCGATCCAGGCCAGGCTTTCCGCTCCGAGACCATAGCGCAACACAACCGCCGCCACGATTAGACCTATCGCCCAGCCCATCACAATCAGATTGAAAAAAAAGGTGAGTAAAGGTAGTCCCAGCTCGAATATCGAATAGTTATATAGCGGGATTGCCAATACCGCGGCAGCGCTGATGCCGATCAAGGTCCGTACCAGACTGATTAACAGGAGTGCCGTTACCAGTTCATAGGGACGCAGGGGGCTGACGAACAGATGCCCGAGATTGCGCGAGTACATTTCCTCCGTGAAAGCAAGCGACACGCCGAGCTGGCCGCGAAACATCACATCCCAGAGCAACACCGCTGCCAGCAGGACACCCGATGCCTGAGCAACCCAGGTACTGTTGGTCATAAAGAACTGTGTGATAAACCCCCACAGGACTAGCTGTACCGTGGGCCAGTAAAAGAGTTCAAGCAGGCGTGGCCCGGAACTGCGCAGCAGGTAAAGATAGCGCAATGCCATCGCGCCGATACGACGCAAGGACAAGCACTTGTCGGCGCTGCCGGTCACTGCACGGCCTGTCGGTGGGCGGGCTCGATATCGGTATCGCGAGCGATATCCAGGAACACCTCTTCCAGATTACGCCGGCCGTAATGCGCGATAAGAGTTGCCGGCGTGCCCCGATCAACCACGCGGCCTTGCCGCAGCATGATGACATCATCACAGACACGCTCCACTTCGGGCATGTTGTGCGATGCGAAAAATACCGTTGCCTGTCTGCGCTGCTGATAATCCATCAGGTAGCTTCTGACCCGATCGGCAGTATCAGGATCCAGGGAGGCGGTCGGCTCATCCAGTAACAGGAGTTCCGGCTCGTTAAGAAGCGCTTTCGCCAGCGATACCCGCGTCCTCTGCCCGGCCGAGAGGGAACGGTAAGGCCGGCGCATGAATTCATTCAGATCAAGCTCATCACCAAGCATTCTGATACGCTTGCGCACTCCCTGCACACCGTAGAGATGCCCGTAGACGGTCAGGTTCTCCGCTACCGTGAGGCGTTGCGGCAAATCGACATAGGGTGAGGAAAAGTTCATCCGGCCAAGTACACGGTACCGATGCCGCGACATATCCTCACCGAAGACACGGATACAACCGGCAGTGGGCACCAACAAGCCTAACAACATGGCCAGGGTGGTCGTCTTCCCGGCCCCGTTTCCTCCGAGCAAGGCACAGGTGCTGCCGCGTGACACGGTAAAGTCCACGTCACGAATGGCCGGCACCTCGCCATAGCGCTTGGTTAATGCGCGTACCTCGATTACGGGAACATTCATCAGTACCGTGCCACCCGAAAAACATCGTCTTCAGGCATTTCTTCGTGCCCACCAGGCGGCCAACAGTGACCCCGAAAGATTGTGCCAGATACTGAACAACGCGCCAGGCAAAGCAGCGGCACGATGGCAGTCTTTAGCTCAATGAAGGGCACAGAGTAGGCATAGGCGAGGGCACTGCCGAGCAGCGCCCAGAGTGGGAAAAGACCAGTAATTCGCGTGACAATCACCCGCTGTCCCCACCGTCGGTACCCAGAACAATCTCCCCCTTGTCAACCGCAACCGGGAGCGCGGTCAGCGCATCTCCCGTACACGGACCCGCAACACAGAGACCGTCCTCGATCCGGAACAAGGCGGCATGCGTCGCGCACTGGATGTGGTCCTTACCCAGATTGAGAAACTGATCGGGCATCCAGTCAAGAGGGCTCCCCGTATGCGGGCAGCGATTGTGATAGGCGAAGACAGCCCCTCCCTTGCGGACCAGAAATATACTCTCGGTATGCCCTGCAATGACCACGGAGAAGCCGCGGCTACCCGGGTCCGCGATCTCGTCGAGCCGACACAATCGGGTACGGCTTCGCACCGCCAGCCTCACGTCATCCCCAAGCCGTCAAATCCGATCTGCCCGCACTTCTTACCAGCCAGCCGGCAGGCAGACGTCAATACCTCCTGCAGCGTCCTTCCCTGCAGTAAACCATCGATCACGCCGGCATTGAATGCATCCCCGGCACCGAGCGAATCCACGACGGTGTTCGGCACACAGGCAGCGCTCTGCCATTGATTACCCGCCGTGTCCAGTGCCACCGCACCAGCCCTGCCCAGGCCGCAAACCATCGCTTTGCCGGTTATTTCCTTACCCAGTGCATCCAGAAACTGCGCCGGATCGGCCCACCCGCGCGACGCAGCATATGCGTGAGAAAACATCAGCACATCGGCGTCAGCAAACAGGGTCTCTATTCCGGGTCGAGGTTTCTCGATCTCGAGCGACAGCGCAGTCGCTGGCGCTGTTCTCCGCGCCAATGTGAGCATTTGGCCCAAGTCTGCCACATTGCGACCCTCAAAATGTATCCAGTCGAATGAACCCAGATTGATCGCGGCAAAATCGCTGAATCCGAATTCGCGCAGATCGCGATAGTGCACGATGGTGCGGGATCCGGTGGTGCGGCTCAAAGTCACGCAGGAGGTAGGCACCTTTCCTGGTGATACACAGCACGCATAATTGACATCCACTTGGTATCGGGACAGATCGTCCAGCACGTGCCGGCTATCAGGCTCATCGGCATAGGTACCGGCCCAGGCGCACTCGTGACCCAGCTGACTGAGTACCACAAGGCTGTTAGCGGCATTACCACCCCGGGCGATGCGCTGGCCCAGCGCGCGGATTTCACTGTCCTCCGGCGGATAGCCTGCAAGCTCATTGATAATGTCCAGGGTGGCCACCCCGACCCCAAGAATGCGCGCCATAGGGGACGCAGTTTAACCCGAAATACCGGATGGCGTCGCCAGGCCGTGCCCGCGGCTCCGCCGTTCCGCTCAAACGCACGGGACCGCGGGCGAAGCGCGTCAAAGGGGGCACAGGGGGCAACGCAGGTCTGGCGGTGACTGTATCCAGCGTCAGGTGACCCAGTCATGCGGCCCGTAGAAATCGGCCTCACGCCGCGAGAGCCTCTGCCCAGGGATCTCTGATTTGAACACCGGCAGGAAGGGCACGGCGACCATCAAGCCGGCAAACGTGCCAAGAAACTGCCTCCGGTCATATTGTCTTGCCCGGCATACGCTGGCCCGTTCGGGCGAACCGATCTTCATCACCACACGCCGGGGATATGAACGCTGCAGACACGACAGCGCCCGTCTTTCGTCAACTGGTCACCAACAACGGTATTGCCGATGCTCTCGATCAACAGTGTACCATCCCGCGGACAGTACGGGGAACCGGCCTTGTGTCCAAACAGATTGCCGATATAGACATACTGGAGACCCGCGTCCAGGGACTCGGCCCTGGCGTGCTCGAAGCTATCCCTAGGCGTTGGCGGCAACACGAGAAGAAACCACCTGAGCAGGGGCAGGGGACTCCGAACCCAGGGTCTTTGCCTTAGCCAGATCACGCTCGCCGATCCCGCTGCGACACAGAATAACCAGCTGCCGAAAAAGGCATCCAGACTGATCTCATTACCATAGAAGACCACCAGACTCTCCCGGATCAGAAGTGCCTGGGCAAGCTGTGCATAGATACCCAGCGCCAGCGATGCGAGGTAGATAATATGCCTGAGTGAAAAGCTCACGACCGGCACAAGAATACGCGTTTGGCTTACTGACTCAACTCCGCGTCGCATTACCCGGTTCGCTATAAGGCAAATCGAGGGACGTCATCGGAAGGTGATGAAGAAGCAGGCAGGAATCGGAAAATTCTGCCTTAAGGACGGGTTGATTGGCAGAGTCCCGATGTCTTCGCGCCGCACCATCTCGCTAAGGCGGAAATGTGATAGGGACGAATAAGCGCTGCAGCGTTTTCTCAGGCATACGCTTGCCTGTCGGTATCCTGACGGGGCCCTTGGCCGGCGCGTGATGGATTTGCCTGCGATAGCCATTATCGAAGGTTACCCGATGGAGGCCATTGCCGTTGGAAACTCCCTGCCCCTATACGGCTGACAGAAACCTGAGGTGACACAGCTTTCAACCGGGTTACCGATGGGATTGACAGCAGGGAATCAGACACTGACCACGCGCAGGCTCAATCACTTTCGGCTGGTCATTGCAAGGCCCGATGGAACTAAGACCGAAAGACTGCTGCAACTGGTCCTAACCGATGCGAGCCCGGTCACCGACAGCATTCATCTGCCCCGCATTCGGATAGGGACAGTTGAGAAGTCGGTCATCTACAGATCGCGAGCCAGGCGAAACCCCAGTGTATCGAGCTGTGAGTCTGGCGCCTGCTGACCGCGCTTGGTGGTGCGCAGTGTGTTGGCAGCGCTGTCGAAACTACCACCCCGGGTAACGTGCTGCGCGCAGCCGGACTCCAGCCAGGCACTGCCATCGTCCGGCGCATAGTCGTAACCCCCTATGTAGCAATCCTGTACCCATTCGCGCACATTACCTGCCGTGTCATGGACGCTAAAGGCACTGCCTGGAAAGCTGCCCACCGGCGCTGTCCGTTCCGCATCCCACTGGCTGCCGCAGTTGAAACAGTTTGCCTGTCCTGCCCCGAGGTTTGCCCCCCACCAGTACAGACTGCGGCTGCCGGCAGCGGCCATATATTCCCATTCAGCCTCGCTGGGTAACCGATAATTGTGGCCGGTCTGCTCGGACAGCCACTCTGCATAGGCCAAGGCGTCATGCCAGGAAACATTGATTGCCGGTCGACGCCCTCGCCCCCACTCCTCATCATCCGGACGAGCCCTGCCGGTATCGTCGGCGAAGCGGTCGTACTCATCGAACGTAACCTCGTACTTGCCGATCGCAAACGGCGGAACGGTTACCTTGTGGCGGGGCCGCTCGTCGAAGTCGAGCGAACTCGAGCTGCTCCCCATCAGGAATTCACCACCGGGGAGTGCCACCATCATAGGTCCCGAACCATCGCCATTGAGCCGGTCCTTAAACTCACGCACGACCGGCGCTGGCAGAACCTGCGGATCAGGGTCCTTCGACACCTCGACCGGCTTGGGAGTTGGCTGAGCTGGCGTAGGGGCAGGTTCGGGGGATAGCTGGGCCGGCGTAGGGGCAGGCACGGGCGCAGGTTCGAATGATGGCGGTGCGACCAGCTTCGCTTGGGCAGGCTGCGCTGTGGGCGCGTCGACAGGATCGATCTGCGGCGTCGGGGTCGCGGCGTCAGCCGCGGCTGACACACTGCCGGTTTGTTGGGCGTCGTACCACAGAAAGCCCGCGGCACCTGCGACTCCCAGAACCAGTCCGAACATCAGTCCTGTGCCCGGGCCACTCCGCCGTTTTCGCGGTGCGGTTCCCGCCAGCTCCAGCATGTCGTGGTCCGGCTCGCGGACCGCCGCTGCGACACCCGCGGCAGCGGCCAGACTTGCCCGGGCACTAGCCGTTTCCAGCTGCTGGCGCAGACTCGCAATCTCCTTCTGAGCCTCGTCATGCAGTCGAACCGCATCCTCGAAACGGGTGCGAACTCCGCTCAGCTCGACACCAAGCCTGTGCAGTTGCGCTTCATGATCCTCATCCAGCGGTACTGACTCGCCTGCGGCGGCTTCGCCAAGCTGCCGCCTCAGCTTACTGATCTCAGACTCCGCCTCATACTGCTGCTGCAATACTTGGTCACGCGCCTCATCGAGCAAAAACTGCAGCCGTTCAATCTCACCTTCGCTGGCGTCCTGCGCACTGGCCTGCTTTGCAATCTCCAGTTCCTGTCGGAGCCGCTCTACCTCATGGTGGGTCACGTCGATGTCAGCGGCCGTAGCCTGCCGCAATTGGGCGAGTTCGGCCGTTATTACGGCATGCTCCTCGACGGTACGTGCCTTTGTTTCTTCGAGGACTTGCCTTAGCTTGCCAAGTTCCCGCTCGGCTGCGACCGCTCTGCCCTCGGCGTCATCGAGCGCTACGTGAAGTTGTTCAATCTGGGCATCAGATGCATGGCTTGCACTGGCCAAAGACTTCTGATGACGTGCCTTCTCGCCATCGATACGGCGCTGCTCACGCGCCAGTGCCTCGCGCGTAATCTCAATATCTTTCTCCAGATGGAAGATTACCGCCTCGGCCTCACCCTTTTCGGCAAGCAAGCCATCGATGCGGGCAGTCAAGGTCTCAATCTGTCCGAGAAGTTCTGCTTCACGGGTCTGACGCGCGCCTTCATCTTCCCTGGTCGCGCTGGCTGCAGCTTCCAGCTGGCGGATGCGGTCTTCCGATTGCTTGATGTCCAGCTCAAGGGCGCCACGTGCCTGGACCACATTCTCCAGTTCCAGTCGAAGCTTATCAGCCGCCTCCCGGGCCTCGCTGCCCGCTAGCTCAGTATCGCTTCGCGCCCGATCGAGTTCCGCCTTGAGGGCGGCTATTTCCTCGCACAGGTCACGTTCACGTGACTGGGCGTCAGCAAGCTGCTTCTGTGCCTGACCTGTCTGGTCTGCGGACTCCGCCAAGTGCCGGTCTGCCTCTTCCTGCATCTCCCTGACACTCTGCAACTCGCCGGTCAAGCGCAAAATCTCAGCCTGGAGCTGTTGCCTTTCCTGCTCACCCGCCGCATGCTGCGTGTCACCCGACTCGAGTTCCCGCCGTAGGGCCTCTGCTTCTTCGGCCAAGGCATCCCGAGCCGATTCCACCCGGGCGATTCGTTCATCGCTCGCCGCCAGCCTGGCCTGTGCCTCATCAAGTTGTGTCCGGAAGGTCGATTCGTGCCCCTCCAGTGACCCTTCCAGGTCATCGAAACGTTTTTGGGCCAACTCCAGCTCGTCTTTGAGTTGCTCGATCTCCCGCGCGTGCTGGTCGCGTTGCCCGGTGACCGCTCTGCCCTCCGCTTCGAGCTGCTCACGCGCCTGCTGCAGGTCCTCCAGCTGCCTATGCAGATCCTCAAGCTCCCTGCCGGTCTCCGCTGCGGCTTTTTCGGCCGCTGCCTGCCCTTGCTGCGCGGTGGATACCCGTGCGGTTGCACGCACTTCCAGTTCGGTGGCTTCCTCGCGCGCCTTGCCTAATGCCGCCTGCAGTTCGTCCTTTTCGGTCTGCAGTTTGCCAAGATCGGTTTGCGTGCGCTGTAACTCGGCCATCCGGTCATCGAGCTGCGCTTCGAGACTGGCTAGGCGCTGTGCGCGCTCAGTTGAATTGTCCTGCCCTGCCTGTCGGGCAGCCTGCAGGCTGTTTTCGAGTATCTGTATCTTTTCCTGAAATTCACGCTCGCGTGCTTCGGCTTCAGTGCGGAACGCGGAGAGTCCCTGGTCGTACTCGATTCGCACACCGTCCAGTTGCGTGCGGGCTGTCTCTAGTTCCTTCTGTGCCGCTTCAAGCTCCTGATTCTGCGTCTGGGCAGCGGCCGTTGCCTCCGCCACAGCGGCGGCAATCTGCTGTTCCAGCTCGGCGACAGCAGAGCGGTGATAATCGCGATCCTTTTCCAGTTCGTCATACTGACGCTGCAACTGCACGTGCTGTTCTTCGTACGCTTGCCGGGCACTCTCGGATGCCGCAATCTGTTCGGCGAGTTGGACTTCGAGCTGCTGGCCGCCCTCCTCGAGTTGCCCCTGCAACACTTCATACTCACCACGTCTCTCTTCGAGTTCGCTGATTAAGCGGCGCTCACTGTCTTCAAGCTGCTCTATCTGCCCCTGACTCTGGACAAGTTCGTCATCCTTCCCTTTTACTACCTGTGCGAGTTCCTGCAACTCGCCTGCAAGATCTGCCGCCTTAGCCTGTGCGTCTTTTACCTCTTCGCGTGCTGCCAGTAGCGACTGTTCGAGTTCCATCGTCTGTTCACGCGCCGTTGCGCACATCTCGTCCATTTCCTGGCGAAAACGTTCCTCCAGTGCCTGCAATTCGTCCCGGGCGGAATTCGTTTCAGTTACAGCAGCCTCGCTAGCCTCAAGTTTCTGCTGGAGCAGCTCGGCCCGCGCGGCCGTTTCTTCAAGCTGTTCCCGGACGGCCCGCAGCTCCTCGTCAGATCCTGCAAACCGCCTGGTATCTTCGCCTGGATCTGTCGACCTACGGAGGCTTTCCTCAGTGCGGGCGACACGCTTGCTTTCGAGGTCGTAAACCTCTGCGTCCGTAACGCCCGTTTCCGCATCCTGGGATATTTTCAGCGTTCCGGTCAGATCGGCTGCCGGGACACTGCTCAGACCATCCACCAGCAGGTAGACGTCCAGGCCACGCTGGCTCAGTACAAATGCTGCGCTCTCGCTGCGGCGACCGGTATCACAACACACAATATATTTGGTATCCGCAGCCAGACCGTCTGCCTCGTGGCGCAACGCCGACAGCGGTATGTTGCAGCTGCCAGGAATCGCCGAGTTTTGGAACTCTCCGGGAAGCCGCACATCCAGCCACACAGCTCCCTCCGCGACCATGGCCAGCGCCTGCTCGTAGCCAACCCTGTTGACCAGCGGTTCCTTGAGAAGCTGGATGAAATCGGATTTTGCAAGCCGCATCAAGGTGCCGTCCGTAGTCATAGTGACTGTGGCGTTACGCCTGGCGTCAGAGACAAGCGCTTCCTCTCCAAATACGTCCCCATCCGCAAGTTCCGCCAACCGGACCTCGCCCGCATTGACAGAAGCCTTGCGGGAAACGACGCAGCGCCCGGATTTTATAATGTAGAAATAGTCCCCCTCACTGCCCTGGCGGATGACCTCGTCGCCGGCGTTGGCCGATATCGACTCCACTCGCATCAACAGGCGCTGGATATTCGATGGCGGTAACTTCAGAAATACCTGCGACTGCAGGATACGTGTCATCCAGTCGTCGTCCTGCTCCTGCTCGATCTCCTGAACCTCGTATCCTGCAGACTGGTCCCATGTAAGAAAGATGTCCAGGAAGCTGGAGTCGATTCGCGCGACAACGCAATTCGACCTGGCGCGTGCAGACACTTGACGAGGCTGCTGGTGCGCGACCGGGTGCTGCGCGGCGTCGCTACCCCCAACAATATTACCGACGACCTCTTTCCCGGAAAGCAGGTTCACATCGCCTTCCAGGACATAGACCGATTCATTGTCACGCTCCCCTTCTCGGAACAGATAACGTCCCGCACGCACCGTATCGATCACTGTCTTTTTCGCGACTTCCGTGAAGTGCGTCGGCGACAATGCATTGAATGGTATAAGGGCCTGCAAGGCCTTCTTATCTATAAGTTTTTCTACTGCACCCATAGGGCCGCGACCGGTCGCTTCCTGGATTATCGACACTACCTCCGGGGGTGACTATCACACCCCACAGGGGACTATCGGCGTTGCAGAAGCCTTGCTTGAGACCGCCTCGGCAGCGCACCGAAGGTGAAGCTTTTCTGTGCCAGAAACGTACGCGAGAAGCAGACACTCAAACCAGTCTCTCGAAACATTGCTGACAGACGCGTACTGTTGGGTAACTCCGCCCCTCACTCGCATCGTGCGAACATGCACTTCCCGCTCAACCGACCGCAGATCGGCGCAGTGCCTTCAAGTTCGCGTCGCCCGGAGGCGCCCGACCAGGAACATACGGCCTGTTGTGCTGATTTGCCCGGTGCTGCATTTCGTGTTCGTGGCGCGTGGATTTTTCGAGTTTCGATGCAAGTCGAAACCGGTTAGCGCTACGGTATCTTGACGAAATGCTGCTATACAAGCGTAAAAGCCCTTCCGTTGAGAAATAATTGTGCTATCTTATGCGACGTTGGATAAACATCACCCATGGAACTAGAGGAGCAGAGCCACATGGCCTTAAAGAGGAAAGCCACCACCAAGACAAACGCCGCAACAAAGAGACCCACCACCAAGTCCGAAACCCTTTCATACATCGCTGAGAAAACTGGCCTGACCAAGAAGGATGTCGGTGGGGTGTTTGATGCGATGGGAACCTTGATGAGGCGCGACCTGCGGGCTGCTGGTATAGGCGCCTTTACGGTTCCGGGTTTCATGAAGGTCAAGGTCAAGAAAATTCCGGCACGAAGGGCGCGCAAGAATGTTCCGAATCCTTTCAAACCGGGCGAACTGATGGACGTTGCCGCAAGACCGGCCCGCAAGACGGTAAAGGTGACGCCTCTAAAAGCTCTCAAAGACATGGTTTAGTCCTTATCCAGGGAACCTGTGCAGCGCAGGGACGCGCGGTACGCTGTACTAAACTGTGATACCTCTGATCATCTGGCTCCGCCAGCGCCACAGCCAGTGGCCTGGCGGTGGTTGGATTGCTCTCACCAGGCCCCGGTCACTGCCGAGGCGATCCGGTACCCAACGTCTGGGCTTCGCTGTATCGCTATGCGAAAGATGCAGGAGACCACTGATCATGCGCATCCCGTAGTCATGGTGTTTGCCGAGCCGTGTCTCCCGCATGCCGAGCGCCGCGTCAATCACACCGGTAAACGGGGCAAGATCGGCTGCTGCTTGGAAGTCGCTGCGAACAGCGGACCCGGACCTTGGGGGTTTCGGCATTATTTCCTGCGCCGCAACAAACTGTCCTGCGGATTCGATCATTGCTGCCTGACGTTCTTGTTCGAGCGACCAACTGAACGGATAGTAGCCGGCTGCAGTTATACTCAGCCTCAGACCCTGGAGTCCGCTATATCGACGCCAATGAATATGCCAGACAGCGTTAGAAAACACATGATCGTTACGATGCAATATACCCTTGCCACTGCTGACGGCGTAGTCATACGCGAGGCAAAAGGGCAACCAATCCGTTACATTCAAGGCTGCCGCACACTGTTTCCAAAACTGGAAGCGGCACTGGAAGGTCATCGGGTCGGCGACCTGGTCCGCGTCAGGCTGCTACCGGATGACGCGTTCGGCAAACGTAACCTGGACCTTGTACACGAGGCTCCCATGGAGGAATTGCCACCCGGCGAGCATATTGAAATTGGAGGACAGATTGTCGGAACCGGTGATAGCGGTGAGCAGGTTACTTTCCGGATTACAGATGTTACCAATAACATTGTGAGGCTCGACGGTAACCATCCGCTAGCCGGCCAAACTTTGATCTTTGAGGTCGAGATCCAGGCACTCGAACAGGCCAGCGAGGAGCAAATTCACGCGGGGAAGATCAATGACAATTGATTCTGATACGGGTATGTCACGAACCTGCAGGGAGGGCAAAGCGCATCAAGAGCTATTCTGTAAGACATTCCCACGCGGCCATAAAAATCCAGCGCACCTTATGTCAGGATAACTAGCCCGGATTTCTCACGGGGATCCCGGATGCTGGCGCAGGAATCGTGCGTCTGGACGCCGCTCTGGGCGGAGCCAGGAACGCGCAAGGTCCACTGGACCTTGCGCCTGAGGAGCGGGCTCGATGAAGTGGCAGCCGTCGCTACCACTTGAGTGAAGAGCAAGTCGTGGGCGCATTCGGGTACGGAATTAAGACGCGCAGAATCAAACAGCCTGATGAGATCGACCAGCCTATCGAAGTCGGATGCGCATACCGGCCTTAAGGTCGCGCTACCTCAAACCGCGTGCCTTGATCTGAAAATATGACGCCCTTTTCCGTAATCTCCTCGATTTCTGCACCAGAGCCCACGCGTTCCCCTTCGCGATATTTTTGCAGCTCGATGAGAACAAATCGTCTCTCGGGCTGACTGGAATAGGCATGCACGTCTATTTCCGGCCGCGCGACGCGGACACGAAAGTCAGCCGGCATATCTTCCCATTTGGTCACATTCGGCGCCGTTACCGGCACATGAGCCGGATAATTGATAAGTGGCGCGGCTTCGGCGGCAACGGCCAGGATCGGTTCGGGCCGTACCTCGATGGGTTGAATCTTTGCCAGATCTCCCGGTGATTCCGGTTGAGGCTGGTCCCGCAGCGGCACAGAGCCGCTTCCATCATCCAGCGATCGTGATTCCGCAAGCCGCGACCTTGCCGACGCAGCTTCAGGCCTGACAGACAGAGCGGGTGGTGGAGTTATGATTGTGGGTAACCGTGGAATCTCACCAATCCCTGGCAACTGGCTCGCGAACTGATCGGCCGGTTGCCGCACCAGAAATGCGATACCAAGTCCTGCATTAAGCAATACCAGTGCACCGACCAGCCATGGCCACCAGTTGAAACGGATAGGTGCCTGTTCCTGAATTGTATCCAGATCTGGGATGGCGCCCAGATTCCGCTCGCGTTCGGATTTTCTTAGTGCATCCAGGATGTACGACATTGTAGTGCCCGAATCAGTTAACTGGATACTGGCTGCAACACCGGTGAATCCCCCGAAGCCGCATGCGAACTCAGATGAATGAGCGTCTCACTGCCTACGACACCGTCCTGACGCAAGGCGTGTCGCGCCTGAAACAATTTCACACGCCTTTCTAGCTCCGTATCGAACAACGATGGATCCTTGGCTGGGTCCGTACCGCCGATCTGATCGTCTAGCTGACTCCGCAGCCACCGGACGCCGGGCCCCCTGTCACCAAGCCTGAGTACACCTGTCTCCACAGGCGGCTTCCACAGCAGCACGAAGGTACCGTACCAGCGGGTGTCGACCTGATCCCGACCTACAGTTACCTGTTGTCCCGCAACGACGAGTTCCGCCTGCTCGTCTTTAAGTTGTCGCAGCACAACGGATACGTGTCGCCCGCTGTCATCTACAAGTTCCAGTAAGGCCGGACGATTGAATGCACGTAGTTGCGTCCAATTTCCTTTCCTCACCAGGCAGCGAAGTCCCTCACGCTTAGCCTGCTCACAGGGCTGCAACTCACCATCAAGCCACAGGGAAGTACCCCATAATTCGAAGAGGGCGACCCAGGCCTGCAGGTCGTTACTACTGCCTGCATTCGCAAGTAGGATATCAAGATCCGGCTCGGGCGCTTCTTCATCATTAACAACAGACTCCGCGCCTGGATCTACCTCCGTTTTCGCCAGCGTCTCCTGCGGCACGGTAACGGTCGCAGTCAGCATAGCCTGGGACTCGTCCTTGCCTACCTCCATCGCGCCGTGCGGCTCCGATGCTGCTTCGGCCTCGGTAACCTCCACTATCTCGGCATTGACCGTTTCAGCGCCCCCTAGACGGTCACGGTTGACCCAACTCCACCAGCCTAGCGGGGCCGCAATGACCATAACCGCTGCGGCACGCCAGACCCAGTGAAGAGGCGCAGCCTGATCTTGCTCGGGCAGGACCTCGCCGGCCGCCTTGCGCACAATCCGCCTGTCAACACGTTTGCGTTCCTCAACGTAAGCCCCAAGCAGGGCCCTGTCGCAGAGGATGTTGATCATGCGTGGTATACCGCCTGAGAGCCTCAACACGTCATTCATGGCCGGCGTCGAAAACAGGTTACCCTTCCAGCCAGATACGCGCAGGCGATGCTGAATGTACGCGCGGACTTCGTCGCTTCTCAATGGCTCAAGGTGATAGCGAGCCGTAACCCGCTGCGCCAGCTGGCGCATGTCACTGCGTTCCAGCAGCGCCTTGAGTTCCGGCTGACCGATGAGAATGATCTGCAGCAACTTGTACTGGGTCGTCTCGAGATTGGTTAACAGCCTGATCTGTTCGAGCACCTCGGCGCTCAGATTCTGCGCTTCGTCGATGATGAGAACGGTTCGATGGCCGGCCGCATGAGTCCTGAGCAGGTGCTCATTGAGGACATCGATAAGCGTTTTTATGCTGCTGGCATCGGCGGGATAACTGATCTTGAGTTCGTCGCAGATCGTGGCCACAAGCTCAAAGGCATTGAGCATGGGATTGAGAATCAATGCCACATCAACCCCGTCCGGTAACTGTTCCAGCAAACACCGGCATAAGGTTGTCTTTCCCGTGCCAACCTCCCCCGTGAGCTGAACAAATCCACCGCCTTCACCGATGCCATAAAGCAGGTGCGCGAGCGCCTCCCGGTGGCGCGCACTCATATAGAGGAATCGTGGATCTGGCGTTATGGAAAAGGGTTTATTTTCAAACCCGTAGTACGTTTCGTACATTCCCGTAAACTTCGCTACCCGCTCTCAGGCCAAGCGGGCAACCTGCTACCATAGCCCGCCTTGGCAATGACTGTGAGAGGCATATCCTACGCCATGTTTCCGCCATCGTCACAGAACTCCAGCGGTTTCTCCCTTCTGATGTCGGCGAGAGGTGCTTTACGTCGGCGGAGCAGAGAGCTGACAAGATGCTAAACGAGGCCCTTTGAGCATTAGGTAACACGCGGTCTTGTCGTCTTACTTTTACAAAAAGACATATCGGATGATGTGTAAAATTCCTCTAACAACCAATTTATTCAATGCCTTATATGCGCCTGTCGCATGCTTGCTTAAGCTGGTATGTTGGTAGTCTTTACACAGATTCAAGGAATTGTCCCAAACAGCTGCACGTAAAATCTGACCTCTTATTTTTAATTTATTTTAGACATTCCAGGCACACGCGTTGCCTGGCAAAAAGGACAGGAGTGTTGGCCATCCCCCGCACGTCTCACTTCCGATTGATTAGGGCACGAGGAAATGAGCATGACAGTAAAACAAACTATCAATGATCAGTGTGTTTCTGTGCGTCCTGTCTACCGTGGCGGTGTACAGCCGGCTTATTGGGCCGATATTGTTAATGAACGCACTCTGCTGCGACACTTCCAAGCGCCCGCCGATGTCTTTCGTTTCGTCAAACGGACCCGCTGATCGGCGCGTCTGAAACCGAGACGATTAGACCCTCACGGCAAAATCGGCTGCAAGGCACGAATAAGCTCGTCACGCAGGATATTCAGCTTGCCGTGGAAAAAGTGTGTCGCGCCAGGCACCAGTATCATTACGGGACGCGGTTCCAGTGATGCCACCCACGCCTGAACAGCCTCACAGGACACAATTTCGTCATCGGTGCCCTGGACCACATACCAGGGACATGTGGGCGGGGTAAACAGTGATAAATCGAACATACTGACAGGCGGAGAGACAGTAATCAGGCAGTCCGGGGAATACTGCTGTGCGACGGCTGCCGCTACGTAGGCACCGAATGAGAACCCTGCCAGGCAAAGAGGGGTCTCAGGAGCCTGCATGCGACACCATTCGATAACCGCCAGCAGATCATCCTGCTCACCCTTACCTTCGTCGTAAATACCGCCGCTGCCGGCGACGCCACGAAAGTTGAAACGGACGCTCGCCATGCCGAGCGAAGTCAGCGTGCGGGATAGATAGTCGACAACCTTGTTACGTAGAGTCCCGCCATGGAGTGAATGGGGATGGCAGACGATAGCCCAGCCGCGAGGAACCTCCCCAGATGCCGGCATTGACACGACGGATTCAAGAGGACCCGCGGGTCCTGTGATCTGAACGTTTCCGGTTCGTGATAGAGGATTCGCTAACATAGGGTGATCTGCACTGCACCGCCTTCAAATGACTGTTGCGCAGAGGTCTGAGCAACAAACCGCCCCTCAGCGCGGCCGTACAACCCTAAGGATGAAATCCCCAACAAATGGAATCAGAGATCGCGCGCCTGTTCGCGACGCTCCAGCCGGGGTGAGTGCAGCGCAAGATCAAGGTAATACCAGCCGTCGATATCCATGTACTCCCGCTTGCCATTCGCATATTCGAGCGCGACGCAAGTCAGGCGTCTTCCAGTGTAGAGAAGCGCGCGAACCTGAACCAGCTGCCCGACAATATTGGTATACCAGTAGCCCGCGATTGGTTTTTGTTGTAGTAGCATTGTTATTCCACCGGCACATTTCTAATTGTTATTTGTATAGATAACAGGCCGCCGCCGCACACTCCTTGTCGTTGAGGATCTCTTTCCATTTCAACGCTCCGGGTCTGCCTTGCTACCTTCCCGGCCAGACGCAACGCCTAGCCTATAAATAGACACTTTACTCAGTTGGGTCGTCACGGCAAGTTTCCAATCAATGCCTTTTAATGTCAGCGGCTTGCGTGTTTGCCGAAGAGCAAAATTTCGCTTAACTGCACTTTGACTCTCCGCAATTCAGGCAGGTTAGACACCCGTCCATCTGAATTACCGCCTTGGTATGACATTTGCCACAGAGCTGGGCGCCCTCTGGAAAGTCATCGCTCTGCTGTTCTGATGCATCCTCTATGGATGCCTCGTACTGGGCCCGCTTTTCTGCGAGCAGTTTCCTCTGATGTTCGTCGAGCCCTTCGTCCTTGAGCATGCCGATCATCCGCAGATGACACTCAATCGCATCGCCAATCTCGGCAACCAGCGAAGGCATATATTTCCCACCTTTCTTGAAATAGCCGCCGCGCGGATCGAACACTGATCTCAGCTCTTCCACGAGGAACGTGACATCGCCGCCCTTGCGGAAGACAGCAGAGATAATTCGCGTCAATGCGACGATCCATTGGAAATGATCCATATTCTTCGAGTTGATAAAAATCTCGAAAGGTCGTCGGAGTTCATGTTCGGTGCCGGGATTGAGAATGATGTCGTTGATCGTTACATACAAGGCATGCTCGGAAAGCGGTGTCTTGACCTTGTAAGTCGAGCCAAGCAGCATCTCCGGGCGCTGCAGCTTTTCGTGCAAGTGAACGACCTTGTCCGGCATTTCAGACTCGACTCCACGCTCTGCCGGGGCACTCGTCGCTGCTTTCTCTTCTGCGCCCTGCACGAGGCCGTAACCGACGATCTTCTGCTCAATCTTGATAGTCATTGTCATGTCTCCATAAAACCGGCCCATTGAAACCTGAGCCAAAACCTTGCACTAACCTTAAGAATCGACTCAATAAACCGTTACTCAGACCTCACGCGCCAGGTCTCTCGAGCTAGAACTTGCCGTAATACCCTTCCTTAATCGCATCATAGAGATTGGCCGCCGTGTGAATTTCACCGTCGTATTCAATCTCTTCATTTCCCTTAACCTCGAGCGTCGAACCATCTTCGAGGTTGAAAGCGTAGGTTGTGTTCTCCAGATCCTTCTCCTTGACCAGCACCCCCTGGAATGCTTCCGGATTGAAACGGAAAGTCGTACATCCCTTGAGACCCTGCTCATAAGCGTACAGATAAATATCCTTGAAATTCTCAAAGGGATAATCCGTCGGGACATTGGCGGTCTTGGAGATACTGGAATCGATCCACTTCTGGGCAGCAGCCTGAATATCAACGTGTTCTTTCGGCGTAATGTCCTCCGCTGTAATGAAATAGTCAGGTAGCCGTGCGTCCACCTCCTCGGCATCAGGCATGGCCGCCGCGTTTTTCAATTCACGGTAGGCAAGCAGCTCGTGCGAGTAGACCGCCACTTTTTCCTTGGACTTCTTGCCCTCCCGAATCACATTGCGGAAATAATGGTGGGCGAAGGAAGGTTCAATTCCGTTACTGGCGTTATTCGCGAGTGAAAGGGAAATGGTTCCTGTTGGCGCAATCGAACTGTGATGCGTGAATCGCCCTCCAACCAGGGCAAGTTGTTCGACGAGTTCGGGCTCGATTTCTGCCACCCGCTGCATGTAACGACTGTATTTCGCATGCAGCAGTTTGCCGCGTATCCGGTCGCCGACCTTCCAGCCATCAGCGGCCATTTCCGGGCGCCTCGCGAGCATACTCCGATCAACTTGAAACTCTTCTTCCATGATCGGGGCGGGACCCTTTTCACGCGCCAAATCCAGCGACGCCTTCCAGCCTTCCACAGCGAGTTCCCTCGAAACACGCTCGGTGAACTCCAGCGATTCCTGTGAACCGTATTTCATACACAACATCGTGATGGTAGAACCGAGGCCGAGAAAGCCCGTGCCATGCCGGCGCTTTCGCGTGATCTCGTTGCGCTGGCCATCCAGCGGAAGTCCATTTATCTCGACCACATTATCCAGCATGCGCGTGAACACCTGGACTACTTCGCGGAACTGATCCCAGTCAAAGCGGGCACGCTCGGTGAAGGGCTCAATGACAAATTTGGTCAGATTTACGGAACCCAGCAGGCAGGATCCATAAGGCGGAAGCGGCTGCTCACCACAGGGATTGGTTGCGCGGATGTTCTCGCAGAACCAGTTGTTGTTCATTTCATTCACCTGGTCGATGAGAATGAATCCCGGCTCCGCAAAGTCATAGGTGGATGACATAATGACATCCCACAGGCGACGCGCGCGAATCGATCGGTATACCTTGCATGCCACCTCGCCACGCTCGTTGCTAACGTAGCCATGCCCATCAGGCCAGTCGCGCCAGACGATCTGCTCTGGGTTGGTGATGTCAAGCCCATCTGTCTCAAGCTCATCCTGGCTCACGGGAAAGGCGAGTTTCCATTGGGCATCGGCCTTGACCGCCCGCATAAATTCTTCAGTAATAAGCAAAGACAGGTTGAACTGACGTAAACGCCCGTCCTCCCTTTTGGCCCGGATAAAATCCAGCACATCCGGATGTCCCACGTCGAACGTTGCCATTTGGGCGCCACGCCGCCCGCCGGCTGACGAAACCGTAAAGCACATCTTGTCGTAAATATCCATGAACGAGAGAGGCCCGGAGGTATAGGCCCCGGCGCCCGCGACGTAAGCCCCTCTGGGCCGCAGGGTCGAAAACTCATAGCCAATGCCACACCCCGCCTTGAGGGTTAGACCCGCCTCATGGACTTTGCCCAGGATGTCATTCATGGAATCCCGCACTGTGCCGGACACGGTACAGTTGATTGTTGAAGTGGCGGGTTTGTGTTGCCAAGCACCTGCATTGGAGATAATCCGGCCGGCCGGTATAGCCCCATGGCGCAATGCCCATAGAAAACGCTGAAACGACTGCTCTCTTTTCTCCGGCGTTGCTTCGACCTCGGCGAGCGCCCGTGCGACACGCTGGTATGTACCATCGATATCAGTGTCAATTATTTGACCTTTCTTGGTCTTAAGACGATACTTCTTATCCCAAATATCGAGGGAAGCAGGTTGCATGGTGATTTCTGAAACATTGGTTGCGACCGGCGTAAGGTGTGCAGTGTTCTTCATCTACCCTCCTTGTATACTGGCAGTGATTAGCGTTTTGTCCTTATTGCCCCGTCAGGGTTAATAGCCGACAACGTCCCGGACGTGTCCGCTGGTGTTGCTTCCCTCTCCTGAACAAACACAACATATTGTGGTGGCACAAAGTAATTTATGCCTCTGAGGCCACGCTGTCAAGAGCACACAAGAAAATATAAACACTATACATATCCTCTAGTTACAAACATTACGTAGCGAGACACTGATCTCGACAGGAAATTTTTCCCATAGAAAGCAGCTCTATAAAAACACAATATATTGTGCTTCTAATATTCTCGGATCCAATGCTTTCAGGCAATCTTGTCGCCGTCGAGGCAACACGGCTGCTCACGGGGGTTGCCCCCAATACACTCATACGCTACCTCCACTTGCCCTGGCCCGGGTTCGTCCGCCCGTGTTTACCGCTTGAATGATTTCGCGGAATGGCGTTCCCGTGCTTCTGGAAAGTCATTGGGGATGCATCCGGAGGTTGAGGACGCGCGCATCGGGCTGGTGGCACATGGACCCGGCACAGCCGTGACCCCGCCGCTCGGTGAGCTGGACGGGTCCTGAAGAAGACACCCCCGCTGCTGCCTGCCACTGGATTCCCGCAACAGTCATCAAGGGAAAGTCAGCTTGCCGGGTGATGCATACCGGCATCGGCGGTTCAGTTGTGCGTAGCACGTATCGATGAACACGGGCACGTCGTGCTACCGAACTGCAGCCTGAACGTCAAGATCCGTCCGCGCATTGCGGGGGAACAAAGGATTCGACTCACGTGACAGGGCGCACAAGGGCCCCGGCGTGGCCCGAAGGGACCTTTATCTCGAAATAGAGTTCAAGCCGCTTCCTGACTTTCAGGTAACCGGTCGGGACATCCATGCGGAATTTCCCGATCACGCGCTGAGAAGCTGCCTTGGGCGCTCGGATACAGAGTCTAATGCCGGGTGGAAAAACTGATCCGACGATTCCACCGAATTCACGGACGAACAGCAAATTGCATTTCAAGGGCCACGGCCGAGCAGGCAAATCCCCTGGAGATCAGTATGCCGCGTTGAAAACTATGACTCCGTCATCGCGCTCGCCTAAGGACGCAGACTTCTATGAACGGATGGCCAATGAGATCCTATTCAATCGAGCTCAGAAACCGGAGGAATTATGTGGTGCAGCACGAACAACAAGCCATCTCTGGAACCATACTTGCTGTCCCTGTCTGCGTGTTTCATTATTAATGAGTCACTGGAGGGCACGCAATGACTGGACTGATTGCGAACTTGCCCTACAACGGTGTTGTAACCATTAACCGTGTCGTCCTTAAGAAGCGTTACACGATCGACGTCGCCAAGAGCGGGTGGCGATGTTGAGCAAAACCCTAACCCGGATTTCTCACCGGGATCCCGGATACTGGCGCAGGGCTCGTGTGTCCGGACGCCGCGCTGGAGGGAAAGTGGTAGCCGTAGCTACCACTTGAGTGAAGCGCAAGTCCGGGCGCGCGAGAACCAGCCAGGGCCGGGATAGGCATCTTTACGAAACACGCTGTGTTCTGGCGACTCAGCACTCTCTCAATCTCTTCAACAGAATATGCGGTTCCACCGCCGCCCGGTGAGAAATCCGGGCTAAGACTTACGACCCAGATACCTGATTCATCCGCGGTTTCGTCGCCAAGAACAGCGGCGTGATCTCCAACAAGGATTCGACGGTCGGCCAAACCGTCGACAGCAGCCGAAAACACAAGGCAGTGCTTATTGTGACCTTCTTAATGATCGTTTGAGGGTCGCGAAGCGTCACACCGCAGTAGCCCCTTTCCAGCCACTGTCTCGAGAGGTCCTCGATCTGTGTGAAAACGGCAACGAAGACACCGGCTACGATATGCTCTGGTCAGGCAAGGTCCACTCGCCCGAAGAGGCCAAGGCGGCCCGTGAGGCGACGGCCAGATATGCGGGATAATCGAGTCAACTCAATAATCTGGAGGGAGCGCCACACACCGCCGTTCATTTCTGCGTACTGCGACTGGCGGACGCATTTGAATCAAAAGATTTTCCGAAGACTGCCGTTATGTCGTAGTGACAAATCGCGGCGAGACCTCGATAATTGATCACAAGCTGCTCTTGGTGCCCGTCCATACTGTATTCATTCCGTCACAGAGAGGAAGAATAATGCGCAAGACCGAATCACGCATCCTCAGCTATGTCCTTGCAGGCGTACTGGGCTTCTCGTCCTTCATACTGCCCGTTTCAGCCAGCGCCTATAACCGACTCGACGATGGCAGACCGACAAGTGGAGACATGCTCGCGGACGTGCTGATGATCCGTCCGTTTTCTCTCATCAGCACGGTTGCCGGCACCGTGGTCTTCATCGTCAGTTCGCCATTGAGCGCTATCGGTGGCAATCTCGGTCAAGCAGCCAACACCCTGGTTGCCGAGCCGTTCAAATATACCTTTGCCCGGCCGGTTGGCGTATACGACGAACGCACTATCAACGGCTATTGATCAGAACACAGGGGCTGCCCGCTCACGGCGGCCCCTGGCGCGTATTGACACGCATGTGCTCGCCTGTCTGATCAGGTGGTAAGGCGCCGGTAAATATCTGAAACCTTCAGCGGCAATTGACGCACCTCATCGATCACCGTAAAGTTCACGGCCCCGTACATGTGGGTAAGGTAATCCCGTGACTCCGTATCGATCGTAATACAGAACGGATGGATCCCTTCCCGCTTGGCTTCGATAAGGGCCTGCCGCGTATCTTCAATCCCGTAGGCTCCCCGGTAGTTGTCATAATCATCAGGCTTGCCGTCGGACAGGGTGATGAGCAGGCGCGTCCGTGCATCAACCTCGTTCAACAGCCGACTCAGATGCCGGATGGTGACGCCCATTCGCGTGTAATCCTGTGGTGATATACCGCTGATGCGTGCTTTCACCTGGTCGTCATAGGGATCTTCGAATGCCTTGACCCGATAAATCTCACAGCGCTTCCGCGTCATCCCGGAAAAGCCGTAGATCGCGTAGCGATCACCGAGTGTTTCCAGCGATTCACACAGCAGAACCAGCGCTTCGCGCTCCGCGTCATTGATCCAGCCCTTGGTTGATCCGCTCATGTCCACCATGAACATAACCGCGATATTCCGCTCAAGCTTGCGCATCTTCGTAAACAGGCGGTCAGTCATCTCCATACCGGCGCGCGTGTCGGCGTAGGCCTCGACTAGCGCGTCTATATCCACGTCATCGCCGTTGACCTGCTTCTTGAGCAGCTTATCCTCACCGCGCAAGGCCTCGAAAGTGCGCCGCAGATCCCTCACGAGGCCCCGGTACTTGGTTAACGTCTTGGCCGCGAAATCGTCGTACTGCGGACGTACCTCCAGTTCGCGCAGCACTGCCCACTTTTTTCGATAATGCTGGCGTTCGTAGTCCCATTCGTTGTAGAGGTAGGCACCTTCTTCGTGGTAGACACCCTTCCAGACATCGCACGGGTCCTGATGTTCAACTGCAGGTACTCCGGGGTGGTAGGGCCCGTCACCTGCGGCGAACAGGTAATCTTCGGGTATCTCGCCGAGATCCTGCAGTATGGACTCCATCGTCCCTCTCACATCATCCGGTGGCGCAATGGGCTTGCCATCAAGTGTCAGCTCGAAAGTAACACCGTCCGGCTTGTCACTGCTCACCATCTCGTGCACTCCAAATCGTGACTTCTTGCCGGCGGGCGCATCCTCGGGCGAATTCACGCGCCCCTCCTCCGCCTCGGTCTGCCGCTGAAGTTCGTCCTGTATGCGCAGCAGGCATCTCCTGAACAGATCTTTCTCATGAATAATGCGCGCGTTTCGTACCCGCTGAACCCGCAGGGGATCGAGATGACCCTGATAGGGTGCCGGCGCCGGTAGCGGGGTATCGTAGAGATGGCGCACGAGGCGGCAGGAATCCTCTACCGCTGCATCGGCGGCCCACAGCGTGCAGCGTGCCTCTTGCCAGCCGGCCCCTGGCAACTCATCGTTTCCCTCGCACAGTTCCTGCATCTGCCGATACATGCCGGGCAGATCATCTGCCAGACGTGCGTCCAGGCGGATCCTTTCGAGAGCGTGAAACACTCGCAATGCGCGCCCGGGATCGGCGAACCGGTTCACCAGTTCATTGACATCGATGCGCCATGTGCCATACCAGGTTTGCGCCCATAGGTGGCACGCCATTGCCTTGAAGATCTGAAAATTTGCGCCGCGCTGGGCGAAGCGATTGATCAATGGCGGCAAAAACAGCGTCTCCGTGTCTGTATGGTGCTGATCAGCACTCTCAACCTTCAGTGGCCGTCCGGATAAGCCCCGCACAAAGGCCTCCAGAACATTTGCCACCTCGTCGAACGGCAAACCGGACGTCCGCTCCCGCAGTTCGTCCGCAAAGTTCTCGACATTCTGAAGAACCGCAATGCCTGCGTGCAGACCTGCAGTATCGAAAACGTCCATGGCTTTGATGAGCCAGGCCTCCACACCCGTTTCATCCATGAGCCGCAGGGCATTCCCCGCATAGTTGGCAAACTGGTATGCCATCTCCGCATTAGTGTGTGCAATGACCCCGACCCAATGCAGGACAAAATCCTGTTGCGTCCGGTCAAACCCTTCCAGCCTGAGGGCCGGCTCCGTTGCCGTACGTCGGGATGACAGCACTGCATCCAGGTGAATATCGAGATATTCCTCCAGTTGTGCGGCCATCAATGACGGCAGTGAGGCATTGCCATGCAGGTAGTCGAACTCGTTAAACCAGAATGCAGCACCGCCCGCAGGCATTATGCGACCATCCGCCGTGACAATCCCCAACTTAACAGCCTCTACCGTGCGACCAGGCAGCGCATCCCGCAACATCTGCGCAATACTCGGGGAACTCCAGGAACCTGCATCCACATTCACCCAGATACCGCGGCACTGATCACTGACAATCGATGGCAGATTACGAATCAGCCGAGCAAGGTCCACCTCAATATCCCAACTGACACCTGCCTGCACACGCCCGATCCGCGGCGGCGAAATCAGTATAAAATCGAATCGCTCACCACGGCGCGTCGCGCCCTCGATAAAGGCCTGGACATCTAACTGCTCGAAACGTGCGTTGTCCGTGCCGAGGTTGTGCCGTGCCAAGTCGAGCACCTCGGCGCTGCCCTCGACGTGAGTCACTTCAGCGCCGGCTTGAATCGCTGCATCCGTTGTAGTGCCACTACCCGCAAACAGAATAAGGGCACTGAGATCTTCCATGTCGTAGCAGCCCTCCAGGCGCTGGCGTACCCAGCGGCGGGCGGCAACATCACGCGGGTTGATGCCGATTCGTCCCTTGTCACCGAGCGCACAGCGCGTCGTCATACCGTCCAGCGCAAGGTCCCATTGCCATGGCAGACCGGCACGTGCGGCCTGCCAGTCCCCACGTCCTGTACGGTGCTCAACAAAGGTCCAGTCTGCCGACCAAGCATTGCGGGCCGGCGTACCTGCCGCGCGTGGCTCTGGTCTGTCGAGCACATAGGGACCAAAACGCTCGAGCTTGCGTCCTTTGCCAAAATCCAGGAGTTCGTAGCCGTCCAGCGGCGTCTCGATGAGAATCTCGCGGATGTCTGATCCGTTGGCAGGTATGTCGCGGTACATATTGCCTGGCTAGGAAGAAGGAAAGACCGGCTGCTCTTGCACCTCGCCCCTCACTGCCTCCCCCTAAAACACGGATGCGCTGAGTTCATTGACGGCAGCCAGCATCTCGGTATCGTCGGTTAGCGCCTGCCCGATGGAGGCCCGACAGGCAACCACCGGATCGACGCCACTGGTCATCAGCTTGGCGGCATGCACAAGCAGACGCGTGCTGGCCCCTTCTTCCAATCCACTGCCCTTCAGGTTACGTGTCATTTGCGCAAACTTGACCAGATGCTCCGCGGTTTCCTGGCCAATCCCCGTTTCATTCGCGACGATCCGGGCCTCGAGCCCGGGCTTCGGGTAGTCGAACTCAAGGGCGACAAAGCGCTGGCGGGTGCTCTGCTTGAGGTCCTTGAGCACACTTTGGTAGCCCGGGTTGTATGAGATCGCCAGACAGAACTCCGGACCAGCCTGCAGGACCTCACCCAGTTTTTCCATCGGCAAGACCCGCCGATCATCCGCGAGCGGATGAATCACCACCGTGGTATCCTTGCGTGCCTCGACAATTTCGTCGAGATAACAGATACCTCCGCTGCGAACCGCACGCGCGAGGGGCCCATCCACCCAGACCGTCTCGCCACCAGAAACCAGAAACCGGCCGACGAGATCCGAAGCAGTCAGATCGTCATGGCAGGACACCGTAATCAGCGGACGCTTCAGGCGCCATGCCATGTGCTCCATGAATCGCGTCTTACCACAGCCGGTCGGTCCCTTAAGCAGGCAGGGAAGCTGGTTGTGATAAGCCGCCTCGAAAACTCCGATCTCATCTCCAACCGGCTCGTAGTAGGGTTCCTCCCGGATGAAATATTCCTCAGGTTTCAATACCCCAACGCTCACGACAACACTCCTTTCGCGGACCTGACACCAGCAACGTTACCGCGACTGCACCACAGCGGCAACAACACACATAGAAACATAGCGTTATACACAGATTCTATTATCACATTTGAAAATTCAATGGTTTATCTTACTTTTGGGCGGTAGCGAAGGAACCTAGTAGTAAGGTATCGTTCTTGGGCGCCGTGAGGCCCGTGGAGCAAACCGGTGTCTTGATATGAACGCCTCGGGATGCCTGCAGTGTCGATTGCTTGGACGCTGGTCGCGCCAGACACCGGCACATGTACCCGCTACCCGGCGGGATACATATTCGCTGAACTGCGAGGACCACTTCCTTTTCGGAGTTAATCCAGACCCTTGTGGTTGCCGCGAACGTCTCGGGCTGTATCACAGAATTTTGTCGGACTCAGGTCTTTTTAAAGTTAAACAGGCATCCGTATGGAGGACAACCAATGTCGGAGGTAATCGCAACCAACCAGACTATCCTGGTGGTCGGCGCCGGAATCAGTGGCATGACCGCGGCACTGGAAGCAGCCGAATGTGGCAAACAGGTGATCCTGGTGGAGAAGAATCCCTCTGTGGGCGGCCGCGTCAGCCAGCTCTACAAGTACTTCCCGAAGCTCTGTCATCCCAAGTGTGGCATGGAGATCAACCTGCGCCGGGCGAAGGCGAACCGAAATCTGCGCATCATGACACTCACGGAGGTCATGCACGTGGAAGGGCAAGCTGGCAACTACACCGCAACCGTCAAAGTGATGCCCCGCTATGTCAACGACAACTGCACGGCCTGCGGTGAGTGCGCGAAGGCCAGCGAAACAGAATTTGCCGATGAATACAACTATGGCCTTGGCAAACGCAAAGGCGCGTACCTGCCTTTCAGCATGGCCTACCCTTTCCGCTACGTGCTGGATTCCCGCATCATCGGGACAGCGGACGCAGACAAGGCCAAGCAGGCCTGCAAGTACGATGCAATTGATCTCGACATGCAGGAACAGCAACTCAAGCTCAATGTCGGCGCCATCATCTGGGCAACCGGCTGGAAACCGTATGACGCAAACAAGATTCAGCCCTACGGCTATGGCCGTTTCTCGAATGTCATCACCAGCGTGGAATTCGAGCGGATGCTCGATCCTTTTGGTCCGACGGGCGGCAAGATACTGCGGCCTTCAGACGGCAAGGAGGCCAGGGACGTCGCGTTCATTCAGTGTGCCGGATCCCGTGACCTCAATCATCTCAAGCACTGCTCGCGGATATGCTGCATGGCATCACTGAAGCAGACAACCTATTTGCGGGAGCGTTATGGTGATGATTTCAAGGCGTCGGTCTACTATATCGATATCCGTGCCATCGATCGCATTGACGACTTCTACCAGCGAGTACAGGAAGACCCCAATGTGACGTTCACCAAGTCAAAGGTCGCCAACATCACCGAGGACAAGGCAACGGGAAATCCGGTACTGCATGGCGTCGACACCGAAGGCTACCATCGCTACAGCAACCCACATGAGCTTGTTGTGCTGGCAATCGGTATGGAGCCGAGTGTTTCAAGAGACCAGTTTCCAATGGATGTCGTGGTTAACGAGGAAGGGTTTGTCGAGCTGGATGAGGCCAACGGTGCATTCTTCGCTGCCGGCTGTTCGGCCGACGCCCTGGATGTCAACCGGGCCGTGCAGAGCGCGACCGCGAGTGCGCTACGCGCGATCCAGGTGGTAAATCGAGTTGCAGCAGCGGAGGAATAGACCGTGTCTAATGAAGTCAAAGTAGGAGCCTATATCTGTAAGGGTTGCGGATTGGGTGAGCGTCTGGACACCGCGCAGCTGGCAACCATTGCCGCGCGCGAAGGCAAGGCCAGTGTCGTCAAGGAGCATGACTTCCTGTGTAATGCCGATGGCGTGCAGATGATCCAGAACGACATCGCCAATGAGGGCGTAAACCGCGTAGTGATCTGTGCCTGCTCACGTCGCGCCAAAACTGAGGCGTTTAATTTCGACAATGTCGCCATCGCGCGTGCGAACCTGCGCGAGGGCGTAATCTGGATACGTCCAGACACAGATGAAGCGCGCGAAACAACCGGCGAGATGGCTGCCGACTACGTGCGCATGGGCTGCTTCGAAGCCAAGCATATGACGCCACCGCAGACCAACCAGGAAGCGGCAAGCAATGATCACATCCTCATCGTTGGAGGTGGCATCTCGGGAATGACCGCCGCAATCGAGTCAGCGCGGGCCGACTACCCTGTCACCATTGTTGAGAAGGCCAGCCAACTCGGCGGCGGAACTGGTCTGATGTGGAAGGATATCCCCGCTCATACCCCCTATACCGACCCCGTTGATACGGGCATTGCCAAGCTCGCCAAGGAAATCGAGGACAGCGACAAGATCACCGTGCATCTGAATTCCATAGTCACAAAAACGAGTGGTGCGCCGGGACGCTTTTCCGCGGACATCAGTACCGAATCCGGCGGAACAACAACGGCGAATTTCGGCGCCATCATTATGGCTTCAGGCTCAAAGGAGTATCACGCCAACCAGTTACCGGAACTGGGGTATGGCAAGAGCCCGGACGTGGTCACTCAGATGGAACTCGAGAAACTGGCGACAGATGCAAATGACGGCGCCATCAAACGCCCGTCTGACGGCAAAGAGGTGACGAGCGTGGTGTTCGTGCAGTGCGCAGGACAACGCAGCCAGCAGCAGGGGCATTTAGCCTATTGTTCGGGGCATTGCTGCCTGACCTCCATCAAGCAGGCCATGTACTTCAAGGACCGGAATCCAGATATCGACACTAACGTTATCTATACGGACCTGCGCACACCTGGCGCGGCGGGCGAAGATTTCTATCGCAGCGGTCAGGACAAGGAAGTGACGTTCACCAAGGGCAAGGTCTCAGAGGTCGTGGCAAACGGTGGCAACCTGCAGGTCAAATACAAGGACCTTATCCTCGACGAAGACACCACCACCGAGGTCGACCTCGTTGTCCTTGCGATCGGGCTGGTACCCAACTCTGGAGTCGACATCGAGGCCCAAGCGGTTACTGAAGAAGAAGGCGAGGAATCGCAGGCGCGCATCGAGGTACCGGTGGAATCCATCCTCAATCTGGACTACCGTCAGGGTAAGGACCTGCCGCATCTGCGCTACGGCTTTAACGATTCACACTTTATCTGTTTCCCTTACGAAACGCGCCGTACCGGCATCTATAGCTGTGGGCCGGTGCGCCGCCCTATGGATACCCAGCAGGCAAGAGAAGACGCCACCGGGGCAGCACTGAAGGCGATCCAGGCGCTTGAAAACGCCAAGCTGGGGCGCGCCGCGCATCCGCGCTCGGGTGATCTGTCTTTCCCGAGTTTCCGCAAAGAAGGCTGCACGCAGTGCAAACGCTGCACGGTGGAATGTCCGTTCGGCGCCATTGACGAGGATGCAAAACGTTACCCGGTGTTCAATGAGGCCCGCTGCCGGCGCTGCGGAACCTGCATGGGCGCTTGTCCGGTACGCGTCATCTCGTTCGAGAACTATTCGGTTGACACGGTTGGGCAACAGATCAAGAACGTGGATATGCCTGACGAATTCGATGAAAAGCCACGCATCCTGGTGCTTGCCTGCGAGAATGACGCCTATCCGGCCCTGGATATGGGCGCCATGAACGGATTCGAGTACAGCCCATGGGCGCGTGTGATCCCCGTGAGATGCCTCGGCTCGGTCAATACCATCTGGATTACCGATGCGCTGAACAGCGGCTACGATGGTGTGGTCCTCATGGGTTGCCAGAAGGGCGACGACTATCAATGCCATTTCGTCAAGGGCTCCGAGATCGCCCACATCCGCATGAGCAAGATTGACGACACGCTCGCGCAACTCAACCTCGAGAAGGAACGTATTGTAACCCACGAGGTTGCCATTACTGATATAGAGCGTGCGCCGCGACTGATCAATGACATGGCCGAAACTATCGACCGGATTGGTCAGAGCCCCTTCAAGTTTTAGGAGCGAGTCATGAGCAATTACAATCAGCAGATGATCGAAGAATACCGCGGCAGCTTTCTCAAGGAGGTTGAGGCGAATGTTGAGGAAGGCGACTGGGTCAAAATGTGCATGCAGTGCGGCGTCTGTTCCGGCTCATGCCCTTTTGGCCCGCACTGGGATCACCCGCCGCAGGAGCTTTTTATGATGATTCGTGCCAACAAGCGCGAGGAGGTGCTGGGGTCTGCATCCATGTGGATGTGTACCTCCTGTTACAACTGTATCGCCCGTTGTCCACGGGGGCTGCCGATCACCCACATCATGCACGGCCTGGCAACCTATGCGAAGCGGCTCGGGCTGGCACCCAAGGAACAGCCAACCGCCAAGTTCTCACAGCTCTTCTGGGACAATCTCACCAGGACCGGACGGGTCAATGAGCTAAAACTGGGCCTGTCGCTGTATTTCATGAACGGATTTAGCGAGGGCGTCAAGACCTCATTGAAGATGAAAGACATCGGGCTTGGCATGCTCAAGACCAAACGCATGAGCCCGATGGAGTACTTCGGTGGCCACGGATGCAAGGATGCGAAGGGTTTACGCGCGATCCTTGCCAAGGCACAGGAGATAGAAGAGGCCAAGATCGGTAAGGCAAGTGCCTGAGGAGACATGACATGGCTAAGAAATCCTATTCCTTTTATCCGGGCTGTTCTTCTCAAAAGGCGGCCTCGGCGTCCAACTACCAGGTTTCCGTTAACAGCATGTGTGACGTGCTGGATATCGAGCTTAACGAAATCCCTGACTGGAACTGCTGCTCGGCGTCGATCGGCTATGCTGCCGGCGGTGAATTACCTCGCCTCGCGCTCTCGGCCCGCAACATGGCGCTGTCGGAACAGGCACATCCGGGGCAGGATATCGTTGCCACCTGCGCCGCCTGCTGGCTGGCTACCAGGGAAACCCAGGAGCGGCTGCACAATGACGGCGATCTCATGAAGGAGACTAACGAGGCGCTTGCGGCGGCCGGACTGACGGTAAAGGCGGACAAGAAAGTGCGCCACATGGTGGAAGTGCTGATCGAGGACTTTGGCTACGACGAACTCGGCAAGCACGTCAAGAAACCGCTGGAGGGAATGAAGATTGCCGGCTACGTGGGGTGTCAGACCAATCGACCCTTCGGTATCGACGGCGAATCCTTCGAGAACCCAAAGTACCTGGACAAGCTGGTCGAGACCATGGGCGCGGAATCCTGTGAAAACTATGAAAAGAAGGTATCCTGCTGTGGCGGAGCGCTGGCGTTCTCCGAACCTGAAAAGAGCCAGGCGCTGATCAAGGACATCATTGAGTCTGCCTATGACAATGGCGCCGACATGATTGTCACGCCCTGCCCCGTATGCCAGATGAATGTTGAGGTCTACCAGGACCAGATCAACTCCAAGTACGGCACCAAATTCAAGATGCCAACGGTCTACTACAGCACCCTGATGAGCGTCGCCTATGGCAAGTCGGGCAAGGAAGCGGGACTCGATGGCCAGATCATACCGGCCAAACAGCTCGAGGAGATCGCGAGCAAGTAGGCGGGGGCGATCGCTGCAAAAACCGTGGCCCCTCACGTGAGGGGCTTTTTTTTGACTGAACATGCGGTGGCCACGCAGGCGATGCAACGATTGCTTACTAGTTTCCAACAGCTTGCGCGGCAATCTATTCACGGGCTTGCCCGGTTCCGAGAGGTCCTTATCCATGACAGAACGAGCTGATTCCACGCCTGTCTACGCGGCACTCGATCCGGAAACCATTCTCGGCGCCATAGACAGCGTCGGGTGGCACAGCAATGGCAGGCTACTGGCACTCAACAGCTATGAAAACCGTGTCTATCAGGTCGGCATCGACGACGACCGCTTCCTGATCGCCAAATTCTATCGCCCGGGGCGCTGGTCCGACTCCGCCATTCTTGAGGAACACCATTTTAGCGGCGAACTGGTCGAACATCAGATTCCGGTCGTCGCACCTTTGCCGGGACCGGATGATCGCACATTGCATGAGTTTCACGGCTATCGATTTTCCCTATACCCGCGCCAGGGAGGACGCTGGCCGGACTTGGACAAGTCAGACCACCTTGAATGGATGGGACGCCTGCTCGGCAGACTGCACGGGGTCGGTGCACTGCGAGTGTTTCAACACCGCCCCTCGCTAAATATCGAGACGTTTGGCGTCGCGTCGTATCAGTTCCTGCTGGAGCAAGGATTTCTCCCGCCCCATGTGGAGCTGGCGTACCGTAGCCTGGTCGAGGACCTGCTTGGGCAGATCCGCACTGCCTGGGAGCGCGCTGGCAAGGTCCATGCCATCAGACTGCACGGTGACTGCCATCCCGGAAATATACTGTGGACCGACGACGGCCCCCATTTTGTGGATCTCGATGACTGCCGGATGGGACCTGCCGTCCAGGATCTTTGGATGTTGTTATCCGGTGAGCGCCATGAGATGGAGCAACAGTTGAGCAGGATTCTGGCCGGCTATACCCGCTTTGCCGACTTCAGGCCGGGCGAGCTATACCTGATAGAAGCACTGCGAACCTTGCGCATGATTCACTACGCTGCATGGCTTGCCCGGCGCTGGGGCGATCCAGCCTTCCCGCAGGCCTTCCCCTGGTTTGGCAGCACCCGTTACTGGGAAGACCATATATTGTCGCTGCGTGAGCAGGCTGCCCTACTTGACGAGCCCCTGCTTTCGATCTGACCGGGGCCACGCGGATCTGCGTCACGGGACGCACATCGCAAACACAGTTACTGCCTGCCAGCCGCTGATAGCGCTGATTCGAGTGGGCACAGGCGAGGAAACGCTATCCCGTCCCGACCGGCTGGGCTGAGAACGGCGAAGTCCGTCTTCCTTTGGACTCTTGCACGCTGAACTGGACGCAGGCAGCGTGACATCAAAAAGAAAGGCGGCACAAGCCGCCTTCATGGTCAAGACTGCAGTCGTTCCCTAGGAGAGAGAGTCTGTCAGACTTAGGGGTTCGTGACGAGGCAGGTAGGAGAGTAAGCATCACGGTTTCGAGGCGCATAGTGGGCCCTACGCAACGAGAAAGCGCGAGGCTTTGGGCCGCTCTCCCACCGCCGCAGTAGAATCAGCCTAAGTCCGACAGACTCCTAGGCCAGCCGGGATACTTCAAGACTTGTGAGCACCCCCGCTCGCCATTTTCTGCCTGTTTCCGCAAACACTCAGACGCGGCTTCTGCCGAGAGTCCCGGCGCAACCAAACGGTGCGATCCTCAGACAAGTCCAGGCACCCTCGGGTCTAGTTGACGCGCGGATCAAGCTCACCGGACTGATAACGCTTCGCCATCACTTCCAGACTAATCGGCTTGATTTTGGAGGCATTGCCGGCCGTGCCAAATGACTCGTAGCGATCCTTGCAGATATCACTCATGGCCTGGGTCGCTGCCTTGAGGTATTTTCTGGGATCAAAGTTTTTGGGATTTTCCGCCAGATGCCTGCGAATCGCCCCGGTGCTGGCCATCCTAAGATCGGTGTCGATGTTGACCTTGACAACCCCGTGTTTGATGCCCTCCTGAATCTCTTTAACAGGGACACCATAGGTTTCACCCATGTCACCACCGTACTGATCGATAATTTTCAGCCAATCCTGCGGCACTGAGGAAGATCCATGCATGACCAGATGCGTATCCGGTATCCGCGCATGAATTTCCTTGACGCGGTCTATAGCCAGGATGTCGCCGGTTGGCGGACGCGTGAACTTGTAGGCACCATGGCTGGTTCCGATCGCAATGGCCAGCGCGTCCACCCCGGTCTGCTTGACGAAATCCGCCGCCTGCTCGGGGTCGGTCAGCAGCTGGTCATGGCTGAGTTTACCCTCCGCGCCCGAACCATCTTCCTCACCAGCCATGCCGGTTTCCAGAGAGCCCAGACAGCCCAGCTCACCCTCTACGGATACCCCACCGGCGTGCGCCATCTCCACCACACGCCGTGTCACATCGACGTTGTATTCATACGTGGAAGGCGTCTTCATATCTTCCATCAGCGAACCGTCCATCATCACGGATGTAAACGCAAGTTGAATAGACTGCAGGCATACCGCAGGCGACGCACCGTGGTCCTGATGTACAACAATCGGGATGTGCGGCCATTGTTCCGCCGCGGCCTGCATCAGATGGCGAATAAACGGGGCACCGGCATAGCTGCGCGCACCTGCAGATGCCTGAACGATGACAGGACTGTCTGTCTTGTCCGCCGCCTCCATAATGGCATGCATCTGTTCCATGTTATTGACGTTGAACGCCGGCACGCCGTAGCCATGCTCAGCCGCATGATCGAGAAGTTGACGCAGAGATATCAGGGCCATAACTGTCTCCTTCGAGTAGTTGGGGAATCTTGTTTAGACAAATAGCGCATGGAATATTCCGGACAGGCTGTACCAGGGCAGGGACAGATCATTCTTTGGTTTTCAATTCATGCTCGCCAACGCGCAGAATTTTCATGGCGTTTGTTCCGCCAAGTACACCTGCGAGATCACCTTTTGTAATGATCACCAGGTCACCATCGCGAACCGCGCCACGACGCATGAGTTCATCGATGGCCTCTCTGTTCACCTCCGCATGATCTGTGGTGGTGACGTCAAAACTGACGGGATAAACACCGCGGTAAAGCGTTACCTTTCTACGCGTCTCAACGTGACGCGTCAAGGCGTAGATCGGGATTCCGGAACTGATACGTGACATCCATAACGGCGTTGCACCGGATTCGGTCAGTGCGGCAATCGCCTTTACGCCCAGCTGGTTAGCAGTATACATGGTGGCCTTGGCTATAGCCTCATCGATCCTGTGGAATCGCATCCGCGTACGGCGCTCGGCCGCGTGCACACTGCGCTGTCGTTCGGCCCCCTTGCAGATTCGATCCATCGCGGCGACCACCATGGCCGGGTTTTTCCCCATCGCCGTCTCCGCGGACAGCATTACGGCATCGGTGCCATCAATCACAGCGTTAGCGACGTCAAAGACCTCAGCACGCGTCGGTATCGGGTTCTCGACCATCGACTGCATCATCTGCGTCGCCGTGATCACAACACGATCCATGGTACGCGCCACCTGGATGATTCGCTTCTGGACAGCTGGCAATTCAGCGTCACCGATTTCTACGCCAAGATCACCACGCGCAATCATAAGCGCGTCGGTCGCTGCGACAATCTCTTCCAGATTTTCTACTGCTTCGGCACGCTCAATCTTAGCCATGATACCACCGTGCCCACCGGCCTGTCTGAGTAATTCCCGCGCCTGATGGATATCGTCGGCACAGCGCGGAAAGGAAACAGCCAGATAGTCGGCTTGCATTTCAGCCGCGACACGGATATCAGACCGGTCCTTGTCAGTCAGCGCCTTGGCTGTCAATCCTCCGCCTTGGCGGTTGATACCCTTGTTGTTGGACAACTCGCCACCCACGACGACACGGCAGTCCACCTCGGTAGCAGTGACATCTTCAACCCAGAGAACAACCTGCCCATCGTCGAGTAACAGCGTGTCGCCGCGGTGGACATCGTCGGACAATTGCCGATAGGTAATTCCAACCCGATCCTGAGTACCGGCGTCTGAATCCAGATCGGCATCGAGCGTAAAGCGTGCGCCTTCTTCCAGCCTGACCCGACCCTCTCTGAAGCGATCAATGCGAATCTTCGGTCCCTGCAGATCGGCCAATACGCCTACCTGGCGCCCGTGTGCGCGCGCCCGATTACGAACCGTCTGGGCACGTTCCAGGTGCTGTGCCGCAGTGCCGTGGGAGAAATTTAGGCGAACCACGTCCACGCCGGCCTGGATGAGTTCATCCAGAGCCTTCGCGTCATCGGTGGCGGGACCCAGCGTCGCAATGATCTTGGTGCGTCTTAACATAATCGGTAAGGGGCGAGGCATGAAGGGTGAGGAGCAATAATCCCCTGACTCCGCAACTCACATCCCTGATGACTCCTTAGTCTTTCGCCCGCTCTTCAAGGATGGCAACCGCGGGAAGCTTCTTGCCTTCAAGAAACTCCAGGAAAGCGCCCCCACCCGTCGAGATATACGAGACCTTGTCGGCAATGCCGTACTTGTCCACGGCCGCCAGGGTATCGCCGCCCCCGGCAATCGAGAACGCCGTCGATGCGGCAATTGCCTGCCCCAAAACCTTGGTACCCTCACCAAACTGGTCAAACTCGAAGACACCAACAGGGCCGTTCCAGACAATCGTACCTGCAGATTTCATCATTTCCGCGTAACGAGCGGCCGTCTCGGGCCCGATATCAAAGATCATATCGTCGTCCGCAACGTTCTCGACCGATTTGGCGACGGCCTCCGCTGATTCGGAAAACTCCTTCCCTACAACAACATCCGTTGGGACCGGGACGTCGTTGCCCTTTGCTTTCGCTGCCTCCATCAGACGCTTGGCCTCAGGGATGAGATCCTGCTCATACAGGGACTTGCCGACCTTGTAACCGGCAGCTGCGATAAACGTGTTGGCAATTCCACCACCCGGGATCAGCTGATCAACGACCTTGGAAAGCGATTCGAGAACCGTCAACTTGGTTGAAACCTTCGAGCCACCCACAATCGCCACCATCGGGCGTGCGGGATTATCCAGCGCCTTGCCCAGCGCCTCCAGTTCACCTGCCAATAGCGGCCCCGCACAAGCCACCGGTGCATACTTGGCGACGCCGTGAGTAGAGGCTTGCGCCCGATGTGCGGTACCAAAGGCATCCATCACAAAGATGTCGCAAAGCGCCGCCATCTTCTTGGACAGTTCATCGTCGTTGGTCATTTCACCTTTGTTGAACCGGACGTTTTCACACAGGATCACATCACCGTCGCGCATGTGACCCACGCCGTTGATCCAGTCCTTGACCATCTCGACATCGCGACCGAGTAGCGCGGCAAGATGATCACCCACCGGAATCATGGAGAATTGCTCGTCGAACTCACCTTCGGTGGGACGTCCCAGATGCGACATCACTATAACCTTGGCGCCCGCCTTCATCGCATGTTCAATAGTGGGCAGACTGGCAAGGATTCGCTTGTCACTCGTAACCTTGCCATTCTTGATCGGCACGTTCAGATCCTCTCGAATCAAAACACGCTTACCGGCTAGGTCGAGATCAGTCATCTTGAGTACTGGCATTGAATCGCTCCTGAAAGAGGGAAAAGATTTAGATCAAGGTTCTCCTTCAGCTAAATCTTTTACGAATGGGAAATGCAGAACTAATTGGGAGAAAGGGGAAAGTGGCGGGCGTCGCCCGCCGCTTTCCAGATTCAGCACCTTGGACCTCTTCTCTTTCCCTGTTCCTGTTTATGCCTTACTTGGCATTCATCAATGCAACGGTGGTATCCAGCATTCGGTTGGAGAAGCCCCATTCGTTGTCATACCAGGAACAGACTTTCACCAGCGTGCCGTCGATGACGCGGGTCAGCGTCGCGTCGAAATTGGACGTGGTGCTGGTGTGGTTGAAGTCGACGGAAACAAGTGGGCCATCGCTATATGCCAGAATCTTGCCGTCCGCAGCTTGCTTCATGATAGTGTTGATTTCCTCGACACTGGTGTCACGCCCCGCGTCGAAGCAGAGATCGACAACAGACACATTGATGGTCGGCACACGAATCGCAAAACCGTCCAGCTTGCCATTCAGCTCCGGCAGCACCAGGCCGACCGCCGCCGCAGCTCCCGTCTTGGTCGGGATCATGGACATGGTCGCCGAACGCGCGCGGCGCAAATCCGAGTGGTAGACATCCGTCAACACCTGATCATTCGTGTAGGAGTGGATAGTTGTCATCAGACCGCGAACGAGACCGATTTTTTCGTGCAATGGCTTGACGAGCGGCGCGAGGCAGTTGGTGGTGCAGGAAGCGTTGGAGATCACGGTATCGCCAGCTTTCAGCACACCCTCGTTGACGCCATAGACCACGGTGGCATCCACGTCCTTCCCGCCCGGCGCAGAAATGATCACCTTCTTGGCTCCAGCCTGCAGGTGTGCAGAGGCCTTTGCCTTGCTGGCGAAAAAGCCGGTGCACTCATGGACGACGTCCACACCCAACTCACTCCACGGCAACTTGGACGGGTCACGCTCGGCCAATACCTTTATCTTGTCCCCGTTGACAACAATATTGTCACCTTCGACAGAGACGGTGCCCGGGAACTTGCCATGGACAGTGTCATACTGGGTGAGGTGCGCATTCGTGTTGGCATCCCCCAGATCATTGATGGCAACGATTTCAATGTCTTTGCGACCCGCTTCATACAGGGCGCGCAGCACATTACGGCCAATTCGCCCATACCCGTTGATTGCAACTTTAATCGCCATTCTTTTACTATCTCCGTATTTTCTGTTGAGTAACTCTTTGAATCGGCGCTGCTTACGCTGCACCCTTGAGGACTACTGACTCCACGGCACCGACGACGTTCTCCACGGTGAATCCGAAATACTTGAACAGCTCGCCTGCTGGTGCAGATTCACCAAATCTGTCGATTCCGATCACCTTGCCGTTGAGACCGACATACTTGAGCCAGTAGTCGCTGACCCCTGCCTCAATGGCAACGCGGCTGGTCACTGCAGAAGGCAAGACCGACTCCCGGTAGGATTGTTCCTGGGCGTCGAAAGTGTCGGTCGATGGCATGGATACAACCCGCACATTCTTGCCCTTGCTGGACAGTTCGCTCGCAGCGTCCATCGCCAACGCGACCTCGGAACCGGTTGCGATGATGATTGCATCCGGTGTCCCGATAGAATCTTTCAAGATATAGCCACCCCGCGTGATGCCATCAATCTGCGCATCAGTACGCACCTGATGCGGCAAATTCTGGCGCGAGAAAATCAACGAGATCGGACCGTTACGGCGTTCAACCGCCACCCTCCACGCTACCGCAGATTCCACGGCATCGCAGGGTCGCCACACGGACATGTTGGGAATCATACGCAGCGTTGCCGTCTGCTCAATTGGCTGGTGGGTCGGACCGTCCTCACCCAGGCCTATTGAATCATGGGTGTAGACAAAGACAGTCGGGACCTTCATGAGCGCCGCCATGCGCAACGCATTCCGCGCATACTCCGAAAACATAAGGAAAGTAGCGCCATATGGGATAAACCCGCCATGCAACGCAATCCCATTCATGATGGCAGACATGCCAAATTCGCGCACGCCGTAGTAGACGTAATTACCGTCTGACACGGTATTCGAGAGCCCCTTCGAACCGGACCAGATAGTCAGGTTGGAGCCCGCAAGGTCCGCCGAACCGCCCAGCAACTCCGGCAATTCGGGCCCATAGCCGTTCAACGCATTCTGTGACGCCTTACGGCTGGCAATGGTTTCGCCCTTCGCATCGACGGATTTGATGAATTCCGCTGCCGTCGCTGCCCAATCTGCAGGCAGTTCGCCTGCCATGCGGCGCTCGAATTCTGCGGCGAGATTCGGGTGCGCTGCCCTGTAGCTAGAGAATTTCTCATTCCAGGCTGCTTCCACCTTTGCGCCCTTATCCTTTGCGTCCCAACCGGCATAGATCTCATCGGGGATCACAAACGGAGCATAATTCCAGCCAAGGTTTTCCCGGGCAGCCGTAACCTCGTCGTCACCGAGCGGTGCACCATGGCAGTCATGACTGCCGCACAGATTCGGCGCACCATAACCAATGACGGTCTTGCAGCATATCATGCTCGGCTTGTCGTTAACTGAGTGCGCCTCCCTGATGGCCTTGCGCACGGCTTCCGGATCATGCCCGTCAACATCGCGCACCACGTGCCAGTTATAGGCTTCAAAACGCTTCGGTGTGTCATCTGTGAACCAGCCCTCGACATGGCCGTCAATCGAGATGCCATTGTCATCATAGAACGCAATCAGTTTACCCAGACCCAACGTCCCAGCGAGCGAACAGGTCTCATGCGAAATACCTTCCATCAGGCAGCCATCACCGAGAAATACATACGTATAGTGGTCAACAATATGATGACCATCGCGGTTAAACTGCCCGGCCAGTACCTTTTCCGCGATTGCCATACCGACAGCATTGCTAATGCCCTGGCCTAGCGGACCCGTGGTGGTTTCTATACCCGGCGCATAGCCGTATTCCGGATGCCCCGGAGTCTTGGAATGGAGCTGCCGGAAGTTCTTGATCTCCTCCATCGGGAGGTCATAACCGGTGAGATGCAGGAGCGAGTAGATGAGCATCGAACCATGACCGTTGGAAAGCACAAAGCGATCACGATCAGCCCACTGGGGGTTGGCGGGATTATGCTGCAAAAAGTCATTCCAAAGGACCTCAGCGATATCGGCCATACCCATCGGCGCGCCGGGGTGCCCGGACTTGGCCTTCTGGACGGCATCCATACTGAGCGCGCGAATTGCGTTAGCCAGTTCTTTGCGCGAAGCCATAGCTTTACTCCTGTAGTGATTCGAAATTCGGTAACCGGGCATTGGACCTGAGCAGGATCGGACGACCGAAGCGCTGTGGAACTCTGTCTCTGTCAAGTACAGCTTGGACGGCCGCGTTGCCTTAACCCCACTGCTGAGTGAATAACTGCCCTCCCCGGCCCGTGATTAATGGACTGTAGGCCGGCTGGGCTCGATATCCGGCATCTGACTTGCAACGGATTAACGGGAAACGTTCTGCCAGCATCGCCCGAGTACGCCACACCTGTTGCCGGGGACAGATCGAGCGCGCTATTTTCCCTTAGATAATGGCAGGGAGCAATAGCAACGGCAGTGATGATTTTCTGTCAGCGGCGTCTGTACCGTCGCTGACAAAGCTCATTTAATTTAGAGATAAATGATTTCTATTGCGCTCCGGTATTGAATGTCCCGTCAGCTGACAGCCGTCTACTCCCCTCGCCACTTGATGGAACAGCCCATACTGGGAATCTGATGGGCAGGGCCCTGACCTGTTCGAGCAACCTGCACCATCGCCTCGAATAGATCCCGGCGGACGTCTGCGGGTGCAGCCTCCTTGCGGCTGGCATCGAGTCTGCCCCGATACTGCAGCGTCAAATCAGCGTTATAGCCGAAGAAATCCGGGGTACACACAGCGCCATATCGCTTGGCAACCTCTTGTGTTGCATCAAGTAAATAAGGGAATGGAAATGCAAATTCCTCTGCCACACGGCGCATGTTTTCAAACGAGTCTTCCGGGTATTCAGTCGGGTCATTCGACATAATGGCCACGCTGTTAATTCCATGTCCCTGCAATTCACGCGTGTCACGCACAATGCGTTCACGGATCGCCTGCACATAAGGGCAGTGGTTACAGATAAACATGACGAGCAGGCCACGTTCCCCCCTGCAGTCATCAAGCGTCCAGCCCTTGCCATCAATTCCCGGTAACGAGAAGTCGACAACAGGACGGCCAAAGTCGCACACCGGTGTCTCGAGACTGACCATAATTGCCCTCCAACTTGCTGATCCACCTTTCCTAACGTACATTCTAGCCGATCCAGCGGCGCGCGAATACGCGACCGAATCGACAGGAACTTATCGCGCATGGATGATCGTGTATACTACGACTGCTGCACAGTTCGTGGGGCATAAAGTTCTTCGCTGGCCACCCAACGAAAATCCTAGAGAAAAGCGCTAAATCCCGATGACCAATAACTATCTCTTTACTTCCGAATCCGTATCTGAAGGACACCCGGACAAAGTAGCCGATCAGATCTCCGACGCCGTCTTGGACGCCATCCTCGAACAGGACCCACATCCCGACCGTGCCCGGGTTGCCTGCGAGACCATGATCAAGACTGGCGCGGTAATCGTTGCCGGCGAGATTACTACTGAGGCTTGGGTCGATCTCGATGAACTCGTACGCGAGGTCGTTTGTAAGATTGGCTACACCAGTTCCAACGTCGGGTTCGACGGCTCTACCTGTGCGGTAATGTCGCTAATTGGTAAACAGTCAAGCAATATCGCCCAGGGCGTGGACCGAACCAACCCTGAAGAACAGGGCGCGGGCGACCAGGGACTGATGTTTGGATATGCCACCAATGAGACGGAGGTTCTCATGCCGGCCCCCATCACCTATGCCCACCGCCTGGTCCAGCGGCAGGCCGAAATGCGGAAGGAGAAAATTCTGCCCTGGCTGCGCCCCGACGCCAAGAGCCAGATCAGCTTCCGTTACGAGGACGGCAAAGTCAGTGGCATCGAGGCGGTAGTGCTGTCGACACAGCACGACCCCGACATTGAACACAATCACCTCTGTGAAGCCGTGATGGAAAACATCATCCAGCCGGTATTGCCGAAAGAGTGGCTGGACCAGTGTCCGCGCGAGAATATTCATATCAACCCTACTGGGAGCTTCGTCATTGGCGGTCCGGTCGGCGACTGCGGGCTAACGGGCCGCAAGATCATCGTCGATACCTATGGCGGGGCGGCACGCCATGGCGGCGGCGCCTTTTCAGGCAAGGACCCTTCGAAGGTAGATCGGTCGGCCGCGTATGCAGCGCGTTACGTTGCCAAGAACGTGGTTGCCGCGGGCCTGGCCGATCGCTGCGAGATCCAGGTATCCTATGCGATCGGCGTTGCCCAGCCGACATCAATTTATGTGGAAACATTTGGAACCGGCCGGCTGCCAGACGAAAAGATTTCTGCGCTCATTCGCGCGCACTTCGACCTGCGCCCTTACGGTCTTGTTCAGATGCTTGACCTGATTCGGCCAATTTACAGAAGCACCGCCGCCTATGGTCACTTTGGCCGTGAGGAGCCGGAGTTCACCTGGGAGCGCACTGACAAGGCGGATATCCTGCGTGACGCGGCGGGGCTGTCCGCGACTGATTCGGAAATACGTTTGGCGTGAACCGGAACTTTCCGCTACTACCCTCGGCAAGCTTGGCAGCAACAGCTGCATGCGGTCGGAAGGACGCAAAGCCTACCGGACGCCTGTGGACGTCGCGGCGGCCTTTGGATTACCAGAGGCCTTTAACCGAGCTGATGATTTAGGTATCATCCTGTTCAGACTCCGCCGCCCTGATTGAACGAAGGCGCGGCCCACCGGATCGAGGAGCGTTGCAACGGGTTCTTCCCCCGCCAGGCTCGGTTCGCATGACACCTGCAACGGCGCTCATATTTCCTGTACCAAAGGGAGTATGAATATGAGCCACCTCTCCAGTCTTTCTTCACCCGCTGATAACTACATTGTTGCTGACATAGACCTTGCCGAATGGGGGCGCAAAGAAATTGCCATCGCCGAGACAGAGATGCCGGGTTTGATGGCAGTGCGCCGTAAATATGCAGACGCGCAGCCGCTCAAGGGAGCCCGTATTGCGGGTAGTCTGCACATGACAATCCAGACCGCGATGCTGATCGAGACGCTGAAAACGCTCGGCGCAGAGGTTCGTTGGGCATCATGCAACATCTTTTCTACCCAGGATCATGCAGCGGCAGCTATCGCTGCCGAGGGTATCCCCGTGTTTGCCTTCAAGGGCGAGAGCCTGGAGGAATACTGGGAATTTACTCACCGGATCATGGAATGGCAGGATGGCGGGACGCCGAACATGATTCTGGACGATGGTGGAGACGCCACGCTGCTGGTGACGCTTGGAAGTAAGGCGGAAAAGAATCCCGCCATCCTGGACAATCCCACCAGCGAAGAGGAGCAGGTGCTATTTGCTGCCATTCGCAAGCGTCTGGAGACACGTCCGGGGTGGTACTCCAAAATTCAGAACAACATACGGGGAGTTACCGAGGAAACCACCACCGGCGTACATCGACTCTACCATATGGAAAAAACAGGCGAACTACCGTTTCCTGCGATCAATGTAAATGACTCGGTAACCAAATCGAAATTTGACAACCTGTATGGCTGTCGCGAATCGCTCGTGGATGGCATCAAGCGCGCCACAGATGTCATGATTGCCGGCAAGATATGCTTGGTACTGGGCTACGGTGATGTTGGCAAGGGCTGCGCACAATCTCTTCGCGGTCTTGGCGCCACCGTCTGGGTAACAGAAATCGATCCTATCTGTGCGCTGCAGGCAGCGATGGAAGGCTACCGCGTGGTCACCATGGAAGAGGCTGCGCCCCTCGTGGATATCTTCGTGACCGCCACGGGCAATTATCACGTTATCACCCATGACCACATGACCAAAATGAAGCATCAAGCCATTGTCTGCAACATTGGTCACTTCGACAATGAAATCGATGTTGCCAGCCTGCATGAATACGTATGGGAAAATATCAAGCCGCAAGTGGATCAAATCACGTTTCCAGATGGCAGACGTCTTATTCTTCTCGCTGAGGGTCGCCTGGTAAACCTGGGCTGTGCCACCGGTCATCCGAGCTTCGTCATGTCGAACTCCTTCACAAATCAGGTCCTGGCCCAGATGGAACTTTGGAGCCACCCCGACCAGTACCTGACAAAGGTCTACACGCTACCCAAGAAACTCGATGAAGAGGTGGCGCGGCTGCATCTGGAAAAAGTTGGCGCACACCTCACGCGACTGACACAAGAACAGGCTGACTATCTTGGTCTGCCAGTCGAAGGCCCGTACAAGCCCGACTATTATCGCTATTAAACATTGCGAGGGGTGCGGAGCAAGACGTGGGGACTCACCCGCCTACTCCCCACCCCCCACACCTCACACCTCACAGACTTCTGATGGAATCTCAGAAAAAGTACTCCCCAATTTTCAGTTTCGAGTTTTTTCCGCCCAAGACGGATGAAGGCGTTGAGAAGCTGCGGCGAACGCGCACTCAGCTTGCAGCCCTCAACCCGCGGTTTTTCTCGGTCACATTTGGCGCGGGGGGGTCTACCCGCGAACGGACTTTCGACACGGTGCGGGAAATCCAGCAACAATCAGGCATTGAGGCTGCCCCACACCTGTCTTGCATTGGATCGACGCAGGAAAGCATCTACGAAATTCTTATGGCCTATAAAGAGAGCGGCATCCGTCACATCGTTGCCTTGCGAGGTGACCTGCCGTCAGGTACGCATGAAGCGGGCGAATTCCGTTATGCCAACGAACTGGTCGCCTTTATCCGCGCCAAGACCGGGGAACACTTCCATCTGGAGGTTGCTGCCTACCCAGAGTTCCATCCTCAGGCGCCCAGTGCCAACCAGGATCTGTTGAATTTCAAACGGAAGGTCGATGCCGGTGCCACCAGCGCGATCACACAATATTTTTACAATCCCTATGCCTACTTCCGGTTCATCGAAAGCTGCGAACAGCTGAACATTGATATCCCGATTGTCCCGGGCATAATGCCCATTACCAACTACACGCAACTGGCCCGCTTCTCCGACGGCTGTGGCGCCGAGATCCCGCGCTGGGTCCGCAAGCGCCTGGAAGGATTTGGCGATGACCGGGCTTCTATCCGCGTGTTTGGTGAAGACGTCGTGACCGAACTTTGCGCTACACTGCTCGCCCAGGGCGCACCTGGCCTGCACTTTTACACCATGAACCGCGCCGAACCAACGATCGCTATCTGGAAGAATCTTGGACTTGGAGACAGGCGCTCGGTACAAGGCCCTGAACGCGAGCATCACTAGTGGCCCATCCAGATCCCGAAATCCTGTCGGATGAAAGCTCCACGCATCTACCTGCCACTACCGCTTGCCCAGGGAGCCAGCGTCACCCTTGACGCGCGCGCCGCGCGACACGTGCGCCGTGTTCTTCGCCTGCGGGCCGGCAATCCACTAATCCTGTTCAACGGACAAGGTCACGAATGGCATGCGCGGCTGACGCAGACTACGGGGCCAGCACCACAAGCCGAGGTAGTCGATGTTCTCGAGTCTGGTGAGCGGGAATCTCCCCTTGACATCATGCTCATGCAGGGAATTTCGCGCGGGGAGCGCATGGATTATACCCTGCAAAAGGCTGTTGAACTCGGTGTCAAACAGATATGGCCCGTATGGACGGAACGCAGTCAGGTTAAGCTCAGCGGTGAACGCCTGGCCCGCCGAATGCTGCACTGGCAGGGCATAATAATTCACGCCTGCGAGCAGTCTGGCCGTAATGTCATTCCTCCGCTCATACCCCCGGAGACGCTGCACGAATCACTCAGTCAGGTTCGAACGTCGGCACTTTGCCTCGTGCTAGAGCCGTCCGGTGACTATCGCCTTTCTGACCTCGATCAGTCACCGGCTTCTGTCACTATCCTGGCTGGACCCGAAGGCGGATTGACAACATCGGAGACTCTGTTCGCTCAGAATTCAGGATTTCTGCCCTTACGTCTCGGGCCAAGGATTCTACGAACAGAAACAGCTGGACTTGCAGCAATGGCCGCGCTGCAGCTGCAATGGGGTGACTTCCGCTAGGCAGCTCTTAGCCAATATCTGGCAATCAGTTCTTCCAAAGCGTCCAGGTCTGGCACTACAACGGCCTCACCATCAATGAGTGCCTGGCAAAGATCTGCGCTTTCCATATCGCCAGTACGACCTTCCCGTTCTTGGATACAATCGTGACTAACTCTGTAAAGTCGGGGAATACCGGCGGTCACCATCGCGTAAAAAGGCACGCTACCGTCGCCCCTTATGGTATTGATGATAGCGATACGCGATTCAGTAACAGCTGGCATCGCAGACCCGCCTCTTGCGGCCTCGTAGGAGATAACCGGCACGGTAAGTCCGCGCCAGCCAATTGCCCCAAGCAACCATGGGGGCGCCTTACCGACGAAATTCGCACGCTGATACGGTATCACCTCTGCGACAGCGACATTGGGAACAATCAGGTATTGTCCATGCACAGGGATAAGCAAGCTCCGTACACTGGAAGTTTGTATCGTCATAATCTTTTTTTCCTGTTCCGCAGACTCTATTGCCATTCCACCAAGGCCGGTCGTTGCATGGGCGCCTTAACCAAGTAGGCCCCAAAGGCCTCAGGAGAGGCGGTCCACCTAACCGCCCCTGTACGCCGTGCGGCGTCGGACATACTGCTGATCGCACCACTCGCAGCATCCTGTGCCCACACAATCCCCCCTCGATCGGTAATACATCGGCCGTCATCCGCAGGATCTTCACCCATACCAACGAATACAATGGCACCGGTATTTGCCTCACAACGGTTTGCCGCCTGCATCATTACTTCGGTCCCACAAGGCCGTCGAGACGCGAAATAGATCCGGAGGTGGGTCTCACGACCCGTTGCACTGTCAGTAGGAAACACCGATCTGCCGAGACCATGTCCACTTCCTCGGAATGGATCGGCTGTGCGTCCTCGGCCGGCGTGACGATCGTTGATATAATACGTTTCCACTGGTCGAGCGGTGATGGCGCAAAACTTTGCCCCATGTGCTGTGCGTGGATAAAAGCGACCGGCGAATCGGCCGGCAACCACCGCAGGAACGATTTGAACGCCTGCGCCCCCCAGCGATGCACCGAGCACCTAGGCGGTCGGCGCATCTGCCCGGCATATCGCCTTCCGTAGAAAATAACGGGGCGAAGGATACCTCAAACAGCTCCTGAGATGGTGGAGCTGCCGAACCCCCATACCACCAAGATCCACGAGCAGGATATCCAGTGATAGCTAAGGTAGCTAGGATGCGCCATCATCGTCAATGTTGCCACTGAACGCGACTACTACGCCGTGACTTGCTCAAGAGCTCCCCCGTAGCTAAGCGCATGCCCGTCTCATGGCGACACGCTCAATGCGCACTTCATGCCGAAGCATGCACATCACCGGTCTGTTTCTCTTCCAATAGCATCTTGATGGTACGCAGCAGATCGCCCTCCTGATAAGGTTTACCGAGATAGCGGTCCACACCGATCTCAATGGCGCGGTTTCGATGCTTTTCACCGACACGTGAGGTAATCATTATGATCGGTACACTTCGCAATCTCTCGTCATTACGCACGTGTGTGGCAAGCTCATAACCGTCCATGCGCGGCATCTCGATATCAAGCAACATGATGTCCGGAAGGCTTTCCTGCAGCTTAGCCACTGCATCCACACCATCTTTTGCTGTGACCACGTGCATGTCATTTCGTTCCAGCAGTCGCGTGGTGACCTTGCGCACTGTAATTGAATCATCCACTACCATGACCGTTACACGCCGCCGCTCCCTGGGCACATCCTCAGTCGGTATCCTGCTATTCAGCAGCGGCACATGCGCGCCATGGCGCAGCAGAGCATTCGGATCAAGAATAAGCACCACCCTTCCGTCTCCCAGAATGGTTGCACCTGAAACGCCTCGCACGGTGCTGATCTGCGCACCAACCGACTTCACCACCGTTTCACGACTGCCCAACAAGGCTTCGACGTGCAGCGCCATACGCTGATCGCCCGCGCGAACCAGCAGTACCGGCAGGCGATCCGGCGTCTCCCCCACCGGTGGCACACCGAGACCCAGCATGACACCCAGGTGCTTAACCTGATAGAGTTTGCCGGCGTACTCGTAGCGCAGATCCGAATGCATATAGAATTCCTGCAACTCCTCTGCGTTCATACGCACAATGCCTTCGATGCTTGATAGTGGAATGGCATAAATATCTTCGTGTACTTGCACCATTAAGGCTTGGGTTATTGCCACCGTAAAGGGAAGACGAATCGTAAATTCCGCACCTTTGCCTTCCTGTGAAGCGATATGAAGCGCACCGCCCAGCTGTTTGACCTCGCTGCCAACAACATCCATCCCCACGCCCCGGCCTGCTATCTGCGTTACTTCCTTGGCTGTACTGAAGCCTGTTTCCAGTACAAACTGCAGAATATCGTTGTCGCTAAGCTCAACATCATCGGTAAACAAGCCGCGATCACGCGCTTTATCACGAATCGCATCCAGGCTCATCCCTGCCCCATCGTCCGCTATGCGTATCACCACTTCCGAACCTTCGCGCGCCAGCTTTACATTGATCGTGCCCGACTCAGGTTTGCCTTTTTGTGTGCGTTCCTTGGGCGCCTCGATGCCGTGCGCGATGGCGTTACGCAGCATGTGTTCAATTGGCGCGATGATACGGTCGATCACGGCACGGTCCATTTCGCCATCCGCTCCCTCTAGAACCAGTTCCGCTTGCTTGCCCAACTCCTTGCAGGCCTGCCGCACAATGCGGCGCATGCGCGGAGCCAGACCAGAGAAAGGGACCATACGTGTACGCATCAGCCCTTCCTGAAGCTCTGTATTTACGCGGGATTGTTGCAGAAGTAACGTTTCTGACTCCCGCGTAGTGTTGTCCAGAAGACCCTGCAGGCTTACCAGATCACCGATACTTTCCACCAGCGACCGTGACAACTGCTGTAGATGCGAGTAGCGATCCATCTCCAGTGGGTCGAAGCCCTCGTCGCTTGGGCGCGCGTCCCGTTCATAACGGAACAGAACGTGCGCCTCGGTCTCGATCTCCAGTTTGCGTAGCTGCTCCCGTAAGCGTTCGACGGTCTGCCCCAGCTCGATGAGGTTGTAGCGGTAGGTACCTATTTGTTGTTCCAGGCGTGACCGGTAGATGCTGATCTCGCCAGCGTAATTGACCATATCATCGAGCAAGTCGGCACGAATCCGCACGAGTTCCTGAGGACCACGGGTAACAGCTTGATGATCTTCGTTCGCGGATTCAGCGGCTAACGTTGGCTGGTGCCGGTCTGTTGCCGCCCCGCTTACCGTCGCTAACTCTCCCACCGACTCAGGAACCGGCGGCAGTGACGAGGCCAACGGACGCATCGTATGCTCGACCTCGGTCTCGCAACCAGCATCACCGCCCAATGCGCCCCGCAGCGCCTCGAGCCGATCGAGAACTCCCTGTGGACTTACCAGAGGAGCGCGATGACGCACGGCTTCAAGCAGGTCGACTAAGTGGTCCTGCGCAGTATGCAGGACATCGAACAGCTCCGGGCCAGCGATAACTTGCCCGTCCACAACAGCATTCAGTGCCGATTCGAGCGCATGGCTTAAATCGCCAAGCGCGGCAATACTCGCCATCCTGGCACCACCCTTGAGCGTATGCAGATCACGCTGCAATCCTGGGATCAGCCCCATATCTTCGGGAGCGTGGATCCACGTATGCAACCCTTGCTCGAAACTCGCAAGTATTTCAGCACCTTCCTCCAGGAAGACGTCAACCAGTTCTTCATCAAGATCATGGTAGTCAATCTGCTGGTAAACCGCGCCGATCTGTGGCAACCCCGTCTCATCTGAGATTGTCTCCGCCGCGTCATTCGCTTCCGCTGGCTTTGCCGCATCAGCTGGAATGTTTTCCGACACATCGCCTGGCTCCGCCGGCTCGCCGGAATGGATATCAATAGACTTGCCGACGTGAAGTTCCTGCTCAATCTGCACTTGATTGATCGGCAGGGCACTGTCACCCACAGAGGCGACATCCATATGCGTCACAACTGCGCCGGCAGGTCTTGCGCTGGCGTCTGGCACTCTGGGGAGCCGAGCGATCCGTTCGAGCATTTCGGCGTTGTTCGGCCAGGTGTCCGACGACGTCTGTATCTGTCCGATTATGTCCTCCACCGTCGCGGCGGCAGCGAGAAGCACTTCGCGTCCTTCGGCCTGAATACCTGCTTGATTAGCAAGGCGCTCCTTAACGTACTTCTCTGCAGCTTCTCCAATCTCCGCGATCACATTCACGTTTGCCTGGTAAGCACTGCCACGCAGAGTATGCAGCGCACGAGCCAGTTCCTCACTGACCGGGATCTCCGCTTCGTCAGCGCCATGCTCTAGACACCCACGTACCGTCGCGAGATGGACTCGCGTCTCTGCAACAAAGATGTCCATAAGCACCGGATCAACGCCGTCGACACCATGCTCGCTATTGCCGGTGGTCGCTGAAACCTGCGTCTCTATATCGCTGCTGTTTTCCGTCTGGTCATCTGTGCTGAAATGCTCGGGTTCCGCCGATGCTACGGAGGTATCTTCGCCAAGACCTGCGGCCTGAGCATTGATCATGAGTTCGAGAATGTTCGCTTGCCGCGTTCCAGAACGAATCTCTTCGATCAATTTGGGAAGAGCGTCAACCGCTTGACCGAGCAGATCACAGACGGCATCGCTACGATTGACTGTTCCGTCGATTATCCGGTTCAACATATTCTCGAACGCCCAGGCAAACTCGCCAATGCGCATAGCACCGACCAGCCGGCCACTACCCTTGAGCGTGTGCCAAGAACGGCGCATGGTACCCAGGGACTCCTTGTCCTCAGGATCGCTGTACCACTTCGGAAACTCTTCCGAAAGCTTGCCCCCCTCTTCCTCGGCTTCTTCCAGGAAAATCTCCAGAATCTCCTCGTCAACCTCACCTTCAAGTATCGAGTAGCCGCCATCTTCCGCATCCAATCCGCAATTTGCATCAGTGGGGGCGTATTCGACCGACCCGGACTGCGTCTCCTGTTCATGTATCTCTGCACCACCGGGCGCGGTACTGTCTTCTACGGCCTCAGCAGCGTCTTTCACCGTTGCTGTAACGTCGACATCGGAAATTACCTCATCAGTCGCATGGCCGTCGCTGAGACCGTCAAGTACCGCGACCTCGGTTGCCGAATCAAGGGTACCCTCATAAGCCATGTCAGCCGCTGGCTCGAGGTAATCGGTCCCATCGCCGCTAGCCTGCTCCCTACCCACCGACACAGCTGCTCCTTCAGTGGCTTCGCTACTGTCGGCCAACTCTGTCGCAGCATCATGGGGCGGCTGTACTTCGGCACCCATCCCGTCATCGCCCGGCTCCCCTGACAATGAAGACTCGGCGGCACCCGAACCCTCCCGTGGGTAACCGAGCCGTCCTACACGATCATCTGCGACCTCCAATACGGACTCACTGAGCACCCGGCTCTCGCACAGGTTTTCCAGATAGTACTCTAGGCTGGATATGGCGTCGGCCAAGTAATCAAGTGACTCTCGATCAGGAGTGACACGCTCTGACAGAAGGTCCGTCACAAGGTACCTTGAAACAGAGTCAATCAGATCGGCCGCCCGCAATTCCGACAGCAACAGCAATCCTCCTTTAATCTGATTGAGTAATTGGGGAACGGTTGTCAACCGATCAAAATCAATTGCCTCGATGGCAAAGCCAACAATCGCATCCTTTGCTAGCGCGAGATCGCGCAGTGCCTCTTCGGCGACCACAGCCCGCAGATGCTCCAGTTCGGCTCCCTGAAGCCCCAGCCCTCCCGATGTATCCGCCGTACGCGACATCGTGCTAGAGAGTCCAACACCGCTACTCGACAACCCATCGAGAGACGCCTCTACAACCAACAGGCTACTAGCGAGATCCATGAACTCGGACTCATCCACTTCACGGCCGGTATCCGTTAGTTCACCAACAAACTCCACGTGTGCGAGCACCGTTTCCCGCAAATCGCCGAGCCCCACCATGCCAAGCGTATCTGCTATGCGACGCAATAAGTCTACGGACGGGCGAAGGTCTGCCGACACTTTGCCTTCACTACGACTAAAGAGATCAAGGCTGTCCTTCACGCGCGCAATGTCTTCCTTGATAGCTGTTGAAACCGTCGCCATCAGTTCCGCGTTATGACCGTGAAGGCTCTGGCGCGCTTCTTCGATCTCGTTTTCGGCCGGCAACAGGCCCTCGAGACCATAGACCTCCTTTATCGCATCGACCTGGGGATTGCCCCCCGTCGCGCGCCCGACATAGAAAAGCAAATTCTTAAGCAGATCCAGAGATGGCTCTACCGCCAGGGCCTCTTCGCCCTCTTCAAGCAATCGTTTGATCTGCCGGTCCACCTGCCCGAGCAGCAGGCGGGTTGCCATGCTGGGCTCGAGCAGGTCGTGTATTAGGGCCTGGATAAGCCCGCCACTTGCCCACCACAACCGGCTTACGGGTTCAAAACGCGAGACGTGCTGGAGTCGCTCGACCACTTCACACATTTGTCGTAGGGCATCGCCCGCATCTGGGTCACGGTACCATGCCAGTAGTGCCAGCTGATACTGGTGTCGCAGCGCGCGCCCAAGCGTCATCAGTTCACAATCAGGCTCGTGGCACGCACGCACAGCCGTCGGTAGTGGACGCGACAAGTCAGGCTGGAACAGCGCATTCTCTGACAGGAGATTCTCTCCGCGCACTGCCCTCAGATCATTGAGTAACGGTAGCAAGACCAGAGGAACGTCGCTATGTCCTCGTATCAGGCGATCCAGATAATCCGGAAGCTGCAACAGCGACCGCATGAGAATTTCATCGGCCGCCTGAACTTGGGCGACCTTTTGATCGGCAAGTCCTTGAATGAGAGCCTCCATCTCCTCAGCAAGCAACGCAGCGCCATGAAGCTGAACCATGCGCAGTGTGCCCGTCACCTGATGGAGATGCTGTGCGCATTCCCCGAGCGATACCTTATCGTCGGGCTGCTCAACATGGGCTTCGAGCGCGTGCCGCGCCTGGGTAAGCGTTTCGTCAAGCTCACGCTTTAACCACTTTAGTGTATTAAAATCGATGGCTTCGTTCATGCTTGTTCCTTCGCCGTTTTGGTGCACGGGTTTTGCCGCAGACAGGTGAGTGTACCCGGCCGACGGACCCACACCATATCCAGGTGTGACGAAATCCCCACATCGCTCTTTCCCCGCATGGTGAGCCCGCCTGGCACAAGACATTCTGCCGGCATCCTCACGACTGTCATTGGTTGCGGTCGTGCGATGTCGACAAATGTGTTTTGGCAGAAACTCATATCCAGGTCTTCCGTGGAAAGGTGCTCGAGATCAGCAGCGTAGAACTGCAAAACACGGACTCGACGCCGCAAACCATGGACAATCTCAAACCGGAGCGCCAAGCGCGCAATCTAGTACCCTTTGTTTTCTCCTTGAGTCTGTTCGGGCGATACATATTTTTGACAAAGTCGCGCGAAGCCTTATCCCTGAAGGATGCTCCCACGTGAACTGTGACGCCGCTTGTTGGACGCTGCCACTCAGACCATACCTTCCTGCCAGAGTCAAGATGTTCAGAGTAGTTTCGACAGATCTGGGGACTCAGAGTTCGCATGCGTGATCGCAAGGTTGTTGCCAGACAACGTTTTCGGTCTCCCGAAATCACTATGCTGCTTGGTTGCTCAAGACGGCGCTGCCAGGACGCGCGTTCCCCATCATCCAGAGCGGCAGACCACTCCCCTCGGACGATATCCGTGCGGACACCCTTCCTGCGGTACATATCCGCTTCCGCCTTCTCGATGAGATTCCTAGTGACCTGATTTATTCTGGGAGCGTGAATCCGGCTACAGACTTGCGGAGGCCGCCCGCCAGCTTGCTTAGGTTACCAATCGATGACGCTGTCTCGTTGGTAGCAGCGTTGGTCTGGGTTGTAATCTCCTGGATCGCATTCATGGTGTCGGAGATATTCGCCGCCGCCGCGGATTGCTGGCTCGCAGAATTGGAGATATTGTCGACGAGCTCTGCGAGTCGCGTGGAGACGTTCACAATCTCGTCCAACGCATCGCCGGCATCCTCTGCAAGATGGGCCCCGTTTACCACGCCGGCTGTACTCTGTTCCATCGAGATGACGGCCTCATTGGTATCGGTCTGAATTGTCTTGACCAGTGCCTCGATCTGTTTCGTCGCGTTTGCTGACCGCTCTGCAAGCCGTTGCACCTCGTCCGCAACCACCGCAAAGCCTCGGCCTGCCTCACCGGCCATCGCTGCCTGGATAGCAGCATTCAAAGCAAGAATATTTGTCTGCTCGGCGATATCGTTAATAAGTTCAACGATATCGCCAATTTCCTGCGAACTCTCACCGAGCCGCTTAATACGCTTCGAGGTTTCCTGGATCTGTTCCCGAATGCTGTCCATGCCCTCAATCGTACGCCGCACCGTCTTACCGCCTTTATTCGCAATCTCGACCGCTTTGTGGGCGACCTCTGTCGATTCCCGCGCGTTCTGCGAGACCTCATCAATCGAGCTCGCCATCTCATTGATCGCAGTACTTGCAGATGTAATCTGCTCGGCCTGGTTAGAGCTTGCATTAGCCAGGCTCACAGCTGTCCGTTTAGTCTGTTCTGCTGCGTGCGATACCTGCTCGGACGTTTTGTTAATCGTTTCCACCACTTCGCGAATTGCATCGATGGTATAATTTATCGAGTCAGCAATGGCACCTGTAAAATCTTCTGTTACTGTCGCATACCGCGTCAGGTCCCCATCCGACAGGTTTCCCATCTCGTCCAACAGACGGAGAATTGCCTCCTGGTTCTTCCGATTGGTTTCTTCTGCAGCACGGCCACGCTGACGCGCGTCGTCGACCAGCGCATAACCCAGCCAAAACAGGAAGAACAGCCCAAGAACGCCAGCAACATACGCGTGTTCGATCCTTACAGCACGGCGACTGGCGGCGGTCTGGTAGGCGGACTGCAAATCTGCACTAGCATCGAACATACTGTCACTCGTTTGTGAGAGCCGCGCCGCAGCCTGTTGAATGGCAATCAGATCCTCTGAAGTTCCCAGAATCTCACCAACATAGTCGGCAACAACCTTGAACAGCATCGAGCCGTCAAAAAGCTTAGCCTGGATAGCCTTGTCTTTTATCTTAGCGACGGTAGTGTTGCCACGAACCATCCCTTCTAGCGCGACACCGTATTCTTCAACATCATGCACAAACACTTCGGTTGCCGTTTCGGTATTCTTCCCAGTCAATACCTGGTTAACGTTATTCACGATACGCTGGCTCAACATCAACTGGCGGCTGGCGATACTTACCAGCTTGGGCGACGAGTTCTTAGCAACAAGGATGTTGACGATCTCTTCCGAGTTCGCGACAAGCTGAGGCATCACCTCGTTTATCGCCGCGACCGCTTCCGTCAGAAACAGGACCATCTCCTTGCCAGCCAGAACCATATCGACATCGGTGCTGTAGCGTTCCCATATACTCTGGACCTGTGATAACGATTCCGCCAATGCCTCATCACTCTGTGGCAAAGCGATTGCCGTGTTTCCTTTGGCAAGGTATTCGAGTGTTTCAGCGAAGCGGCTGCGGTCTATCGCGAGTTGTTCGAAGGCCACCGCGTCACCGCCAGATGCAGCCAAAGCAAGTTTGGCGATATGCTGGGACAGCACTTGCTCTTCACTGGTCAGGTTGACATATGTCTGGTCGTATTCCGCCTGTTGACCAACGTAAATGAAAGTTCCGAAGCTCGCGGCAGCGGAGACCATCAAACCAACAACAAGGTAAATAAGCCGCTTACTTGCGCCTTTCCTGGCTGCTCCTGCTTGTCGTGCACTCATCGCTGTTTCTCCTGACCCTGTTGAGTCCCGTTACAAAATACGTATTGGGTATACCCCTTCATTCAAACGCAAAACCTGTCTTTCCATGCTCGGTCGAAGAACATCGCTCAGACAGCTGCTTGCATAAACTGCGGGCTTTCTACCAGCGCACGCGTGCTGAAGACAGCCCAGTTCTGGTCGCCCGACCGGAAGCCAAAACTCAGATACGGCGCGAACGCTTCGTCATCAATTGATGTGACATCTGTTCGCTCCTCACTAAGAAAGTGTCGCAGCCCCAGGACCTCATCGACAACGAGTCCCGACAGAACGCCGTTGCAGTCAATAACCAAGACCCGTGTCAAACGAGTTGGAGTCGCCACTCGGCCCTTGAGATAGTCGTGCAGGTCCATTATGGGGAGCAGGTTGCCACGCACGTTCGCAATGCCCCTCACCCAACTCTTGGCGCCTGGCACCTTAGAGACACCGGGATAGGTCAATATCTCGATCACCTCGCCAAGCGGCGCGACGAGACGATACTTTCCGAGGCGAAAACCTATTCCCAGCCAATCGTCCTTGACCTCAATCTGCCGTGGAAGTTCGCGCGCGTGGGTGCGCCAACGCTGCTCAAGTTCCACCAGCACTTCCACTGGAGTTTTTGCGTGCGATACCTCCATTTCGTGTGGATCTCCCTATTTGGATACAGTCTAGACGCTCAACGCTTCCTTGACCTTTCCGATCAAATCGCCTTCAGTTACCGGTTTTGTAATGTAACCCTTCGCACCTTGCCTAAGGCCCCATACCCGGTCCGTTTCTTGGTCTTTGGTCGTGCAGATGATGACCGGGATAGCTCCCGTCTCCGCACCATTAGTCAGCTGGCGGGTCGCCTGGAATCCGTTCAGACCGGGCATCACGACATCCATCAGCACCAGGTCCGGCAACTCTTGCCTGGCTTTCTCAATCCCTTCTTCTCCGCTGCTCGCTGTCAGAACGTTGTAACCGTTCTTTTCCAGTATGCTCTTCAGCACATGCACCTCCGTGGGAGAATCATCAACGATCAAGATGCAAGCCATGTTTTGTCTCCTTTGAACTGACCTTAAACACCAGATTTATCCGACCCGCGTTCCTCAATACGAATCAGCTTGGTTACCAACCAGCCTGCTGGCGCCGGCGACAAGAACGGGATAAGCCCCGTACTTCAACGTCACCGGCGTTTTTCTCTAGGATTGCGTAACGTGGCGCTTGATCGCGCCTAATAACTCCTCTTTCGCAAAGGGTTTTGTCAGATATTGCTCAGAACCCACGATCCGGCCGCGCGCCCGATCAAATAGACCGTCCTTGCTCGAAAGCATGATCACGGGGGTTTTCTTATAAAGGCCATTATTTTTGATGAGCGCACATGTCTGGTAACCGTCCAGGCGCGGCATCATGATGTCTACGAATATGATGTCAGGCTTCTGATCAGCGATTTTGGCTAAGGCTTCGAAGCCGTCGGTCGCAGTGACAACCTCGCAACCTGCTTTTTTGAGGAGAGTTTCCGCGGTTCGACGGATGGTTTTGCTGTCGTCAATGACCATGACGCGCAACCCAGTCAGGGTATCCTCGGCCACGCTGGCCTCCGTCGCATCGACGGAAAGGTCGTCCTCTGGTTTCGATGGTAGAATGTCCGGCATGACAGTAGCTTCGCTCCTGACGGTTTCCCTTATCTTGTTGGCAGCAGTGTAAGATGTGGTCTCACAATCATTGTCAAAATACTGATCCAGCCATTGGCAAGTCCGTTCTGGCACTCCGCATCGCCAATTTCCGGCAAGACGCTGAACCGCTTGGGACTCCCAGCTGGTATGATGCGTTCCATCGGAATCAATAGCGTCCACCGTTGCACAAACTTTATGGCTACCGAGTTCCTTCCCACCGTCCCTCATCTGACGACTGCACTTACCGGACCGTTGCTCCAGATCGAGTCGCTCTTGCTCGAAGAGCAAAATCGCATTGAGGCCTGGCTCCGGCGTGAATGGCGGAAAACACCCCCCCCTTTTTATACATCAGTGGATCTCCGCAATGCGGGCTTTAAGCTTGCGCCGGTCGACACAAATCTGTTCCCTGCCGGCTTCAACAATCTGAATCCGGCGTTCATGCCACTCTGTATTCAGGCGATGCAAGCTGTTCTGGAGCAGACATGCGAATCGGCAGCCAATGTGTTGTTAATCCCGGAGGACCACACCCGAAACCTGTTTTACCTGGAAAGTCTGGCAACGCTGCGCGATATTATTCATAAGTCTGGTTATGAGGTTCGCGTCGGGTCATTGCGCCCGGACTTGGCAAACACACAAGACTTTGCGCTCCCCTCTGGCCGGAGCGTGCAGATTGAACCACTGGTTCGGTTCGGAAACAGACTCGGCGTTGCAGGATTTGAGGCCTGCCTCGTGCTGCTTAACAATGATCTAATCGGTGGCCACCCCCAAATACTTGAAGGGCTAGACCAGCCTGTTATCCCACCACTCGATCTTGGCTGGTCGAAACGCCTTAAGTCGAAACATTTTTCTCACTATGCGGATGTCGCCAGGGAATTTTCGTCGCTCCTTGATATTGATCCCTGGCTGATTGATCCCTTGTCACGCAACTGCGGAGAACTCGACTTCAAGCACGGAGAAGGAGAGGTTTGTCTCGCTCAGAATGTCGAGAGGCTACTGGCGAAGATCCAGAGTAAGTACGATGAATATGCCATTGACAAACCACCCTTTGTGGTTATAAAGGCAGATGCTGGAACTTATGGTATGGGGATTATATCCGTCCATAGCGCCGATGAGGTGCGCAGCCTAAACCGGAAACAACGCAATAAGCTATCTTCAATGAAAGGAGGTACGAACGTAACCAGGGTATTACTGCAGGAGGGGGTGTATACCTTCGAAACCTGGGGCGTCGAATTGGCTGTTGCCGAGCCGGTTGTCTACATGATTGGACATTTTGTGGTCGGTGGTTTTTATCGCATTCATACCCAACGCGGGCCCAACGAAAACCTAAACGCGCCTGGCATGCAATTCAAGCCACTGGCATTTGTTGAATCCTGTATCAATCCTGACCAGACCCGCTACCCCGATGACGAACCGAACCGATTCTACGCCTATGGCGTGATGGCCCGGCTCGCATTGCTCGCCGCAGCGCGCGAACTGGCGGAACAACCGTGATGCGGCCAATGCGATTGGGCATCGTCATGGACCCTATCGATTCCATAAATATCAATAAAGATAGCAGCTTTGCCATGCTGCTCGCCGCACAACAGCGTGGCTGGGAGTTGCTATACATGGAACAATCCGATATTTTCCTGCGCGATGCTCGTGCCTACGCGACGATGTGCCCGGTGCGTGTTGAGGACAATTCCAATAACTGGTTCGAACTGGGTGCGGCCCATATCACCCCTCTGGACAGATTGGATATCCTGCTCATGCGAAAAGACCCGCCGTTCGACATGGAATATCTTTTCGCTACCCATATTCTTGAGCGCGCCGAGTCAGCGGGAACCCTGATCGTTAACCGTCCACAGGCGATCCGCGATGCGAACGAGAAAATCTATACGACCTGGTTTTCGAACTGCTTCCCACCATTGCTGGTAACCCGCAATGAGCAGCAGATCCGGGCCTTTCTTGAGGAGCAGGGTGATATTGTTCTGAAGCCCTTGCACAGCATGGGCGGTGAATCAGTCTTCCGTGTGGCGAGCGGTGATGCGAACACCTCCGTCATCATCGAGACTCTCACCCACCGCGGCTCGCGCTTCGCCATGGCGCAGCGCTTCATCCCAGAGATTGCTGCCGGAGACAAGCGTATATTGGTAATTGACGGCAAGCCAGTACCCTACGCGCTGGCCAGGATTCCAGCACCTGGCGAGACACGCGGCAATCTGGCGGCGGGCGGGCACGGTGAAGGCGTCCCGCTGAGTGCCCGTGATCTCTGGATATGTGCGCAGGTCGGGCCGACCTTAAGAGAGAAGGGACTCTTGTTCGTTGGCCTGGATGTGATCGGCGACTACCTTACCGAAATCAATGTAACGAGCCCAACCTGTATCCGTGAACTCGACGCCTTGTTTGGGCTGGACATTGCTGGTCAGTTGATGGATGTGCTGGATAAGAAGCGCCGGCTGCGAACCTTATAAATAAGCACTTCAACCAGCCGTTGGCGATGCTATAATGCATGCTCAGGCAATTGAGGGTTTCTGAGACATAGGTAGGAATGAGTTCCCTCCTTCCCAGCAGCAACCATCAAGATGATCGGTTTATCATCAGCCTCCTCCTGGCTGCTGCTTTGCATGCCTTACTGATTCTCGGCGTCGGTTTTTCTCCCCCCGAAGGCAAACCCGTTGATGAGACACTTACGACTCTAGATATCGCCATCGTTCCCAAGCGCAAGACGCCGCCTCCTGAAGACGCTGATTATCTGGCAGCAACGAGTCAGGAGGGCGGTGGAAATATGTCCGAACGGGTTACCCCAACAACACCGCAGCCAGCCAGTGTGGTTAACGCCCCACATTCCGCGATCGAACCTCAGCCCACACCACAGGAGCTCTCTGTCCAGAAAGCCGAGCGGAAAGCACAGGTCTCCAAACCCGAAGCCATGCGCGACAAACAGGTCACCGCAGCAGAGTTGATCAATCGCAGCATGGAGATGATCAGTCTGGACGAGCAACTGCGTCAGTCGTCGCAGGCCTATTCAAAGCGACCCCGACAAACCTTTATCACGCCGAGCACCCGCGAGTTCAAGTATGCGAATTACATGAACGATTGGATTGCAAAGGTAGAGCGAATTGGAAATCTGAATTATCCAGACGAAGCCCGCCGTAAGGATCTCTCCGGAAGTCTGCTTCTGGATGTGGCGCTTAATCAGGATGGAACCATACAGAATATTACGTTGCTTCGGCCATCGGGCCATAAAGCGCTGGACGACGCTGCCATACGAATCGTGCAATTGGCGGCGCCTTTTCCACCGTTGCCGGAAGACATCCGCAAGGACACAGACATCCTGCACATCACGCGAACCTGGGAATTCTTAAACAGCTATCAATTGCAGAGCCACTAGTGCACCGTCCCTAACCTTTCTTTAGCTTTGGCGACTTTCGCCAGAATTGTTTCAGGTGGAGCTGTCCAGTGATAAGGCTTGGGATTAGCGTTGCGGTGATCCAAATATTTCATGATTGCTTGTTTTAACTCGTCGACACTGCGGAAAACACCTCGACGGATCTGATCTTCGGTGATGTCTCGGAAGAAACGTTCCACCAGATTCACCCATGATGCAGATGTTGGCGTGAAGTGCATGTGAAAACGTGCGTGCTTGGCCAACCACTCTTTAACGTTAGGGTGCTTGTGCGTGGCATAGTTGTCGACGATTAAATGCACATCCAGGTTCTTAGCCGTTTGCTTATCGAGTCGCTTGAGAAATTTAAGAAACTCATCATTGCGGTGCTTCGGCAAACACTCACCGATGACGGTTCCATCGTGAACATTGAGAGCCGCAAACAGCGTTGTCGTTCCATGACGTTTGTAATCGTGCGTCATCGTGCCCGCTTTCCCTGATTTTATGGGTAAACCGGGCTGAGTACGATCTAAGGCCTGGATTTGGCTTTTCTCATCCACTGAAAACACAATCGCTTTTTCGGGTGGATTCATGTACAGCCCGATCACATCCCGCAGTTTCTCTTCGAACAACGGATCATTTGATACCTTGAACCCCTTGACCCGATGCGGCTTGAGCTTGTGTTCACACCAAATTCGATTAACCGACGTTTTTGAGATACCAACCTGCTCGGCCATCGTTCGACAACTCCAGTGCGTGGCGCCAGTCGGTTTTCCGGTCATCGTCAGCGTCAGGACTTCCTGCACTTTCTCTTGCGGGAGCGGAGGCGTACCAGGTGCTCGCGTTTTACCTTTTACCAGTGCCTCGATACCTTCTTCCTGATAGCGGCGGCGCCAAAGGTTTAGCGTCGGATTGCTCACTTTGAGCTTTTGCATCAACCGGCTGGTCGCCAGGCCATCCGCGCTCATCAAAACGATCTTGGCCCGCAATTTCTGCTTTGGCCCCACCGCTCGGCTCTTTATCCATCCCTGTAATGTGCGTCGGTCCGCTTCGGTCACTGTAACTTTCATTGGCATTCTCATGGATGCCAATTCTATCATAACTAAACGTATGTCTGGGACTCTACACTAGTATACTCCGTGGATCTGGTCTTGCCGGCTGCGACACAACGACATCCACAGAGCACCGCACCCCATCAAGCACTTGCAGCCAGCTACCTGCTACCCGATACTATCTTACATGCGCGACAGTCCGTACCTGACCAATCATTTCCTAATCGCCATGCCTGGGCTGGCAGATCCAAACTTTTTCCATACAGTAACTTATATCTGTGAGCACGATGCGGATGGTGCAATGGGGATCGTTATCAATCGGCCGCTTGATATGACACTCGGTGAGATTCTCGGGCACATGGAAATTGAAACCACCGACCCGCTGATTGCCACCCAACCCGTATTCCAGGGCGGCCCGGTCCAACCCGAACGTGGATTTGTACTTCACTCCCCGCTCGGCAACTGGGAGGCAACCCTCAAGATCACCGATGCGTTTGGCGTCACCGCCTCCCAGGATATCCTCACCGCGATCGCGGGACATCACGGACCTGAGAAAAACCTGGTTGCGCTGGGCTATGCCGGATGGGCGGCTGGTCAACTTGAACAAGAAATTGCCCAGAATGCCTGGCTGAGCGGCCCAGCCGACCCAAAGATAGTATTTGATATGCCCCATGAGCAGCGCTGGTCTGCTGCTGCAGCCTCACTTGGTGTCGATCTTAGTCTATTGTCCGGGGATGTGGGCCACGCATAGCAGATTTGATTACCCCACATCGACTGAACACACATTGGCAACGGAAACCTTGTTAGCATTCGACTTTGGGTACAAGCGGATTGGTGTCGCGGTAGGCCAGTCTGTCACCAGAATGGCATCCCCTCTGGCTACGCTTGCTGCCCGGGACGGACAGCCAGACTGGGACGAAGTGGAACATATCATCACGACGTGGCAGCCAGCCGCACTCGTGGTAGGACTGCCATGCCATCTCGACGGAACAGAGCAGAACATTACCACAAAAGCAAGGCGCTTCGCACGCCGCCTCCAGGGCCGTTACGGCTTGCCGGTACACCTGGTGGACGAACGACTGACTTCTTATGAAGCAGAGCGGTTGATGAAAGAGCAACCCAGGTGCAACACAGTCGATGTTGATCAGATTGCGGCGCAGATTATCCTGCAAAATTGGCTTGATCAGAGGGAGAAACATTAGTCTTGACAACTGACAGCGTTCAGACACTTATCAGTGCGATGGCTGAAAAGATCCGGCAGGAATTACAGCGCCGGCACCTCACCGATCCGGCGATGGTTGGAATCCATACAGGCGGCGTATGGATCGCGAAACGATTGCACGAACTCTTGGATATAAACGTGCCATTGGGGAATCTGGATATTTCCTTTTATCGGGATGACTTCACCCGAATAGGTATGAATCCCCAGGTGCGACCATCCGAGCTTGCGTTTTCTGTCGATGACCGTCACATCATATTGGTTGACGATGTACTCCATACAGGCCGAACGGTGCGGGCGGCAATGAATGAATTGTTCGATTACGGCCGCCCGGCATCAATCATGCTTGCCGTCCTGGTCGAGCGCAGCGGACGGGAACTCCCCATAGAAGCCAGCGTGGTCGGGCGAAAAATCGATCTGGGCCTCGGAGAACATGTAAAGCTCACGGGACCGGATCCGCTTGCGTTGCAGATACAAAGAACAACATGAGCGCGCCGGATCTGCAGCTGGACAAGAAGGGTCGCTTACATCATTTCCTGACAATTGAGGGTCTTAATTATCAAATCCTCACCGATATTCTGGATGCGGCGGAATCCTTTGCAGGGGTTACCGAGCAGTCTGTGAAAAAAGTACCGCTATTGCGGGGCAAGACCATCGTCAACCTGTTCTTTGAGGCAAGTACGAGAACCCGGACGACCTTCGAGCTTGCCGCAAAACGCCTATCGGCAGATGTTCTCAATATAAATATTGATGCCTCCAGTACGGTAAAGGGAGAAACACTACTCGATACTTTGCGTAACCTTGAGGCAATGCATTGCGATATGTTTGTGGTCAGACACTCAAGTAGTGGTGCCGCGCACTTTATCGCTCGCCATGCTCAACCACATATCAGCGTCATCAACGCCGGCGACGGACGCCATGCACACCCCACCCAGGCCATGCTTGACATGTTTACCATCCGTCGGAAAAAGGGACCCGACTTCGGCCGCCTGCGCGTCGCTGTCGTCGGAGACATCATGCACTCCCGTGTTGCGCGATCCCAAATTCACGCGCTTAATCTGCTTAATACGGGGGAGGTCCGTGTCATTGCGCCACGCACGTTAATTCCAGCCGATGCAGAAACCCTGGGAGCGCATGTTTTTCATGACCTCAATGAAGGCATCCGGGATGTAGATGTCATTATCGTGCTGCGGCTGCAACGGGAACGCATGCAGGGCGCAATGCTGCCTAGCGAACATGAATACTTCCATCTTTTCGGGCTTACAAGGGAACGACTGGCGCAGGCAAAGCAGGATGTTATCGTGATGCATCCAGGCCCTATTAACAGGGGGGTAGAAATTGATTCCAAGGTTGCAGATGGGCCCCATTCTGTCATCTTGCAGCAGGTAACCCATGGCATTTCCGTACGCATGGCAGTTATGTCCCTTGCCATGCGAAGCCAGACAACGCTGAACGAATAACAGATAATCCAGTGCACGAAAAAGCCCATAGCCCTGTCGAACGCCTCGCAATCCGTGATGGCCGGATCATCGATCCGGCCAATGAACTCGACGAGGTTGCTGATTTGTTCATTGACAGCGGCAAGGTGATCTCGGTGGGTGAACCGCCCACGACAGCCTGGATCCCTGAAGAACAGATTGATGCCCGAAATAAGATTGTCTGTCCCGGTCTTGTGGATCTTTGCGCCCACTTGCGTGAACCGGGCCAGGAGCAGAAAGCCAATATACAGAGTGAAACCTATGCGGCTGCGGCCGGCGGCATTACGACGCTCTGCTGCCCACCGGATACCGATCCGGTTATCGATACACCAGCGGTCGCCGAGTTAATCCGGCACCAGGCCGGCATTGCCGCTTATGCGCGCGTACTCACACTGGGCGCTCTCACTCAGGGCCTGCTGGGCGAGCACCTCAGCGAGATGGCTGCATTGAAAACCGCCGGTTGTCCCGGCGTATCAAATGCCAGGAAGCCAATACAGAATACTCTGGTAGAACGAAGGGCGATGGAATACGCAGCAACCTTTGGACTGACCGTATTTCTATATGCCCAAGACCCATATCTCGCTAATGGCGGATGTGCGCATGAGGGGGCCATAGCAACGAGAATGGGGCTGCCAGCCATACCGGCAGCTGCAGAGACGGCTGCGGTAGCAAGGGACCTCGCCCTTATTGAACAGACCGGTGTCCGTGCCCACTTTTGCCGCCTGACAACGGCGCGCTCGGTACAAATGGTTGCGCGTGCCCAATATGATGGGCTTCCGATCACGGCCGACGTCGCAATACCCTATCTTTTCCTGACCGAGAACGACATCGTTGATTTTGACGGCCGGTGCCATGTGGCGCCGCCGTTCCGCACGCAGCGGGATCGGGAGGCACTGCGGGCAGGTGTTGCGCGTGGCACACTTTCCGTCATCTGTTCCGATCATCAGCCTCATGAGCCGGACGCAAAACTGGCCCCGTTCCCCGATACGGAACCCGGCATCTCGGGCCTTGACACGCTGCTGTCGCTGACCCTACGGCTGGTCGATGACAAAGTCCTGACGCTGTCCGAGGGAATCGAACGGCTTACCTCCGGACCGGCGCGTATTCTGGACATCAGTAAATCTGGGATTGGCAGCCTATCAGTCGGCGCCCCTGCTGATGTGATAGTCGTCGATCCTCAACAATCTTGGTGTGTCCAACCTGATCGTTTCTTGAGCGCGGGACATAATACGCCTTTTGCAGGATGGGAACTGTCAGGACGTGTGACACATACCCTGCTGAATGGCAGCGTGGCTTATTGCCACAGTTGATATGGTATTGGCGACGAACTGAGCGATGACAACGAACGGAGAAAGATCGCACCGGGACACCATTGTTGTGGAGGATGCACCAGTGGTTTCCCATACGGCCCTGCCAGCGGGTCAGTTTCTTTTGAGGCTTAACGCACCGGCATGTGCGGCAACCGCTGCGCCGGGCAGTTTTGCACATCTCCAGTGTGACCCCCTGCTACCAATGCGCCGACCCCTCTCGATCATGCGCGCGGATCCCGACGAGGGCTGGGTGGATTTTCTTTATAAGGTGGTCGGCACCGGCACGGAGCTACTCGCCCGCCGCAAGCGAGGTGATTTCGTAAACCTGCTGGGTCCGATCGGGCAACCCTTCTGCCCCCATAGCTGGTGTTCCCGACCACTCTTATTGGGTGGCGGTGTGGGGATACCGCCCATCATCTTTCTGGCCGAACACATGAGGGCAGATGCGTGCTGTCAACCCCTGGTATTGATGGGCTCGGAGATACCCTTCCCGTTCCGCGCACAACCTTCCCGCATCCTTGTATCCGGAGTTCCCGAGGACACCATTGCGGCCATGCCGCTACTGGAAGATTGGGGTATCCCGAGTAGGCTTACAAGTCTGCAGGGTTATCCGGGCTGTTTCGAAGGATACATCACGGATCTGGCTCGCATCTGGCTGGACAACCTCTTACCTGACCAGCGTAATGAGGTCGAGATCTTCGCGTGTGGCCCACACCCCATGCTAGCGGCGGTTGCAGCACTGGCGTCGGACTACAACGTCCCATGCCAGATCTCACTTGAGGAATTCATGGCCTGTGGTGTGGGAGGTTGCGCGGGCTGCACGGTGCTCATTGCGACAGAAGCCGGACCCGCCATGAAGCGGGTCTGCGTCGATGGTCCCGTGTTCGATGCACGTGCGGTGTTTCCGGCGGTATCTTGAAAGTTCGCTAGAAAGGCTCGCCGGTCGCACCTCGTTTCATGATGTCTTGGATAATCTTCTTGACCTGTATCGCTTCTTTGCGAAGTTCCGGAGGAAGAGCTTTTCCTCCATGGATCATGAGATCCATGTTGAGTGTAACTAGCCAATATTTACCATCATCGTCTTCAAGTAAAGTAATGCGGCAAGGGAGATAAGCAGAATAGGCATCACTGTAGGCAACCATTCGCGCTGCGATGAGAGGATCGCAATAAAGATAGATCTTCATGAACCGGGCTGGTTCCCCGGTCATGGCCTGCACCTGATCGGACAAGGGGAGTTCACCCACGTTCTTGAAATTGTGCTCGTTAGCAGCAAACTTCATTGCCTCTTCGACACCCTGTGGCGTTGCTCCCTCGTCGACCGGCACTTTCCAAATCGTTGCCTCTGCCGCGTTGCCCGTGTCAAGCAAGACAGCAGCCATATCACGGTAGGTTGCGAGCGATTCCTCATCAAATTCTCGGAGCTGGGACCCATAAGTGAACCATGCGTAAGCCACGGCACCTACTGCCACCAGACCGATTAAGGCCAGAAGATTCCTCAGAAATGCCATAAATGCTTCCTCCGTTACTCAAGAATTCGCTTGATGATCTTTCAACCAACCTATAGCCGTATCAAAAAAACGGTGAACACAACACCGGCCGGCCCCCTAAGACCGGAATCGCCTAGGCAATCACCGCGTGAGTATACAACGTGATGGGACTGGGGAGTGAAAAGCGACCGCTGGCGGGCATCCCAAGTCGCAGAAATCGCAGGCCTAGCATCATTTTGGGCTGGTGCCTAGCCAATACGAGCAGTGGTTAGCGGAATGATTCCTTGTTTGCAGCCCTGCTACGTGCATCGCCACGGCTGACCAGACCTTTCCGAACCAAATCCTGGAGATTCTGATCCAGCGTCTGCATGCCAACCGACTGGCCTGTCTGGATCGCAGAGTACATCTGCGCGACCTTGTCTTCGCGAATCAGGTTCCTAATAGCTGGTGTCCCGATCATGATTTCATGGGCCGCGATACGACCGCCGCCGGTTTTCTTGAGGAGTGTCTGGGAAATAACAGCACGTAGCGATTCCGACAGCATTGAGCGAACCATGGATTTCTCGGCTGCCGGAAAAACATCTATGACGCGATCGATAGTCTTTGCCGCAGAAGTGGTGTGCAGAGTACCAAATACAAGGTGTCCGGTCTCGGCGGCAGTCAGTGCCAGCCGTATCGTCTCCAAGTCGCGCATTTCGCCAACGAGGACAATGTCGGGGTCTTCGCGCAGCGCTGATCGCAGCGCTTCGGAAAAACCAAGCGTATCCCGATGCACCTCTCGCTGATTAATGAGGCATTTCTTGCTCTCGTGCACGAACTCGATTGGATCCTCGATCGTCAAAACATGTTCAAATCTGTTTTCGTTGATATAATCGACCATTCCGGCCAAGGTGGTCGATTTGCCGGAGCCTGTCGGTCCAGTGACCAGCACGAGACCACGCGGCTGATCCGAAACCTCTTTGAATACAGCTGGGCATCCGAGGTCTTCCAGGCTCAGAATCTTCGACGGAATGGTACGGAAAACTGCACCCGCACCGCGGTTCTGATTGAATGCGTTGACACGAAAACGCGCAAGATTCGGAATCTCGAAGGAGAAGTCTGTTTCCAGAAACTCTTCGTAGTCCTTGCGTTGCTTATCGTTCATGATGTCGTATACGAGACTGTGCACGGCCTTGTGATCGAGTGCTGGAACATTGATACGCCTAATGTCTCCGTCGACACGTATCATCGGTGGAAGACCTGCGGAGAGATGCAGGTCAGAGGCATTGTTCTTGACGCTAAATGCAAGTAATTCTGCGATATCCATTCGATTCCCCGGCAAATAGTGTTCTTTGGGTATCCCGTTGCTTATCGACCACGGCGAAAATCCCTTAATAGTATTGGCCATCGGACCACGTCAGTATAACCACTCATGACAGAGGAGCGCAGCGCTGAGATCAGTGACCGACTACGGCAGGTTCAGGAAAAGATCGCTGGGATTGCCGCCCGTTACCGGCGTGAGACCCCGCCTGCGCTGATAGCCGTTAGCAAGACCTTCCCGGCTGTCGATATCCTGGCTGCGGCAATGGCCGGGCAACGTCGCTTTGGTGAGTCCTATATTCAGGAAGCGAGAGGAAAAATCCAACAGCTCGCTGAATACAACCTCGAGTGGCATTTCATTGGGCCCCTGCAATCCAATAAGACACGCGCCGTAGCCAGTCACTTCGACTGGGTTCATAGTATCGACCGGGCTGCAATTGCCCGCAGGCTCAGCAATCAACGCCCACCTTCCTTGCCCAACCTTCAAATCTGCCTCCAGGTCAATATCAGCGGTGAACCAAGCAAATCGGGGGTTGATGTGTCGGAACTTGATGAATTGGTCGCCGAGGTTGCTGATCTGCCAAGGCTCCAATTGCGTGGGCTCATGGCAATTCCCGCCCGGACACCCGATGTCAGCCGCCGGCGCGCGGCGTTCCACGCACTTCACGATACATTCCTGCGACTGCAAAAAAGCGGCCTCCCGCTGGATACACTGTCCATGGGTATGTCAGACGACCTGGAAGCAGCCGTCGCCGAAGGCAGCACACTAGTACGTGTAGGCACCGCCATTTTCGGATCAAGGCACCATAAAATACCTGGCCGTGGCTGAGTAGACTTGTAAGGATCCGCCAGCACCAGTATCTTGCGCATCATGACTTATCCTCGCCTGAGCTTTATCGGTGCTGGCAACATGGCACGTTCACTGATTGGAGGCCTAATCGCTGATGGCTATCCTGCCGAGCAGATTCGTGTATCAGACCCTAGCCCTGACCAGCTCACGGCGCTCGCCAAACGCTGCAGTGTACAATCCGGCACAGACAACATCGCCGCGGCTAGAGACGCTGACGCACTGATCCTCGCGGTCAAACCACAGGTGCTGCATGATGTCGTAGTCCAACTGTCTGAAGTAGTTGCCCAGAACAAGACTTTGGTCATTTCGATTGCCGCCGGCATTCGTGAATCTGATATCGATCGCTGGCTAGGTGGCAAAGCTGCTGGCATCGTGCGAGCCATGCCGAATACGCCGGCGCTTATCCAATGTGGTGCAACTGCGCTTTACGCTAACGCACAGGTGACACAGGAGCAACGCGACTTGGCGGAATCTGTCCTGCGGGCAGTGGGACTCACGCTCTGGCTGAACGATGAGGCATTGATGGATACGATCACCGCCGTCTCAGGCAGCGGCCCAGCCTATTTCCTGCTGGTAATGGAAATCCTGCAGTCAGTCGGCACCGAACTGGGGCTTGACGCTGGCTCTGCCCGGCTGCTGACATTACAGACTGCCTTTGGCGCTGCCAAAATGGCCTTGGAAAGTCCCGATGATCCTGCTACGCTTCGGGAGCGTGTAACCTCCCCCGGGGGTACTACAGAGCAGGCTATACGCGTCCTTGAAGAAGGCGGCCTGCATGCACTGATTAGCGAAGCGGTGCGAGCCGCCCGGGATCGCTCTGAAGAACTGGCAAACCAGCTGGGGAGGAGCTAGCGTAACGTCCCGTGAACAGCTCCGCTCTTGCGGTGGCTCCTAGGCCAGCTGAGAGGGTTGCAGTGCCTTACCGTAGTGCAGACTGTTGCAGCTAGCCGCACCTTGCCAGCGCGCGCAACCCGCCGCGGTAAAGGCAGACAAGTTTGCAGGACGGTATACTCAATGTCGAACAGCTATCTTACCAATCCAATTGAGTTCGTTATCAATACCCTTTTTGGCCTGTATGTGATGGCGCTGATGTTGCGTTTCCTTTTGGCTTGGGCGCGCGCAGATTTCTACAACCCCGTCAGCCAATTTCTAGTCAAAATCACCAACCCCGTGCTGGTGCCATTGCGACGCGTCGTACCGCCAGTCGGCAGTATTGACCTGGCATCCATTCTCCTCATGTTGCTGATCCAGATGGCCGCTCTGGCTCTCATCCTGGCTATTCGCGGCACTGGCATTGCTCCTGCCACCCTCCTTTTCTGGAGCCTTGCCGAACTTCTTGCGCTTCTCTTCAACATTTTTATCTTTTCCATACTGATCCAGGTCATTCTCAGCTGGGTGAGCCCAGGGACCTATAACCCAGTCAGCGCCCTTCTCTATTCGCTGAATGAACCTATCTTGCGGCCACTGCGGCAGATCCTGCCCCCGATTTCGGGGATCGATCTCTCGCCACTGCTGGCGCTGCTCGGATTGCAGGTGATTAAAATGCTTAGTATTCCCCTCCTGACCGGTCTAGCCTTCGGCAGCTGAACAGAAGCGCCTGTGAACTGCGGGAATGTTCCATGGTGTCATTGGAGCGAGGATTACATGATCCTTAACCTCCGTATTCAGCCCAAGGCTCGCCACGACGAGATTGCCGGGCCCCAAGGCGACCGTCTCAAGATTCGGATCGCTGCGCCTCCAACCGACGGAAAGGCAAACCGTGAGTTGCTACGCTTTCTGGCGAAGGTCTTTGGCGTACCTCAAAGCCGCGTGAGATTGCTCAGTGGTATCAGCAGCCGCGAGAAGCAGGTCCGGATCGATTTTCCACTGCGTATACCCAGTCCATTTCCGGCCCGACCGAAGGCCTGACAATCATCGTGGCCTGCCCGCTTATCACGTCCTAAGCCACTGTTATATAGACTCAAGTTTTCAGGCGGGCGGTCGCTAGTCCGAGTGTTGTCGAGACCATAACCATGCGTGACCCAGGACACACGGGCGGCTGTAGGCCAACACTACCGGGTCCGCACATCTGAAATCAGCTCAAGGGCTAAAACGTAAATGACAAGTGGGCGATTCAGTCAGCGGATGAAATCCTACGATGCCTGGAAAACAGACATCGTGACAATGCTCGACGAGCTCCAGCACTGGCTCGAACAGCACGACCTCAGCGACGCAGAAACAGATCTGCGGCTCTATGAAACCATGCAGGCCTTGCGCCAGGACCGCCTGACACTTGCGTTCGTTGCAGAGTTTTCACGCGGCAAGACAGAACTGATAAACGCCATATTCTTTGCCGGTTATGGTCGTCGCCTGCTACCCTCTGAAGCGGGCCGCACGACCATGTGTACGACGGAGCTATTTTTTGATGAGGCCTCCGGACAGGCTTTCATTCACCTTCTTCCGATCGAGACCAGACGCGACGAGCGCAGCATCATTGACTACAAGCGAGACCCGGTCCATTGGGTATCCATGCCCCTGGATATCGGGTCACCTGACCAGATGGCCGACGCACTACGCGAAGTGGTACGAACCAAGCAAGTGAAACTTGACGATGCCCTGGCACTTGGGCTCTATGACGAGTCTCAGGACCCCCAATACAAGAAAACCGGCAAACGGCCAGACCAGGTAGAAATCCCGATTTGGCGCCATGCGCGCATCAGTTTCCCGCACCCCCTGCTGCAACAAGGCCTCGTCATCTTAGATACGCCCGGATTGAATGCACTCGGCAGTGAGCCGGAGCTCACGATTAGCATGCTGCCGTCAGCCCAGGCTGTAATGTTTGTGCTGGCGGCTGATACCGGTGTGACACGCAGCGATTTGGATATGTGGGAACATCACATACACAGCATGCAAGATTGCCATAACCGGCACCTGATCGTCGCGCTGAACAAGATTGATACCCTATGGGATGATCTCAAGGACGATAGCAGCGTTTCATCCACCATCGATGCGCAATGTGGCAAGGTGGCCCAGTTGCTTGGTGTTCAAAGAGAGCGCGTCTTCCCTGTATCTGCCCAGAAAGGTTTGGTCGCCAAGGTTCGGGAGGATGAGGGCTTATTGGCACAGAGCCGAATGCCAGAGCTGGAAGCGTTTCTTGCCGAAACTGTGCTGCCAAACAAGATCACCTTACTTCGCGACCATCTACTGGAAAATATCGGCGGCCTGATCGATAACGCCTTCGCCGCACTGCAGAATCGCTACGACCAGATTACGAGCGAACTGCACAATCTCAATTCCCTGCGTGGAAAAAACGCTGACGTCATTCAGCATCTGATGAAAAAATCGCGTGAGGAACAAACCGCCTACCTGCGCAACGTGGAAAGCTTCCAGGGTAGCCGCCGCGTCCTTCAGAATCAAGCGAAGGCCATGTTGGAAACGCTCAGTTTGGGCGCCTTTGACAGGCTGATCAACAAAACGCGTGCGCAGATGACAAACAGTTGGACTACAGTCGGACTGAACCGGGCGATGAAAACATTTTTTGACGGGGCCACCGAAGCCATGGGCCAGTCCTCTCTGCAGTCCGAACAGACACGCATGTTGATTCGGGCCACGTATCGCAAGTTCCACGAAGAACACGGCCTGCCTGCACTAACACCAAAGATCTTTTCTGTTGACGGATACAACATGGAACTGCATCAGCTACAAGCAGATGCAGATGCGTTCCGCAACAGCGCTATAACTGCCATGACTGAGCAGGGGTTCGTTATCAAGAAGTTCTTCATTACGTTGGTAAGCCGGGCGCGCAGTGTCTTCTTCAAGGCTAACCAGGATGCAGAACTCTGGCTCAAGGAAGTCATGAACCCTCTCGTAAAGCAGATCAGGGATCATCGTCGTGTTATGGAGAAGCGACTGGATACCCTGCGCCGCATCAGTGAATCACGCGATACACTGGACACCAAGATTCGCGAACTTACCGAGAAACAGTCAACCCTCACCAGCGAGCTTTCCACCTTGCGCTCCATGCAGGATACCTTGGCCTACCCCTTGCCAGACAGCGGTCAGCAAACCCGGATCGAGTCAAAAGAGGGACAGGTGGCCTAACCCACATCCTGGAAAACTGCAACAGCAATTCTCTTATCACACGAGACCTGTGCAGCATTCTGGTCTATAGTAGGAATCAAAATGGTCCAGAATCAACAGGAGGTACATTATGCATCGCGATCTTGTGTCCAGGCTGATTATTTTCCCCCTGCTTATCAGCATCAGCCTTTCGGCGCATGCCGAGCAATCCCAGGACTTTGGAGATTACGTTGTCCACTTCAATGCTCTTAACACCAACCTGCTGTCCCCGAAGGTCGCGAAAGAATACGGGATCACGCGCAGTAATCAACGCGCGATGTTGAATGTTGCGGTACAGCGCAAGAAGCTTGGGACTACCGTCCAGCCCATAAACGCACAGGTGACCGCGTCAGCTACCAATTTGGCAGGGCAGACAAAAGAGCTCAGGATGCGGGAGATAAAGGAACCCTACGCCATCTATTACATCAGTGAATTTCCAATAAGCAATGAAGAAACACTTAACTTCGACCTCAGTATTGAGCCGCAAGGAAGCGACATCGAACCGCTGTCAGTCCGGTTCCGTCAACAATTCTTCGTTCCTTAGCCCGCATCTGCAGACAAAGAGTGTGATGCCATTAAAACGTAGTAGAGGCCAAACAGCGTTACACAACCGCCAGCAGTTCTTCGTGTCCACGTGTTGCGGACAAGAGCCGCAACACGTGCTGCGAAAACACCCATGAGCAACAGGTTGGGCAGCGTGCCCACACCAAAGCTAAGCATTAACATGCCCCCCTCCCACCAATTGCCGGCGGCCATTGACCAGATGAGTACGCTGTAGACCAGACCACAGGGAAGCCAGCCCCATACCAGGCCCAGAAGTAGTGCCTGGCCCGAATTGCGCACCGGTAACAGGCGACGGCCGAGCGGCTCCAAATATTGCCAGACATGCCCACCCACGCGCTCAAGAAGGGAAAGGCCGCGCCACCAGTCAGCAAGGTACAGGCCCAGAAGAATCATAAAGAGACCAGCCAAGAGCTCGAACATACGCCGCATAAGGTGCACATTGCCAAGGCTCACCACCAAACCACCAAGACCACCAACGAGCATGCCCGCGGCAGTATAACTGGCTATGCGTCCGGCATTGTAGGCAATCAGATACGGTAATTGCGGCCGCGTCTGAAGGCGCACGGAGTGCGGAAGGCTCATGGTCAGAGCACCAACAATCCCACCGCACATGCCCACGCAGTGGACGCCACCTAGTAAACCAATGAGAAAGGCAGAAATATAGGTTGCATCAACCAGCATTACACCAGCCAAAATTCCTCGCCACAAAGAAGACTATGCATGTGGAGATATTTTACTAGAACCGGTTTCAAACCAGGGTCAGAAAAACGTGCAGGCTATTCCCGATCAATGGGCCACTATTGGGTTCACGCTGTCGTTGCTTGGCCTAGCTGGGAGCATGTGCGGTTTCCATTCTGGGCGATGCCAGTCACGACTTACCAAGATCCCAATGATAATCCATGACAAGCGGGGCATGGTCGGAGAAACGTCGTGCCTTGTAAATCCTGGCTGCAAGGACCCGATCCCTCAATCCAGGCGTGATGACCTGGTAGTCGATACGCCAACCCACATTATTCTCCCATGCGCGTCCACGGTTAGACCACCAGGTATATTGTTCGGGCTCCCGGTTCACCACCCGGAAGGCATCGATAAAATCAGCCGGGCCAAACAGCTCATCCATCCAGGCCCGCTCCTGCGGCAGAAAACCGGAATTTTTCTGGTTGCCGCGCCAGTTCTTCAGATCGATCTTCTTGTGCGCTATATTCCAGTCGCCGCAAACGACATACTGCCGCCGTTTGCGGCGCAAACGGTGGAGATATGGCATAAACTGATCCAGAAACTTAAACTTGAAATCCTGCCGTTCATCACTGGACGAACCAGAAGGTGCATACAGCGAAACGACACTGAGCTTCCCAAGCTGCACCTCCAGATAACGTCCCTCACGATCAAAAAGCGGCCAGCCGAGACCCATGATCACCTTGTCAGGCTGATAGCGGCTGTAAACCGCGACACCCGAATAACCCCGCTTCTCTGCATCGTGATAGAAGCTGTGAAAACCCCGGGGATGAAACACGCGGTCGCTGAGCTGATCCTCCTGCGCCTTGGTTTCCTGGACACAGACCAAATCCGCCCGCTGTCGGCTCAACCATTGAAAGAATCCCTTGCGAGCCGCTGAGCGGATGCCATTTACGTTGACTGTAATAATGCGCACGTGGATATCTTCATGCTGCTAGTGTCCGTGTATGATAGCGGTTTTGGAAAAACGGTTCTCCTGCAATCCAACATTCTTGTGGCACTGTGGCGAAAAAACAGTTAATGGACCCTTATCAGCACGAGTTTCTGGAATTTGCGATCGACTGCGGCGTTCTTAGATTTGGCCAGTTCACACTCAAGTCAGGTCGGACCAGCCCCTACTTTTTCAATGCAGGGCTCTTTAATCGGGGTACCCATTTGGCACACCTGGGTCGCTACTATGCCGCTGCAGTCACGGCCTCGGGCATCGAATTCGATGTTCTCTTTGGACCGGCCTACAAGGGAATTCCTCTGGTCGTAGCCCTTTCAATTGCGCTTGCCGATCATTACGGCCGGGACGTACCCATCTGTTTCAACCGCAAGGAAGCAAAGGTGCACGGCGAAGGGGGCAGTCTCGTAGGTGCACAGCTCGCAGGTCGCGCCTTGATCGTGGACGATGTGATAACTGCCGGTACCGCGATCCGCGAGTCGCTTCAGATCATAGAAGCAGCGGGCGCACGGGCGGCAGGCGTGCTGGTATCACTCGATCGAAAGGAGAAAGGTCAGCATGCGCATTCGGCCATCCAGGAGATAGAGCAGATGTATGGAATCCCTGTGATCAGCATCGTCTCCCTCGACAACCTGTTAGAGTTTCTTTCCCGGCAGCCTGGCCGAGAACGCGAACTGGATGAAATCCGACGCTATCAGGCACGCTACGGTGTCTAGCCCACAATCAACTGTGCGCCGATCAAGACCGTCAGCAGCTCATAACTAGGCTTGATCCAGCGGTTACCCTTGATGATCGCCAGGTGTGCTCCGAGATAGCCACCCAGCAGCGAACCAGCCAACAAGGCGGGCAGCCAAACCCAGCGAATCTCACTCAGCACGCCCAAAGTGATAGCGCCAGCGCCATTCCAGAACACACCAACGAGCACTAGCGTGTAAGCGACCGCTTGGCGGTAATCGAGACCGAACCAGCGGACCAGCCACAGGGTGACGAACAGACCGGTACCCGAGGTCAGCGAGCCGTTCAGAATGCCGATCGAGAAAAGTACCAGACCACCAATGACATAGCCCACGTGATCGCGGTGCCGGACCTCTCTCTTCAAACCCAGACCGGGTTGGAGCCAGGAATAGATTCCCAGACCCAAGGTGAGCAGTCCCAGTGAGATCTCGGCAGTTCGATCCGGGACGTACACAATCAGATTGGCTCCGATCAGGACGCCGGGCAATCCCGCAACCAACAGGAGCGTCACAAGTCCCTGGTCTAGCGCCCCCTCTCTCAAGTGTCGAATGGTGGCGCCGATACCCAAGGCAACACTGGCAACTTTGTGCGTGGCCAAGGCCACTGCAAAGGGCAAACCCAGAAAAATCAACAGGGGAAGCTGGATCAGACCGGCCCCGCCGCCCGAAAAAGCGGAGAAAATATTGGCAACCAGCGCGACCATGAACAGGACAAGTTGCTCGATGCCAACCACGCAAGTGAATCTCCCGGGAGTTGTGGCTACTCGGTCAGGCAGGTCAAGAATCCCCGCCTCTCACCGCAGCCAGGAATACCAGGCGGCGAATACAGGGTTCTCAACCTCATGAGATGCAAACTGCAAGCCGTCATGTCCGTCGCGACTGCGGTCATTCTTATTACTCCACTGGCGGGCTATACGGGGCCCCTGCTCAAGTGGACCGATGAGAACGGCCGGATTCACTATGGAGACCGGATCCCACCCAAGTACGCCAAGCAGGAACGCAAGATCCTCAACGAACAGGGGATCGAGGTAAAGACGATCGACGCGGCAAAAACCCCTGAACAGCTTGCCGAAGAAAAACGGCTGGCACAACAACGTGAAGAGCAACAGCGACTCGCCGCCAAGCAAGCCTCACATGATCGCATGCTGCTGGCAACCTTCAGTACTGAAGACGACATAGTAATGACACGTGACGGTAAGATTGCAGCTATTGACGCGGTCTTGCGCGTCACCCGCGGGCGCATCGAGCGCACCGAGCAGTCGCTTGAAGCATTAACCCATAGAGCGGCAGAACTCGAGCGCAGTGGAAAACGCGTACCCGACTCCCTCCACGAAGAGATCCGGGGGGGCCGCGCCCAGATCCAGCTTTCGCTCGACTACATCGCGGACAAACGGCGGGACCAGGAAGCCATTCGCCAGGAATTCGAATCGGACATCCGCCGCTTCCGCGAATTAAAAGCGGCCCAAGCCGAAGTTCCCGAAACCTGACGCCCATGCTCAGCCGGCCACTGTATAAACCTCGAGTGACTGCAACAGAAATAAAGAAAAGCGGCACTGCGCCCTTCACCCCGCTGCCGACCCAGTTGTGTATCCGTAATTTCATCCGGCTTTTCCAGGCATCCACCTGAGAAGCGACGGCGAGATTGCGAAGTTTAAGGCTTCCTGAGCAGCAGATGCTCGTTGTCAACTGCGTATGAGGGTACCGACGCCTTCGTCGGTAAATAACTCAACCAGCACTGCATGCTCAACGCGTCCATCAATGATATGCGCAGCGCCAACACCGGACTGAACTGCTTCCAGCGCACAACGGATCTTCGGCAACATGCCACCCTGGATCGTACCATCCTGGATGAGGGTATCAACATCCCGGACAGACAGCCCCGATAACAGCCTTCCTTCCTTGTCCAGTAGACCAGCGGTATTGGTCAAGAGGATCAGCTTCTGCGCCCCAAGCACTTCAGCGACTCTCCCGGCAACCAGGTCCGCATTGATGTTATAAGAATGCCCGTCTTCGCCAACACCAATCGGTGCAATAACGGGAATAAAATCCCCGCTTATCAGCAAATGGACAACAGAGGCATCAATACTCGCTACTTCGCCCACATGCCCCAGATCGATAATCTCGGGTACTTCGAACTCAGGCGCACTGCGCGTAATCGTCAGCTTGCGTGCTCGAATGAGATCGCCATCCTTACCCGATAGACCGACAGCGCAGCCTCCATGCCGGTTGATCAGATTTACAATCTCCTTGTTCACCAGGCCCCCGAGCACCATTTCGACTACATCCATGGTCTCCCGGTCTGTTACCCGCATACCTTCGACAAACCGGCTCTCCTTGCCAATCTTCTCGAGTAACTGCCCGATCTGCGGGCCGCCACCGTGCACCACAACCGGGTTGATACCAACCAGCTTCATCAAAACGATATCGCGCGCGAAACCACTCTTCAGGTCCTCATCAACCATCGCGTTACCACCGTACTTAATGACGATAGTCTTCGCCCGGAAACGTTGAATATAGGGCATGGCCTCGCTGAGTACGCGCGAGACGTTCCTTGCCTTGTCTGCATCAAGTGTCATATATACGCTTCATGCTGCGACCACCGGCCAAGAGGCGGCGCACAGACATTGTGCCGGCAGAAAAAAACTCCGTTGGCGAAATATCTGGATTCTGTCCTGTCGATCCGGAGCTTTGCTGAGTGCGCATGCAGTCTGCACCGCAGTTTGACCCCGCGAGTAATTTCCTGAAGAACGAGCCGGGTTAAAGATGCAGCGTACCACGATCACCGCTGACCCTGGATACTTTGTACTGCAATCAATCGGCGAATCCCGACTTGTGCAACGTCCGGGCTAGAAGGGTAAGGCAATATCCGGCTTAACAGCCCGCATCGCTGCACGAAACCTGTCCTGTATCCGGCTAAGGGCTGCTTCGTTATCCGCCTCGAATCGCAACACCAGAACCGGAGTCGTGTTCGAGGCACGGACCAGGGCCCATCCATCTTCAAAATCGGCGCGCACACCATCAATGGTTGAGACTTCGGCATCATCAAAGTTCTGGGTTTCCATAAAGCGCTCAATGAAGGAATGTGCTTCACCCTCCGCCATTGGCACGTTCAGTTCCGGCGTATTGACACTGTCGGGAAGTGCCGCAAAAACACTCGCCGAGGTACGATGATCGTTGGAAAGAATCTCGACCAGGCGGGCAGCGGAATACAAGGCATCGTCAAACCCGAACCAACGCTCCTTGAAAAAGATGTGGCCACTCATCTCGCCGGCAAGCAAGGCGCCTGTCTCTTTCATACGAGCCTTGATCAGTGAGTGGCCGGTCTTCCACATCTCGGGGATACCGCCAAAATCCCGGATTATCTTCGCCAAATGACGGGAACATTTGACATCATAGATAATCTCGGCGCCTGGATTGCGGCCGAGAATATCCATGGCAAAGAGCATCATCAACCGATCAGGCCAGATGACTTTGCCATCGGAATCCACAAGGCCCAGCCGGTCTCCGTCTCCGTCAAAGGCAAGTCCAATATCAGCCTTATTTTCCTTAACTGCCTGTATCAGGTCGGCGATGTTCTCCGGCTTGCTCGGATCAGGATGATGGTTGGGGAAATTACCATCAATTTCGCAGTAGAGCTTAATAACCGTGCATCCCAGTGCGTCCAGCAGCGCGGGTGCCGCCTCTCCTGCCACGCCGTTGCCACAGTCGACCACAAGCGTCATGGGACGCGCGACCAGCACATCACTGCGGATCTGCTCAATGTAGTCTGCCAGGACATCGACCTGCTCTTCGGTGCCCTGCCCTGCTTCAAACTCGTTGTTCTCGATACGTTCGCGCAGCCCTTGGATCGACTCGCCTGACAAGGTCTCACCTGCCAGGACAATCTTGAGGCCGTTGTAATCGGGTGGATTGTGGCTGCCAGTCAGCATCACTCCCGAGCGCGTATCAAGATACTGGGCGGCGAAATACAGAACCGGGGTCGGGACCTGCCCGACAGCCTTGACGTTGCAGCCGGTCGCCAGGATGCCGCGAGTAACCGCCCTGGACAACTCTGGTCCGGACAGCCGACCATCTCGACCCACAGCAATCGACTGCTCACCCCTGGCCCTGGCCTCACTGCCTATCGCACGGCCGATTTCGTACACAACCTCCGGCGTGAAATTTGTGTGTACAATGCCCCGAATGTCATAGGCCCTGAATATAGCAGGGTCCACGGTCACCTCTTCGACGCCAATCGTGGCTACATCGATCGTGCCCATGTCCGCAAAGGAGGCTGAACCCGCCAAAGCCGGCGCCAAGACCTCGCCCCCGATACCACCCTGCACCCCGGGACCGCTACCAGCCCCTTTTTGAAACAGTTTGCGCACGCCCGCCACGGAGCCGGCACACTCCCTCAGCCTTATCCCGTAACTGGACTGCAGGCGGCCACTCGATGCATCGCGCACCGCGCTCAACAACAGGGTCTGATCCTGAAGCAACACAGCACGAAACCAGCGAAACAACAGGAGCAGCAACAACCCGAAGACGGCAATCGAGCCACCGCCGATTGCCAGGAGCGTATCCGTTGATTCCAGAGCCCCGCCGCGCGGAACCCAGTAAGCCACCTGCCAGCGCGTACCGGCAACCGCAACCTTGACATCGGGCTCGCCCTGTTTGAGTCCTGGATCGCCACGGGTGGCCAGGCTCACCGGCTGAGTTCCCGCCACCTGCCATACCTCGCCGTAACCACGCGCGAATTGCGATCTGTCCAGCGCCTCCTGAAGCGTGGGCAAAGGAAAATTCACCATCAGGTGACCAACAATTCGGCGCCCACTCGAACTGAGGATGCGCCGGACCATATTGATGTGCTGCTGCGGTGTACCAAGCAGATGCACTTCGGCCGCCGGTGCCTCTTCCTTGGTTTCTGCCTCCCTCAGCATGTCGAGCGTTGCATAGCTGATGGGCGGCGAAGCCTCAAGATCTACTTCTTCCAAACCGGGTGGGATAATGCGCACCCGCACCGCAGACGGGAACAGGTAAGCGAGCTCGGCTTCTTTAACACTCAACTCAGCGGCCGAGCCCTTTTCCACGAGTTGGACAAGCCCGGCGTCCTTGACCAGCAGCTCCATCTTTAGGCCATTCTGCTGAATCAGTGTGCCGATTCTATCCGCGAGGTTTTCTGCAGTTTGGGCAATTTCGTGTCGGCGGCTCTCATCCGACTGCTCCACGGAAACCTGATAAAACACGTACGCGACGGCCGCAAGAATAATCGCACCGATCAGGAAGATCAGGATGCCAAGCCGGGCCACACTCGTTGAACCCCCGGCGTCGTCCTGACTAACTGCGCTGTTGCCAAACGAACGCTTCCGCTTGACGGATTTCGCCGAACGCTTCATGCCCCCCGCCTTGTCTGCCCCAAGATTTCATGCCCGACCGGTATGACCGAAGCCTCCGGCGCCCCGCTGGCTGACATCAAACTCTGCCACCACCTCAAATTTGGCCCGCACGACTGGCACAAAAATCATTTGTGCGATGCGCTCACCAGGCTGGATGGTAAAGGAGTCTTGACCGCGATTCCAGCAGGATACAAAGAGTTGGCCCTGGTAATCCGAATCGATCAGACCGACTAGATTCCCCAGCACGATGCCGTGTTTGTGACCGAGACCGGAGCGTGGCAGCAATACGGCAGCCAGAGCAGGATCTTCGATGTGAATGGCCAGGCCCGTCGGAATCAGGTGCGTTTCACCTGGCAGGATGCACAAACCATCTTCGACACAGGCACGCAGATCCATGCCGGCAGAACCGTCTGTCGCGTAGTCTGGCAACGGAAACTCTGTCCCGATACGTCTATCCAGTACCTTAAGCTGAATCCTCTGCATGCTGATCGTACCCCGCCAGCTTGTGATCGACCCACGTCCGATAATACTTGGCAATCATACCAGTCAATTGCCGCGCAATCTGGTCCTTTGATGCGAGCGGCAGCACCAGATCGCCCCCTTCCCAGAACACATGGACAGCGTTGTTGTCGCTGTCAAAACCCGCACCCGGCATACCCACCTGATTGGCAACCACGATATTGAGTGACTTGGCCATACGCTTGGCGCGCGCATGCTCGACAAGCCGCTCGGTCTCTGCCGCAAAGCCCACTGTAAACGGTGGATGAGTACCCTGGGCGACAGCCGCAAGGATATCGGGATTCCTCACCAGCGGCAGTGTCAGGCTTGCCTCGGACTTCTTGATCTTCTGTGTCGCAACACTGGCCACCCGATAATCGGCAACAGCAGCGGCAGCGATAAAGATATCGCAGTTATGCACTCGCTGCATAACGTTCGCGTACATGTCTTCGGCAGCCACCACCGGTACGCAGCCGACCCTCTCCGGGCAGCCCAGAGCCACCGGACCCGTTACCAGGGTCACGTCAGCACCTGCTTCGGCAGCTGCACGCGCCATCGCAAAACCCATCTTCCCCGAACTTCGATTGGAAATGAAACGGACCGGATCAATCGCCTCGCGCGTGGGCCCGGCGGTCATGAGCACGCGCACGCCGGCTAGCGCATCGCTCTCGAAAACACTGAGGAGCATCGAGAGCAGCTCGCCAACCTCGAGCATCCGTCCCGGGCCAGTCTCGCCGCAGGCCTGTTCGCCGGCGGCAGGACCACAGATACAGATACCGCGCTCCCGCAGAATTGCGACATTTGCCTGCGTCGCTGCGTTAGCCCACATGGTCCGGTTCATGGCGGGCGCCACCAGCAGGGATCGGTCAAACGCCAGACACAGACTCGTCAACAAGTCATCAGCCAGGCCCTGCGTCAGGCGCGCCAGGAAGTTGGCTGTGGCCGGGGCCACCATAATCGCATCAGCCCAGCGGGCGAGATCGATATGACCCATGGCGGATTCCGCCTCGGAATCGAACAACGCGACCCGGGTCGGGCTGCCGGAAAGCGCCTGAAACGTCAGCGGGGTGACGAATTGCGTTGCAGCGTCGGTCATGACAACACGCACTTCCGCACCGGACTCGCGGAGCCGACGTACCAGCTCGGCGCTCTTGTAGGCCGCTACACCGCCCGTCACGCCGAGTAGAATATGCTTGTTGGTCAGAGCACTCATCAGGTTGCAGTCTACCAGAATCCCGCGATACTCTCGGCTCCTGCTGGCGTACGCTTTAAACGCCGGTTAGATTTTCAGCACCAGCCAGGCAACAGGGAGGTTGTCTCATGTCTATACGCGACTGGTCTGCCGCTGAGCGACCACGGGAAAAACTGCTGTCACTCGGACCCCAGGCACTGTCGGATGCCGAGCTGTTGGCGATCTTTCTGCGAACCGGCGTCCGCGGAAAAAGCGCTGTCGACCTGGCGCGCGACCTGCTCATTCAGCATGGCGGCCTGCGGCCCCTGCTAACGCTCGACGCCAGCACCTTCTGTGCAACGCAAGGGCTCGGCCCGGCCAAGTATGCACAGCTTCAGGCGTCCCTTGAGATAACCCGCCGCCACCTGCGAGCCAAGCTGGAACGGGGCGATGCGCTGTCCAGCCCTTCAGACACACGCAGCTACCTCCGCGCTCGCCTGCGCGACTATCCCCATGAGGTATTCGCTTGCCTGTTTCTCGACAACCGCCATCGGGTCATCCGCTACGATGAACTTTTTCGAGGGACCATCGACGGGGCAAGCGTCCACCCGCGTGAGGTGGTCAAGGAAGCGCTTCGCTGCAATGCCGCTGCACTGATTCTGGCGCACAACCATCCCTCCGGCATCGCCGAGCCCAGTCAAGCGGACCGGGCGCTGACGGGGCGGCTGAAGGCTGCCCTGGCGCTCGTCGATATTCGCATCCTCGACCATCTCATCGTCGGGGACCGGGAAGTTGTTTCCCTTGCAGAACAGGGCCTTATTTAAGGAATACCCCATGTGCAGGCAGTGACCGGACCTGCTGGAGCCTAACCGTGCAGGGAAAACCGGACAAGAAAACCCAGCGTCCGGACGCGAAGCGGCGCCCAGGTCCGCTCGGAATATAGCTTGCCGGCGCTCAGCGCGCGTCCGTAACGACCGTCCGGGTCGCCGAACACCGAGACCGGGCGTCGCCCAACACGCGAGCCTTCAGGGAGCGACGCCGCGCAGTTCTTGTCTGCCGTCCGGGCATCTGCCATAATGCACGGCCTTCCTAATTCATAGAGTTAATATAGGAATCGCTGGACATGTCCAAGGTATGTCAGGTAACAGGAAAACGTCCCATTGCGGGAAACAATGTTTCGCACGCCCACAACAAGACCCGGCGACGTTTCCTGCCCAACTTGCACACGCATCGATTCTGGGTAGAAAGCGAAAACCGCTGGGTGAAGCTGCGCATTTCACACAAGGGGATGCGCATCATTGACAAGCAGGGTATCGATACGGTGTTGGCCGGCCTGCGCGCCCGAGGCGAAAAGGTATAAGGGGTCAGAACAATGCGCGACAAAATCAAGCTTGTATCCAGCGCCGGAACCGGCCACTACTACACAACCACCAAGAACAAGCGCACCACGCCAGGCAAGCTGGAGATGAGGAAATACGATCCGGTGGTGCGCAAGCACGTCATCTACAAGGAAGCCAAGATAAAGTAGCTTCCCGGCCCAGCGTACACCACGCGTATGCGTGACTTAAACCGCAACCGGATACACCCCCTGCCCGCCACCTCTGCTCTGGGCCCAAGATTTTCAGGCGGAGGCCAGACTGTAACCCCGCAAGCGCTGAGCAAAGTCCTCAAGAGCCTGGATACCGGTCGCCTCGGCCTGTGCACACCATTCCTGTAATGCCTTGATCAGATGTGCCTGATTGGCAGCCCGTTCGGTCCAGATGGACTGCAAGCCCTGGCGGAACTGGTAAACCGTGCGCAGCCGCTGACTGATGGCCAGGACCCCATCCAGGCGGGCCCGCATCACGTCGTCCATGAGGCTGGACTCCCGGACCAAAATCCGACGTGCCTGCCGGAACCCCTGACGACACGAGTCACCCGCACATTGCCATTCGTCACGCAACACCGGCACCAGTACGTACCGCGCATATTGAGCCATGACGTGGAGACGACTCACTATAACCGCTCGCACCGTCTCCAGATCCACAGACTGCTTTTCCGCCAGAATAACCGGCCGCGGGGCAACCTTCTTGACCCTTGCCAACCCGACACTCTTGAGCGCCTGGATATAAAACCATCCGATATCGAATTCCCACCAGCGCACGGAGAGCTTCGCTGAAGCCGGGAACGCATGATGATTGTTGTGCAGTTCTTCACCGCCAATCAGAATCCCGATCGGGGAAATGTTGGTTGCCCGGTCGCGGCTCTCGAAGTTGCGATAGCCCCACCAATGCCCCAGGCCATTGATGACACCCGCCGCCCAGAATGGAATCCACAGCATCTGAATCGCCCACAGCGTCAGACCAATGGCACCAAACAGAACGAAATAGAGCACCAGCAGAACACTGACACCAAGCAGGCAATGGGGTGTATACAGCTTGCGTTCCAGCCAGTCGTCCGGGGTTCCGTGCGCATACTGCGCGAGCGTTTCGGACCTGCGGGCCTCGCGCTTGTACAGTTCAGCCCCTTGCCACAAGACCTTGCGAATACCCAGCACCCAGGGACTGTGCGGGTCATCCTCAGTCTCACATTTGGCATGATGCTTGCGATGCACCGCCACCCACTGCGCGGTCACCATTCCCGTGGTAAGCCACAACCAGAAGCGAAAAAAATGACTGACCAACGGATGCAGATCAAGCGCCCTATGTGCCTGGTGGCGGTGGAGAAATATCGTCACGCTCGCAATGGTGATGTGGGTGGTAACCAGGGCGATCACCAGATAAGCCCACACCGGCACCTTCACCAGGCCGTGTGAAAGGAAATTGATCATTGTATCCAACATGTGCGGAAAAACCTGAAAGTTCCTGAAGAGAAGTACACTTTACCACAATCGACCGGTCGCCACCCCGGGAAGTCCTCCCTCCTACCGAACACACATCAGAACTGGCTGTCAGCAACAGAGCAGCGGGCCGACGCGCGGCCCCTACCAGCCAATCATTCCGTCAAGCCGACAGTCGACTCAGCACCAGGTTCCCGACCCTGTCCTTGCGGCAACGCCAGCCGGGCGCCAGATAGGTGGTCGCGACTGTTTCCGTAATCAAGGCCGGTCCCGCCAGGACCCGGTCAGTTTCCAGTAACTCGCGCGGCCATACCGGAACCGCGCCGGACACACCGTAAAGGGCGGCACTGCCCGGCCCCTGTGACTGCCCTGTTACCGCAGCACCCTCCAGATTCAGCCTGGGCACAGGACCGCGGAGACTGACCCGCAGATTGACCAGTTCAACCGCCTCATCGAGGCGGTGCCCATAGCGCGCTTGATGTGCCTCATGGAAGGCCGCAATGCTCGATGCGCAGTCCCTCTCCCATGGCACATTGAGCGTAAATGACTGACCGAGGTAACGCAGATCGAGACTGTAATCCGCCGTCACCTCCTCTGCCGTCATGCCTTCTGCCTGCATGGCCGATAAACCTTTCTCCACGAGGCTCACATAGGCTTCCTGTAATCGCTCCGGGTTACAGTCAGCAAGCTCAACGTTCAGCGTCTGTGACAAATCCCGGCCACGCGCGGCGGCCAGCATGCCAAGCGCGGACAGTACCCCCGCATGCACCGGAATCAGTGCCTGTTGCATCTTCAGGGCCTCGGCCAGGGCGCAGACGTGCAGGCCACCTGCCCCGCCAAAGGACGTCAGCACGAAGCCGGCCGGATCAACTCCACGCTGCACGGAAATCACGCGCAGCGCACGCACCATGTGTTCATTGGCGACCCGGACGATGCCCTGTGCGGCCGCCTCGACGGAGACTGCCATGGCATCGGCGAGGCGCCCGACTACCCGGCGCGCCTGGGCCTCATCCAGCGGCATGGCACCGCCCAGAAAGGCATCACTGCGAAGCCGCCCCAGCACCAGGTTGGCATCCGTGACGGTCGCCTCCTCTCCACCGTTCCCGTAACAGGCGGGACCTGGTGCCGCACCCGCAGATTGTGGCCCCACTTGCAGCAGTCCGCCGGCATCGACACGCGCAATCGAGCCTCCGCCGGCGCCGATGGTATGCATATCGACCATGGGTATGGCCACGGGATAGGCGCCAATGCCACCTTCAGTGGTCAGACGCAGCTCAGCGTCGACAAGCGCGACATCGGTCGAGGTTCCACCCATGTCCAGGGTCATCAGGCGCCTGAACCCCGATGCGCCTGCGACGAAGCGCGCTCCCGCGAGTCCTCCGGCCGGGCCCGATAACAGCAGGTGCACCCCCAGTTCTCCCGCCTGATCTGCACTGACCGTACTGCCGCTGCTCTGCATTACCGAAACCGGTGCCGGCCTGACACCGGCCTGCAACCGTTCCAGATAACCCTGGATCAGGGGACCAATATAGGCATTCAGCCAGGTGGCAATACCGCGTTCGTATTCACGATACTCGGGTAGTATTGCAGACGAACGGGAGATGAAAACCCCCTCGGGCATAACCGACTGAATGGCCCGCTCAGCGCTGTCGTTTACATAGGAAAACAGCAGGTTGATCGCAACCGCGTCAGGCTGCAGATCCTTCACGGCAATCCGAAGCCCGGCAAGATCAGCGTCGGTCAGGGGCTCCACCCAGGTACCGTCGCCGGCCAGGCGGCCACCGGTTTCCAGACAAAGCTCCGCGGGCACGGGCGGATCAACCGGCTCCGGTTGCAGGTCATAGAGTGCCCGCCTGGCCTGCCGGCCAATGGTGAGGACGTCGGCCAGCCCGCGGTTGGTAATATAGACAGTGCGCACCCCCTTACCCTCAAGCACGGCGTTGGTTGCCACTGTGGAACCGTGGACAATCTGGCAGCCCGATAGCCTGATACCCAGCTCCCCGATCCCCGCGAGGATAGCGACCTCCGGCGCGGCAGGCGATGAAAGCACTTTGTGTATCCGCAGCCGCTCACCATCGAATACCACAAAATCTGTAAACGTGCCGCCGGTATCAATGCCTAAACGCAGTTGCTTCTCCATATGCCTTTTTCTGTCTTGTGTTGACGGAAGGTCCGTACGTCTTACCAGCCGTATCTGAATAGCGAAAATTTCATCCCTTGCAGATGCGAGTACGATGCATAGAATATACCCCTGACCAAAACACGGGCTATCCGGCATTCCGGCGGGCAATGGGTGTCGAAGCATACCTCTGCAGGGCAGCCTTGGGCTTGCCGCTGGCGATATGACATGGACACCAACAGCCTCATACATGCCGAACATCTCTACCGGTATTACGGCGATCATTGCGCGGTCAAGGCCGTCAGCTTTGAACTCTCAAAGGGTGAGGTGCTGGGATTTCTCGGGCCGAATGGCGCCGGCAAATCCACCACTATGCAGATGCTCACTGGCAATCTGGCGCCCAGCGCGGGCAGTGTTCAGGTCAGCGGTATTGATCTGCTCGACAATCCCACGTCCGCCAAGCGTCAGCTGGGTTACCTCCCGGAACAACCGCCCCTGTACCGGGATCTGACCGTCGACGAATATCTCACCTACTGTGCACGCCTGCACCGGGTGGCGGGTCGCTACATCAAGGAGGCCGTGCAACGCGCAAAGGGGCGCTGCGGTCTCGAGCCGGAAGGTCGACGGCTGATCGGAAACCTGTCGAAAGGCTATCAGCAGCGTGTCGGTATCGCGCAGGCCATCCTGCACAACCCGTCGGTGGTAATTCTTGACGAACCGACCGTGGGCCTGGATCCCATACAGATCCGCGAGATTCGCGCTCTCATACGCGAGCTGGGACAGGAACACGGCATCATCCTGTCGACGCATATCCTGCCAGAGGTCCAGGGTACCTGCACGCATGTACAGATCATCAACCAGGGGCAACTGGTCTTCGCCGACTCCATCGAGGGTCTGGAAGCACACCTGCATTCTCAACACCTCATCGTCGTCTTCCGGAACACACCGGCAATTAACGAGGTACAGGCATTGCCCGGCATTGCCGACGTGGAACCGCTCGGAGAGAACCGCTTACGGCTGAAATACTCGGGTGAAAATCCGGCGGCAGCGATTGCGGAACAGGCTGTCACCCGGGGCTGGGGACTGCTGGAGCTGGTGCCCGAGCGGCGCACCCTGGAGCAAATATTTATCGAACTGACCTGTCAGGACGTTTCGGCAACCAGCGCCACGGGGGAGGCTGCCTGATGATCGGCACCATTGCCGCACGCGAATTCAAGGCGCTGTTCCTTTCTCCCATGGCCTGGTCAATCCTGGCCGTTGTTCAGCTGATCATGGCCTACCTGTTTCTGGCGCAGCTGGATACCTACATGCAGCTCGCGCCCCGCCTGGCAGGCATCGCTGGCGCACCCGGCGTGACGGATCTGGTCGTCGCGCCCGTTTTCGGCAACGCTGCGGTCATACTGCTGCTCATTGCCCCATTGATTACCATGCGGGTGCTGAGCGAGGAGCGCCGCGCCCGCACCTTGAGCCTGCTACTCTCCGCGCCCGTTTCCATGACCGAAATCGTCATCGGCAAGTATCTGGGTGTACTCGCCTTCTTCCTGGTACTGCTCGTCATGCTTGCGCTTATGCCGCTGGCATTGCTGGTAGGCGCAGATCTTGATCTCGGCAAGCTGGTCGGCGGCCTGCTCGGGCTCAGCTTGCTGCTGGGCGCCTTTGCCGCGGCCGGACTCTTCATGTCGAGTCTTACCGAGCAGCCGACAGTGGCCGCCGTCAGCAGTTTCGGTCTGCTGCTTCTGCTCTGGATCGTCGATTGGGCTGGCAGTTCCGGCACCGAGGGCAGCGGGGTACTGGCCTACCTGTCCGTGCTGCGTCACTTTGAGTCCCTTCTCAGGGGAATCTTCGATAGCACGGATGTGGTTTATTACGTGCTGTTCATCTTCACATTCGTTGTACTGACCATTCAGCGGATGGACAGGGACAGACTGCCCCACTAGTTCTCCATCCTTAAGGATGATATCGGAAAGATGGACGTAACCCGCAGGACCACCCTTGGCATCCGCATACAGCGCTATGTCTTCGTTGTGTTATTGCTCGGCGCCGTCGGAACACTCGCCTGGCTGAGCACCAGGTATGTCTACCAGGCCGACTGGACCTATGGCAATCGCAACAGCCTGACCGGGGACAGTGTCCGGCTGCTCGAGGAACTTGATGCACCGGTGGTGATTACTGCCTTTGCGCGGGAAGATGACGCCTTGCGCAGTCAGATATCCGAGCTCGTCGCCCGTTATCAACAGCACGACAAGGACATTACGCTCACATTCGTCAATCCCGATGCCGACCCGGAACGGGTACGCGAGTTGGGGATCACCCTGGATGGCGAATTGCTCATTGCCTATCAGAAACGTACGGAACGTGTCCAGGAATTATCGGAACAGGCGCTCACCAATGCACTGCTGCGGATTGCCCGACAGGGCGAACGCTGGATCGGATTTCTCACCGGACAGGGGGAACGGGATCCCCTGGACCAGGCGAATCATGACCTCGGAACCTTTGCTCAAGAACTGGAACGCAAGGGACTCAAGGTGGAATCCCTGAACCTCGCAGAAACACCAACGGTCCCCGATAACATCAGTACCCTGGTGATCGCCAGTCCCCAGGTAAACCTCCTGCCTGGCGTAGTTCGACTGATACAGAATTATGTCGAACAGGGCGGCAACCTGCTCTGGCTGACCGATCCGGACAAATCGGGCGGGCTGCAGGCGCTGGCCGACGACCTCGGGATCGGTTTTCTGCCGGGGGTCGTTGTCGATGCCACCACCCAGCTATTTGGCATCCAGAATCCCTCGTTTGTGCTGGTACCGGAATACCCGGCGCACAGTATCACACGTGAGCTGAAGGTCATGACGATTTTCCCCAAAGCTGTCGCGCTCGACCGGGCCCCGGACAGCGACTGGGACATCACGGTTATTCTCGCCACCCTGGAACGTGTCTGGACGGAAACCAGCCCGCTGGAAGGCGAAATCCGTTTCGACGAAGGCACCGATGAGCATGCCGGCCCGCTGGAGATCGGGTTCGCGCTGACACGAACACGGGAGACAAACGCTGACAGTCCGGATACGGAATCGGCACGCGAACAGCGCATCGTCGTCATCGGTGACGGAGATTTTCTCTCGAACGCCTACCTGGGCAATGGCGGCAACCTTGAGCTTGGTCTCAATATCATTCACTGGCTCACCCATGACGATGCGTTTATCGCGATTCAGCCCAAAGCCGCACCCGACCAGACGCTGGCACTCGACCGCAACGCCCAAATTGCAATCAGCCTGGGTTTTCTCATCATACTGCCGCTGGGCCTGCTGATAGCCGGATTTACAATCTGGCTGCGACGCAGAAAGCGTTAGCGAATCCTCGATGAATTCCCGGCTGCTGCTCAACCTTGTACTGCTGGCACTCGTCATCGGCCTCGGGTTGGTCGCATGGTTGCGACCTGGCATCGAAGCCGAGCCGCCCCCCGAACACCTGACGACGCTTGATCCCGACACTGTACATAGCATCGAGATCGTCCGGGGAGGGAGCCACCTCAGGTTCACGCGCCGTAATCGCAACTGGTTTATAAGCGGCGAACCGGAACTTTCGGCCGATCCGCTGCAGATGGCTACACTGTTGCGCCTTGTGACTGCCGACATCGCGCGCGGTTATAGTGCCGATGAACTCGATTTGGCCAAACTGCAACTGGATTCGCCGCCGATCATTGTCAGCTTCGATAGTAGTGATGTGGCCATTGGCGGCACGGAGCCTCTGCAGAACCTGCGCTACGTCCGCTTTGGTAACCGTGTAGCACTTATCACGGACAGTTATCAGGCGATGCTCATGGGTAGCCGAACCAACTTCGCGAGTCGCAAGTTGTTGCCGGAGGGCAGCAGCCTTGAGTCGCTCCGCTTAGCCGACGTCAGTCTCCAGCGCGAGGGGGAAAACCACTGGACACTTGAACCCGAACAGGAAACTATCGGGGCCGATGCGATTCAGCGACTCGTCGACGCCTGGACAACTGCCCAGGCACTGTGGGTACGGGAATACGTTCAGAACGACGGTAATGGCAAGACCGTGACCGTCGTTCTGGAGGGCCGCGAGGAGCCGATCGTGTGGCACGTTATCGAAACCGACAGCGGACTGAGCCTGGCGCGCCCGGATCTCGGCCTTCGCTACGAGATGGGCAAGGGGCCGGCGGGCGAACAGCTCCTGGCGCTGCAACCGCCGGCGGAAGCCGACACAGCGAGCGAGACACAAGGTATCGACCCCAGCGAGTAGGCACCTCGTCAGGCCGCCCCCATGCCCGAGTTACCCGAAGTCGAAACGACGCGGCGGGGAATCAGTCCCCACGTCATTGGCCACCGCATTGAGCGGGTAATCATCCGCCAGAGGAATCTACGCTGGCCGATTTCCCACCGGCTTCAGCAAAGCTTGCCCGGCCAGACGGTTTGCTGTGTGGGAAGGCGCGGCAAATATCTCTTGCTGACGACAGCGGCAGGCACCGCCATCCTGCACCTGGGCATGTCGGGGTCCCTGCGCATTATTGACGCTGCCACGCCGGCCGCCACACATGAGCACGTTGATATCGTGCTCGATAACGGGCGCTGCCTGCGCTTCAAGGATCCACGCCGGTTCGGTGCCCTGCTATGGACGACAAGGAGCCCTGCAGCACACTGGCTTCTCTCCGAACTGGGACCCGAGCCGCTGAGCACCGGTTTCACAGGTGAGTGCCTCTATGCGCAATCGCGCGGCCGCCGCCTGGCCATAAAGTCCTTCCTGATGGACAGCAAGATCGTCGCTGGCGTGGGCAACATTTACGCCAATGAAGCATTATTCCTGGCCGGTATTCACCCGCAACGCGCTGCCGGGCGCGTCTCGCGCGACCGCTATGAGCGCCTCGCGCAGGCCGTTCGTGCTGTCCTCAGGGCCTCAATTCGCGAAGGCGGCACGACCCTGCGTGATTTTATCAACGGCGAGGGTAAACCCGGTTACTTCAGACAGTTGCTGAACGTATACGGTAAGACAGGCGACCCCTGCCCCCATTGTGGCCAGCCGATCCGTGAACGGCGTATTGGCCAGCGTTCCAGTTTCTTTTGTCCGACCTGCCAGCACTAGCCCGGATTTCTCACAGGGCGACGTCGGAAAATCATATTCTGTTGCGGCAATTTAGATTGTTTTGAAATTGCATAAGACAGTGTGTTTTTTCCAGATGCCTGTGCCGGCCCTAGCTGGTCCTCATGCGCCAGCATCCGGGATCCCTGTGAGAAATCCGGGCCAGCGACAGGATTATTCGGCGACATCCTCAAGCCGCTTGATCTGCTCTGCAGACAACTTCGGAGAAAGTTCGCGCAGATTCTGTTTTGCTTCCTGATCACCGGATGCAACCGCGCGGCTGTACCATTTATAGGCCTCAAGAAAGTCCTGAGTCACACCCCTACCATACTCATATGCCCAGCCCAGTCCCTGCTGCGACTCCGCAACACCGTCCTGTGCCGCCATCTGCCACCAATGGACGGCTTCCCGATCGTTCTGTGTAACACCAATCCCCTTGTGGTAATGCCAGCCTAGAAAGTGCTTCGCAAGGGGCTCGCCGTGTTCGGCCAGTTCCTGCACGATCTCAAAAGATCGGTCGAACTCGCCGGCCTCGATGGCCGCAATCGCGACCCGGAATCTTGGATCTTCCTCGTCCACGCGTTCCAGCCTAGCAAAATTCCTCAACGAACGCCCGCTCCGCCGGCACCGCGCGGATCACTGGCCGCAGTCACCTCACCGGTATCACGATTCCAGAGAATTGCCTGCATGTTACCGTAAGGTCTTTCAAGCGCCCTGAGCGTATGCCCGCGTTGCTGCAGGGCTTTCAGGACATCCCCGGGCAAGGCACCCTCCTCAAACTGGATTTCATCCGGCAGGTATTGGTGATGGACACGGGGTTTGCTGACCCAGGATTGCGGCCCGTCTCCTGCGGCGAAATCCAGCGTACCCGCCAGCACCATGGTAATGATGCGACTGCCACCGGGTGTGCCGAGTATGGCTACCCGGGTCCCATCATCGAGAAAGGTTGGGGTCATGCTCGACAGCGGCCTCTTCCCCGGCGCAATGGCATTGGCCGTAGCGCCGATCAGGCCATAGGCATTGGGCACGCCCGGCTTCGCCGAGAAGTCGTCCATCTCGTCATTCAGCAGCACACCGGTGCCCGGCACCACAAAGCCGGAACCAAAGGGATAGTTGATACTGAGGGTCGCTGCCACGCGGTTACCTTCGGTATCGAGAATCGAGAAGTGCGTGGTGTGCGGGCCACCCGGCATATCGCTGGCACCCGGCAACAGTTCGCTGGGTGTCGCCCGATCCAGCCGTATAGCCGCGCGCAGTCCGTCCGCATAGCGCGGATGCAGCAGCCGCACAGCGGGAATATCAATGAAGTCCGGATCACCCAGGTACGCGGCCCGATCCCGGTAGGCCCGGCGCATCGCCTCTACCATAAGGTGGATACGGGTGGCTGGATCGAATTCAGCGAGCGGATATCCAGCAAGAACGTTCAACATCGTCAGCAAGGCGATACCACCCGAGGAAGGCGGCGATGCCGAAGTGATGCGTATGCCTCGGTAGTCACCGCGGACCGGATCGCGTTCGACAATCCTGTAACTGGCCAGATCCTCGAGAGACCAGATGCCACCCGCCTTGCGCACACCTTCGACGAGGCGTCGGGCAACAGGCCCACCATAAAAGCCCTCACGCCCATGTTCGGCAAGGGACGCCAGGGTGTCGGCGAGATCGGGTTGCTGTATTCGGTAAGCCAGCGCGGGTACCTCGTCATGATCAAGAAAGATATCCGCCGCAGTCGGATAGCCTTTGAGTACGGCAAGCCGGAATCCCGCCATGCGTTGATAATGTGCATCGACCTCGAAACCTTCCCGCGCCAGATCGATTGCCGGCTTGAGTACGCGCTGCAATGGCAGTCGCCCGTACGCCTCCGCAATGTGCACCAGGGCGGCAGGCTCCCCCGGTATGCCGGCTGCGAGAGGCCCATTCATGGAAAGACCGGGGATAACCTCCCCGTTGCTGTCGAGATACAACTCGGCCTGTGCCTCAAGGGGCGCTCGTTCGCGGCCATCAATCATGACCTCGCACCGGTCCGACGCTCGATGCAACAGCCAGAAGCCACCCCCGCCGATGCCCGAACTGTATGGCTCCACAACCGCGAGCGCAGCAGTGACGGCAACTGCGGCATCGAACGCATTACCGCCGGCCTGCAGAACCGCGAAGCCTGCTTCTGTCGCAAGCGGATGCGCGCTGGCGATAGCGGCATGCGGCGGCCGCGGTTCTGCGGGGAGCCGCGCCGCAAAAAGCCAAAGACAGGCGAGCGCTGCCAACAAAAAGGCCCCGAGACGGGGCCCAGAACGTCGCTCACTCGGAGCTGCCGGCCTCACGCGGACTCGCCCGCATAGACCTCGCCGGTAATGCGTTCATACTTCGAGACCAGCTCTTCCCGCGTCTCCTGATGATCAGGATGCAGCGGAATACAGTCGACAGGGCAGACCTCTACACACTGCGAGCTTGCGTAATGGCCGACGCACTCGGTACAGAGATTCGGGTCGATCACATAGATCTCCTCGCCCTGCGAGATGGCCCCGTTGGGGCATTCGGGCTCACAGACATCACAGTTGATGCATTCGTCGGTAATCATTAACGCCATCAGTCGCACCTCACCTGATTGATACTACTTAAGACGCTCACGCAATACAGCCATAACTTCGTCAGGGACAAAGGCCGATACATCGCCTCCCAGACTGGCGACCTCACGCACAAGACTGGAGGAGACAAAGGCGAACTGCTCCGCCGGCGTCAGAAACATGGTTTCGACATCCGGGGCCAGCTGCCGGTTCATGCTGGCAAGCTGAAATTCATACTCAAAATCAGACACGGCGCGCAGGCCCCGGAGGATCACCTGTGCCGAGCGGCGGCGCGTGAAATCAACCAGCAGACAGTCAAAGCTGCAGACTTCGACTGTATGGAGATCTGACAGAACGGCCGCTGCCAGGGCCACGCGTTCCTCGAGCGCAAACACGGGCGTCTTGTCTGCATTGGCGGCAACTGCAACCACGACCCGATCGAAGAGCCGTGCCGCGCGCTGCACCAGATCGACATGCCCGTTGGTAATCGGGTCAAAGGTGCCAGGATAAACGGCTATCTTCATACAACAGGATTATGGCCGAGGCGCGACGGATGTGAAACCTTCGGCAGCCATCCCACGTGGCCGGGTCGGCTGTCACTCCTGATGATAATAGTCGTACCTTGCCAGTACGTCAGCGGTGAATTGCCAGGCCTCGGTATACGACAGCCCACTGTCCGCGGGAATGATAATCTTTATATATAGCTTGCCCGGATGATCCGCCTTGAGTTGTGCCAGATGGCTGTCCAGCACTTGGCGCGTCGCAGCAGTATAGGCCTGATCACCAGGATCCTTGTAGTTGATGTGGTAATGGTCCCCAGTCTTCTCATACAACACCTCGACGACATACTTGCCTTGGGCTGTGCGGGCCGGCCTGACCAGCTTGTCGTATCTCACCTTGAGGGCATCGTACTCACCCTGCAGACTGGTAAGCAGGTGCTCCGACTGGGACCGCACCTGCCGCAGTTCAGCCAGCTCGTCCAGCCGGCTTTGGTGCTGTCCCTGCAGCCTGGCGTATTTCTCACGCAGGCTTTCTACCCGTGCTGCCTGGGCACTGTGCATATCCTCCAGCTGTGCCAACTCGGTTCGCACCCGCGCCAGTTCGTCGTTCACGCTGGCAACGGTGCTTTCCGAAACCTTTAATCTTTCTGTGAGTTTACGCACGTCTGCGTTAACAGCAAGCAGTCTTTTGTCCCGTTCATCGATGAAACGCGATTTCATCAGGCTCTCTTCCGACACCCGCATCAATTCCATGCGCAGTTCGGATAAGTAGTGCTGAGCCTCGGCGAGCCGCTCGGCCAAGGTCTTGTTTGTCGCGTTGGTACTCTGCGCAAATTGCTGGGCTTCCCGTTCTGCCCGTATAGTCGCACGGAGCTCTGCAACCAGGTCCCAGTTCTTAACGACAAGGATGAGACTCGCCATGATGAAGATCATGACCACGACCATCATGACGTCTGTGAAGGATGGCCAGAAACTATCGTGGATGCTTTCGGTGCCACTGCCGCGCCGCAGATCGACAAAACCTTCCATGGCTATTCCCTCGAGGCAGGCAGGCGGAAACCTTCCCGCAGCACGCACTTGACTTCGTCAATATCACCTGACATCCGATCCACACGTTCATCCAGGGCACGGACAACGTCCATCAATCGCGCACCGACCTCGGCATGCGTTGCCTGGGTCGATACCAGTCCCTCGGCGGCAAGCCGCAGCCGCCCGACAAGGTTGCCAAGGTCGTGAACCAGTCTGTCACCGCCACTGGCGAAACGCGGCACCAGGTAGTATGAAGTCACCTGCTCGACAGCACTCACCAGGTGCGTTTGTGCATCGGTCAATTTGAAAAAGAAGTAGCCGAAAAACAGGTAGCACACAATAGCGGTCATCGTGGTCGAGAGTGCGGTCGACATCCCATGGACCACAAGCCCCATATTGCTGACGGCCTCGACCGAGTCGAACATGTCAGAGGCGCCCAGCAAGGCCATGGAAAGCGATACGATGGTCCCGAAGACACCGGTGAGGATAAGGATATTGTTGATGAATCGCACGGTAGTGATATGGGTACTTTCATCCGCGAGCAGGGTTGATGCCAGCGCCGCATGATTGACGGGTGCCTGTTGCTCATGGAGCGCACGCATCGTCTCGTAGCGCTGATAGATGATGCTCTTCCGACTGAGGCCCGCGAGCGCATCGGGGTCCTTGTGGTTCATGCGGCGCACGAACTTCGCGAGTGCGGCCTCCTCACCCATGTAACGCATCAGGGTCGCTATGACCCTGGCAAGCCCCAACAGAAATAAACCGACTATGCCTCCATTGACGATGATACCAACTGGCGTCAGCTGATTGCGCAAATAGAAGTCGGTGATGAAGCCCCGCTGCATCATGAGCCCGAAAACCATGACTGTTGCCAGCATCACCATGCGGATCAACACCCCACGGCTAAAATTGGTTCTCATTCGTAGCATCTGCCTGCCTCTCGTTAAGCTTCTGACACTTTTGCAAAATCCTTCATGGCCCGACACCCGAGAGTATTGCCCATACAAAACATCCGGTGAATTCTATACCCCGTGAGTATGGTGTGGATTGACGGGACCGTCACAAAGTAGTAATTAGTATAGCGTAATATGTTTATATAATGATGTGTTTTATCTGGGCGCTCGATTCCTGCAGGAATCAAAGGGGGTAACATGGTTATGGACTGGTTCACATTCGCAGGATTGATCACCGTCGTCGCGTTTCTCGGAGTACTGGCGTTCGTCTGCAAGACGATGGGCTGCGGTCGCTAACAGGCGCAATGAGCCCGGTCGGCTTCTTCATGGTCGGGATAAATGACGATTCGGCGCCCTGTTAAACTGCTACCGGTCGTTACGTCAGCCGGTGCCGGTTGGTATGGTTGGAAGCCGCACCTTTTACTGCATCCCGCCTGGATACCCAGGCGGTAGTAAGGTTAGACAGCGTGGTGTCTAACTCGAATCTGCCTATGCAGTTGTTGCCTGGCGGTGGTGTCCTCGGAAACAGCCGGTTCGGGCCTGCACAAAGATTTTAAATAATTACCTGTTTTTAATGGATATTATTATCGACCCGGCGGCCAGAATTGATCTGGCTCAACTTAGACACGAATAACTAGTTGACTATATTCGCATGTTCTTATACACTTTCTCCCGTGATGAGGTTCTGGTGGTTTGATCACCGTTTCTTGTGTTTACATCTAAATCAACTGAATGGGGAATATGACTATGAACAAGCTGACCAAGGCATTTGCGCTTGCTGGCATTCTGGGCGCGTCCGCGCTGGCTACAACTTCCGCCAACGCCTGGTGGGGTCCGGGTTGGGGTAATGGTTGGGGCGACGGCTTCGGCGACGGCTTCGGCGACATGTTTGGCGACTTCAACATGAGCTTTAGTGGCAGTGGTAGTGGTTATGGCCGCGGCCATGGTTGGGGACGTGGTTATGGTTATGGCGCTCCGTACTACGGGTATGGTCCGTACGGCTACGGTGGTCCAATTGGTTATGGTTACGGTGCGCCTTATGGGGGCGTTCCCTACGGCGGCGCGCCTTATGGCGTTCCTTACGCCGCTCCGCAGGCCCCGCAGGCCCCGGAAAGCAAGTAACCGAAACCGTAACGCACTTGCACGATCTCACCGGCCACACGCCGAAGAGAAACGCGAAGGGGCAGCTCAGGCTGCCCTTTTTTTTTCGAGTACCCTAGCCCGCATGAAGGCCTTCGCTCGCTTACCACTTTCAACCCTGGGTAGTCCCGCCCGTGCACACTGCGTGACAACCCGCGAGACATCCACCCTCCGATTATCTTCACAGGTGTTATCCTGTTGATTGCACGAACGAATCTGCTGCATGCCACCCTCCGGTCGCCGGGAACCTTTGGCCTGCTTCTGGCCTTTAGCCCAACTTAGCGGATTCGGGGCCGCGAAGAGGCCAAGTCATTGATTGATATAGACAGCCACCCAAAGGTCTGCACTACACGGGGGTGGGGTTTTCGGCTTGGGCGGCGGTGATTTTGGGCGGTGGCTGACCCGGCAATGTCAGGCGCAGACGCGCCAGCAGCAGCTTGAGTTCGGGCTCCGGTTCGGTGTAACGGGTCAACAGGATCGTTCGACCGTCGGTGGTTGGGATTTCGACGTCGATCATTTGAACGGCGGCGAACTTCTCGAGCACGCTGCGCGGGGTCAGTCCTGGGGCATGCGGTCGCAGTTGTTGGGCCAGCGTGACGTGCAGGCAGTAGGCCAGAAAGGCGATAAAGATGTGCGCTTCGATGCGCTGCTCGTTCTGGTGGTAGATCGGCCGGATGGCCAGATCGCCCTTGAGGTTCTTGAACGCCTCTTCAACCTGCGTGAGCTGGATGTAGTAGCGCCACAGCTCGGCGGGGTCGTTGCCGGTGAGATTGGTGCGCAGCAGGTAGCGGCCTTCGCGGCGGCGGACTTGTTTGAGTTTGTCACGCTTGAGGCGGTAGGTGAACGTCGGGTTTTGATCGTGGACCTGCACGTCGACGAGCCGCCAGCCGGACGGATACTGGCTGCGCGCGGCGCCGAGCTTCATCAGCAACTCTTTGTGCGTGAGCGTCATGCCGGAAAGCTGCTTCAGGCGCGCCCACAGGCGCTTGAGCTGGCGCTTTCGCATCGCGCGTTCCTTGGCGGTGCGATCGGTGCTTTGGGCGAACACATACAGCTCGCCGTCTTGCGGCAGCAGTTTGACTTGCACGCCGGGCCGGGCTTCCTGCCAGGTTTTGCGCAGCAAGTCTTTTTCCAAGCGCGACAAGCGGCCCTTGGGCGTGCCGACCAGGTAATGCACCGGCGGATCGGCTTTGCGCATCTGTGCAAGCGTTGCTTCCGTCGGGATACCGCGATCCATCACCCACACGCGTCGGGCCTTGCCGTACTGGCGTTCAATGCGATCGAGAAAATCGCGCAGCGTGGTGCTGTCGGCGGTGTTGCCCGGCAGCACTTCATAGGCCAGCGGCAAGCCTTCGGGCGTCACCACCAACGCGATGACCACTTGCACGCAATCGCTTCTGCGATCACGCGAGTAACCGTACTTGCGTTTGTCATCCTCGGCAAACGGCGGATTGGCCTCGAAGTAGGTGCTGGTCAGGTCATAGAGCAGCACGTCGAATTCGACGTTGAACAGATCGCGCCAGCGTTGCACCAGGTGATCGAAGACCGCGGTCTTGTGTTCGAGTAACTTGTCGTGACAGGCATACAGCTTGTGGATGTCGGCCAAGCCGTCGTCGGCACCGAGCAGATCACCCAACGCGCTGTGCTCGAACCACTGCCGGTGCAAGCGCCATTCGCTGCCCGGCGACAGCAGCCGAAACACCACCAACACGAACAGCACCTGATCCCAGCGCGTGCCCTTGCGGCTCCCGGGCAGACGCGCGCGCCAGAATCGATCCAGCTCCAAGGGCTCCCACAGCTTCAGCGCCAGCCAGCACGAGCCCCACACCCGCGGACGGCACAGACGCAACTGCGACAGGGACAGGCGCACGACCGACTCGTCCACCACGCCTGCGTCGATCCGGTCCTCGGGAAACAGTGACAGCGAACGCGGGCGCTCGGTGCGTTCGTCGAACACCTCGACCGACTTGCGCCACGCCCGCTCCTGCGAGGAATTGATTTCTCCGAGATACAGCACGTGCCGTTGCAGCACGCGGCCCCCGGCAAGCCGCCGATTCTCGACGATGCTCCAATACCGGTGCACCTTGCCATCTTTCCGCCGGGTGGTCGCGCGTAGAAACATGACCACCCATTATCCGCATAAGCGCGCCGCTGCAAACCAGCAAGGTCTTCACTACAGCGACTTTTCGGGGCTTATCCACAGACCGCCCTCTGATTCCCGGGGAATTTATTTTTCGACGCCCTCGATTTCAAGGTCGAATCCGCTAAGTTGGGCTAGCCTATTCGGCCGGCCTCTCCGGCCCCATGCGCCCCCTCGCATCACGGGGCAGGCGATCTCGATGGTGTGAAGGGCTTGGTCTCGCTGCTCGCTAGCCTTTGATGCAAACAACCGGTGCAAGGCGCGCCACCTTGCGGGCCAGTCCTGCGTCTTGCGCCGCCTCGACGACAGCACTGACGTCCTTGTAGGCACCGGGCGCCTCCTCGGCAACACCCCGGTCTGATTGGCTCCGGATCAGGATACCCCGCTCCCTGAGTTCATCAACGACCTGCCGTCCCTTCCAGCGCCGCGTTGCCTGATGGCGACTCATGGCACGCCCCGCACCGTGGCAGGCGGAGGCAAAAGCGCGTTTCTCATTCAGGGGCATGCCCGCCAGCACGTAGGAGGCCGTTCCCATGGAACCGCCGATAAGAACTGGCTGGCCCGTTGCCTGAAAAACGTCGGGCAGGTCGGGATGCCCAGGCCCAAAGGCTCGCGTGGCTCCCTTGCGGTGCACGTACAGGGAGCGCGCTTCTCCGTCAATGGCATGTATTTCTTCCTTGCAGGTGTTATGTGAGACATCGTACAGCACTTCAAGTCTTGCCTGCGGGAGTACCCTGGCAAAAGCCAGGCGGGCCAGGTGAGTGAGAACCTGCCGATTGGCCAGTGCACAATTGATTCCGGCCCGCATCGCGCCCAGATAAGCCCGCCCGAGATCGGAATCGAGCGGCGCACAGGCCAGTTCACGATCCGGCAGGCGAATGCCATGCTCGGCTGCAGAAACGGCCATACGCTTCAGAAACTCCGTTCCGATCTGATGTCCCAGGCCACGCGAACCACAATGGATGCTGACGAGAATAGCGCCCTCACGAAGACCAAACACGCTGGCTGCTGAAGGATCATAGATTTCGACAATCTCCTGCACTTCCAGATAGTGGTTTCCAGAGCCCAGGGTTCCCATCTCGTCTCTTTGCCGTTTCTTAGCCCGGGCCGAAACCTGTGACGGCTGCGCGCCCGACATGCAACCCTGCTCTTCGATACGATGCAGATCCTCCTGCTCGCCATAGCCCTGCGCGACCGCCCATTGCGCGCCGCCCTGCAACATGGCCTCCATCTGTGAATCACTTAGCCGCACGAAACCGGTGCTGCCCAGGCCAGCCGGGATAGTGGCAAACAGAACATCCGCCAGCGGCTTTTTCTGTATATTGACCTGCTCACGTGTGAGACCGGTAGTCAACGTACGGACACCGCAGGAAATATCGAACCCCACGCCGCCTGCCGAGATCACGCCGCCCTGTTTCGCGTCGAATGCCGCGACACCACCAATCGGAAAGCCGTACCCCCAATGCGCATCGGGCATGGCAAAGGATGCCGTGACGATCCCGGGCAAGGTGGCGACGTTGACAACCTGCTCGTACACCTTGTGGTCCATTTCACGAATCAGTGCCTCGCTGGCGAAAATAAGTCCGGGGACCCGCATGTCGCCTTCTGGCTTAATGCGCCACATGCACTCGGCGTCGCGCTGAAAAAGGGAAAGCTCCATCGCCCGCCTGTTGTCAGTTAGTCAATCGCATCATGCGACTTTCTCAATCCTTCAGCAGCCCGCCTCAAACGTCCACCACACACTGCGCGATCCACATCCCATCGTCTCGTTGCCCAACATGGAGCCCGGTATACGTGGCACCCTTGATTTCTACGGCGGGTCGGTGCCGGCTAATATCGATAATTTCCCCCAGAGCCTTGGCGGTAAGTTCCTGCGTGCCCCGAAGCACAACGTTGAACTTGCAAAACAGCATATGTCGCGTCGCCATTTCATAGATCAATGTGTTCAACCAGTCAACCAAGAGTAATTCCAGGTCGGGAGCATTGCATTCAACACTGATGCCGGTCTGCGCATCCACTTGACCCGGATCTGTAATAGCCGCCGTCAGTGCCAGCGCCGCATTCTCGAAGGCCTCGCCTGGTGATTGTCCAATACCCCGGATACCGATATCCGCACCATGAGGAAAATGTTCCCAGCGGATTAGTTCGCGAGACTCCGCACCGTTTGCACCCGACTTCATATGGCGGAACGCATTTCCGGTGGCGACTGCGGGGGAATCTCGACAGGCTGCTCTGACGGCATCTCGGCCGGCGCCTCTCCTGGTTCCTCCTCCGGCCCTTCCGGCGCAATCTCGGGGGGAACTTCGGCAGGCGGCACCTCAGGCGGTACGGCCGGTGGGATTTCCGGCTCACCGTTGCTGCCCATTGGCAATCCGCTTTCCTCAAACCACATTTGTTCGCGTCATCCCCGATCTACACGCAGAACCACTCTCCTGCGTTCAAGTGTAGCGCAGTACGGCAAGTAACGAGGACGGCATAAGGTGCCATAAAAAACAAGGGGCCTCTCGGCCCCCTGTCAGCTCACGGAATGCTCAGCGTAGACTTACTGGACCGCGGGTGTTTCCTCCACATCCACCGCCGTTTCCTCGATAATCTCTACCGCCGAGAAATCAATCTCCGTCCGGCGGTTGGGCGCCAGACAATCAATCAGGGCTGCCCCTCGCATACCCTCGCACCCTACGATGGGGTCAGCGCTGCCCTTACCTGTGGTGAGAATCGAGGACTCGGGCACACCCCTGCTCGTCAAATAATCTCTAACCGCTTCGGCCCTGCGCTCCGAAAGCCCAAGGTTATACTCAGCCGCACCGAGTCGGTCTGCGTACCCGAGGACCTCGATCCTCTGATCCTTGAGGTTTCTGCCCAGGGTACTTACGACTTCGTCCAGTTTGGCCTTGCCCTCGTCTGTCAGCTCTGCCTTGTTAAAACCGAAATGCGCATCGGCCGCGAGGGTAATCGGACGCTCGACGGTCACCGCGGCAACGGCAACAACCTCTTCGACCTTCGCAACGAACTGGGGATCACATTCTTCAGTGGCAAATTCCGGCTTCCACCTCGGTGTGTGCAGACATCCGCTAGCGGTACGGACAACAGTACCCCCACTGTCGCTCGCATAACCTGTGTCAGCCATGGCGATTGTGCTTGCCGCGCCAAAACCAGCCACCACCACAGCGAGGGGTAGTGCAAAACCTATAATCTTCTTGTGAAAATTGTCACTCATGTCTCAACTCCTTCGTACTTTTCAAATAATTATAAAATTCGAAACCGCGGCACTGGTTCTATTCTTGTTTCCAACTACCCATATCAAATAATTTTGAATTTCGCAACTGCGGCACTGGTTCTAGCTTCTAACTGCGATCAGCTTCAGCAACCTGAACGGGCACATTGACTTACGGCGCAAAGCTTCCAGATTCCCCTTCTTAACGCCTGCCAGGCGCTAGATTTCCCTCGATTAAGTATAGCATACAGGCAAGCATACAATAATTGGCATATCCACGCAAAAACAATACCCTAACCGGGTTTGCTGCGTGTCAGATGGCAGCTCGCGGAAACTTTAGGAGGAAGTGGTGCAGTTGCTAAGGAGCAGCCGCGGCGGGTCGGTGGAAAATACAAAGGGAGCTGCTTTCTGGAGAGCACTGAGTCCCAGCAACATCCGCGCCTCGTCGGGGAACAAGGCTGCCTCCACGTCACGAAGAACACATCCCTCACCGACCCTGATCTCATTAATTCTATAGACGGAAATGCCTATTCGGCTGCCGTCTGCCAGAACCCCCGTCAGGTCCTTGACATACTCCACCTGACCGGCCGCCTGGAGAGTCGACAGAATACCCTGGTTGATGGTCATGTAGCCCGCGCCCGTATCAACCATCAGTTCGACGTCCCCAAAGCCGCTGATCGCACCCTGCACGTAAAAGGTGGCCAGGTGCTTGCGGTGCATCGGTACGGTATGGTCGAATTCGACGGCCTGAACGCCAGTAACAACCGGTAATGTCGCCAGTGCAATCCAGCTTCGGAGAGATTTCAATCTCATTTTTCTTACTCTTTGCGTCGCCTGAGAAGTGCTGGCTACAAACCCACCAGTCCGGACTGCCCATGTCATTGATTCGGCACCAGTCGGCGCGAACTTTAACTGGGCATTTCTCGAGATCGGGGCTTTTTCCGGCTGGCTGTCAGCGGCATGCCGACCACCCCAGTGGGCTTGCCCACCTCTCCACGGTCACGCCATACCGCGACGGGACAGAACTCCATCGAGCGGCACACCATGCGCCGCCCAGCGTCATCTCAATGAGCAAGCCACTGAAATTGAGATGTTTATGCTTGACAAACCCTGCAGCGTGCAAGCGAAATTAACAAGCCGTGATACGAAAGCCACGCTGAAGGTTCGCATTGATATTCGTGATATCCCTCCAGTCGGACGCACTTGAAATACCTGGGCCAAGGGCCGCCGATACCGACCACCAACCGTGCCGCCCCCAACGTCGACTCGCCCAACCCCTTTCAGCAAGCCGGAGGACGACTTTGGTTCAGTTGGAACGGACGCCGACGCATGAAAAGTTCGCACCGTTCCGGCAAGGGTTCGTGCCTGAGTGCGGGCCGAACCCGCCTCAGGACCGCAGCGCAGTACGGCCAAGGCCTTATTCCTGCGCTTTGGGGACGAGTGAGACCTCAATCCGGTTATCGAGTTGCGCGAGCCGGTTCCATTCGCCCGCCGTAGCACCGGAGTTCTGCTGAAGTACCGCGGCCCCCGGCGCCTGACCCTGGACAGGCTCGATCACGATCTGGATATCACCGCTGGTGACCAACGGAGAACTGGCCAGGAAACTCCCGAAAGCGATGGATTGCTGGCTCGCAAGCCCAGGCCGTGGCTCCGATGGTCGACCGATAAGATCGCACTCCGCGACAGGCAGGTCGGCCGGCGCCAGTTCAAGGCCGCCGTATGCATCCCGTACCAGACAAAAATCTCCAAAATGGACGTTCACACGTACCTCACCCCTGAAGCCGGCAGATGCCAGGTACGAAAGTAGCCCTTGCAGCATCTCCTTCTGCATATCGCCTAGCGCCGGCCCATCGAAGCCAAAGGTACCGCCCCGGTTCAATGCCCATTCGACGGCCTTGAGCAACGCAAAATTGTTCAGCGCACTGCCTGACGTTGGTGAGTGATCGGCGTTGAAAGTGGCCAGCCACTGTTGTACCTGGCGGGCGTCCACAATCTGTTCCTTCTGCTTCAACAGTACTATCTGCGCCTGGGCATCCGCGAGGGCTGTCTGCGCTGCATCGTAGCGGGCAGACAACCAGAATGTCGGAATCAGCACCAGCATCGCGACGGCGGCCATCCCAAGCAGTGCCACTCGCCAGCGGAATCCCCCGCCAGGTCGAAGCGCTCTGGCCAGCCCCCCTGGTCCGGCACGTCCCTCAAACTGAAGATGCCAGTCCTCCATGACAGCTCGTTGCATGGTCTCCAGATCCTGCTGAAATCGTTCGCGCTGTATCTCAAAAAGCTGTTTCAGCTGCGCATGCCGCGTGCTATGACTCGCTTCAGCCGTATCTACCGCAATACGTGCTATCTCATCGATCACTGCCAGTGGCAGATCGGGCAGGCTCTCGATACCAGTGTCATCGTCTGCCAAACTGGTGTGCGGCGGCGCGCCTCGCCGCTCGGGAACCAGATTGATCCGTCGCAGTATCTTGAACAGTTCGGCCGGTTCGACCTGTTTGGGAAGAATGCCCAGGGCGCCAAGTGCCCGCGCCTGACCGACATAGACCTCGCCCTCTCTGGAGGTATACATCATGATCGGGATGGTGGCCGTTTTGGGGTCATCCTTGATGATCCTGACCGCTTCCAGCCCGTCCATACCGGGCATGTTGTGGTCCATGAAGATAGCGTCGGGGCGACGGTGACGCAGGTAGTCGATGGCCTCCTCCGCCGATTCCGCCGTATCAACCTCTAGGTCATACTGCTCCAGCATCTTGCGCAGAATGACGCGGGCGCTTTTCGAATCATCGACGACGAGTGCGCGTTTCCCTAACATGACTCACCTTCCATCTTTCCCTATGTGTAACCAGACTCAAGTACCTTGACCGCGACCCCAGCTGAGGAACCCCTGTTCGGGCCGTCCTCCTCTATCGGCGCCCGACGGGGACCCTTGAAATGCCGTTCAATGTCCCCGCCGAAGGGCGCGTGGTCCAGTTGTCTTCGCCGTGCTCGGGAGCCTTCGGGCGACTACCAGGCGCGCACCGCGCCGCCCTCGCACGTGACAATGACGCAGCGTATCGAAGCTACAACCTTTCCTCGTGGTACAATTCTCGCTGGTCAACCGTTTGTCCCTGACAGATGCTGCGCTTTTTCATCGTATTCCTATCTCTCACCTTTCCGCTGTTCGCCACCGGTGAAACGCTTCTGTTGTTACAGGGGTATCTCGAGGATGGAGACTACTGGCGTAAAACCGGTATTACGCGCATATTGGGGGAGGCGGGCTGGCATGATGCGGGGCACCTTCGTCTCGGACCGCAGGGAGTCCGGTCGACACGACCACCGCCAGGCAGTAACCCCAGATTCTATACCGTAAGCCTGCCAAGCGAGGCGCCATTACTGACCCAGCACGGCTATCTAGAACAGTATCTTGCCTATATCCAGCAACAAAACCCTCATGACTCTCTGGTCCTGGTCGGCCATTCTGCGGGGGGAATCCTGGGGCGCCTTTACATGGTGCAGCACCCGGAGGCGGGCGTGGATACACTTATCACCATTGCCAGTCCGCACCTTGGAACGGATACCGCGGAAATCGGCGTGGCTGCGGGACAAAGCCCACTCGCCTGGATCGCTCCCCTGCTTGGTGCTGGGGTTTTCAACCGGTCCCAAGCCTTATACCGAGATCTCATTCGGGAGCAGCCGGGCAGCCTGCTCTTCTGGCTCAACCGCCAGGAACACCCGAAAGCACGCTACCTCTCCATTGTACGTAAAGAGGATGGTGCCCTCGGTTTCGGTGACTTGGTGGTTCCAGCCTGGAGTCAGGACATGAACAATGTCTACGCCCTGAGGGGCCGCGCGCGCAGTATCACCGTGGGTGGTAATCACGGACTGACTGAGTCAGATGGTGCCCTGCTGGTACGGATCCTTGACCGACTCAAGAGCACCTGAGCCGCGGCCGCCCGCCGTCGCGCTGTCTTCGAACTCCTAACCTTCTGTGTCGTCTTTGTGTTCACGGTGCTTCGTCGCACCGGGTTGGCGCCCCGATCTCTGTCCTAACCCGACCCGCTCTACCGGGCGGTCGGCGCTGTGCAGCCGCAGAGCGTGCCATCGAGGGATGCATGCGTATGCGTCTGGCTGATCAGCCGGGGTGGGGGACGGCACCGCTGGCGAGGTTGCGACCGATGCGGCAGTAGCGGGCACGGTCGTCGTGCATGCCAGGCGCAGCGTCCTCACATCCCGCGAGTGCCACTCGGTTTACAGGACTTATCATCAGTGCGTGTCTCGGGGAACGCAGCGACGATCCGCTTGGCTCGAGATAGCAGCGAGATCAACGTAGACGAACCGACACGTCGGCCCGTTTGGTGGCTCGTCCGGAGATGGCAGTTACCCAACCAGTTTCAATCGAATCCGACCGCGCATGGGAAAGGTGAGAATGTCGCGTTGTCGCCGGACTTCCTGCAGATAGAGCTTGCCGGCCCGAAAGCCTTCGCGGAATGACAAGCGAAGGTGCTCAACACGGCTGATTTGCCCACCACGAAGTGCATGCTCAAATCCCGAGCGGAACCGATCTTTGATAAGGTGCCTGGGGATTTTCACCCCGATATCCTCTAGCTTGGGGTATACATCCCTCACAGCGTCCCTCCTCTTTCCAGTCCTCAACAGGACTTTCGGACGCATGAGCGAATGCCTTTAATCCACAAAAAACTCTCGGACACGAGAACTTACAAACCGTGTTCTGGCGACTCAATCGGCAAGCCACGAAAACAATTCTGTGTGTGGGGGGATTGATTGTCAGTGAACGCTACTCGAAGGCGGGCAGCGGGCCCTCCAGTAACCAGACACTACTTTCTGCATCCCAGCGCCAGCGTTGGCGGTCCACCAGTTGCCGCTCCTTCATGGTGTCCTTGTCATAATAGCGAATATCCACCGTAAGCTGTGCCTCGTTCCGATCCTCGGACATGTTCTGATTGACAACTTCATAGGAGGTCACCGCAAACTGCTTGAGCCATTCGAAATCTGGCGCGTGGCCGCCCTCTTCGTCCGGTTTTCGGAAACTGTTGGCGACGTCATAACTGCCCCAGCGTATCGCCTTCTCGTACTGATGTATGGTGTAGTCATAGCGGTTCATTTTCTTCTCCGTCTCATACGTTGCACACCCAACCATCAGCGCCAGCGTGAGGAATACCGCAACCCGAGGGACCCACAGCTCTGCCATTGCTCTCTGTTCTCCAGGTACCTGTCGAAGACTGTATCGGAATCGGAACGGTAGCGAAGTTACGTTCGACTTACAACACGCAATCTGGAGAGACCTGTGTGCCGCAACAGTCACACGGCTGCCCACGCGAATCGATATCCCTCGATCCTCCACCTGCGGCTACCACCCACGGGACAAACGGAAACCATCACGATCTTTCAGTCAATTAATCTATGCCGCATTATCGTCAGACACCGCTTGGGAGGCCTCCGACGAATCGGAGACGACATCATGCGACAGGCGGACTCTCCGTTTCGCGTTCGTTGATCTGCGCGTAGTGCTGCAACAGGTAAATCACCAGAAGAATCGCCGGCACCCCGAGGAGCCCCGCATACAGGAAGAAACTGGCATAACCAACGGTGTCGACGGTCCAGCCGGCAAAACCGCCGATAAACTTTGCCGGCAAAGTCATAAGCGAGCTGAACAGCGCATACTGGGTAGCGGTATACGAAGTATTTGTCAGGCTCGACAGGTAAGCGATGAACGCCGACGTCGCGAATCCCCCGCTGAGGTTGTCCGCACTGACAACTACGGCCAAGGTAACCAGTTTCGGTTCACTGACCGCGAGCCAGACAAACAACAGGTTGGTTGCGGCAATGAGTATTGCCCCGGCGAGGAGCGGCCGCAGAATACCGAACCTGACCACCAGCACGCCACCCAACCCGGCACCTGCGATAGTCATGAGAAAACCAAAAATCTTAGTGACATTGGCGATGTCAGTCTTGGTGAAGCCCAGGTCAAGATAGAACGGGTTGGCCATTACGCCCATCGTAATGTCACTGAGTTTGTAAGAACCGACAACCAGCAGAATGACGAGGGCGATACGGCCATTACGCCGGAAAAACTCTACAAAGGGACTGACTACAGCATCTGTAAACCAGGCGACCACACGGGCCAGCGGGGCGCGCTTGCCCTGCACGCCGATGGTCGCCTCCAGTTGGGCTTCCAGTGCATGGGTGCGCTGGTCTTTTGCGTGCACAGGCTCCCGAACGATGAGAGTCGTCACAATACCCACCCCCATGAGCGCCGCCATGCAAAGATAGGCGATTGACCAGGAGTACGCCGCGGCAATATAAAAGGCGCCCGCACCCGCTGCCAGTAAGGCGAGCCTGTAGCCAAGCACATAGGTCGCCGCCATGGCACCCTGAAGCCGTTGATCCACGGCTTCAATCCGATAGGCGTCAACGGTGATATCCTGGGTTGCCGAGCCAAACGCGACCAGGAGCGCGAGGACAGCAATCCGCGTCAGATCGGAATGCGGGTCCGTCAATGCCATGCCGGCAAGGCCGAAGGCAATGGTGACTTGTGCAACAAACATCCAGGAACGCCGCTTGCCCAGTAACCGCGTCAACAATGGCAGGGGCAGGCGATCAACGACCGGCGCCCAGAACACCTTGATGGAATACGTGATACCGACCCAACTGAAAAAGCCGATGGTTGTTCGCCCTATGTCCTCATCATGCAGCCAGGCGGACAAGGTTGAAAATACCAGAAGAAAGGGCAGGCCCGCGGCGAAGCCGAGAAAGATCATCCCCACGACGCGGGGCCGCGTGTAAATCAGTGCGGCTTCGCGCCAGCTACTCATCCTTTCTTTTCCACTACGCATCCAAGATACGTGCCTTTGCGCACACCGGGATTGCAGACTCGAAACTGTATTACCGTGACCGATCTGTTTGCACCGCGCGGACCACCCTCTGGAACCATCAACTCAACGGCTTCCGCAACTGCGCGATCAACACACCGTACTCGCGCCCCAGTTCTTCCAGCGTCTCGATTTCAAAGCGTGATGCCGGCTCACCGGTGGCTTTTATTTGACGCTGGATCTTCTGCATCCTTTCGACCAGTCTATCTAACCGCGTGAGAATGGCCGTGTATTCATGTTCAGGTTTCTGTGCTTCCATGATATTCGCCCCCTGCACTCTGCTATATTGAAAACTTCACAGCGACGATAAAGCTAATTAACCAATTTTTAATATATTAGCTTATTCAATGTGATAGCGCACAATTCAATTACCTTGTCCAGGTTGTGTCAATCTATTGTGGTTGACACAAAGCGCGAGCCGGAGCTAAAAGATAGCAACACCCTCACCCCAATAATGCAATTTATTCTGGTGCAGAGGAGACGCGATGGAAATCTCAAACCTTGATGTTAACCGACTGTCTGGGATGAGCAGGGTTGAACAGGCATGGATGATAGAAACTGCGGAACGCAAGCTGGATGAACTTGAGCGACGTCTCTCCGATGACTCCGAGTCCCTCAGGACGATCGAGAGCATGCGACGCCAGATCGTGGAGATACAGCGACAGCTCTACGGCTGTTAAGAGATCACGCGAGACAGAAACCCGGAGCGGGCTACGCCCGCCCCGGGTTTACTCAACTCTTCAATAACCCGGCGGGATTGGATAACCCCCGTAGCCATACTGATACTGACCATAGTCATACGGATCAAGTTGATAGGGTCGACCGTAACCTCCCCTGGGACCAGCCGGGCCTTGCCTGAACCCCCAAGGCTCCTCGCCCGTCTCACCCAGAATCTCTGTCAGCAGCTCCCGGTGCGCGTCCATATACACTCTGCGTTCTTCCGGCGACATCGTATCAAGCTTTTCACGCAGCCCAGCAATCTGAAGCTGCCTTTCCCTGGCGCGTTTAGCCATTTCGTCATGCTGTTTCAATAACTTCTGCTGCCGTGCCCGTGACTCTTCGAGCATTTTCTCCCGGCGCTTCTTCGCCTCCTCAATCATCTCGTCCCAGTGTGCGGTAAGATAGTTATCACCCTCCTCGGCGCGCTTGCGCAGTTCTTCATAGCGTTCAGCGACCCGCGCCTCGCGTTCCTCAGCGCGCTTCAGCAGATTTTCTTCCCGTTTCGCTCGATAAACATCCCAATCCTCCGCGCTCATCTCATAGCGACCCCTAGGTCCAACGCGCCGCACTGATGCCGGCTGATCAGCCTCAACCGCCTCCTCTGCAGGTTGAGCCGCGGGCGCCGTTGTCGGGCTGGTTTCCTGGGCCGCAGGCTCTTCCTTCACGATAACGGCTGCCTCCGACACGGCCTCCTTTTCCGTTTCGACCACCGTCTCCGCTGCGACTTCCTGAACCACCGTGGGGCTGGTTTCCTGAACCGCAGGCTTCTGCTCCACGACAGCGGCTGCCGGAGGTATCGCCTCCTGCGTCATCCCGACCACTGCCGCGTGCGCCTCCGGCAAAGCCATTTTCTGGCCAGACACCCCCGAAGCCGCAAAGAGGACCACCGAGGATACTGAAATCACTAGGGAATGCTTCTTCATTGGTCTACCTCTTGTTGTTCTGTGTTATACCCCGCGACGGGATACACAACTAATGTTAGTCAAAAACCCGTGGTAAATGTACCTGAGCACCCTGACGGGCCGGCGTTTTAGGATAGCACAGGATCGCGCTGAGCCTGGCGAACCGCCCCCCCGCTACTCGCCCTGCGACGCCCGTGCAGCCAGAGTTTTTCTCGTCGTCATGCTGAGTTCCATGGGTGCACCGCCTTTCCCACTCTCAGGCAGGCTGACTGTGATATCCAAGATAGCCCAAGACTAGCCCCCGCAAGCACCGGGGCTAGTCGAGGCCGTGCCGCTCTCTGCCCGTTACTCAGCCTGGCCGGCAGAGCCATTCATCCGGCATGCAGGACATGGGGCTTCTTGTTCGGCGCTTCGTCTGAAAGGCGATTTGTTTCCATCGGATCAAACCAACACAATAGACGCTCTGACACTATGGCGAGGACCAAGGCATGCTGGAAAAGCGCACTTTTATCCCGCTCAAAATCGCTATTATGACCGTCTCGGATTCACGCAGCGAAGAGACCGACACGTCTGGCAAGACTCTCGTAGACCGGTTGCTTGCTGCGGGCCACGATCTGGCAGAAAAGTGCATTGTGCCCGACAACGTCTATCAGATCCGCGCCATTATCTCGCGGTGGGTAGCGGATTCCGGCATCCAGGTCGTGATGACGACGGGCGGCACAGGCCTCACGGGACGCGACGGGACACCCGAGGCGGTGCGTGTGCTGCTCGACAAGGAGATCGAAGGGTTTGGTGAAGTATTTCGTACCATCTCCTACGAGGAGATACAGACGTCGACAATCCAGTCCCGTGCGCTGGCTGGTGTCGCTAACGGCACCTATATCTTCTGCCTGCCGGGGTCACGAGGCGCCTGTAAGACCGCCTGGGACAGGCTCATTCAACACCAGCTCGACTATCGCACCAGCCCCTGCAATCTGGTCGAGCTGATGCCACGCCTAACGGAGACCTAGCAGTCTCTCGGACTGCTCACCCCGCAGATAAGGCGCCAGGCGGGCGGCACGCTGCCTGCCTGCTCCATGCACCGGCGAGGCCCCGCCACCCGACATGAAGAACTGGTACGCGGCCAATACCACTTCCCGCGGCGCGTTCTGGGCCGCCCACTGATCCGCCTCGATTTCCATGCGCTCCGGCTTGATTCTGCGCAGCGGATGTCCCAGCACGATGTGCCCGTACTCGTGCCAGCGCGAAAACTGGCACAGGGCGCGTCCCGCCTGCGCACAGACAACGGGATTGAATACGATCACGGGCCCGCGCCCACGCACGACCTTCACCTCGGCAAAATCCTGCAAGTTGAAATCAGGGATCTCGGGGACCAGTTGCGGGAACTTCTTGGGGACCGGCAAGGCGATTTCACTCGAGAACAGGAGAAATCCAGTAGCCAGCGCCAGAAAGACATTCCTTTGCACCATCCGTCACCTCCGTTCACGCTACGATAACAATCAGGATAATGTATATACCATACAATCAACTGATAACAGTTCCCAATCAAGCACTGTTGCGGTAGGCTGGTGGGCCGGCCACGGCTCATGCGCCTGCCCCATGGGGCATGGCAAGCATCACCATCTCTACGATGGTGTCCACAGACAAACGATCCGTGTTAACAACCAGATCGTACGCCTCTGGCCTAGAGGTATCCCCGCCCAGAAAGTCGCGGACAAATGCTGCGCGTCGGCTGTTCACTTCGGTAACCCTGCGCCCGGCCTCCACCAGATCGATCCCCTTGCGCTTGGCGATGCGCCCCGCGCACACATCGCGCGAGCCAACCACGCGAAGCCGGAATTGTTGCTGATCGCGAAGGATGAAATTAGCGCCTCGACCAAGAATTACCCCGCCGGTTTGAGAGATTGCAAGCACCACCTTCACCAGATAACCAAGATACGCGTCTCGGGACAGGCTCTTGCCGGTAACAAATGCACGCCACCAGTCGCCCTTGATGGCCTTGACGCGCTCATCGAGGCGTTCGACCAGTTCGACATCAACCTGCGCGCGCCTGGCGACCCCTTCGAGTATCTCGCGATCGCAGCAACGTACGCCAAGCCGCGCCGCCAGTGTCTCTGCCACCACTCTGCCCAACGACCCATAGGTGCGCGATACTGTTACCACAGGTGGATGAGGCGAGTGAGCCTGCTTTTTCGCCGCGGCTCCTCTTGCCGCTGCCAGCTCAACACCAATCAGCGCCTCGATCACTCTCTCGACATTGCACTTCATACTTTGTAAGAGCCTACTTCGGCCCCGCCTTGGCCAAGTGCGCCCGTTTCCCGCCCCAGACTCGACGCAGAAACATATTGCCAATTGCAAACAGCATCATAAGGGGCAGACTCAGGCCAGGCTCCGAACGCTGTGTCAGCGTGCATCCCCCGCCGCCACCGTCCACACCACTACTACTGCTCGAGGCCAGCCCTTGTGCGGCCAGAGCGCTCTGTACGGCGGCATCGGCATCGACGATCCCTGCCCCACACGTTGCGGTCGTGCAACTGCTGTCCGGGAAGGGCCGCGCAGTCGTCTGCAGTATGTCCGTAACCTGGGCCGGGGAAAGCTGATCGTTCGCCGAGAACAGAAGCGCGGCAACACCGCTCACATGCGCGGCGGCAATACTGGTCCCAGCAACAAAGGCGAAGGCATCTCCAGCCGGGCTGGCGATGGGACTGGTTAGCCCGTCGTTGAACAGCGTAAGCACACCATCACCGAACTCACCCCCGGGGGCACTCACCTCAATTGCAGCGCCGACGTTGGTAAAAGAGGCCCGCCCGCCGCTGCGCGTGGTTGCCGCCACGGCAATCACATTGGCGCAGTTGGCTGGACTGGAATCGGCTACGTCACCCCCCTCATTTCCCGCTGCCGCAACGACAACCGCACCTGCCGCAGTGACGGCATCGACTGCCGTCTGCTCGATCGCGCTGCACGGACCCGGCCCTCCAAAACTGAGATTAATGACTCTTGCCGGATTTGGATTGGCAGGCACACCGGGAACCGCCAGCCCTGCAGCCCAGCGCATGGCGTCCACAATGTCCGAAGTAAAACCGCCACACTTGCCCAGGGCACGCGCCATGAGCAATCTCGAGCCGTGGTTCACGCCAGCAATACCCTGACTGTTATCCGTCGCCGCCCCGATTACCCCGGTAACCTGCGTTCCATGCCAGGAACTGTCTTCGGCCGGCTCGCCTGCACCACATTCATCCGCAGCGACTGCGTCACCCGGATCCGTCGGATCGGCATCACGCCCGTCACCGTCATTCGAAATCGCCAGGGCAGAGATAAAATCGTAGCCGGGCACCGTACGGGCCGAATCCAGATCACTGTGAGTGAGACTGCCCGAATCCACCAACCCGACGACAACGGTTGGCTGACCACGCTCAGCATCCCAGGCGGCGGGCAGGCGCAAGCCTCCGGCACTTTCAAACAGGGCCCACTGGCGGAAATAGTCGCTGTCATTGGGAACGAACCAAGGCTGCTTCAGCCGATCCGGCTCTGCGCCTGCCACAGCGGGATCGCCAGCCAGTTGTTCAGCGATGGCGGCCGCCGCCGCTTCCGGCAGCCACACCGGCAACTCCAGCACCTGCGCATTCCCTGCCATGACACGCAGCACCCGGAGCGCGATGCCGGCTCGCGCCTCCAGCCGTTCCAGGTCGCGGGCATCCAGCGCGCTTTCCGATGCCGCAGCTGAAGGGCCCTGAAGCGTCACTATGATCCGGTTGGTGTGGGATGACCCCGCCACAGCCGTTGCCACATCAAGCCAGCCGAGACCGATCGCCACAACAAACCACAAGCCATTTCTAAGCCCGCGCATCTACGGATACCGGCTCTGTGGTTTGCGCATGCGGTCTGCTTCCACGCTCTGCACATCTGACCGGCGTGTCAGTCTTGCCATAACGAGCAACAGTCCCGACTCATCCCCAGCACCCTCGACACAGAACAAATGGTGGTTTTCGAATAGCGTGCGCATAAAATGAACGGGGGTTCCCGTCTCCTGACTGAACACTGCGTCCAGTTCCGTTGCTGCGGTATCCAGACCGGGTGCAGTGACTACGATAATCCTCTGGCCATCGCAATCGCTCCTCACCGGACTCGATGGGGTGCAAGCCACCCAAAGCGATGAAAACAACAGGCAGCGCAGAAAGGCATACGCGACTCGCTCAGTATTGCTGCTGGCTCGATAGCTCATCAGGGAGTGTGTCACAAATCGGTCTTGGGCGTAGATTCGCCGGCGGAGGCCTTGTCCCTGACCTGAGGCTCGGAGGGTGGTCGCATCGCCTTACGGCGTATCGCATAGCGGCGACGGGCGAATACACCGGAAATACCTGAACCCGCCATTGCCAGCAGCAGGCCGCCCAGGACCGACAGCAGCAGATAGTGCGCGCGCCAGATAAAGGCATAGGCTGCCGGCAGGTGACCGGCCTTCAACAGGCTGAAGGCAAACTGGAAGTTCGCAAGCATCTGATTGTCCCCGTCCTGGATTGCGTGGGGCAACGGTGGCTTATCCAGCCAGAACCAGACTATCCAACCGGCCAGGAAGACCAACACAGTGGCTCGGAACATGTGCGTTCGGAATGGCGTGATAAAAGAGGAGCGCGATTTATAGCCGAATTACCTAAACTCCGCAAACCCGTGCAATTCGGCTGCTCACGTAAAACCTGCGACACGGGACGGCACGCGCGCGTTAAGTCTGACTAACTGGTATGCAATTTGCTTTACCTATCCGTATGCGACATCATTTCAAAGCGCAGAGTCTGTCCACGGCCCCACTGGGTCGCCTCGGATGGCTCATCTGGTGTGCGACATTTATCGTCGGCTGCAGCAGCAACGAGCCGGAGCCGGGCGGGCCTCGAGCGACCGAGCCCCGGGGTAACGTCAGTTTTGTGGCAGTACAACCCCCATTGCCGCCGGTCGAACGCCAGTGGCAGCCGCCGCACCCACAACCAAATCGGTACCCGTTCCCTCAGCAGAGCCCTTATCAGAATTTCCCTCGCTACCGTCCCGACAGCGGTCGTCAGTCCGAAAACCCCTGGGCCTCTCCGAATCAACGGAGTGGCTGGCCAGAGGGCGCTCCACCCACCTGGCAGGAATCAGGAAATCCATGGGGAACCCGGGCATACGGCACCGAGGCAGAGCGCTATCGTTACCGCCCACTCGACCGGAATGCGACGGAACCCCAACAGCTATTTCCGGAATCCGCGTACCCCGGTCAGTATGCCGGCTCTCCACCGCCCGCGCCCGAGACCAGACAGACGCCCTGGCCGCAGCAAGGCGGCAACCGCTGGACCGATGGCCGCTATCCGAAATTCAGGCCCGCACCCTTTGCAGATCACTAGCCCGCATTTCTCACCGGGCGGCGATAGAGCCACATAATGCACTGAGGTAAGGAACAGACTGCCGATCAGGAAAAAGACAGTGTGTAAACAGGCCGTGCCTATCCCGGCCCTGGCTGGTCCTCGCGCGCCTGGCGCCCTGGCTCGCGGGCGCGCATGCGTAGGTGCGGAGACGGGGCGCAGCGGTCGCGCGGAGTATAGTGCGAAGCTGGCGCGCTTACGGCCACTCCCGCGACTGCCTACGGCCCCGTGTCGCGGCCGCGACTTGCGCTTCACTCAAGTGGTAGCTACGGCTACCACTTTCCCTCCAAAGCGGCGTCCAGACACACGAGTCCTGCGCCAGCATCCGGGATCCCGGTGAGAAATGCGGGCTAGGAGTCTGTCGGTCTTAGGGGTTCGTAACGAGGCGGGCGGAAGGGTGAGCACAAAGCATTCCGCTTTCGAGGCGCATCGTAGGCCCTACGCAACGAGAAAGCGGGAAGCTTTGGGCCGCTCTCCCACCGCCGCAGCAGAATCAGCCTAAGTCCGACAGACTCTTAGACGCTGAACCAGCCGGCGCCGTTCTGCCGGCGAACCCGAAACGCTGAACCGAAGCAGGATCACGCGACGACCCGGTTCCTGGGCCGGCTCCCGTCACCCGGCGAGACTATTGCCCAAAGGATGGCGTCGATGTCTGGTACCCCGGTTGTCCGCGATAAACGGGTGCCTGCTGATACTGTGGCACCTGCTGACCGTATCCCGACGGCGCATAGGTCGGTTGTTCGACACGAGAAGGCGCTGACCGCACATTCGCCTCCTCCAGTTCCTTGATTCGCTTCTTGAGCTGCTCGATCTCCGCAGACTCGGAACTCGATGACGGAGCGCTGTAAGCCGGGGCTTGATAAGCCGGCGCACCATAGCCGGGAACCCCGTATCCGGAGCCACCATAGCCAGGCCCACCATAGCCGGGAACCCCATAGCCAGGCCCACCATAGCCGGGAACCCCATATCCAGGCCCACCATAGCCGGGAACCCCATACCCAGGCCCACCATAGCCGTAGCCGCCAGGTCCTCCATAATAATCGTCGGAACCCCTGTCTCTGCTACCCCCAAACCATTTGGAGGGATTCATCATATTCCCCATATCGAATGCCGAGGCGACGCCGGCACTCGTCACCATCACTGCACTCAAAACGCCAATCACCAGTCGCTTCATAAGTTTTTCGTACGTCATCTCACCCTTCCTCCAGCACTAACGCGCACGTTCCAACTGCCGACAATCGGTCAGCCCGTTTATTCAGAATAGCGCATGAAAAGCCACGCCTTACCTCACTCTTCTAGCACTTATACTCCGAGCGGGTCAAATACTGAACTTCAGCACGCTTGAGGCGGACCCGGCGCCGGTTCAGGATAGCACGCTGGCCGTACCTGTAACGCTACGGGCCAAACGGGGAACCTGAACGCGGATTTTGCCGGCAGCCAGCCAAATGACATGGTATTGTCCGTGGGGAGAATCGCCGGCACTGGACGACCCCTTGGTTTGCTGCCGAGCCGGTGCCCGCTCCAAGAGGGTCGGCTGGATCCAGCCATATCTCTGACTTTCCATGGAAATTTCATGACCCGCTCGGTATAGAGACAGGCACGATGGCGGCATCGGGAAGCTGAGCGCACAGTAGCCCGACTTCATCGGGCTGCACACGTGTGATTGTTCTCAAAGCGTATAGCCGGCGTTACTCAACATCCGGCTCAACTGCGGCTCGCTGTAGCCATTCAGGCGTTGCTCGCCGACCAGGATGATCGGCACGCCCTGCCCCTGGAGCTGCCTGAAATCACGGCGACCTTTCGCCGTAGTTTCCACATCGTACTCGGTGTAGCTGATCCCGTTCCTGGCAAGAAACGCCTTCGCCTTCCTGCAGTATCCACAACGGGAGGTGGTGTAGACAAGCACCTTGCCCTGGGGCAACACACTTGGAGTGTCACGAAAACCCTTCGCTGGCGACTGGTAGGTATTGAGCCGAATATCAACTGTTTGTGCCCCGACCCTGTCTGGTGGCCGGTCACCAAAGTGGGTTCGCCCTTGAGAGTCCTTCCAGGTATAAACACCACCGGCCTTTGTCATTGCGCAGACCAGAAACCCGGCAACCGGGAGCAGCTTGAAAAACGAGGCCATGGGTTTCATATCAGTGACAAAAATACGGGCACAGACGGCAGTACGTACCTGTCAGCGCCGAACGCCAGGTTCTGCTCACGGTGCCCGTCACCCTGCAAAGATGCCGGTATGGTACTGGCGATACACAGTAAGCGGGGACATCCCTGTAAGAGCGCCACACCAGTGGTAGTGGCTGGCCCACTGTTATCTTTAGCAGGAGCCGGCCATGAAGGCGATTCCCTTAATTCAGTCTGAGCCCATTACCGATTGAGCGCTGGCCGTTCACCTGTAACGCTCGCCTTTGTGCTCGATCCAGCCACCCGGACCGAATCCGTCGGGGTCACGGTGTGTCCAGTGGATGACACCGCCGCGATCATTCACCTCGTAACGACCGCGAACAGTGACGACATCGCCGCTTTCGACCGGCACACGGTGCGCCAGATCGATATTATGTGCGATTAATAACGTGCGGTGATCCGCTACCTCGATGATAAACCGCTGGTGCCGGGAGCCCACATTATCGTCGCTCAAGATACGCCTCACTGTTCCCTTCACGAGGAGCCATTGTCCCGACTTGACTGCAGAGGATGGCTCGGGAGCCGGACCGGCCTGCCCAAACGGCGTAAGCGGCGGGTCTTCCGGCAGCCCTCCCTCGAAATATTCGTACAGCGCGACTGCTGCGAGAAGCAACAAGACAAGAATGAGCTTGGCCGGCTGGCCGCCTTTCTTCATTTTCTGCAACGTTGGTTTCGTGCCTTGCATGAATACTGGGTGGAGATTTTCAACCGCCACTGTCCACCCTGATCGATTTCCAGAAGATTGCTTGCCCCGCGAGTTGGCATACTCCTGGCACAGCCGCCAAGCTCACCGCGTCCGCCACACTCGGCCAGTCAATCCGACACCCCTTCCCCACATCCGCGAACGAGGAATGCCCTCAATTGGCGATCATGTTGTCGGGCAAGGAAAGTCAGCGCCGATATCGCTCCCAGCAATGCCAGTGCAATATCGGATTGGGTATCCCAGACATAGCCCTGCGTACCAAGGAATCCTTCAGCAGACTCCCCCGTTAACAGCGCCACCCACCATTCAAAGAGTTCATAAAGCGCGCTGAATGCCGTGCAAACCGACACAACGAGAATATTCAGCCAGGCTCGCCCGTTTATCACCGAGTTTCTTATCAGTATCTCGCGTGCAATTATGGCGGGAACGAAACCCTGCGCAAAATGCCCAAGCTTGTCATAATTGTTTCTTCCCGATTGCAGCGCCGCCTCAAGCCAGTCAAACAAGGGTACTTCTGCATAGGTGTAATGCCCGCCAACCATGAGGATAATACAGTGCACAAGAATCAGGCCGTAGGCCAGCGCGGTAAGCGGAAATGTTCGATAGGTTGCGGCCAGAATCACGAGCCCGATCAGCGCCGGAAATACCTCTAGAATCCATGTAAAGTAATCGTGTGGCCTAATCGCAGACCATATCAGCACGGCCAGAAACACCGACAGCCAGACAAGCATCAGCGAAGTTCGCGTCACAGGCAAGCGATCACCTGTCTGGCAACACGACCGGCAGACTGGGAAAGGGCGCGCTTTTCAACATTGCATGCTTCATTGTGGCTTCGCGTGTACCTGAGGGTGCTTACTGTACACTGGAGACTCAGCGCCGAAAAGCACCGGTTCCTGACGAAGCTGACGGCAAAGCTGGCTGCGGCGATAGCCGCTCGTCGTCGACTTTATCAATCCAAATGGGAGATGATGCCGGCATGACCGAGGCAAGTGCCAACATGGCCTGGGGACAGGATGCGTGAATAAAACCGAAACAGTCAAGGAATTTGGCGGCTATTTGAACCGCTACCAGCATCGATCCATGCGCTGCAACTGCACGATGACCTTCTCGGTTTATCTGCCACCGCAGGCAAACAGCAGCAAAGTTCCTGCGGTGTATTGGCTGTCCGGACTGACATGTACCGACGACAATTTCCGTGTGAAGGCGGGGGCGCAACGCTACGCTGCCGAGCTTGGCCTGGCTCTGATCATCCCGGATACCAGCCCTCGTGGCCATGAGGTGCCGGACGTCGCGGATCGCTATGATCTCGGCCAGGGCGCCGGCTTCTATGTCAATGCCACGCAGGCACCCTGGTCGCAACACTACCATATGTATGATTACGTGACGCGCGAACTGCCGTCACTTGTCGAAGCGAATCTTCCGGTGCTCCCCCACCTGAAGTCCATCACCGGTCATTCCATGGGCGGCCATGGCGCACTGATTTGTGCGCTCAGGGAAGCGGGGGTGTACAAATCGGTCTCGGCCTTCGCGCCGATCTGTAATCCAAGCGAAAGTAGCTGGGGCAAGGCGTGTTTTGGCGCCTACCTCGGCGATGACCATAAAGCCTGGCATGCCTACGATGCCACCTGCCTCATCGAGGCGGGCGCAGCCACCGTACCATTGCTCATCGACCAGGGTACGGCGGACGAATATCTCTCAGACCAGCTGCATCCGGAGAATCTCGCAAGGGTCTGTGCAGTCCGCCGTTTTCCGCTCAGCTTACGCATGCAGGACGGCTACGACCACAGCTATCATTTCATCGCCACCTTCATTGGCGAGCACCTCGCCTATCATGCGGAGGCCTTGCGTGCCTAGCCCGGCACGGGTGGCAGCCCGCAACGGCGAGCGCATGGCAACTGGCTCTTGCTCGCCATCCTGCATGGCCTCACCATATTCCGCGGTCAGCTTCAACGTGCCGTGGACCTTATGGGACGGCCAATTAGACAATAAGCGGTGAACTACATTCTTCCCTATCCTGACTCGCCAGGATGCTCTCAGCACATTAGCCGGAGGACAACTTTATGGCACATATTGGAACCCCGCTATCTGCTTCTGCAACACGCGTACTGCTTTGTGGTGGTGGTGAACTGGGTAAAGAGGTGGTAATCGAGCTGCAACGTCTGGGTGTAGAAGTGATCGTTGTGGATCGTTATGAGAATGCACCTGCAATGCAGGTCGCGCACCGAAGCCATGCTGTTTCCATGCTGGATGGCGCGGCCTTGCGGGCCGTGATCGAAAACGAAAGGCCCGATTATATCGTTCCCGAAATCGAGGCGATCGCGACCGATACCCTGATGGATCTGGAACTGGAGGGTTACACGGTCATTCCTACCGCCCGCGCCGCCCGCCTTACCATGAATCGCGAAGGCATACGCCGGCTCGCGGCAGAAGAGCTGGGCATCAAGACATCGCCCTACCGCTTTGCAGCCAGCCGCGAAGAATTTGACCAGGCCATTGCAGAGATCGGCTTACCGTGCGTGGTGAAACCGATCATGAGTTCGTCGGGCAAGGGTCAGAGCACGGTGAATAATCCCTCGGATATCGAGCCGGCCTGGAATTATGCGCAGGAAGGCGGACGCAGTGGCGCCGGCAAGGTCATCGTGGAAGGCCTGGTCGATTTTGATTTCGAAATCACTCAACTCACGCTGCGCCATGCAGGAGGAACCAGTTTCTGTGAGCCGATTGGCCACCTGCAGGTCGCCGGTGATTACCGCCAGTCCTGGCAGCCCCAGCCCATGAGCGGCAAGGCGCTGGCCGCTGCCCGTCGTATCGCGGCAGATATTACCGGGGCGCTCGGTGGTCGCGGCATTTTTGGAGTGGAATTATTCGTCAAGGGCGATGAAGTGATATTCAGTGAGGTCTCACCACGTCCACATGATACCGGCATGGTCACGATGATCTCCCAGGATTTGTCCCAGTTCGCCCTACATGCCCGCGCCATCCTGGGTTTACCCGTCCCCAACATCCATTTCCACGGTCCCTCGGCATCCAGCGTCATTCTGGTCGAAGGTGAATCCCGGCACGTCAGCTTTGGTAATCTTGAAAGCGTGCTCGAGGCGCCGGATACACAGCTGCGTCTGTTTGGAAAACCCGAGGTCAAGGGGCACCGGCGGATGGGTGTGGTACTGGCACGCGGCGAGTCCATCGAGGAAGCCCTGGCTAAGGCCCTGCAGGGGTCGGAGGCGGTGTCGATTTCGCTGTAGTGCTGCCGGATGAGACTGACGCATTTCCTCATCCCGCCATCACAGCCGGAGGCAGTTCAATGCAGATCTGGGTCGATGCCGATGCCTGCCCGAACGTCATCAAAGAGATTCTGTTTCGCGCCTCGGAACGGACGAACCGTGCGCTTATTCTGGTCGCCAATCAGCCGCTGCGAATCCCGCCTTCCCGCACGATCCGAACCGTCCTGGTGCCGGGCGGTTTCGACGCGGCTGATGACTACATTGCCGAACGGGTGCAGCCAGGCGATCTGGTTGTCACCGCGGATATCCCGCTGGCCGCGACGGTGATCGAGAAACATGGCCATGCGTTGAATCCAAGAGGGGAACTGTACACAAAAGATAATATTCGACAGCGGCTGGCCATGCGCAATTTCATGGAAGAGATGAGAAATGCCGGTCAGCTCACGGGTGGACCGCCAGCGCTTGGCCAGAATGACCGGCGCGCCTTTGCCAATGCACTGGACCGGTTCCTGACGAGACACAGCAATGCCTGAAGTCAGCACCCGGAGACGGGCTCGCCCGGCATGTTGCGAAAATGCCAAAACCAGCTAGATTAAGCGCTAAACTGCGCAACCATCCAGCCACACAGGCGACCCCTGCGCACTAAGGCGAAACGCAGCGGATGACGGGCCCATCGAGGAGCAATGGCACATGACGCAGTCGGAACTCGAGCAGGAACACCAGCAAGCAGAGCCACAGGGCTTGCCTTTCGTTGCGCCCTGTCGGCGACTGGCACTCACGGACCCGATCAAATGGCTGAGACTGGGCTGGGACGATTTCAAACAGGCACCGGGCACCAGCCTGTGGTATGGCGGCTTTCTGGTGCTGATCAGCTACGTGGTTACCTTTGTAACCTGGAAACTCGGTGGCTATATCCTGTTACTGAGTCTCCTGTCGGGTTTTGTGTTCATCGCACCCGCACTTGCCATCGGGCTGTACTCCATCAGCTGCCAGCTCCAGCACGGCCTCAAACCACGGATTACCCACTGTCTGCGGGAAGGGCAGCGTCACTTCGGCAACGAGATGGTGTATGCGGCGATTCTACTGGTGATTTTTCTGCTTTGGGCACGTGCGGCATCCATGGTTCATGTGTTCTTCCCGATGGAATCCGATCCCGACCTGAGCGACCTTGCCCTCTTCCTCGGGGTCGGTTCGGCCGTAGGGTCTATCTTTGCCGCGCTGGTGTTCAGTGCCAGCGCTTTTTCACTGCCCATGATGCTGGATCGCAAGGCAGATACGGTAACGACGGTGCTTACCAGCGTGAATGCGGTACTGCGCAACAAGGGCCCGATGGCGGTATGGGCGGCGATTATCGTGACATCACTGGCGATCAGCTTCGCAACCGCGTTCCTCGGCCTGGCGGTCCTGATGCCTGTCATCGGTTATGCGACCTGGCACGGCTACCGCGACACCATACAGGCCGACGCCTGGCCGGAAAATACCAAAGTTCCAGCGCCGGAATAAGCGCCTTGGGATTTCTTGGCACTGGACCCGTGCCGGTACGCCGGCATGCACTTCAGTGTCCAGCAGGCTTCTGATTCGGCCGCCCATGCACGCCGGCGTAACAAGCCCGGCTCACGGCAGCTTAACGCTTTAGACCAAAAACAATCAGGTGGCGGTCACTTACACGCCTGAGCGACAGTTCGCCAAGGCCGGCCGAAACCAGCTGCTGTTCAATTTCCTCGGGCGTAAATGCCGCAAGCAAGGAGTTATAGAAGTCCCGCTGGAGAATTTCCGGCTCATCAGCTGAGTATCGGTTCACCAGTTCTTCCGCCTCCGCCCTGTTCTCGGGTCGCAACAGGTCGACGACGAATATTCGGGTGCCGCGCCCCGCATACTCGGCGATGGTTTGCCAGAGAACCTCCGGCCGATGAAGATGGTGGAGGAAACTTGTACTGATAATGAGGTCATAGGAAACGTGCGCTATGGGCGCCCCGGGAATACAGCCCTCGAAGAACTCAATCCGATCTGCAACCTCGCCTTCACGGGCCTTCCTCTCGTTGGCAAGCCGGATCATCACTGCCGAACCGTCAACCGCCGTAATTGCGGCCTCCGGAAAGCGGCTGCCAAATCTGAAGGTGACGTCTCCCGGACCACAACCCAGATCAAGGATCGATCCTCTTATCCCGCTAGCCGGAAACTCGGCATCAAATAATTCGATAACCCGACTGTGCGGCTCCTCAAAATCGGCATGGGCGTACGCCTCCGCCTGCTCGTGTTCATCCATTAACTCCGGCTCAGGGACCCGTTTCACTGCAATCCACCTGATCAGTAACGCTCCACTGGCTGACGCGCATGGCGCTGGCAGGAACCTCAAACGTAGGAGCTAGTAATCGGAATACGTCACTAACAATGCCTGATTCTGAGCCAGCCAGGATGCTGCTGGCGCCTGCGATTCCTACCGAAGCCAGGGTTGATCCGCTACACGGCGCTGGCTGAATGTGTCTCCACCCGCACACAGAATCCGGGTGTCGCCGGCGCGCTGCCATCGGGTCCGGATCGGGCGCGGACTGATTCGATCGGGGCCGCGCCGGGCAATTCCGCCAGACCAGGTGACCCGGTTCCGATGGCAAGTGGATCGCAGGCGTCGCAGTGTGTCAGAGTCGTAGCCGCCAGCGTAAGTGCGTACCGATACACTGGGCGGCGCGTCAGGGTACGACTCGCCAGCAGTTACACTCGCGGAACTCAGACCCAGCGTCGCCGCAACGAGCACGGTGACCGGACAGATGCCGTGGTTATTTTTATACATAGCTGTCTCCTCGACACAAACGCCTTTTGTGCACTGAAATTCACTGCGGACCTAAGTTAAGTGTAGACACAAATTGACACCGCTTGGCAGTGCTACAGCGAGCCGCGCGCCCGTTACGCCTTTTTCTGCATCCCGGAAAAGGCGCATCAGCGGGTGCGGCGGGCTACACAAACCCCCCAGCCGTGAGCGGGCCCTAACTGGTTTCCGTCTGCACAGCCTCCGTCGAGCGTCGCACGACGCGGCCGAGTGTGAGACCCTGGACGAAGATCGAAAACACGACCACCGCATAGGTCACCGCCACCAGGGAATTGCGCACCTCACCCGCTGGCAGCGACAGCGCCAGCGCGATCGAAATCCCGCCACGCAGGCCAGCCCAGGTGAGAATTCTGACCACATGAGGACTGAAGCTTCGGAAGCGGCGCATCAGCCCAATGGGCAACCCCACACTCACAAGGCGCGCCAGCAGAACGATCGGGATTATCAGCACGCTAGCCTGCAGATATTCCGTTTCGAAGGTCAAGACCAGCACCTCCAGACCAATCAGCACAAACAAAACCGCATTGAGAATCTCGTCAATCAGCTCCCAGAAGGTATCCAGATGCTCGCGCGTGCGGTCCGACATCGCCAGCACGCGCCCGTGATTGCCAATCAACAGCCCGGCGACGACAATCGCAACCGGCGCGGAAAGATGGAGTATCTCCGCCAGGGCGTATCCACCGCTGGTGAGCGCCAGGGTAATCAGCACCTCCACCTGGTAGTTGTCCACGCTCTTCAGCATCCAGTAGGCCACGCTGCCCGCAGCCAGGCCGAACAGAACACCCCCGACTGTCTCCTGGACGAACAGACCAAGCACGGCCCCCGCAGAAACCTCCTCACCGCCGGTGGCAATCCTCGCCAAGACCAGGAAAACGACGACTGCCACCCCGTCGTTGAACAGGGACTCGCCGGTAATCTTGGTTTCAAGACTCTTGGGCGCATGCGCCTGTTTGAGGATGCCGAGCACCGCGATCGGATCGGTGGGCGAGATCAGTGCTCCGAACAGCAGGCAGTAAACAAAAGGAATCTCCAGGCCGACCAGCTTGAAAGCCCACCATGACAAGCCACCGATTATAAACGTCGCCCCGATGACGCCGGCGGTGGCGAGCACCGCAATTATCCCGCGCTGCCGGGCAAGATCGTTCAGATTGACATGCAGGGCCCCCGCGAAAAGCAAAAAACTCAGCATCCCGTGCAGCAGGGTCTCATCGAAATCCACACTGCGCAACATCGACTCGACTTCCTGTTCGATCGCCCCGCTCAGGGGACCCAGCAGGTTCAGTCCAAGCGAGAACAGCATCGCAATCAGCATGAGACCAATGGTCGTCGGCAACTTGAGGAAACGGTAATTGAGATAGCTGAACGCGGCAGAAATCGACACCAGCAGAGCGAGGATATGAAACAGTTTCATGAAGGATATCCGGGTTACGGTGAAATGGTGACCCCGGCAATCATACCAGTAGCAACGTTTCCCGGCGTCCCTTGATACCGTGCCGCAGGGGGCATTGGGCCCGGTTCAGCACTCCGTCCAGCGGACACCGGCCTGGCCCGCAACCCAGCGACCGCAGACCGTCAAGGGATTTCACCCGCGACGCCGTATGCCTGCTCTCTTCAAACTGTGAACACGTATACGGAAAAACGCGCCGGACCGATTACATTGGCACTTCCCTTAACACAGCGGTTTCGCAATGGAACATGCCGAGCGCCGGTACCGGCACGCCCGGGCGCATACTGAAGGACCAGGACAGCGGACCTGCAAAGGTGCGCACGCTGCCCCCCACCAGCAGGGCGGCTGCAGCTTCCTGCGGGTCGCAGGCATCCACGCCGTCGAACCCCGCGTCAGAATCCAGATTGCTGGCACCACTGTTTCGTTTGATTCCCGCGAGTCGCCAGGCTGGAGCCTGATTCAGCGATTCGCCGCACGCTTCACCGAAGGAGAACACATGGAAAATCGAGTCCACAAATTTGAATCCACCACACGCACGGGTGCGGATTCCGATGCTAAACGGTACCAGGCCGTGCCGGGTCATGAACGGGGACCCTGGCCCTGCGTCGTCGTGCACATCGATGACATCCTGGGAAGTCAGCGACAACAAGAGGTGCAGCAGTGCCTGAAGGGAAAGACCGCGGTGATCCGGGCGTACTTCAGTCCGACGCGGCCACACCTGTTGCTGGTCGAATACAACGGGCAACAGATTACGTCGTACGAGATATTACAACTGGTGATTGCTCAGAACGTCACTGCCCAGCTGATTGGCCCCGTGTGAGGTCCGCTTTGACGCGGGCTCGAGGGCGTACTCTGGGCGCCGGGATGCGAACAGGCCATAGGCGGGTCAGTCTTCGCTCTTTAGCAGCGTCTTCAGGTCGGCGAACGGATTATGTGTGGCAAGGGGTTTTTGCGCATCGCCTGCCACGCCCGCGGCCTGTCCGGCTGCCTCCAGCTGCCGCTGGTGCTCATTGTCATGACAATAGACACACAACAGCTCCCAGTTACTGCCGTCACCCGGATTGTTGTCGTGATCGTGGTCCCTGTGGTGAACCGTTAGCTGCTGAACATTGTCACGGGTAAATTCTCTCCCGCAGCGCCCGCAGACCCACGGATAGAGCTTTAGCGCCTGCTCGCGGTAGCCCTGTTCGCGCTGCTCCCGGCTGCGCCTGGAATCGGCCACGAGCTGGTCCAGCTTGCTGGTGCCCGGATGCGTCTTGTTCGATGGCATGTGACAACCCTCCGGTTGGCCTGTCTGCCGGAATTCTACCGCAGGACGCCAAGGAGAAACAGGCATGCCACACCTTTGGCTCCGAATTCCAGCGGGCTGTCGAGATCATTTTTCCGGCATGCGCCCCCGACTAGCTCGATCATCAATACCAAGTGTTGTTACCTCGATCAACACCGCCTGCGATGAGAAATGCCTCAGGGCGCGTGAGTGACCGCTCAGTGCGCGGTGGCCGCCAGCATTTTGGCGAATGACGTGCCATTGATTCGCAGATCCGCGCCGCCTGTCTCCACCTGCACTGTGTAGCGGCCATTATTGCGCACCAGGAAGCCCTGGGTCTCGAGCTGCAGGAGCTGCTGTTCGACCTGTTCGGCTACCCGCCGGTCCAGCTCGTCTCCCGCGGGCATCGCGTGCTCGCCCGCGGCATAGGCCGTCTTAAGCGCTTCGCGCACCCGCGCGGCTGCCAGCGCCTTTACCATGGCCTGGGGCACGGCCAGCTGCGCCGATCCCTGCACCGCGGCGAGCAGTGCCAGAGGATTCTGGTCAGCCACCGGCAGCGCGCCGGTCGCGGTCAGATCCAGACGGGCGTCCAACGCACCAAAGGACGTCTCGACATTCAGCTCGTCAATGCGCAACACGGGCTTGCCCGCGATCAGATCTGACAAGTGCTGCAGCGCCACACCGGTCAACGCGAGCTGCTGCTCCTCCCGTGGTATCCGCCGTTGTTGAACGGCCCGCATGGCATCCCGCAGGGCGGCGACCGACGCCATACGCAGGTTGTCCACACCGCTTGCGACCTGCACACGCCGGATCACCCTGCTGTTGTAGCGGATATCATTGACGGTCATCCGCGCGGCTGACGCCAAACGATCCCCCTTCGCCACCGTCTCACCGCTGAACTCCAGGGGGCCGATGCTGAACCGGCCAGACTCACCGATTGCCCGTGTGACAGCGGACAACTGTATCCGCGACAAGCGAAAGGACTGGGTCCCGAACCACAGGTCATAGGGCCCGCGCTGCAGATCACCCTGCATCGCGAGCGCGCCCAGCTCGAACTCACCACGCTCGCCCACTGCCCGCAGGCCGGGTGAATGCAGGGAAAAGCTCAGGCTCGCAGAGTCTGGCACGGTTTCCAGGGTCCCCTCCAGACCCTGCCAATGGATGGTCTGAGCTGTGTTCTCCTGCTGGCGGCGGAAGGGTGCGACACTGACACGCGAGTGGGTCGCGCCATCGAGCGCCATCCGGCTCACCAGGTGCAAGGGTTCGGGCGCGCCGATAGATTTCACAAACTCTCCCTGGCGGGGATCTTGTGTATCCAGCCGTGTCTCGATCACAAACAGGCCAGCGCGATCGCCCCAAAAACGCGGCAGATGCTCGACCTCGTGCCGCAGTACGACGCGCAAGGGCTCGCTTGCAGGCTGGTTGGCTTGTACCTTTGCACCTGTGTTGCCAGGCATCGCGGGTAACGCCAGTTCGACAACCGTGACCGCACTGGATCTCACAAAGCCACGGCGGTATGCCACGCTGCGTACGGCAAACAACGGGTGTTCCGGGATCGCGGCCAGCGTGTCGAGATAGTAGGCCCGGGCCTCATGCCCGGCATACAGGGTCGCCCCCAGCACCACGGACACAATCCCGGCAAACACGCCGATAGCAAACCTGTGCATCTTGCCTTCCCTGTCAGTTACTCTGCAGTTAACTGGCAGCATAACGACAGACAGACGCCAGTTCTTGACGCCCGCTGGCGATAACGAGCGGCTCAACCGGGGCCAGGCAGTACGCTACGCTTTTCGATTCGACACACGGGAGCGGCGCAGCGCCTCTCCCGTGTCAGAACGATTTTCCTACGCGGCCGCTGACCGGAAGCACTTGCCCCCATGGTTGTATAAATCTGCAATGTTATTCCACCCACGCTGGGTGCAGCACGTTTCCTCGCCCCCGGGCACTTACGGCCTGCAAGTCCCGATGTGACCGTAGCCCGGGCGCCACGCGCCCGGCAAGCCCGCATCGGCCCGTTAAGGTTGCGCACGTCGGGCCGATTGTAGTGACCTGAACCGGATTGGAACGCAAGTGACACAGGCACAGCACAGCCGGTGCGATTGTCTCTATGGGCGGCGGAAGGACTAAGCGGATGGAACTTGTCTATAAGAACGAGCGAACCCTTTTCATCATGTCTGCTGTAATCGCCACGGCGCTCTGGCTGGCATTCATCGTGGGCACTCTGGGTGTGGCATTGGTCTACATTCTCTTTGTCCTGCTCATTTACCTCTTCGCCCAGTCGGCCTTTATCTCCTATCTCAAAGGGACAGCGGTCCGAATCACGCCCGAACAGTTCCCCGACCTGCACCAGCGCGTTGTTCAGGCATGCAAGAAGCTGGGCATGGAAAAAGTCCCGGAAGCCTATCTACTGCATGGAAACGGCATCTTCAATGCCTTTGCGACCCGTTTTCTGGGACGCAACTTTATTGCGCTGTACTCCGACGTCGTCGATGCCCTGGCCCCGCGCCCCGATGCCCTGGACTTCTACATCGGTCATGAGCTCGGCCATATACATCGCCGCCATCTGGTATGGGCCCCCCTGTTGTGGCCGGCCAGCCTACTGCCCTTACTTGGAGCAGCCTACTCCAGGGCCCGGGAGTATACCTGCGACCTCTACGGGCTCGCCTGCTGCAAAGACCCTCAGGACGCCTGCTATGGATTGGCGGCCCTGGCCGCCGGCGGGGAGCGCTGGCAGACGCTCAGCACAGAACACTATGTGTCACAGACGGACGCGACCAGCGGATTCTGGATGTCCTTTCATGAACTCATCGGAGACTACCCGTGGCTGGTGAAACGCATGGAAAAGGTACGCGCGAAGGGCAACGCCGCAGTACCGCGGATCCCACGGCGTAACCCGCTTGCATGGATCCTGGCCCTGTTCTTTCCGCGGCTGGCACCGGGAGCCGGCGCAGGGGCTCTGCTGTCGCTGATGATTTTCGTTGCCATAGTCGGCATCATGGCCGCGATCGCGCTGCCAGCCTATCAGGACTACGTCGCCAGGGCCGGCGCGGCACAGGCGATACAGCTCGCCGCGCAGGTCAAGGACCAAGTCAACGAGTACGTGATTAACCGCGAGGAATGGCCTTCCAGCAACGCCGATATCGACTTGGGAGAACTGGCTCATCCCCAGGTATACTCCGTTGATGTGACCGACGAGGGCGTCGTGTTGATCTTATCCGGTCCACCGCAGGTGCTGGATGGGAAATCCTTTGTCTGGGAGCCCTATGTCCAGGACCATGAGCTCCGCTGGGGCTGCACTGGCGGCACACTGGAGGACAAATATCGACCCGCCGAGTGTCGGACTGCACCCTGACGACCCGCGCTCCCTACGGCGCTGTGTTGGCGACCTATGCGCCGTCTTCCCCGGCTGCCTCGATGCACCGTGCATCGTCATGCCTCGGTGAGTTCACGTATCTGCTGACCGCAGAGGCGGTCAATCGCTCACAAGGGGCAGAATTCAGACAGGCCATGAGTGCTGTCTGGTCACTGGTGCGGACATCCAGCCATCGATCATAGTCCCTCGGGTCAACAATGATCGGCATGCGGTCATGAATCGGTCGCATACGCTCGTTCGCCTTTGTCACGATGATTGTGCAGCTGTCGAATGCGATATCGCCTCTCTCCCAGCGCTCCCAGAGCCCGGCAAAAGCAAACACACCTGTATCTGGCATACAGATATGGTAGGGGATCCTGGTTTCGCTCTGCTGCCATTCATAAAAACCATCGGCAGGCACAAGGCAGCGCCTGTGCCGGAATGCGTTTCTATAGGCAGGCCTGTCTGCGACTGTCTCAAGCCGTGCATTGATCGTACTGTATTTTGTCCGGGGCTCCTTTGACCAGGAAGGCACCAGCCCCCACCGCGCCCATGCCATTTCTCTCCCTGCCCCTGTCTGACGAATGATGGGAACATCCTGTGATGGCGCGATATTGTAGCGTGGCCTGAGTTCCGAGATATCCAAGCGCATGTTCTCCACCGCAAAGAGTTCGATCAAGGCGTGGGCGTCGGTAACCAGCTTATAGCGACCGCACATAGTTCATGTTATTCAGACGTGGCGAGGAGCACTTGCGTTGCATCTGGTTACATTGCGCACACACGGGCAACCGGACCCGCTGACAAAGCACAAACTCTGCAAGTTCCGCTTGTCACAGGCAGTTCGAACAATCACCAGGGAATCGCTTGTCCATCCCTGAAAAAACCACCGGTCGGTCCATCGTCCCGCAGGCACGCGGCCCACAGGATACCTGCCGCGCCCTCTTCTACTGAGCGGTCGGCGTTGGACCCGCCCATGTCTGTTTGTACCCAGCCCGGGCACACAGAATTGATCTTGATCCGGGTATCTTTGAGCTCATCTGCGAAAATGCGGGTTACCGCGTTCAGTGCCGTCTTGGATAAACGGTAGGCTGGGCAACAACCGTTCATATCCGATAACTGGCCCATCCCTGAGGAGACATTCACGATATTACCCCGGCCGTTCATCAGCGGGATAAGCGCCTGTGTAACACGCAAGGCTCCATAGGTATTGGTCTCCAGCGTTTTCCGGATCGTGTCGATGTCAGCACCGAAAATACTGGCCTGCCCGGGATCCGCCGGGTCATAAGGATCAATGAACACCCCCGCATTGTTCACCAGTATATCCAAACGCCTGTATTCGTTTTTCAGAAAGTGGGCAAGCGCCTTGACAGACGCCGAATCCGTCACATCAAGCGCATGGAATTGCACCTCCAGGCCGTCTTCATGCAGCTGCCTTACAGCCTCCAGGCCCTTGTCAACGGAGCGGCTGGTTAGCACGACTTTGACCCCTCTTCGCGCAAGCTGGCGGCACGTCTCCAGACCCAGGCCCCGGTTGCCACCGGTGACCACTGCAACTTGACTTGAATCCGACATGTCGATTGTCCCGAGGATTTAACCGCCAGAAGTACCCGGCCACAGCGCAAGCCCGACCCGCAAAAAGCCCACCGCCAACACCAGGTTTCCGCACAGCACGATTATGGTTGCCAGCCGGGCACCCTGCCTGATCAGGTCCCTGACGCCGATACCTGCCGCAACGCACGTTACCAGGAACCCGAACTCGGCCACCAGCAGCAAGGTCAGCAGCGGCAGGCTGTGTTCACCTTCCAGATTCAGAGCACCAAAGCGAAAAAGTATCAGGCCGAGCAACAGGCCCAGCCCCAATGCCACCCAGGGATAGGGTCGCTTCATAATTTCATGGCCCGGATTCGTGCAGATTGTATCAATGGGTCAACGCACCAAGAAAGTCTTGTCAGACAACCTGAAGAAACTTCCACCAGAGCTTGTCTTGACTGCCAGGCACCGAGTCGCTGTCCAGCTTACTCGCAGCGACCAATGGAACCCGGTCTACAGCGCCTGCGATCCACCCAGGTCGTGTTGTCCAGAAGGGCTCCCTCAAGCTCTGCATTGCTGAGGTCTGCCTCACTCAGATCGGCGCCGCGCAAGTCTGCTTGCCGCAGATCTGCGTCGATCAGGATGGCGCCTCTCAGTATCGCCTTGCGCAAGACAGCGCCCGCAAGCGAGGCATCCTCGAGCTTCGCCCTGACCAGGGTTGCCTGACTGAGGATAGCCCCAGACAGGTCTGCGCCCTGAAGGTTCACCTGTTCCAGCACAGCTCCCTCGAGGTTCGCCCCGCGCAAAACTGCCTGCGCCAGGTTGCTGTCATACAGGTCTGCCTCGCGCAGATCGGCCTGTGAAAGATCGGCGTTGGTGAGCTCGGCCCGGTTCATCCGGGCGTTTGCCATGCGGGCTCTGATGAATCGGGCATCAGTCATGCGGGCACCGGTCAGGATCACACCATCCATCTTTGCCTCGCTGAAGTCGGCACCGCCAAGCTCGGCAAACCCCAGGTCGGCGCTGCGCAAATTGGCGCCCGTCATGCGCGCATTCGCCAGATTGCTGCGCACCAGGGTAGCGCGTCGCAGGTCAGCCCCGGCGAGATCGGTGTCCCTCATATCGCACCGCGCCCAGTTGACGTCCGGTGCCGGAGGATCCTCACAGCCTGCGTGCGCTGCCGGTGGCGGGCAACTTGCAGAAACCGCCACCAGCAGAATCAGGCTACGAAATTGGCGTTGAGACCTGCTAATCTTGTCCATCCCCTTAAAGTATTCTCCCGCCTGGAGGTAAGGCGGTATAGTCGACTACCGCAGCATTTGTCTTGCTGTGGCAGGAGGCACCGATCCGACCAATCGATCACTGGAAGTCATGCGTAATTTTGACCAATTGCCCGTTTTACGTCCAATCTGCCTTAATGAGACCATACCCCGGCAAGCGAAATGCGCACAAGGGCGGTTATCGACGCTGACCGTATGAGTGCCGACAAACATGCTACGCCAGCGGCGATGAAATCAGGGCACGGCAAGGTGGTAACTCGTATCGGCTTACTGGGCGCTGGAAACATTGCTCGCATCATTGCGAAACACCAGGATGGCTTCCGGATCACCGGCGTTTTCGACCGCCATCGTGACCGCCGCGAGGCGATCGCCGGAGACACCGGTGGCGTCGCCTATGAGAATCTCGAGCAATTCCTGACCGGTGATTTCGATGTGGTCGCCGAGGCGGCCTCCGTTCAGGCCGTCCAGACCTGCGGCGAACAGATCCTGACACAGGGCAAGGACCTGGTGGTATTGAGCGTTGGCGCCTTCGCTGAGCAGGCGTTTTTTCGGCGCCTCTCGCGCCTGGCTGAAGAAGGTGGCCGTACCATTCACATTCCCAGCGGTGCAGTGTTTGGTCTTGACAACCTCAAGATCGGGCATATCTCACCGCTGGACCACGTGACCTTGCGTACAACGAAGCCCCCGGCTTCCCTGAAGCTTGAGGCTACCGAACGCACATGCCTGTTTCAGGGCAGCGCCGCTGAATGCATTACGCGCTATCCGCGCAACATCAATGTCGCGGTCGCATTGGGTCTCGCGGCCGAACGCGAGGTGAACATCGAACTTTGGGTGGATCCCGCCGCCACTCATAACATCCACGAGATCAGCATTGCGGGCAAATTTGGTGAGGCGCAGATCACCGTCCACAACGTCCCCTGCCCGGACAATCCATCGACCAGTTATCTGGCTGCGCTATCGATTGTCACATTGCTGAAGCGACTGAAACAACCGGTCATTATCGGTACCTGAGCCCGGGTGCAGGGGAAACCAGGGGCAGCGCGGTCACCGGGTCGCCCACTTGCATCACCCGCGCGACGATTGTTTCAGGGCTGGCTGCGTACCTCGCGCTCGTGGTGCTGTTCGCGGACAGTGAGACGCACCAGATCCGCAAGTTCTCCGGCAAGAACTTCCAGTATATCGTCCAGGGTGAGTATGCCCACCAGCAGACCCGCGTGGTCTACCACTGGCGCGCGCCGTACGCCTCTAGCACGCATTTTCGCGGTGGTATCCGCCAGTTCATCGTTTTCAGCGAGGATGAGCAGCTCGCTGCTCATGGCATCACCGACGCTGATGGCATCCAAATCGACGCCTTCAGCAACCAATTCAATGACGATATCCCGGTCGGTCAGAATGCCGACGGGGGGTTTCCCCCCGGCCGTTTCCTCTACGACAACAACGTCCCCAACGTGATACTCGCGCATCAGCCGTGCCGCTTCCCGCACACTCTCGGCGCGGTCAACGATCACAACGTTGCGATTGCAAAGTTCCCCGATTGACATGCATCCTCCTCCGTCCCCTTGGCCCGCCCAGGCAGGCACTCTACCTCATCGAAGAGACCGGCGACGCTGTCACCAGTCCCGGTAATTTTCCAAGCCGGCAAAACGGCCTGGCTCCCGCAGGACTCTACTAATAATGAGCAAGCCCCTGTCGAGACGCCGCCTAATGGCGCTGCTTGTACATTCAGGAACCCGCGCCGATGACTTTGAGAAAAGAGTTGGCAAGCTCACCGCGGCCCGCCTTGTCCAGGATCTGTTCCGCCGTCTGAATGATTTCAGACAACGGGCCGGTGAAAAGTACCATACCAAGCTGCAGGATCGCCGGCGCGTCAGCAATCGGGTTCTGAACATTCCGGTGCGGCCGCGGAAGAAACACCATCTTGATTTCATCCACCTCGGAGGGAATCGATTCGCATCCGCCCCCGGGCGCGACGAACTGGAAGAGTTCCTCGGGAGTATGAATCGGCACGCTTTCCTCTTTTAACTCCTGCTCCCCACACTTGGCCACGAATTCGACGGCAAGGATCGGCTCCACGGGCGATTTCTCCTGTTTTCGGTTCTCTGACCTCAGACTCGCTATCATAAAGGAGTCGGCTGGAATCGACCAGAAGCAAAGACCGCTGACCCTGCCCCGGGAACATGCTACCGTCGGCGTACGCTCAGAAGATGGTGACCACCGACAAATATGTACAGCGAGGCAACGGGACGCGCCCTGATAGTCGGCCTCGGGAATTGGATTGGGGCCGGTTTTCTATTCCCTGGCACATACATCTCTGGCTCACTGTATAACTTGAGTCCGCGGCAGGCATTCGTTATCAATACCTCCTCACGATTGACAGGACCGTTTCTCATGAGGTGTTTTCCCCGATGACATCGAAAGCTAATACCCTGCACGCTATGGTTGGGTCTCAGCACCCGCGACTGAAACAGGACATCCACGATGGTTGTCTTGAGGCAAAGGCGAAGTCTGTTGCCTCTCGTGCCTATTCCTGCGGCCACGCCATCCATACAGAGGTCGAGGTGGCAATCAGGATCCTTGACGCAATACTGGACACGCTCCTGCAATCAATGAAGCCTTTTCTGAGCAGCTTCGGCGCACCGGATCCTCACCTTCCTGACATCGCTCAGCATGTACTGGCACAGTTTGAACAGGAGGTACTGGACGAGTTCCGGAAGGTTAATCAGGATCGGCTTACTGTCAGTGAATATGCACGGCTGACCGAGAGCATCCTCGACCAGGAACTCGGGGAATTCAGAAGCCGGGCGCACAGCGCCATCAGCAACATGTCTCATACAGTCCATGAGGGATACAGTACGCACCGGCAAGACAAGTGAACATGGCAAGCCGTTCGAATTACGAGAGGCACTGCTGCGAAGCTCACGTATTTACCGGGACGCGAAAGCCGAGGGTATTTGCTTCCCAGACATAATGATGAAGGCGCTGCCGGTCCGCAGATACTCAACAGCCCGCATTTCTCACCGGGATCCCGGATGCTGGCGCAGGGCTCGTGTGTCCGCACGCCGCGCTGGGCGGAGCCAGGTAAGCGAAAGGTCCAGTGGACCTTTCGCCTGCGGAGCGGGCTTGGCACAGCCGAGCCCTGGGCGCGATAAAGTGGTAGCTGTAGCTACCACTTGAGTGAAGCGCAAGTCCGGGCGCGCGAGAACTAGCCAGGGCCGGGATAGGCATTGCCTGATTACACACTGTCTTTTTCCTGATCCGCACTCTGTTCTTTAACCTCAGTGCATTATGTGACTCTATCGCCGCCCGGTGAGAAATGCGGGCTAGAACAGGCGGGGGGGAGTGAGAGTTTCAGTCCCGCCCACCGCGTGGGCCTTCCCACGGCCCGGGCCAACGGCGCAGCGTTGAGCCTACGGCTGAGTGGCCGCAATGGCAAACTTGCTGAGTGCATCCTCGATCTTCGTTATGGTCTCGGCGCATTCCGTGATGCCATGGCGTTCTGCCAGGTATTTCGGATCGTTGTAAGAGAGCCACACCTGACCATTTTCGTCCTCCCAGATCAGGGCCTTTTGCGGGAGGTCAATCCCAGCGGTTTGCGCGCAAAGCATCAAGGGTGTACCGACTTTCGGATTACCAAAGACAAGCAGTTCGGTCGGGCGCAGTTGCTTTCCAACCTTGCGTCCCGCCGCCGCATGGTCGACACGCATGAACACTGTCATCCCTTTTTCCTTCAAGGACGTTTCAAGCCGGTTTGCTGTCGTCTTGACATCGTGAGCACTCTTTATACTGACAAGGCCATTGTCTGCAAACGCCAGCGGGACACAGGCTAAGAGCACCATAAAACCTACGAGTAGGCGACGCACGGGATGTCCTCCTTTGTCACTTGCCACTTTCGCTCCTTTATACACAAATCTACACAAAAACAAAGCCGCCGACGGCGGCTCAAGGAAGTAAGGTGGTATTGACCAGAGATTTCGCTATCTTTGCGGGCTACCGCTGCCGGCAGCCTGCCCAACTGTTTGTACGCCGGAACCGGGTCTGAATCCGTGAACCCGATCCCGTTACGCCGTGTTGCGGGTTTTTGCTGGCGATTTCAGGCACCAGGCGCATGGCCCGCCGTCGTCCAGAATTCGCGTACCTCTGATAACCCCGGCCTTATGACCCCAGAAAAAAACGGCGAATTTGCCCCCGATGCGGCTATTAAGCGAACCTGCACAAGGCGCTGCCCATGGGGCACGGGAAGCGTGGCGAGGGTCGGCTATCACCAGCGTCGCCTGTACTCACTGCTGGACATCGCTCACAACCTTGCGGAACTGATCCGCCAGGGCGCGCGCAGCGGGGCCCGGCGCTTCCTGCCGCCCGTAGATCATGTACAGGTGTTCGCGATACGTACGTCCTTCCCTTAATGGCAAGGGTAAAAGTTGCCCCTGCTCAATCAATTGCTCGATTCGGTGCCTGGGCAGCCAGGAAAATCCCAAGCCCGCGCGGATTGCCTCGATAGCATTGTCGATATTGGTCACGGTCCAGCGATGTTCGCCGGGCAGCCAGCCGGAATCACGCTTGCGCCGAATGCCGGAATCGCTGATCACGACGTGAAGTTCCGGTTCCAGATCGGCGATGGTCAGATCGCGCTGCAGCTGGTGCAGTGCATGGTCGGGATGCGCCACGGCGATGAATTCGATTTCCAGCAGGACGTTCCCAAGGTAGTGTGGTGGAATGCGACCGCCAATGACCAGATCGGCCCACCCTTCGTCGAGCGCATCATCGGCACCCGACATCACGACCTGGGTGAGCTGCACGCGACTGCCGCGACTCAGCGGCTTGAATCCCCGTAAGGCCTCCATGAGCAGTCTGGCAGGGAAGGCTGCGTCCACCACCAACCGGATCTCCGGTTCCCAGCCTTTTTCGAGACTCGCCGCGAATTCTTCGATGGAATAGGCATCCCTGAGCAGGTACCGGGCACGCCGCAAGATTGCCTCTCCGTGCTCCGTGAGTTCTGCCTTGCGACCCTTGATGCGCAGCAGTGGCACCCCCAACTGGCCCTGCAGCTTGCCCACCGCATAGCTCACAGATGACTGACTGCGGTTCAGAAATCCAGCTGCCTGGGCGAATCCACCCTGGTCGACAACGGCCTGCAAGGCTCGCCACTGTTCCCGCGTTACGCGGGGAGCGCGCATCTGCTATATCGATAGTTTCGATTAAATGTAGCGATATTTTGCGCTTTTATATCGAAAATAATCAAGCATACTTTTACGTGTCGTTTAACGTTACGTAACCTGGTGACTTTACGGGCCGCCCTTACGGAAGGAGGAACTGATGATAAACACGGCAGTGAATCTGGCAGGAAGCGAGGAGCAGAAATGAGTTTGTTAATCAACGGACAGTTGAAAGACGACTGGTTTGCGTCTGAGCATCAGGAAGGCGAGTTTGTCCGGCAGGACTCACAATTCCGCAACTGGGTCACGACGGACGGACGCCCTGGACCGAGCGGCGAAGGCGGATTCATCGCTGAGCCAGACCGTTATCATCTGTATGTGTCCTATGCCTGTCCCTGGGCGCACCGAACGCTGATCTTCCGCAAGCTCAAGCGTCTGGAAAGCATTATCAGTGTCGATGTCGTTCATCCGCACATGAGCGCATCAGGCTGGGAATTCGGTGGTTTCCCGGGCGCAACGAATGATTCAGTGAATGGGGCGCATTTTCTCTTTGAAAACTACCTGCGTGCGCAACCCGACTACACCGGCATCGTCACCGTGCCGGTGCTCTGGGACAAACAGCAGCAAACCCTGGTCAATAACGAATCCTCCGAAATCATACGTATGCTCAATGGCGCATTTGATGCCTGGGGCGATCCGACCGTCGATTTTTACCCCCCGCACTTGCGTGCGGAAATCGATGCCATCAATGCGGATATCTATGAAAACATCAACAATGGCGTTTACCGCGCAGGGTTTGCGACGACACAATCCGCGTATGAGAATGCCTTTCACCGTGTGTTCGATGCCCTGGATCGCCTGGAACAGCGTCTAGCGGGCCAGCGCTATCTGGTGGGTGATCAGATTACGGAAGCGGATTGGCGTCTTTTCCCCACGCTCCTGCGATTCGATCCCGTCTATGTCGGGCACTTCAAGTGCAATCGCAACCGTGTTCACGACTTTGGCAATCTGTCGAATTATCTGCGCGACCTTTATCAGCAGCCCGGAATCGCGGACACGGTAAACCTGCAGCACATCAAGGAACATTACTACTGGAGCCATACATCTCTGAACCCGTCGAGGATTGTTCCTCTCGGGCCACAAATCGACTTGCATGCCCCGCATGATCGTGCACGGTTCAGTGCATAAGGAGCCGACTCATGGAAAAGCTCATTCATCGTACTGATAGCCGGGGGCGAGCCGAGCACGGCTGGCTGAGCAGCCGGCACACCTTCAGCTTCGCGGGGTATTACGACAGGGAACGCATGGGTTTCGGCAAGCTGCGCGTTGTGAATGATGACATCGTAGCGCCCGGACGGGGTTTCGGGACACATCCGCACGACAACATGGAGATCGTGTCGGTACCGCTGTCGGGATCGCTGCGGCACCAGGACAGCATGGGCAACGTCCACGTGATTCGCAGGGGTGAAATTCAAATCATGTCGGCAGGCACCGGCATGATGCATTCGGAATTCAACAACTCTGACGTCGAGCCGGTCAACTTTCTGCAGATCTGGGTGCTGCCCAAGGCTCTCAATATCGAACCACGTTACGGGCAAAAGGCCATTGCTCCGAACACGACAAAAAATCGCTTTGAGGTTGTCATATCGCCAGACGGGCGCGGCGAATCAGCGGTTATCAATCAGGACGCCTGGTTTTCACTGGCCAATCTCGACGTAAACACCCGCGTTAGCTACGCACTGAATCGTCCGGGCAATGGCGCCTATGTCTTTGTCATCGACGGTACCATCCGACTCGCCGATGAAACACTCAGCCGGCGCGATGGCATCGGCCTGAGCGGCATTGAAACAGTCGAAGTCCTGGCCCTGGACGAGAGCCGGGTACTGTGTATCGAAGTGCCAATGGAATAGAAAAAAACCAACTCCACGGCAAGCATGATGAACGCGTAAGACTCGCGCGCTCCCCCTTACCTTAATCTGCCTTTATCAAGGCTCACTTAGGACGAATGGCACTTACTTAGGCGGTTCCCTAATCAATGTAGGGTGGGTTAGGCACGCCGTTTGTGCCGTAACCCACCGGATGTGCCGGCAGGCACCCATCAAATATTCATCGTGTTGCTTCGCAACGCCTGGTGGGTTACGCAAAAAGCGCTAACCCACCCTACATTTCGACTTGAGTAAGTGCCATTCCACTTAGGACCCCTGATTGTCCAGTTCGCGCGCGGCCTCGTCTCGCGTGTAAAACGCGCCGTCGCGAAGGAAGCCGGCTTCAATGCGACTTTTGACACCGGTTACGTTTCCACTCGCGTCCCGCGAGACGGCGAGATCCCCGGGGAGTCCCTCCAGAAGATGCATGGGCGCAGGACGACCATCGGCAAAACAGGACCGGTAGACCACGCCACTCACCCGGTCACGAAACGCGGGTTCGAAGCCGTCATCCCGATTTCCCTGACTGACGCCTCTGGTACCCGTAAAGGCTCGGTTCTGCCCAGCCAGCACTTCGCAGGTGAGGTCATCCCCACTGCGGGGAAAACCAGCGCCATCCTGAACGGGAGGAAACGGTTCAATGTGCTGCGTGGTCATGCGTCACGGAAACATCGCGAGAAACTGGGTGTGCCACGGGTCGGTATCCGACCGATCATGGGCTGTGCCCCGGGACAGGCAGGTCGCGCAGCCTAGCGCTTGCGGCCTCGCGCCCATGGGGGTGGAAACATGCCAGGTGGCGGCGGAAACTGTCCCGGAAACGGGGAAGGCGGTGGAACAGCACCCCAGGGTGAAGGCGGCGGCTGCCAGCCCGGTGGTGGCCCCTGACGGCCCGCTTGCTGCTCGATTTGCTGCTTCCAGTTGTCGAGCTTCCATTGTTGCTGGCGCCGAAACAGCTCAAATTCCTGCTTTTGATGTCCGTCGAAGCGCAACTTCTCCTGCTCCTGATACTTGGCGAATGTCTCCTGGTCACGACGCTGCTTGATATTAAACGCCCCCCGCTCCCTGTCCTGATGTGCCTGGAATGCCGCCCAGTCGCGGTCCCACCAGCTTTCTTCCAGCTCCTCCGCGCCCGGCACGGGGGGTGCCGAACTCGCCTCCGGCTGAGGGGCGGCGGAATCCGCTGCGGGCCCCGCCGTTACTGGCCGCGTAGAGTCCGCGGACTCGATGCTCTCATCACCCTCGGGTAACGCTGTTCCTGGGAGTGGCGACGTCAGGATGTCCTTTATGCGCTCCAGCAATGACTCTTCGTCGTCCGCCTCCGCATCGCTGGCTTGCGGAGTCGGTGATCCTGCCTTGCGGGTCCCAGGCAGCGGCGCATTGAGAATCTCACCCAGGCGATCAAAAAAATCTTTTTCGTCATCGGACGCCATATCTCATACCTGCCTCAGTTATCTGCCCACGGTCTGCCAACGCGCATCATCGTTTGATCTTGCGCGCGCCCCAGATAAGCAACATGGCCCCAGCGACGGCGGCAATGATGGAGCCGACGATCCCACCCGTCCCCGCGACACCCAGCAGCGCAACACTGTAGCCACCCACCACACCACCGGCGATACCGAGAATGATATCCCCAATGACGCCGAACGGCGACGTCCCTCCCATAAAATTCCGGGCCAGGATACCGGCGACCGCACCGACCGCCAACCAGACCAACAGTGTCCAAAGTGCCATTTTCAATTCCTCCCGCCAGCCAACAATAACTTTATCCTGTGCTCCTGCACTCGCAGCCCGGGGAGATCCACCCCATTCTCATGCGACCGCAACTCATTGTATTCTCTAACAGTTCCCGCCCATTCAGTCGCAACACCGAAGTCGACGAGTTTACGCAGTACCGGGACAGCGCCACACCGTGCGTTCACCGGGATTCAATGCCCGCTATGGGTAAGCGATCAAATTGGGGGAGTCCGGTGGCGCGATTCTCCTTGAAACTGCCACGCGGGCGCAATCCCCAAAGAGGTCCTGCCAAGAAATTTAACAAACGCCATGGTAACGATTTGCCGGTGCCGCCGCTTGTGCAACTTCGACGGGGGGCAAACTGCGGTTGGCGGCACCTTAGTTCCCGAACGACAGGAAGCTACACCAAGAAACTCCGATGCTTGGCCTGCACCCTCCCTTGCTCCGACATGGCGAGCCCGGTATCAAACCGCGCACCAGCCGTTCCAGTGGACTCAGCCTCGGACTTTAGTGACAGACAGGGACCGGCAGTCTTATGCTTTGCTGCCCACGCATCGAACAAGGGGCACGGCAATGAAGAAATTGAAAAATGAAGTAGAGCTACTCAAGGAGGCCATTCGTGCTGGCATGGAGTACGGGGAGAAACGGGGTGTTGTTGAATTCGAGCCCACCGATTCTGCCAACGAAAAAATCGAATACCTCTACAGACTGTTAGTCCACGACAAGCTGATACAGCCTCTCGCGAAAGAGCAGGTGTCGATACCAAACATGAAACATAAACTTGCTCTGTGGGTTTCTCGAAAACTGCCTGCAGATCACCCGCTATTGAAGTAGCCGGCCAGCTGCCACCATCAGGTTCGGCGAAACAGGCTGGCAACTCCGCGCCGTGCCTATCATCCCTGGTCGATCAAGGTGAGCCCAACAAGACATCCGCCGTACCTGAATCCCGTTGTTTACCTAATGCGCGCGATGCCATATCAACTCGCCGTCCTTGAACACCTCTTTGATTCGATGTAACGGGATGCTGTGGTTCTCGCCCTCCTCGTCGACCCAGTCAAAGGAAAAATGATCATCTGGCTCGAAGTAAATCTCTCGTAAGGGCACCCGTATAAGCTTGTCTCCCACACGATCATAGTAGCCGATAACAAAATCGCCCTTGGCGAATTCCTCGTCCCAGTGGATGCGATTCATAAGTTCGTGGATTGGGATCATGGCTAACGGCAATCGATCGGGAACCTGTTCCCTTACGCGATGATGATCCGGCAATGCTACCGGATCACTGTTCCCGCCCCAAGGGTAGTGAGACAGCAATTGATCGGAATCACCTGCAGATTAGGGGCAGCCACGGATAGTGAAAAGACGCATTTGCATGACAGAAAAAACACGCCTGGATAAAGCTGCCTCCCCGATGAAGGCCTACGATGCCGTCACTTCCTGGGTCGGCGCGACTCCGTGTCAGACGCGGCAAAGAGTGGAGCCCTTTTTGCGTCGCCGCTGACAAACGCACCACAGATCAGAGTCCATGACCCGATGGCAATGCTGCAAACAATGTGCTTGGGGAGGCGACTCCAGCGGCTGAAGAGTCTTATGCTGAGACCTTTGATTTTACTGGGGACAATCCGGTCGGCATCAGGGTTGGTCTGGTTCTCCAACCAGGTTTGCTACCTACCCCGCAAGCAGTTGCTTGACTTCGTCCACGTCTTCGGCCGTGCCTTCGACGTTGATCATCTCCATGTCTGCCTCGATGCCAAGCCGCCGGAACGCAGGCACACTGCTCAGATCCTGATTCCCCAACCAATGGTCGCTGCCAGCCACGGCCTGCAGCAAGGCAGCCATAACCACGTCCACATAGTCAGGCGGACCAGCCGTGTCACGGGTTAGATCAGTATGTTCGCCGGCAACAGCAACCAGCTCGGGCGGGAACTCCCAGCTCTCGAGAATTGCGACGCCCATGCGCGGATACAACCTGAACAGCAACGCGTCCAGGGCCTGTTTATCGTCCAGCAGATCGGGCTCATCTTCTGCTCGCAACAGTATCGGTGGCATGCCTATGGCGTGGATCAGTCCCGCCAACATCGCGGTGTTCGGATCGAGCCCGGTGAAACTTGAGGCCAGCACAAAGCTGATCGAGGCCACATTGAGGCTGCGCTCCCAGAGTTCCCGCAGATATTTGTCTGTCACGGGGTGGGTGGCCTGGAACACTTGCCGCATGACCAGACTTGTCACGATATTCCTGACACTGGAGAGCCCGAGCCTGCCCACTGCCATGTTGACATTGTCGATAGATTTTGCGCCTTGGTAAAGCGCAGAGTTTGCTACCTGAACAACGCGCCCCGAGAGTACCGGGTCGGTAGCAATGAGTTTCGCGATACTCTGAACCGTCGCGTTATCGTCCTCAATGCTGTCACGGATCCGCAACGCAACCTCTGGCAGCGTTGGCAGTGTCAGGCGATCGTTCGCGAGGTCGTCGAGTAAATTCTGTTCGGTAATCGCCATGCAAGCGTATCGGCTCCGTTCGCTTTTCTTTTAAGGCCTGTAATGCGGACGGCAGCAATCCGGAATTAGTGATATTGCAGGGCCGCTGTTTGCCCTGATCAGCGCCAGTGAAATGAAGTCCGCAGTTCTCCAGTCGCTTTCGCTGTCCAGGCAAGGGAGCTGCAATGAGGCGAATCAGGAACGCCAAGGCTGCTGCACCCCCGCCCCATCCCCGTGCATCCCTGTGCCATTCTGCCAACTGCGCACTGGCAGGCGTATCTTTTCCCCGGGGAGAAAAGGCACCCTGACAGTTGATCGCTCCTGCGACGACTTGCCGGTCGGTACAGGGCCGACACCCGTGTTTCGGGCGCCGACAGCGATGCGCGAGCTTGCCGAACCCGTCACGCTGGCATAAGGAAACTGTTATCTAGTGACTATGCCGATCGGGCAATCCTGGCCTCCCTGGGCCCCCGTCTCTCCAGCAGTCGCCACACCTCTTCAGCGGGCATCGGCCGGCCGGTCAAAAATCCCTGGACGGCATCACAACTCATTTCTCGGAGCATTGCGTGCTGCGCAACGGATTCGACACCTTCCGCAACCACGGTGAGGTCGAGTGCGTGGCACATTTGGAGTATCGCTCTTATCAGAGAGGCATCGCCGGTGTCACTGGTAAGCTTTTGCACGAAACTGCGATCGATCTTAACCGTGTCAATCGGAAACCGGGCCAGATAATTCAAGGACGAATAACCGGTGCCAAAATCATCGATCGCGATCCGTATACCAAGGCCTTTCAAGTTCTCCAATATCGCGGCGGCGGCGGTCGCATCCGCGACCAGGGCGGTCTCAGTCATTTCCAGTTCAAGCTGATGAGGTCGTATCGCACTGGCACCCAGGACATCGGCCAACCGGGACACAAGGTCCGGATCAGAGAAATGGTGCCCAGAGATGTTGACGCAAAGGCAAGGCACATGCTCGAAACGCGCGGCAAGCTCGCTCCACGTCCCCACTGCGTGCTGCAGTACCCAGTCGGAAAGCGGCGTAATCAGCCCGGTTTGCTCCGCCAGCGGTATGAATTGGGCCGGAGATACCGAACCGAGCTTGGGATGATGCCAGCGAACCAGCGCTTCCATGCCAGTGACCAGACCGTTTTTCAGCGAGAACTGCGGCTGAAAATGCAGGGTCAACTCGCCATGCTGAATCGCGTGCCGCAGCGCATTTTCCAGAACCACGCGTTCCGTAGCGCCCTGCGCCATATCGGCTGAATAGAATTCGTAATGCCTCTGGCTTCGCTGCTCTGCCTGGTCCAGTGCGACGTCCACATTCTTCAACAGTGTGGTCAGGTCGTGACCATCCTCCGGGTAGATACCAATGCCCAGTGTGGCCGTGGGAATAATATCCTGCTCGTCAAGCTTTATTGGTGATTCCAGCAATCCGAGTATTTTGCGTGCCACGTTTTCTGCATCGTGAGGACCGGAAATGTGGCTGAGCAGTATACCGAATTCGTCGCCGCCTATGCGGGCCGCCGTATCCGAAGCCCGCAGGACTTCGCCAATACGCCTGGCAGCCGCCTGCAATACCTGGTCACCGGCAGGGTAGCCGAAGGAGTTGTTGATAGCCTTGAATCGATGTAAATCCAGAAAGAGAACACTCAGGCGGGTGTGATTGCGACGCGCCCACTCCATCGCGTGCTGCAGGCGGTCCTCGAACAAGTGCCGATTCGGTAGGCCGGTGAGCGCATCGTAGTAGGCAAGGTTTCGCATATGGTCTTCATTGCGCTTTTTTTCGCTGATATCGTCGAATATGCCTATATAGCGATTGGTCTTGTTTTGCGCATCATGCACCGACGCGATAGTCTGCCATATGGGAAAAATCTCACCGCTATTTCGGCGATTCCAGATCTCCCCCTGCCAGACGCCCGTCTCATTGATTGAATTCCACATCGCCTCGTAGAAGGCTTTGTCATGATGACCGGAGCGCAGGAGTTGCGGGGTCTGACCGACGGCTTGCGCCTGCGTGTACCCCGTAATTCGCGTAAAGGCGGGATTGACCTGAACAATGTGCGCCTGTTCATCGGTGATCATGATCCCCTGCAGGCTGTTATCAAACACGCTTGCCGCCAGTTTCATTTCGTCCTCGGCACGGTCCCGTTCGATGATCCCGGCCAGCGTGGCGGCGGTTGCCTGCAGAAACTCCACTTCCGCCTCGTCGCACTTTTCGACATGTCTATCATCGAGGTAAACAATCATCGCACCGAGCAAGGCGCCGCCGGAGCAAATCGGAACCTCGTAACAGGTATGTGCGCAGGCGTCTTGATGCAGGCTATTACCGGCACCACCCATGCGAGGGACGAGTGGAACTTCCCGTGTGCTGCCAGTTTCGCCACCGCGTTTCGAATCGATCGGGATCCTTGCGGAGCGTTGTTGCTCTTGCTGTGAGTACTGACGTGAGGCAGTCAGTTCGAGCGTCTGCCCGGAGCCATCCGCAAGCAAGATTGCGGCTTTGGAGTTGAAGTGGGTCCAGGTAACCGAGCAAATGATGTCGAGCGCGGTCTCCAACCGCGTTCCTATCGGCGTGTTTTCAAGACCCAGTTCCAGCAACCGGCGCAGCACGTCACGCGACTCGTTGGACCGGAGCAATTCCCGGTTGCGCGCGCCAAGGGTATCAACAAGGCTGAGGTTTTCCCGCCGCATCTCCAGAGAACTCGAAACACTGCGGTGATGACCTCGAGCTATCACAATCAATACAGTCCCGAACAGCGCTGTGACGGCGGCAGTTCCCAGGTTAATCTGATCACCACGCGAGAGTTGCCACCCCATGAGGGGCAACAACGAGGGAATGAGAAATGCCAGATAGACCCTCAACAGGGCTACGTGGGACGATAATGCGCCGACACACATCCCGGCAAGGACCAGGAAGGTAAACACTTGATGCGGCAACGACGGTGTAATCGAGAACATCAGCCCTAAGGCACCCCATGCGATACCGCCCAGAACGGTTCCTGCAACATATACGCGCAGCCAGGACTCAAGGGCCTCATCCGGTAGCTGCAGGTTGAGAAAGAGTCTGACGAAAGCCAAACGGGCGACCGTTATCACCCCGATATACCCCGACCAGGCGAACAGCCATGACGACGGCGTGACATCCCATAGCACGGCGACCGTTACGCAGGCGACGGCGAGTCCACCGAGCAGGGCTGGCGTTGCGTGGGTGAATACCAGACGAATTTGCTCGGCGCGAATGTCGCCCAAATCCGATACTGAAGGATTGATCCTGGCTGCGGGCATGCCTGCCTGTTCTATAGTGGAGACCGATAGGGACCCCTTTTCTTTCTCTGCATATAGTGGCACGTGACTCCAGAAACTTAGACGTTCCCGGTCCTCGAGAAGAGCCCTTGCCGGGGCCGCATACCGACCCGCAAGGACGCTACCGGCACCCCTCGGCACGCATCTGCATCCCAAGCATGCTTGTGTGAGCTTGCGGCGACCGGGCTCGGTGCCAACTGGGAATTGTCAGTGCTCTGTCTTGCACCCACTCCCTTCGGGGCTGCGCAGCCGTGACTTCGGATTGCTCGGAACATGGCCCAGACAATAACTAACTTGTTGTTTCTAAAGACCTGTTGTGTGCGACAACAAGGCATGTTAATAATAAACAGGTAAGCAAACGCACGCGGCCGAGTGGCTGCCGTCAGAAAATAACGAGACAAAAACAACCTGCATGAAGCAGGAGGGAGTGGTGGCGATGAAACCTGACTTTCCGGGCGCGTTGTGCGCCTGTCTTGTGTGTTTGTCCGGCCCAGTTCAAGCGGTTGGAACCGACGCCGGGCTCCCGGTGCTGGCTGGCGCTCTTGCTGGCTACTGCGCCGTCCCTAGCCTTGTCAGCCCTGTGGCGGGACATGCACCAGCGCTGTCGCTGGAGCCACGCCCGTCGCCGCCCGCACTGATGGCGGATCTTGGCGTGCCGATTGATCTGGGCACGCTACGCACAGCGGAATCGGATGGATGTTGAAAATCCGCGCGAACAGAACCCCGTATCGGGCAATTCATGCTGGATGAATCTGCCGGCTGATCTGCTTTCCAAGAGCCGTCACCAGAACACCAGTAAGCGGTCGTTTTCAACCTTGTGTTCGAACTCGGTCAGGGGGCGATTGCCGACTTCGATGCAGTCCCCGGTTGTGACGTCAAATGCCCATTTGTGCTTGGGACACGTCAGGCGTTTCCCCTCCAGTGCCAGGTGAGGAATGTTGGTGACCTGGTGAGGACAGCGGCTGTCGTAGACACGCAATGTCTCGGCATCGCGATAGACGAACAGGCTGCGACCATCACAGTCGCGGTAAGTGATCTCTCCGGAGGGCAGCTCATCCAGGGGTGCAACCTGGTGCCAGGAGGCTTCGGCGAACAGGTTTTCCGGGCGGAATTCCGGAATATCCATATCCAGCAATATGTCCACCGCCCAGACGATCTTGGCAAGACCCAGCGTTGGAAAGGCCATGAGCAGCGCATCGATCACCTCATTGGCGCTCGCACCATTACGCAGCGCGCGGGTGAGGTACTGCCGGAAGCCCGCCTCGGTCTGCGAATCGACCTTGGTGATAACTGAAATAAGATCGCGGGTACGGGGATCGAGGTGTTTGCCTGCCTCCTTGAGGAACTTGAAATAGGGCTTGATCGCATCGGGCCGGGCGGCAACCAGGTAATTCAGCGCGTCGCTCATCTGTATCTCCAGTCTCGTTGAACCAACGCTGGCAATCCTAACGTCTAGAGGGGCTGTCGCCAATACATAATGCGTAAGCCGTCGAACGGACCGCCGATCAGGTAACCATGGGTTGCCACGCCTGCATGCCGCTGACGAAGATGAACTCATGATCATCCTCATGTCTGGTAATGGCAGGCCAGTCGGGCATGCAAATCAGGTTCCGGCACTCCGACCTGACTCAACCGCCGCGAGACGGGATGCAGTCTGTCAACCGGGCGCGGGCGGTACGAACGTGGCTCGAATGCCGTCCAGCGATATCACAGGCTCTTGATGATCTTGTTTGTCCACTGAACCGCTTCCCGGTAGACCTCGAGCATGTCTTCCTGGTCAAGGGTGCGGAACTCGATCTCCGACCATTCCCCATTTTCTATCGCGAGTGCGCAGGCGAGCGCACTCCCCGGCAGGCCCCGATGGTGCAGAATCGCATCCTTGATTGCATCACTCAGGGGAAGTTTGGCCAAAATACTCTCTACAGGCTGATGCATCAGCATATCGAGCGCCGAAAACATGCCCACGGTGAAATAGCTGTCCGTTTTCAGCCCTGCCTTGACTGCCAGCAACTCACACAACTTTGCTCGCAGCACCGCAATCTCCATCGTGGCAGCAGGTTCGTCGCTCATACCGCCCAATGCCAGCAGAGACACCCACTTTCGAATTTCATCCCGCCCGAGTAACACGATCGCCTGCTTAATGGAGTCCACCTCGCGACCAACGCCGAAGAAAGGCGCGTTGACCAGCTTTAACAATTTGTAGCTCAGCGCCACATCCCGGGTGATCTGCTGTTCTATTTCTTTGGTCGCGACATCTGCCCTATGGACTGTTGCGAGTAACTGGAGAATCGCGAGTTTGCTGCCGGGCAGATCTCTGCTGACGTACTCTCTGGGTTTGCTTAAAAAATATCCCTGCAGATAGTCAAAACCCCTGTCGCAGTAAAAGCGGTATTCCTCCATGGTTTCGATCTTGAGCGCCTGTAGCGAAAGATGACTGAATCTTCGCAGGAACTTGACGAGCGCATCGAGCTGACTGACGTTTACCTGGTGAACATCAATGCGGAAAATGTTGGCATACGGGAGCACCAGCTGCAGCTCTTCCAGGTTTCCCAAGCCACCTACAGACACGCCGAAGCCCAGCTCTCTGAGCTCTTTCAACTTGGCTATCAGCGCGTGATCTACTGCAATGTTATCGGGTATATCGAGAATCACCTGCTCGGTCGGAAGCTGAATATCGGACATGATCTCGAGAAACGCGCGGGTAACATTGATGACTGCCTTGCGGTTAAGCACGAGTTCATTCAATCCAAAGTTCAGAATAGTGGTTGCCAGCACTTGGGCAGTGGCCTCCGTCGGCCTCAACTCCGCGCTTACTTTGCCGGCTGAACGAAACAACAGCTCATAGCCATACACCCCCATCCGGCTGTTATAGATTGGCTGCCGTAGCAACCATCACATCTCGCTCGGACGACGACCGTACCGCCGACTCTGTTACCAGTGTACGCATTTGCGGTTGTTCCCACGAAAAAGGCTGAGAATGACATCGGCAGACCCGGTTTTCGTCTTGAGGATCATGTAAATGCGGTTACATGTGCATTCCCGGTTCCACGAGCACCTGCCCCGAGACCGCCCACCGTGCCCCGCTTTGCAGGGTTCGTCAGTGATAAGGGGTATCGCGAATGGCTCGTTGTTGTAACCAGCCCCTTTCGAACCTAGACTCGCGAGCATATGCAGAAACAGGGTATTTTCGTAGCCGACGTCACCTGGCCCGAGGTCATGGCGCGGCTCGATGCGAAGGCGACTGCGCTACTGCCGGTGGGCGCCGAATGCAAAGAGCACGGAGCGCATCTGCCCATGAATTGCGATTACCTGCAGGCCAGATGGCTGGCAGCCGCCGCAGTGCAGCGGGCCAATGTCGCGGTCTGGCCTGTCCTCGGCTATGGCTATTACCCCGCCTTCGTCGACTATCCGGGCAGTTGCAGCCTGTCTCATGCAACCTTCCGCGCCGCGGTAACCGAAATCCTCGCGAGCCTTCACCGTGCGGGGGCGCGGCGCATTCGCATTCTGAATACCGGTTTGAGCACCATAGAGCCTTTGCAGCAGGCTATAAGCCAGGCTTTCGCACCTGAAAACACCCTGCTGATCAACGTCTACGCCGGACGCCACTACCGGGCTGCGGCCGCCGAAATACAGCGCCAGCAGCGGGGAGGCCACGCCGACGAACTGGAAACCTCAATCATGCTGTCCATCGATCCAGGCACGGTGGACATGAGCAAGGCGGTGGCCTGTACCGAACGGGTGATTTCCGGTCCGTTTAACCGAACCGATCCGCAGGCACCGAATTACTCCCCAAGCGGTGTGTACGGCGATCCCACGCTCGCCAGCGCCGCCAAAGGCCGGCGGCTGCTGCATGCCATGCTGAAAGATATTATTGAAGCCCTGTGACGCCGCGCCAAAACGGACTGCCGAACAGCTCCAGCCGTCACCTTGCTCTTCTATTTCAGTTGCGGGCCGAAACGCGAGCCAGCCAGGCGCGGCGCCGAAGCCTTTCACTGTGTTTCATGATCCAGCGCTGCCGCTCGCGAACATAGGCCGACGGCCGGTCGACGTGCAACTGCTTCGGATTCGGCAGGACGGCTGCGAGCAGTGCAGACTCGGTGTCGGTGAGTTGCACCGGGTACTTCCCAAAATAGATGCGGCTCGCGGCAGGGACGCCGTAGATCCCGGGACCAAACTCCGCTATGTTGAGATACATTTCCAGAATTCGCTGTTTCGACCAGGTTATTTCGATCAGTGCTGCGAAATAGGCCTCAATGGCCTTACGAAAAAAACTGCGGCCTGGCCACAGAAAGAGATTCTTGGCCACTTGTTGAGTGATCGTGGAAGCCCCGCGCAGGGTCCTGCCATCGAGCTGTCCTAGCACTGCGTCCTGTATGGCGGCCATATCGAAGCCGTAGTGTTCAGGAAACCTCTGGTCTTCTGCGGCCATTACCGCCAACGCGGCGCTGGATCCCAGGTCGCGCCAGTCCATCCACTCGTACCGATAGGCTGCATTCTGACTGCCAGCGGACCTGTCCTGCAGCATGAATGCCGTCGCAGGCGGCTCCAGCCAGCGGAGCACTAACACCAGCAACCATGTCACCATGAGCATCGCCAGAACGGCTAAGCCCAGCCAGCGGAAAAGGCGTCTGGAGGAGGAGCGTTTAGTCTTTCGGCGCGGCATATGCGGTCAAGGCAAGGAATGCAGGGGTCAGTGCTGACAGGGGCAGCTTCCCATGAGCGGTCGATGTATCCTGGCCTGGCAACAAAGAAGGGTGTTAGACCATAGATCGGGCACGCGTTCAAGCGGCGCACGCCGGCAAGACAGGCGGCTTGGCCTTGGGGAACACTGACACCTGCCTGCCATCGAGCCTTCCCCTGTCCGGGGTTAATCTGCGTTGTGCGCTCGGTTTTTTCCGATAACAGCCGCCATCCCGCTGCTCCGGTTTATGGTCTAGAATTGTTTCTATACCGCGACTTCAGGGAGGGAGGACCCGAAAGGTCGCGCGGCGGATACCTTGATCGGTCACACCATGATCCCCAAAACATTCGCGATAGTATTTTCCCTGGTTGCCATGCTGGCACTGACCGGCAGCCAATGCGTCATCATCGCCACGTCGGGTGGTGGACACCCTGATTGCAGTGACGAAGACACGGACAAAGATCCCTGCCCCGTTGTCATCGTCGCCACCGGCCGCCTGGTCGATGCCCCCGTGCAGGGCGTCCGCTATGTGTCGGGGTCGCGGTCGGGCACTACCGGCTTCAATGGTGAGTTTCAGTATGAGCTCGACACGCCTGTGCGCTTTTTCATCGGCGATATACCGCTGGGTGAGACGGTCAGGGGCAAGGCCGTCATCACCCCGCTGGATCTGGTGCCGGACGGCACCATCGACACACCGGCGGTTATCAATATCGCGCGGCTGCTGCAGTCCCTGGATGCGGTGCCGGGGGATGGACGCATAAGCATTCCGGCAAAAGTCCGGGCAGCAGCGGTCCGCTCGAATGCAGCGGTCTCGTCCCCGGTCCGGTTTCTGGATTTTGCCGATGAGCCGGCCTTCGTCAATGCCGCCAGCCACCTGGTCGCCGTATTGACAGCCTCGTATCCGTTTACCGCCGTGCTGGTCGATGCCGCAAGCGCAAAACAACACTTGGTCGAGTCACTTGCCGGATTGGGCATAGCCGCAAAAATACCGCGGAAATGACCCGTTCCCGGGCGGTATCGCCACGCCGGCAGGCCGCTACAGAGATGATAACGTGCTGCTGCTGGCAGCCCGTAACAGCTGACGTCGGCATCTGCCGATTATCCGCGGACCCGTTAATCGGCGGCGAAAAACGCACGGGCGTTCTGCAGCCGCAGCTTTTCCGCGACCTCCGGCGCAAGGTGTGCGAGCCATCCCCGGTGGAAATCGACAAAGCGGCGGTAGTGCTCCCAGCCGGTATCAGGCTCATCCCAGCCATCCAGCTTGTCCACCGGCCAGACCGGGTCGGAACCGACCATGAAACGATCGGGATAGGCCTCAATGAGGCTGCGCCATTCCGGCAGCAGGACACCGCCTGAATCCGTGATGGGGTTATTGACGAAGCGCCATGGATCGCGCGCAGACAGTTCGCTCCAGACATTGGGGCAGGCATTCATCACCTCGGCGACCTGTGCCGTGTCCAGAATGGCACCGGCATGCGCCCAGAGGATGCGCAGCTCGCGATGGGCACGGCACAGCTCGATCAGGTAGGGTGTGTGGCTCAGTTCGGTATGTATGAGAAGCGGGACCTCATACTCTGCGGCGAGCTCGATGAGGCCGCTGATCACCGGCGTGCGCCAGTCTGGCATAAAACCACCGATCAGATGCAGTTCGCCGATACCCGCGTACCTGCCGGTAGCGAGTGCTGCGCGCGCTCGCTGCAGCACGCCCTTGTCATAGGGCCAGCTCGACCAGTCACCGGGGGCGCGGTACGGGCTCCAGATCGGTAGGATGAGTTGCGGGGCAAGCCGTTCCAGCTCCAGCGCATACTCGGCAGGCGTCCCGATGACTACCGCCAGCGCAATGTCATTGTCCTGCAGCGTCCGGATCGCGTCCTCTGCAGGGGTGACCTCTTTCTGGCTCCATTTGTAATGTACATGGACATCGGCCAGAGGCGGCGCGCCCCACACGGGCAGCGGACTGATCAGCACAAGCAACAGCAGGATGTGGGGTGCAGACACCAATGACCGCCTCTGTTGTGCGGCAGCTGGGGACCCGATGCCGGATGCCTCCAGTCGGGGCCCTGTGCGCCGGATGCCGCCTGGGCCGGGATCATGGACAGGCTTGATTGCACCGATATACCGCATCAGAGGGCGTACGTTATCATAGGCGGGCATGCATTGCGCGGCCGGGACCGGCCGTCTTGCCAGAAACCGACCCGCTTTCATCCATCATGACGTTGAAGCCGCATACCACACAAAGCAACGACAGACCGCGCTGGCTGATCGCATACCTGCTGTTTACCGCCCTCGTGACCGGCGCGCTCGTCATGGTGATCGAGGTGCTTGGCTCGCGCGTCATCGGTCCGTTTTTCGGCGTCAGCCTGTTTGTGTGGACATCACTGATCGCGGTGACACTGATTGCGCTGGCCGCCGGTTATGCAGTCGGCGGGTGGTTTGCCGACCGCCACGACGCCTGTGGCCCGCTGTACACGATTATTATCCTCGCTGGCATCTGGGTGCTGTTCGTGCCACTGCTCAAGGGTGCAGTGCTGAAGGTCTGCGTTCCCCTGGGCCTGCGCGGCGGCTCGTTCGCAAGCACGCTGCTGCTGTTCGGCCCTCCGCTGTTTCTGCTCGGCTGTGTGTCGCCCTATCTCGCGCGTATCGCGACGCGCGAGCTGTCCAGCCTGGGTCGCACCGTCGGTGGTCTGTATGCGCTCTCCACGCTGGGTAGCGTGGCAGGCACGGTCGCGACGGGTTTCGTGCTGATTGCCTATATTGGTGTCGACCGCATCTTCCAACTGGTCGGCACGCTGTTGATCGGGCTGGGCGCGGCGTACTTCCTGATGGCCCGGCACCGGCTCGTGACGCTGGCTCTGTTGGCGCTGCCTTTACCGTTTGCACTGGATATCGGGGACGCAGCTCCACTATCCAAACTCATGGAAAACGGCACTCAGGTCACGCTGATCGAGGCGCAGGACAGCTTCTACGGCAACATCAAGGCCGTGGAGTATTCCTACGGTTCGCGGCGCACCCGGGAGATGATCATCGACGGCCTGATCCAGGGCGGGGTCGATCCGCGCAACGGGCTCTCGGTGTACGACTACGCCTACCACCTGGAGGCGTTGCCGCTCGCGCTGCACCCCCAAGGCACCCGCAGCCTGGTGATCGGCCTCGGCGCCGGCATAATCCCTCGCCGCTACGAGGCGCGCGGTATCACTACCGACGTGGTCGACATCGATCCGGCGGTTGTCGACTTCGCGCGACGACATTTCGGCTTTCAGCTGCGTGGCGAGATTTTTGTGGACGATGCCCGCTATTTCCTGCTCCGCGGACAGCAGAAATACGACTACATCATTCTGGACGTCTTCAACGGCGACACCACACCCGGCTACCTCCTCAGCCGCGAGGCGATAGCGCTCATCCAGCGTCGCTTGCAGCCGGATGGTGTCGTGGGCATGAATCTGGTCGCACGGCTGGTGGGCGATACCTACGTGATGGCATCGATCGTAAAGACCCTGGGTACCGCCTTTGACCAGGTCGAAATCTATCCGACCTTTACGCCAACGCCGGACTCCGGCGCCGGCGCCGGCGCCGGCAACATCATCGTGATCGCCTACGACGGTCCGCAACGCGAACCAGACAGTGGAATCCTTCGCGGTCTTCACATACACCCCATGGCGCGTGAGGCGGTCCTCGGCACGCTTGGCAAACGCGTGCCGCCGCCGCAAGACGCGCGCGCCGTGGTGCTGACCGACGACTACAACCCCATCGGCTTCTATGACGCGGAACTGCGCGAGTGGGTGCGCCGGGACATTCTGGAAACCACCGACTGGGATATTCTCATCGCCTCAGACTGAAAAGCGTTCGAGCTCTCGAGACGACAACATTTTTGCGAGCCGGGAAACGCTCAGACGGTTGTCAGAGGACCCGGAATGACTGCGGCTGGAGGGAGATATCTTAACAACGCGATAGCTTTTTTCGCCACTCTGACGCAGGCGGGCGTGTTCCATGCCCACGATCCGGGGTAATCGGCCTGGTGGAAACACCGTTTGCGAAATGCCATCTGTGCTGCCTTGAACCACCATGAAGAATGTGGTCAACCGTCCTCGGGACGGCCGGTTTCAGTGTTGAACGCGACAACACGGTTCTGATTGTCCGGAAGCTGGAACACCACATCCGCGTTGCCAGTATCCATATTGATGAACTGCCAGCCCGTGGCATCGCGTTCGAAGAACGGATCGGCACGGTTCATCTCCACCGTCAGCTTGGGCAGATACGTGGCAGCCTGTTTATAGGTTGAGGGATAGGGTCAGGGCCAGGCAGTCGCCATCGCCGAGGTGAAGCTGATATTGTCCACCTGATTGTACTGGATCTGGTGCACGTGCCCGTACGGGACGGTCTCTTTGCCCAGCTGCGCGATATCGTCGCCATAGAAAAAGAAATCCGGTCGCGGCGTCAGAAGATTGCTTTCGGCGATCGCACGAATCAGCCCCCGGTCCCAGTTGCGCACGAACTGGTTGCCCTTGATATGGGTGATGTGCGAGTCCGAGATGTAGCCGAAGGTAAATTTCTGCTCGTCGGTCTTACCGAGCGCGATCTCCACCAGACTGATCGGCAAGCTGCTGGCGGCCAGAACCACTGCGCTTTTCTTGATGAAATCTCGACGATTGATTTTACTCATGTCTGACTCTCCTTAAGCTATTGCTTGGCCATTTGCTCGATGGATGGGCTGGTCAGCGCGTGCATAAACTCCACCAGATCCTGTTTCTCCTGATCGGTCAGGTTCAAAGGCCGGATACCACCGCTCTGGAAACCACTGATCGGATCGTCCTCCTTAACACGCCCGCCGTTGTTGTAGAAATCAACCACGTCTTCGAGCGTTTCCAGGCTGCCATCGTGCATATAGGGCTGGGTCAACGCCACATTGCGCAGGGTCGCCGTCTTGATGGGGTTGTCTTCCGGAACCGGCACCGGCGGCAGTCCCAACGGCGCTGCGGCGGCCGCGGAAAAGCTCAACCCCGCCAGAAACGGCAGCAGCAACCTTTCGGCTCGATGTTTCATGACTTCATTCTTATGTGATCCAACAACATTGAAACGCGGCGACAGGGATCCGACAGAGCGCACTGCTCGCCACTCGCATCCCATGTTGATGACCGCTTCAACCCCTGCGCGGCCGGTATTCTGCTGTCCAGCTTACCCTGGCTGCGCATAGCCTCACGCCGGCCCGGTGAGATTTAGACTCCGTCTAACTCTATTCCTGACACCACGCAATTGATCCAAGTCAAATTGCCCTGTGCTTTAGAAAACTGAAACCGACCGGCGTCGGTCAAACCCGAAACGCAATTTTCCAGGGGCATGACTCGTGCTCAGCCGCAAGGCGGCCCTCCGCACGCTGGGCAGTCGTGTGCCACCGCCTCGCGCCTGTCACACTGAAGGGTATCAGCGCCCTGGGTTCCCAATCGGGAGGATCAAAGAACCAGCAAACACAGCGACGCTTCAGGAGGTCGTTGAATGGCAGGGCATGCGTGTCACCCGACGATGGCTCTGGGCTTGTTATCCTCGTCCGGTTCATAGCCCAGATTCGGTGCCAGCCACCGCTCGGCTTCTTCCCGCGTCATTCCTTTTCGCCTGGCATAGTCCTCGACCTGGTCGCGGTTGATCTTGCCGAGGCCGAAGTAACGGGACTCCGGGTGTGAGAAATACCAGCCGCTGACCGAGGCGGCCGGATGCATGGCGTAGGTTTCGGTGAGGTGAATTCCGACGTGCGTGTCGACATCGAGCAGTTGCCACAGCAGCGCCTTTTCCGTGTGTTCCGGGCAGGCAGGGTAGCCGGGCGCGGGGCGGATGCCCTGATAGTCTTCCTTGATCAGTTGTTCGTTGCTTACGGACTCATCCCTCGCATACCCCCAGAACTCCTGGCGCACGCGCTGGTGCATGCGTTCGGCCAAGGCCTCGGCGAGGCGGTCCGCCAGTGCCTTGAGCAGAATGGCATGGTAGTCATCGTGGTCTGTCTGGAAACGCGTGATGTGTTGTTCGATGCCGAGGCCGGCGGTGACGGCAAAGGCACCGAGATAGTCTTGCAGCCCTGTTGCCTTGGGTGCAATGAAATCGCTGAGGCACTGGTTGGGACGACCCGGCGGTTTCTGGATCTGCTGGCGCAGGTGGTGCAGCGTGGTCAGCACCTGCGTGCGTGCGTCATCGGTGTACAACTCGATGTCATCGTCGTTGACGGTGTTCGCCGGAAAGAAACCGATCACGGCGCGTGCCTGGAGCCATTTCTCATCGATGAGGGTTCGCAGCATGTTCCGTGCATCATCGAACAGTTGCCGGGCATGTTCGCCGACGACGGGGTCGTCGAGGATCTTCGGGTAGCTGCCGGCGAGCTCCCAGGTCTTGAAGAAAGGTGTCCAGTCGATGTGGCCGCGGAGCTCTTCCAGCGGATAGTCATCGAAGACCAGGATGCCTGGGGCGAGCTTGATTGGGATTTCACCCCCTCCCTGACCCTCCCCCGTCGAGGGGGAGGGAAGGGGTAGTTGACCCTCCACGGTCACAGGGGAAGGGACGGGGGGCAGGCCTTCTTCCGTTGAGGATTTGGTCCCGCTCCCTGGCCCGCCACCGCCAGGGGCGAGGGAGCTCATGAGGATACCTGGCTTTGGTGGCTGGTAGCCTTGCCATTCGATTGGTGTCCTGTTGGCACGCGCGGCCGCCAGCGTCAGCCATTCGGTCTTGCGCGTCTTGCCTTTGTGCATTTCCCGCACGGCTTCGTATTCGGCTTTCACCTGGGCGACGTAGGCGTCTTTGTTGCCTTCACTCACCAGATTCTGGACCACCCCCACGGCGCGCGAGGCGTCTTTCACATACACCGTGGTGCCCTGGTAGTTGGGTTCGATCTTGACCGCGGTGTGTACGCGCGATGTCGTCGCCCCGCCGATGAGCAGTGGCAGGGCGAAGCCTTCGCGTTGCATTTCTTTGGCCATGTGCGCCATTTCATCGAGCGAAGGCGTGATCAACCCGCTGAGGCCAATGATGTCGACCTCCCGCTCCCGCGCGGTGTCGAGGATCTTTTGCGCGGGCACCATGACGCCGAGGTCGATGACCTCGAAGTTATTGCACTGCAGCACCACGCCGACGATGTTCTTGCCGATGTCGTGCACATCACCCTTGACGGTGGCCATGAGGATCCTGCCCTTGGCCCTGGCGCTGGCGTCTTTTTCGGCCTCGATGTAGGGCAGCAGGTAGGCCACGGCCTTTTTCATGACGCGCGCGCTTTTCACCACCTGCGGCAGGAACATCTTGCCCGCCCCGAACAGATCGCCGACCACGTTCATGCCGTCCATCAACGGGCCCTCGATGACCTGTATGGGACGCTCGACGCTCTGGCGCGCGGCTTCGGTGTCTTCCTCCACGAAGCTGTCGATGCCCTTGACCAGCGCATGTGCCAGGCGTTTGCCCACCGGCCAGTCGCGCCAGGCGAGATCCTCCTTCCTGGCGGCGGCGCCACCCTCACCCTTGTACTGATCGGCAATCTCCAGCAGCCGCTCGGTGGCATCGGCGCGTCGATTGAGTACCACGTCTTCGACGCGTTCGCGCAGCGCTTGCGGCAGTTCGTCGTACACGGCCAACTGGCCAGCGTTCACGATACCCATGTCCATACCGGCCTGGATGGCGTGGTAGAGGAACACGGCGTGGATGGCCTCGCGCACGGAATCGTTGCCGCGGAACGAAAAGGACACATTACTGACGCCCCCGGAGATCAGGGCGTGCGGAAGTGTCTGTTTTATCTGCCTCGTCGCTTCAATAAAGTCGACTCCATAATTATCGTGTTCCTCAATTCCCGTGGCGACGGCAAAGATATTGGGGTCGAAGATAATATCTTCGGGCGGAACGCCCACCTGCTCGGTCAGAACCCGGTAGGCCCGGGCACAGATCTCGACCTTACGTGCCTTGGTGTCGGCCTGACCGGTCTCGTCGAAGGCCATGACGATCATGGCGGCGCCGTACTTGCGGCACAGGCTGGCATGGTTGATGAAGGCGGCCTCCCCCTCCTTCATGCTGATGGAATTGACCACCCCCTTGCCCTGGATGCACTTGAGCCCCGCCTCGATGATCGACCACTTGGAGGAGTCGATCATGACGGGCACCCTGGCGATGTCCGGCTCCGAGGCGCAGAGGTTCAGGAATGTGGTCATGGCCGCTTCGCCGTCCAGCATGCCCTCGTCCATGTTGACGTCGATCATCTGCGCGCCGTTCTCGACCTGACTTCTCGCGACTTCGAGCGCCTCGTCGTACTGTCCTTCCAGGATCAGGCGCTTGAATCGGGCGGAACCGGTGACATTGGTACGCTCGCCGACGTTCACGAACAGCGTATCCTTGCCGATGTTGAGCGGTTCGAGCCCCGACAGTCGCGTGGTGAAGTCGTGGGGGCGCGGCATGCGCGGCGGATAGTTCGAGACCGCCTCGGCAATGGCGCGGATGTGCGCCGGTGTGGTCCCGCAACAGCCGCCGACGATGTTGAGGAAGCCGCTGGCGGCCCATTCGCCGATCTCCCTGGCCATGGCCTCGGGCGATTCGTCGTATTCCCCAAACTCGTTGGGGAGACCGGCATTGGGGTGCGCATTCACGCCGCAGTCGGCGATGCCGGCCAGTTCCTCGACGTATTGGCGCAACTGCCTGGCGCCGAGCGCGCAGTTGAAGCCCAGCGAAACCGGTCTTGCATGGCGCAGCGAGTTGAAGAAGGCCTCGGCGGTCTGTCCTGAGAGGGTACGACCCGATGCGTCGGTAATGGTGCCGGAGATCATCACGGGGAGGCGCTTGCCCGTGTCCTCAAAAAAGGACTCGACCGCAAACACCGCCGCCTTGGCGTTTAGTGTATCGAAGATGGTCTCGATCAAGATGAGATCGGCACCGCCGTCGACCAGACCTTTGGTTGCCTCGTAGTAGGTATCCCGCAGCGCATCGAAGGTCACGTTACGGAACCCCGGATTGTTCACATCCGGCGACAGACTGGCGGTACGGTTGGTCGGGCCGAGCACACCGGCGACGAAGCGGGGCCTGGTTTCGGTGGCGTATTCATCCGCGGCCCCGCGCGCAAGCCTGGCGGACGCGACGTTCAGCTCGTAGACCAGATCCTGTTGCTGGTAGTCGGCGAGCGAGATGGCCGTGGAGTTGAAGGTGTTGGTCTCGATGATATCGGCGCCGACCTCGAGGTAGGCCTTGTGGATATCGCGAATAATCCGCGGCTGGGTCAGCGACAGGAGATCGTTGTTGCCCTTGAGATCGCAGGGATGGTCCCTGAAACGCTCGCCCCGGTAACCGGCCTCGTCCAGCTGGTAGCTCTGGATCATGGTGCCCATGGCACCGTCCAGAACCAGGATCCGTTCCGCCAGGAGTTGTTCGAACTTTGTCATCGTCTTGATTTCGCGTGAGTTATCGCGCGAGTGTAGCACGGATCGCGGGACTCACCCATCGCAGGCCGATGAGAATCGGGGGCTGCGCAGCCGCCTGTGTGAAACCTCGGCGCTGAGCTCAGGTCGAAACGACCAGACGGACAGAAGGGTGCGGCAGGAAAAACGGAAAAAAAACGGCGACTCCGAAGAGCCGCCTAGAGGAGACACGGTAAAAAATGGTACGCGCGGGACGAATCAGCCCGGCGCGCCAGGCAGGATGACCGGCGCGCTCTCTGGCTCCGCCGCCCCAAAGGCTGCCTGAAATTCGATGTCGGTCCGACCACCCTCGCGGGCGGAGGTGTCCGTGGCCTCCCCTGTATCACGCGCAGAAGCGTAGGGGCCGGGTGGTGGCGCCAATTCGGCTCCATGCGCAATCTGTGCCGCCTGCTCATCAGGACGATAAGCCGTTGTTTTTCCTTGCCAAGGTGTAGCTTTCCTGAGCCAGGGTGTCTGCGCCACCAGCGGTCGATAAGCGCCCGCTCTGGCCGGCGCGGGCCACCGCGCAGGTGGCGCCCAGGCCATCATGGGTGCGGGCATCATTGGCCGCACAGCTGTTAACCGTGCCCCCCACGGCGTGGGTTGCTGTATGCCCCGCGGTGCTGGGGCCACCATCGGCGGACGTGGCCTATTCCAGGGCGCCTGCGCCATCATCGGCGGGCGCGGCAGACTGCGTGGCGCCTGCGCCATCATCGGCGGGCGCGGCATATTCCAGGGTGCCTGCGCCATCATCGGCGGGCGCGGCAGACTGCGTGGTGCCTGCGCCATCATCGGCGGGCGCGGCCTATTCCAGGGTGCCTGGGCCATCATCGGCGGGCGCGGCAGACTGCGCGGGGCCTGCGCCATCATCGGCGGACGCGGCAGACTGCGGGGGGCCTGCGCCATCATCGGCGGACGCGGCAGACTGCGCGGCGCCTGCGCCATCATCGGCGGGCGCGGCAAACTGCGCGGGCCTGGGCCATCATCGGCGGACGCGGCAGACTGCGCGGCGCCTGCGCCATCATCGGCGGGCGCGGCAGACTGCGCGGCGCCTGCGCCATCATCGGCGGACGCGGCAGACTGCGCGGCGCCTGCGCCATCATCGGCGGGCGCGGCAGACTGCGTGGCGCCTGCGCCATCATCGGCGGACGCGGCAGACTGCGTGGCGCCCGCGCCATCATCGGCGGACGCGGCCTGTTCCAGGGTGCCTGCGCCATCATCGGCATCACAGGGTAAGGGCCGGGTATCGCCATGGGCATACCGGATCCCCGGCCCATCATCGGGGGAGGCGGTGCGATGGGGCGGTACCTGGCAGCAGGCGCCGGGCCACGTGCGGGAATCTGATAGCCGAGGCTCTTGGGCTTACCGATGTTTCCGCGCCAAGCCAAAGGCGGACTTTGCCGCAACCAGGGCGGCGGTGCAGCAATACGCGCCGGTGCGGATAGCATGCTTGGCGGGGCCATCCGCGCAACCCAGGGGCCGGCGGAACTCCCGGGGCCCCAGGCTGGTCCCGCGGCGTGAGCGCCCTGAGACATGCCGGCGGCAAACGTACCCAGCAGCGTGAGCTTTATCAGATTCCTGAGTTTAATCATTCTGTTGCATCTCCTCGATCGCTGTGTTGCGGAAACAAACTACACGGCTGTTGCACCTGGTTCGCGACCCTTGTGGCGCCCCCCGACCAAGGAACAGCAGTTTTGTTGAGGTAAAACCCGGACAGCGTGCAGTGACGCCGGTACGGGGGATATCCAAGGCAAGTGTCCGAAAGTCCGGGCCCAGGGCCCAAACGGAACGGTTCCCCTTGTGTCCCTGGGAACCTTCAGTCCTTTCGGTCAAAGTGAGTTGGCTTGTCATTCCTGGATCGACCCTGATCCACTCTTCCTGTCTCAGTTATAACGAGTTCCTTACGTGCGGGCTTAGAAATAGCATATAACTAACTGCTGTGCAATAGGTAATTGCGGTTACGAGCGCAATGACTTCCGGCAAGTGGCCACCGGCTGGCGCGATGAACAGGTAAAAATCGTGCTGTGAAAGGGAGTTATTCGTCGTTTGGACAAAGTGCCGCGCGGCCTGACCGAGTTCGGCAAGGGCCACGCACCGGATGTGATCTCGAAACCGTCGAATCGCCGCAATCCAAGGGAAGGATTACGACACGGTCAGTTGCCAATTTTGACCCGGTCGGAATGCGAATAACTCTCCGAGCTGACAGATGCAAGCGTAATTTAACCCATCCATCAGGCAGCTAACGCCCGCCTTTCCCCTGGATAAGGGCCTCGGGGTGACGTTCGAGGTAGTCTGCCATCAGGCGGATCGAACGAGCCGCCTGCGCCAGTTCGTCCATCAGACCGCGCATTTCGCTTGCCAGGGGTGAATCATCCGCAAAGGTTCGCTGGACCTGAGCCAGCGTGCTCTCGGTCTGACGCAACAGGTTTGCTGCCGCTGGCGCCAGGCCGACATCGATGCTCTGTGCCAGCTTCTTTGTCTGCTCGAGCGTCGCGTTGAGACTGCTCAGAGACTCATTCAGGTTAGCCCCTATCTGGTCGAAGGGAATCGTCTCCAGCTTTGCCAGGATCTGGGTAACACTCGTCGAGATTTCTTCAAGCGGTGTCGGCACCGTCGGAAACTCGGGATAGTGACCGCCAAAGGCCAGTGCCGCCGGTTCGGCGTCAGGGAAAAAGTCCAGCCCGATAAGCAGCTTCCCCGTTAACACATTGCCCATCTGCAACTGGGCGCGAAGGCCCTTTTTAACGAGCATCTCTGCGCCCTTGTGCTCGTCGGCCTGCTCGATGTCGCCGAGGATATCCAGACGCTCGGGTTCGAGCTCCACCAGTACGGGTATCCGAAACGCTGCGGCATCGACGTCATACTGGAGTCTGACATCCACGACCTGGCCTACCTTGATACCCTTGAGCTCGACCGGCGCGCCGACGGCCAGACCGCGCACGGACCCCGCAAAATACATGAGATACTGCTCCTTCCTGGCATAGGTCTTCTCGCGGCTTTGCTCCCGGTTCGCGTATAAGGTGAACACATGCTCCGACGTGGCACGCGGGCGCGGCTCGAGATTCTCCGGCGTCTCAAAGGCAATGCCGCCGAGCATCATCGAGACGACGGACTCCGTGTCGACCCTGATCCCTTCCGCACCCACCGAAACGTCTATGCCGCTCGCATCCCAGAAGCGCGTGTTCTTGAAGACGTAGGCATCATAGGGCTGACGGATAAAAATCCTCAGGCTGACTGCCTCGCCGTCCTTATCGAGCTCATAGGCGATCACCTGACCCACCTTGATCTTGCGGTAATACACCGGCGTGCCCACATCGTGGGAACCGAGACTGGCTGCCTCCAGGACAAATTCGCGGCCCGGCTCATCCATTGTGACGATCGGCGGCACCTCCAGCCCGGTGAAGCGGCGTGCCGACTTGGCTGCATGCCCCGGATCAATTCCGATGTAGGCACCGGAAAATATGGTGCCAATGCCGGACACCTGACCTGCGGCTACGCGGGCCCGCACGACCCAGAAGCGGGTGTCCTCGCGCAGATACGCCCTCGCCTCTCTGTGCAATTCCACGGTGAGGATGACGTGTGATACATCATCGCTGATCTGGATATCTTCCACCTGTCCGATTTCGACATCCTTGTACTTGACCTTGGTCGTGCCGGCCTCGATCCCCTCGGCTGTCTTGAACGTGATGGTGATGACAGGACCCTTCTCCGTGTAGCCCTTGTACGCGAGCCAGCCGCCGATCAAGGCGGCGACAATCGGAATGATCCAGACCAGCGAGAAATTATTACTCGTCTTGATTTTCGCTTCGGGGAGATTGCCAAAGGCAGCGTCACCTGGTTCACTCATTCCCTGTTCTCCACGGCATCCCAAATCAGGCGGGGATCAAAAGTCATGGCGGCAAACATCGTGATCACCACGACACCCCCAAACGCGATGGCGCCGGGACCGGCCTTGATGGTTGCCAGCTCGCCGAGGTTTACCAGGGCAACCAGAATCGTCACCACGTAGATATCCACCATGGACCAGCGTCCCACAGCCTCCGTGATGCGGTACAGCCGTGTCCGGTCACCGGGCCGCCATTGTGACTTCCGGGCCACCGACGTCAGCAGGTAGATCAGGATAACGATTTTCATCATGGGCACAATGATACTGGCGAAGAAGATCAACAAGGCAACAGGCCACATGCCGTGAGCCATCAGATAGATCACGCCACTCAGAATGGTGTCCGACTGCGTACTGCCGAACGTGGTGGTAAGCGTGATTGGCAGGACATTGGCTGGTATATACAGGAGGCACGCCGCAATCACCAGTGCCCAGGTTCGTCCCAGGCTATCAGGCTTGCGCCTATGCAGGGCGGCCCCGCAGCGCGGACAAACCAGATGCACACCGTGCGCATCGCCCGGCAGTTGCGCCACTAGACCGCAGATGTGGCAGCCCACCAGTGACGCTGCCGCAGCCGTCGGCGGTATTTGACGTGTCATTGCGGCATCTCCACGCGTTCCCACACGATACGCGGGTCCAGCGATGCGGCGGCCGCGGCGATCACGACGATCAAGGCCGCAAATGCATACATGGAAATCCCCGGGATAATGGACGCCATCTGAGCCAGCTTGACGACAGACGCCAGGATGCCGAGCATGAATACCTCCATCATGCCCCAGGGCTCAATGCTGCGCACGAAACGAAAGATGCTGCCGAGTTTCCAGGGCACCCGCTCGAGTTTCAGCGGCAACAGCACGTATAGCAGACCCAGCAGCTCGGCAAGAGGAAACACCACCGTCGTCAGCACGACGAGCAAGGCAAGCGCGTGCATTCCTGAGTCGTAAAACAGGCGAACGCCCGTGAGCAGTGTGGTCTCCTGCACGATACCCTCCATCTTGAAAGACAGGAAGGGGTAGCTGTTCGCGATCACGAACAGGATCAGGCCGGTGATCACCATCGTCAGCGTGCGATCCAGGCTGTTACGTTTCTGGCGATAAAGCACGGCACCGCAGCGGCTGCACCTGGCAGTACTCCCAACTGGAAGCTCGCTGGTCCGATGCAGGAGGTCACATTCGTGACAGGCAATCAACGCATCCGTCGTCATACGGGGAACAATTGCATGGGCGTCCTGATTTCGAGAATGATCACCGTGCAATACACCGGGCACAGTGCGCCAGACTATAGCGCCCCTCCTGAAGCGAGTACAACCGCCACTATCGACCGAGACCTGCGGGGCGAGCCTTGACCTGAAGGAACCGGATGCCGGGCCACGCGCCGACCTGCTTATCTGGCAGGGTTTCAACACCAACGCTGCCGTCAGGCAGGGTGCTCGTATCGACATCGGCAGCCGGTGTTTGCCGTGCCAGCGGATGTGCAGACACCGCGGAACAATGACATCTGCACAAGCACGCGCGTGCAGGCGTGGCGAAGACGTCGTTACTCCGCTTTGCGTTTTCCGGTCCCCGCGAGATACCCGCTAGGGTTCGGCGACCACGCCAACTCTGTTCGTTTCGCTTGAGCTATAATCGAACTTACCCTAACCGGCGGAGTATCCAGCTATGCTCAGTAACGAAGTCGTGGTCTTCGCGTTCTTTCTTCTCCTTGCCCTGGTGGTCGGCTGGATATACTTCAGCTCGCAAAGCGCGCGTACAACGCGCCAGCAGATCCACCGGATTGCGGAACAACATACCATTATCAGTACTGACGAGCACGCCCGCGCACTCTGCCTTGCCGTGCACCAGCTCTATCCTCTGGTACATGCCGGGGTGGACTTCATGATCAAGCGCGACGGCCCAGACAAGCCCGCTTATCTCGCCGACTGGTATGCCTCTGTGCCAAAACCCAGCCCCGAGCAGCTGGAGGCAGCCCTGTCACGGATCGCAAACAAGGACCTGGCCGCGCTGCGGCGGGCAGAATACCCGAGTGTGGGCGATCAACTGGACGCAGCCTACAAGGCGCGACACGGGGACACGAGTGCACAGGAACAGATAGACGCGAAGATCAGAGAGGTCAAGGAGAAGTACCAGAAGCCGGGCGAATCTAGCTATTGATCACGTGCAGAACAGGGATAAGCGACCTTCGCCGTCTTCCCCCAGACGGGTAACAGCGATCAGGTCTGAATCCCGAATCACCACTTACCGCCTGATGCCGTCGACGGTAAAACCCCAGACACCGGCGGACTGCTGCCGGGCGATTTTTTCCAGGGCATGGTACTCGAACGGCGCGTCCGGCAAGGCCAGGGCCCAGCCCTGGCGGATGAGATAGGCCCCCAGATCTTCGCCCTGAGAGAAATTCGAACGTTTGACGTAGCAGACCGCGTTGATGCTGCGGTCGCGATTGCGACTCTTTTCTTCACAGTGCACGAAGCCCTGAATCTTGAAGTCCAGTGCCAGCGTTGCCCGCGATCCGCACACGGGAGGACTGAAGAAGGTTCGGCAGGTGTGGCCGGTCGGCGGGATGTAGATACCATACAGGTGAACCTTGCGCGTGCCCACCCGCAAGGAGCCGTCGTCAGCAACGGTTGCATAGCTCGAAAACTCACGGGCCACACCCGGCACTGGCGCCAACAGGGCACCTAGCGCAATAACACCCGTGACCGCACCGCGGAGCAACCGGGCCGACACCCAGCCCCGGGGCTGCCGACCGATTTTCCGTGCAGATCCTCGCGACGCATCCCGAAAAGCTGCCCTGGCTACCCTGGTGCACAAATTCATGTCAAGTACCTTGGCCTGCCTCACACACATGGTCCCGCGGTTTGCCTTCGATACCGGACCGCCCGCATCCGCTCTCTCGCCAGCCATGGCAACGCTTCTGTCAGGTTACTCCCTGCGGCGCGGGAGGGCCAGCGATGGGGGTCAACCAGTGCCGGGAAAAACCAGCCAGGGGCCGCGGCACCGATCGGTCAGGCGGTCGTTCGACCGCTGCTGACGGCAAGCCGGCGGTAGCGGTGCCAAGGGTGCCGATGCCAGACACCCGCCCTGAAAAATCGGAGGTGAATTTGTGTGACGGGCATCGCGGCCTGGGCACCAGCAACGCCTTCAGGAAGCGCGATCCGGGTCGACAATCCGCAAAGGATACCGAACATAAGGGGGGTCACTATGTACGACCTGGATGAAACATTCACCCACACGCTGGATTCCGTGCTGGAGAGCATCGACGTTTATGGGGAGGACGAACTGCTCGACGATGACGACCTCTCCCTGCTGCACGATGCAGACGACGATTGCGACGACGGGGACGAGATCTGAATTGCCCGAGGTCGGCCCCGGGAAGTGCCGTCTGTCCCTGCCGACACGAAGCGGTGCGCGACCGGGCAGCAAAGTGTTCCGCCGAGTCTCGTCTACCCGATCGGGTCTGACCGCGAAACCGGCTGCCAGGCAATCGATATTTGAACAGCGCCGCCTTTGAGCTCGTCTGCGAGAAACAGCAACAAGGCATAACAAAAGACAATCGTGCCGAGCATCTCCAACGATTCCTCGAAAGTGACGAGGAGCTCATAAACCAGATCCTCGGTTTCATCATGCGCCGCGTAATACCAGCCCTCGATCAGTTCCACGCCAAGCGCACCGGACACATACAGTGAGCCGGCAATCACGATCAGTCGTCGTATGTCGCGGGGCAGCCTGAACAGAAACGGAATATAGGCCACGCCGATAGCCAGAACGACAAGACCGTAGGGTATCACCCAGGCGTAATAGAAAGGGCCGGAGACTTCCAGCATGGTCCTCAGCGGCACAATCAATACTTCGTGGATCGATGCGTCCTCGTCGATCGAAAGAAACAGGAAGATCAGCGCGAGGCCAAGCCAGTATCCGGCAGGATGTCCTGCACTCTTCCTGGAGCTGGCTATAACGAACAGAAGTAGCGAACAGAGCAGCAGGAGTAGCGCAGAAAAAAATGTGGGGAGGTTATTCTCGTTATTGAGATTAAAAAGGTCGATCAATCCGAATACGTAGTCGTAACCCAGCACGTACACAGACAGCAGTCCCATAACGGCAGCGAAGATGAGGAACAGCGCAATTGCCGCAAGAAACAGTGAAGCCTGCCTGGGCTCAATGATCAGTTTCATGTCTGTCAATTCTGCCAAGAGAAAGGGGATCGGGTCGCTTGATCTGAGCCGGCAAGAGAGAGCCGGGACTGATCCGGTCGAAGCGGTGCTGGGAACGTTTCGACTCGCGCCCTCCATGCTTCGCCCGGAGTGGCCGTGCGGGCTCGCATCAGTGCCAGCACCGTAGCAGGCCATACCGCCGCAGTGATCATCCGCGCAAAGAGAACAGGCTGCGCCTAGACACGCGCCGTATCGGCAAACCCGTCGTGCGCGATGATTGACTACCTGTTGATCCGTCACTGGTCAGGGACATGTTGTTACACGGGCGCGTTGCATCCGAGTTATCCGTCCAGAGCCTGGATGAACGAGCGCATTTCTGCCTCTGAGTTTTCAAGTATCGCCGTGCTGATCTCGGCGGTCAGCTGCAGTTTATCAAACGCTGGCACCCCCGTGTGATCAGGCCCACCAAACCGTTCCGGTTCATCGTTGTGGGCAAGGACATTGGCGACCGTGACCACATCGGTAAGGTCCGGAGGGCCGAGATGCGTGCGATCGAGAATTTCATGCTCATCCACCGCTTGTGCGAGCCCATCGGAAAACCCCCAGCTTTCGAGAATTGCGCGCCCGATCCCGGTATGCCATTCGGCCAACAGGGCCCGAAGCGCCTGCTCGTCAGCAAAAAGTTCCGGATGACTTTCAGCACGCAGCAGAATGTAGAGCTTGCCAATGTCATGCAGCAGCCCTCCGAGCATGGCCTCATCGGCATTCAGTTTCGTCAGCCTCTTGGCAACGACGTACGCGATGGCCGATACCCTGATGCTGTGGTGCCAGAGTTCCTTGAGGTAGGGTTGCAGGAGTGGCGTCACCTGCGCGTCCATCACCTGCTCGAGGGCCAGGGAAACCGCGGCATTGCGAACCATCTCGAAACCCAGGCGGGTGATGGCCATACGAACATCAGTGACAGGCACGTTCGCACGGGAAAGCAATGCGGAGTTGGCCATCTTCAGCAGACGTGCAGACAACACGGGCTCCAAACCCACTACGCGGACCACCCTGTCGGCGGATGCCTCCGGGTCTTCCAACGCTCGCTTGACGCGCAGCGCAACGTCCGGGAAAGACGGCAGCTCGAGACTCCCAGAGGATAGCTCTCCCGCGAGGGTGCGGACGAAGCCGAATTCGATGGCCGCTTGGCTAGTCATGTCAGGTAGTACCCCAATTGTTCCGTGTGCGAAGCGATCCCGTGTTGGTCGGGCTAGCGTCTACCCGTGCTTCCGCTAACCTGATGGTAAGCAGGGACAAGTCGCCAGATCGGGTAACAGCTTGCTACCCTGGCATCAAGCAACTTTAGTGCCAGTTCTTTGGGGCAGCAGGCTGGCATAGGGTATTGTGCCTGAGCAGCGGCCGGAGCGGTCTCACTCTGAGTCTGTCCTGCCCGGCATCGACGGTGGCGACGGACCGGATCGGACTCGAACGAAAAACCGCGTGCCTTCGGTGAGTCGCCAGCGCTATGCCGGGACTCGGCGAAAGGGCGCGGAGCAAACCGGCTTAACCAGCCTCAGACATGCCTGGGAACCAGCCTTCGGACTGAGGGCCTCGCTTTTTTGACCCCGCAAAAGAAAAACCCCGCGGGAGGGAGCGGGGTTACAAGATTGGATCAAATCGAAGGAGAATGGTCGTTTGATCCAGAAAGCTATACACGGTGCGAATATCCGATTAGTCAACCGTCGCTGGCAAAAAGTTCCACAACAGTTTGCCAAAGGGCTCTTCCCACAACACAGGTGTGTTAATTCCGGTATCTTCCCGATTTCCTTACCGTACGCGGGGCGCCAGGTGCTATGCCTGGCTGTACATGACAGCAAAGTCTGTCCGCGATACTCAACCCTGGTTTGTCCTGTTCCAGTCTGATGGCGGTCATGAGACCTGAGCACAGGCTGTGTCGTCACCATTTTCACGGGCGAAGGCGAGATGAACTGCTGGGTCTTCTCGCGCGACGACATCATCGCCGCCACCACCGGCTTGGCGCGCACAAAGCTAATAAACATCAATAAAAACGTCAACTTACCGAAATCCAGGGAAAATTTTCCTGGTCCAGGCTCCTTCGGATTAAGCGCGTTTTGCCCGATAAGCAACGCCTCTAGGGGCAGGGCCCCTCGAGGCGTATAATCCAGATATGGACGATTCTATCGTTATAGTGCAGAACAGGAGCTGCCGATGACCGCAAACCCTGGATTGCAGGAAAAATCCCTGCTTACCACGGAAGGCGTCGAGGACGTCTCTCGCGAGGAGATAGCGGAAGCCGGCGTGGCGGCCTTTTTTGCCATCGCCAGGGAATGGGGTCTCAGTAATGACGAAGCGCGGATCCTGCTCGGCAACCCAAGCCGCTCGCGTTTTTACCAACTCCGCCGCGGCAACCCAGGCACATGCCATAGCCTGTCTGAGGATGAACTCGACCGTTTGGCCTACTTCACCGGTATCTATGCGGCGCTCAACATCCTGTATAGCCCGGACAGTCATTGCGAGTGGTTACGTAACGCGAGCACGATGCCCGCAGAGGCCCTCTATCGACCCTGGGGCACAGGGTCTCCGCTCGGATACATGTTGACGGGCAAGCTCAAAGCGCTGGCGGATGTCTATGAATATGTCAACGCCGAGCGGGGCGGGATGTGACTCTGCCGGCCAGGCGAAAACCCCGTTGGCAGCACCAATATCGGATCATCCCTACGCAGGCCCCGCTGATTGACCTGTTCGAGCGGACCGATCTCAGTGAGCGTAAGAAACGGGCACTGTGGGTCTTACAAGCACGTGTTAACCCGCGCTTGATGCAGGAGACGGGGCATCTGCACTGGGTCCGGGCAGGCGATATGGTCCATGGCCCCCATGCGACCATCGTCATGGCGGCATTCACACATACCCGAACCCCAACGCGTTTCTCAAACGGGCTTTTCGGCGTCTACTATGCGGCCCAAAAGCGTGATACTGCCATTTTCGAGACGGTGTATCACAAGCAACGGCGCGCTGGCGAGCGCAGTGTGCGCGCGCAGGATCTCCATATGCGGGTCTGGGTGGGCGAAGTACTGAAGCCGTGTTACGACGTTCGCGCACCTGATTACGATGGGCTGCATGACCCCAATGACTACAGCGCCGGACAAATGTTCACACGCTGGTTACTGGGCGCCGACCCCGACGCCTACGGTATTGTGTACAGGAGCGTGCGCCATCCTGGGGGCAGCTGCCTGGCGGCACTACGCCCAATCACCGTATCACTGCCGGCCCAAGGGGCACATCTAGTCTACCGTTGGGATGGCAGTCGAATAACGCACGTCGTTGAACAGAGTGACCCGATTCTGATTTTCCCTTAACTAGACGGTGTGGTCCGCAATAATAGAATCCCATCGTTTGTAAAGACGTGGTTGCCATGGAATCGCACCGTTTATGAACTGGTAACCAGGGCCGCATGAATTTTTGCGGACCACAGTGCGCTTTGTTGTGAGTCATTGCCTTCTAGCGCGCCATAAATGCGCCTGTGCCACGCGCTTCTATTGGAGGGTATGAGATATCTACTGTTTTTATGGTGGGCCCGCCAGGACTCGAACCTGGGACCAAGGGATTA
>CAVPOO010000002.1:0-278155 GCA_963707015.1 uncultured Gammaproteobacteria bacterium
TGTTCGCGTTTGCCATCTGGGACGAAAAGCGCAAGAAGCTGTTTGCCGCTCGCGACAGGCTGGGCCAGAAACCATTTTACTACGTCGTTCGTGGCAACGAGCTGTATTTTGCCTCGGAAATTAAGGCACTGCTTGCACTCGATCCAGCGCTTGCCAAGGTCGATCCTGAGGCACTCGCCCAGTATCTGACCCTGCGGATCATTGCGGCCCCGCGCAGCATGTTCTCCGACATCCGCAAGCTACCCCCGGCGCATCAACTCACATTCGATGCAAACGCCGGTCTGGGCATCACTCGGTACTGGGATCTTAATTACGAACCCAAGCTGCAAGGCACCGATGACGACCTGGTCGATCAGCTCGAGGATCAGCTAATACAGGCACTCAAGCTCCACATGGTCAGCGATGTCCCGGTCGGAGCCTTTATGAGCGGCGGGCTCGATTCAACGCTGGTCGTAGCCATGGTCATGAAGCATGTCGCAACCGAGCCGATTCAAACATTCACCCTGGGGCTACCCTATGGGCAGTTCGATGAGGCGCCTTATGCGCGGATGGTCGCCGAACGCTATGGAACACAACACCATGAAGAGGTCATTCGTCCTTCATTACTGGACACTCTGCCTGATCTGGTCTGGCACCTCGACGAACCATCGGATCCTCTTTCGATCTGCACGTACCTGATAGCCAGGATTGCGCGGCGCCATGTAAAAGTGGTGCTGGGTGGCGACGGCGGAGACGAACTGTTCGGGGGTTACGACCGGTACTATGGCAATCGCTATGCCAGTTATTACGCGATGCTGCCACCGGCGGTACGCAAGTATCTGATCGGGCCCGCCCTCTCAGCAGTCCCCGACGGCGGCTGGTACAAAAGCAAGGCACACCAAGTCAAATGGCTGCATGCACTGTCATTTATGTCAGGCGGACAACGTTACGCACGAAGCCTAGCGTATTTCTATTTTGGTCCGGAATGGCGGGATCCTCTTTACGGCCAGCGCTTACGTGATGCCACCGAATCGTTCGATCCAGAGCAATCGATCTCGGAGATGTTTGATACCGCCAACGCCTCTGACGCCGTCGACCGTATGCTTTACGCCGATAGCTTTGTTCGGCTTCCGGATCATCCCGTGATGATATCCGACCGCATGACCATGGCTAATTCGCTCGAGGCGCGTGCACCCCTGATGGACCACGTTGTCGCCGAGTTTGCGGCAAGGCTTCCCGCACGGATGAAAGTCCGCGGCCGGTCGCTCCGCTATATACAGTACCGCCTGGCAGAACGGTATCTACCCAGGGAAGTTCTGGAACGCCCGAAACAGGGCTTTTCGTCCGCCTTACCCTATATGCTTCGTAATGAGTACCTATTGCTGTTCGAGATATTCCTCAAGAACTCAAGCCTTGCACAGGCTGACTACCTTAAGCAGACGGCAATCGACCAGCTCCTGGCTGATCATCTGACCGGAAGAAAAGACAATGGAAATCGGCTCTGGCTGATATTAAACAGCGAAGTCTGGTACCGGATGTTCATTGGCGGCGAATCCATTGACGATCTGAAGAATCGAATAGGACACGCTGTAAAGTCTGCAAACATGGTCTCCCCATCACAAAGAACCGCGTGATTCATCGACATGCTCGGCACAAGAACCTGTGGGGTTCGGCAACTGTAGATGCGCGCGCACGATTCATTGTATAGTTCAAAAGGACCCTGAATTAGTCGTGACTTAGCAGTTACGCTAGTTAACGAAAAGTAAGTCCATCAATTGTACGGGCGTGGCCATCGCCGAGCGTCATAACGTTTTAAGCCGTTCCGCGCTGCCTGTAACCTCTGGAGCCGACGTCCATGGCCAACGTCACTTGCATATCTTGAACAATGCTGGGTCGAGAGAACCAGGAGCGGCTAAATAAATGAATCTTACGCGCAACAGCGTTTTATCAATTCTATGTTTTGTTATCGCTGTTCCTGTGTTTGGGTCATGTCGCGCTATCGCTGCGTCTCCATATCCACCGAGCCCGGTGATCTCTGGAATAACTTGGGATTTCTCGTCACTCAGTACCGCGGCAAGGGGTAGTGATATTTGGGCGGCTACGTGGGCGGACGACGACAATCTTTATGCGGTATGGGGAGATGGCGGCGGATTCGACGGAACAAACTCAGATGGACGAGTGTCACTTGGAGTCGCTCGCATCGAAGGTCCGCCTGATTCGTGGATCGGTTCGAATGTTTTTGGTGGGAAAAACCCTGAGGCGCCCGCCACCTTTCCAGGAAAGGCTAACAGCATTATCGCGATCGATGGTGGACTCTATATGGTGGTTTCGGAACAGGGTGCGTGGAAGCGTGGCAAAATCGGCCGATCCCAGGACCATGGCAGAACCTGGACCTTCAACAAAGGCTCGTTTGACAGATCCGACTGGGATTTTTCTGAACCTGCCGGAGCATTTGCAGGAGCGGTATTCCTGCAGTTTGGCCGCGACTACAGTGGGAGCAGGGATGAATACGTGTATGTTTACAGCGAACGAGAGCGTAATGACTCAAATACCGAACTCCTGCTGGCACGTGTTAGAAAAACAGAAGTGCCGAATAGGAATGCTTATGAGTTCTTCGCCGGCAAGGATAGTTCAGGAATGCCACGTTGGAGCGAAATGCTCGCCGATGCCGAAGCCGTATTTAGAGATCCAGCAGGCGTAAATTGGGGATTTTCTGCAGTCTATAATCCGCATATTGGACGCTATCTTTTAACCACACGACGACCCAAGAAAGCTAACGGTAGACTGGGCGCCTGGTCGATATTCGATAGCCCTGAGCCTTGGGGACCATGGACAACAGTAGCCTATTACAATGATTGGGATAAAAAGACACCCTTTGAAGGAGTTGCCAGACAGATCCTTTACAATTTCCCTCCAAAATGGATCAGTGACGATGGCCTGACAGCGTGGATGATAGTGTCAATGAATGACTCATTCAACCTATTAAAGGGCACATTAACACTGCACGACTCGATGTCTGAGTCCATCTCGCCACCCGCACCCTCGGCTGCCGGAGCGCAGTGAACCAATCGTTTGCATGCGCCAGCTGAATACCCAGGTGAATATGCGTCGTATATCTACCTACTCGTCTGCCGCGAACCCGAAAATGCCTACAGCTTTCCGGCGGCTTTCTTCAATCCTTCGATCGTTAGTCTTGCGCTTCGTTCCCAATTGAAAAAAGCTGCTCTGTCCAGGCTCTTTTGCCGCAGATCCTGTAACTTTGCCTCATCTCCCAACACGGAAATGATCTTTTCAGCAAAATCGGCAGGATCATTGGGATCCGCGGTGAGTGCCGCATCGCCACCCACCTCCGAGCAGGCACCCGTCTCAGAGACGACTGCCGGACAACCGCAGGCCATCGCCTCAAGCAACGTCAGCCCGAATCCTTCGAAAAACGAGGGCATTACGAAAAGCTGCGCAAGGTTGAAAAGCTTCGGCAGTTCGTCGTGAGGGACAAATCCGAGAAAATGAACGCCTTTAAAATCAGACTCTGAAAAACCTCTATACAGCAGATACTCTTTCACCCTGCGACCCGCGATAACCAGTCCATGGGGAATTCTATCCCTGCACTGGATAAAAGCTTTTACGGTAGTATCGACATTCTTGCCTGGAAAGAAGGAAGTGGAGCCCTCTACGCCGGGATGATCAACGCGGGTAACCCCCAGAATGAAGTTCCTGGGCAGCTTTTTGGTCTCCCTGAAGGTTTTCAGAACCGAGCCATCATCAATTGGTCGAAAAGTTTCTTTGACGGCGGGAGGCGTAACAGTCGCGTTATCCAGCGTCTTGCCCAGATACCTGCCGATTTCATCTCGCTGGAATTGTGACCAGGGGAAGAAATGTCTGGCTTTCCTGCAATAAACACGAAATATCAACTTTTGATAGAGAACATCCAATTTCTCATAGTATTCCGGCCATATCCTCCATCCCATTTCCGCCAGCCCCATGGCAACCGGACAATGGCTAATCAGAGGGACGCTGAATTTCGGATTCCAGATTACATCAACTCTTTCTTTCCGGGCCTTAAGCGGCACAGACACCTGATCCCAGAAAAACTTGTTGGGCGCAGTGATTAGTACCTCTTTAGCATTCTTGTAAGACTTAAACCTGCCGTACCATTTATCGGTCTTATACATTAAGAGATATTTATTCTCATTATCAATCTGCAGCATCTTTTCGACCAGGCCTTCAATAAATGCCTGCCAGGCGCTCGGCTGATCGATCGCGCGCATCATTACGGCAATCTTCACTCTCTTCCCCCGCGATAAAATGACCTCAGGCGAAGCCTGTTGCGTTCCAGATGCACAGGCTATGATTGCTGACGTCTGCCTTGTTATCGACCAACCTTAGAGATTGTCAATTTGCAGTGACGGTAAAGTCCTGGGTGGTGGTGCCCTGCAGGTTTTGCACCTGCACCGAGACATCAGCCGGACCCGTTGCACCTGGTGTCCACTCGATTTCACCTGTGTCCGGATGAATCGTCATACCGGCGGGTGGCGTCAACAACGAGAACGCTGGTGCTGGATAACCCTGCGTCTCAACTGTGTACGTATAGGGTACGCCAACAGTTGCCGTCGTAACCGGCTGCGAAGTCACTTGCGGCGTTACCGGAATACACGCCGGGAGGAAAGATGTTAACGCGTCAAACCACACCGGTACCATCTTGGCAAAGCCCGCCGGGAGGGGATGGATACCGTCAGGATCCATATCATTAATGTAGTTCAAGGCGCTTTCGTGATCAGCCATCGTGATCTTGTAACCATTCGCCACCCTCGTGTCTACCATTGCCTCAACGTTGTCATTGAACTGGGTGACCAGGGGTTCATTCGGCACTTTATTGATGATGCGTGCCTGAACCACGGCTATGTCCGGGTCGAAGGTATCGATAATATTGTGCAGATCCTCTACGCCACTGGGCGATGGGTAGGGAAATGCCGCATCTTCGTTGGTACCGATATGCAGCAGGATCGCATCAGGCGGATTCAGCGCCAGCCAGTTACTCAACGACGCCGCAATACCCGAGGTCGTAAAACCCGAGTGCCCCTCATGCTCACGGTCATGGCTGCCCGAGGTATCGCTCGCGCTGCCCACGAAGTCGACATCGTAGCCCGCACTCACCAGATTGAAATACAGCTGAGGCCGATACCCTTGACGGCGGGTGATCGAATCCCCCAGCGGCATGATGGTCACCGGTGCGCCACAGCCCCAGTAACCGCGCCGCAGACCAATGGCGCCATCATTGTAGTGACGTGCTATCTCGGCAGTGGGCAGGACCCGATCATGGATCGCGACCTCATCGATCGTACCGGCAAAGTGATAATCCAAGGCGCTATCGTTCAACCAGCCGATATTGAGTTGCGTTGTCCCGGCAAAACCGGCTGGATAACTGACGCCCGCGACGCGCGCCTCTTCGACACCATCGACATACAGCCGGTTCTCACCGCTGATCGCATCATGAACCGCAACCAGGTGGTGCCACTGCCCATCGGTGACAGCCGTGGTGCCGACCAGGTTTGATGCTGCACCATTGCTCTCCAGCGCAAAGGCAGCATTACTGCCCTGACAGCCCAGCCACCAATGCACCTGACTGGCGGCATCATGTCGCCCGACGACTGCCTCAGTGCCGATACAGGCTGATCCCTTATTGATCCAGACCTCGACCGAGAAGCGGGTTCCGGTCGCCCAGTCAAATGAGCCATCGTCTGCCACGTTGACCTCGTCGATGATGCCATTAAATTGCTGGGCACCCAGGACGCGACCCGCCACCGGGGTCGGACACGCAGCGCCGCAGCTGGCAGAAGAGGTTCCCCCGACAAGATCCACAAAGCTGGAACCACTTGCCTCATCCAGCTGCCAGTAATGGCTCAACCCTGTTGGCCACAGTTGCGCCGAAATCTGGAACACCGCGCTCGCCACGGCGCTGTCGTCAGAACCGGCGAGAAATGCGCGAGCCTTCAGCGTTGCACTGGCCGCCAGCGGAAACGGTCCCGTGTACTGCGTCGAACCCGTCGTGGTCGTGGGCGTGCTCCCGTCCAGCGTGTACCAGATCTCGGCACCCGTTGTCGCCGTCGACAGAGTCACCGTCTGGGGATCCGCAAATGCCCCGCCATTCGGGCTAATCTGCGGTGTCTGCACCGTCGAACCGCCTGCGCTTTGGCCACTCTCGTCCGGCCCCAGCCCGCCATTGACCGTCGCAGGGTTAAACGTGGAATCCCGGGTCAGCACCAGCTTGTCCACCACCGTCCCCGACTCACGCATCCACAGATTCACCGTGTGCGTTCCCGGCGTAATGTTCAGCGTCGCCCGCGCGCCGCTCGCCACCCTGCCGACCCACACATAACCACCCAACGGGACCGTCATGTTCGTCCCCGTCGACACCTCCTGGCCATCCAACCCCACGTGCACGGAGTTCGAACTCGACGAGGGACCCCATGCGCGTACCCACACATAGTGCAACTGCGCTCCCGATACAAAATCCACCGGGTAGTCCAGCCGCGGACTCAGGTTCGAATAGTTCGACGAGTAATTGACCCTATCCTCCGGCAGCCCACGCATCGCACCACCCAACGACGCCGTCCCCAGAAAACTCGCCTCCGCCGCCAACCACTCATGCCCATCCGGCCCAGCTAAACCCCCCTGCGCATGCTCGGCCTCCAGCGACACCAGACCACCCCCAGCCTGCTGGAACACACCGCCACCGCTTCCCGCGGCAGGCAGGACGGTAATGCTGATCGTCCGGCTATCCATCAACAGCGAATCCACCGCATCCGTCGCCATGAAGGTGACCGAGTACGGACCTCCCGCCGCCTGCCCGAGCGCCGGGGTCCAGCTAAAAGTTCCGGTCTCATTTCCATTGTCCTGGAACGTTGCCGTGCCGGGTAAACCCGTCACGCTCAGCACCGGAGTCGTCCCCTCGGGGTCACTTGCAGAGATGTCGAATGTGAGCGGCTGTCCCTCCGTCACGACCTGGTCCAGTATCGGATCGAGAGCTGGCGGCAGATTGCTGCCGGATGCGACCGTCACATCCACACTGGCACTGTCGTTGCCCGTCACCGGATCCGGCTCCAGGCCACTCACACTCGCCGTGTTGATGATCGTACTGCCGCCCGCCGCCACCACCGTCACCGTGATGTGCAGCGTCTTCGTCTCACCATTGGACAACGTACCCACCGTCCACACACCGCTGCCACTGTCATAAAACGTCCCCGAGCTGCCCGCATCGTCACTGACATAGCTCACACCCACCGGCAGCCTATCGGTCAGCTCTACACTCGTCGCATCCAGCGGCCCGTTGTTCCTTACCGCCACCGTGTAGAGGACCCCGCCCCCTTCAAGCGGCGAAGCATCATCTACCACCTTGCTCACCGATAAATCCGCAGTACTGGGGCTGCCCTGCAGGCTCTCATCCGGCCCCAGCCCGCCATTGACCGTCGCAGGGTTAAACGTGGCGTCCCGGGTCAGCACCAGCTTGTCCACCACCGTCCCCGACTCACGCATCCACAGGTTCACCGTGTGCGTCCCCGGCGTAACGTTCAGCGTCGCCCGCGCGCCGCTCGCCACCACACCCACCCACACATAACCACCCGACGTCGGGACCGTCATGTTCGTCCCCGTCGACACCTCCTGGCCATCCAGCCCCACGTGCACGGAGTTCGAACTCGACGAGGGACCCCACGCACGTACCCACACATAGTGCAGCTGCGCCCCCGAGACAAAATCCACCGGGTAGTCCAGCCGCGGACTCAGGCTCGAATAGTTCGACGAGTAATTGACCCTGTCCTCCGGCAGCGCACGCATCGCACCACCCAACGACGCCGTCCCCAGAAAACTCGCCTCCGCCGCCAACCACTCATGCCCATCCGGCCCAGCTAAACCCCCCTGCGCATGCTCGGCCTCCAGCGACACCAGACCACTCCCAGCCTGCTGGAACCCACCGCCACCGCCTCCCGCAGGCACGGCCACCGTCAGGCTCGCACTGGCACTGTCGTTGCCCGTCACCGGATCCGGCTCCAGGCCACTCACACTCGCCGTGTTGATGATCGTACTGCCGCCCGCCGCCACCACCGTCACCGTGATGTGCAGCGTCTTCGTCTCACCATTGGACAACGTACCCACCGTCCACACACCGCTGCCACTGTCATAAAACGTCCCCGAGCTGCCCGCATCGTCACTGACATAGCTCACACCCACCGGCAGCCTATCGGTCAGCTCTACACTCGTCGCATCCAGCGGCCCGTTGTTCCTTACCGCCACCGTGTAGAGGACCCCGCCCCCTTCAAGCGGCGAAGCATCATCTACCACCTTGCTCACCGATAAATCCGCAGTACTGGGGCTGCCCTGCAGGCTCTCATCCGGCCCCAGCCCGCCATTGACCGTCGCAGGGTTAAACGTGGCGTCCCGGGTCAGCACCACCTTGTCCACCACCGTCCCCGACTCACGCATCCACAGATTCACCGTGTGCGCTCCCGGCGTAACGTTCAGCGTCGCCCGCGCGCCACTGGCCACCCTGCCCACCCACACATAACCACCCAACGGGACCGTCATGTTCGTCCCCGTCGACACCTCCTGGCCATCCAACCCCACGTGCACGGAGTTCGAACTCGACGAGGGACCCCATGCGCGTACCCACACATAGTGCAACTGCGCTCCCGATACAAAATCCACCGGGTAGTCCAGCCGCGGACTCAGACTCGAATAGTTCGACGAGTAATTGACCCGGTCCTCCGGCAGCGCACGCATCGCACCACCCAACGACGCCGTCCCCAGAAAACTCGCCTCCGCCGCCAACCACTCATGCCCATCCGGCCCAGCTAAACCCCCCTGCGCATGCTCGGCCTCCAGCGACACCAGACCACCCCCGTCCTGCTGAAAGGCAGCGAAGGCGAAATCAGGAACAACACTCAGCAGGCAGAGAAAGTAAACGGCTGTGCTAGCCAACTTCACGCGACCAAGCGAAGACAGATTATGGGGGAACCAACATGTTGCGATCTTAAGGATGTAAACCTTCAGTGGCGTGGATAACATAGTCACTCACACTCGACCTCGAACTATGGGCTGGAACCGAAGAGCATTTGATCGCAACGATCCCTTTGCGTCCCCGAAAAGCAGGATTGTTCGAGCCAGTTATCAGCCGCAATTAAATTTCCTATCTCAGGATTCGGCGGCCTTTTTAGTTGTACGCACCCTAGCACTCACACGCGAGCGAAGGTAACAAGCGCTTATACAATTTGTCGACTCACCGCGGACCATTCCATTTGCGCCGCGCAACTATAACCAGACCGAGAAGACCGATTACAGCGACTTCGACAGCATACGGCATCCTAATCACGACATCTTTTCCGGCTAACGCGGCATCCGATGGACGATCAAGAGTGGCATCTCCAGCGAGTGATGTATAGGCCGGCTCTATTAGAGACACAACCATCGCAGCATCTTCTGATTGAGTTTCCTTAGTCACCACGTGCTTCCCCTGAGAGACGACCCAGGGTTGCCCTTCACTCTCTTGTTTGATCGATGTTTCCTGCGAGACGCGCTGTGCGACGACCTCTGACATCACGCTGACGGGCGACTCAGCTCCCGCATGCGAGCACAATATCATCAGACACGACATCCTTGTCAGGGTCCGCCTCACCACCGCAAATTTTCTTTTCAAACACGCTGATTCAGGATACATCTAAATATCCCCCTTAACTGCCTTAAACAATTATTTATTATAGGTCGATTTTCGTAACTTTTTGTGGAATTAACTGAACTGAATATTGTTTCAAATCTTACGCGTGAACCGCACTTGTTAAGAATGCCCGACATTCTTGGGCACACCTGATAATAACCGTCTATGCGTTTGCCGATACTGGCCGCAACGGCGCCAGAATATCCTCAGGTATATCGAAGCCCGCTTGTAAGCGGTCTACTGATTCTGATTTCTGAACGTTCATCTAGTTTCTGAACGTTCATCTAGCTAACTACATCCATAACACGGTTTACCGTCTCATGACAAAGGTCAGTGGATAGCCACTATCAAATCTGTGAATTTGCAGATTCAGTGCCAGATAATTTTTTTCCTTTTAAATTCATGAAGTAATTGAGATAGCCCTATAGTGCGCACCCCAGTTAAACATCAATATGTATAGTTTTTCGACACCAGCGCTTGAACGAGGCATTTCAGAATAGATCAAACATTTGATTTATATTGATATTCTTTATCTCAATCGAAATATGCTTGCCGCCTTGTGATCTTACTGGTTGTTAAGTATTTCGACATAATTCTATTAACCAAGGATCGCAATGACATCGATGGCTGACAAGGTATGTGGAGCCTCTTGCAACTGATTGCGTCGGTAACCACTGACTGATGCCTACACGTCAAGCGGATGGAGGCTGCGAGAGGAAGGCCTCGGCGCCGTCCAGTCGCGTTAGTCCAAAGTCACCCCTGTTGGCGCGAATAGCTCGACCGGGCTTGTTCGAAGGCAACCCCCGGTTCTGCAGTCCACGCGCATACCCCGATTCCGATGCAGTGCGATTTTCTCCCACTTGCCCGATGGTCGCGAGAGCAGGTTTGGCTCGCAAGCAAGTATGTTGTAATCACCGCTCGCGAACTCTGTTGCAGATGACATCGGAGCATCGATACATCTGAAACATGAGATAGTGGTATCGGCCGTTAAGCCGGGCTGCGGCGCGCCGCGGGCGGGAATAGCCGTCACCTCCACTATGTCTTAACAGCCACCCGATCGTGTATATACGCCAAAGCCTTACTGAGCCTCTCCACCACTCGGCTTTGCCCAATCAACCAGACGGTCACATCAATCGGCGGCGATACGGCGCCCCCTGATGCCGCAACCCGCAGTGGCTGCGCGATCTTTCCCAGCTTCTCACCCTGCGACTCCGCCACGTCGGCCACAATCTGATGGATGGCCTCTGGCGTCCACTCGGTCAGTTCGCTGAGCCGTTGCCGTAATAAGGTGAGTGACTCGCATGCTGCCTCTGTCAGATACTTCTTCGCAGCCTTCTCGTCGAAGTGGTCAAAATCTCTGTAGAAGTAAACGCTGTTTTCGGCCATTTCCACCAGTGTCTTGGCGCGTTCCTGCTGCGCCTTGACGACATCACAAAGGTCCGGTTCCGGCGCGGGATCAATGCCCAACTCACCGAGATGATGACTCAGGTGGCGCGCGACATGCGCCGGGTCGGCGTTCTTGATGTACTGCTGATTGAGCCAGATGAGCTTGCTGGAATTGAATGTGGACGCAGAATTATTGATATCCCCTACATCGAATAACTCCACCATGTCGTCGACCGAAAACACCTCCTGGTCGCCATGCGACCAGCCCAGCCGCACCAGGTAATTGAGCAATGCCTCTGGCAGATAGCCCGCATTACGGTAGTGCATCACATTGACGGCACCATGACGTTTGGACAGCCGTTTTCCGTCTTCGCCAAGTATCATCGGCACGTGGGCGAATTTTGGCGGTGTCAAGCCCAGGGCCTGCATGATGTTGATCTGTCGCGGCGTATTATTCAAATGATCGTCGCCACGAATGATATGTGTGATCTGCATGTCGGTGTCATCCACGACCACCGTCAGGTTGTAGGTAGGCGAGCCATCACTCCGTGCAATTATCAGGTCATCGAGTTCTGCATTCTGGAAGACGACCCGGCCACGTATCAGATCATCGACAACAACCTCGCCTTCCAACCGGTTCCGAAATCGAACCACAAAAGGTGCATCAGGCGATGGGGGCTCAACACCGCCGCGACAGTGGCCGTCATAGCGCGGCTTCTCCTTGCGCGCCATCTGCTCGGCACGCAGGGCTTCGAGTCTGTCTCGCGAGCAATAGCACTTGTAGGCATGACCCGACGCAAGCAGCTGCTCAATGACTTCACGGTAGCGGTCAAAACGCCTGGTCTGGAAAAATGGGCCCTCGTCATATTCCAGTCCCAGCCACGTCATGCCTTCCAGAATCGCGTTGACCGATTCTGCCGTGGAGCGCTCCAGGTCCGTGTCTTCGATACGCAACACAAAGGTACCCCCGTGTTTGCGTGCATAGAGCCAGGAGAAGAGTGCAGTGCGCGCGCCGCCGATGTGCAAGTACCCGGTTGGACTCGGCGCAAAACGGGTTCGAACGACCATTTGGAACATCACCCTGATTGTGGTTATTGGCGCACGATCCTGAGTGGATTGCGGCAGCGTGATTCTATCAGACTTGGCCGGCAGCCAGAGAACGCCTTGGGAAAATTGACCCTGAGCTTGGGACCACTTTAGAATCTGGCTTTCGAGTCGGGCGATTAGCTCAGCGGGAGAGCACTGCCTTCACACGGCAGGGGTCACTGGTTCAATCCCAGTATCGCCCACCATATCTTTCAACGGCTTAAGTGAGTTGTTTTTCGCCTTTCAATTTCGTGCGGCATAGTCAGGAAAAGAAAAAGCGGCAAGAACCCCGCATACTCATCCGCACAGGGGCGCCTAGCGCTGTTCACAACTTGCACGGGCGTTAATCACCTGAGCCAAATGCGTGTCCCCTATGCGACACGCCAATAAGCTCGAGCGCATGCCGCTGGCTGCAATGAAAATGCGCGAATATCCTGCTTATCGCCGCGCTCGCCAAACCTTCCTCATTGAATAATGCACCGAGAGGGTCACGGACATACCCGCTTAACTTTCTTCAAGCAAACTGAGAAATTCAGCGCGCAAAGCCCCCCGAATCAACGGTCTGTCTTGTCCTGAGAAAGTTTTTGCCATCCCTGCTCGGTTCGCAGTAACATACCGCGGCGGCGAATACGTACTTATGTTTAGCAGGCCCCGAGTCGCTCTTTTTACCTTGGCGAGTAACAAAGGCTTTATCCGCCGCGACGCGATTGCATGTCGCTGCACGATTAATCTGGCTCAGGCTTGCACCGAGACATGACACATTGGACGTTGCCACCCCCGATTAGTCCGATCTCACCACTATTGCTGCTTTTTAAAGTGGCGCTGGTCTTCTGTCGCTACAAGTCCTGATTAGCACACGGAACTTGGGGGTAATACTTTGAAAACACTGATTATTGATAACTACGATTCCTTCACCTTCAACCTCTATCAGCAGATTGCCGGTATGAATGACCAGGAACCCCTGGTCTTTCCGAATGACGGAATCACGCTCGACGAAATAAAAGCCCTGAATGTCGATGCAATTGTCTTATCACCTGGCCCGGGAAGCCCCGATCGGGCGGAAGATTTTGGTGTTTGCGCGCAGGTTCTGCAGGAACTGAATGTGCCCCTCCTGGGGGTATGCCTCGGCTACCAGGGCCTGGCGCACTACCATGGCGGCACCGTCAGGCATGCCCCGGAACCGATCCACGGCCGATTAAGTCGAATCCGGCACAACGAATCACCGCTCTTTAACGGAATTCCCCAGGACTTTTCCGTGGTCCGCTATCACTCCCTGGCGGTTGATCCCTCATTGCCCGACCATCTCGAGCCGCTCGCCTGGACCCAGGAAGGCGTCTTGATGGCGCTGCGGCACAAGGGTCGGCCTTTCTGGGGGATCCAATTTCACCCGGAATCCATTTGCACCGAATTTGGCGACCAGTTGATCCGGAACTTCTTCGATCTGGCCGCCGACTATCATCGCTCACAGGGCCGGCCTGGTGTCGCAGCAAACAGCACCGCCACCACGCGGCCGCGCGGCAGCCGGGTTCCCGATCAAATTGGTCAAAATAACGCTGACTTTCAAGTCTTTTATCGAGAACTGCCATTTTTCGCTGATCCGGAAAAGGCCTTCATGCACCTGTATGCAGATAAGAACGATGCTTTCTGGCTGGGCAGTGATCTCGTGGAGGAAGCCCTGTCACGTTTCATTTATATGGGAGCCGCCGATAGCCCGCATAGTCAAGTGGTCACTTACCGCGTGAACGAAAGCAAGCTGACCATCAAGACACAAGACGGGATCAGTGAAACCGGCGAAAGCATATTTGACTACCTGAACCGGGAACTGAAATCCAGACGCTGCACCACACCCGGCTTACCGTTCGATTTTAACTGCGGTTTCGCAGGGTACTTTGGCTACGAACTCAAGGCGGACTGCGGTGGCACACTTGTTCATCATTCGCCTACGCCTGATGCCGCGCTCATATTCTGTGATCGCCTGATAACGTTCGATCAGATCGATCGAAAGACCTATCTAGTGGCCTTTGCACTCAAAGCCGAAGCCGCGGAATGCGAAGACTGGTTCAACGATCTGGAAGCCGTGCTCTCTGACCTGCCTGAACCGGCAGCACCAAGTCCAATCTATAACAATCCTGATCGTATACAGTTCAGGTTAACTCGCCCCTACGAAACCTACATCAGTGATATCAAGCAGTGTTTCCAACAGATCAACGATGGTGAAAGCTACGAAATCTGCTTGACCAACCAGCTGCACACCGATCCCATCGAGAATCCGCTCGATTTTTATCGCGTCTTGCGCCGGGTTAATCCCGCGCCCTATGCCTCCTACTTGCGCTTTGGCGATATCGCTGTTTTGAGCTCCTCGCCTGAGCAATTCCTGCATGCCGATCAACAGCGCTGGGTAAGTTCCAAACCGATTAAGGGCACAATCGCGCGCCATCCTGACATGGCTAAGGACGAAGCAGCGCGCAATACCTTGGGTAAGAACGAAAAGGACAGCTCCGAAAACCTTATGATTGTCGATCTGCTGCGTAATGATCTGGGACGCGTATGCGATGTCGGCTCTGTGCATGTGCCTAAGCTGATGGCGGTTGAGTCCTATGCCACCGTCCATCAACTGGTCAGCACCATCCTCGGGCACTTAAAGGAAAATGCGACAGTCGTTGACTGCCTGCGGGCGGCCTTTCCCGGGGGATCCATGACGGGTGCACCTAAGATCCGCACGCTGGAAATTATCGACCGGCTCGAAACGGAAGCACGCGGCGTCTATTCCGGTTCCATCGGTTTTCTCGGCCTCAATGGCACCGCGGACTTGAATATTGTCATCCGCACGGCGGTGTGCACCCCCACGAGCACCTCAATCGGGATCGGCGGAGCAATCGTCGCACTGTCCGACGCGGAGGAAGAATTCAAAGAGATCCTGCTCAAGGCACGCGCTCTGATTAACGCCATTGTCTATGCGGACAAAGGCGTATTTGGCTATAATCACTATGAAGTCCATGGCGTCCCACTGAAACTGCTCAAGTCACTTCCCACCGTTCCGGCACACTATGCGAACTTGACAAATGATCAAAAATACCGAGAGCACATCCTAAAGGAGTACGAGGCCACGGGAGGAGAGGCGCATGTCCGATATGCAGACATTTCGTCAGGAAATAGATAGCCTCGACGAAGAGTTAATCAAGGCACTGGCCAGGCGTTTTGAGATTGTGAGGCAGGTTGCGGCATACAAGTCGCGCGCCGGCGTCGCGGTTATGCAGCCGGACCGAATCCAACAGATCAAGGACCGCTGTACCGATCTCGGCGGCCGCTACGGTGTGCGTCCGGAATTTCTGCACCAGTTGTACGACCTGATTATCGAAGAAAGCTGCTTTCTGGAGCACGAACTGGTTAAGCCGCCCGAGCAGGGCTCCGGCGGCTGAGCAAGCATAGCTGCCATAACACCTTCTCAGCAGAGCTTGTGGGTCGCCGATACCCATACGCCAGCTTCAACGCATGGCCAAGACGGTATTTTCGAGAAGCACTCAGACCTCAGGATCCGGTGTCCCGAACATTTTTCCGTGTCCTTCCGTGGGTTCCGTGGCTAAATTGAAATACTGCCACCCAGCTTAAATTGTCAGCATCCGTTATTACCAAGTTGAACGAGTGCTAAGCGCTTCTTATCAAGCGATCAGACAGTTCCATTAAGGCCGGCATGATCGGTGCCAGTACCTCCTTGCTCGCGACAGCGGCGTTGTGAAACGCCTTGCGCTGATTTTGCCTGACCATATCGTCAATATCTTTCAGACACTCAAGCAAGGTCGCACGCGCTTGCTCAGCAAATGGATTGTCCACCTGAATTTCCCAGTAAACTTCGGGGTCCTTGCTGGCAATGCGCGCAACCAGGGCCATCAGCATACGATGGGGGGGCGTTGCTATTGACCAGGCTGTTTCCGCATCATAGCCCAGCCTTTCCAGACAGTAGCCAAATCCCAGAATGGCCGCGTGCGTCGCTACCTGAGTGATAGCCGTTTGTCTGTCATGGTCATCGACGTTCATCAGGACAACACGGCTCTCCCATGCCTCCATCAGGGATACAAACGGCGCACAGCGCGGACCATCGACGACAGCTACCGCCGCAACATTCTGGCCGGCAAATCCCACCTCGGGCGCAAACATCGGATTGATGCTCAAGTGCTGCACATCCCCGCGCACGCCCTTTACAATACCGGCAACCGGCGTCTTGATGGACAAGGTATCGACCAGCAATGCGCCAGGCGCTGCCACTGCTGCGAAGGTTTCCAGCGCGGTCAGCACAACCGCCTCCGGCAAACAAAAGAGCAGACAATCTGCCTGGCGAGCCATGGCTTTGACTTCTTCAGTTGGGGCCGTTACATCACAGGCTGCGTAGCGGACGCACCGGACCTTGGACTGCGGATGGCCTGCGCGGTCAGTACCGTAAACGTCGATTCCTCTGTCGCTTAACAGCGCGGAGAACATGGCGCCGAAGCCGCCGTTAACCCCCAGGATCAGAACATTAGAAATGCCCTCAGTCATGACTGCCTCATCGCTCAGCCCTTGTTGGCCGACAGACTTTAACCTACGGCTGGCAACTATGATATGGCCCCGGCAGCCCCGCCACTCGTCTCGCAAGCGACTCGCCGGAAAACTGACGACAGGCCCTTCGGATGCGGGCGTATCACACCCCTGCCGGCACTGCCTTCATCGATTCCAGCCGCCGCGGAAGTATGTCCCTGAGTTTGTCTCGCGTCCCACGTAACACGGCCTCTGTTGTTGGCCAGTCCATGCAGGCATCCGTGACTGAAACGCCATAGGCCAGCGCAGACAAATCCTCCGGAATCGCCTGACTTCCCCATTTGAGGTGGCTCTCCAGCATCAGGGCGACCAGCGAGCGGTTGCCCCCGCTAATCTGGTTGACACAGTTCTCAACCACCAGAGGCTGCAATGCCGGATCCTTGTTGGAATTGCCGTGGCTGCAATCGATCGCGATATTGGAAGGTAACCCGTTTGCACTCAACTTCTTTTCGCACATCGCGACACTGACCGAATCATAATTGTGCTGGCCACCGCCACCCCGCAACACAATATGGCCATAGCGATTACCCTTGGTATGAAAGACGGCGCATTGTCCATCCTGACTGATACCGAGAAAATGATGCGGACGGGACACCGAATGCAGCGCATTGATGGCAACCTCAAGACTTCCATCGGTGCCGTTCTTGAATCCCACTGGCGTCGATAAGCCGCTCGCCATCTCACGGTGGGTTTGAGATTCTGTCGTGCGCGCCCCTATGGCACTCCAGGAGATCAGATCCGAGAGGTACTGCGGTGTTATCGGATCCAACGCCTCTGTCGCGGTCGGCAAGCCCAACTCCGCCAGATAAAGCAACAACTCTCGCGCCTGATATAGCCCTTTCTCAATGCGGAAAGAGTCATCCATATAAGGATCGTTAATCAGTCCCTTCCAACCGACCGTCGTGCGGGGTTTTTCAAAATAAACGCGCATCACCAGGTAGAGCGTATCCCGCAGCTCGTCAGCCAGTTGCTTCAGTTTCTGCGCGTACTCATGCGCAGCTTGTATATCGTGAATCGAACAGGGTCCCACAACGACAAAAAGCCGGTGGTCCAGCCGGTCGAGAATATTTTGTAAGGTTTGACGCCCCTCGCGGACCGTGTCCTCCGCGCACTTGGACAGTGGCAGACGGGCCTTTATTTCGGCCGGAGTCGGCAACAACTCCTGAGAAATGACGTTGACGTTATTGAGTTGTGCTTTGTTCATACCGCTATTGATTCGTTTCCTGATCAGCCCCACGACGGTCGTGGTACGCGCTGGCAACAAGCAGTCTGCTCGCCCAAGACAGCGCCAAGGCACGCGATTTTACCCGATCGGCTCAGCGCTGACACCCCGCCACAAACTCAAAAGCCAGCCGGTGGCTGAAACCATTCGCCGACAACGCGCATCAGATGCGAACCAGGCAGACAACTGAGCGTATGCCATGCGGCCTCTGCACAGAGCCGCTCACGCAATCCTGCAAGGGAACCAGCCAAAGGCCCGTTACCGCTCCCCTCACGCGGTTTGCAGCGCATTCAGGGATAAGAAAACGTCGGGCCAGGACGCGAACGACACGCGCTCAGGATGCGGAGTCCCCAGGCGCCGGACTTGTCACGGACTGCGCGTCTCAGCGGAGGCCAGGGTCGGTGAGCACTGAGCTACAAACAGGAATTACAGCGTATCCGCCTTGCGGGGCTGATCGGTCTGCCCCCGTTGCTCCACGTCTTCGTTGTTGACAATCGACAGTACCAGTTCCTGAAGCCGTTTCCGGTGCATTTCCATGATATCCATGCGTTTTTCGAGCACCCTCAGGCGGCGCTCCGTGTCGGACACCATGCTTGTGGACCGAGCCGGGCCGGCCTCCTCCGTGTCTTGGTCGGCAAGCGTGGCGGCTCCCGAATCGACAGACTCCGCAGCGGCATCCTGTTCCCGCCGTTCTTCGTCCCCGATCGCGGCGATGCTCGCCTCGGTTATCTCATGGAGCTCCTCCAGACACCCGTTCACCAGAACTCGATCGCATATCGCATTGATTCGCCTTGGAATACCGTCTGTATACACATGAATCGCGGCAAACGCCCCATCCGTGAAGTGTGGATCATCCTGCCAGCCGGCGAGTTGTAACCGGTACGTGATGTATTGACTGGTCTCATCCAGCGCCAGCGGTCCGAGATGATGTGCGGCGACAATCCGCTGTCGGAACTGCTCCATCTCATCCGACTGCATGGTCGCCAGGAATTCGGATTGTCCGAGGAAAAATGTCTGCAGCAAGGCCTGGTCCCCGGACTGGTAATTCGAGAGCATCCGCAACTCTTCGATCGACGCGACTGGCAGATTCTGGACTTCATCAACGACCAGCAGCACGCGTTTGCCCTCCCGCGCCCGAGCCGTCAGAAAGGTGTTGAAGTTCCTGAGCAGATCGGACTTGGACAGACCCTGGCTGGCCAATCCAAATGAGGCCGCCACCATGGATAGCGTTTCTTCAGCCTCAAACTGCGTACTTACCAGCTGGGCGGCCACCACGTTCTCGCTGTTCAGATTGGTCAACAGGGCCTGCACCAGGGTCGTCTTGCCGGCACCCGCATCCCCGGTAATCACGACAAATCCCTCCCGGCACTGCAGTCCGTAGCGCAGATAGGCGAGCGCCTTGGCATGGCCCTGGCTGTGGAAGAGGAAATGTGCGTCCGGCGTGAGACGGAAGGGTTTGGCAGTCAGCCCGTAGAAGCGTTCATACATCGCATCAGAATCCCAACTATCGCCTGTAGGTGGCAGTTCATTAGTCTACACATTACCGGCCGTTACCGGACAAACCTAAGGTAATCCAGGCTAGCCCCGTTGCGAATACATGGCAATTCCGCGGTATCCGCGCTCTGACGCAGAACCGGCTGAAATCGAGATTAAATGTTTATTTACAATCAGACAATTAGAATACAAACTTCACAATATTCTTCGATAACTGAACACGCCCTCTTCGCCACCCTGACAGCGGATGAGGCTGGAATGAATGATGTGGCATGTGGTCTCGCGCTCCAGGACCTTCCAGCCGGGCGTGAGTTTGACCTGCTGCCCTTCTGCCAAATCAGCTTCGCTGAGCCGCATTGAGGTCTCCATTATCCGATACCGGACCCGGAAGGTGCCCTTGGCAGAGAAACCGTCGATGGTGGTCTCGGTCTGGTACACAAGATTGCCGGCGCTGGCCTCGCTGTTCTGCGGTGCGGTCCAGCAGAGAATCCGCGCGCCCTTGTCCTCGCAGTGATTGATCACCGAGGGCAGCAGTACCGCGGGTTTCCCGAACACGCTCCAGTCACCGTTCATGAGCTGTGCCTTGATCTCGCCGATCTCGTAAAGACTCTTTTCGCGGCCCTGAAGCGATACCCCACCGTTGCTCATCGCCAGTGCCCCCATGGACGGGGCCGTGGAGCCCGTGCGAACCCCGGGGTCATATTTCAAGATCGCCAACTCGCCCTGCGGGGCTCTACGCGACCTTGATACAACAGGAGCGTCCTGAAACTCGACCGGTCCCTCACCCTCGCCTGAGCGCCACTGCATCTCAGCAACACCCGGCTCGACAGACTCGGCAGCAGCCGAGCCGTCTTCCGGTCTGGCAGCCTCGTTGACAGCAACACTCGCAGCTGTCCCCTCGGGTGCAACCACTGCGAGACTGGTCTGCGGTTTCGCGGCGGCTTCCGCCGCAGGCCGAGGCGGGCTCTGGTCGAACTCCATGGCGTTAAATGCGATGGCGTGCCTGCTTTCCGCCAACCCCTGGCCCATGGCCACCGTGCCATCGCCTGGCCGCCCGCCTCCTGTTCCGGCCAGCTGATCAAATGACGATGCCTCTCTCGCGCCTGCGTCATCGGGCGGCAAACCCGACGCTACCTCGGCATCTGCCACCACCGTCTCGGGCACAGTCGCGTGGGACCCCTGCCCCGCCGGATCACCGGCTGGCGCACTTCCTCCCAAAATATCCGCGGCCGACCCGTCAGTGCCGGATACCCGCGTTGCAGGTTTTGGTGGTATCTCGCCGGCGCCGGGTATTGCCGGAGCCTCGGAAACTGTGGCATCTGTCTCTATCCAGCCTGCCACGCGGGGCTTCACAGCAGATCTGGCCGGCGCCGGACCACCCGAGTCCTCCGCGATCTCAGCCACGCCTGCGGAATCGTCACGTCGGGCCGGCAAGAGAAAGGAGGCGCCCTGCTGTTCCAGCCAGACCGTCAGTCTCAGCCACCAGTCGGCGTCGTCAAACACGGGTCGTTGGTAGTCGTACACGAATGCTGCGGCCGCAACCGCAAGCACCAGGACCATGAGCAGCCCGCCGCCTGGTTTGCGTTTGCGCTTCGATGCCTTGTGCCCGCCGGGCGTGAACGACTCATCAGAATCTGTCTGTGGCTGCGTCGCTTCCGCTGACAGATCCCCGCTCAGGCCACCAGCCGAGACCCCGGCATCATGGCGATCCTTGGTCAGATCCCCCGCATCGGCTTCGAGGTCCGGAGGCAAGCCGACGTCCCATGGCACGTCGTCATCCACCCCTGCCATCGATCGCGTGCCCGGCGACTGACGACCGTCAGCCGCATTTACTTCCTCCAGATTGAATCGCGGCTCAACCCTGCTCCGACCCTGCGCCTGGTCCGGCTCATCCGGCCCAGCATCTACGTCAAAAAACGTCGACAAGGGAACCGCCGGATCGGGCTGCTCAAGCGCCCTGTCCGGGACCGCAAATGCCACCGGCCCCGCCATCGCCTGTCGAACAGCCGCCGGTACCGCGCCGGCTGGCCGGTCGGGTCCGCCTGGCTGCGGGCCCGCTTGAGCAGGAGCTGGCCGTTGACGACGAGGCGGACGCTCATCACCAAACAGCATTTCCTCCTGCATACCCTCGATGACCATCTCGACGTCCGGCTGATCCAGCCTGTGCTTTTCCTCGACTGCACCAAAGAACAACAGACGGCTGCAGATCAGATTAATGCGTCTGGGAACCCCCCCGCTGAAGTCGTAGATCGATTCCAGGGCGTTGGAGGTGATAACCGGGTCGTTCTGCCACCCTGCGCGTTTCAGGCGATAGATGACAAAAGCGGCCGTATCTTCGATCGACAGCGGATCGAGATGGGTCGCGGCAATGATTCGCTGCCGGAGATGCTCCATGTCGGGCTTTCTGACGAGCTTGACCAGGGGCTCCTGCCCAACCAGAAAGACCTGCAGTAACAACTGACTGCCGAGCTGAATATTGGACAGCAGACGCAATTCCTCCAGGACGTTGGCCGAGAGATCCTGGGCCTCATCCACCATGAGTACCACGCGCCGCTGCATCCGATGCTGCTGGGTCAAGACCTCCTTGATCTTCACCAGCAAGGCCGATTTCCGCGACTCATCGCACTGCAGACCCAGTGTGGTCGCGACCATGTGCAGCATGTCGTCCGGTCGCAGACGCGTGCTGAGAAGGGACACCACCGTGACCCGTGTCTCGTCGATCTGTGACAGCATGTCATTGATGAGGGTGGTCTTACCCGTCCCGGGCGCACCCGTCACCATGATGAAACCTTCGCCACGCTGCAGGGCATACTGCATGTAGGCCTTGGCCTTCGTGTAACTGGGATGCCCGAACGAGAAGCGGTGATCGGGACTCAGCCGAAAGGGATCGGTCGTCAGCTTGTAGAAACTTTCGTAAACACCTGGCATCTTGATTGCACTGATCCGTTACCTGTCATCGCCTCGCGAGCTGCCCGACTGCAGCCTTGCCCGTGGCGAAGTGTCATACTGAACGTCTGTCGATAGTGTCTCACGTTCGGGGGGGTGTTCGCCAAGAACCCGGTCGACAGAACCAGACTGAGACGGCCCTGAGCCTGCCGGGATCGCGTAGTGACCTGCGCAGCCCCAACAGCCTTTTCCTCACCTCCCGGATGGTTTAAGACCCCTTTTCGGCACCCTGGGCGGCTCGATCTATCAGGATATCGGCGCCGTGCCGACCGGCAATTTCCGTAACCGGCAGGGTATGCCCGGCCTTCCAGCGCGACACGGCTTCCTGTTTACCTGCCCCGGTTACCACTATCAGCACATCCTGTGAATTACACAAGGCCGCGCGGCTCAGGCTCACCCGATCGGGTGGCGGTTTGGGTGCGTTGTGCACGGCATGCACCAGCTGAGAATCCGCATGGTGCTGCCCTGGAAACAGACTCGCAGTATGACCGTCCTCACCCATACCCAGGAGCACCAGATCGAACGGCAGCGCCTGCCTGACGACCGATGCGTACTCGAGCGCCGCCTCTTCGGCACCCTTTTCGGCGGGTATTGGATGGACATGAGCCGAGGGAATGGGAACATGATCGAGCCAGGCCGATGCTGCCATGGCACTGTTGCGTTCGGCATCATCAACCGGCAGACAGCGTTCGTCGCCATAGTAGATGTGCCATCTTGACCAGTCCATGCCGGCATTGACCAGTAAGCGGTAGGCCTGGACCGGCGTCCGCCCGCCGGCCAGAACCAGGCGGAACAGCCCCCGTGCCCTGATGGCATGCCGGGCCGCCTTCACAATGCGCTCCGCCGCCTCCCGTGCCACGGCATCGGCATCGCTGAAGACATGCCAGCGGGTACTCGCATCACTCATTCTGGGAGGAACAGGTGTCGCAGGCCTTCCAGGCGCGGCCGTCGCGCCGCAACAGGTCATCGGCGTCGGGCGGCCCCCAGGTCCCGGCCGCATAATCGGGGAAATCCCGCGGCGGCAGTGCACCCCAGACATCGAGGATCGGTTCGACCAGCGCCCACCCGGCCTCGATGTTGTCGGCCCGTTTGAACAGCATGGCGTCACCGGTCATGCAGTCATACAGCAGCGTCTCGTAGCCGGTGCTGGGGGCGGCGCCGAAGTAGTCCCGATAGCTGAAGTTCATCTCCACCGGACTGAGGTGTTCGGCCGGACCGGGCACCTTCGCGTTGAAACTCATACCAATGCCTTCATTGGGCTGAATGCGCAACACCAGCATGTTTGGCGGAACCCTGGCGCGTCGTACCAGCGAATCGCGGAACATCATATTCGGCGCATGTTTGAATTGAATGACAGCCTCTGTGTAGCGACCCGGCATGCGCTTGCCCGTGCGCAGATAAAACGGAATCCCCGCCCAGCGCCAGCTGTCTATCATCAACTTCATGGCCACATAGGTTTCGGTCCTGGAATCCGGCGCGACGCCGGGCTCGCGCCGGTACGCAGGCACCCGGGTCCCGTCCGGCATTGATCCGTCACCGTACTGGCCCCGCACGGTCTGCGTCAAAACCTGCTCGGGCAGTATGGGCTGAATCGCGCTCAGCACTTTGGTCTGCTCGTCCCGGATCGCATCGGCGCTGAAGGAGTTGGCTGGCTCCATGGCGATAACCGACAGCAAGGCCAGGAGATGATTCGGAACCATATCGCGCAGCGCACCGGCCTGCTCGTAGTAACCGGCTCGGGTTTCGACGCCGAGTGATTCCGCTACGGTAATCTCGACATGATCGATATAGCGCCGGTTCCAGATCGGTTCGACCGTGCTGTTCGTAAACCGGTAGGCAAGAATGTTCTGGACAGTTTCCTTACCGAGATAATGATCAATCCGGTAGATCTGCGGCTCATTGAAGGCAAGGTGCAAGGTCTTGTTCAGTTCGCGGGCAGAGGCCAGATCCTGCCCGAAAGGCTTCTCAATGATAATTCTCCGCCAGTGGCCGTCTTCCTCGCCGGCGAGACCCGCAGTGCCCAGCCGGGTTGCGATCTCCCCAAAAAAACGCGGCGGTGTCGCCAGATAAAACAGGTAGTTCCCGCCGGTCTGCTGCTCCGCATCCACCCCCTTTAAGACACCTGCCAGCCGGGCATAGGCAGCGGGGTCCGCAAAATCGCCCTGGGAATAGTGGATACGCTGCAACAGCGCATCCCACTGTGCATCGGAGAACTCATCCCCGAGAAACGCATGAATCTCACTGTCTATGCGGGAGCGGTAGGACGCGCTGTCGAACTCCACCCGATCGACACCGACGATCGCAAAGCTGTCCGACAAGAGCTTTTCCTGCGCCAGATGATAAATCGCGGGGATGAGTTTGCGCTGGGTCAGATCCCCGCCTCCGCCGAATATCACCAAGACACAGGGCGCTATGGGCGCGGCTGCCTGCGGTGCAATTTGGTGTGCTGACATCCTCAGGGCTGCGCCTGCACCGTTCTCTACGACCCGGGCTTTTCGACGTGGCCGCCGAACTCAAAGCGCATGGCGGAAAGCAGCCTGTCTGCAAAATCCGTCTCCCCCCGGGAGGTAAAGCGGTTGAACAAGGCGCTCGTCAACACATGCGCCGAGGTGCCAGACTCAATCGCGGCAATACTGGTCCAGCGCCCCTCACCCGAATCCGACACCCGGCCGCTGAAATCGGCCAGACTCGCATTGCGGTGCAGGGCCCGGGCGGTAAGATCCAGCAGCCACGACGCGACGACGCTGCCGCGACGCCAGAGCTCGGCAACCTCGCCGACATCAATGTCGTACTGGAACTCCTCGGGATCGCGCAGCGGTGTCGTCTCGGCATCCACCTCGTGCGCGTGCCGGCCGATGTTGGCATGCTTGAGAATATTGAAGCCTTCGGCATAGGCGGCCATGAGGCCGTATTCGATGCCGTTGTGCACCATCTTCACAAAATGGCCCGCACCCGTGGGCCCGCAGTGCAGATAGCCCTGTTCCGCGGGGCCCGGATCGCCGGATCGCCCGTGGGTACGCTCGATGTCACCCAGGCCCGGAGCGAGGGCGGCAAAGACGGGATCAAGACCTTGCACAATGTCGGTTTCGCCGCCGATCATCAGACAGTAGCCGCGTTCCAGACCCCAGACACCACCGCTGGTACCGACGTCGACGTAATGAATGCCTTCCGGTAACAGGCGTTTCGCGCGCGCGATATCGTCTTTGTAGTAGGAGTTGCCACCATCGATTATGATGTCACCCTGGTTCAGACGCCCCGCAAGGTCGTCAATCGAGCTGTCCACGACCGCTGCCGGCACCATCAGCCAGATGGCTCTCGGCTCTTGCAGTTTTGCCACGAAGTCATCCAGGTCCGAGGCACCAATCGCACCTTCCCTTGCCATCGCCTGTACCGCGTCCTGGGTCCTGTTAAAGACGACACATTCGTGACCTGCGCGCATCAGGCGCCGCACCATGTTCGCGCCCATGCGCCCCAACCCAATCATTCCCAGCTGCACGATGTTTCTCCTTTTGGATGATGTCGGATATTATGGCCACGGAATCCACGGAAGAACACGGAAAGAACCAACACCCGTTAGAATTTTTTCCGTGTCCTTCCGTGGATTCCGTGGCTAGAAAAAAATTCGCGCTCAGCGTGATTCGTCAGCGTCCGTTATTTGTCGAGTTGAAACAGTACCAGGAGCTCCGCTGCGAACAGGATGTTCCGCCGGACCAAGCAGGGGCAACCCTTGTTGGGTGTGCCCGGCGCACGCGACGATGCTATGCCGTTAATGCCTGAGCGATCAGCTCCCTTAAGCGGGCAAGCCCGGCCATCGTATCCTCACCCAGGTGCACACGTAAGGCCCGCCGTTTACGCTCGGCAAGGACCTCGAAATCACCCTGCGCCTGGGCGGCCTTGACGACACCAAAGCTGTACTTGTCGCCGGGCACCGCCAGATCCCTGGCATCGTCACAGGTGATCTGCAGAAAGACGCCGGAGTTCGGCCCACCTTTATAGGCCTGTCCCGTGGAATGCAGGAAACGCGGACCAAAGCCGAGACAGGTGGCCACCCGGCTGTGATCGCGCACCGCGTGGCGCATCGCCTGCAGCAGTTCGGTGTGCGCATCGTTGCGGTTCAGGTAGGCGAGTAATGCGAAATAGTCGCCCTGACCGATCCGCCCGAGGTGCGCCCGGATATAATCCAGGCACCCGCCTGCGTCACCGGCAATCCTCGTCAGCGCCGCCGCGTTTGCCGCGTCGGTGTAAAGCCGCAGACCGGCTTCGCCCGCCAGCGGCGCCGCCTCGGGCAGACTGCCACCTGCCGCGTACGCCTCGGTCAACTTGCGTGTTGCGACCTTGCTCGCCTCTACGTCGGGCTGATTAAAAGGGTTGATACCCATGATCGAACCCGCCACGGCAGTCGCAATCTCCCAGCGGAAAAACTCCTGACCCAGCTTGTAGATATCTGGCACGTTGATGCGCAGTACCGCGTGTCCGGCCTGTTCCAGGCGATCGACTGCTGCATCCTGCTCCGCGTCGGCGGCGCTGTCCAGGCGCAGATACGCAAACAGCCGGTCATCACCATAGACAGCCGGCGCACCCGTCAGCTCGGCGTCAACCGGAATAATCCCCTTACCCTGCTTGCCAGTGGATTCCGCGACTAACTGCTCCAGCCACGCGCCCAGCGAGGCAATGCCGGGCGAGACAATGAGGGTCAACTTGTCACGCCCCTGGTTGGCCGCCGTCCCCAGCACCGCGCCCAGTACCACGCCCGGGTTTTCGCGCGCCGGCACGCAGCCGGCACAGGCCTCGACCATGACCTCGGCGTTATCCAGCAGGCGCTCCACATCTACGCCCATGCCCGCAGCCGGCACGACGCCGAAGTTCGACAGTGCCGAGTAACGCCCGCCGATGCCGGGTACGCCGTAGAACACGCGCCGAAAGCCGCGGTCCCTGGCAACCTGCTCGAGCTGCGAGCCGGGATCCGTCACCGCGGCGAAATGCCGCCCCGCCTGCTGTTTACCCACGGCCTCACTGACCTTGTCGAAGAAATAATCCAGGAGGATGTTCGGTTCGAGGGTACTGCCGGACTTGCTGGACACCAGGAACAGGGTGCGTGACAGATCAACCGCGGCCTCGACGTCGGCGACCTGCGCAGGGTCCGTAGAGTCCAGCACATGCAGGTGGGGATAGTCTCCGCGATCACCAAAGGTCGAGCGGATCACCTCGGGCGCCAGGCTCGAGCCACCCATGCCAAGCAGCACCGCATGGATAAAGTGATGGCCTTCGACGGTGCGGCTGATGCGACGCAGATCGCCGAGATGCTCCAGCTGCTCACAGGTAATCTCCAGCCAGTCCATCCACCGGGCCTCGTCCCTCCCGGTCCACAGCCAGGCATCCCGCGCCCACAGCCGGCATACCTTGTTGTTCTGTTGCCAGTCGTCCAGCGCCGCGTCAACGGCCGTGTTCAAGGGCGATGGCAAGCGGTAACTCTGGCCGCCGATCGCCTGTTGCGCCGCCTCGCGCGCATCGCGCACGGCGCCCAGCACCCTGTCGAAGGCTTCAACAAAGAGCCGGACACCCGCCTTCAGCAGGTCCTCGGTGATCTCGTCCAGCGGAATACCCAGCTGCTCAGCGGTATCCATGACGGCACGCGCAGAATCAACGTCTTCTTCCAGGCTCGACCTGGCCTGCCCGTGGTTGCGGAAGGCATCCATGGTCGCCGGGGGAACCGTGTTCACGGTGTCGGGACCAATCAACTCCTCGATGTAACGCACATCGCGATACGCGGGGTTCTTGACACCCGTGCTGGCCCACAACAGGCGCTGGGTCTGCGCCCCCTGGTCGGCCAGCGCCTGCCAGCGCTCACCGCTGAACAGTTGCTTGTACCGCTGATAGGTCAGCTTGGCGCTGGCGATCGCCACCTTGCCTTCAATACTGTGCAACAAGGCAGCATGTTCCCCATCCCCGGCTCCGCCAAGCCGCGCTTCCACCAGGTTATCAACCGCCGTATCGATGCGGCTGATGAAAAAACTTGCCACACTGGCAACCTGACCGACGGCGCCGCCGGCGGCCAGCCGTCTCTCCAAACCGCGCAGATACGCCGCGACGACCTGTTCGTAGACCTGCAGGGAAAACAGCAGCGTGACATTGATATTGATCCCCTCGCCGAGCAGGGTCTCGATGGCGGGGAGCCCTTCCGGCGTGGCGGGAACCTTGATCATGACGTTTTCCCGGTCCAGTGCCCGCCACAGGCGGCGCGCCTCGTCCACCGTACGCTGCGTATCGTTCGCAAGCCGCGGTGAAACCTCGAGGCTGACGTAACCGTCGCGACGGCCCGTCGCCACAAATACCGGTCGCATGATATCCGCCGCGCGGCGGATATCCTCCAGTGCCAGGTGTTCATAGGCCGCCTGCGTATCCAGATCCCGCCTGTCGGCCAGGGCCTTCAGCGTGTCCGCATAGTCACTGCTGCCCGCGATGGCCTTCTGGAAGATCGCCGGATTGGACGTCATCCCCTTGAGCCCGTCGTCCCGGATCAGCCGTTCAAGCTCCCCGCTTACCAGCAGGTTGCGGCGAATGTAATCGAACCAGATGGACTGGCCGAAGTCATTGAGGGCGAGCAGTGGATTCATCCGGTCATGTCCTCCAACCTGGGTTACGACGCCAAACCGGGTGGAAACGCACCTGATCAAGCGGCTGCCGGCTGCCGCGACTATATCAGACGTGTCACGGCCCGCAACTCCAGTGAACGGGCTGCACAGCCACGCCGGCGCCGCTGCCCGTGTGATTACCAGTCAAATCCGGCAAACTCGCCGCCGGTCCCGACCCCACCGCGGTGCCTGACGCAAGCCCCGCTACCCGACGCAGGCAGTCAACTGAACGCTTTGTGACATTTCGGTGAACCCGGTGCATGCATGGGCGATTTCTCTTATACTCGCGTTCGCCGGTCCACCGGCAATCCGGTGAGATCCGGCCGTGGCCGGATCGACTTCGCTTGCACAGCCGGACGGGCAACCACGGCATGACTGGAACACCTGGAACGTGATCACGATTAAGCGCGGACTCGATATCCCCATTGCGGGTGCGCCGGAGCAGCAGATCTCCGAAGGGGCGCCGGTCCAGTCCGTCGCCCTGCTCGGCCGTGATTACCACGCCCGCAAACGCCTGCCGACCGTGCTCGTCGAGGAAGGCGAGCGTGTCAGGCTCGGCCAGCCACTGGTGCGCGGCAAGGACATCACGGCCGTCGCCGGGACCTCGCCGGGAAGCGGCGTGGTAGAGCGTATCGAGCGGGGTGAGCGGCGTTTCCTGCAGACCATCGTCATCCGTCTCGATGGCGATGAGGAGGAAACCTTCAATGCCTACCGCCCCGGGGAGCTCGCCAGCCTGAATGAGGGCCAGGTGAGGGAAAACCTGCTCAGCTCGGGCCTGTGGCTAGCCTTCCGGACCCGCCCCTACAGCCTGATCGCGGACCCCGACAGCGAGCCCGACGCCATTTTTGTGACCGCCATGGACACCAACCCGCTGGCGGCCGACCCCCAGATCATCATTGGACAATCGCCGGAGGATTTCACCAACGGCTTGACGGTCCTGTCCAGGCTCACGCCGGGCAAGGTCTATATCGCCAAGGCGCCTGGCGCGAGCATCCCAAGCGCTGAACTGCCGTCAGTGGCGAGCGAGGAATTCGCCGGGCCGCACCCGGCCGGGCTTGTCGGGACACACATCCATTTCCTGGCGCCGGTCAGCAGCAAGCGCATGATCTGGCACCTCAATTACCAGGACGTGATTGCCATCGGCAGGCTGTTCACGACAGGACGCATCTCCACGGAACGCGTGATCGCACTCGGTGGCCCGGCAGTGGTCAGGCCACGCCTCATTCGTACGCGCCTCGGCGCCAGCACCAATGCATTGATCAGGAACGAACTGCACCCCGGTGAATCCCGCGTCGTCTCGGGATCCATTCTTTCCGGTCACCATGCTGCCGGTGGCGCCGCGTTTCTCGGTCGCTATCATTTGCAGGTTTCCGTGTTACGGGAAGGTCGTGATCGGGAATTCTTCGGCTGGCTGACACCCGGTGTGAACAAGTTTTCGGCCAGTAACATCTTTGTTTCGAGCCTGCTCAAGGGACGGCGTTTTGATCTGACCACGACACAGAATGGCAGCCCCCGGGCCATGGTGCCGATCGGCTCCTATGAGCGCGTCATGCCCCTGGACATCCTGCCTACCCAGTTGCTGCGGGCGCTGGTCGTGAAGGATACCGACAGTGCCCAGGCACTGGGGTGCCTGGAACTCGATGAGGAAGATCTGGCGCTGTGCACGTTCGTGGACACCGGCAAGTATGACTTCGGCCCGATCCTGAGGGAGAACCTGAACCAGATCATGAAGGAAGGCTGATGAGAGGGCTGAGGCGTTTTCTTGACCGCATAGAACACCTGTTCGCCCGGGGCGCACCCCTGGAGCGGTTTGGCGCCATCTACGAGATGGTGGACACCTTTATCTACACCCCGTCGACCGTTACCCCCGGCGCACCGCATGTGCGCGATGGCATCGACCTGAAGCGGGTGATGATGTATGTGGTCATTGGCGTCACGCCCTGCTTCCTGATGGCCATGTACATGGTCGGGCATGAGGCCAACACGGCCATGGCAACCCTGGGCCTGGACTCCGCCGACGGCTGGCGGGGAGCCGTGCTCGACAGACTCGGTATCGGCTACAACGCCTCGAGCCTCTGGGCCTGCTTCTGGCATGGCGCCCTGTATGTCCTGCCCATCTATATCGTCACGCTGATCGCCGGCGGCTTCTGGGAAGTGCTGTTTGCACTGGTCCGGAATCATGAGATCAATGAGGGCTTCTTCGTCACGTCCATGCTGTTCACGCTGACCCTGCCGGCATCCGTTCCCCTGTGGCAGGTTGCGGTGGGCATCTCCTTCGGGGTCGTCATTGGCAAGGAGATCTTCGGCGGTACCGGCAAGAACTTCCTGAACCCCGCGCTCGTCGGCCGGGCCTTTCTGTTTTTCGCGTATCCCGCCTACCTGTCCGGGGACTCGGTCTGGGTTCCGGTTGACGGGTTCAGTGGAGCCACCGCCCTGGCGATTGCCGCAGCAGGCGGCATTGAGGCGGTCACGAACGCCGGCATCGGCTGGAGTCAGGCGTTTCTCGGCACGATCCAGGGCTCCCTGGGAGAGACATCCACGCTGGCCTGCCTGCTGGGCGCGGGTTTCCTGATCGTCACCCGCGTCGCCTCCTGGCGCATCATGGCCGGCGTTATGCTGGGCATGATCGCGACATCGCTGTTCTTCAATGCCATCGGCAGCAACACCAACCCCATGTTCGCCATGCCCTGGCACTGGCACCTGGTACTCGGTGGATACGCCTTTGGCATGGTGTTCATGGCCACGGACCCGGTGTCGGCATCCATGACCGACACCGGCCGGTGGATCTTCGGGGCCCTGATTGGCGTCATGGTCACACTGATCCGCGTGGTCAACCCGGGCTTCCCCGAGGGTATGATGCTGGCGATACTCTTTGCCAATGTGTTCGCCTCGCTGATCGACTGGTTCGTCGTACACGCCAACATCCGCAGAAGGATACGCCGCAATGCCTCCTGATCAGTCCGCTCCCGGACACTCACATCTGCCGGGCCCACTGGCCCTGCCCAACGACGACCCGCGCAAGATCGTCGCGGTCGCGGTCGTGCTGTGCCTGGTCTGTTCGGTGATGGTCTCCAGCGCGGCCGTACTGCTCAAACCCCTGCAGGAACGGAATCAGGCCCTTGCGGTCAAGCGTGAGATCGTGAAGGTATCCGGGCTGCCGTCCGACGGGGCAGATGTCGAAGCGCTCTTCCGCCAGATCGAGACCCGGATCGTCAATCTGGACACCGGCGGGTATGCCGATGATATCGATCCGGCCAGCTTCAATGCGCAGGCGGCCGCCAAGGATCCCGCTACGAGCATCGCCCTCTCCCCGGCGGACGACGTTGCCAGGATCAAGCGGCGTGCGCTCCATGCGCCCGTCTACCTGGTGCGCAAGGACGGCAAGCTCGAGACCCTCATCCTGCCGGTTTATGGCAAGGGCCTGTGGTCGACCATGCAGGGTTTCCTGGCGCTTGCGGGGGACGGCAAGACCATCAAGGGTCTCACGTTTTACGAGCAGGGCGAGACACCCGGGCTGGGTGATGAAATCGTGAATCCGCAATGGCAACACCAGTTCAAGGACAAGTCTGCGTTCGATGAACAGGGCCAGCCACGCATTCATCTCGTCAAGGGCGCGGTTCAGGAATCGTCGCCTGAGGCAAAATACCAGGTCGATGGCATCGCCGGCGCCACCTTGACCAGCAATGGCGTAACCCACCTGTTGCAGTACTGGCTGAGTGGCGCTGGCTTTGGTCCCTACCTGAAGAGAGTGCAGTCAGCCGGAGGCAGCGCATGAACGAAGAGACCCGGAAAGTGCTATTCGATCCTGTGGTGGACAACAACCCCATCACACTGCAGATACTCGGGATCTGCTCGGCACTGGCCGTCACCACGAAACTGGCGCCGTCCCTGATCATGTGCCTGGCGGCCTCCGCGGTACTGGTCTGTTCCAACGCGGCCGTCAGCCTGATTCGCCACCACATACCGACCAACATCCGGATCATCGTCCAGATGACCATTATTGCCTCGCTGGTCATCCTGGTTGACCAGGTGCTGAAGGCCTATGCCTACGAAGCCAGCAAACAACTGTCGGTATTCGTCGGTCTCATCATCACCAACTGCATCGTGCTCGGCCGTGCCGAGGCGTTTGCCATGAAGAACCCGGTTGGGCTGAGCGTCCTGGACGCCATTGGCCACGGCATAGGCTACAGCCTGATCCTGATCCTCGTCGCGACACTGCGGGAACTGTTCGGATCCGGAACCCTGCTGGGCTACCCGATCCTTCCGCTGGTCAAGAACGGTGGCTGGTACGAGCCCAACGGCCTGATGCTGCTCGCGCCCAGCGCCTTCTTCATCATCGGGCTGCTGATCTGGGCCGTACGCACCTGGAAACCGGCTCAGGTCGAAAAGCCCGAATACCAGATCAGCATCGTGCACCGCACCGAAGCCTTTTAGAGCGAGCGCACTGTCATGGAAGCCTACCTCAGCCTCTTCGTCCAGTCGGTCTTTGTCGAAAACCTCGCCCTGTCCTTCTTTCTGGGCATGTGCACTTTCCTGGCGATCTCCAAGAGTATCGAGACGGCGCTCGGGCTGGGGGCCGCGGTCATTGTGGTGCAAGCCATCACCGTGCCCGCCAACAATCTGATCTACACCTATCTGCTGAGGGACGGTGCACTGGCCTGGGCCGGCCTGCCGGATGTCGACCTCAGCTTCCTGGGACTGATCAGCTACATCGGCGTGATTGCGGCCATGGTGCAGATCCTGGAGATGACGCTGGACCGGTACTTTTCCGCGCTGTACAACGCGCTGGGCATTTTCCTGCCACTGATCACGGTGAACTGCGCCATACTCGGCGGCTCCTTGTTCATGGTCGAGCGCTCCTACACCTTTGGTGAGAGCCTGGTCTACGGTGTTGGCAGCGGTTTTGGCTGGGCCCTCGCACTTGTGGGTCTGGCGAGCATACGGGAAAAACTGAAATACAGCGATGTGCCGGCCGGGCTGCAGGGACTCGGTATCACTTTCATTATCACCGGCCTGATGTCCATGGCATTTATGTCATTCTCGGGAATCCAACTGTAACGGGCGCTTGTAACCATGCTTGAAATCGGTCTCGGGGTGGCGATGTTCACCGCCATCGTGCTGGCACTGGTGGGTGTCATTTTGTTCGCCCGCGCCCGGCTGGTCGCGATCGGGAACGTGGCGATCATCATCAACGATGAGAAGACCATCGAGGTTCCTGTCGGCCAGAAACTTCTCAACGCACTGTCTGACGTGCAGATCTTTGTACCTTCGGCCTGTGGCGGAGGCGGCACCTGTGCGCAGTGCCGGGTCAAGGTGTCTGCGGGTGGCGGCGACATCCTGGCAACCGAGACTGCCCACATCACCAAGCGGGAGGCCGCCGAAGGCGAGCGGCTGGCCTGTCAGGTCGTCGTCAAACAGGATATGAAGATAGAGGTGCCAGCGGAGGTCTTCGGCGTCAAGAAACTCGAGTGCACCGTGCGTTCCAACAATAACGTCTCGACCTTCATCAAAGAACTGGTTCTCGATCTTCCGGAAGGCGAGGAGCTCGAATTTCGCGCCGGCGGCTATATCCAGATCGAATGTCCGCCCCATCGCCTCAAGTACACCGATTTCGATATCCCGGAAAAATTCCGGCCGGACTGGGATCGCTACAACCTGTGGCGTTATACCTCCGAGACGAAGACGGCGGTGACGCGGGCCTACTCCATGGCGAGCTATCCCGAGGAAAAAAACATCGTCATGCTGAATGTCCGCATCGCCTCACCGCCACCCAGCGTGCCTGATGCACCGCCCGGGATCATGTCCTCGTACATCTTCAGTCTCAAACCGGGCGACAAGGTCACAATCTCCGGCCCCTTCGGTGAATTCTTTGCCAAGGACACCGATGCAGAGATGGTCTTCATCGGGGGCGGGGCCGGCATGGCCCCCATGCGCTCTCACATCTTTGACCAGCTCAGGCGCATCAACACCAAACGCAAGATGACCTTCTGGTATGGGGCACGCAGCCGCCGCGAGATCTTCTACGAGGAAGAGTTCGATCAACTGCAGAAGGAGCATGACAATTTCGAGTGGTATGTCGCCTTGTCCGAGCCACAGCCGGAGGACGAATGGGTCGGCTACACGGGCTTCATCCATGAGGCGCTGCTCATACACTTTCTCAGTTATCATCCGGCCCCCGAAGACTGCGAGTACTACCTGTGCGGACCCCCGATCATGAATTCGGCGGTTATCAAGATGCTCGAGGACCTGGGGGTCGAGCATGACAACATCATGCTGGATGATTTTGGTGGCTGAATGCACTCACTTCGAACCTGTCTGCGCCTGACCACCCTGCTGACAGTCCTCTGCCTGGCGACGGCAGGCTGCGAGAACCGGCAGGCGCCGGTGGCGCCCATCGAGTACAACGGCCTTACGATGGGCACGACATACAGTGTGAAACTGGCCGACATTCCCGCCGGGCCTGACCTGCAAGGTCTGCAGGAGGGCATCGAGTCCCGACTCGCTGCCGTCAATGCGCGGATGTCCACTTATCTGGAAACCTCGGAGCTCTCCCGATTCAATAATGCCGACTCGACCGACTGGCAGGCGGCATCGGCAGAGCTCGTCAAGGTCCTGCAGAATGCCCTGAGGATCAGTGAGCTCAGTGACGGAGCCTTCGACGTGACGGTCGGGCCGCTGGTGAATCTCTGGGGCTTCGGGCCCGGGATGACCGATGATGCCATTCCCTCCGATGCGGCGATCCAGGAGGCGCAGAGCAAGGTAGGCTACCGGGCCCTGCATGTCCGGAGCAACCCGCCGGCGATAAAGAAAGACCGCGGCGATCTCTATGTCGACCTGTCCGCCATCGCCAAGGGCTATGCGGTCGACACAGTGGCCGATTATCTGGATACTGTCAGACTTGAAAACTACCTTGTGGAAGTCGGCGGCGAAATTCGGGCCAGGGGCCATAACGCCAGCGGCCTGGCCTGGCGGATCGGCATTGAACGCCCCGACCCGGGTACGCGCGCGGTTCACACCGTCATCCACCTGCATGATGTTGCCGTTGCAACCTCAGGGGACTACCGCAACTATTTCGAGAAAGCGGGTCACCGCTATTCGCATGCCCTTGATCCGCGGACCGGTCGACCCGTCACGCACGGCCTGGCCTCTGTCACGGTCATCAGTGGCACGGCGATGCATGCCGACGGCATGGCGACCACGCTCATGATCCTGGGACCGGATGCCGGCTATCAGCTGGCTGAACGCGAGGCGTTGGCTGCGCTGTTTGTGGTCAGGGTCGACGACCACTTCGTGGACCGGTTCACGCCGGCATTTGCCAGATACCAGGCAGGCAGAGAGAATCATGGCTGAATTCATCCTGTCACTACTCGTATTCCTTGCCGCCGTGACCGGCATGAGTATCGGTGTCCTGCGCGGGCGACGCGCCATCCAGGGCAGTTGCGGTGGCCTGGGCAGTATTCCCGGCATCTCGCCGGATTGCGGGGGCAGCTGTCAGCGTCCGTGTCCCCGAAAACGCCCGCCAGCCTCCCGCTCAGCCCACTGACACCCCAACCAGGAGAAGAAAATGGCCAAATCCTGCGCCGTCAGCGACCATATGTCGGCACACCTGGTCTCCCTTTCACCAGATATGGACATACTCGAGGCCGTGCGCATTCTGACGGAGCGCGGTATCCCCGGGGCCCCGGTCATCGATAACCTCGGCAACCTGGTGGGTTTACTGGCTGAAAAGGACTGTCTCAAGGCAGTGCTTAACGCTACGTATTATGGCGAGTGGGGCGGGCGGGTCTCGGAGTACATGCAGACCAGCGTCCAGACCATCGATGCCGACATCAGCATCATTGACGCAGTAAAAATGCTTACCGACAGCGGTCTCCGCGGCTATCCGGTGATGCGGGAAGACCGTGTCGTTGGCCAGCTCAATCGCTCCGACGTCCTGAAGGCATTGCTCCAGCTTGGTCTGGAACGCTGCAAGGAATTCAAACACCAGTAATACCGGCATCTGACGGGCAAGGAGACATCGACATGAAGAATATTGTCATTCTGGGCGCAGGCACGGGTGGTGCCCTCATCGCGAACATGCTCACCCGCAAGCTGGACCTCAAGGAATGGGCGATAACCATTATTGACAAGGCCGACGAACACCACTACCAGCCCGGTTATCTCTTCATCCCCTTCAGACTTTACGGCTATGAGAATCGGGATGATATTGCCCGGCCGATTACTGAGCCGCTGCCGGACGCCGCCCGCTTCGTCAAGGCCGCAATCACCCTGATCGACCACGCCAACAAGAAGATCGAAACCGATGATGGCACCTACGACTACGACTGGCTTATCTGCGCCCTGGGCTGCCATATCGCTGCCGATGAAGTGGAGGGACTCCAGGAAACACTCGGCAAGAACGGTGTTCACACCTTCTACACCCTCGACGCGGCGCTGCAGATGCAGGCGGCGCTGGACGAAATGCAGTCCGGCAGACTCGTCATCGATATCGCGGACATGCCCATCAAGTGTCCGGTTGCACCCATCGAGTTTGCGTTTCTCGCTGACTATTACTTTCATCTGAAGGGCATCCGCGACAAGGTGGAAATCTCTCTGGTCACACCGTTTTCCGGAGCCTTCACCAAGCCCAATGCCAACCGGGTGTTGTCAAAGATTGCCGAAGACAAGCAGATCCAGATCGTGCCGAACTTCTCACTGGAGAGTGTCGATGCAGAGAACAAAGTCATCAATTCCTTCGAAGGCGGCCGCGTTGAATACGACCTGCTGTGCATCGTTCCGCCCAACCTTGGGCCCGAGGTGCTCGAGGATTCCGGGCTCGGCGATGGAACCGGCTACGCGCTGACCGATCCGAAGACACTCAAACACCGCAAGGCCGATTTTATCTACCTGCTGGGTGACAACACGAATGTGTCCACCTCCAAGGCGGGATCGGTAGCCCACTTCGAAGCGGAAACCGTGCTTGAGAATATCCTCCGCGAGATGGAAGGGGAAAAGCCGCTGCCATCGTTTGACGGACACGCCAATTGCTACATCGAGTCCGGCTTCCACAAGGCACTTCTGATCGACTTCAACTACGATATCGAGCCCATGGAAGGAAAATTTCCCACGCCCCTGGTGGGACCGTTCGAACTGCTCAAGGAAACTTACATCAATCACATGGGCAAGATCGCCTTCGACTGGATCTACTGGAACATGCTGCTGCCGGGCTATCTGCCGATGGTGCCCCTGCTGCCCTCACAGATGAATTTCGTCGGCAAGGATATGACGACGCATCCGAAGATCAAGCGCTCACAGGCCATCAAGATCAAGGACATCATGACAACGGATGTGGTAACCGTAAAAATAGGCACCTCGCTCAGAGAGGCTGCCATCCTGATGTCGAAACACAACGTCAGCAGCCTTCCGGTCGTTGACCTTGACGACAAACTGGTTGGCATCATCACCGAAGCAGACTATCTCGCCGCGATGAACATCCAGGAGGATTCCGCAATCGTCCAGATGTTCAACACGGTCATACGCCGCGGCCGTCCTACCCGGACCCGCGGCACGGCGGTTGAAGGCCTGATGACACGTAAACCCATCACCATCAAGGGGGACGACACCCTGCAGACCGCCATCCAGATGATGAGCAAGAGCCATATCAAGCGGCTGATCATCACGGATGCAGAGCACCGGGTTCAGGGCATTGTTTCGCGGCCTGATCTCGTCAGGTTGCTGGCCGGCTAGCGGTGCCGGAACCCGACACGGCGGGTCCGAGGGAGCACCAGCGGGACTTCACCTGCCGCCTGTCCCTCGGCATGTCCTCGGTCGATCGTGCCGGTGTCCTGTTTTATCCGGAGCTGTTCCGGCATGCCCATGATGCCTATGAGGCGCTTATGGCCAGTCTTGATGAAGGTCTTGGCGCTTATTTCGAACCGGGCAGGCCGGCCATACCGATCGTGCATGCCGAAGCAGACTACCAGCGACCGATGCGGCACGGTAATGAATTCAGGGTGCACCTCAGCGTCGCTCAGCTCGGCGATTCATCGATGACGCTGGCCTACGAGTTCCTCGGAGATGACGGGAAATCCTGTGCCAGGGCGCAAACGGTCCACGTGTTCATCGATCCCGACAAGGGCAGACCCGTGCCCATACCCGCGGAGCTGCGTGCCAAGCTGCAGCGTTACACGAGTACTCCTTCAACTTCATAATGACGGATGCTGACAATTTGGCTAAGTGCCAGCATCTTTGTTAATAGCCACGGAATCCACGGAAAAACACGGAAATAACGCGAACACATTAAGATTTTTTCTCTGTCTTTCCGTGTCTTTCCGTGGATTCCGTGGCCATGATATCGGTCATCGTCCGATTGAAAAAGCGCTAGGAATCATAGGGTACAAAGCCGAGCCCTGCCCTGCCGGAAAGCTCGATACGTCCACGTGTCACCGGGGGCGGTGCTCCCGTGTTCCGGGCAAACCAGTCCGAGGTTCCCAGACCGTGCGCCAGTCCATTGTTCAGCGCCGCGGCCAGATGGGCGCACGCCCAGGTTCCTGCCGCACTCTCCAGCGTCGTGGTAACAACGGTCTGCACCCCCGCCGCTTCCAGAGACTGCGCAAGCGCCATTGTCTCCCCAAGCCCGCCATGCACGGCCGGTTTACACACGATACGCCGGACCGGGGGATCTGACAGCCATTCCGATCGCGACCAGAAACGTATCGATTCATCCAGCGCGATTGGCCAGGCCACGCGAGCCTGAAGCCGGCTCAGCGCCCCGCGACTCGGATCCCGCAACGGTTCTTCCAGGCTGTCGATGGGGGCGTCTCGCAGTGCTTCCACCAGCTGCGCCGCTTCGCCCGGGCCCCAGCCCCCGTTCGCGTCGAGGCGCAGACGCATATTTGAAGGCAATACATCAATAATATCCCTTATTATATTGATTTCACTTGCTATAGTGTCCTGAGCGACTTTCAATTTGATGACCTCATATCCCTGCGCCGCCGCACTCAGACAACGATGCACGCAGTCCTGATCGAGGCCACCGCCCGCCGCGTTCACGTACACGGCGTCGCCTGCGTCTCCGCTCAGGCAGCGGGAAAGTGGCAGACCGGCAAGCTGCGACTGAATATCGAGCAGCGCCGTCTCCACGGCACAACGCGCCGCCGGCGTGTCCCGCCATTCCGAGACAATCGCTGACAGGTCCTGGGGCAGGCAATCGCGCGAGGTTTCGGCAGCCTGTGTCAGGCGCGCGCGCGCCTGCGGCAGCGACTCGGTACCCGCCGCTTCCAGGGGGGCGCAGTCGCCGAAACCGCGTGGTCCCTCGTCGCAACGAAGGCCGATGAGAAAACCCTGCCGATGCGCGAGCGCCCCGCGCGCCGTGGCCCAGGGCCGTCTCAGCGGCAGCGCATAAGGAACCACCCGGAATTCGCTGATACGCCGACTGTCACGCACCTGCCTCGACCATCCTGGCGGTCAACACAAGTGCGAGCGCAAGCAGCAGACCCAGCGTAAACTGAAACATTGCCGTTACGGCCAGCAGGCCGTTGAATGCGGGTCCCGCAGGCAGGCTCCGGAACCGCTGAACCAGCCACAGGGCCCAAGGCAGGGTCAGCCACGGTAACAGCAACCAGCCTTGCGGTTGCATGGTCATCTGCCACGCGGCAAGCAGCACAAAAGGCGCCAGCATGAGTGCGGCATACTCACCACGGCTGAACGCACGCCCATAGCGCACGGCCAGGGTGTTCTTGCCTGCTGAACGGTCGTTGTCGAGATCCCGGTAATTGTTCACGACCAGCACAGCGGCCGCCGGCATACCGATAATGGTGCCGGCGAGCAGTGCGCCCGGACCCAAACCGCCAGCCTGTAAGAAGTAGCTGCCCCCCACGGCCACCAACCCGAAGAAGAACCATACAAACAACTCGCCGAGGCCCATGTAGGCGAGCGGCCGCGGTCCGCCGGTGTAGGCCACCGCCGCAACGACGGAGGCAAGCCCGGCAAGGAGAACGGCCCATCCGCCCCGCCAGATCAGATAAACGCCGAGCAGCAGTGCCACTGCAAAGCTCAGATACGCGGCAGACCGGACGCGGGTGGCACTCAGCCACCCTTCTGCCGTGACCCGCGACGGGCCGAAACGGGTCGCCGGATCGTCTGTCCCCCGCTCGAAATCCGCCACATCGTTGTGCAGGTTCGTGCCAATCTGGATACACATCGCGGCCGCGAGTGTGGCCAGCATCAGCCAGACATCGATCTCCCCGGTTTCGGACCAGGCAAGTGCACAGCCCAGGCCTACCGGCACGACCGAAATCGTGAGCGTTTTGGGGCGAATCGCCAGCAGCCAGTAGGTGAACGCCTTAGACACGGCCCGGGCAGTTCACGGCCGGCGTGGAAACTTGCTGAAGTCCGGTGGGCGTTTTTCCAGAAAGGCATCACGCCCTTCCCTGGCCTCCTCGGTCATATAGAAGAGTCCCGTGCTGTTACCCGCCAGCTCCTGGATCCCCGCCAGGCCGTCGGTATCGGCATTGAACGCCGCCTTGAGCATGCGCAGTGCGGTGGGACTCATGCGCAACATTTCCCCGCACCAGCCGACGGTTTCCTCTTCGAGCCTGTCGACGGGCACCACGGTGTTGACAAGCCCCATCGCCAGGGCCTGCTGGGCGTCGTACTGGCGACACAGGAACCAGATCTCCTTGGCCCGCTTCATGCCGATGGTTCGCGCCAGCAGCCCGGCCCCGAGTCCGGCATCAAAGCTGCCGACACGCGGGCCGGCCTGGCCGAAACGCGCATTGTCAGCGGCGATCGTGAGATCGCATACCAGATGCAGAATGTGCCCGCCCCCGATCGCATAACCTGCCACCATGGCAATGACGGGTTTGGGAAGCCGGCGTATCTGCATCTGCAGATCGAGTACGTTCAGAAAGGCGACGCCGCGCGCATTTTCGTATCCGCCATGGTCGCCGCGCACGCGCTGGTCGCCGCCCGAACAAAATGCCTCGCGCCCGGCACCGGTCAGAATGATGACACCGATGGCCGAATCGAGATGGGCATGCCGGAACGCCCGGCTCAATTCCTCAATCGTCTCGGGGCGAAAGGCATTGTGCACAGCGGGCCGATTGATGGTGATCCGGGCAATACCCCCGGCGCAATCATACAGAATGTCTTCGAAAGTCTGGTCCGCGACGGGAGTCCACTCAATCATTGTCTGCCTATCCTTTCAGGGCTCAGGTCACGCACGCCGTAGAGCGCATGGGCGCGGCGACGAAATCGCAAAAAAATGTCACCGGTCATCAGGCGCATCAGCTGCCCGGCAGCCGCCTCGAGGAGCAGCGAGCGCATATCGACTTCGACGGCAAGGCTGACCAGGCATCCCGCCTCGCCCATGGACCGGAATCTCCAGTCGATCAGCATGGTCCGAAAGGGGGGCTGCGATGACCGGATCTGAAGCCGCTCCGGGCGCTGCAGACTTGCCTGTGAGGTAAAACGCAGCCGTTGAATACCGAGGTCAAGCTCCTGATCGACGATGAGCCTGTCGCCTTCTCGCGCGCGGATTGTTACCACCGACCAGTGCGGCAGAAACTCCGGATAACGCTCGACATCTGCTGCCAGATCAAACATATGCTCTGCCGGATACGGCAGCCTGTGTTGTTCTGCCCGGCGCTTCATTGCATCCCGTGTTCCCCGCGAGCGTTTTCTTGTTAAGGCAAGATGGATTGGATAGTATAGCCCCCTAGGTCTTTTCACCACAGCTTGGCCGACGTGGTGCTCCTGTCCCGCGAGGATGCGGACAGCGCCAGGCAGCCTATTTGCAGCGTCCCAATGACTTCTCCCGGGCTCCAGGCATCACCGCTATCCGCCTTTGATCCACACGCCTTCGTCTCTGACATCGAGGCACGGCTGCGCTACTGCCGGTCCAAACTGCTGGCTGCGCCAGACAAGGGTATCCTCAGTATTTCGTTGAATACCCCGGAACTCATGGGCGCAGGCGTCGCACGCCGTGCGCAAGGGAGACTTCTATTGGTCCCGACCCGCGAAGCAGGAACTACGGATCGGGCTGGGACAGGCCTGGTCCTTGAGTGCCGGTGGCCAGCAGCGCCTGGCGTTTCTCGATGAAGCGCTCCAGGACCTCGGGCAACGGTGGCTTGTACACAGCCCTGACGGCCTGACACCCGGCCCTGCTGTGTTTGCGGGCTTCGCATTCGATCCGTCTGACAGTATGCAGGGCCCGTGGACCGGTCTGCCGAACGCCCTGCTGCGGGTACCCGAGGTGCTCCTAGAACGACGCGGTGCCGAGTGTCGGCTGACCTTTTCGGCACCGGTGGGTCGGCAGTCGGAGCCTGAGCGATGGTGTGAACGGTGGCTGAAACATGCTGAACAGCTGGCAAGGCGTATACTCGCGCTGCCCGCAACACCCTGGCAAAGTCGCCCGCCCCTGTCATGGGAATACATCGATCAGCACGACACACAAGCCCAATGGTCACAGCATGTCGGCAAGGCCCTGGAAGCCATTGCAGGGAGCGGGTTGAACAAACTGGTACTCACCCGGCGCGTTCATATCCACACCTCGCGCACCCTGGAGTTAGGCCGCATCCTGGCGCAGCTCGAGGCACGCAATCCGGATTGTATTCATTTCGCGGTACCCGTTGCGCACCGCACGCTGATCGGCGCCACGCCGGAACGCCTCGTCTGCGTGCAGGAGGGAACGGCGGTTGCCGATGCCATCGCCAGCACGGAGCCACGCGACAGGCAACTGGCACTCGCCGACAGCGACACCACCGAATTGTTCGATAATCGCAAGGCCCGCCGCGAACACCAACTGGTTGTCAGGGCCATAGCCGAGGCGCTCGGACCGATCAGTACCGAACTTGTCATTCCCGAGCATCCGCACCTGATGACCCTGCCCACTGTTCATCACCTCTGGTCACCCATTCGCGCCAGACTGCGCCGGGGGGTCACGCTGCTCGCCGCGGCCGAACGGCTGCACCCGACGCCGGCGGTCGGCGGCACCCCGCGGCGGGCGGCCGCCGCCTGGCTGAGAGCTCACAATGAACAGGATCGCGGCTGGTATACAGGCGCACTCGGCTGGCTTGCCCCGCAGGGCAGCGGCGAACTCGCCGTGGTGTTGCGTTGTGGTCTGATCGATGAGCGCGAGGCCCTGCTGTTCGCTGGCGCGGGGATCGTGGATGGATCGGATGCCCTGCAGGAGTACCACGAGACCCAGTGGAAGCTGCAGAGCATGCTGGAGGCGATCGCCCATGCCTGACGCTGCCCGCTGTCTTCACCCCTGTAGCCCGGCCGGCTGCGCGCAGCTGTTCGCCAGAACGACCCCTTGAACGGCGTTGCGTGCCGGCGGGGTAAGCGGCCAATGTTGAGCCTCAGCCATGCCTGACACGGCGCAGGCTCGGGCCAACGTCGCTGCCGCACAGACACTGGTCGACGGCCTGGTCATGGCCGGCGTAAATCATGCTGTCATCTCGCCGGGTTCGCGCTCGTCGCCCCTGGTGCTTGCCTGTGATGCCGCGACCGGGCTGGTGACCTGGGTTATCCCGGATGAGCGCGCCGCGGCCTTCTTCGCCCTGGGGCTTGCAAAAGCCGACCAGAGGCCGGTTATGGTCATTGCCACCTCGGGCTCGGCACCGGCCAACTGGTACCCGGCGGTCATTGAGGCAGCCCAGGACCTGCAGCCACTGATTCTCATCAGTGCAGATCGTCCCCCTGATCTGCAGGACTGTGGCGCCAACCAGACCATCGACCAGGCTGGTTTGTTCGGCTCGCATGTGCGGGGCTTCTATGCACTGCCGGAAGCCGGTTCCCCCTCGGCCTCGCAACGCTATTTCACCTCCCTTGCGAGCCGGGCGGTCGATAAGAGCCGCTGGCCGCTGCCCGGACCGGTGCATCTGAACGTCCCCTTCCGAGAACCCCTGATCGACGCGCCCCCATCTCTGAAGGCGCAGGACGCACTCAGTCCCCCTGCCGGCACCGCCCTGAGTTATCCTCGACTACAGCCATTGCCGGACGAGATGGCAACAATGGCGGCGCAGCTGTCGGGTAAACCCGGCCTTATCGTCTGCGGGCGCGGCACGTTCCCGCCGGGTTTCACGCGAGCGGTCACCCGCCTGGCCGGCGATCTCGCCTGCCCGCTGCTTGCCGACCCGCTATCCGGTCTGCGCTACGGCGCCCATGCGCGGTCTCACGTCCTTTCGCGCTACGACAGCTTTCTGCGCCAGGCGCATTTTTCGCAAGCTCACCAGCCGGAGTGGGTGCTGCGCTTCGGCGCGATGCCGGTATCGCAGCAGCTCCAGAACTACCTGGCAGGATTGAACACCGACCGGCAGCTTGTGGTCGCGCCCTTCAACCCGTGGCCCGATCCCGACCATGTCGCAAACCGCGTGATTCACAGCGACCCGGAGGCGTTCTGCCAGGCACTGCTGGACGCGCGACTCAAACCGGGAAATTCACGCTGGCATGCAGGGTTCGTTGCAGAGGAACGGCGCGTCGCAGCGCTCGAAGCGAAACGCGAACTACCGCTGGAGGCCCAGGTCCTGCACGCACTGGTGGAGTGCTGCGACGCCGATACCCGCCTCTTTGCCGGCAACTCGCTGGTGATTCGGGACGTGGACAGCTTCCTGTCAGGGGGTCAGAAGCCTTTGACTCTGACCGGCAATCGCGGCGCCAGCGGCATTGATGGAAACATATCGACGACACTCGGTATCGCCGCCGCAGGTTCCGCGCCCGTGGTCGGACTGCTGGGAGATCTGGCCCTGTACCATGATATGAACGGCCTGCTGGCGGCCCGCAGTCTCAAGGCAACACTCATTGTATTCAACAACGGGGGCGGCGGTATTTTTGCTTACCTGGCGCAGGCAAGGCTGCCGCAGTTCGAACGCTACTGGCTGACACCCACCTCACTCGATATCGGGCAGATCGCCCGCCTCTACGATCTTGGTTACCACCGCGTCTCCAGTGCCGGCGATTTCAGGCGGGCCTTTCGCCAGGCACTCGATTCCAACCGAACCGACCTGATCGAAGTCTCAGTGGATCGTCAGCAAAGTGTCGCCCTGCACAAGGCCTACTGGGAGGCGGTCATCACTCCGTCTTGATCGGCCGCATGTTGCAGATTCCATCGCGGCACCGCCGCGCATACCGCCCACGGGACATTCTGCGGTATGCCGCATCCATCAGAGGCAACACACCGGGCAGCCGGGCAAACCCCGCCAGCCACCGGTACCAGGGCAGCTCGGTCCATAAAGCCGCGAAGGCATAAGCGCCTTTCACCAGCCGCCCCTGGGCATCCACGACGTGGAGCTGGTCCATCGCCTCGGCAAAGCTCACCCCGAAAGGTTCGAGAACATCCGGCTGCTGCATGAGATCGACCCAGCGAATACGGCCGGCCCAGTCCAGACGCTGATAATGCCGCACACCGCGCATGCACACCGGACACCCGCCGTCGTAGAACATGGTCGTCTGGGTGAAGTTCATGCGGAGCAATTGACGTCTACGGGTAGCCGCGCGCCTGGGCGCTGAGACTGTAGAATACAGAACACAGAATCCAGAAGCCAGAAGTCAGAATACAGGAGGAAGGGGACAGCAGGTGGGGGATGCGCGCGGATACCCTTGGCGAAGAGGTCCACGCGTCCCAACCGGTTGCAGGCAGTAATCCACGCGGTCACTCAGTTATAGCGGTGGGTTCCATGACTGCTTCCGGGTTGATTCAACGTGAATACTGCGATGCACGTCGGCATATTCTGGCTTCTGGCTTCTGGCTTCTGGCTTCTGGCTTCTGGCTTCTGTCTTCTGCCTCCTGACTCCTGTATTCTGTCTCCTGTATTCTGTCTCCTGGCTTCTGTCTCCTGTATTCTGTCTCCTGGCTTCTGGATTCTGGATTCTGTCTTCTCACTGGAGTCGCCCTCCCATGCCCGAGCTTTCGCATTCATTTGGAGATCAGCCGGTATCGCCTGAAGAACGCACCCAGCGCATCCGTCACCTGTTCGGCCGCGTCGCCCCCCGCTACGATCTCATGAACGACCTCATGAGCCTCGGCATACACCGCCTGTGGAAACGGGGTCTGCGGTGGGCTGTCAATCCCAAGGCCGGGCAGCGCATTGTCGATCTCGCCGGTGGCACGGGCGATGTGGCACGACTGGTTGCCGGCGCCGATCGCACCATCATCGTATGTGACCCAAGCTGGCAGATGATGAACGTTGGCCGCAGGCGGCGCCACGTACAGCGGCGCATCACATGGGTCGCGGGGACGGGGGAGTCGATCCCCCTTGCCAGTGCATCCGTTGATACGGTAACCATCGCCTTCGGCATCCGCAATGTAACCCATATGGAGGCGGCATTACGGGAAGTGCTGCGGGTGCTGAAGCCGGGCGGCCGGTTTCTGTGTCTCGAATTCTCGCGCGCTGCGGCACCGATACGGCCCGCCTATGAGCTGTTTTCCGCAACCGTGATCCCACGCCTTGGCCGCCTGATTGCCCGTGACCCGGAAGCCTACCACTACCTCGTCGAGTCCATCCGGCGCTTCCCCGATCAGGAGGAGCTGAAACGCATCCTGGAACAGACCGGCTTCGTCGATGTTCGCTACCGGAATTTCTCGTTCGGCATCGCCTGCCTGCACATGGGTTCACGGCCGGGCAACCCCAGCGATGCGTGATTCGCCTGCCGCGTGGCTGAATGCGCATGCGGCGGCACGCCCCCAGGCGCCGGCCCTGGTAGGCTCGCGGGAGACCCTCGGTTACGCCACACTGCAGGCGCGCATCGAAAGTGGTGCGGCGCGCTACCTTGAGGCAGGGCTCCTGCCCGGCCAGCCACTCGCCGTGATCACTGAGTCCCGCGAACGGCTCGTCCTCGCCGCCGGTGTGGCCTTTCACCTCGGTTGCCCGCTTCTGCCCCTCGACCCTGCGCGGCCAGGACGCCTCGATCTGGTGAGCGACTGCAGCATCGGCCAGGCCATCAGTGACACAAATCTCGCACTGCCCGGAGACCTTCGCTGCTTCGCCGCGGATTGGCTCGCGGAAGCGGTAACCGGGCGGCACGCCCCGCATGTGCCGGCCAGCGACCGTGATGTACAACTCATGATCGCCACCAGCGGAACCACGGGTCGACCGCGCGCGGTCGCCCTGACCGGGCACAATCTGGCCACCGCCGTGCGTGGCTCGCGAGAGCGTCTCGGTCTGCACGGGCAGGATGTCTGGCTCAACACCCTGCCGCTCACCCACATTGGGGGCTTTGCCATTCTGCTGCGCTGTCTGGAGGCCGGGGCGGCGATGTTACTGCATGAAACCTTTGAGGTGGACAGGATCCGGCGCGCGCTCGACCAGAACCGGATCAGCCACATCTCGCTGGTACCGGCCATGCTGGCGCGTCTGCTGGAAGCCGGGCTGTGTGCGCACCAGGCGACCCGTCTGCGGCATGTGCTGATTGGCGGCGGTCACCTGGATGCGGGCCTTGCACGCCAGGCCCGCCGCGCCGGCTGGCCCGTGTGTGTCACCTACGGCATGACAGAGACGGCCTCGCACGTGTGCCTGTATCCCGATCTCGATGCAGGCTGGCAGCCGGGCGATGCCGGAAAACCACTGGCGGGTGTGTCTGTCACCGTTGTCGGCGATGACGATAAACCCACCACCGGCATTGGTCGTATCCGGATAACCGGACCGATGGTCATGGCCGGTTATGTGCGCAGCGGGGGATTGAGCGGGCCCGGGTTGACGGACGGCGGCTTTACCACGAATGACCTCGGCCATCTGGATGACCGCGGACATCTGCATGTCCTCGGCCGGGCCGACGAGATACTGGTCAGTGGCGGACGCAACATCCATCCACGCGAGGTCGAGCGATTGCTGCAGGCCTGCCCGGGGGTCAGGGATGTTGCGGTCACGGCGCTACCGGACCCCGTCTGGGGCGACCGGCTGATCGCCTGTATCGCAGGCGACGCTGTGCTCGACACGATCGAGCGCTGGTGCCGCGACAACCTGCCAGGCAGTCTGCGACCCCGCGCGTTCAGGAAGTTCACCGCCCTGCCGCGCGATGCAATGGGAAAACTGCTGCGCACGGAACTGCGGCAAGCAGTTGAAAACGGGGCGTGTTCCAAGCGCACGGTTTGCGCAGCCGACGGATAACACAGCGTCGGCAGGCGAACCGGCGCCTGCCGAGTGCCAGGCGGCAGCGAGGCGCATTTGCTCACCGGGATGCCGGCCGGATCACGCCGCCCCCTGGCTACAGCGCGAGGGACGCGGCAAAAATGGCAGACCCATACAGGGCGGTCCTGTGATTCAGGATGACTTGAACCCGCATGGCCTCGAGCAAGGGTCGCATACGACCCTTGGCGAGGAAACCCTGCATAAAGCCATCCCCCTGGAACTTGTCGATAATCTTTGGTGCGATGCCACCACCGACGTAGACACCCCCGGCGGCCATCATCTTCAACGCCAGATTGCCGGCCTCCACGCCATAGAGATGCACAAACAAATCCAGCGCCTCCACACAGATTTCGTCCCGCTCTCGCAATGCCGCCTCGGAGATGGCGGCGGCAGGATCTCCCCCGTGCATTGACTCGGCGAGCCAGGGCGGCGTCTCATCCCTGCGGTGCTCACGCAGAAACGCATGGATATTGACCAGACCCGGCCCCGACACCACCCGTTCCCAGCTCACATGCGCGTAGCGCTTCGACAGATAACGCAGCAGTGCCGTTTCCAGCTCGTTGCCGGGGCTGAAATCCGTATGCCCGCCTTCGGTGGCAAAGGGCCGGTGCTGCGCGCCATCCCAGTACATGCCCGCCTCGCCAAGACCGGTACCCGCGGCGATGATTGCGGCATTCCCGACGGAATGCCCCTTGCCAGTGATCAGTTCCAGAAAATCCCCGGCATCCAGGGCACGCACCCCCCAGGCATTGGCTTCCAGATCGTTGAGCAGGGCAACCCGGGCAATGCCCAGGGTGCGCCCCAGATCCGCGGCGACCAGGCGCCAGGGGAGATTGGTGGTTTCACAGACACCCTGTCGGACGGGACCCGCCACCCCGAAGCAGGCGCGGTCACAGCCACAGGCGTGGTCGGTCAGGAACTGCCGGACGATGTCGGCAAACGAGGGGTAATCGCCACTCGGATAGACCGCCTCGGCGGCTGTCTTCAGCGTCGTGCCTGCAACTTCGAATACGGCAAGCCGGGTCTTGGTGCCGCCTATGTCGCCCGCCAGCACCACTCGTGTCTGTTGCATCATGCCCGCCCTGTTGCGCCGCGTGCCCGGTTATCCGGCCTGAATCCGGTCGTATCCATGCCCGTTCCAACACACTATAATGCGCCGGGACAAATTACAGAAGCACCGGCGCCAATACCCAGCGTGCAGCCTTCCCGTCGCCACCTGGCTGATCCGTATGACCCACCCGTTTGAGAGCCGCTTTACTGGCATTGTGCTTGCGGGCGAACGCGGCCCGCATGATCCCGTCGCGCAGGCTGCCGGTGTCTGCTGCAAGTCGCTGGCACCCGTGGCCGGCAAGCCCATGGTCCTGCGTGTCATGGACACCCTGGATGCAGCCGCGGATATCGGCGAGCAGATACTCTGTGGACCGGCCTGGGAAACTGTGAAACGCAGCCCCGAACTGCAGCGGCGCATCGAGTCGGGAAACGTTCGCTGGATGGCACCCAAGTCATCACCCTCGCGCAGCGCCTTCCGGGCACTGCAGTCACTGCCGCGCGAGACACCTGCCCTGATCACCACGGCTGACCACGCGCTGCTGAACACAGACATCCTGGATTACTTCTGTGAACACGCGCGTGGCAGTGGCTGTGATGTCGTGGTTGGCCTCGCCTCCCATGAACTGGTGACACGGACCTATCCGGATGTCAGGCGCACCGTAATTCGCTTTCGGGATCATGATTACCAGGGCTGCAACCTGTTCGCCTTTCTGTCGCCGGAGTCACGGCAGGCCGCTCGTTTCTGGAAGCGTATCGAACACCAGCGCAAGCACCCCTTGCGTCTCATGAGCGTGTTGGGCTGGACGACGGTGCTGCGCTATCTGTGCAACCGCCTGTCTCTGGACGAAACACTCGCGGCGCTTTCGCGGCGCGTGCAGGTGAGGATCGGCGCCGTCATCCTGCCTTTTGCCGAGGCGGCCATCGATGTTGACAAGGTCAGTGACTGGGAGTTTGCACAACGCGTGCTCGGGGCTTCGGACACCTGACCGGACGCCGCTGGTGGACCGCCGCCGCGGGCCACGGCGGTGAGCCCTGCGGAGTTGCCCGACTGCTCTCCCGCCTATAACGCAAATTCCTCTTCGGCGACAAACTGCGCCGTGCCCGGCGAGTAACCACGCACCTCGACGCGGGTCGCCCAACCCTGCGCCTGGCGCGTAATCCGGTACAGATGATAGCGCGCGCGGCGCCCGGGGTTTTGCCCGCTCGCCGACGACGAGGGAATGCCGACAACCGGCACTCTGTGCCCGTTACACGACGACAGCTCATGCAGGGATGTCCGGTGCGCATGGCCGTGGAGAATCAGCTCCGCGCCATAGCTATGCAGTACCGTCTCAAGCCCGCTGCTGTCTACCAGGCGCTTGCGCCATTTCACGGTACCCTGCAGCGGCGGATGATGCAGCATGACCACCCGATACAGGTCCTTGTTACCGGTCTGCTCGAGCACCCGTGCCAGGCGCGACAACTGTGGCCGCCCGACCCTGCCGGTCGCCAGCAGAGGCGGCGTCGGCACCGCCGTCGAGACACCGATCAGTGCGACACCGTCCCTCACACGCAGACTGGGGAATACCTGCGCGACATCCCGTATCGAGGTATCACCCCTATCGGACAGCATGTAGGGCAGCCACGCCGCGAAGGTATCCCGCCAGGCGGAGCGCACGGTGGTGTCGTGATTGCCCGGTATCACCGTCACCGCATCCGGTGGGCCAAGGCTCTCCAGCCAGTGACGCGCCTCCCGGAATTCCTGCGGCAAACCAAGATGCGTCAGGTCGCCGGTCACGGCAATATGATCGGGGCGCAACCTGAGCAGATCATCGAGCAGTGCATCCAGGATCTCGCGCCGATGCTCGTGACGCCGACGTCGGCGCCAGGACAGATAACCCAGGAGTCGCTTATTCAGCAGCGCGCGTGCCGGCACACCCTCGAGTGTCGTAAGATGGGGGTCCGAGAGCTGGGCAAGCATGAACGTTGCCGCCTCCGACGCGCGGGGGTCATCGCCCGCGGACAGATTCCGGCGTGCCCGATCGTTCAGCTTTACGGTCTGCATCGGCCTAGTATACGATAGTCGGCCATCGTCCTCAGTGTGGTCCCTGCTCCACCCGGCGGATTCCCCGTCAGCCAACACGATCCGTCTCTTCGCCACGTCCTGCCTGATGCCACCCACCCAACCGCCCGATATGCAAGGAAACCAGGCCGGGCTCGTGCGCGATCGCCCGCTGAGGCTGGGCATTCTGAGTAATGATTTCAGCGGCGGCAATCGCAGGGATCCCGATGCCGTGTATCGTGAAACACGGGGACTGCCCGGTGTTCTGTATCACCGCGTCAGGACACCGGCTGACGTTCACAGCGGGCTCGCAGAGCTGGCTGCCAGGGAGGTGGATCTGGTGGTCATCAATGCCGGTGACGGCACGATACAGGCGGCCTTCACCGCACTGTTCAATGACCAACTCTTTCCTGAACGTCCACCCCTCGCGCTACTGGCGGCCGGAACGACAAGCATGACGGCAGGTGATGTCGGCTTAAGCGGCCGCCCCGTGCAGGCCATCCGGCGCCTGCTCAGGTGGGCGCGCGATCCCGCCGCAGCAGCCGAGTTTCCGCAGCGCTCCACCCTGCGCGTCGAAACACCCGGTAAGGCCAGGCCGATGCACGGCATGTTCTTCGGGACGGCAGTCATCCAGCAGGCCATCGTTTATTGCCGACAGCGAATCCACACCCTGGGCATCCGGGGGGAAATCGGGCCCGGCCTCGCGCTCGCGCGTTTCATTATCGCCATGGCGCGGGGTGATCGCCGCTATGTAACACCCGTCGCCCTGCAGATTGACATTGACCAGTATCAGGAACCACGACGCGAGTACCTGCTGGTCATGATCAGTACGCTGCGGCGACTGTTCCTGGGTGTGCGGCCCTTCTGGGGCACGGAAGCCGGGCCACTGAGGTACACCGCAATCGGCGCGAACCCCGCGCGCATACTCCGCGCCATGCCTTCGCTGTTACGGGGCAGACAGGCCGCGCATATGGTGGCTGAAAACGGTTACTACAGCCACAATGCCACAGAGTTCAGTCTGGACCTTGATTCCGGCTTTACCCTGGATGGAGAGCTCCTCAGCCCGGACCTCAGACTCGGCAAGACGCGGGTCACTCAGGGCGGCACCCTGACATTCATACGCGTGTGATGACTGATCTCAGCCGCCTTGTCGACGCGATCCACAGCCGCCACATGGCTGTGAATTCACCCGCCATCGACGCCCTGCAGATGGCATTGCTGGAGCAGTACGGCACGGCCATGATCGCGCTGCTGTTCTACGGATCCTGTCTGCGCAGCGGCGATCATCAGGACGGACTGGTGGACCTCTATGTCATCGTGGACAGCTATCGCCATACCTATAACAGATGGCTGCCAGCCCTTGCCAACAAGCTGCTGCCACCGAATGTCTTCTACCTGGAAGTGCCCACGTCTGCCGGCATGGTGCGGGCAAAGTATGCCATCGTATCGCTTGAGGACCTGGAACATGACACGTCGGGGCGCTGCTTTCATTCCTATTTCTGGGCACGCTTCGCGCAACCGACCGGCATCGCGTATACCCGCACGCCGGAAGTCGAGCAGCGGATTTACAGGGCGTTTGCACAGGCCGTGCATACCTTTCTCACCCGGACGCTTCCCCGGCTGCCAGCCAGCTTCGAAGCGGGTGAACTCTGGCAACAGGGACTGCTGCTCACCTACAGCGCCGAGCTGCGCGCCGAACGGCCGGAGCGCGTCATGGCCCTCTACGCGGCCAGTTCGGAGTACTACCTGGAGGTTCTCGATGCGGCGCTTGACAGCCTGCCCTACCGGATCGGGATCGAATCCGCGACTGCACCCCCCCGGCTCCACGCTCGCATCCCGAACCGCAGGCGGGTATTGAATCGGGTTGCCTGGACCCTGCGAAGAGTCCAGGGGAAGCTGTTATCCGTCCTGCGCCTGTTCAAGGCGCTGTTCACCTTCCAGGCGGGTGTTGAGTATATTCTCTGGAAAATCGAGCGCCACTCGGGGGTCAAGGCCAAGGTACCTGCGCGCCTGGAGAAGCATCCTCTGCTCGCTTCGCTCGTGCTCTTCTGGCAGATCCGCCGCCGTGGCGGGTTTCGCTAGCCCAAACACGTTGGTCGGGCCGAGCCACCGTCAGGTGACGGATTTCTCGTAGATTCGGTAGCGCTTGGAGACGCGCGCGCCAATCGTTTCCAGGATACGGCGCATGCCGTTGTTATCCTCAAGGATCCAGGACATCTCCACCTCCCGGATCCCCCGCCGGATGACCGGCGGACGGGTCGCCTCAATGACGCTGAAGGCAAGCGCAGAGCCCAGCAGACTGTTCTGATACTGCTTGCGCACACCCATGAGCGCGATACGCCCGGTCTTCACGCCAGTCACCTTCAGGCGCCACAGCAGTTTCAGCCAGCCAAGCGGAAACAGCGAGCCGTTAAGATCCTGGATCGCTTCGTTAACATTCGGAAAGGTCACCATCATGGCGGCCGGCACACCATCAACTTCGGCGATCTGGACAAGCTCCTCATGGACGAGCAGTTTCAGATTCCTGCCAACTTCCGCGAACTCTTCGGCGGTAAAGGGAATGAAACCCCAGTTTTCCGACCAGGCATCCTCGAAGATATTCTGGAGTGTCCGCAGCTCTTCCTGGAAGCGGCTCCGTTCCATTGGCCGAACGCGGATTCGCTTATTCGCCCGACTCATCAGATTTTTGACGACTTTCGGCGTCTCATAGGTCGGGTGGATCACATAGGCAAGCAGATCCTTGGCCTTCTCAAATCCCAGTTGCTCGAGCCGCGACGCGTAGTACGGGGGCGCATGACTCATCATGATGTACGGAGGTGTCTCGAATCCTTCCACGAGCAAGCCACATTCATCGTTGATTGACAGGCTGAAAGGCCCGCGGATACGGATCATGCCCTGCTCGCGCAGCCAGTTCGCTGCCGTATCGACCAGCGCGGCAAAAACCGCCTCGTCATCAATGGCCTCCAGCAGGCCGAAGAAACCCGTCGTATCTCCGTAACGGGCCTGATGCAGCGCGTCGATCTGGGTGCTGATCCGGCCCACCGCTTCACCGTTACGCACAGCAACCCAGGCTTTGAGCCTGGCATGCTGAAAATAAGGATTGCGCGGGGAGAGGTGTTGCTGCCTTTCCAGCACCAGGGGCGGCACCCACAGTGGATCATTCGCATAGATCGACCAGGGAACCCGGATGAATCGGCGCACGTCCGCTTTGTTATCCAGACTGACAGGCTGTATGGAAATCTTGTCTACGGGTTGCTTTGACATTGCGTTCCCTGAAAACATGGTGGCTAACCGGGTCCGCCTCTCACGGCGCGCACGGCAAAACACCACCGCGCTAAGCCTCGCAGAATCGGCGGGTTTTCCAGGAACGTGACGCAGTTCACAAAATCGTTTGATTGAAAGTTCATTTCTTGCTGCAATCCGGCAAAATTGCCCGCGAAGCATCCTCCGGATGTTACCTGTCCCGGTCGATTCCGCAATGGCTTTATCGTTGTGTTGTCTCGATCAGGGGACGATTGGCGCCTTGCAGTGCTGCTGTCGGAAGCTTGAGTGTACTCGACAAGACGATTACAAACCGGTCCGGATCACGAACCCAGGAAGGCCTGTCACCAGGTATCGCCAGCACCACCCACCGCGCCAGAAATTTTCCGGTCCCTTGATGCCGGGCACGGCCACAGCGCCGGGCCGCGTGTACGCTATTACCGCTGGGCGACAAAAAACCGAAGTTGCACAGGAACTGGCAATCGCCGGCAGATTGCCTGCTCTGTTAACCGACTGCGCACCACTGAAAAACGCGCAGTACCGGACAAGCCACAAGAACCCTGTCGTTGACACACTGCGCTTCCAGATAAGGCGTTAACATTGCCCGCGCGTATGAGACGGACAACAGCATGTACAAACCGGGCCTGTTGTGCCATCCGTGATGGAGATAAATATTAGCATATGCTAACATTTAGAAGACTTAAGCTGATGGGATACTGGACAAAGGGGAAACGCTTGCAAGACCGCTCACCAACAAGTTGATCCAAGCTGTTGACGAAATTACTGATCCGGCTTTTAATTCGCACAAAGTGTATTGTAATATTGGCGCCAAATACAGGGGACGTGACAGGATGCTGTGTTGCAAGGAAACAACAACTGGGGACATATGTCGCATTTTTGGTAAAAAATGTTGCATTCGCACCGAAAATGATCTAGATTTTAGCCTCGATTCCATCCTTAGATGAAATCTAAACAGATGACACATACTCCCGCGGTACCCCTCGTCGTTTCCGGGGATGGGATCAGGAACAAGCTGTTCAGCTCCGAGGAGAAGCTTGATGCGTAAGGAACCCACGCCAACCAGGCACAGCTTGCCGTTACGTGGCGGTGATTTCTCGACCTTGGCCGAGGCCCTTGACTACGCGGCCAAGGGCGAGACAGGCTGCAACTTCTACACGGGTCGAGGTCACCTGGGTGCGGTATTGCCCTACGCGGAATTGCGCGACCGTGCCCGCAGCCTCGCCCGGCGCCTCAACAGTCTTGGACTGGAGCGCGGTTCACGCGTTGCGCTGGTTGCTGAAACGGATCCCGATTTTCTGCGTTTTTTCTATGCCTGCCAGTACGCAGGCCTGGTACCCGTACCCTTGCCGGTTGCTATTCAACTCGGCAGCCACAAGGCCTATGTCGAACAACTGAGAAACCTGCTGATCAGTTGCCAGGCCTCCGTCGCCATGGCGCTGGATGGCTTTGCCCCATTTCTCGCTGAAGCTGCAGAAGGACTCGGCCTGCGTCTGCTGGGTGACCCGCAGGTATTCGATACCTTGCCCGAGCACATCAGTGAGCTCAAGCCACTGACACCCGACGAACTGGCCTACATTCAGTACACCTCGGGCAGCACGCGCTTTCCGCGCGGCGTCATGATCAAGCAGCGCACCGTCATGCACAACCTCGGAGGCATTCTCAAATACGGGCTGCAGATTCGTCGTGGCGACCGTTGTTTTTCCTGGTTGCCCTACTACCACGATATGGGGCTGGTCGGTTTTGTGCTTGGCCCCATGGCATCGCAAATGAGCGTGGACTATCTCAGAACGCGCGACTTCGCCATGCGGCCGCGTCAATGGCTGGCGCTGATGTCACAGACCAAGGCAACCATCTCATTCAGCCCCTCATTCGGCTACGAGCTCTGTGTTCGCCGCCTCCGCGAGGAAGACCGCGACAAATTCGACCTGAGTGCCTGGCGGATTGCCGGCGCCGGCGCCGAGAAAATCCGCCCCGAGCCCCTCGCGCAGTTCTCCGAGTTACTGGCAGACAGCGGCTTCAGTGACAAGGCATTCCTTGCCTGTTACGGGATGGCGGAATGCTCGCTGGGCATCAGTTTCGCACCGCTGCACCAGGGCCTCGATGTCGATCTCATCGATGGCGAACGACTGGCGGAAGATCACGTGGCCATACCAATCAACAGCGACAACAAGTCCGGAATTCCCAGCTCGACAAGCCGGGCAACCAGCTTCGTGAACTGCGGCATGCCCCTGCCGGATTTCGAGATCGAGATTCGCGATGATCAGGATCAGACCCTGCCCGATCGGGAGTGCGGCACCATCTACGTGCGCAGCCCCAGTGTGATGACCGGCTATTTCGGCGATCCTGAACATACCCGTGAAGTCCTGTCAGAGGATGGCTGGCTGAATACCGGCGATATTGGCTATCGGCTTGGCGACAGTGTGGTCATCACGGGTCGCAAGAAGGACCTGATCATCATCAACGGGCGGAATCTCTGGCCGCAGGATCTGGAATACATAGCGGAACAGCAGCCGGAACTCCGTTCGGGAGATGCCTCGGCGTTTTCGCTTCCGGGCGCCGATGATCAGGAGCTGGCCGTTATGGTGGTGCAGTGCCGCGAAGTCGATCCTGACAAACGCCGCAAACTGGTTGAGCGGTTGCAGCGCGCCATCTACCAGGAAATGGGCATCGAGTGCCACATCGAACTCGTCGCACCACGCACCTTGCCGCGGACATCATCCGGCAAGCTGTCGCGGTCGCGCACCCGTCAGGACTTTCTCATGCGCAACCACTGGGATCCGGCGGCCCATCCGTCTGCGGTCGTCGCCGAGCAACCGGCTCAAGACGCACGCGCTGTCTAGACCCCGCATGTCGCGCACGGTTGCCTTGACCGGGGCGACAGGCTTTATCGGCAGCACCCTGGCAAAAGTCCTGCACCAGGCAGGGTGGGAGGTGCGCGCGCTGGTGCGACCGGGAACCACGGCCAGACACCTCACCGACCTGAGCATTACACGCGTCACGGGCACCCTTGAAGATGTCGAGAGCCTCAGATCTCTGGTCGCCGGCGCCGATGCCGTCGTCCATTGCGCGGGTGCGGTGCGCGGCGCCACGCAGTCCGACTTCCGACGCGTCAATGTCACCGGCGTCGAGCGGCTCGCCGCCGCCGCCGGGCTCCAGACGCCACCGCCCTATTTCCTGCTGATCTCCTCTCTGGCGGCACGGGAACCGCAGCTGTCCGCCTATGCGGCAAGCAAGCGCGATGGCGAACGTGCGCTGCAGGACAAGGCTGGCGGCATGCCGTGGGTTATTCTGAGACCGCCGGCGGTATACGGCCCCGGAGACCGCGAGATGCTCCCGCTCTTTCGCTGGATGATGCACGGTATCGCGTTGGTCACCGGCGCCAGACGTGCCCGCTTCTCCTTGCTCTACGTCGACGACCTTGCCACCGCGGTAGCCCGCCTCCTCGAGCAACGCGATACCCAGGGCGCCACGTTCGAGTTGCACGACGGTCACCCGGACGGCTACAGTTGGGATGATATTGTCAGCACTGTCAGAGAGCTGCGCGGGTCGCACGTCATTCGCGTGCGGGTGCCAGTCCAGTTACTGAGATTGGTAGCCGCGATAAATGAAGGCACTGCGCGGCTCTTCAAACGCTCACCCATGCTCACGCTTGGCAAGGTTCGAGAACTTTCGCATCCCGACTGGGTTAGCAACAACCAGGCCATCCATCGGGCAACAGGCTGGCAACCCTCGGTGCTGCTCGAGGAAGGCCTGCGCAAGACCCTGGGCCTGCCGGCATCCAGTATCGGGGTCGCGCCGAACCAGCCTTGACTGAACCAGGGACACTCTGCACTATGGCGAGCTACAATGAAATTCTGACACAGGTGTACAAGGTGCTCACTCCGTTTGCCAAAGATGAGGAGCCCTTGGCCGAGGAAACAGGACTGGTAGCCGATCTCGGACTCGATTCCATGCAGGTCATGCGTCTACTGCTCGAGATCGAAGATTATTTCGATATATCGATCCCGGTGAACATCCTCCCGGATATACGCACAATTGGGGATCTCACCCGGCAGCTTGAGAAACTTGTGAACGAAGGCTGATGACAATTTTTGACAAGTTCAAAGGTCTGGAAGCGGCGCGGGCATCGCTGCAGGAAGCGGGTATCGACCCCTTCAATCTGACCCTTGATCGCATTTTTTCCGCAACTGAGGCCGAGATTCGGGGCAGGCGTACGATTCTCGCAGGAACCAACAATTATCTTGGCCTGACGTTCGACCCGGAATGTATTGAGGCATCAGTCAACGCCGTTCGCGAACAGGGAACCGGAACAACCGGCTCGCGCATGGCCAATGGCACCTTCGCGGGCCACGTGGCACTCGAACGCGAATTTGCGGAGTTCTACGGACAACGTGCTGCTATCGTCTTTTCCACCGGCTACATTGCCAATCTCGCCATGTTGTCGACCCTGGCTGGTCCCGACGACACCATTCTGCTCGATGCCGATTCTCACGCCAGCATCTATGACGGCTGCCGACTGGGGGGCGCCAAGGTCGTTCGCTTCCGACACAATGACACGCAAGATCTTGAAAAGCGCCTGCGTCGTCTTGGCGAACAGGCCAGCAGGACGCTGATTGTTGCCGAAGGCATCTACAGCATGCTGGGCGACGTGGCGCCGCTTGCAGAGATCGCAGCGATCAAGAAGACCTACGGTGCCTGGCTGCTGGTCGACGAGGCCCACTCACTGGGCATTCTGGGCAGACAGGGGCGCGGGCTTGCCGAGGAAGTCGGCGTAGAAGCCGATGTCGATTTCATTGTGGGCACCTTCAGCAAGAGCCTTGGCGCCACGGGCGGGTACTGCGTGAGTAACCATCCCGAACTGGATGCTATCCGTTACGCAGGCCGTCCGTACATCTTCACCGCATCACCTTCACCGTCTGTGATTGCGTCGACACGCAAGGCATTACAGCTGTTGCGCGCGCGTCCGGAACTGCGCACCCGCTTGTGGGACAACGCCCATACACTCTACTCCCGCCTCAGCGAGCTGGGTTTTACCCTGGGCCCGCAGGTCAGTCCGGTCGTAGCGGTACGCCTGCGTGACAAAAGCCAAGCCTTTGCTGCCTGGAAGCAACTCCTCGAACAGGGCATCTATGTCAATCTGATTTTACCGCCCGCAGCACCCGAAGGTGGCGCATTGCTGCGCTGCAGCCTCAGCGCGGCCCACACGCCCGAGCAACTCGATCGCATCATGGAAGCCTTTGCCACGCTGCAGACCGCCTTGGCGGCCCACACCGCCTGATCCGGCGGTCTCACTGCGAATGACCGGGAAAAACACCCCGTAGTTTTCCTTCCCTGGCGTGCATCTCCGCAGGCCAGACCCAGTCTGACGGGCTGCGCAACGCGCCGCCGTGCTCGAAGCCCTGGCCTCCAGAGAACGCACCTGAACCCCTCGCGCAAGTTCCGGGGAAGAGCCTCCGACTTTGCGCCGATGCGGCTTGTGCCCCATGGCGCTTGCAGGGGGCACTAACCCGCATTTCTCACCGGGCGGCGATAGAGTCACATAATGCACTGAGGTAAGGAACAGAGCGCAGATCAGGAAAAAGACAGTGTGTAATCAGGCAGTGCCTATCCCGGCCCTGGCTAGTTCTCGCGCGCCCGGACTTGCGCTTCACTTAAGTGGTAGCTACGGCTACCACTTTCGCTCCAGCGCGGCGTCCGGACACACGAGCCCTGCGCCAGCATCCGGGATCCCGGTGAGAAATGCGGGCTAACAACAGCTGCCTCCCTCGCCCGCTGCGTGCCGCGCACCCCTGTTCGCCGCTGCCGGCCGGCGCGTACCCGATGGCTCACACCAGGGACGCGGAGGAACCTCGTTGCCTGGCTCGATGCCGATGAACACATGCCGCAGGGGTCCCTGCGTCAGAAATTGATACGTCCGTTCACAGACTGCCACGCGCTCGCCGCGCGGGTACACATGGTTTTCGTCATCGCGCACTTCGGCAAAGGGTCCCCGGTAAATCACGGCATGTCCCTTGTCGATACAGGGTTCCAACGAACCCTTTACGGCCGTCACGGTAACGGCACGAAATTCAATGCCCTCGACCCGCTGCCACGGCTCCTCGCCCCACTTGTCGAGTGCGACCGCGAGAAATCCGGCCTCCGCGAATGCCTGCAGAAACTCCTGTTCGTGAAACGCACCCGCAATGCAGCCACTCCAGAGCTCCGCGTCATCTTTCAGCGCTTCCGGTACAGGCTCGTCACTGACGATATCTGAAATCGCAATGCGGCCACCCGGCTTGAGGACCCGCCAGATCTCCCGAACCAGCTGCGCCTTGTCGGCATCGGCGACCAGATTCAGTACGCAGTTGGAAATCACCAGATCCACCGAGCTATCGGGGATCAACGGTTGTTTCGCCTTCTGCAGTTCCTGCCATTGCCGCAGTGGGACCAGGTCGGCGGCAGTCGATACCGGGCGTTGCGCGAGATAGCCATCCACGGCGGCCAGATCCAGCTTGAGATCGTGGATCCAGCCCTTGAGAAAGCGGACGCGGTCACCACCGAGTACTGTGGCCATCTCTGCCTGATACTTTCGCGCCAGGGCCAGCATGTCGTCATTCATGTCCACACCAACGACCGTGCCGGTCTCCCCGACCAGCTGCGCGGCGATGTAACAGATCTTGCCCGACCCGGAGCCCAGGTCCAGCACCCTGTCGCCGGCGCGAACATAGCGGGACGGGTCTCCGCAACCGTAGTCTTTCTCGACAATCTCGGCGGGCAACTGCCGCAGCAGATCGGCCTCGTAGCTGACAGGACAGCACAGCGCGTCCTGACGGTTCCGCGCCGCCTCGGAATAACGGTGCAAAACACTGGTTTCAATATCCATCAATCTCCTCCCGAACACTGAACGACACCGGCCGCCTACTCCAGGGCGCCACCACAGCTGCTCCCCTGCCCCGCCGTACAGCCGTAACAATGGTCCGCCACACGGATCGCCTGGCCGGCGAGCGCACTTGGATCGAGCCGGGAAATGTGGACCGATGTCCGCCCGCCGGCTGCCAATGGCAGGGCGAGCATCTGGTTGAAATCACAGTCGTACACATGGCCCCGCCAATCGACACTGATGAGGCTGCGGCACATGACCGAGCCCAGATTATCGGCCCGGTGCGCTTGCCGAAGCAGCGCCATATAGGCCGTGAACTGACCGCGGGAGACCAGCGTGCTGCCGAAACGCTGAATGGGCATATTGATCAGCACCAGCAGATGATTGAAGCGAATGCGGTAGCGGTTCCCGAGTTCACGCCGGTAATCAGCCTCCAGTTCGCATTGCGCCGGTGGCAATACGGGGCCCTGGGGGTTGTAAACCAGGTTCAGCACAAGGCCCGAACCGGGTTGCCCGTAACCCAGCGCATTGAGCCGCGTCAGCGCCCTGAGTGAGTCGACAAAGACACCCTCGCCACGCTGGCGATCAACATTCTCTCCCTGATAACAGGGCAGCGACGCGACGACCTCGACGCCCTGCCCGGCGAGAAATTCAGCCAGATTTTCCTGCCCCGTTTCTTCCAGGATGGTCAGGTTGCAGCGATCAATCACATGGACACCCGCCGCACGAGCCGCCCCGACCATAGAGCGGAAATGCGGATTCAATTCCGGCGCACCGCCAGTCAGGTCGAGCGTGGCGACATTGGACCTGACCAGAAACTCGAGCACCTGATCCACCGTACGCCGGTCCATTATCTCCTTGCGCCGGGGACTGGCCGCAACATGGCAATGCAGGCACTGCTGATTGCAGCGATAGCCAAGGTTCACCTGCAGCGTCTCCAGCCTCCCGCGCCGGATCGGGGGGAAATCGGTATCGACCAGTAATGGCAAGGTTGCGTGCATGCTGTTATTCCAGTGACCCTGACTCCGCCGCGCGCCAGTATGCGGCGTCAGCCTGCTGCGGTCCAGCCGCCAGAGGCAGGGGAACGCCCCGGTGCCGGGCCACTGCAACTCAATGCCTTGCGACACGCCTGGCGCTACGGTACTGTGGATTTTCCGGTGTTCAGGGACGGGAATCCACAGGGCAATCCGAGTACTCCATCCAGGTAATATTGATGTACACAGCCACCCGCCGGTGGGTTGTTACGGGTCAGGTGCAGGGCGTGGGATTTCGGCCCTTCGTTTACCGCCTCGCCACGCGGCTGGGTATCAGCGGCTGGGTATGCAACCAGACCGGCAGCGTGGAAATCGTCGCCCAGGCATCGACCGAGGTCCTCGAGGCGTTTGCCCGGGCACTGATCGACGAGTCTCCCGCCATCGCGGAGCCCGCGATCAGTCTCGCCGAAACCGTCGCTGCGATCAACACACAGGATTTCATCATCCGCCCCAGCAACGCGGCGGCGCCCCCGCGTATCCATGTTCCGGTCGACTACTTCACGTGTGCCCCGTGCCTTGCCGAACTCGATGCGCCCCGCGAGCGTCGCTACCGGTACCCCTTTACCAACTGTACCCAGTGTGGCCCCCGCTATACCCTGATCCGCCGTCTGCCCTACGACCGCGTCAATACCAGCATGGCCGACTTCAGACTTTGTCCAGCCTGCCAGGCGGAATACGACAACCCCGGCGACCGGCGCTTTCATGCCGAGCCCGTCGCCTGCCCCGCCTGTGGCCCGCAACTCAGTTTTCATGATCGAACGGAATCAAGCGCCGAGACCCAAACCGCCCTGACTGCTGCGTGCCGCGCATTGACACAAGGCCAGATTGTCGCCATCCGCGGCATCGGCGGTTACCACCTGGTCTGTGATGCAGGCAATGACAGGGCCGTCATGCGCCTGCGTGAACGAAAACCCCGGCCGCACAAGCCACTGGCCGTCATGTTTCCCTTCGGCGGGCCCGATGGATTGGCGAGCGTGCGCGGCGAGGTCGAACTTGCCGAGGCAGAAGTCGAAATCCTCATGAGTCCGGTGCGCCCCATTGTCCTGGCACGCAGGCAAGCCGGCAGCAGGCTGTCGCCACACATCGCACCGGGACTCAAGGAACTCGGTGTCATGCTTGCCTACAGCCCGCTGCATTATCTGCTGGCGAAGGATTTTGCCGCGCCGCTGGTGGTGACCTCGGGCAACATCAGTGGCGAACCGGTGCTGACCGAACCCGCCGCCGTTCGACGGCGACTGGGACATGTGGCCGACGCCTTCCTGCATCACAACCGGCCCATCGTACGGCCTGCCGATGACCCCGTTTATCGTCTCAGCGCGGGCGCGATGCGCCCGCTACGGCTCGGCCGCGGCTGCGCACCACTCGAACTCGCTCTTCCGGCGCGGTTGTCCCGTCCCATACTTGCCGTCGGTGCGCATATGAAGGCAACCTTGGCCCTGGCCTGGGAAGACCGGGTTGTCGTTTCCCCGCACATTGGGGACATGGGAACACAACGCAGTCTTGACGTGTTCCGCCAGCTTGTCGAGGATCTGCAGACACTCTACGCCGTGACAGCCAAAGCTGTCGTCTGCGATGCTCATCCCGCCTATGCGACCAGCCGCTGGGCGATCAACTCGGGCCTGCCCGTGACCCGGATCTTCCACCACCGTGCACATGCCGCCGCACTCGTGGGTGAGCAGCCGGCAGACGGGCCCTGGCTGGTGTTTACCTGGGACGGAACGGGCTATGGTGAAGACGGCACGCTGTGGGGCGGCGAGGCCCTGCTCGGCACCCCCGGTCACTGGGAACGCAAGGCCAGTTTCCGCCCCTTCCACCTTCCGGGCGGAGACTTGGCCGGACGCGAGCCCTGGCGCAGTGCGGCAGCGCTGTGCTGGGAGGCAGACCACCCCTGGGATCCGCCGGTAACGGACACAGAACTGCTGCACCACGCCTGGACACGCAGGCTCAACACACCCCAGAGCAGTGCCGCCGGGCGCCTCTTCGACGCCGCGGCAAGCCTGAGCGGCCTTCTGCACCGGGCCAGTTTCGAGGGCCAGGGCCCGATGTACCTCGAAGCCTGCAGCCAGACCATCGGTACGCCGATGGAATTGCCGCTCGAGCGCGATGCCCAGGGAATTCTGCGCAGCGACTGGGCGCCCCTGCTGCCATACCTCAGCGATGTCAGCCAGCCCGTCCCTGAGCGTGCCGCGGACTTCCACGCCACACTGGCCCGTGTGATTCTGCGCCAGGCGCAATTGATTCGTGAAGAAACCGGTGTCGCGCGGGTCGGACTGACGGGCGGTGTCTTCCAGAACCGTCAGCTTGTCGAACAGGCCGTCAGGCTCCTCGAGAGCGAAGGTTTCTCGGCGCGGCTGCCCTCTCGGCTGCCCTGCAATGACGCCGCCATCAGTTACGGGCAGGTCATCGAGTATCTTGGCAGTACCGGAACAGCCTAGGATTCTTCAATCTGACGATGACGGATAGAATGGCCACGGAATCCACGGAAAAACACGGAAAGAACCAACAACGATTAGCCCGGAATTCTCACCGGGATCCCGGATGCTGGCGCAGGGATCGCGTGTCTGGACGCCGCTCTGGGCGGAGCCAGGAAAGCGAAAGGTCCAGTGGACCTTTCGCCTGCGAAGCGGGCTTGGCGTAGCCGAACCCTGGGCGCGATAAAGTGGTAGCCGTCGCTACCACTTGAGTGAAGAGCAAGTCCGGGCGCGCGAGAACCAGCCAGGGCCGGGATAGGCACTGCCCGATAACACACTGTCTTTTGATGGTTCATCGCTCTGCTCACTACCTCATACATTAAAATGATCCACCGCCGCCCGGTGAGAAATCCGGGTTAGACTTCTTTCCGTGTTTTTCCGTGGATTCCGTGGCTAATAGAAAAATTACTGGCACTCAGCTTAATGGGTGAGGATCCCTTATTATCACGTTACAATCTACCAGGCCTGTTGACACGCACCCCCCATGAGCGAAGACCATATCTCTCTGTCACACGGCAACGGCGGGCGGTTCATGCGCGAACTGATCGACGGGCTGTTTGCGCGACATCTGCGCAATCCGTCGCTGGACGTGCAGGTCGATGCGGCGAGGCTGCAGCTCGACGCGGGTCCGCTGCTGTTCACGACCGACGGCTTTACGGTTCAGCCACTGGAGTTTCCCGGTGGGGATATTGGCTCGCTTGCCGTGCACGGGACCAGCAACGACATTGCGGTTGCCGGCGGCCTGCCACGCTACCTGAGCCTCAATGCCTTCATCGAGGAGGGCATGGAAATAGCCCAGCTCGACCGCATCATCGCCAGCCTCGCGGCCGCCGCCGCCGAACTCGACGTTCGGGTCATCGCCGGTGACACCAAGGTCGTGCCTCGCGGCCAAGGGGGCGGTCTGTATCTCGCCACCACCGGTATCGGCATCGACCTCGCACCGGGCAAGCTCGGCCTGAACAAGATCCAGGCTGGTGATGTTCTGCTCGTCAGCGGACCGGTCGGCGATCATGGCATCGCCGTGATGTTGGCCCGTGAGCAATTCGGACTGCGCGGTGAGGTGCGCTCCGATGCGGCCAGTGTCCTGCCCTTTACCCGTGCCCTGATCGACAATCCCGGCCTTCGCTTCATGCGCGACCCGACCCGCGGCGGCCTGGCCACGGTCGCGCATGAACTGCAGCATGCAACCCGCCTGGGGATTCGGCTCGAACAGGCGCGGATTCCGGTGCGTGACCCGGTGCAGTCAGTGTGCGACATGCTGGGCTACGACCCGCTGTTCCTGGCCTGCGAGGGGCGTGTCGTCGCAGTCGTATCTCCAGGCCAGGCTGCCGGTGCGCTGGCGGCCTGGCAATCGCTCCCCGGTGGCGAACAGGCGGCGAGGATTGGCGCCCTCGTTGACGACAGTCCGTACGTTATCCTTGAGACCGAACTCGGCGGTGAACGGATTCTTGAGGAACTGGAAGACGACCCGCTGCCGCGGATATGCTGACAACGCGTGCACACTACCCGGTGATCAGAACCGGGCGGTGCAACACGGGCCGGTCAATAGTAATAGGCGATCAGGTAGATTCCGAGCAGGATCACCACCCACAAAACCATACTGCCGGTCGCCCAGGTGCGGGCAAGAATACCCTGGGGTCCATAATACAGGAACAGCGTACCGATAACCGTGCCCAGACGTCGCAGGAAGCCCATTTGCAGGCGCAGATGCAATGCCAGGGCGGCACCCATTGCACGCCGAAGCGCACGCGGTGCCAGCCGCCGGTAAACCCATTCCGCATCGATATTGACCGCGCGGATTTCCGGCGGGTACAGCCCGCTCAGTTTGAGCCAGGCGAAAGCCAGCGCCGCAAAAAACAGCAGCTGCAGCTGCGCAATCACGTGCGTGCCGGTGTAGGGTGAATACGCCACCGGAAAGGGCAACAGGCTGTAAAGCAGCCAGGGATAGACCCCGATGAACACGCACAGCACGGCTGCAACAGCCATCGCCAGCAGCATGTTCCATGGCGGCTCGCGAATGCGGATCCCTGAGTCGCTGGCGAAGAACGCAAAGAACGGAATCTTGATGCCGGCATGGTGGAATACACCCGCCGACGCCAACAGCAGCGCCAGCCAGATCCCCTTATAGCCTTCCTGCAGCGCCGCCGCCATCACCATTGACTTGCTGACAAAGCCGCTGAACAGAGGAAAGGCCGAAATCGAGCAGGCGCCGACGATGCAGAGTCCCGTTGTAATGGGCATCGTTTTGTAAAGACCGCCGAGCTCGGTTCCCTTGATCTTGCCTGTCATATGCAGCACTGCGCCCATGGCCATGAACAACAAACCCTTGTAGATCACGTGGCTGAAGGCGTGCGATACGGCGCCGTTTATGGCAAGAGCGGTGCCTATGCCGACCCCACAGACCATGAAACCGAGCTGGTTGATAATGCTGTAACTGAGTACCCGGCGCAGATCATTTTCAATGACGGCATAGAAGATCGGAAAACAGGTCATCAGGGCACCGATATAGATCAACAGGTCGGTACCGGGAAAGCCTCGCGCCAGCGCATACACCGCTGCCTTGGTCGTGAAGGCACTGAGGAACACCGCGCCCGTGGGTGTCGCTTCAGGATAGGCATCCGTCATCCAGTTGTGCAGCAGCGGAAAGGCGCATTTGATGCCGAATGCCAGGAACAGCAGCCAGCCCGAGACACCGGCCAGACCAATGTAGTCAAAGCTGAGCGAGCCGGTTTCGTGGAAACGCATCAGCATGCCGGCCAGCAGCAGCAAACCCGACGAAAACTGTATGACAAGGTAGCGCAGCCCCGCGGCCAGCGACGCGGGTGTACGTCTGGCCCAGATCAGCACCGCGGAGGAGATCGCAGCGATCTCCCAGAAGACAAAAAACGTGACCAGGTCGCCGGCCAACACGGCGCCCACCGCACTGCCGGCATAGAACAGGCCGGCGACATGCTGCCAACGGTCACGCACATGCAGCGAGAAAACAATGCCGAGAAAAGCAGCGAGATTGAACACGTACCCGAACAACAGGCTCAGCCGGTCGACCCGGTACGGCGTCAGTTCATAGCCCATGACCGGAACCGTCACGCGCAGCCCTTCCGGCACCTCGATCAGCTGAAAACCGCTCACCAGCGGGGCAAGCACCAGCACTATGATGCGCGAGCGGCCAGGCAGCATGGCCGCCAGCAGCGCAGCGGCGAAGAATACGACGAACGGCGGCACACTACTCGTCATAGTAGTTTTCCGGACGCATCAGTATCCTGCGCAGCTGCTTGGCAATCAGGACCAGTGAGACGCAGGCGGAAAAACCAAACAGCGCATAGAAACCCCACAGTGATTCCCAGTCATGGATAACGTGCCGGTGATAGATAAAATCCGCTGCCAGCAGCAGCGCACAGGCCAGGTAGAATGTCCACAGCAGGCGTCTGACATTCTTTGGCTTATCAAAGATGTGCTGTCGCTCTTGCGCCACGCTTCCCCCCTACTGCGGCACCACCAGCTGCACCAGCTGGTACACAGGCCCCGGTGCCACAAACAGCACCAGGCAGCCCGTCGCTGTCAGAAGCAGAGCGGACACACAGGCCACCGGTGCTTCCCGCAGACCCGTTTGCCCGGCATCATCATCGGCACTGCCGAAGAAGGCTCGCACCGGGATCGTCAGCAGATAGGCAACGTTGAGCATCGAACTCGCAAGCAGCACGGCAAGCATCGCCAGCTGTTGCGCATCCAGTGCTCCCAGGGCAAGAAACCACTTGCTCCAGAAACCCCCCAACGGCGGCAGGCCTACCATGCTGAGACTGGCAACAAAGAACGCAGCCATCGTGATCGGCATGCGCCGTCCGAGCCCGAGCATCTCGCTGACCTGGGTCTTGCCTGTCGCAACCAGGATGGCACCGGCGCAAAAAAACAGCGTGATCTTGGCGAAGGCATGCATGACTATGTGCATACCGCCACCCACGATACCAAGCGGCGTTGCCAGCAGGGCGCCCAGCACGATAGAGGCAAGCTGGCTGATGGTCGAATAGGCGAGCCGCAGTTTCAGATTGTCCTGTTTGAGCGCTACGAATGACGCCAGCAGCACGGTTGCCCCCGCGACATACATCAGCCATTGCGTGACCGGGACTTCAGCCAGGTAGTCAATACCGAATATATACACGGACACCTTCAATATGGCGAAAACACCGGCCTTCACGACGGCAACGGCATGGAGCAATGCGCTTACCGGTGTCGGTGCGACCATAGCCGCCGGCAACCAGCGGTGCAAGGGCATGAGCGCCGCCTTGCCGATACCGAACACATACAGGACAAGCAGCACGCCAGCGGTCCCGGGTGCGACGACACCCTTGAGGATGCCGCCGGCACGGAAATCGAGCGTTCCGGTCAACGACCAGGTCCAGACCAGGGCCAGCAGAAACAGCCCCACGGACGTGCCGAGCAGAAAGCCGAGGTAGATGCGACCGCCTTCACGCGCCGCATTGGTGCCGGCGTGAGTGACCAGGGGATAGGTCGAGAGGGTAAGCGCTTCGTAGAAGATGAACAGCGTAAACAGGTTTCCCGCGAAAGCGATTCCCATGGCGCTGCCCAGCGCCACCGCGAAATAGCCGTAGAAACGGGTCTGATGCCGCTCCTGATGAGCGCGCATATAGCCTATGGAAAACAGCGAGGTCACTATCCAGAGGAAACTCGCGAGCAGCGCAAACAGCAGGCCCAGCGGCTCGACGCTGAATGCTATGGTCAGGCCGGGCAGTGTCTCGACAAGCACTGCGGCAGGTGACCCGCCCTCCAGCACTTCGCCGAGCAGCGAGAAGACCAGCAGGAATAGGCCTCCCGAGGCCAGCAGAGTCACCGACTCCCGCAGGTCGGGGTGGCGTCGCGAAGCCGCGATGAGCAGCATCGCGCCAAACGGCAGGGTGACCGCCGCCAGTACTGTTGCTTCCGGACTCACGCTGAACCGCGACCCATGTGTGTCACGGCATCACTGGCCGGCAAGCCCGAGCAAGGTCTCCGCACCTCGCCGTGCCATGCCCGATGGCAATGACGCATCGATGCCGAAGTAAAGATTCCCGGCGATGAGTACCCAGGTGGGGATGAGCATTGCGGCCGGCGCCTCTCTTACCCCGCGCATCCGTGCAGCAACTGGCTGGAAATAAACCGTCTCGACGACGCGCCAGACGTAGACCAGGGCGATCAGGGAACTGACCAGAATCAAACCCGCAAGCGGCCATCGGCCATCGATCAATGCGGCATCGACCAGAGACCACTTGCTGACAAAACCCGTGGTCAGGGGTACGCCGATGAGACTCAGGCCCGCGACGACAAAGGCAGCCATGGTCAGCGGCATTCGTTTGGCGAGACCGCTCATGTCGCGGATGTCAACCGAGCCCAGCCGCAGGAAGATGCAGCCCATCACCAGGAACAGCGCACCCTTAATCAAGGCATGATTGAACAGATGCAGCATGCCCGCCGACACTCCCGCAGCGGACGCGAGGCTGACCCCGAGCACGATATAGCCGATCTGCGCAACACTGGAATACGCCAGCATGCGTTTGACATTATCCTGGAATACCGCCACCAGGGAGGCCACCAGCATGGCGGCAGCGGCCAGGACCATGAGGATATCCCCGACGTGCATCGCACCAAAAGAGAACTGCGCGCCGAACACGGTGAAAAACAGACGCAATAACACGTAAACGCCGACCTTGGTTGCTGTTGCGGCAATAAACGCCGACACCACAGAGGGTGCGTAAGCATAGGCGTTGGGCAGCCAGAGATGCAGCGGAAACAGCGCCAGTTTGAGACTGACGCCGACGGTAACGAAGGCAAATGCCACCTGTATCGTGCGCGTATCGGCTACCGCGGGCAGGCGCTGCGATAGATCCAGCATGTTGAGCGTGCCGGTCATCATGTACAGCAGCCCGACGCCGATCAGAATAAAGGTCGCGCCGATCGTGCCCATGACGAGATACTGATAGGCAGCGGTCAGCGCGCGGCGCGTCGCGCCGAGACTGATCAGCACATAGGATGACAGTGAGGAAATCTCAAGAAACACGAACAGATTGAATGCATCACCGGTCACAACGATACCCAGCAGACCGGTCAGACTCAGCAGGTAGCAGGTGTAGAAAAGGCCGATGCAGCTTTCCGGGAGTTCGTGGCGCACGCTTTTGTAGGCGAACGGCATGACGACTGCGCCAATCGACGCCACGATCAGGACCATCAGCGCGCCCGCCATGTCCACCCGGTACTCGATGCCCCAGGGTGCCGCCCAGGCTCCCATGGCATACGCAACCGTGCCTTCGGCAAACACGCGCTGCAGCAGCAAAACGGCAATCGCCAGCACGGCCCCGCTGACCATGAGTGTGAAGGCCCAGGCATGGCGGGGATTGCGTAACAGCAGACAGACCGGCGCGGAGACGAGAGGCACCGCGACCTGCAGCGCCGGGAGGTGGGGCGCTAGCACCGGCCCTGCCTCACGCTTCCTCGTCCTGGACGTGTATCTCGTCCTCATTTATCGTCCCATACGCCTCCCGGATACGCACCACCAGCGCCAGGCCTAAGGCCGTGGTGGCAACGCTGACGACAATCGCAGTGAGGATGAGCACGTGGGGCAAGGGGTTTGAGTAGCTGACCACGCCCGCCTCGATAATCGGCGCAGTACCGCCCTCCACTTTCGCCATACTGATGAACAGAATGAACACTGATGTCTGAAAGATGAAAAGCCCGACGATCTTCTTGATCAGATTGGGTCGCGCGATGACCACATAGAAACCGATCATCATCAGGATGATGACAATCCAGTAGTTGTAAAGCCCGAGCAGGGTCAACATCGCGAATACCGGGATCCAGGCAGCCTACCGGCCGCCGCTAGCCGCGCCGCCCCATAAATACGTAATAGACCGTGATCAGCACGGAGGCGACCGTGATAAAGACACCCAGTTCGATGAGCATGATGCCGAGATGCTGACCATGCACCGGGTCCTCGGCAAGCACGCGGTATTCGAGAAAGTTGCCTCCCAGCACCAGACTCTCAAACCCGACGCCGGCGTATATCAGCACACCCGCGGCCATCGCGATGCGCAGCAGTGCGGGTGGAATGATCCGCTGCGCATGCTCGAGATCAAAGGCCATGGCATAGAGAATGAATGCGGTGGCAAAGATCACGCCGGCCTGAAAGCCGCCGCCGGGCCCGTAGTCACCGTGGAACTGCACGTACAGTGCAAATAGCAGGATCAACGGAAAAAACAGCTTGGTAATGACCCGAAGAACGATCATCTGTTATTTCACTCTTGCCTTCCCTCGACGTCGCGTCTCCTGGAACGCCCACCGAGCAGAACCAGCACCCCCACACCCGCCGTAAAGATGACCGCCACCTCTCCCAGGGTGTCGTAACCGCGGTAACTGGCAAGCACGGAGGTCACCACGTTGGGTACGCCAATCTCGGTCGGCGCATCGTGGAGGTAGGCCGGAACAACGTGCTTGTGAATAGGTGCATCCGGGTCTCCGTAGCGCGGCATGTCGAGCGTCCCATATATCAGGGCGGCGCCTGTGGCGATGACGACCGCCAGGGGCAGCAGTGGCCTATGCCTGGGGGTCTTTTCCACATCGGCCGTCAGTGCAATGGTTGCCAGCATCAGGATGGTGGAAAATCCGGCACCGACTGCGGCCTCGGTCAGGGCAACATCCACTGCGTTCAGGACCACGAATAATGAGGCCGACAACAGGCTGTAGATGCTGGTCAGCATGGCGACCGCCAGCAGGCTGCGCAGGCGCACGATTGCCAGCGCCGTGATCGCGAGCAGTGCCAGCAGTACGATGTCTATCAGGTGTTCGATTGTTGTGGCTCCGTATCATCGACCACCGGCTCGTAGCCCCCGGCCAGCGCCGCCACGGCCAGGGCATGCGTGGCCGTCGGTCCGGTAAAGACGACGAAGTAGAAAATGAGCAGTAATTTGACCGTCACCAGATTCAGCCCGCTCTGCAACATCAGCCCGAGGAGCGTGAGGCCCACCCCCATGGTATCGCACACCCCCAGGGCATGGAGCCGGGTAAAGAAATCCGGCAGGCGCAGAATCCCGATCGCACCGGTGAGTACAAAGAATGCCCCACCCAGCAGACAGATCCAGCTCAGGAAATCGAGCAGTCCAGCCATCATGTTTTCTTCGTCGTTTCGCCATTTTCGCGCGCTCCAAACCTGCACTGTGTGCAGACCTTGAGCACCGCAATCGTACTGACAAATGAGATCAAGACATAAACCAGGGCGATATCCAGATACTCCGGTCGCCCATTGAGGAACCCGAGCACCGCGACCATCAGCACGGTATGGGTGCCGATCATGTTGACCGCGAGGATCCGGTCAAAAAGGCTCGGTCCTCGAAAGGCCCGAACCAGGGCCAGGGCAATCGCCACCAGAATCGCCGTTGCGGCCACGGCAAACACTAGAATGTCACCTCCATATTGCTCACGCGGCGGTTCATTTCGCCGCCTTCGAGATCGGCAGCCGCCTTTCTGGTCAAGGCATGCACCGTGACGGCATCCCCTTCGACATCGATGGCAACTGTCCCCGGCACCAGCGTAATGGAGTTGGCATAGCTTACGCGGCCAAGGTCGGTACGCTGAGTCGCTCTGAGCCTGATAACGGTCGGTGCAATCGGCAGCCGCGGATCCAGGATGCGTCGGGTCACATCGATGTTTGACTTGATGACTTGCCCCGCCAGCCATAGCCAGTAAAGTAACGCCGAGGGCTTGAGAAGCACCGGATGCATCTCGCGATCGACCAGGTCCACGCGGATGGCTACCAGCACCACAAACAGGGTTGAGAGCGCGCCCAACACCAGCAGCAGCGGCGTATAACGACCCGACAAGAGCAGCCAGATAACGAACAGGAACAGACTCAAGTTGAACGCGTGCCTGAGATTACTCACGCTGCCCCCTCAACCAACTCGGCAACAAGACAAGTCCACGATGCCCCGGGGATACCGAATCCCGGTCCCTGGCCGCCGGAATCGGTATCCCCGACCTCCCTGCCGCCAATAAACTCCCACAATGATAACGAGTTAACGGCCTGCGGACCACCACTATCGCAGTTCACGTCCTCGCCCGACTCCCTCGCCAGGCGGCCAACGCCCGTCTGGCAGGCGATCGAAGGCTCTGATAAAACAATCGTAGCCGCAACCGGTCTGCTGCTCGCAGCCAGCACCGGCAAGGTCGCATCAGGCCCGTCTGCCGGTAAGTCTGTAAACCGCCCGGCAGCGGGCATCGGCATGATGCCACGCGCCTCCTTCACCTTTAATTGACGGTGGTCAAATGCCGGCGCAACTGTCCAGGATATAGTGTTAGCACTAGCTGATTTCGGTGTAATAGGTGAGGCTTGGCGCAATGAAAGCGTTATCTCAAGTGCAACAAGAGCAGTTGCGCGACATGTTCGGCAAGTGGGTGAGTTTCGACAAGGAGGAGCGCCGCATCTACAGCCATGATGTCGGCGCGGTGCCCAGGCTCATCAGACCGATCATCGGTTCGGCCACCGCAGACGCTGTAGTGCAGCCGGCAACGGAAACGGAGATCGTCGCACTGGTCAACTGGGCGAATCGGAACAAGGTATATCTCGTTCCCCGTGCCAAGGCCACCTCAGGTTATGGAGGCGTACTCCCCGTGAAGGGCGGGATCTCGGTGAGCATGTCCCGCATGAGGCGGATAACCGAGGTCGACAAGGACGCAATGACGGTGCGTGTGGAACCAGCTGTGGTATGGGGAGATCTGGAGGATCAGCTGGCAAAGCATGGGCTCAGTTTGAGGACCTATCCCTCCAGCGCTCCCTCCTCCACCGTAGGGGGCTGGCTGGCCCAGGGGGGAGTCGGCTACGGCAGCTTCGAGTACGGGTGTTTCCGCGATAATGTTGTCTCGGCACGCGTGGTGCTTCCCAACGCAGAGATCCGCACGTTCCAGGGTGAAGAACTGGATCTCGTGAGCGAAGCCGAGGGCATCACCGGCTTCATCACCGAGGTTACCTTGCAGGTACGCAATAAACTGCCCGAGCGCGTGCGTGCATTCAGGTTTGGCTCCGCCGCAGGCATGGCCGCCGCCTTACAAGCCATCATTGCGGAGAGGGTCCCTTTATGGTCGGTCAGCTTCATCAATCCCACCATGGCCCGGCTCAAGAATCAGCTGCCGTCCAGGCTTGAGCACGGCGAGCCGGTGGAGGAGGCGCGCCCGCGCCTGGTCGAGGACGGCTATACCCTGCTGCTGGTCGCCCCGGAAGAGCGGTGGGCTGAGGCCGATAAGGCCCTCGCGCCCTTGCTCGCCGCGCATGACGGTGAGCCTTTGGATCAGTCCCTGGCCGACCACGAGTGGACGGAACGGTTTGCTATCATGCACATCAAGCGTCTGGGTCCCAGCCTGTTGCCCGCGGAGGTCGTTGTCCCCCTTAACAGTCTGCACATGGCCCTTGAGGAGATGGATGCGGTCATCAAACATCCCTTGAGCCTGGAGGGGATGGTGCAGGTCGACGTGAACGGCAAGTCAGAAGGGCTGGTCACACTCCTGGGTTTTATACCGCATGATGAACGAAAACTGAGTTTCGGCATCGCCTACAGCCTTTCGCTGTCTCTGGTCAAAATTGCCAAGAAATACGGTGGCCGTCCCTACTCCACCGGTTTGTACTTCGCCAGTCAGGCGGATACCGTGCTTGGCCCTGAACGGGTGCGCCGGCTCAAAGACTTCAAGGCGCAGATCGATTCGGAGCGTCTGCTCAACCCGCGCAAGGTCATTGACAGTGGACTGATGGGCCTGGTGGTCGGGATGTTCTTGCCCTTTGAAGCCCTGGCGCGAACACCGGCCAACCTGATGAAGAGCCCTGTGGGTGAGCGCATCAAGGGTCAGGGGAAACGGGGCATCCCCGACGATGTGGCCTGGTACGCCTATGCCTGTGCGCAGTGCGGCTACTGCGTGGATGAATGCGACCAGTATTACGGGCGTGGCTGGGAATCAGAGTCGCCGCGCGGGCGCTGGTTTTTCCTCAGAGACTACATGGAAGGCCGCGCAGAGATGACCCAGGAATGGGTCGAGAACTTCCTCGCCTGCACCACCTGCGAGATGTGCAACGTCAAGTGCCCGCTGGAGCTGCCCAACGAATCAAGCTGGATGAAGATGCGGGGTGAGCTTGTGCAGAATCGGGGCGGGCTTACCATGCCACCCTTCGAGGTCATGCGGGCCTCGGCGGAGAAAGAGCTCAATGTGTGGGGCGCCTACAAGATACAGCGCACCGACTGGATGTCTGCGGAGGTACGGGCGCGCAGCGAGGCAGGCGCGAAAGGTATCTACTTCTCAGGCTGCTCCACCAGCGAGTCGCAGCGTTCCCAGTGGGTGCCGGACGAGGTCAAGCAAAAAATCAGTCCCAGGGCGGAGATTGGCTACTTTGCAGGCTGCACAGCCAGCCTGGTGGAAACGGATATCGCCGAGGGCACGGCGCGTCTATTGTGCGCGGCGGGCGTGGATTTTACCTATCTGGGAGAGGAGGAAGCGTGCTGCGGCATTCCGATACTCTGTTCAGGCAAGTGGGATACGTTCGAAAAAATCTTCCGCCACAATGTGAGTGCCATGCAGGAGCGTGGGGTCAAGACCGTGATCACATCCTGTCCCGCCTGCTGGCTTGCCTGGCATACCTATTATCCACAGTGGGCAAAGAAGCTGGGTATCCCCTTCGATTTTGAGACACGGCATTACTCCGAGGTGTTGGCGGAACGGCTGAAAACGGGGGAGCTCAAGTTCACCCACGAGGTACCTCGCAAGCTCACCTGGCACGACTCCTGCCATATCGGGCGGGCCGGGGGGATCTACGAGCCACCGCGCGACCTGTTGCAGGCCATCCCGGGTGTGGAGCTGAAGGAGATGGAATACAACCGGGAGAATGCCCATTGCTGCGGGAGCGTGCTCAGCTTGCTGGAGGATCCTGACGGCGCCGCCGTGAGGATCGGCGATATTCGCCTGAAGGAAGCAGAGGCGACCGGGGCCGACGCGCTGGTTGCCCTGTGCCCCTGCTGCGAAGTGCAGTTTCGCGTCACCGCCAGCAAGACGAACAGCCCCCTGCCGATCATGGACCTGGCACACGTCGCCGCGGAAGGCTTGGGGATAAAACTCCCTGATCCAACCGCCAGTGCCGTCGAACAGTGGGAAACCTTCGAGGCCATGATCAAACTTCTGAAGCCACAGGCCATGGCAGAGTTCATGGCCAGTATGCTGCCGGAAATGATCGAGGCCATGCCCCAACCGTTCCGCGGTGTCATGAAGTGGACCCGGGCGTCATCGGAGGGTGTGCGCGACGCCATGTGGGTGATGATGCGACCGATGTTGCCGACCCTGTTCCCGCGGCTTCTCCCCGGGATGCTGCCCAAGCTGATGCCCGACATGATCGAGGCAATGGAAAAGGTCGTGCCGATGCCGGACTACATGAAGGAACAGATGCCGGACCTGATGCCCACGGTCATGCAGAACCTGCTACCCAAGATGCTTCCGGATGTGATCCCGCACTTCGTACCCAGAATGGAAGCCTATTTGAAAAAGCAGACCTTGGCTCGGGCGGCTTAGACTCGCGTTTCTCACAGGGGTGCCGCTTCAGGCTCGGCACTGATAAAGGCGCTGGTGCGGAAAAACAGCATCGCCAGCCCCGGCAAAAGGGCTGTCACGGCCAATCCCGCGTCGACTTTGGACCCTCGCTGCAGCTTTGGTACTTCGGATACCGGTCTCCCGGCCGCCGACTAACGACGCAATTCTCCGTGCACTTCCGCACAGACATCAGCTTTCCACCGTCTCTACGCATCACTGGACGGAAAAGCCCTCTGTTACCCCAATCTGGTAAGCCAGCATGGTCCCCATGACCATGGCCACAATGCCGATGGTGGCCTGCAAACCCGTATGCAACCATGTCAGCCTCCGCCCCATCCCTGAAACATGTAACGGAATGGCAATGACGGCGGACAGTCCCATCATACCCAAAATCGATCCCGCACCGAACAGGGCAATATACAGCAGCCCCTGACCTGGTGTGTCCACAGCCTGCAAGGTCAACAGAATCAGCGCTGCCGAACCGGCCATGCCATGCATCAAACCCACGAACAGGGCACGCACAGGAAAATCCCTGGAATGATCATGACAGTGGTGATCTGGATCGTGGCCCTTTTCGCCGGCGTGGGAGTGCGCGTGAAAATGAATCGCGCCATTTACATGCCGATGCGCATGAAAATGAATCCTGTCTTTGATCATGCGGCGCAATACGTCGACACCCAGCACGACAAGCATTAACCCCACCATGAACTCCAGCCCCTGGGCCAGTCGCTCCGATATCACCGCATCCAACGTCAGAACGATAGTGCCAAACAGGAACAGGGTGGCCGTGTGCCCCAATCCCCAGAACGCTCCCTGCCTCACGGTGTCGGAAATGGACTGGCTGCGGGTTGCCAGTGATGCCACTGCGGCCACATGGTCTGCGTCCAGCGCGTGACGCATACCGATCATAAATCCCAACAGCAGCACACTGACACTCATGACATATCCCGAGTGGAGTCTTGCAGTCCGCTACGCTGTATTGCCTCTTGCGAATCGGGGGGATCGAGTCCGGTCTTCTCATGCATCAGTGTAAGTTCCAGTTTCTCCAACAGCAGCTCGTCTCCACTGACAAGTCGGGTACGGAAGTCACCACAGCGCGCGCACAACAGCCGGTTCGGCGCCACTGTTGATTCCGCGCCACACTCGGTGCATTTGACAACCACAGGACTCGCCTTCATCACCAGCGCAGCACCCTCCGCGAGGGTGCCTGCTGCAGCCAGGGGAAAGGCATTTTCCAGCAGAGTCGCTTCCACACCCGCAAGCGGACCGATCTTCAAGACAATCCGTTCGACCCGCGCGGCATTGTGCTCGCGCGCGATCTTGTGAATCTGGTCCATCAAGGCAAGGCAGACAGATAACTCATGCATGGTACAAGCTCACCGTTACGACTGACCCACCGCGACAAGCCGCCGCAGCAATCCCCGTCGGGTCACCGGTTTGCTCAAGACGCCTTCCTCTGCCATCATGCGGTCCGCCCCGGTCGCATCCAACCCGCCACTTTCCTGGAACATCCTGGTCATGACTTCCTGCGCGACCGCCCGCGCAGTGTCCTGATCCGGAAACGCCTTCACGTTAGAGAACAGTACCGCGCTGAGATGGACACCCACCCCCTCAACCACAGAGGTCCTGAACTGATACGTGCCGGAAGGGAGTTCCCAGTCCGTTGCTGAACCTGCGGCGAGGTCCGAGCATTCCTCCCCATCCCCCGGCAGGAGCACCAGGTTCATGAACCAGGGTGTGATGAGAACGCCCACCAGGCGGCCCTCCCAGGTCTGGAATCCTACCGCTTCTACCAACAGCTTGTCGTGATATATCGGTAATCCGCTGATCCGTTCATCCCCGATGTGTCGATAGGCCCTCACAAGGTTGTCAATGACCCGATTCATTAACGGACTCGCTAATCATCAAGCGGCAGGAACATATCTTTACCCGCGTCACACTGGGGACACCGCCAGTGATCGGGCAACTGAGAAAATGGCGTTCCTGCGGGGACCTGTTCGACTTCGTCTCCTTCTGCCGTATCGTAGACATACCAGCAGATGCGGCATTCCAGCCGCACAGCTTCCTGCAGACGCGAATCAAACTCGCCGGTGTTGAGCTTTCGTGTATCCGGATTCATCGCCAGCATCATCGGGGTGAAGACGTTCCATGCGCGTCGAGACTCAGCGCATATCCGCCCAATAAGGCTCCAGGATTTCCTTCAGCCTGTGGGCAGAATCCTCGATATCGTCCTGGGCCGCACAGGCCGCGAGAGGGACATCCACGACTTCCAGCGTATTTAATATGAGTGTCCCCATGGAATTGTAGTAACGCACCCACCAGATATTTGGCATCGCGGTACTGATCACCCGGCAGCTACCATAACCGCGCGACAGGATGTCGACCGGGCCGCGTCCAAGTTTCTGGTCGAGAAAGAGCGTATCCTCCTCCGACAAAGGCAGGAGCGTGAGATTAATGACGTGGGCCACCTGACCCGGTTGGAAGGATTCGCGCTGATCCTGAAGTTCGGTAAGGATCGGCATGGCATTCATGACCTGGGGAGGCGCCTTGGCATCCGGGAGCTTCGCCAGCGACACCGGTTCCTGCGTTCCGGGCAAGCGGGCGAGCGCGGGCACATCACACACCTCAATCAGATCATGGATTAGCTGGTCCTCGCTGTCGAGGTAAAAAGTACGCCACACACCTGCCAATACAGACTCCTGACTTCTCGAGCGAAATGTCCCTGCATATTTCAGGCTTACCTCGCCTTCGCCAAGTATCTGGTTGATGAGTTCGCGGCTGTCTGTATCGAGGCGCGTGATGTCCGCCATCATTGCCGGCGATCCCACCCTGTACTGATTCAGCGCATTCTGCAGCCAGTCCATCGCTTGTTTCGCACCGAGCAGATGCTGCACCGCTTCGGGCTCCGGAATATCCGGGCGCTGAAAGGTTGCCATGTCCTTGGGCAGGGCGATGTATTCGAGCCTGGCCCCGTCATCTTCGACAGGCTGGCTGCCCGGCCCTGTGCCTACAACGGGAATGCCTTGAATGCTCATCGCAAATAGTCCGTCAACGTCTATGACAGGGGAACCGCCAAAAGGCAGGCTCAGGCGCCTACAACCGGCACCTTGAACGTGGGCGGTCGACTGGGTTCCGCCACGATCAATTCTCCAATCTCCTGAAGATACTCGGCCCAGTTCTGAATACCTGCTATTGCGCCAAGATAGTTGCCTTCTCTTAGGAAAACCAGCGCTGGCCAGGCGGTAAAGCCATACCGTTTTTGAAGTTCAAGTTCTGACGTACCTGCAACGACACCTGGCCGGATATGACCTTCAAACGCCTTCACCAGCTCCGGCAGGACAACGGCAACATCTGTTGTATCCCGATAGCGCTTTGGATCACCTGCAAAGAACAGCACGCTCACGCCCGGCTGGCTGACAAAGGCATCGTGCCCTTCGACCGTTACCTCGGGATACCGGTATTCATCAAACAGACGCTGAATCAGAGGATGTGTCATTTCAGACTGCCACGCTTTCAGCCCGGCCGTCCCAGCTCGTAGGCTGCCATCTCGAGCGCATTCGGCCCGATCAGTTCAGATGGGGAAAGCGGCTGCTCGCGTTGCTCCACTGCAATACCCCATTCGCGTAAGAGTTCGATACCAAGGTTAATGGCAGTGGGGATACGCGCCCTGATAGCCGGCCGCAAACTGCCGCCATAATCATCCAGCACCTCCGGTTGAACACCAATCAAAGCCAGCCGCTCCGGATACTCACCAGTCAATCTGGCCGCTGCCAGCACCTCCTGAAAGCCCGTCTGATGCATGCTCATCTTCTTGGCCCCCATGTACCGGGGCACATCGTCATCCCGAATAATGCGGACATCCCCGGGCGCCAACCCGAAATCAATCGCATCGAAAATGAGCAGGTTTGACGCCGTTTGAATCCAAGGCAACAGAAACATCCCCTGGGTACCGCCATCCAACAATCTGGCATCTGCCGGGAAACAGTATTCGGCGTTCATCACCTCCACCGTGCGCACACCAAAGCCTTCGTCGGCCCAAAGGACATTACCGATACCGAGGATCAATGTATCGAAGGGGGATTCGTCAGTGGCGGGCAGTGCGTTCACAATGGTCGTTAGCTGTCTCGTGGAGGCGTAAATTCCGAAATGTGAAAGATTGGGTAACCTAGCCTTGCGCCTGAAGCTGCAGGCGCTCAACCTTCACTTTCCGGGGATAAATCGTCGTTATAGGACCCGTCTGCGCCAGCCGTTGATAATGGTGCTGATGCTGGCCTGGCGGCTGATAATATCGGCCCGGACTGACATATAGATATGGATAATCACAAAGGTGACGAGCACCCACATACCCAGCAGATGCCACATACGGACGGTCTGAGAACCTCCCATCAGCGGTATTACCCAGCCGAACAGCCTGTCCGCCCAGCTTCCCTGGCCCAGGCCCTCGCCGTACAGTGCAAGACCGGAGAAGATCATGAAAACGCTCACCAGGGTATTGAGAAAAAACATGGCAATCTGGGCCAGCGGATTGTGCCCCGGGTTTTCATGGATCTCACAGGTCATGAACAGGTAGAAGCAGATCTTGTGGTACAGCTCCCTCCACCACTGCGCACGCCACAGAGGCAGGTAAAAGATTTCCCTGGAGTACTTGTTTCCCACCAGGGCCCAATAGATGCGCACCAGAAAACCGATGGCAAATACATAGGCCGCGATGAAATGGATCAGGCGGATATTACCCATTATGAAATGATCGCTGGCCTCGCCATTCAAAGACGGCAATGGATTGGCGATGAGGTATCCGGTGCTTGCCAGCACCACCATGCTCAGCGCATTTGTCCAGTGCCAGATGCGCACGGGAGCCTCGAACACATAGACCGGGTAGACGGGGTCCTGATAGAGGGGGTCCTGAGTCACTTTGACAGTTTTGCTGCTCATCGCGGGCCTCCTCTGGCTCAGCGCACCTTGACCGACGTCAGTTCCTCTCCTTCCGGCGACATCACATGGGTTGAACAGGCCAGGCAGGGATCGAAACTGTGGAGGGTCCGCAGAATTTCCAGGGGCTGATCTGCCTTGGCGAGTGGCGTACCCAGGAGCGCCGCCTCGTAGGCGCCGATGTTGCCCTGGGGATCGCGTGGCGAGGCGTTCCAGGTCGTCGGAACTACAGCCTGGTAATTTTCCAGCTTGCCATCCTTGATGTGGATCCAGTGGCCGAGTGCGCCACGCGGTGCCTCCGCGTAACCCACACCTTTGGTAACGCTGGGCCAGGTATCGGGCTCCCACTTCTCCATGTTGGCAGTGGCTGTATCCCCGGCCTTGATGTTGGCCATCAGCCGGTCCTGGAAATACCGCATCTTGTGCGCTGCCCAGGAACACTCCAGCCCGCGTGCGGCGGTGCGTCCGAGCGTTGAGAATAAGGCCTCCAATGGCAGATCCAGATCCCGCAGCAGCCCATCGACCTGATCCTTGATCTCCTCGTTACCCCGCGCATAGGCCACGACATAGCGAGCCAGCGGGCCAACCTCCATCGCATTACCCCGCCACCGTGGCGCCTTGACAAAGGAGTACTTGCCGCCCTCGTCGAGTTCCTGGATGTTGGTCTTGGTACCCTTGGTGTTGGGGCCGAGTTCGAAATGAGGATCGGTGATACCGTCCCAGGGGTGAAGTCCCTTGGTCTCATCGGGGTAGCGATACCAGGAGTGCGTCACGAATTCCTGAATCTGCTCAGGATCACGGACATCCACGTCATGCACCGTGCTCAGATCGCCATCGACAATGGCACCACCGGGTAACAGCAGACTGTCGTTGGAATAGTCATTCGCACGGTCCGGGACCTCACCATAGGCGAGCAGGTTCTTGCTGGACAGCCCGCCCCCGTAGCCCCAGTCCTTGTAGAACGAGGCAATCGCCTTCAGGTCCGGAATGTAGACCTGGTCCACGAAGGTAATGGACTGATCGATAATGTCCGAGACCTGATTCAGCCAGGCCATGTGCACCGTGCCCGTCGCCCCCGTCTGGTCTACGTTGATGGAACATGGCATACCGCCTACCACCCAGTTCGGATGCGGATTACGACCGCCGAAAATGGTGTGGATCTTGACAATCTCGCGCTGAAAATCCAGGGCCTCGAGGTAGTGGGTGACCGCCATCAGATTCGCCTCCGGCGGAAGCTTGTAGGCAGGGCTGCCCCAGTAGGCATTGGCAAAAGGACCCAGTTGGCCGGACTCAACAAACCGTTTGAGCTTGTCCTGCACGCTGCGGAAATAACCCGGCGAGGATTTTGGCCAGGGTGAGATACTCTGCTGCAACTCCGAAGTCGCCTTCGGGTCGGCCTTGAGCGCGCTGACAACGTCCACCCAGTCCAGCGCGTGCAGATGATAGAAATGCACCAGATGATCCTGGGTATACTGCGCCAGCATCATCAGGTTGCGGATCGTGTTGGCATTCTCCGGTATCGCAATACCGAGCGCATCCTCAACCGCCCTGACAGAAGTCAGCGCATGCACACCGGTACAGACACCGCAGATACGTTCGGTGAAGGCCCAGGCATCGCGCGGGTCACGCCCCTTAAGGATGATCTCCAGTCCGCGCCACATGTTGCCGGTGGACACCGCATTCTGAATCGTGTTCTGTTCGTCGAGGTTCACCTCGATGCGCAGGTGCCCCTCGATTCGACAGATAGGATCCACGACCACGCGCTGTCCACTGTTGTCGAGGGTGAAGCCGTTCGGCGTAACCGTCTTAGTCATTGCTGGTCTCCTCAGACCGCTTTTGCTTCATGTGGCTGACCACGGATGCCGCGGCGTGCGCCGCGACACCGATCGCCGCCGCGCCGGCCAGGACCCCGCCTACCTGATTGGCAGTGGCCTCAATACCACCCGGGACATGGAGGTCAGTGACCGGACCGTAAAACGATCCCTTGTCCCAGAAATTGTCCTCTGCGCAACCGAGACAGCCATGACCGGATTTTACCGGCCAGGACAGACCGCCATTCCACTCCAGGGTAGAGCACGCGTTATAGGTCGTCGGGCCCTTGCAGCCCACCTTGTACAGGCAGTAGCCCTTGCGCGCACCCTCATCATCGAAGCGCTCCACGAACTGCCCGGCATCGAAATGGGGACGACGGTAACACTTGTCATGCAGGCGCTGGCTGTAGAACATTTTCGGGCGCCCCTGACGATCAAGCTCCGGTAGTCGATCAAAGGCCACCATGTAGGTGATGACACCCGTCATAACCTCGGCAATGGGTGGGCACCCGGGTACCTTGACAATCGGCTTATCGAAAATGACCTTGTGGATGGGCGTTGCCCGGGTCGGATTCGGCCTTGCCGCCTGGACGCAGCCCCAAGAGGCGCAGGAACCCCAGGCAATGATGGCCTTGCAGTGGTCGGCCATATGCCGCAGTTTCTCGACATAGGGTTTGCCACCCTGAATACAGTACATGCCGTCTTCGTTTAACGGTGGATTACCCTCACAGGCCAGAATGAAGTTCCCATCATATTTCGCGACGGTCTGTTCAAGAATCTCTTCCGCCTGATGGCCGGCAGCGGCCATGAGCGTGTCATCGTAATCCAGCGAGATCATGGACAGGATCACATCGCCCGCCAGTGGATGACCGGAACGGATGAAGGATTCCGTACAGCAGGTGCATTCCAGGCCATGCAACCAGATGACCGGTGTCCGGGGTTTGGTCTCCAGGGCATGGGCAATCCTGCCCGCAAATTCGGGCCCCATCCCCAGACCCGCTGCCGTCAGACTGCAGAATTTAAGAAAGCTGCGGCGTGTAATGCCATGCTGTCGCATGACGTCATAAAAGGTTTCTTGAACACCCATGCCAACTCCCTCTCAGCCGGTTGTTGTTAGAGTCAGGCGCTTCTCGCCCCTTTTGCCACTGTCACTCGGCCGGCGAAAACGCGAGGTGCAGCTGCAGGAATAAGCAACCTGTTCATGACATTATTTTATTCTTATGTTTCGCGACTCCGAATAGTGGATAGGGGGGTCTGTCTCGAGGAACAACGATAGCGCCGCATCAGTACTAAAGGTAGTCGCAATATTGAACTAAAGTAGTCGCAAGTTTGACATGAATCAAAGGTTCAACACTTTGCAGTATAGCTCATGATTCCCAGCACATACGGACACCATTAAGCCATGCGTTAGCATGAACTGATTTGAGCCCAGCGAACGCGGGGCGGACACGATAGGGACGCTGCATGACAGAGGGGGTACGGTGCCGGACACGGCCAGAGCCCAGGCCGGCTGGCTGCAATTCCGGGCGGTCTGGGCAGTGCTGAACAAACCTGTGGCAAGTGCCACGCAGAACAGGTTCGGGCGATACTGTCGGGAACTACATAGGCTCCCGACCCGCCCGTGCCCCGCACGCAGAGCCGACCCCTGCTGTGCAGGTCTTCCTCGTTACCGACAATTTTCCACAGCCGGCCGTGCTCCTTCTGAACCATTGCGGTGCACTACCAGAACCCTTTGTCACACACGATGCGCGTCGCGCCGACCTGGCCGTTACCCGTCAAAGGGCGGGAGCTGCACCCTGACAAGCGGGTTGACGGCGCCAGCGTACTGGCGCCTAACAGGCTCGAAAGCTTAATGAACTCACGACGTTTCACGTGCCAGGCCGTCTGATGTCAAACACGTGGCGCACTCTATCGCTGGCGCATACGCGTTGCAACCTTGATCTGGATCAGGTCAGGCGGACCTCACGCATGTTCTACTTTTCACGACTAACGACATGCAAGCTCACTAAATTGTCTACGCCAGGACCACACTCCAGGACCACTGAGGCAGCGGCGAGAGCCGATCGCCTGCGCAGCCTGATTGAGAATCTTCAGACTACCAGGGCGTTTTCCCACCCACTGACCTCGTATCAGTTGATCGAAACGCACATATCCTACGTGCTGCTGACCGGTGAGTTTGCCTACAAGTTCAAGAAGCCCGTTAATCTGGGATTTCTTGATTTCGGCACCCTTGAGAAACGGCGCTTCTATTGCCATGAAGAACTGCGACTGAACCGCAGACTCGCGCCGGAGATCTACCTCGATGTGGTCGCCATCCATGGCTCAGCACAGCATCCGGCGTTTGAGGGTATGGGCAGTCCAATTGAGTACGCCGTGAAGATGCGTCAGTTCCCGGACGAGGACCGGCTGGACCGGGTGGCCGAGCGAGGCGAATTGACCAGCGATCACATCGATCAGCTCGCCCGTGATGTCGCCGCCTTCCATGGGAACCTGCCGGCAGCGAAGCCGGACAGCCTGTACGGCACGCCCGCCCGCATCGGTGATCGCATGCTGCAGAATTTTCAGCAGATCGATGCCAACCTGGTGCCTGCGATCGACACCCCGCTCACCCGGACGCTGGAAGAATGGACCCGAAAGGCGATCCGGGACTACCAGGACGACCTTGAAATCAGGCGCCGGCAGGGCTGTATCCGTGAGTGTCACGGTGACATGCACCTGGCCAACATGGTCCTGCTCCACGGCAAGGTCACCCTGTTCGACTGCCTGGAGTTTGCGGAAGACCTGCGCTGGATAGACACCCTGAACGAGATCGCATTCCTCATCATGGACCTCGACTTCCGGGGCCTGCCCGAACTCGCGCGGCGCTTTCTCGATCGCTACCTCGAGGCCACGAGTGACTATCTGGGTCTCACCCTGCTGGCGCCGTACCTGGTTTACCGGGCAATGGTACGCGCGAAAGTCGCTGCCATCTCCCTGTACCAGCACCGGGACGACCACCGACAAAGCGAGACCTTTGCCAGCAGCTTTGCCGACCACCTGAGGCTCGCGCTGGAGTACACCAAGCGGCCCCGACAGGCACCGATCGTTATCACCCACGGCCTGTCCGGTTCCGGAAAGAGCCATATCGTCGAGCGACTGGTGGAGTCCTTGGGTGGAGTTCGCGTGCGTTCGGACGTTGAACGCAAACGCCTGCTGGGGGCGCATATACCCGCTGTTACGGGCAAGGTGGAGAAAGGCGCGTACGCCCCCGAGATCACGCGCAGAACCTATGAGCGCCTCCTGGCCCTTGCTTACTCTATCGCGGACGCCGGCTATCCCGCCCTGGTGGATGCAACCTTCCTCCATGCGGCACAGCGGATGAGCTTCATACGGCTCGCCAGAACGGCGCAACTGCCCTTGGTGATTCTGGACCTGCAGGCCTCCGAATCCACACTGCGCTCGCGGATTAGCGAACGTGCCAGGCGGCAAAATGACCCCTCGGAAGCAACGCTCGAAGTCCTTGACCACCAGATCCGCACGCGGGAACCGCTGACGCAAGACGAAGTCAGCCTGGCCATTCGCATTGATAGCGACAGTCCGCTTGATATTCAGCGGCTTGCATCGAGGATACTGAGTCGTCCGGCGCTCCGCTCGTCGTAACCGGCAGTGGGATCCAGGCCACTGGCCGCCGGGTCCGGCTGCCGCTGCAACTGGCCTGGCGATCCGTCATAACCGCACCGCATCAGCCCCATTGACTGCAGGCGGGCACGCACAGGGTCTATACTAGGTCGGACCATATCGACAAATCCACGACTAGACCGAGCAGAGCAGACATGTGCCTGGGTATCCCGATGCGGGTAATCGAGATTGACGGCTTTACGGCCCGCTGTGAGGCCAAAGGCGTCGAAAGGGATGTCAGCCTGTTCCTCATGCAGGACGAGCAACCGCAACCCGGTGAATTCGTCATGGTGCATGTCGGCTACGCCATTCAAAAAATGACCGAGCAGGATGCCCGCTCGGCGTGGGAGTTGTTCGACGAGATACTGGCCGCATCCGGGGGGCAGCACGATGCATGAGCTTTCGGTTTGCCAGGCCCTGCCTGGACAGGTCAAGGCCATTGCCCGCCAGCACGATGCACGCCTGGTCACTCCTATCAAAGTCCCTATCGGTCCGCTGTCCGGAGTCGAGTCCTGTTTGCTGAAACAGGCCTTTCCCATTGCCAGCACCGGCAGCATCGCCGAGGGCGCAGAGCCGATCCTGGAAGACCTCCCGGTGCAAGTTCATTGTGAACACTGTGGTGCGGAAGCCCGCGCCGAGGCAGACCGCCTTCGCTGTGGCCGGTACGGCGATTATCATACGCGGCTCGTCGGGGGTGACGAACCGTTGCTGGCGAGCGTGGGACTCGAGAAACGTGGCGGCGAATCGCCACTGTCAGGTTGTGGAGTAAAGACGCATGTGTGACACCTGTGGCTGCAATGTTACACCCGGAAACAGGCACCTCCTGCGCGCGGGCGGCAAGCTGAGCCAGACAGTCAACGGGCGCGAGGCGATTACGGTCCTCAAGGGGCTCCTGTCCGAGAACGATCATCAGGCGGCACACAACCGCGAACACTTTGATCGGCACGCTGTCCTGGCGATCAATCTCATGTCGGCCCCCGGCTCGGGCAAGACGGCCTTACTCGAGGCAACCATCCAGGCACTCGGCGACCAGATTCGGATCGCCGTAGTGGAAGGGGACCTGGAAACCGAAAACGATGCCGAGCGCATCCGCGCCAAGGGCGTGCCGGCCGTGCAGATTACCACCGGAACGGCATGTCACCTCGACGCCCATATGGTGCATGACGCCCTGCACCGGCTGGATCTGGACACGATCGATCTCCTGTTCATCGAGAATGTGGGGAACCTCGTCTGTCCGGCGAGTTTCGACCTTGGCCATCATCGTAATGTCACCCTGCTCTCCGTGACGGAAGGCGATGACAAAGCGGCAAAATACCCCGTGATGTTCCGCGCCGCCGATCTCATGTTGCTGAGCAAGAGCGACCTGCTGAAGGTTCTCGACGACTTCGACCCGCAACGGGCCGAACAGTGCTTACGCAATCTCGCCAGCACCGCGCCCTGCCTGCAGGTATCGGCGCGCACCGGCGAGGGCCTCGGGCACTGGCTCGACTGGCTTCGGTCCGAACTGGCAGCGCAACACGAGCGTCTCGCGCGCAGCGAAACGGTTCGCCCGCCAGTCCAGCCCGAGGGTGTGCGCCTGCATACCCACCGGCCCTGAGCCTGACGCGAGCCAGCCCGTAAAGACCGCCCAGGCAGGATTGCGATCTGATGACAGCAACCGCCAAAGACTGGCTTGAGCGGATCCGGGATCTCCCCCTGTCAGGCAAGGTCCGGATCATGAATGTGTGTGGCGGGCATGAGCGCTCGATTACCATGGCCGGACTGCGTGGCGCACTGCCGGAGCAGATCGAGCTCATTCCGGGACCGGGATGCCCGGTCTGTGTGTGTCCGGAAGAAGATGTCTATCAGGCGATCCAGCTGGCACTCCACGAGGATGTGATTCTGGTTGCCTTTGGCGACATGCTGCGCGTTCCGGTCAATGCGCCGAAAAAGGAGGCCCGTTCGCTGGAACAGGCCAGGGCACGCGGCGCCGATATACGGCCCATCGCATCACCCGCTGAGGCGGTGCGTATCGCACGCGATCATCCGGCCCGCCAGGTGGTTTTCTTTGCCGCCGGTTTTGAAACAACCACCGCACCCATCGCCGGCATGCTGGCCGAAGGGGTCCCCGAGAACCTGCGTCTCCTGTTGTCCGGCCGACTGACCTGGCCCGCGGTCGCCATGTTGCTGGACTCCGAACGCGCCGGCTTTGACTGTCTTGTCGCCCCCGGTCATGTCAGCACGGTGATGGGCCCGGAAGAATGGGCCTTTGTCGTTGACAAGCATGATATACCAACGGCGATTGCCGGTTTCACTCCCCAATCGCTGCTCGCCGCATTTTATTCTGTCTTGCGCCAGCAGATTGAAGGAAACCACTTCCTTGATAACTGCTACCCGGAGGTGGTACGACCTGGCGGTAATCCTGCGGCCAGGCGCCTGCTGTCTGAAACCATGAACATCGTCGCAGCCGCCTGGCGCGGCATCGGCATTATTCCTGGTTCGGGCTTCGGCCTCTCCCAGCAATATGCGCAACACGACGTACACAACGCATTTCCGGATTACGCTGACGCGTCCCGAAAACGCGCTGGCGAGATGCCGCCTGGCTGTGACTGCGCCCGCGTGGTACTCGGGCGTATCTACCCCAACGAATGCATTCTCTACGGCCGCGCCTGCACGCCCCGGCATCCTGTCGGTCCCTGCATGGTCTCCGACGAGGGTGCCTGCCGCATCTGGTGGGCGGGTGGCATCCGCACGCAGGCTGGCGCAGCCTGAGCATCTCCAACAGCCTGCTGTGTGCTTTTTCAATCTGATGATGACGGTCAGTATGGCCACGGAATCTACGGAAAAACATGGAAAGAACGAACACCCATAGGATTTTTTCCGTGTCCTTCCGTGGATTCCGTGGCTATAAAGGAAATGGCAGCACTCAGCTTGATTTATCACCATCCGTTATTATCTCGTTGCGAAGCGTACTAGCCCGCATTTCTCACCGGGATCCCGGATGCTGGCGCAGGGCTCGTGTGTCCGGACTGCCGCGCTGGAGCGAAAGTGGCAGCCGTAGCCTCCCGCTTGAGTGAAGCGCAAGTCCGGACGCAGCGAGAACCAGCCAGGCGCCTCGGGATCGTGCACGGCCTGATTACACGCTGTACTTTTCCCTGATCTGCACTCTGTTCGTTACCTCAGTGCATTATGTGACTCTATCGCCGCCCGGTGAGAAATGCGGGCTAGCCCGCCTGGGCAGCGCTGCTGAACAGCCACAGGTAACCGGCGTTGTAGAACACGTGGAGCACCACCGCCGCGTGGATGTTCCCGTGACGATCCCGAAAATAGCCGAAGATCAGTGATGGCACGATCACCGCTGCGGCTGCCAGCGGCGGATGGTTCAGAAAGTGCAGCGCCGTAAACAACACGCTGGTCAGGACGTTGGCAGCGGTAATCTGTAACCACGCTCGCCGCCCATAACGCCAGCGCAGCAGCATCGCCTGGACGTAGCCGCGGAAAATCACTTCTTCGATAATCGGGAAAAGCAGCGCCAGGTACAGGAACTGCCGAAACTGCCTGACCGGCCACCATGGATCGGGCGTGGGTGAAAACCAAAGAGACAGCCCCATCCAGAACAGGATGCCGGCACCGGCCGCAATCCAGAAGTGAGCATCTCGAACGATGCGGCCAAACCCGGCGGCGAAACCACTAACCGCCGGCAATCCCGTCACGGCTCCAGGCGCAGCAATACATCTCCGCTTGCGAGATTACGGAGTTCAACTGAGCTGACTTTGAATTCGCGTTCCGGGATGCTGAGACTGCCCTTGATGGTATAGGCGAGATTCTCTTCCACATCCTTGATCGATCGGGCTTTGGCCACCGGCGTGTAGGCATAGAAGGCAACATCGTTGGCCGAAAACGCACCGTCCACGCGACGCCAGCCTACCTCGTCATCCCGGTCATAGTAGGTCGTGCACCCGCGCCACTTACCTGGCCGATAGGCTTCGACCCTGTCAAAAAATGCTGCGTTCGGCGTCACGGTGCGCAAGGGGCAGGCCTTGTAAACGCTGGCCCGTGGCGTCGGTTCGTCCACGTGCCACTCGTCGCGTGGCAACTCGGACAACTCTGCCGGGAAGTCATCCCATACGATCGGGTCATAATCCAGATGGAACTCCCTGAGGACAGGCAGCTGCAACTCAAAGCGCGCACCGTCGACATCGTAACTCAACCTGACGGGCACACTCACTGTAGCGGCTTCGTATTTTCGGTAACTGTCACAGCCCTGGCGCAGCAGTTCGATGCGCCGGCGAAACTCTGCCTTGGTCTCATATTCACCGCGCTCGGGCGTGAATTCCTGGCGTGCCTTGCAGCGTTCATAATCTTCAACGAACTTCGTGAAACCCTGCACCCGGCTGCCCGCCTCGATCGTCACGTTGGTGCCCGCCTGCGCCTGGGACAGGATCAGAGCCGCACCGAGAATCGTGTACCAGAGAACATGCATGAGCGGTTTGCTACCCCTATCTCGCAAGATGCTGATCCTGTAGAAGATCGGCTGACATGAGAATCCCTAAAGACCCCCGATTCCATATGACTACAGGCGCCATTCTACCGTTTTTTGCTCCTCTCGCGCCCGCGGGCCGGGGGAAACAACGCCTGCCCCGCCTCCCGGAATAAGCTTCGATGCAGCCGCGCTGAGCGGGTATGATACGGCGCGTCTGGACTTCCCGGAATCTGTCAGCCTCCGGCGATGCGCCTGCCAGATGATCTGTACCACGCGACGAGAGGAGGTATCTGATGGATAAGGGTGGAATCCTGGTAACCGGCGGCGCCGGCTACATTGGCAGCCACGTGGTTCGCCAGCTTGTGGAGGCCGGTGAATCGGTCGTAGTACTTGACAACCTGTCAACCGGATTCAGGGATGCGGTGATCGCTGCCGAACTGATCATCGGCGATACCGGCGATCAGGAACTTGTCAGCCGCATCCTGAAAGACCATGAGGTCCAGGCTGTCTTGCACTTTGCGGCCCATACGATTGTGCCCGAGTCGGTTGCCAACCCCCTCAAGTATTACGGCAACAACACCTGCCACACCCGCAATCTGCTCGCCTGTTGCCAGGACGCAGGGATCCGGCATTTTATTTTTTCATCGACGGCAGCGGTCTACGGCATTCCCGACGAACCACTTGCCACAGAGGATACACCCACTGCGCCGATTAACGCCTATGGGACATCGAAACTGATGAGCGAGTGGATGTTGCGCGACCTGAGTGCCGCTACCGATCTGACCCATGTCGCATTGCGTTACTTCAACGTTGCCGGTTCCGATCCCGAGGGACGCATCGGGCAGTCAACGCCGAGGGCCACGCTGCTGATCAAGGTCGCCTGTGAAGTCGTGACGGGGCAGCGTGATGCCCTGTCTCTGTTTGGCACCGACTACCCCACCCCCGATGGCACGGGGGTGCGCGATTATATCCATGTCGAGGACCTCGCCAGTGCCCATCTGAAGGCCCTGGACTACCTGCGCAAGGGTGGCAAATCCGTCACGCTCAACTGTGGTTATGGCCACGGCTACAGCGTTCGCGAGGTCATTGACGCCGTGGAACGTATCAGCGGCACGCGCCTCAATGTCAGGGAAGAAGATCGCCGTCCGGGGGATCCGCCTCTGCTGGTGGCGCAGGCGGACAGGGCCAGGGAATTGCTGGGATGGTCACCACGGTACGACGATCTGGACACAATCGTGCGCTCTTCGCTGAACTGGGAACGCAGAATAGCGCGTGGAGAAGTCTATGGTGGCAGGACGTGAGGCGCAACCCGGTCTTCGCCTCCCTGCTCCCCATGGACTCCTTAGCCCTCACGTTTGCTGTTCATGCCCGGTAATAGGCCCGATACCAGTCAACAAACTTTGCAACGCCCACCTCGATGGAGGTATTCGGCCTGTAGTCGACATCCCGCACCAGGTCATCCACATCGGCATAGGTATCGGGAACATCGCCGGGCTGCAACGGCAGGAGATTCTTCTCGGCCTTGCGGCCCAGGCAGTCCTCCAGCACCTCGATGTAGCGCATGAGTTCCACGGGCTCATTGTTGCCGATGTTGTAAAGCCGGTATGGCGCCTTGCTGGTTCCGGGGTCCGGATTATCCCCGGACCAGGCCGAATTGCCCCCGGGAACCCGGTCCAGGGTCCGAATAACCCCTTCAACAATATCATCGATATAGGTGAAGTCCCGCCGGTGCTTCCCGTAATTGAAGACGTCGATCGGCTCGCCGGCGAGGATATGGCGGGTAAAGAGGAACAGCGCCATGTCCGGACGTCCCCAGGGACCATATACCGTGAAGAAACGCAGACCGGTGACCGGGATCCCGTAGAGGTGGCTGTAGGTATGCGCCATCAGCTCGTTCGCTTTCTTGCTGGCCGCATACAGACTCAGCGGGTGGTCGACATTGTCGTGGACTGAAAAAGGCATACGGGTATTGGCGCCATAGACCGAACTGCTGGAGGCATACACCAGGTGCGCGACGCCGTGATGACGACACCCCTCGAGAACATTCGCAAAGCCCACGAGATTGGTATCAACGTAGGCATCGGGATTTTCGATGGAATAGCGGACACCGGCCTGGGCGGCCAGATTGACTACCCGCTCGGGTTTATGCGTCGCAAATGCATCCGCCATGGCGATCCGGTCCTCAAGATTGACACGCAGGTCCACGAAGCCCGGCCTGGACCTGACCCGCTCCAGGCGTGCCTCTTTCAGCGCCACGTCATAGTAGTCATTCAGATTATCCACGCCGATCACTTCATCGCCGCGATCGAGCAAACGCAGCGCCAGCGCGGACCCGATAAAGCCGGCTGCGCCTGTTACCAGAACCTTCATAGCTTCCTCACCCTGTTAATCCTGTCGGCTGATCATGCCCTTAAAGACGTGCGTCGACCTTGTCGCGCGGGAAAATACATTTGACGTCGAACAGAACCGAGTCCGGCTTGCAGAACCCGCGCACCCGATCAACACCCATATCGATGAACTGGCGGTGCGCGACCGCGACGATCACGGCATCATAGGTGTTGAGCCCGGGTGCAGCAATGGGGTGGATGCCGTATTCCCGGCGCGCCTCGTCCGGATCCACCCAGGGATCATGCACCACGACGTTGGCATGACAGCCTTCCAGTTCCCGGATAACATCGACAACGCGGCTATTGCGCAGGTCCGGGCAGTTCTCCTTGAACGTCAGCCCCATGACCAGAATATTCGCGCCGACGACGTGTATGCGCCGCCGAGTCAGCAACCTGACCACGCGCTCTGCGACATAGGTACCCATACTGTCATTGATGCGACGCCCGGCCAGGATCATCTCGGGATGGAATCCGATCTCCTGCGCCTTGTGGGCCAGATAGTAGGGATCGACACCAATGCAATGCCCGCCAACAAGCCCCGGCCGGAACGGCAGAAAATTCCATTTGCTCCCCGCCGCCTCGAGCACTTCCAGCGTATCAATGCCCAGCTTCTCGAAAATGAGCGCCAGTTCGTTGATCAGCGCAATATTCACATCACGCTGGGTATTCTCGATCACCTTTGCCGCTTCCGCCACACGGATAGTGCTCGCCTTGTAAGTACCGGCGTCGATCACGCTCGCATACAGACTGTCCACAAACGCGGCAGCCGCGGCGGTCGACCCCGACGTCACTTTGGGTAAGGTCTTTACACGGTGTTGCGGGTCACCGGGATTGATCCGCTCCGGGCTGTAGCCGATGAAGAAATCCTCGTTGTAGCGCAGCCCTGACTCGGCCGCGATGATGGGCACACACACCTCTTCGGTGGCCCCGGGGTAAACGGTTGACTCGAAGATAGCGAAGTCACCCCGCGCAATTACCCGCCCAATCGTACGACTCGCCGCTTCCAGGGCGGAAAAATCCGGCCGTTTGTGGCAATCGACGGGTGTCGGCACCGTAGCAATATAGACATTGCAGGCCTGGATATCGTCGGGGTTGGAGGTAAAGCGCAGATTGCCGGCCGCAGCCAGTTCCCCGGCATTCACCTCCAGGGTAAGGTCACGACCCGAGACGAGGTCCGCAATACGCTGCTCGCTGGCATCAAAAGCAACCACCGGGTAGTGCTTGCCAAATTCGACCGCCAGCGGCAGACCCACATAGCCGAGACCGATAACAGCGATCTTCGCATTCTCCAGCGTCTGCATCATGGGCTCGGCCGCAAGCGGGGGATCAGTGCACCTGATCGTCACCCAGGCGTTCAAGCCGATGCCATACGCAGGCGCCGCCACACGCCTTGTCGATGGCCTCGAGCCGCGCGCGGTGATGCGCAAGTTCGGTATCATCCGCCCTGATCACCCGCAGTGCGTCGCGATCGCCGGATACGCGCCGGGTGTTCTCACCCGGGCCGGGCCGGCCAGTGCCTGTCTTGGCATCCAGCGAAAGACTGACCTGCCCCCCCGTCATCGCGAGATAGACATCCGCCAGGATTTCGGCATCCAGGAGTGCGCCATGCAGCTCACGGCCGGAGTTATCAACCGAATATCGCCGACACAAGGCATCCAGGTTGTTGCGCTGCCCTGGGTGCATTTCACGCGCCAGTGCCAGGGTATCGAGGATCGAACAGTGGTCCTCGATACGGCCCAGGTCCTTATCCAGCAGCGCCAATTCGTGGTTGATGAATCCCACATCGAAAGGCGCATTATGGATGATCAGTTCGGCGCCCCGGACGAAACACAGAAAATCCTCCACAACATCCGCAAAACGTGGCTTGTCAGTGAGGAACTCATTGGTGATCCCGTGCACCTCCATCGCGCCCTCATCGATGGCACGATCCGGCTGCAGGTATTGATGAAAGCTGTTCTGCGTCTGCCGCCGGTTGACCAGCTCCACGCAACCGATCTCGATGATCCGGTGTCCCTGTGTCGGCTCGAGACCTGTTGTTTCAGTGTCGAGTACAATCTGCCGCATCGTTCGTCGCTTCTCCTGAACCTGTTTTTTCCCATTCATAGGGCTCGGTGGTGCATTTTTAATCTGATGCTGACGGATAGTATGGCCACGGAATCCACGGAAAAACACAGAAAAACCGAACAGCCATTAGAATTTTTTCCGTGTCCTTGCGTGGATTCCCTGGCTAAAAAAATACTGGCACCCAGCTTGATCTGCCAGCATCCGTTACTATCAAGTTGAAAAAGTCTACCACTGCATACCGGGCATGCAGGCGTGCTCGTTTGTACGTCTGAACACCATGACGAAATGAATCGGGCGGGTTACTACCTCAGTTCATCGATACCCCGGTTCGCCAGTTGATCGGCGCGTTCGTTTTCCGGGTGACCGCTATGGCCCCGCACCCAGTGCCACTCAACCTGGTGTTGGCTGACGACGGCGTCAAGCCGCTTCCACAGATCAACGTTCTTTACCGGCTTGCGGGATGCCGTTGTCCAGTTCTTCTTCTTCCAGTTCCCCAGCCACTCCGTAATGCCCTTCTGTACATAGGTGGAATCCGTCGTGATGCGAACCCTGCAGCGTCGCTTGAGCGCCTCCAGGGCCTGAATCGCCGCCGTCAATTCCATACGGTTATTGGTTGTTTCGCGTTCTCCCCCGTAGAGCTCACGTTCGCGGCCGTTGAACCGCAGAACAGCGCCCCAGCCTCCGGGTCCCGGGTTACCTCGACAGGCCCCGTCGGTGAATACTTCCACTGTACCGTCACTCAAATCAAGAACTCCGCGGGCTGGGCGCCGCCACACCGGCGCCCAGCACCCCGCGTCGCGGGCGCCAGCGGGGACGAATCGGCGTGAGCGTGAAGACGCGCTTGCGTGCCAGCAACTGATAGCCTGCCGCCGGGAGCGGCCATCCACGCTGCCCCAGCCGTTCGATGACGACGAGCCGATCGAGCGCAGCGGCATTCTGCACGGGCGGACGATAATACAGGTTTCGTACCTCGAGCACATCAAATCCGAGTAGTGCGAGCCAGTCCCTGATGCGTGTGAGTCCGAGAAACGGCATGCACCAGGGTGCCTGGCCCCGCCATCCCGTGACCACACGCCACAGTCCCCACAGGCTGAATGGATTGAAGCCGAGAATGATCACGTGACCCTCCGGAATCAGACAGCGATCCACCTCGCGCAGGACCTGATGGGGGTCGCTACTGCGTTCCAGCACATGGGGCAGGACTATGACATCAAGACTGTCGGTCTCGATCGGCAGGGCGGTGGACAGCCCGGCCAATGAGGGCGCTGCCCCGCCCTCACGCGCGCCATCCAGCTGGATCTTGTGGGGTATGCGACAGGAATCCAGGGGATCGGCCGCCCAGGGCGGCTCAATCAGGAGCACGTGGTAACCAAACAGATTGGCCATGGCATCGCGCACCGCGCCAAGCTCTTCTACCGCCAGAGACTGGCCGAGCGGCGATTCGTACCAGGCGCGGAGACGGCCACAGAGCGATTTGTCTGGCGATGCGCTGGATAACTCAGCCCTGTTGCCGCTACCCATAGTACGGCTAAGCATACCGGAAACCTGGCATCTTTTCTGCTTACCTATACGCCAACGAAGCCCCCGGTTGACCGTGCCAGGACTTGCTGTCAGCATGCGTCGACCGGGATCGAATCCAGCCAGACCCATGACAGTGATGAGATCGATACGCATCGGATTTTTCTCGGTATTTCTGTTGGCTGCCCCGCCGCCTCTGTCCGCCATTGGCATTGATACGAATGCCGCAAACACTGCATTCGACCCGGCCATTGCGTTGGCCGCGCGCGAGCGGTCAGCCACCATCTGGCCGCACATGCGCGCAGGCTTCGCGCTGCAAACGGCGGATAACGACCGCGTCGCGCGGCATGTCAGCTGGTTCCAGAAGCACCCTGATTACCTCAAGCGTGTCATGGAGCGGGCGGACATCTATCTCCACCTCGTCCTTGAGGAGGTACAGGCGCGCGGCCTGCCTGCCGAGATCGCCCTGCTCCCGGTTGTGGAAAGCAGTTTTCGGCCCTTTGCCTATTCACACGGCCGTGCAGCGGGCCTCTGGCAGTTCATCCCAGGCACCGGAAAACGCTTTGGCCTGAAACAGAACTGGTGGTATGACGGCCGCCGCGATGTGCTCGCATCGACCCAGGCAGCGCTCGATTATCTCGAGTATCTCCACGACCACCTCAAGGGAGACTGGCTGCTGGCCCTGGCGGCCTATAACTCCGGGGAGGGTACCGTCAACCGGGCTGTACAAAAAAATCGCAAGGCAGGAAGACCAACGGATTTCTGGCACCTGAAACTGCCGCGCGAGACGCGTGACTATGTGCCCAAGCTGCTGGCGCTGCGCCGCATCATCGAGACGCCAGAGGCCTACGGTATCCAGCTGGAGCCCATCGCGGATCAACCGAGACTGACGACCGTCGAGACGGGTGGTCAGATTGATCTCGCGCTGGCCGCGGAACTGGCTGACATCTCACTCGATACGGTCTATGAGCTGAACCCGGGGTTCAACCGTTGGGCAACCGATCCCGAGGGCCCCCACCAGTTGCTGCTGCCCATCGCCTCGGCGGAAGTGTTCCGTGAAAGGCTGTCTGAATTGCCCCCCGATGCGCGAATCCAGTGGGCCCGACACAAGGTTCGTCGTGGCCAGACTCTGAGTCATATCGCGCGACAGCACGGCACCACTGTCGCCGTCCTGCGCGACGTGAACGAGCTGCGCAATGATTCGATACGCGTTGACCAGTATCTAATCATTCCTGTGGCGCGCAAGAACCTGGACCAGTACGCCCTGTCGGCTAACGAACGACGACGAAAAGTCAGATCGCAGCGACGTTCCGGAACCAAACTGGTACACACAGTAGACCAGGGAGATACGCTCTGGGATCTGTCACGCCAGTACAAGGTGAAGGTTCGGGAGCTGGCACGCTGGAACGCAATGGCCCCGGGCGATCCGCTGCGGAAAGGCCGAAAGATCGTCATCTGGCAGCAGCCGCCGGCCACAGCGGCTGCGGGTCGCGGCTCAGCCCTGCAGTCCATTCACTATACCGTCCGCAAGGGTGACTCGCTGGCCCGCATATCGCGGCGTTTCAAGGTTACCATCAATGACCTTGTCAAATGGAACGGGATCCCCCGCAACGCCTATCTGCGGCCAGGCCAGCGACTCAAACTGTATGTGGATGTTACCGAACAGGCAGACAGCTGAACCCGGCACTCGACAATCACTCGCCTCACCACCCGCTTATCACCCCAGCCACCGCGGTCGGACTTGATCCAGATCATCACCTTGCCTGACCGTACCCGGCATGGCCCTGTCAGGGGGTATAATGCGCTTTGAGCGGGCCGGCGGCGGCAACCGGACCCCTGCCCGCCAACAGACAGGACTCATTCGATACGACCATGTCCCCGCGCACCGTTTTCGACGATCGTGACAGGCCGAAGCCGCCTCTGTTCAGCGACGCAGAGCGGGAGGCATTTTCCCGCAACGGTTATATCACCGTTCGCGGGCTGGCCGATCAGGCACTCTGTCACGCGATGCGCACCGTCGCAAATGAACACCTGGCTCGGCGCATTGAACCCGTGGAACTTGAGACCGATCTGCATTATCCGGGCGCGCCGGTCTCGGCGGCATCGGAGGGTGGCAAAACGATCCGGCGTTTGCTTCAGGCCCAGGGGCGACATCCTGTCTTTACGCGCTGGCTGACGTCTGCACCCCTGACGGGCCGGCTGCGCCAGCTGCTGGGTCCCAAGGTCATCATGCCACTGGCGCATCACAATTGCATCATGACCAAGCAGCCACATTACAGCAGCGAGACCGGCTGGCACCAGGACATCCGTTACTGGTCATTCGAACGCCCTGAACTGATTACGGCTTGGCTGGCTCTCGGTAACGAGACACCGGAAAACGGCGGGCTCAAGATTATTCCGGGCACGCATCGCCTGTACTTCGATGCCGACCGACTGGATGCGGGGAGTTTCCTGCGTGACGACCTGGCAGAGAACCAGGCGCTGATCGACACTCACATCGATGTCATGCTGCAAGCCGGCGATGTACTGTTCTTCCATTGCCGGACCCTGCACGCCGCCGGCCGCAACAGGACTGAAGAATTGAAACTTTCGGTCGTGTTCACCTTCCGGCCTGCCGACAACCTGCCACTGCCCGGGACGCGTTCGACCTCGCTGCCCGAATTGCTCATCGCGGCGGATTGAGGCGGCAATCACGATGTCGGCCACGCGCGGCTGCGCCGCGTCGATGGTTCGGTTACAGGGTGCGCCCTGCGCGACCGGCAAGCATTATTACGTCAGCTATTTTCAGGCCCCAAGGGCCTTGGCCCGCATCTCTCACCGGGCGTCGGCAAACCCACGTGGAGCACCGAGGTAATGAATAGAGCGCAGGTCAGGATTAAAACCGAGTGTTTTCGGCCCTTGCTTATACCAGTGAAAAATGCGGGCTAATCTGATCGTCTGAGCAGCTGCACCAGCACCAGAACCGCCAGCCCGGCAAAAAGAATCAGCGTTTGCTCGGGAATGCTCAGACCGAGAAACGTCCACTGGATCTCAGCACATTCGCCGGAACCCTGCAGTACGCGTCGCAGGGTTTCATTCAAGGGCAGGGTATCAAGCATGTAGGACAGGCTGGCACCGCACTCCGGCACCTCATCCGCCGGCAGGTGCTGTAGCCAGACATGGCGCCCTGCCACCCCCATAGCGCCCGCCACAAGCAGCAGATTAAGAAACGCATAGAACCGCTGGCCCACTCGCCCGGGGTTGTGCAGTACGGCAAGAAGAAACACCAGACCGATACCAGCCAGCAACAGGCGGTCAATAATACACAGCGGACAGGGTTCGAGATAAAGCGTGCGCTCAAAATACACAACCGCAATCAGCAGTGACGCGACGACCACCAGCAGGCCAAGGCCATTCACCAGCCGGGAGCTCACAAACCATCCACTTGCCGATCTGTTCACCGCGTTTCCCTGTCCCGCAGCCTGGCTCGCGCCCGCCGCCTTCTCGCTTGCAGCGCCGGCCTGACGCTTGCGCCCCGCTGGCCCGCGCCAGAAAGCGATACCCCGGACCCGCTGCGGCTTGTATTGCCGATCACTTAATCCTGCAGGGCGGCATGGGCCGCAGCAAGGCGGGCAACCGGCACCCTTGGTGCTGAACAGGACACATAGTTCAGTCCGACCCGGTGGCAGAAGCCGATCGACTCCGGATGGCCCCCGTGTTCGCCGCATATGGCCACGCTAAGGTCCGGACGCTGCTCTCGGCCCCAGGCAATCGCCAGTTCCATCAACTTGCCAACGCCCTTTTCGTCGAGAACCTCAAAGGGATTATCCTGAAGAATGCCCGTCCTGTTATACATCGGAAGGAATTTGTTCTCGGCATCTTCGCGCGAAAACGAGAAGGTCGCCTGAGTGAGATCGTTGGTGCCAAAGGAGAAGAAATCCACCTCCTTGGCCAGACTGCCGGCGCGCATGCAGGCCCGCACCACTTCGATCATGGTGCCGAACTTGAAATTCACCGGCTGACCGTAGGCCTCCTCGACCTCCTGCCTGATACTGTCGACATAACGCTTGACGTGTTTCAGTTCCTGAGCGGTACAAACCTGCGGGACCATGATGTGTGGGAACACATCTATGCCTTTGGCCGTACAGTCCGCGGCCGCCTCGAGGATTGCGCGAATCTGCATCCGGTAAATTTCCGGGAAGGTGATCCCGAGCCGCACACCACGGTGCCCGAGCATCGGGTTCGTTTCGGAAAGCGCACGGACCTTTTTCAGCATCGTTTCCTTTTTCGCGATAGCCTCATCGACCAGATGCACTTCGACCAGGCGCCGCATGGATTCCGCCTCGGCGAGCGCCTGACCCGGTTCATGCAGAAGCGTCATGGTACCGGCGAGGACTTCCATGCCCCGAGCAGAAGAGCGCAGGCTGTACAGCATCTGCAGATCGTGCTGCAACTGGGGCTCCGAAGGCAGAAATTCATGGATAGGCGGATCGAGCAGCCGTATGGTTACCGGGCGCGGTGACATCGCCTCGAACAGGGATCTGAAGTCGGCGCGCTGCATCGGCAGCAGTTTATCCAGGGCTGACTTACGTTGTTCCGCAGTCTCCGCGACGATCATCTCGATCACCACGGGCAGGCGCTCGACCTCGTTGAACATACGTTCGGTCCGGCACAAACCGATGCCCACCGCGCCGTACTTGATAGCCCGGACGGCATCTCTGGCCGTATCGGCATTGGCCATCACTTTGAGCCTGGCGGCTTTGTCTGCCCATCCCAGCAGCACCTCCAGTTCGGAGGAAAAGTCCGCTTCTACCATGGCTACTTCCCCGAGATAGACGTTACCGGAGGTGCCGTCGATCGTAATCAGTTCGCCCTCGCGAATCGTGCTGTCGCCGACGAACGCCTCACGCAGCAGCACGTCGACATGGATGCCGTCGGCGCCTGCCACGCAGGGCTTGCCCATTCCCCTGGCGACCACCGCGGCGTGCGAGGTCTTGCCGCCCCGGCTGGTGAGAATACCCTCCGAGGCAAAGAAACCATGGATATCTTCCGGCTTGGTTTCCTCGCGGACCAGTATCACCCGCTGCCCGCCTTTCCCGAGTGTCTCGGCGCGGTCGGCATCGAACACCGCATGGCCGCAGGCCGCCCCCGGCGATGCCGGGAGTCCCTGAGCCAGCGGCGTCGCCCGCGTTCCCGGATCCAGCCGCGGGTACAACATCTGCTCAAGGTGCTTGGGATCGATCCGCAGCAGCGCGTGTTCCCGGCTGATCAATCCCTCGCGCTCCATCTCCACCGACGTGCGAACCAGGGCCGCAGCATTCATCTTGCCGTTGCGCGTCTGGAGACAGTAGAGTGTGCCGCGTTCGATGGTGAATTCGAAATCCTGGACTTCCCCGTAATGACTCTCGAGACGCGACCGGAGCTGCTCGAGTTGCCGGTAAATCTCGGGCATTTCGGCTTCCATGCGGCTGATCGGCTTGGGCGTGCGGATACCGGCCACGACGTCCTCGCCCTGGGCGTTGACCAGGTATTCACCGTACAGCCGGTTCTCACCCGTACCGGGGTTGCGGGTGAAGGCCACACCCGTGGCGCTGTCATCCCCCCGGTTGCCAAATACCATGGTACAGATATTGACCGCCGTTCCGTTCGCCATCTCGGGCGTTATATGGAACTCGCGCCGGTAGTCGACAGCCCGCTTACCCATCCAGGACTTAAATACGGCCTTTATGGCAACCTCCAGTTGCTGGTAGGGATCCATGGGGAAAGGTCGCCCCGTGTGGGCACTGATCAGCTCCAGGAACTGCTCGCTGATATCCTTCAGATGCGCGGCGGACAGCCCCACGTCCTCCTTGATCGCGGCACGGTCTTTCACCGCCGCGAACTTCTCATCAAACAGTTCGTCGGGTACACCGAGCGCGACCTTGCCGAACAGCTGGATAAACCGCCGGTAGGCATCGTACACAAAGCGTTCGTCATCGGTCTGCCGGATTTCACCTTCGATCGTGTCCGGGTTGAGGCCGAGATTGAGAATCGTGTCCATCATGCCGGGCATGGACATCGCAGAACCCGAGCGCACGGAAACCAGCAAGGGGTTTTCGGGGTTGCCAAACCCCTTGCCCGTAGCCGCCTCCACCACCCGCATCTGCTCCCTGACAGCCTCCATCAGTCCCTGCGGCAACTCATCAGTCTCGGAAGCCAGATAATCGAGGCAGGCCTCGGTGCTGATCACGAAGCCGGGCGGCACATTCAGCCCGATCTGGGTCATCTCACAGAGATTGGCGCCCTTGCCGCCGAGCAGCTGCTTGTTTCTGCCGTCCCCCTCCGTGAAAGAGAAAACCTGTTTCTTGGTGACTGATTTGTCCAACATCATCTAGATCCTCGAAATAACCTGTGAGCAACCGTGCCGGAATTCCCGGCGGCCGCCAGTTTACCTTATCGCGGTTACCAGCGTGTGAAACAACGACAAATCGCCGCGTCGCGGCTCGGGGAAGGCCTTGCATGATGCCGCCCCATTCCCTCCCGCGGCCGGGCGGCGCCAGGCGTCCGGCGCCTGCCATCCCGTTTTCTCACCCCGCACCCGCAGCATCCAGGCCTGGTGCGCTCACCGTGCGTGGGCGCCGCATCTGATGGCGAACCGCTCTGAACAACAACAGACAGTACGTTATGGCAAGCACGAACAGGCCTATTTTACCCGCATCAACCGGTATCGCGAAGGCCTTGTGCAACAAAAAGAGAAAATCCGCCAGGTCAATACGCGTCAATCGTGCCTGGTCGGCAACATCCGCCTGAATGCCACGAAAAACCTGGAACGGAACGTCCGACGCGAAAACGATGATCGCCGTGACAATCAGGTGGCGATGATCATGCAGCCGGACGCGCCGGCTCCACAGCCACACCAGCACCAACACGACCAGTTGGGAGGACAACACGCCCCCCAGCGTTACCAGCATATTTCCGAACTCGGAAAGCTTCCGCTCATCGTAGATATTGCAGCCGAAACATGCCTTATCCACGTCAAATCGCTTGTACATGTAATAGGCGGCATCTTCATCACCCAACGCGCGGGCCAGCAGTGTATGCCCGATCTCATGCGCATTAATCATGATCAGGAAAGCTAGCGGCGCGAAAACAATGATTGCGGACAGTCTGCGCAAACTAGCCGGCATGATACAGCCCTCCTGAGTCCAGGCCGCCCGCAAACACGCAAAGCCTTCCCACCGGTCGCCGACACCCCTGTATGCTTATTCCGGCAAACCCGCAGCCGGTGGATAGTAAAGACAGCATTACAGGCTCTGCAACCACTCAGACAACTCTCCCCGGCACAGTGTGTCTGCGATCTGGTCGGCGGCCATCCCATGACCGGCTTCGTTCCAGTGGCCGATACCCGGGCGCGAGTTGTCAAATCCGTGCAGCCATAGCCCGTAAAAGCTGCTGGCAAGCTGCATGCCGGGCGCGAGGTTAATTACGGGAAAACCTTCACGGCTGCCGAGGTCTCGAATCCGCCGCTCCGGGTAAAAGAGGTGGTCGACTCCCAGAAATTCCTGAAATCGGGCACGAACCTCAGGATCGGGATGCACCTGTATACCGGTGCTGAGGGTTACGACAAAGAACCGTGCACCGTGGCTGAGCGTATCTCGCTGCATTTCCTTCAGCAGCCCTTCAGTCACCGTCCATGCCTGGATCCAGTCGGGATCCGTCGGTTCCCTGAATACGCGCACATCCAGACGCGGGTCCACAGGGAAGGCGTGGGCATCCTTTGCGGCTGCCGCGCTGCCCAGCTGCCGTCGGACCCGTATGACGTCGATCGCACGGTAGGCCGCCTGGAGGAGTCTGGAATTCTCGACCAGGCGCGATGCCGCACGACCGTACCAGGCGTCGCGGCGCCGATAGGCGTCCGATCGAAGATACGCATCATCCAGCACCAGACGGTCACCCGCGTAAACGAAGTAGGGTCGCAGCGGATCATGATCCAGTGTCCGCGAGTTTTCCACCAGATCATTGGCGACAAAAAACGCAAGCAGCACCAGATCCGGTTTGAAGCTCCATACCCGCGTGCGCAGGGTGAGCAACTCCTGGGCCGTACTGTATCCACTGACACCGAAATTGATGACCTCCACGCGACGCTCCCGCGCGCCCGCACAGTCACGCAGGCGCTGCTCGAGAAGCGACCAGAAGGTGTTTTCCAGGGGCACCTGAACCGCTTCGGTGAAAGAGTCTCCCAGGACCGCAATCCGCAGCGTCTCCAGTGGCTTGTCGGTGGCGTGTTCGCGGTCACGAAAACCCGCGCTGTTAATATGCACCAGCGCGCGTCCCTCGAGCCGCTGCCAGCCCTCGGCACCCGGTGGTGGCGCCCATCCACGAACAGGGTCGGGTCGTTTGTACAGCGCCCAGTAATACGAAAAACCGCTCGCGCGTAACGCCAGCTCGGCCAGCGCCAGCGCCACGCCGACAGAGATCGTTACCAGGACTAGCCGCAACAACCAGGGACGATTCATGAAGGTGCACGGCCTTGAAATGGTGGAATGATACGCTATCCGCCGGTCTAATCAGACGGTACAGGCCACCGGCTGTGCGCTGCCGGGGAAACGACCGAATGCGGGAACCATCGCAAATCGCCGGGGACGCGGTCTACGCACGCAGTAACGTACACCACCGGCAGGACTATAATAACCCGCTCCGGTGGCTTGTCGCGAGCCGCCCGTCCGGGGCCGGCCGGCATGTTACCAGGGCGGGATCTGCCGACCGATTATCCCAGGTCCTTGCGGGCTGACCAGCTACCCTGGCAGGGCGCAACACAGAACGGGGATCGCCCGAAGGGGGCGGTCAATGCAGCATAAGACCCCGGGTTGCGGGACGCGTTTCAACAGGCGCAGTGGGATGTGCGCGTTTTTCACGGGGCAAGCATTTTGGTGAGAACCGCCCGTGGCGTCCCTCGCCGTATCAGCGTAACCAAGTCGCTGCCGGACACAGCCCCCCACGACCTTATGCCGCGTGTTTCGAATCACCGCGGACCTTGCGCACGAGCGGATACAGCTTCTCTGTCTCATCCTGTATACGGGACAGAATCATGTTGAAGACTTCCCCGGTTTCTTTCAGAAACTTTTCATGGTCGGCAATAACCACCGCGTGCTTCTTCTTGTTGCACCACTCCTTGGTGTACTGGGCAATGATTTTCTTGATTTCCTGTTCGCCCGACATGAAATTGTTCGCGACGTTATGAAGTTCCTGATTCTGATCTTGCAGCAGTACCGTGTAGAGATGGTCCACCACATTCAGATGGTCTTTAACCTTGTCCATGTAATTGAAAAACAGATTACAGGCCGTATCTGTGTCACACATTGACCGGTCCTTGAACAGGTACAGCAACACATTGGAAAGCTCCGTGATCTGGTGGTTTTGCGTATTCAGTTCATCGAACGTGATCATCAGTGATGCTCCTCTTAAGTCCCCTCGCGTATGCGCTGTCTGACCTGGGAAAAACATGCCGTGGCCACACACCCACTGCGATCCAGCGGTCCGTACAAGGCGGGCTGTGTTCGGGTCAGAAGTTCGGTTGAGCGTAGGAATAATCGCTTTCGCTGTCAAGAAGCGCAAGAACATTAGAAATTAACCATAGAAGCGTAAGAAGGCACCTCCGTCAGCCATCCCTCGGCTTGAGGAGCTTCAGATAATTCTTCACACTGCACAGGGATTCGCGATAGGAGCGCGTGCCCATGATGATGTCGGTCACGACATCGGTGAATTTCTCGCCATAGCGCCCAAACGCCCACGCCCTGAAGCGCGCGGAACCATACAGAAACCTTGCCAGCAGGCGGGCGGCGGCCAGTTCCGGCACGATGGTCTCACGGACGCCCTGTTCATAGGCGGCAAGGGACCGGTGTGCATCAAAGCGTGCAGCCAGAAGCGCCTCAGCGGCAATCTGCCCGCTCTGTATGGCAAAGGAAATTCCCTCCCCGGTAACCGGGTCCGCGAAGCCTGCACTGTCTCCGACAAGCAGCACCCTGTTCCGGGCAAAACCGTCCTGGCGGGGTGAGACAGGAATGACGAATCCGTGGCGCTCTTCCTTCAGAATGTGCGTGATGCCGGCGGCGTTCAGGTACTGGGCATAGATATGCTTGAGCCCTCCGCTCCCGCGGCGCATATTGAGAACCCCGATGGACAGATGCTCGGACTTGGGAAACAACCAGGCATAGCCATGGCGCGGAAGGTCGAAATCAAACCTTGCGCTGCCGACATGACGGGTCATGGCTTTATCCGGGAGATAGACCTCCGCTTCAATTGCCGGAATGAGCCGCCGGGTCTCTTTCCAGCCGGCGGATCTGGCAACGACGCTGTTGACCCCGTCCGCTGCAATGGCAAATTTCGCGTGTACCGGCCCCCTGCTGGTAGCCAGGCGCACCTGTCCCTCATCGTATGAGATCGCGCGAACCGGCGATTTTGTCTGGATAACAGCGCCTGCGGCCTGTGCGGCGGATGCGAGGAGGTGGTCAAAGGACGCCCTCATGGTCATGCTGATGAGAGGCTTGTCCCGTCGCACCTCAAATGACAAGCCGCTTTCCAACAGGGTCATCCGTGCCGAGAAGCACTCCCGCTCGAGGATACGCCTGATGTCCAGCTTCAACAGCCGGCGCGCCCGATACACAATCCCGCCGCCGCAGGTCTTGTACCGCGGCAGCCCCTTTGCCTCCAGCAAAACGACGTGCGCGCCAGCCTCTGCCAGCTTCAGCGCCGCCGTCGCGCCCGCCGGCCCCGCTCCGACTATGGCGACGTCATACATATGACCTCACCCGGGCACCTGGCTTCGAAGGATGCGACAACGCGTGCGCACCCCGCCACGTTCGTTCGGACTCAGCGTCCGTTCTCACCAGGCCGAATGCGGATACCCCTACCCTTCTCACCGCGCGCCCCTTTGCCGGAAACCGGCGCTAGTCAGCCCGCTCATGTTGCAAACAGCTGGGACTCGATATCATTAAATGCCTTGAACTCCAGCGCGTTACCGCTCGGATCGAGGAAGAACATGGTGGCCTGCTCGCCCGGCTGCCCGGCAAAGCGGATATAGGGTTCGATGATGAATTCAACACCTTTCGATCTGAGCCTTGCTGCCAGTTCATGCCAGCTGCACATACTGAGCACGACACCGTAATGCGGGACGGGTACGCCATGACCATCAACCGCGTTGACGTAAAGTTGTATTTTCCCCTGGCGCCCGATACCCGGATTCTCGTGGCAAACGAGCTGGTGGCCGAAGAGATTGAAATCTGCCCAGGCATCGGCTTTCCTGCCCACCTTGCAGCCAAGTACGCGGGAATAGAAGTCGCACGCCTCCTGGATATCACGAACCTGGACGGCAATGTGAAAGGGGGTGATTGCTCGCGAGTCACGCATGGGCCGGACCATCAATCTCCAACGACACCTCGCTATCCAGCCTCCGCCGCCCTGGGCGATGCACACCCGGGCAGACCCGCACCCCAGACACCCGGGTCGGGCACCTTAGCCGTCCCGGGCCGCGAGGGTACAGCCAGTGCCCCGCTCCCAGGATCGCTGCAAACACCGGGAAACAGTCGACCACAGGAATGTCTGCGCTTCAGCGGCCCAGAGATGCGGGTTAAAATCATACCCAATGCGGGCGAGCGGATCGATGAAAAAGGCACAATTGATTATTTTACTCTCGTTACTGGGTGCGGGTGGCTGTGCCACCAACCCGGTGACCGGTGAGAACGAGCTGATCCTGATTTCGGAGTCGCAGGAACTCAGCATTGGCAAAGAGCAATATGCGCCCATGCGGCAATCCCAGGGTGGCGATTACGTGGTCGACCCCCAGGTCGAGGCCTACGTGAATGAGGTCGGACAGCGCCTGGCAGCGGTGAGTGACCGCAAGCTGCCGTATGAATTCAAGGTGTTGAACGACTCGGTGCCCAACGCCTGGGCGCTGCCGGGCGGCAAGATCGCCGTTAACCGGGGCTTGCTCACCGAACTGCAAAGCGAGGCGGAGCTGGCCGCCGTGCTCGGCCATGAGATCGTGCATGCCGCCGCCAAGCACAGCGCCAAGGGGATACAGCGCGGCATGCTGTTACAGGGTGCGGTGCTCGCCGCCACCATCGCCACGCAGGATAAGGCGTACGCGAACCTCGCCCAGCTGGGGACCTCCCTCGGGGCCCAGCTCGTCAATCAGAAATACGGGCGCGACGCCGAACGCGAGTCGGACTACTATGGCATGCGGTACATGTCACGCGCGGGCTACGACCCGCAAGGCGCCGTGGAATTGCAGGAGACCTTTGTCAAACTGTCCGCGGACCGCCGTGAGGACTGGCTGAGCGGGCTGTTTGCCAGCCACCCACCCTCGCCGGAGCGGGTACAGAACAACATCCAGACTGCCGCCGCCCTGCCGTCGGGCGGCGAGTCCGGCACGCAAGTCTACCAGCGCAAGATTGCCCGGCTGACAAAGAGCAAACCCGCCTATCAGGCCTATGACGAGGCCCAGAAGGCGCTATCCGGCGGCAAAGCCGGACAGGCGAAGACCCTGGTGCAGAAGGCGATTGCGATCGAACCGCGCGAGGGACATTTCTACTCCCTCGCGGGCGACATCGAGCAGCGCAACAAGGCCTTCAGCACCGCGCGCCGCCACTACGACAAGGCCATCAGCCTGAACAACGACTTCTTTTACTATCACCTGCAGCGTGGCCTGGTGAATGAAAAACTCAGCGCCAACGCCGACGCCCAGCGTGATCTGGAACGCAGCGTGGCGTTACTGCCAACGGCAGATGCCTACAATGCCCTCGGCAACCTCGCGAGCGCCGAGCGCCGTTACGCAGTGGCCAAGCAGTATTATGCGAAGGCCGCCGACCACCAGAGCGCAGCGGGCAAGGCCGCCTTTGCCTCACTGGTGGAACTGGATCTGCCAGACAACCCCGGCAAGTACATCAAGGTGCGTTCCGGCATAAACCGCTCTGGCAGACTGATGGCAGAGATCAGCAACCCCACACCGCGGGATGTCACCGGCATCGTCCTTGCTGTGCGATACCCCGACGCCAGCGGCCGGCTGCGTCAGATCGAGCGCCCGCTGCAAGGTCGGCTGAACGCCGGACACAGGGAAGTCCTCGACCTGGGCATTGCCCTGGACCCGGCTCAAGCGACACAGGTCCGTAGCGGCGTCGTCGCAGCACGCATCGCCCGGTAAGGCATGGGCGTCAACGGGATTGACGGGGCCGATAGACGCCGATTCCACAGATGGCTTGGAACCGTCACCCCCTCCTCACTTCGATGCACTGGTATCGCCAGACTGGCGAGCCAGCCGGCGTGGAGACCAGTCAAAGCCAACGGCCGGATTTCCGCATGCCACCAATGAGCGTTCGCCTGCTTGGCGCAACCAGCCTGATCCTGGTCCTGCTCGCGGGCTGTGGCAGCGCGCCGCCACCGCTGCCGCCGCTGGCACCGGATGCGGTGATCCTTGCCTTCGGTGACAGCCTGACCTATGGCACCGGCGCTCCACCTGCTCAGAGTTATCCCGCCTACCTGGAAGCACTGACAGCTCACCGGGTCATCAATGCAGGCGTACCCGGGGAGCTCAGCAGCGCGGGCATCCGGCGTCTGCCTGCGTTGCTGGAACAACACCGGCCGGGACTGCTGATCCTCTGCCATGGCGGTAACGACCTGTTACGCAAGGGCGATGAGGCGGAACTGCGGAGCAATCTCAGCATCATGATCGACATCACCCGGCAACGCGGAATTTCGGTCGTGCTGGTGGGTGTACCCAGGCCGGCCTTGCTGTTCATGGACACGGCGCCGCTCTACCGGGAAATCGCAGCGCAGCACGGCATACCCCTGGAAAACACCATCCTGACCGAACTGGAATCAGATGCCGCCTTGAAATCGGATCAGATACATCCGAATGGCAACGGCTACCAGGCCCTGGCCAGGGCCATCTTTCAGCTGCTGGTGGACAGTGGTGTGCTGCCCGGCGGCGGTTAACGTGACCAATCAGGTCAATACTCTCTGTCAGGTCACCTTGTCTCCCGTTGTCTTTATCTCGACACCTTGCATCCAGGTGGCAGACACCGCCCAAACACTGGGGGGCCGAACCGGGTTATCGCCCGTTCACCCGATGGCAGGCTAATCTGGGGTCACGCGCATCTGGCTTACCCCCTCAGCGCCGCTGCTGACGGGTCGGCAAACGCTTCAGCGGGGACGGCAACCGCGGCCGTGCGACACTTCGGGTCGGAAGGGGCAAGCGGTAATGGCTTGCAGCGGGGTGACTTCGAGTTTCTGTCAGCGGTCTTTTCAGCAACCCACGAAGTTGCGGGGGCCGGTATGCCCGGGTGGTGTGACTGTCCGTCAGCCGGCGTAAACCGCATGCGCCGCCGGTGCCGCAACATCGCGCTCGATCGGTGCGCCCATTTCCCCGAGTACCGCGTCCATGGCGCCGAGGCAGTTCAGCACGTTGCGCTCGTTGCAGGCGTAGCCCATGAGGCCGACGCGCCAGATCTTGCCGGCCATGGCGCCGAGGCCGGCACCGATTTCCAGGCTGTAGTCATCGAGCAGCCGTTGCCGGACAACCGCCTCGTCAACACCGTCCGGGATCCTCACCGCATTGAGCTGCGGCAGTCGATTCTCTTCCTTGACGACGAAGGGCAGCCCCATCGCCTCGAAGCCGGCACGCAGTGCGTTATGGTGGAGGCGGTGCCGGTCCCATGCCGGCTGCAAACCTTCCTCTTTGAGAATCAGGAGCGCCTCGTGTAGCGCATAGAGGGTGTTGATCGGAGCCGTATGGTGATAGGCGCGCTTGACGCCGCCACCCCAATAGCCGAGCACCAGGTTGAGATCGAGAAACCAGCTCTGCACCCTGGCCTTGCGCTCGGTGACAACGTCCATGGCCCGCTCGCTGAAGGTAATCGGAGACAGCCCGGGCACACAGGACAGACACTTCTGAGTGCCCGAATAGACGGCATCCAGGCCCCACTCGTCTACCTTGAGCGGTGTGCCGCCAAGTGACGTCACAGCATCGACAATCGTGAGGCAGTCGTGCGCATGCGCCAGGACGGTCAGCGTCCTGGCGTCGGACTGCGCGCCGGTCGAGGTCTCGGCATGCACAAACGCAACAATCCTTGCCTCAGGATTGGCCTTCAGCGCCTCTTCGACCTTGTTCGGATCGACCGCATGGCCCCACTCGTCTTCCACCATCACCGGGATCGCGCCACAGCGCTCGACATTTTCTTTCATGCGGCCGCCAAACACGCCGTTTTGACAGACGATCACCTTGTCACCCGGCTCGACCAGGTTTACGAAGCAGGTCTCCATGCCGGCGGAACCCGGCGCCGAGACCGGCATGGTCAGCTGGTTCCGGGTCTGAAAGGCGTAGCGGAGCAGTTCCTTGAGCTCATCCATCATGCCAATGAACGCCGGGTCCAGGTGACCGATGGTCGGGCGGCTCATCGCCTCGAGGATGCGTGGGTTCACGTCGGAAGGACCCGGGCCCATCAGGACACGCTGCGGGGGATGAAACGACTGGCTGTTCATGGCACTCCATTTTTCGAAATTCTGTGCACAAGGCAGGGGAGGAAGTCTAGCAGTCTTGTCGGGGTGCAAAAACCCCGAGGGTGGCGTAACCAGCCCCTCAGACCAGTATCAAGAAGCGGAATATTCCCCTGACGCCTCTGGCAAAGCGGGGGATTGCGCAAGGCCCTGCTCAGGTCTCGGCGGCCTGCCCCGCATCGGCAATGAGTGCGGCACGCACCAGGGTCCGGGTGTATTGCTCCCGGGGGGATGTAAAGAGCTGCGGTGTCGAGCCTGCTTCCACGATCCGGCCGTCTTTCATGACCACGACACGGTGGGAGATCGCCTGGATCACCTTGAGATCATGCGAGATGAACAGATAACTGAGGCCATGGTGCTGCTGCAGCCTCAGGAGCAGCTCCAGCACCTGCTTCTGCACCGATACGTCCAGCGCACTGGTCGGCTCATCGAGCAGGATCAGCCGCGGCTCCAGCACCGCCACCCGGGCGATGGCGATACGCTGGCGCTGACCACCGGAGAACTCATGCGGATAACGCCACAGCATGGCCTCCTCAAGGCCGACTTCGTCGAGGATCTTGAGAATCCGCTCTCGATGTTGTGCCGCGGTCTGGCGCGGAAAGTGAATCCTCAGTCCCTCACGGAGGATCTGCTCGACGGTCATGCGTGGTGAGAGCGATGAGTACGGGTCCTGGAAAACAACCTGGAAATCACGCCGCAGCGGGCGCAGCTGGCGCGAGCTGAGCTGATCAAGGCGCCGACCGTCAAAACTGATCTGCCCCTCGCAGTCCTGCAGGCGCAGGATGCACAACCCGAGCGTCGACTTGCCCGAACCCGATTCGCCGACGATACCGAGCGTCTCACCCTGTCCGAGCTCGATCGTAACGTCATCAACCGCCCTGATTTCACCGATCTTGTGTCGGAAGAAACCCGCCTTGACGGGGAAATAGCAGCGCAGCTGGCTGGCTGTCAGCAGGCGCGGGCCGCCTTCCAGCGCCCGGCTTGTCTCATCGCTGATCATCCGTCTCGGCTGACTGTTGAGCAGATGCCGTGTATAGGCGTGCTGCGGGTCCTCGAACACCCGCATTACCGGGCCTTTCTCCACCAGCTCACCGCGCCGCATGACACAGACACGTTCCGCAAAGTATCGCACCAGCGGCAAATCGTGCGTGATGAGCAGCACCGCCATCGAAAACTCCTGCTGCAGATCGGCGAGCAGTTCCAGGATCTGGGCCTGCACGGTGACGTCCAGCGCGGTGGTCGGCTCGTCGGCAATCAGCAGCTTCGGCGAACAGGCCAGCGCCATGGCGATCATCACGCGCTGCCGCTGGCCGCCGGAGAGCATGTGCGGAAAGGCATCGAAACGCTTGTGCGGCTCGACGATGCCGGTGCGGTCGAGCAGTTCGATCATGCGCTTGCGGGCAGTGGCGTGGGACACACCCTCGTGCAGCAGCAGCGGCTCCATGAGCTGCTTGCCAATCGGGTAGACCGGGTTGAGCGAGGTCATGGGTTCCTGGAAGATCATTGCTATCTCACGACCGCGGACATCGCGAATCTTTCGATCGGACAGCTGCAGCAGATCGCGTTCCTCGAACAGGATGCGGCCGTTCGGATAGGCTGTGATGGCCGGATCGTGCAGACGCAGAACGGCAAGCGCCGTGACTGACTTTCCGGACCCGGACTCGCCGACCAGCGCCAGCCGCTCACCCGGCTGGATGTCGAAACTGATGCTGTGGAGGACCTCGGAGCTGCCGAAGCCGGTCGTGCGAAACGCAACCGACAGGCTGTCGACGGCAAGCAGGGGTGATGTCTTTGTCTGTCTCGTCGTATTCATAACATTCCCGGGACTCCAGGTTCTTGAGCGGCTGCGCCAGGCATACCCTGTCATTCTGCGCCGCTCTGCGTGCGCTGCGCATCACCTCGTACCCCGGCGCGCACGCGCGACGCCCACCCGCCGTGTCAGCTGCGCCGCGTATCCAGCGCCTCGCGCAGTGCCTCACCAATGAATATCAGCAGCGTCAGTGTACCGACCAGGACCACGAAGGTCGTCATGGACAGCCACCAGGCCTCGATATTGTCTTTACCCTGAGCGAGCAACTCGCCCAGACTGGGTGTGGTGGGAGGTACCCCCAGGCCGAGAAAATCGAGGCTGGTCAATGCGAGGATCGCACCGCTGATGCGGAATGGCATAAAGGTAATCACCGGCGTCATGCTGTTGGGAAGCAGGTGCCGCAACATAATCGCCCGGTTGGAGACCCCCATCGCGCGCGCCGCCTGCACGTAGTCCATGTTGCGGCTGCGCAGGAACTCGGCACGCACATAGTCGGCCAGGCCCATCCAGCCAAACAGCGACAGCAGTATGATGAGCAGCAGGATACTGGGTTCAAACAAAGAGGCGAAGATAATCAGAAGATACAGCTCCGGCATGGAGCTCCAGATCTCGATCAGGCGCTGCGCGGTCAGGTCCAGCCGACCGCCAAAGTACCCCTGCAGCGCACCAGCAAGGATACCAAGCACCACACCGATTGCGGTGAGCACGAAAGCAAACAGCACCGACAGGCGAAAGCCATAGATCAAACGCGCCAGCACATCGCGTCCCCGATCGTCCGTTCCCAGCAGGTTGGCGCGCGATGGTGGCGCCGGATTCGGGTGCTTGGTCTGGTAGTTGATGGTGTTGTAGCTGAAGGGATTCGGCGGATAGATTGCCCAGTTGCCGTTACTGGTCAGAAACTGTTGCACGTAGGGATCGGTGTAGTCCGCCTCGGTATCGAAATCGCCGCCAAATGCTGTCTCGGGGTAGGCACGCACGAGTGGAAAGTAATACTCACCGTCGAAATATACGAGCAGGGGTTTGTCATTACTGATCACCTCGGCAGCCAGGCTGAAGGCAAACAGGACGCAGAATACCCACAAGCTGATATGACCCCGCCGGTTAGCCCTGAAGCGGGCCCAGTTTCGCGCCCCTGGAGAGTGATGAATGCCCGTTACGGGTTCCCGTGCAGCAACCGGCCCGGAGCCTGCCGGAGGGGGGGGAGTGGCGGCCATCTACTTCGCCGCCCCGAACTGGATGCGCGGGTCTATCAGTACATAACACAGATCGGTCACGAGTTTCGCAAGCAGGCCAAGCAGGGTAAACAGGTAGAGCGTCCCCAGCACGACCGGATAATCCCGCTTCATGATGGAATCGTATGACAACAGGCCCAGTCCATCCAGGGAGAAGATGGTTTCGATGAGAATGCTCCCGGTAAAAAACGCCCCGATAAAGGCGGCGGGGAATCCGGTCACCAGCGGGATCATGGCGTTGCGAAACACATGCCGGTAGAGTACCCGGTTCTGCAACAGGCCCTTGGCACGCGCCGTCAATACATACTGCTTGCGCAGCTCTTCGATAAAGCTGTTCTTGGTGAGCATTGTCATGACGGCAAAGCTGCCGACGACCAGTGAAATCACGGGCAGTGTGATGTGCCAGAGGTAGTCCGTGATCTTGCCGAACAGGCTCAACTCCTCCCAGTTATCCGAGACCAGACCGCGCAGCGGAAACACATCCCAGAAACTGCCACCACCGAACAGGACCAGCAGCACGATGCCGAGCACAAAGCCGGGTATCGCATAGCCAACCAGGATGACCGTGCTGCTGGCAATGTCGAAGGGCGTTCCGTCACGTACCGCTTTGGCGATCCCGAGCGGAATACAGGTGAGGTAAACGATGAAAAACGTCCACATGCCGAGACTGATGGAGACCGGCAGCTTGGAAATGATCAGCGCCATGACCGAGCGCTGGTGGTAATAGCTCTCGCCCAGATCAAAGGTGGCATAATTGCCGATCATTTCAAGGAAGCGCTGGTAGGCCGGCTTGTCAAAACCATAGAGCGCCTTCAGCTCTTCCAGCCGCTCTTCATCCAGACCCGCATCACCCCGGTAAAGACGCAGTGTCGTCCCTGTTGCCTCACCATGACTGCCGGCCCCCTGAAGCTGCTCGATGAGTTGTTCGACGGGTCCGCCTGGCACGAACTGTGTCACCGTGAAGGTCACCAGCATGACCCCGAACAAGGTCGGTATCATGAGCAGGAGACGCTTCAGGATATAGGCGCCCATCTAGTCTGTCCCGGTCTTTTGCCCGCCAGATGCCGGCGACTGCGCCCACCAGGTCTGCAGGGCCCAGTTCGTCGCCTCGTAGTAAAGCGGCAGGCTTGCGGGTCGGTCAAACCTGTCCCAGTAGGCCACTCTGTGCTTGTCGATATACCAGTTGGGCACGAGGTACTCGCCATGCTGCATTACGCGGTCCAGCGCATGCACTGCGGTGACCAGGCGCTCGCGGTCAGCGGCGTAGATAACCTCATGGATAAGTGCATCCACAACCGGATCCTTGATACCGATAATGTTGTTGGATCCTTCCTGATCAGCCGCCGACGAGCCCCACATATTGATCAGTTCATTACCAGGAGACTGAGACTGTGAGAAGGAAGATACCATCATGTCGAAATCAAAGGTCCGGCGACGGCGCACATACAGCGATACATCCACCGTCCGGTAGCGGACCGTGATTCCAAGCTTGCGCAGATTATGGGCGAATGGCGCCAGGATCCGCTCGAAGCCCTTTTGCGCGAGCAGAAATTCTATCTCGAGAGGCTCTCCCTGCGCGTTGCGTAACAGACCGTCCTGCACCGTCCAGCCCGCCGCTTCGAGCAAGCGCTTGGCCTCGCGCAAATTACGGCGCAGGGCACCGGGTTCCCCCGTATCAGGGGGGGACCAGGTCTGCGTAAATACCGCCTCATCCAGCTGGCTGCGAAACGGTTCCAGCAAAGCGAGTTCTTCACCCTCTGGCAGACCTCGCGCCGCGAGATCACTGTTGCTGAAATAACTGTCACAGCGCTCGTACTGGTTATAGAAAAGATTCCTGTTCGACCATGCAAAATCAAATGCCAGGGAAATCGCCCGCCGCACGCGCTTGTCCTGAAACTTTTTCCGGCGCAGGTTGAATGCGAACCCCTGCATGCCCGCATTATTGCGGTGGCGGAATTCCCGCTTCTGGATGCGGCCGTCGTCGAACTGCGGTCCCTCGTAGTCGCGGGCCCACTGTTTTGAATGATTGACCAGCTTGAAACCGAACTCACCGGCCTTGAGTGCTTCCAGTTCCACCGTACTGTCCCGGTAATACTTGAAGATCACACGATCGAAATTGTACATGCCGCGGCGCGTACTCAGATCCCGCGCCCAGTAATCCGGGTTTCGTTCGAAGACAACATCTTTCCCCAGACTGTAACGGGTGATTGTATACGGCCCGCTGCCAACAGGAATCTCGCGCGTCAGCTTGTCAAACGGCGTGTCACCGACCCACTTGGGCGAAAAGACCGGAATCTGCGCGGCAATCATGTGCAGTTCCGGATTGACCTTGTGGAAGTTGAAGCGGATCGTGCGTGGACCCAGTACCACGGCCTCCCGGATATCCGCCCAGTAAAAGCGGAACTGGGGATGCCCCTTGTCGCTGCGTATGGCATCGAAGGAGAACTTCACGTCCTCGGCCAGGACCGGATCGCCATTGGAAAAACGGGCACCCGGATTCAGGCGGAACGTCACCGACAGGCCGTCATCGGCAAGTTCGATAGCCTCTGCGAGATGCGCATACAGGCTGTACGGCTCGTCTTCACTCTGCACCATCAGGGGCTCAAAAATCAGCTCACCGAGGCCATCTGCCGACACGCCTTTGAGGATGTAGGGATTGAAGCTGTCGAAATCCCCGAAAGCGGAAAGTACCAGCTCGCCGCCCTTCGGCGCATCGGGATTGACGTAGTCGAAGTGCGCGAAGTCAGCCGGATATTTGGGCTCATACCCCAGCGCGACAGACGGCGCGGCAACCAGCTGCGGGAGGTATAGCAACAAAACGACGAAGACGAAAATTACCTGTACTGGCTGGGGCACCCTGGCTCCTGTCAATCGACCGCGAACTGGCGCATCGGCCGCCAGGCATTATATTATACGCACAGCCAATGGAGACGAGGACACATCATGGGATTTCTGCAGGGCAAGCGCGCACTCATCGTCGGCCTGGCGAGCAACCGCTCTATTGCCTGGGGTATTGCCACGGCCATGCAGCGCGAAGGCGCAGATCTCGCCTTTACCTACCAGAACGAGAAGCTGCGCAGCCGGGTGGAAAAACTGGCGGGCGAATGCGAATCGGAGATTACGCTTCCCTGCGACGTCAGCAGTGACGAGCAGATCAGCGGGGTCTTTGAGCAGCTGGACGACTATTGGGACGGCCTGGATATCATCGTGCACTCGGTAGCCTATGCGCCGAAAGAGGAACTGGTCGGTGAATATCTGGATAATGTCACTCGCGAAGGTTTCCGGATGGCGCATGACATCAGCTCCTACAGCTTTGCGGCCCTGGCAAAGGCCGGACGTAACATGCTGCAGGGCCGAAACGGTGCTTTGCTGACGCTCAGCTACCTCGGGGCCGTGTGTGCCCTGCCCAATTACAACGTCATGGGCGTTGCCAAGGCCAGCCTCGAGGCCAACGTGCGTTACATGGCCTACAGCCTGGGGCCCGAGAATATCCGCGTCAACGCCATCTCGGCCGGCCCGATCAGGACACTGGCCGCGGCCGGTATCAGTGACTTCCGCAAACTCCAGAATTACGCCGAGCGCAACTCTCCCCTTCAGCGCAGTGTCACCATTGGTGAGGTCGGCAACGTGGCGGCCTTCCTCTGCTCTGATCTCGCCTCCGGCATAACCGGTGAAATCACCTATGTCGACGCAGGCTACAACATCGTAGGCGCCTCCAGGGCTATTGAGTAACAGGCGCCGGTGTTGGCGGCACGGCAGCCGGCCTCAGGAACGGCTAGCCCGCATTTCTCACCGGGCGGCGATAGAGTCACATAATGCACTGAGGTAACGAACAGAGTGCAGATCAGGGAAAAGACAGCGTGTAATCAGGCCGTGCCTATCCCTGCCCTGGCTGGTTCTCGCGCGCCCGGCGCTCCGGCTCGCGGGCGCGCATGCGCAGGTGCGGAGACGGGGCGCAGCGGCCGCATGGCGTGTGGCGCGCAGCAGGCGCGCTTACGGCCACTCCCGCGACCTGCGCTTCACTCAAGGGGTAGCTACGGCTACCACTTTATCCCGCCCAGGGCTCGGCTGTGCCAAGCCCGCTCCGCAGGCGAAAGGTCCACTGGACCTTTCGCTTTCCTGGCTCCGCCCAGCGCGGCGTCCGGACACACGAGCCCTGCGCCAGCATCCGGGATCCCGGTGAGAAATGCGGGCTAGGCTTTCAGGATCTCCGTCTCGCCCTCCAGACGCCCGATCAACACCGCGCCACAGGAATCGCTGAACACATTCACGGCAGTACGGCACATGTCGAGCACACGATCGACGGCCAGGATCAAACCGACGGCCTCCGCGGGAAGCCCGACGGCGGCGAGAATGATGGTAATCGCGACCAGGCTGGCCGCCGGTATACCGGCAACGCCGATCGAAGTCAGCAGGGCAATCAGCACAATTGAAAACTGCTGGGCAACACTGAGATCCAGTCCGTAGGCCTGGGCAATGAACATCGCCGCAACACATTCATAGAGAGCCGTCCCATCCATATTCACGGTAGCGCCCAGCGGCAACACAAAGCTGGTGGTCCGGTTGGATACGCCAGCGCGCTCTTCGACACATTCCATGGTGATGGGCAGAGTGGCTGACGATGACGCCGTGGAAAAGGCCGTCAACAATGCCGGCGCCATGGCCTGATAGTGCAGCCATGGGTTTACCCCGCCCACCAGCCAGAGCAACAGCGGCAATACCACCAGAAAATGGAAAGCCAGCGCACCCAGTGTTGTAGCAAAAAACACGGCCAGTGGCTGAAAAGCCGCCAGGCCCGTTGATGCAACCACCTTGGCAACCAGTGCGAACACGCCAAGCGGCGCAAACTTCATCACCCATTCGGTGATATGCATCATGATGGAAAACACCGCCTCCCAGAACGTCTGCAGCATCTGGCTTTGTCGTTCAGGAATGCGGTTGAGGAAATAACCGAAAAGGATGCTGAAAAAAATCAGACCCAACATCTGGCCCTGGGCTGCCGCCTGCACGATATTCTGCGGCACCATGCGCAGGAACACATCAATGACATCACCCACGCCCTTGTCACCGATATTCGCAGCCACGCCGGCGCTGTCCGAGCTGAGGCCGACAATCTCCCTCGCGGGCTCGCCATCGACGATCCCCGGCTGTATCAGATTCACCATGAACAGCCCGACCAGAATGGCTATCAGGCTGGTTGTCAGATAGTAAAGCAGGGTCTTGGCGCCGAGCCGTCCCAGGGCATCTGTGCGACCGATACTGCTGATCCCGGTGATAATGGAAGACATGATCAACGGCACGATCAGCATCTTGAGGGCATTCATAAACAACGTGCCCAGGAATTCGTATGTCTTGTAAAAGGTGAATCTGCCGTAGCCTGCGTCGGTTCCGGTAACCGAGCCGGCCACCACGGCCAGCAGGAGCGCGATCAGAATCTGCCAGTGGAGCCTAAGCCGCATGTCTCGCCACAAGGCCCCTGACCGACACTGAATCAGAGGTCCTGGAGGCGCGTTTCGATCTCGGCCCGGGACTTCAGATCTGCAATCAGGGCCGTAAGCTCTGACTGGCCATACATTTGCTCCAGACTCGCCTTGAACTGCTCACGCACACCTGCCGCCAGCTGCGCGGGATCACCCTCCTTGACCTCGGTCACTTCCAGCAATGCATAATCGCCATTCGCCAGACTCAAACCCGAGACACTCGGCCGCCCGCCCTCAGGCATCGGCATACGGAAGGCCTCCACTTTGATCTCACGCTCCGGTTGGTTGTCTGACCGAGTCACCATTCCCGCATCGACAATCTCAAGTGCGCTATCCTCGGCAACCTGCTGCAGGGAAGCACCATGCCGCATACGTTCGACGAGGGTTTCACCCAGCTTGAGAGTCTCGTCGCCCGCGGTTCGGGTACGCAATATCATCAGGATATCCTCGCGCACTTCACTCAACTCTTTCTGGCGCGCCGGGCGGCGTTCGTCCACCCTGACTACCAGCACATGGCTGGGCTCAACTTCTATCACCTCGCTGTTGTTGCCCACCTCAAGTACGTCCTCACTGAACGCTGCATCCAGCACCTGCGGATACTGGGCTATTCCTGCACTGTCAGTACGTGTCAGCCAGTCAGTCTTCCTGACTTCGAGTTCCAGCGCCTCGCCAGCCAATGCGAGGGTATCCGGATGCTCAAAGGTCGCCTGCGCCAGCTCCTCAACCCGATCGAAGAAATGCGCCTTGCCCCGTTCATTCACCAACTCCGCCTTGAGCTGATCGTGCACCTCGGATAAAGGTCGGGTTTCACCCGGCTTTATCTCGGTGACTTCGATGATGTGAAAACCGAAGGGGCTCCGGACCGGTTCACTGATCTCCCCCTGGGTAAGTGAGTAGGCCGCCTTTTCGAACGATTCAACCATAAATCCCTTACTGAAAAACCCGAGGTCGCCACCCTGGGAGGCTGAGCCCGGATCCTCGGAGTATTCCTTGGCGAGTGTCTCGAAAGATTCGCCCCCCCGGACACGGCCAAGCAGCTCTTCGGCTCGCGCACGCGCGGCATTCACTTCATCGTCGGATGCATCTTCGGCGACTTTGATCAGGATATGGCGCGCCCTGCGCTCCTCCTCTTTCCCGAACCGGTACTGCTGTTGTTCGTAGAGTTCCGCGATATCCTGTTCACTGACCGAAACGTCCTTGCTGACATCCTTGACCTGCATTTCCAGGTAACTCAGCTTGACCGCCTCCGGTTCGACGAACTGCTGGCGGTTCTGTTGGTAGTAATCGGCAATGTCCGCATCCGCTACGCTCACTGACTCGAGAAACCGCTGCATCGGTATTCGTGCGTAACTGAGCTTGCGGGCCTGCTCGAACAGCCGCACCGACACATCGACCGTTGGCCCAGGCACCACCTCGCTTGTCACAACACCGGACACCAGCTGATTGAGCAGGAGCGAACGACGCAGCCGGTATTCGAAGGACGCCGGCGTTAAATTGCTTCGTGCCAGTACGCTCTGATAGCGGTCAACAGAAAACTCACCTTCGGCCTGAAAGCCGGGCATGGCGTGAATGCGCGCTGCCAGCAGCGCATCACTGATCGCAAACCCGGCCTCAGTAGTTGCCTGCACCAGCAGTTCTTCATCGACGAGGCGCTGCAGTACCTGCTTCTTGAGGGCCGGTTCATCGATCAGTTCAGGAACATATTTGTCACCCAGCTCAGCCTGGATACGCTCTTTCTGCTCCTGGAAGGCCCGCCGAAACTCGTTGACTGGTATTTCTACCCCGTTCACACGGGCAGCAAATATCTCGGCATCGCGTTGCAGATAGTAATCGATTCCCCACAATGCAAAGGTTACACCGATCAGCCCCACTACTATCCAGGCAACCCAGCCTGTTACCCGATCGCGAATAGCCTGCAACATAGTGCTGTTTCCTCTTTCTTTACCTTCCTGACGGTTCAGGATTGCCTGCGCCAGGAACAACAGGCGGGCCTCGACACATAAAAGCAAGAGGGCGCCTGCTAACGGCGCCCTCTTGCATGGTTCTAGTATAATTGGCGGAGTGGACGGGACTCGAACCCGCGACCCCCGGCGTGACAGGCCGGTATTCTAACCAGCTGAACTACCACTCCTTAACCTTGGTGGGTGCTGAGGGGTTCGAACCCCCGACATTCGCCTTGTAAGGGCGACGCTCTCCCAGCTGAGCTAAGCACCCGGGCGGTTCACCAGTTTACGGCATCCTTCAGTGCTTTACCAGCCTTGAAGGTGGGCGATTTGCTTGCCTTTATCTTGATCTCTTCACCCGTCTGCGGGTTACGACCGGTGCGTGCCTTGCGACTGCGCACCTCGAACGTTCCGAAGCCTACCAGCGTAACCTGATCACCCTGCTTAAGGGCCGTGGTTACGTTACTCAAAACCGCGTCAACCGCCCTGGCTGCGGCAGCCCTGGTCAGATCAGCATAATCAGCAACCGCTTCGACGAGCTCAGATTTATTCATAGATCCCTTCCTTTTGGCCTGTACACCTGTAGTGAGCCGAACCGCCCGCCTGCAGAATTTTGCGCCGCACATCTCCCAGCAAAAATGATTGGATCATGCAGGAAAAACACCAGGTATGAACGTGGCGCTGACTTTATACCAAGGCATTTCGAGACCTGTCAACCAAAACGAAAACAGCCTTTGCCCAAACAAAATGGACAAAGGCTGTCAAGAGTAAGTCACACCAAAGACTAATCAGTGTGCGCGCACGTTGGTACGTTTTGTTTTCCCTTTGGCAGTCTCCTTCTTGTCCGAACTTGCCACCTCAACTTCCTCGCCCGGTTGCTGGGGACGCGGTGCAGGCATATGCTCCAGTGCCACCTGCAATACCTCGTCGATCCACTTGACGGGCTGAATATCGAGACTTTCCTTGACGTTCTTCGGGATGTCCGCCAGATCCTTCTGGTTATCTTCGGGAATCAGAACAGTACCGATGCCGCCACGATGTGCAGCCAGCAGCTTTTCCTTCAACCCGCCAATCGGCAATACCTCACCACGCAGGGTTATCTCGCCCGTCATCGCAACATCGGCGCGCACAGGAATCTTGGTGAGAGCGGACACCAGCGCTGTACACATCCCCACACCGGCACTCGGACCATCCTTGGGTGTTGCGCCTTCAGGCACGTGAATATGAATGTCATATTTCTGATAGAACTCAGGATCGATATTCAACATCTCACCACGGCTGCGAACAACAGTCGTCGCTGCCTGGATGGATTCCTGCATGACGTCACCCAGCTGCCCGGTGTGGATCAACCTGCCCTTGCCGGCAACAATTGCCGCCTCGATGGTCAGAAGTTCGCCACCGGCTTCGGTCCAGGCCAGACCTGTCACCTGCCCGACCTGGTCTTTCACCTCGGCGCGACCATACCGGAAGCGACGCACACCCAGATATTTATCGAGATTCCTGTGTGAGACGCTGACCTTGCGGTCCTTCTCTTTCAGCACAAGCTGCTTGACAACCTTGCGGCAGATCTTGGCAATCTCGCGTTCCAGATTCCGGACCCCCGCCTCGCGCGTGTAGTAACGGACGATATCCTGTAACGCCGTCTCGCTGATCGAAAGCTCGGTTTTCTTCAGTCCGTTGGCCTCCAGCTGCTTGGGCACCAGGTAGCGCTTGGCAATGTTGATCTTCTCGTCTTCCGTATAACCCGGAATACGAATGACCTCCATGCGGTCCAGTAACGGCCCCGGTATATTCAGCGTATTGGCGGTTGCCACGAACATGGTGTCGGAAAGATCAAAATCCACTTCCAGATAGTGATCATTGAAGGTGTTGTTCTGCTCCGGGTCCAGCACCTCCAGTAGAGCCGACGAGGGATCGCCACGAAAATCCATCGACATCTTGTCAATCTCATCCAGCAGAAACAGTGGATTACGCACCTCCACCTTGGCGAGGTTCTGAACGATCTTGCCAGGCAGCGAGCCGATATAGGTGCGCCGGTGTCCACGTATCTCGGCCTCGTCACGCACGCCGCCCAGCGACATCCGGACAAACCTGCGGTTGGTGGCCCGCGCAATCGAGCGACCCAGCGACGTCTTGCCTACCCCGGGCGGCCCCACCAGACAGAGAATCGGGCCCTTGAGTTTTCGCACCCGCTGCTGCACGGCCAGGTATTCAAGAATGCGTTCCTTGACCTTTTCAAGACCGTAGTGATCCTCTTCCAGAACGCCCTCGGCAACGGCCAGATCATGGCGGATCTTGGTCCGTTTCTTCCAGGGCACGTTCACCAGCCAGTCGATGTAGTTCCGCACCACCGTCGCCTCGGCGGACATGGGTGACATAAGCTTAAGCTTGTTGAGTTCTGTCTGGGCCTTTTCCTTGGCCTCTTTTGACATACCTGCCTTCTCGATTTTTCGCTCTAGCTCTTCGAGCTCATTGGGCGCATCTTCAAGTTCACCGAGTTCTTTTTGAATGGCCTTCATCTGCTCATTCAGGTAATACTCGCGCTGACTCTTCTCCATCTGTTGCTTGACACGACCGCGAATCCTTTTCTCGATCTGCAGAACATCGATTTCGCCCTCTATCAAACCCATGAGATGCTCAAGCCGCGCGCGCACCGACTCGATCTCGAGAATAGTCTGCTTTTCATCCAACTTGAGGGACATGTGCGCCGCAATGGTGTCTGCCAACCGGCCAGGGTCATCGATCCCGGACAGCGATGTGAGAATCTCCGGCGGAACCTTTTTGTTTAATTTGACGTACTGATCAAACAGCGTCATCAGTGAACGCATGAGCACCTCGACTTCCCGGTCATCATCGGCGCCGACCCACTCGAGGGATTGAATCTCGGCAGCGAAGTACTCCTCGCTGCTCACGAAACCTGTGATCTTGGCCCGCTCTGCGCCTTCCACCAGAACCTTTACAGTGCCGTCGGGGAGTTTAAGAAGTTGCAGAATGCTCGATAGCGTACCAATGGCGTGAATGTCATCAATCTGGGGATCATCAACGTCGGCACTTTTCTGGGCGACCAGCAAGATCTTCTTGTCATTCTGCATTGCCGCATCCAGAGCACGAATCGATTTTTCGCGCCCCACAAACAAGGGAATCACCATGTGGGGATAGACCACGACATCGCGCAGGGGAAGCACCGGGGCGACCGATGATCGATCAGTCAGATCGGGGCTGTGTTCGTCATTCGACATGATGCATTTCCTCGTCAGAATCAGATTTGCGAAATCCCCGTCAGGCGGTCTGCGCGGGATTCGTGTGAGCTAGATATGAGGGCCCCTGGCTACAGATTCAATGCCTGACTTCGGACAGGAACCGTTCACCACCAACGAGAGGCAATATCCGCGCCAATAACAGAAATGGTAATCCACGATCGCCCGCCGGGCGATCGGAAAGGGAAGCTTCTTAAGATCAGTCAGACACCGCCCGCTGTTCCGATGTTTCGAATACCATGTAAGGCTTTGATTCACCGGTAATGACTGACTCATCGATGACAACCTTGCTGACACCCTCCATCGACGGAAGGTCATACATGGTATCCAGCAACACATGCTCGAGGATGGTGCGCAGGCCGCGCGCGCCAGTTTTCCGTTCCATCGCCTTGCGTGCAATGGCACGCAGGGCGTCTTCCCGAAACTCAATATCACATCCTTCCATATCAAACAGCCTGACGTACTGTTTGGTGATGGCATTTTTCGGCTCAGTCAAGATCCGGACGAGGGCCTCTTCGTCCAGCTCCTCGAGTGTCGCCACCACAGGCAAGCGGCCTACGAACTCGGGAATAAGGCCAAAGCGGATCAAATCCTCCGGCTCAACGTCATAGAGGATCTCGCCGACGTTCTTGCTGTAGTCCTTGCTCTTGACCTGCGCAGAGAAACCAATGCCGCCCTTCTCTGAACGGTCACGAATGATCTTCTCCAGCCCGGCAAAGGCGCCACCCACAATGAACAGGATGTTGGAGGTATCAACCTGCAGAAACTCCTGTTGTGGATGCTTGCGTCCACCCTGCGGCGGTACCGAGGCAACCGTACCTTCGATCAGTTTGAGAAGCGCCTGCTGGACACCTTCACCCGACACATCACGAGTAATCGACGGGTTATCAGACTTGCGCGAAATCTTGTCAATCTCGTCGATGTACACAATGCCAGTCTGTGCCTTATCGACATCATAATCACACTTCTGCAAGAGCTTCTGGATGATGTTCTCTACGTCCTCACCCACATAACCGGCTTCTGTCAGTGTCGTCGCATCAGCAATGGTGAAGGGTACATTCAACAGACGCGCCAGGGTCTCGGCAAGCAGCGTCTTGCCGGAACCTGTCGGACCAATGAGAAGAATATTGCTCTTGGAGAGCTCAACTTCATCCTTCACCTGCTGGGCATCAAGACGCTTGTAATGGTTGTAGACAGCAACCGAAAGCACCTTCTTGGCACGCTCCTGCCCAATGACATACTCGTCCAGGGTATCCTTGATCTCTGCCGGCTTGGGCAGTTTGTTACCCGTTGCCGTTGCCTTCTCCTGCATCTCCTCGCGAATGATATCGTTGCATAGCTCAACGCACTCATCGCACACAAACACAGAGGGTCCGGCAATCAGTTTGCGGACTTCGTGTTGACTCTTTCCGCAGAACGAACAGTACAGCAGCTTTCCGTCGTCACCTTTGCCGTTTCTATCGTTGCTCATGGCCAGTCCCCGTTCACCTGGATTCTACGCTGCCCCGATTGATCTCGCTGTCCAACCGGCATTTCCTCGTGGAGGTACCGGTCACCTGTGCTCGATACCATCCCGTCCTTGAACTTAATTCAACTACGCTTCATCAATTCTGACAAGCATTCCCATTAAATAAATGGGGTAGAACCTCCGTCAGACGCGTAATCCCGGCAGTTACCTCATTCAGCAATACCGTGCCTGCACTGCCCGAGTCTGATGACTGCCGCATGCTCACTCATCAGGCCGTTTCCGCAACCGCCGACCTTTCGGTAAGGACCTCGTCGACCAGCCCATAATCCCGGGCCTCCTGTCCACCCATGAAATTGTCGCGATCGGTGTCCTTTTCAACCTGTTCCATTGGCTGACCCGTATGTCGGGAAAGAATCCGGTTTAGCCGTTCCCGCACGAGCAAGATCTCTTTGGCATGGATATCGATGTCGGTGGCCTGTCCCTGAAAACCGCCCAGGGGTTGATGTATCATCATGCGTGAATGTGGCAGGCAGTATCGCTTGCCGCCTGCACCGCCTGCCAGAAGCAAGGCACCCATGCTCGCAGCCTGGCCAATGCACATTGTGCTGACATCAGGCTTGATGAATTGCATGGTGTCGTAAATCGCGAGACCTGCGGTAACAGAACCACCCGGCGAATTGATGTAGAGATGAATATCCTTGTCGGGGTTTTCGGATTCCAGAAAAAGCAACTGAGCCACCACAACATTGGCCATATAATCTTCGACTGGCCCGACCACGAAGATCACACGTTCCTTGAGCAGTCTCGAGTAGATATCATAGGCACGTTCCCCACGGGCCGTTTGCTCAATCACCATCGGGACAAGATTCAACGCCCTGATCCCCTCGATTCCATCAGTTTTCATATCGGTCACCCAATTCCGTCCTTTAGGTAGGCTCTGACTGCCTGAGCTGCATTAACTCTTCAAAATCCATTGGTTTTTCTTCCACTGCAACCTGATCCAGAATCCACTCCATCACCTGTTCCTCGAGAGCGACGGACTGCGCAGTCGCCAATGCCCCGTGATTCTCATAATACCATCGAACCACCTCATCCGGATTTTCGTAACTCGCCGCAAAGGCTTCAACTGTGCGGCGCACCCTGTCCGGATCCACCTGGATGTTGTTGCGTCTGACAATTTCGCCAATGATCAGACCCAGCGTCACCCGCCGCCTCGCCTGAGGCTCAAACAGGCCCCTCGGCAGGCTCATGCCCTTACGGTTGCCCATCTGCTCACGCGTCTCGTTTTGCAGCCGATCAACCTCCTGTTTGAGCAGCGCACTGGGCACATCCACCGGGTTACTCTCGATCAGAAGGTCAAACGCCCGATCCTTCACGGTTGCCGTGATAGCCTGACCGAGCTCGCGTTGCATATTGCGTGTGACCTCCTCGCGCAGGGCGTCCACGCCCCCTTCGAGCACACCGAAAGCCCGTGCAAACTCATCATCCAGCGGGGGCAATCTCGCTTCTTCGACCAGCCGAATAACCACCTTGAACTGAACGGGCCTGCCGGCAATCGACTCGCTGCGATAGTCGTCCGGAAACTGCAGATCCAGTACCCGCTCCTCGCCAACGGTCGCGCCTATCAAACCTTCTTCAAAGCCGTCAATCAGCTTGCCGGATCCGATCTCAATCTCGACGCCCTTACCCTGGCCACCGTCAAACGATTCGCCTTGAACGCTACCCTCAAAATCAATGGTGACGCGATCACCATGCGCGACGGCACGGTCAACCTTTTCCCAGGTCATGCGCTGTTTCTGCAATTTAGCAAGCATAGCATCGATATCCTGGTCCCGTATTTCAACCAGAGGTTTTTCGATGGCCTGATCCGGCGGCACCACCGGCTCGAACTCGGGGAAAATCTCGAAAGTCGCGGTAAACTCCAACGCCTGACCTGCAGCAACTGCCCTCGGCTCCACAGCCGGCTCACCTGCCGGACGCAGATGTTCCTGCGCCAGCGCTTCCCGCAGTGTTGCGTCCATGACCTCACTGGCCACTTCCTGCCTGACCTGGCGACCGAACTTCTGATGAACGACACTGACAGGCACCTTGCCAGGACGAAACCCATCGATACGTGCGGTGCGCGCCAACGACTTGAGGCGGCTTTCCACCTCTTGATCAATGCGCTCGGCGGGCACCTGTACTGTCATACGACGCTCGAGTGCGCCGGTGGATTCAATGGATACTTGCATTTTGTGGTTTCCTCCCGGTGTAGCGCCGCCAGCGATGCCTAGCGCACACCCTGACTTGTACCCACCGCATTGAAAGCTGGCGACTTACATCTGTCTCGATATCTGTATCGATGCTGCGACTGACTCAGCGTCCTGCCCGTAACTGGTGCGAAAGGAGAGACTCGAACTCTCACGGGTTGCCCCACTGGCACCTAAAGCCAGCGCGTCTACCAGTTCCGCCACTTTCGCTAGGCTGGTTTTTGTCGACATTATAGCGCCTTATGGGCACAAGACGTAGCCCTGCACCACTCGAGAACCCGGGGGTAATTCATGGATGGAACGACATAGACGATGGCAAATGCGGGAAAAACGTTCGCGACCAGTTTAGATGGTGGGCCGTGTAGGACTCGAACCTACAACCTACTGATTAAGAGTCAGCTGCTCTACCAATTGAGCTAACGGCCCCATGCGGGACGGTATTGGACCACAGAACTCAGCAGGGATTCAAGGTAATGCCATCCCGCGGCCAACGGCTTACGCGGGTAACTGGGGTGGACGATGGGACTCGAACCCACGACGACTGGAATCACAATCCAGGGCTCTACCAACTGAGCTACGCCCACCATTGAACCGACTCCTCGCTCTAGCCTGGCGCGCTAGCCAGCGTTATGGCGCGCCCGGCAGGACTCGAACCTGCAACCCTCGGCTTAGAAGGCCGATGCTCTATCCGCTTGAGCTACGGGCACGAAGACCTGCGAAATCTTCCCTCTTGCCCGCATGACCTTTGTCCCCCTCGGCAAAGGGGGCCTTTATGGTCGGGGTAGAGGGATTCGAACCCCCGACATCCTGCTCCCAAAGCAGGCGCGCTACCAGACTGCGCTATACCCCGCGCTACATCCGCCAGTGCCCGTTGTCGCCCGGGCGGGGCAAGGCCGCTCATGATACGCGTACGGCCGTGGAAGCGTCAATGATCGACTGCTTTGCCTGCGCATCAGACGCCGAAGGATCACTTGTCGCTCACGCGTGCCGCGTGCGAGAATCGCCCACGCTTCGAGGGGTTTGACGGGTATTTCAGATGAGTGCGCAATTGATCGACGGCAAGGCTATCGCCGCAGGGGTTCGCGCGGTGGTCCAGCAGCGAGTCGAGGCTCGCCTGGCCAACAACCTCCGCCGTCCCGGTCTCGCCGTGATTCTCGTCGGTAACGATCCCGCCTCGCAGGTTTACGTTCGCAACAAACGTCGCGCCTGTGAGGAAGCCGGGCTCATGTCGCGCTCCCATGACCTCCCGGCTGACACGTCTCAGGCGGCATTACTGCGGTTGATCGACGAACTCAATGAAGACCCGCTGGTGGACGGCATTCTGGTCCAGTTACCGCTCCCAGACCACATCGACGCGGAAGCCGTCACGGAGCGGGTTTATCCCGACAAGGACGTTGACGGTTTCCATCCCTACAACATCGGACGCCTTGCATTGCGCCGGCCCGTGCTGAGGCCGTGTACACCGCTCGGCATCATGACACTGCTGGAACATACCGGCGAAACCTTCCACGGTCGCGAGGCAGTCATTGTGGGTGCTTCCAATATCGTCGGGCGGCCGATGTCACTGGAATTGCTGTTGGCGGGCTGTACCGTCACGACCTGTCACCGGTTTACCAGGGGCCTTGATGCGCACGTCTTGCGGGCTGAAATCGTGGTCGTCGCGGTGGGGAAACCCGGCCTGATCCCAGGGGAATGGATCAGGCCCGGCGCGACGGTCATTGATGTCGGAATCAACCGCCTCGATGACGGCAGGCTGGTTGGAGATGTCCAGTTCGAAAAGGCCCGGGAGCACGCTGCGTGGATTACACCGGTACCGGGCGGCGTGGGCCCCATGACGGTTGCCACCCTACTGGAAAATACCCTGCTTGCCGCGGAACAGCTGCACCGGTAGGAATCTGTCGGACTTAGGGGTTCGTAACGAGGCAGGTGGGAGAGTGAGCACAAAGCTTCACGCTTTCGAGGCGCATAGTGGGCCCTACGCAACGAGAAAGCGGGAGGCTTTGGGCCGCTCTCCCACCGCCGCAGTAGAATGAGCCTGAGTCCGACAGACTCCCAGGTTACTCGCGTCGCCAGCTTGTCCCGCCGGGACCATCTTCGAGAACAACGCCCTTCCCGTTCAGTTGCTCGCGGATCCGGTCAGATTCCGCCCAGTCCTTTAAGTCCCGAGCGGCGTTACGCTTCGCGATGAGCTGTTCAATGGCTGCATCGCTGATGGCGTCTTCTTTCAGGCTGCCGGCACGCAGGTAGGTTTCGGCATCCGCCAGCAGCAAACCAAGACTGCCCCCCAGATGGCGCAGCGTAGCGCTGAGGTTCGAGACCGAATCCGCTTTTTCGGCGCGTGCCCGATTCAGAGCATTGGCGAGCTCAAACAACACCGCGATCGCCTCCGGCGTGTTGAAGTCATCGTCCATTGCCGCATGAAAACGCTCCACGAAACTGTCCAGCGACTGCCCCTCCTCAGCGGTCGGCAAGCCCCGCAAAGCGGTGTACAGTCGCGTGAGCCCGCCACGCGCTTTATCCAGATTCTCCTCGGTGTAGTTCAAGGGGCTGCGGTAATGGCTTCCGAGGATGAAGAAACGCACCTCTTCAGGACGGTAGCGTTTGAGCACCTCACGCACGGTGAAGAAGTTGCCCAATGACTTGGACATCTTCTCTTCATCAACCTGAACGAACCCGTTATGAATCCAGTAGTTCACAAACTTCTCGCCGGTTGCCGCCTCCGACTGGGCAATCTCGTTTTCATGGTGGGGAAACTTGAGATCCATGCCACCACCATGAATATCGAAGTGCTCACCCAAGGTGCAGGTCGACATGGCCGAACATTCGATGTGCCAGCCGGGCCGGCCGGCACCCCAGGGTGAGGGCCAGCTCGGCTCGCCGGGTTTGGCCGCCTTCCACAGCACGAAGTCCAGCGGATCATCCTTGGCTGCCTCCACCTCGACACGGGCGCCGGCACGCAACTCGTCCGGCTTCTCGCCGGATAGCTGGCCATAACGCTCGAAGCGGCTGACATCGTAATAGACGTCGCCGTTGTCAGCCACATAGGCATACCCCCGGTCGACGAGCTTGCCTACCATCCCCACAATCGCGTCCATAGACTCGGTCGCCAACGGCTCTTGATCAGGTGGCAACACACCCAGAACGGCAGCATCCTCGTGCATGGCCTGCGTAAAACGCCGCGTCAACGACTGAAAATCCTCGCCGTTTTCCTGCGCCCGATGGATAATCTTGTCGTCAATATCGGTAACATTACGGACATAGGTCACGTCGAACCCGCGCACCCTCAGGTAACGCGTAATGACGTCGAACACGACCAGCACCCTGGCATGGCCCAGGTGGCAATAGTCATAGACTGTCATGCCGCATACGTACATACGAACCTTGCCTGGTTCGATCGGCCGGAATTCCTCTTTCTCCCGGGTAAGACTGTTGTAGATCTTGAGCATGACTTTCACATCACTCACATTGACTCAGTGCAGCTTGCAGCCGCCGATGAACCGTGGCAACACCCAGCAGGGACCAGATGCGCCCCAGCTCGGGCCCGTGTTGCCATCCGGCAGCGGGCTGACCCGCTGCTTTGAAACCGGTCAATGCCGCCCGCAGCGGCATGAACAGACACTTGCCTTTGACGCCGGTCAGCTTGCCGACGGACCGCGAAAACTCCTGGAATGTGGCCGGATCGTCCTCCATACAGCGTAGCGCTGCCCTGAAGAACGCAGCACCTGCCGAACGGATCGTCACAATGGCCTCAGCGTCCCTTTCCAGTGCCCCGCCGAAGAAGTTTTTCGCCCAGTACACGGCCTCATCCGGCCGCTGAATATTCTCGCGAATGGTCGCTGAAAACGCCAATGCCTGCTCATCCGGCACGAGCTGATCGATACCCTTGGTTCCCTCATGGGCATATTCGCCCAGCCAGGCCCACAGGGCTGCATCGGTAGTCGCGGCGATTGCCTCTCGCTGCCAGTAATGGAGCTGCGTTTCGTCGTGTTGCGCGGGGGCGCGTCCGAGACGCCGCAGATCGAATCCTTCGGCGAGTTCTGTGAATGTCAGCAGGCCCTCGCGGGCATAGGCGTGTCCCAGTCTGGCGAGATAGTTGTTTACGGCGTATGGCAGGTAACCGGCCTCACGCAGTTCACGCAGGCTACTGTCACCATGACGCTTGGAAAGCGGACGACCATCAGGACCGACAATCAGTGCAAGGTGTCCGTAGTGCGGTGCCTGCAGACCCAGCGCACGCAACAACAACAGCTGCCGCGGTGTATTGGCGATGTGATCCTCGCCGCGCAGCACGTGGCTGATCGCCATCAACGCATCATCGAGGGCATTGCTGAAGAAAAAGGCCGCGGTGCCGTCTGCCCGCCTGATGATGAAGTCGCCGATATCATCCGTTCTGAATACCTGCTGGCCACGCACCAGATCATCAAACGCGACTGTCTCACCGGAGGGTACGCGAAAACGCAGCGTCGGCCGAGCGCCCTGGGCAGACCGTGCCTCGACGTCCTGCTGGCTGAGGCGCGCGCAGGTGCCAGGATAACGTGGCGGCTGACCGCCAGCTCGTTGCGCCTGGCGGACGGCGGCGAGCTCCTCGGGAGAGCAAAAACAGGGGTAGGCGGCCCCTTGTGTCTGCAGCTGACTAAAATAGCGCGCATAGGTGTCGGACCGCCGGGATTGACGGAGAGGCTCGCCATCGGCATCCGGAAACCCTTCCCACCGCAGGCCGAGCCAGCGCAGATCCTCCTGCAAGGCAGCAACATACGCCTCACGGCTTCTGTCAACATCCGTGTCCTCGATTCTTAACAGAAAACGGCCACCCTCACGCCGCGCAAGCAGGGCGTTAAAGAGGGCCGTTCGCGCATTGCCAAGGTGCAACTCGCCCGTGGGACTTGGCGCGAATCGGGTTCGGACTTCCAGGTCAGCCATCGCGCGGCCATGGTAACGGAAAGCGGAAAATCCCACAAAGGTCAGTCTTTCTCCTGCGACAGGAACCCATTATCATGTGCGTTTGCGTCAGCAGGAGAGAGATCGATTATGTCACGATTCGTCGCGTTATTTACTGCGCTCTTAGCCGTTATTAACCCTCTTGGCAGCATTGCTGCGGAGAACCCATCTACAGGAGAAAAACCCGTGACCGTCCGCATGCAGACCAACATGGGCACTATCGTGCTCGAACTCGATTCGGAAAAAGCGCCGGCGACGGTGGAGAATTTTGTCGACTACGCCAAATCCGGCTTTTATGACGGCACGGTCTTTCACCGCGTCATCCCGGGCTTCATGATTCAGGGCGGGGGATTCGAGCCGGGGATGAACCAGAAACCAACCCGTGCGTCGATAAAGAATGAAGCAGACAACGGACTCGCCAACGACAGCGGCACCATCGCGATGGCACGCACCTCCGATCCCAATTCGGCCACTTCACAGTTCTTCATCAACGCGAAGGACAACGATTTTCTCAACCACACGTCATCAAGCCCGCAGGGTTGGGGTTACTGTGTCTTTGGCAAAGTAGTCGAGGGCATGGATGTGGTTCAGAAAATTGAAAAGGTTGCGACCGGCAGCAAGGGCATGCACCAGGACGTGCCTACCGAGGACGTGGTAATCGAAAAGGTTACCGTTGACGAATAATACGCCTGCGCCGGGGCTGTGTGCCGGCAGGGATGCCGGCAATCGGTCCCAATGAGCACCACACTGTTTATCTCGGACCTGCATCTCGACTCCTCGCGTCCGAACATCCTGCAGCTGTTTCAATCGTTCTTGCACGGCATCGATGCGAAGACCTGCGAGGCGCTGTATATCCTGGGCGACCTGTTCGAACTCTGGATCGGTGATGACGATGACGGCCCGACCGGCCGGGCGGTCAGCAAGGCTTTGCGGGAATGCACCAGCAACGGTGTCCCGGTCTTTGTCATGCGCGGCAATCGCGATTTTCTGATCGGCAACGAATTTGCCGCTGCGACGGGGTGCCAACTCATACCCGACCCCAGCGTTGTCAGTATTCAGGGGACCGAGGCCTTACTCACGCATGGCGATGCGCTGTGCACAGACGACACCGATTACCAGGCATTTCGCCAGCTGGTTCGCAATCCCGCCTGGCAGGCTGATTTCCTGGCGCATTCGCTTGCGCAGCGCCACGCCATTGCCGAGACCCTGCGCGAGATGAGTCGCCAACAGGTCGGTTCAAAGCCGGCCCAGATCATGGACGTCAATGAGCACGCCGTGCGCGGCATACTCAGCCACTATGACGTCCACACCCTGATTCACGGCCATACACACCGCCTGGCAGTCCATGAGATGAGGGTCGATGGCAGACCGGCCAGGCGATTTGTACTGGGAGACTGGTACACCGAAGGCAGCGTACTGCATTGCAGCCGGGAACAGTGGTGGCTGCAACGTCTGGCGCTCCCGCCGGGGTGATGGCGGGGTCTACTGCTTTCAGGGAACCGGCCTGGATCAGGGCAAGGTGAACTGTTCGTATCCTGCCGGCAGTTCAAAGAGGCGGGGATCGCTATTGAACTCAAGCTTGTAGTCAACCAGCAAGCGATGCAGTCCGGCATTGTTGGACTCCTGAACTGCGAAGCCACGCTCAAGGTTGCGGCCAGGCGCATACACGTAGTTGGCGAGGAAACAGGCGGTACGCAACTCTTCCGGGGTCTTGTCCAGATCCCTGTACTGACGTGCAGCGAGCAGATCTCGCACTTCGATGATGGCCTTACCGGCCTCTGCAAGGAAGCCCGGGACAACCATGGACTGCTGGCACACGTTGCCATCCGACAACAGTGAATAGGCATACACCGGGCGGCCGTCAATCCGCGGTGCCTCCTGTGCCAGGCTTAGTTGATCCTCGAACCGTAACGTTTCCGGCAAGCGGCGATCGAATGGCGTATCCTGTATCACCAGAATCCGCCGCTCCTCGCGCGAGACACTGTACAGGACCTTCTCCCGGCGATCGTAAAGCAGGAAACTCCCTGCCTCGACCCCGTCATCGCTGCGCACGAAGTCTTCCGTAATCAACATGCGGAGCGGATAGGTATCGGTACCCGGTTCCTGCTCTTGATAGAGCAACATTGTCGCCGCCACAGGCTCCGGATGACGGGAAGCGACCTCCGCCGCACCCGCCTGCGTAACGAACAGGACCAGCTGAAAACACAGAACCGGTAGCGCGCCGGCCACAGCTCGCATGATCATCCTCGCTGAGTTGCGGCCGCCAGTTCCTCGAGCCTGTCAAGCTCTGCGGCCGTAAATCCGGCGCTGCTACGCGCCGAACGATTGAAAGGTCCCCGCACGCCGCCCTGCATGTACTGTCGGACGAGTTCCAGAAAGGTCTTATCCGGATCCAGGTGCCACTGCCCGCACAGATAGCGATACCAGCGCGTACCCACTCTGACATGCCCGATCTCATCGCGCAGTATAATGCGCAAGACCTCCGCGCTCGCCTGGTCTTGCACGGCCTCGAACCGCTGGATCATGGCGGGCGTCACGTCCAGACCCCGGGCTTCCAGCACGCGCGGGACCAGCGCCATGCGGTGCAAGGGATTATGCCGTGTCTGCATCGCCATCTGCCACAATCCGTTATGTGCGGGTAAATCCCCGTAGGCATGACCGAGGTCATGAAGTCGCCCGCGCAGCAGACGGAAATGCTGTGCCTCTTCACCGGCAACCGCTGACCAGTCCCGATAGTAGCGGACTGGCAGTCCACGAAATCGAACCACTGCATCCCAGGCAAGATTGATGGCGTTGAACTCAATGTGCGCCAGCGCGTGCAGCAGGCTGGCGCGACCATGATCCGAGCTCAACCGACGACGGGGCAGATCGCGCGGGGACACCAGGAGTGGCCGGGGCGGGCGGCCGGGGTCAAGGGGCGCCTCGGGAAGTGACTGCGTGTCAAGGGAAAGCTTATTGTCCTGCAATGCCTGAACAAGTTCTTCCGTCAACTGGCACTTCGTCACCGGATCGGCTTCCCGCAGGCATTCAGACGCGCGCCAGAACAGATTGCCGGAATCAGAATGTCGCATAGAAGTCATAGCCAGGGTGCGCATTGTAACATCCATCCCCGGAGTCTCCCGACACGGGTCCCAGGCCGCATCCAGGCCAATGGATGCGAAAGTTTGAAATATTATTTCTCATATACTTATTATGTTTTTTTAATCCATTATATGAGGATCTAACTCGCCGCCCGATCGCCCTTCGTCGACCGCTTGAACCTTCAGGCCAGCGGCCACATCGTTGATGTTCGTCCCGATCGGACCCGTATCAACAAGGTTACCCGGCTCGGCCAGGAACGTCCCCGCATCGGCCCGCCGGAGGCACTTGTATCGTGACCATCGCGCAAGTGTTGCTGGCTACCAAGAAGCTGCAAGCGATCAGCTCACTCGATTACCGCCACTCGAGCGGCCGGGTGGGCGGGAAAATCACCTCAGCAGCAAGGCATTGAGATGTTTGCGGCGGCAGTTGCACAGGCGACACTGGCGGGCATGCGGAATGAAGCCTGCCCTTATTAGCCACCACCATTTCCAGTGCACGGAACAACCGTAAGGCTCACCGGGCTCACCCGGAAAGGCCGGCCTCCAGATCCGCCTGGATATCTTCAATGTCCTCCAGTCCCACCGCAATCCGGATCAGACCGTCACCGATACCCGCCTCTGCCCGCTGTTCCGGCGTCAGCCTGCCATGGGTCGTCGTCGCCGGGTGCGTAATAGTCGTCTTCGTATCACCCAGATTTGCCGTGATGGAAAGCAGCCGGGTGCTATCGATCAGCCGCCAGGCCGATTCCTTGCCACCGGCCACGTCGAAGGCCACGATACCACTGAATCCGTGTTGCTGCGTGCGTGCGAGCGCGTGTTGTGGATGTGATTCCAGCCCTGGATAGTAGACACGCTCGACGCCGGCCCGGGTTTCCAGCCACTGCGCCAGCTGTTGCGCATTGGTGGAATGTGCCGCCATTCGCAGCCCGAGCGTCTCGAGTCCCTTGAGAAACACCCAGGCATTGAATGCACTCATCGTCGGACCCGCCGTGCGCAGGAAGCCATAGACTGCCTCCCCCACCTGCTCGGCATTGCCGACCACCGCACCACCCACACAGCGCCCCTGCCCGTCCAGGTACTTGGTGGCGGAGTGAATCACAATGTCGGCGCCCAACTCCAGGGGTCGCTGGAGTGCCGGCGTACAGAAACAGTTATCAACGACGAGAAGGCAGTCGTGCGCGTGTGCCAGTTCGGCCAGCGCCCTGATATCCCCGAGTTCGGTCAGTGGATTTGACGGCGTCTCCAGAAAAAGCAGCCGTGTCCCGGGACGGATCGCCGCTTCCCACCGGTTGATGTCATCGAGCGGTACATAGGTCGTCGCGATACCAAGTTTCGCGAGATAATTGTTGAATAGCACCGTCGTAGTTCCGAAGATGCTTCGCGATGATACGATGTGATTGCCACGTTCGAGCAGTCCCAGACAGGTGGCCAGAATCGCCGACATCCCCGATGCGGTCGCGACACAGGCTGCCCCGCCCTCCAGTTCAGCCAGGCGTTTTTCGAAGGTTCGCACCGTTGGGTTGGTAAAACGCGAATAGATATTACCGGGTTGCTCGCCCGAAAAACGTGCCGCCGCCTCGGCAGCACTGTTGAAGACATAGCTCGAGGTCAGGAAAATCGGTTCGGCCTGCTCGCCTTCATCGGTACGCCGCTGACCCGCCCTGACAGCACGCGTTGCGAAACCGTATCGGTCTGTTTGCTGACCCATGTCAGTACTCCGTCAAGGTGGAACACGCGGGCACAAAAAAACCTGCATTCAGCGCCGGCTAAAGCAGGTTACCCTCGCTTTAGCTGCATTTTTAAAGCGCCCGCAAGCTGAGTTCAACTCGGCGCCATCGTCTTGAGGTTAGAAGAGCCCTGTACAGCTGTCAACTCAAGGCTGTCTTTCAACCCGTGTTGTGAAGTTCTATCACTCCCTTGCCACCCGGATCCCGCCGCTGTTCCTTGGCCGCGTCGCTACGCGCCTGGTGAAGCTGATCGAGATAATCGCTGCTGACATCACCTGTGACATACTCGCCGTTAAAGACCGAGGTATCAAACTGCGAAAGCTTCCGGTTACCCTTCTCAACTGCGTTGATGAGATCTTTGAGATCCTGATAGATCAGGCGGTCCGCGCCGATCTCGGCTGCAATTTCCTCGACAGTCCGGCCATGCGCGATCAGTTCGTCATAGGTGGGCATGTCGATGCCGTAGACATTGGGAAAACGAACCGGCGGTGCCGCCGAGGCAAAATAGACCTGGTTGGCACCTGCCTCACGTGCCATCTGAATGATCTGCTTGGAGGTTGTACCCCGCACAATAGAATCGTCAACCAGTAATACGTTCTTGCCGCGAAATTCCAGGTCAATGGCATTGAGCTTTTGCCGAACGGACTTCTTGCGCTGCTTCTGCCCCGGCATGATAAAGGTGCGGCCAATGTAGCGATTCTTGATGAAGCCTTCCCGGTACTTGACCCCTAACCGGAATGCCAGAGGCAGCGCCGCGGTGCGACTCGTATCCGGAATGGGAATCACCACATCGATGCCGTGGTCCGGCCATTTGCGCATGATCTTTTCCGCCAGGGATTCTCCCATCCGCAGGCGCGCCTTGTACACCGACACGTTGTCAATGATTGAATCGGGTCGTGCCAGATACACATACTCGAAAATACAGGGGGAGTACTGCGGCTTCACTGCGCATTGCTGCGTATGCATCTGCCCATCCAGCCCGATGAATACGGCCTCACCCGGCTCAAGGTCACGGATCAGCTCAAAACCCAGCACATCAAGCGCCACACTCTCCGAAGCAATCATGTATTCTGTTTCAGCGCCAGTCCCACGCCTTCCAAACACGATCGGCCGGATGCCCCACGGATCACGAAACCCGACCACACCGTAGCCGGTAATCATGGCGACAGCCGCGTAAGCACCCCGGCAGCGCCTGTGTACCGCGGCGATGGCCTCAAAAACGTCGTCCCGATCAATGCGCAACTTTCCCTGACGCAGTAACTCATGCGCCAGAACGTTCAAGAGAATTTCGGAGTCGGAATCGGTGTTGATGTGCCGCAGATCATCGCGGTACACCTCACGTTTGAGGTCTTCAGCGTTTGTCAGATTGCCGTTATGAGCGAGACTGATACCGTAGGGCGAGTTGACATAGAACGGCTGTGCCTCTGCGCTACTCTCGCAGCCCGCCGTCGGGTAACGAACATGCCCGATCCCCATGTTGCCGAGCAAGCGCAGCATATGTCGGGTATGGAAGACATCGCGCACGAGTCCATTGGCTTTGCGCAGATAGAGGCGATTGCCGTCGCATGTCATGATCCCGGCCGCATCCTGCCCCCGATGCTGCAGGACTGTCAGCCCATCGTAGAGTTCCTGATTAACCGGATGGCGAGCGACAATACCGATAATCCCGCACATCTGCCCTTACCTCTCAAGTGTGACGGACTGACTGACAGCGCTCAACCGAACTGGATATTGTCGGCAATCTCGGGGGGAAGAAATTGCGCCATCCACAGAGCCAGGTCTTCGAAGTGTGGTATCAGCATCGACTCCTGCCACCAACTGTCTTGCGGAAGCACCGTGAGCCCGCCAATGAGCACAAGAATCGCCACAATCAACACACCGCGGGCGATACCGAACAGGCTGCCAAGCATCCGGTCTGTCCCGCCAAGACCTGTCTTCTTGACCAGCTCCCCCATCAGGTAATTAACCGCCGCACCCAGAATGAGCACGACCAGGAACAGCACGGCAAAAGACCCAACCACGCGCACAGAGGGTTCGGAAATCCACGGCTTTACCAGTTCCGCAAGCTCATCGGCATAGACCAGTGCAACCCACAAGCCAATAATCCAGGTTGCAAGCGAGAAGGCCTCCTTCACGAAACCGCGAAAGAAACTGATTACTATCGAAAGGCCTATCAGGAGCAGGATAGCCAGATCGACCCAGTTCACGTTTGCCGACCTTGCCGGCTACCCCAGTGCCTTGGGCCGTTTGAGGAAAAATCCCGAGAGGGAACTGTAAAGTTATTCATGTGACGATTCTAGCAGAGGGGCGCCACGAAAAAAAAACAAATTGTCGACTGTCAGGTGCACCGGTTTTCTAGGGATATTGCAGCACAATTCCCTTGAGCGCCGATTTCTCCGCCAGATCGGCACGTAATTGCTCGGCATTCGACCGTTGGAGCTCTGGTCCCACGCGCACTCTGAATAGCAGGCCCTTGGACGTCTTCACCTGCTCCACAAAACTGTCGAAACCGAGGCTACGCAGCCGATCCTTGAGGGCCAGCGCGTTATCCTTATTCTGGACGCTGGCTACCTGTACCACCCAGCCGGACAGAGACGGCTTCACAGAGTCAGCGGCAAGCTTCTCGGGCTGCCTCGGGCGCTCGGGCTGCTTGGGTTGCTCTGCCTTCACAGGCTTGGGTTCATGGTCCTGGACAACGGGCAGCGGGGGGGATTCCTCAACAAGCTCTATGGCCGCCGTGGCTACGCTTTCCTCTACCTGGACCACGTCCGGCACCGGTTCCGGAGGCGGAGGCAGCTCGATCGCCTGTATCCTGTCACGCATCTCACGCTCCGGCTGTGTTGGCAAGGCATTGCCCAGAGTCCCGCGCCCCGTCTCCGGCGTCTCAAATATCATGGGAACGAAAATCACAGCCAGCGCGATCAGAACCACTGCGCCCACCAGACGTTGCTTTAAGAGCTCATTCACAGCCTGTATCTACCCGAATCCGATCCTGCAACACGAAATAATGGAGACGGAAAAATAGCACGCATTGCCAGTCAACACTACTGTAAACTCGCGAGGACCTGTGCCACACCGACGAACGACCCCGTGACCAGAATGCGATCACCGGGCCTCGCGTCGGCCAAGGCCTGCTGATAGGCTGCTGGGAGCGAATCAAAGCATACCGCGTCCAGCCCTGCGCGATGTGCAAGTTCACGAGCCGCCAGGCCGCGCTCATCCTGCACGGTTCCAATGTACCACTCATCCGCCTGATCCTTGAGTGCGGCGAAGACACCTGCCACATCTTTGTCGGCCAGCATGCCTAATACTACGCGCGTCTTGCCCTTGCGGAAATGGGCAGCAAGATAGTCTGCAACAGCCGCCGCCGCCTGGGGATTATGTGCGACATCGAATATACGCTGCACAGGACCCTCGCAAATCTGCAACCGGCCTGGCACCGACGCGCTTTGCAGACCCGCCTCTACCGCGTCCCGTGACACAGGCAATAAATCACGCAGGCATTCAAGCGTCATCAACACCGCGGCGGCATTGTCAATCTGAAACGACCCCGGCAAGGCGGGTCTCGGAAGAGCAGGCCACCAGCTTTGCGCACCTTGCCAGTCCCAGCCACCTTCGCGCAAAACCACATCAAAATCCTTTCTGCGAACAAAGAGCCTCGCCTCGATCTCCTTCGCGACTGCCAGCAGGCTTGCCGGTGGCGTCGGATCTCCACACACAGCAGGCCGGTTAGACCGAAAGATTGCAGCCTTCTCCGCACCAATCTGTTCCCTGTCCTCCCCCAACCAGGCGACATGATCAATCCCTACGCGGGTAATCAGGGCACAATCGGAGTCAACCACATTAACCGCGTCCAGCCGGCCACCGAGCCCTGCCTCCAGAACTGCCACATCGAGCCTGCTGTTGTGAAATACTTCCAGCGCAGCAAGCGTACCAAACTCAAAGTATGTCAGGCTGGTATTTCCACGTGCTGCATCGATTCGCGTAAAGGCATCACACAGCAGGTCATCGGCCACCGGCCGCCCATCAATCACGACACGCTCGTTGTAGCGAAAGACGTGGGGCGACGTATAGGTGCCCACGCGATAGCCTGCCCCACGAAGGATTGCAGCCAGAAAAGCCACGCTGGATCCCTTCCCGTTAGTACCTGCGACGGTCACCGTAACTGGCGCTGGATGGTGCAATCCCATGATGTCCGCGACATCCCGGACCCGTTCCAGGCCCATATCAATCTTGTCGGGGTGCAGTGTTTCCTGCCAGGAAAGCCACTGGGCAAGGGTGGAGAAGCGCATGGGTTACCAGTAACCGGCGATGTGTCACAAGATACCGTGAGACTTAATGACTGTTTAAGGTGGCAGGCTTGATCTCACAGTCAGTCGGCAGCACGAACACTCTTCACTTATAACGTGTCACTTGTCATTTGCTCCTCGGCACCTGCCACCTGCTCCTCAGCGGGCGTATTTAGCCGGGCCGTCAGGATAGCCAGGAGATTTGCGATCCGATCCCGCATGTCACGCCGATCTACGATCATGTCAATTGCGCCGTGCTCAAGGAGAAACTCACTGCGCTGAAAACCTTCGGGAAGGGTTTCACGAACTGTCTGTTCAATAACGCGTGGACCGGCAAATCCAATCAATGCCTTCGGTTCCGCGATCTGCACATCACCCAGCATCGCAAGGCTGGCCGATACGCCGCCCATGGTCGGATCGGTCAGTACGGAGATGTAGGGAATGCCCGCCTCAGCAAGTCGTCCGAGCGCAGCGCTGGTCTTGGCCATCTGCATCAGCGAAAACAGCGATTCCTGCATGCGGGCACCACCACTCGCGGAAAAACACACCAGCGGCAGCTTTTCTTCGAGACACAGACCGACTGCCCGCACAAACCGCTCGCCGACAACCGAACCCATGGACCCCCCCATGAAACCAAACTCAAAGGCACTTGCCACAAGCGGCATGCCCTTGAGCTGCCCGTGGATCACGACCAGCGCATCGCTTTCACCCGTGCTCTTCTGCGCCTGACTCAATCGGTCGCGATACCTTTTGCTGTCTTTGAACTTGAGGATATCCACCGGCTCGACGGCGCTGCCAATCTCCTCGCGGGGCTCCTCGTCCAGGAATGCATCGAGTCGCCGCCGGGCGCTCATGCGCATATGGTGACTGCATTTGGGACATACCTCAAGATTACGCTCCAGTTCTGCACGGTACAGCACCGCGCCACAGCCGTCGCATTTCGACCAGAGTCCCTCGGGTACGTTCTTTTTAATACCGCCCTCGGTACGAATCCGGGACGGCATCAATTTTTCAAGCCAGCTCATTTTGGAAACATCCGTCAGTCACTGCCCGTCACGCGAAATTGCCGCTTGTCCATTGCCTGACGCATATCGGCAATCAGACTACAGACCGAGGCGTTAATTTCATCCGGCTTTTCGGCCAGTGCTTCAATGCGCTTCACCAGGGCACTGCCGACAACCACGGCATCAGCCATCTCCGCAATCTGTGCTGCTGACTCCGCATCACGGATTCCAAAGCCAACGCCGAGCGGTAAAGCCGTGATTGCCCGTATACGCTCGAGTTTCGTCGCAACCGCTCCCACATCCAGACGATTCGACCCCGTCACGCCCTTAAAGGAAACATAATAGAGGAATCCGCTTGCCAACTCCGCAATTCGCCGGATCCGCTCGTCGCTGCTGGTCGGTGACAAGAGAAAAATGGGATCGATTTCCACTTGCCTGAGCGCTGCAACGAGTTCAGATCCTTCCTCAGGCGGCAAGTCCACTGTCAGTACACCGTCAACGCCGGACCTCCCCGCCGCCTCCGCGAACACCGTATAGCCCATCACCTCGATCGGATTCAGGTACCCCATGAGAACCACGGGCGTCGTCGAGTTGTGACTGCGAAACTCACGCACCATCTCCAACACGTGCCTGAGGCTGGTATGGTGGGCGAGTGCCCTCTCGCAGGCCGCCTGAATCACCGGGCCATCGGCCATCGGGTCCGAGAAAGGAACCCCGACCTCCAGGATATCCGCCCCGGCGTCTACCATCGCATGCAACAGTGGGACCGTTACTTCCGGGCTTGGATCACCGGCCGTTATGTACGGAACGAGTGCCGTGCGCCGGGCCTTGGCGAGCGCCTGAAAACATCCGCGGATCCGACTCATACATCGATCCCCTCATGGGCCGCAACCGTGTGGATGTCCTTGTCACCCCTTCCTGAGAGATTCAAGATGATCAGCCTGTCTTCAGCCATTGTCGGTGCCAGTTTTGCCGCATATGCAAGGGCATGGCTTGACTCCAGTGCAGGCAATATGCCCTCAGTTCGAGTCAGATCATGGAACGCCTGCAAGGCTTCGTCATCCGTTACCGAGACATACCGGGCACGCCCGCTGTCCTTTAGCCAGGCATGTTCCGGGCCAACGCCGGGATAGTCGAGGCCGGCTGAGATCGAATGTGTCTCGATGATCTGGCCGTCGGCATCCTCCATCAGATACGTGCGGTTTCCGTGGAGTACGCCAGGCGCGCCGGCACAGAGAGGTGCCGCATGATGGCCGCTGGCGATTCCGTACCCGCCGCCTTCCACCCCATACATTGCGACCTGACCATCATCGAGAAAGGGATGGAACAACCCAATGGCATTGGATCCCCCGCCAACGCACGCGACCAGCGCATCGGGCAATTTCCCGGTTTTATCCAGGACCTGGGCCCGCGCCTCACGACCAATGACTGCCTGAAAATCCCTCACCATGGCTGGATAGGGATGCGGCCCGGCAACCGTACCAATAATATAGAAGGTCGTGTCAACATTGGTTACCCAATCGCGCATCGCCTCGTTGAGCGCATCCTTGAGCGTTCGCGAGCCGGACTTCACGGCAACCACGTCCGCACCCAGAAGCCGCATACGATAGACATTGATGGCCTGCCGCTGAATGTCCTCGGCGCCCATATAGACCACACACTCCATCCCGAACCGGGCCGCCACAGTCGCCGTGGCGACACCGTGTTGCCCGGCGCCCGTCTCGGCGATGACGCGATTTTTCCCCATCTGTCGCGCCAGCAGTGCCTGGCCAACTGTATTATTGATCTTGTGGGCACCCGTGTGATTGAGGTCTTCGCGCTTGAGATAGATCTGCGCGCCGCCCAATTTGCGGCTCCAGCGCTCGGCATGATAGAGCGGCGATGGCCGTCCGACATAGTCGGCAAGATCCCGGTCGAACTCGGCAAGAAACTCCGGGTCGACACGCATACGCTCGTAGGCCTGCCGCAGTTCTTCGACAGGTTCCATAAGCGTTTCAGCAATAAAACGCCCTCCATAGGGTCCGAAGTGCCCCTGTTCATCGGGCAGACTGCTCAGGGGTATATTCTCAACGGCCTGATTCATCATCGGCACTCTCCACTCCTGCGAAAAACTCACTCATTTTGCCGCTGTCCTTGATACCTTTCGCGCTTTCAACGCCACTACTGACGTCTACCGCGTACGGCCGCACACGCCGGATTGCCTGCGCGATATTCCCCGCGTTCAATCCCCCGGCGAGAATTACCTGCCTGCCCAACCCGTCGGGAACGAGACTCCAATCGAACACCTGCCCGCTACCACCGGCTACGGCCGGATGATAGGTATCAAGCAAGAAGCCTGCGGCATCCTTATAGTTGCCCAGATACGCTTGCACGTCCCGCCCGGGTTGAACCGTAACAGCCTTCACGTATGGCTTTCCGAAGAGGCGACAATACGCAGCAGGCTCCTTGCCATGAAACTGCAGGAGGTCCAACGGCACCTCTGCGAGGACATCGCGGACCTCCTGTTCGGCCGCATTCACAAACAGTCCCACACTCGTCACGAAGGGCGGCAACGCGCGAACCACCTCTCGCGCCTCACTCACATTCACCGATCGCGGACTGGCGCGGTAAAAAACCAGCCCAATCGCATCGGCACCAAATTGTGCCGCAGCCACGCCATCCCCCGGACGGGTGATCCCGCAAATTTTAACGCGTGTACGTCGCCTATAACCACTATCTTTCACGGGATTTGTGCCCAGTATCCCAGTGTCTCGTATAACACCCTACTCCTGGCTGTCACAGCCGACAACCGGCCCAGGGTTCAGCCATAGACCGGCAAACGAGCCCCTTGTGGCAGATCGAACGACTCGGGGTACCGTACGCCAACCAGATAAAGGCCACTGGCCGGGGCCGTTACGCCACCACGCGTCCGGTCCCTGGCCTCGAGCACCTCGCGCACCCAGGAAGCGGGACGCTCACCACGGCCTACCGCCATCAGCGTTCCAGCAATGGCACGCACCATATGGTGGAGAAATCCATTTGCCAGGATATCGATGTAAGCGAAATCACAACTTCGCGTAATGGTCAGGCTGTGGACGGTGCGTACCGGATGCCTGGCCTGACAGGCGACGGCACGGAAGCTGGAAAAATCATGCTCACCCACCAGACATTCTGCCGCCGCTGCCATGGACTGGACCTCAAGCGGATTGTGCTCCCAGTTAACACGGTGTTTAAGCAGCGCCGGCCGTACAGACTGATTCAGGATAACGTAACGGTACTGACGTGCAACCGCCTTGAACCTCGCATGAAACGTCTCCTCCACCGCACGTGCCCAGATTATGGTGATATCGTCCGGGAGGTTTGCATTGGCACCCAATGTCCAGGATCGCACCTTACGCACCGCCCGGGTATCGAAGTGCACGACCTGAGAAGTTGCATGGACGCCGGAGTCGGTACGCCCGGCACAGGTCACCCGAACGCGATGATCCGCGACGACCGAAAGCGCATCCTCGACGGCATCCTGGACACTCGGCGCATGACTCTGAGTTTGCCAGCCGCAGTAAGCACTGCCATCGTATTCGACACCAAGTGCCAGACGCACTATTAGCCCCGCGTGGTCCGATACCCTTATCAGGGGTGCCATCTTATCAGATTCCGCGCGCGCAACCTCTTCGCTGCCGACACGAAAAAGCCCCGGGGCTCACCACCCCGGGGCTCTTGCCACCACGCGCGTTGTTCAGGTTCAGGCAATCTGACTCATCAGGCCCTCAGCTTCCAATTTCTGCCCGTCATCACCTTCTTCCACCACTTCCTGGAGGATGCTGCGGGCGCCATCAGGGTCGCCCATTTCGATATAGGCTCGCGCCAAATCCAGCTTGGTTGCCGCCTCGTCTGCGCTCGAAAGGACACCTTCGCCGCTGTCCTCATCCTCCTCCGATTCTGTGGTCGCGTCGGCAACGGTGAGATCGTACTCGAGCTCGGCATCAGCAAACCCGATATCGGCCCCTGTCTTTGGCTGCTTCTCTGCTACGGCAATTTCGTTTGAATCCCGCCCTGCTTCCGGCAGCGCAGCTACCGTAGCATCAAAATTCATATCGAAATCATTCACTTCATCGCTTTCAGGGAAAGCCTCCTCGCTGCTCTCGGCCAGCTCCTCAAGCCCTGCAGCAGCACTTGGCTCCTGACTGTACAGCGGGTTGTCGGGATTGAGCTCCCGACCCATTTCAGTGGCCCGCTGCCAGATTGGGTCATCCGGGTTTTCTAAATGCGCAAGCAAGGCCTCGGCCAGCCCGTCAAACTCCGTCGTGTTCTTTGCAGCGTAGTAGACCTCAAGCAACTTGAGCTTGAGTTCACTTCGGTGCGGCGCTTTCTCTATGGCAGCCTTGACCAGCTCTTCCGCCTGCTGGTAACGACCGTAAGCGAGATACACGTCGGTCTCTGCCAGAGGATCAGCCTCTACATCGTCCTGCAGGTACCCCATATCGCTCACAGAGAAATCAGTAAATAACGAGGAGTCCCGGGTACTGGCTGCATTCTTATCCGACGCCTGTGCAGCTTCAGCCCGCCCGCCGGCCGCCTCCGTGGTATCTGTCTCGGGAACCTCAGCCGCTGCAACGGTGGCCTTATCATCAGTCTCGCCCAGGATGCTCTCCTGAAAATCAGGACTTGCCAGACGGCGCCGGCGTGCGCCCATCCAGGCAAAAATCGCAAGAAAGGCCGCGAGGATGCCGATCCCGAGTTGTATAAGCGGGTTGCCCAGCACATTGCCCGTTGCAGATTTCACCGCTGACGCGTCAGTGGCAGACTGTTCCGTTGCCGAGGCTGGCGACTTAGTGACCTGAAGCTGAGCGAGTTCCTGGTCTTTTAACTCAAGCAGCCGCTGCATGGACGCAATCTGCTCTTCCAATTGCCCCAGCCGGTTGTTGAGCTCCGTATTTTCCTGGCGTTGGCTCTCGACGGCTTCGAGCGCCACATTCAGGTCCTGCTGCATCGTCACAAGGTAGGCATCCATGGCACCAGTTTCCGCTTCTGCCACCTCAGAGCCTGTACCACTCCCCACAGCCTGCTCCATCTCGCCGGCCTCGGGAGCGGACAGCTTTAACTGCCCCTCGGGCATGGATTCTGATGCCACCGGCGCGTTCGCCTCACTGGCAACGGCGAGTGTTCCCGCGGCGTCTGCCTTCTCCGGCCCGGCGTCTGCGGCTGCGGCCTTGACTTCAGTTACCTCCGCCGTCCGACCTTCCCGCCATGACTGATTCTGATGCTTCACCTCAGCAAGCGCTTCTGCGGTGGAGGTCGCCATGAGTTCCTCGCGGGTCGGGACTCGCAGGACATAACCGGCCTTCAAATTATTTATATTTCCATCGTAAAAAGCCCGCGGGTTCGCCTCAAGCAAACCCAGCATGGTCTGTTCGATGCTGACGCCGGTGTCTGGACGAACTTCTCGCGCAATCTTCCACAGCGTGTCATTGCGCTGGGTCCGATACTCGCCGGGAACGACCCCGCCCCGGACCTGTGCCGACCGTGTCACAGGCGCCGGAACAGGCACACCACGCAGCGGATCTGCGGGTGCGGCGACAGCCGGAGTCTGAGTCACTGTTGCCCGGGTCACAGGCGCAGGTGCCGGCATGAAAACTGGAGGATCGACCAGGACCGTATATTCCCTGAGAACCTGGCCGGAACTCCAGTTGGCTTCAATCAAGAAATCAAGAAAGGGTTCGCGCACCGGGTCACGGCTGGTAACATGGATCACAGGCTTGCCACCCGTCCCGCGGCCCACCTGGAACTGCATCTTGGTGTGCGAGCGTGGCCGATCCAGCCCCGCGCGCTCGTAGGCTTCGGGTGATGCCAGACGAACGCGGAGCTCCTCTGCCTCGGTAGCCTGTACACCATAGAGCTGAATTTCCGCGTCGAGCGGCTGATTAAGCGATGAATTGATCTTGATTTCACCAAGACCCAGAGCATGAGCCTGAGTGGATAAGGCGGCCAGAATAGCCGTCATCAGGGCCGATTTCCTCACCATATTGCGTCCTCGCGTGGCTTTCGCACCGGTTTCCCTTTCCGACCCGGACCGCACCCTGCGGTAACCTCGTTCATCCTGGGCATTGGTGCCGTCGTTACCGATAGTCCAATGATTCTATTGGGTTAATATGCTCCGCAAACCGGGCTAACTATAGCCTACAGATAGTCTCTCACCAATATTTCGGCGATCTGAACGCTATTCAATGCAGCCCCTTTGCGGACATTATCGGCGACGATCCACAAATCTAAACCTCGGGGATGTGAGATGTCCTCGCGGATGCGCCCCACGAACACTGGGTCTTTGCCGGCAGCCTCGGTCACCGCAGTCGGATACCCCCCGTCTATGTGCTGGTCCATAACCACAACACCTGGCGCCTGACTCAATAACTCCCTGGCCTCCGAGGCACTGATCTTGTCGCGCGTTTCTATGTGCACAGCCTCGGAATGCCCGAAAAACACAGGAACCCGGACGGTTGTAGGATTTACCTGAACCGACGGATCTTCGAAGATCTTGCGTGTCTCCCAGACCATCTTCATTTCTTCCTTGGTATAGCCATTGTCCATGAAGACATCGATGTGTGGAAGCACATTGAAGGCTATCTGTTTGGGATAAACGCGCGCCTCTATCGGCTTCGCGTTGAGCAACTGCGCTGTCTGGGTCGCAAGTTCCTCAATGGCCTCCTTGCCTGTGCCGGAGACGGCCTGATAGGTTGCTACATTGATGCGTTCGATACCCACGGCGTCCTTGATAGGTTTCAGCGCAACCAGCATCTGTATTGTCGAACAGTTCGGATTGGCAATAATGCCACGATTCCTGTAATTGGCAACCGCATGCGGATTGACTTCCGGCACGACGAGTGGGATGTCATCCTCGTAACGGAACTGGGAGGTGTTGTCCACAACGACACAGCCCGCTTCCGCCGCCTTTGGCGCATAGACCTTGGAGATTGACGCCCCGGGGGAAAACAGTCCCACTTGTACCTTAGAGAAGTCAAACTCTGCCAGATCCTGCACGCCAAGCTGACGCCTGCCAAAGGCTACCTTCTTGCCGGAAGAGCGACTGCTTGCGAGTGCATAGACCTCCCCCGTGGGAAAGTCACGCTCGGCAAGGATCGCCAGCATGGTTTCACCCACCGCGCCCGTCGCACCGACCACCGCCACGTTAAATGTCTTGCTCATACGGTATCCCGCCTCAACACAGGAAATTTAATTCAAAGACACTGCTGCCCCACGAAGTCCGCTGCGTTGATAAGTAGCTCACTCGTTTGACAAGTCGATAATCTAACAGATCAACGCCAGGGATATTAACGGTGGAAGTTCTGATATTTCGACGTCGCCCTGCGGCGCAGGACCGGTGTGAAGCGGACCGAAAAGGATAGTGCACCGATTTTACCCCCGTCCCCGGCAACTGCCAGCTGGCGTTCCTCTCCCTCCCCCATCATACAGTCGTCGCCTTTTTCATCAGAAGAGAGAGGCTTTGACCGGTATTCTTGCCACTGCCAAATTTAAAGGAGATGCAGTGGGCCAGAGGCGTCTTTTCTGAAACGCTTACCGTTATAGGTAGATCCATATGTAGATCATATTGGATGAAAAAGCATCGCTGGGCCGGATTCGCCTATTTCATCACAATGCCGCGACCACTGCATCACCCATCTCGGCTGTCCCGACGTCACGGGTGTTGGGACCTAGAATATCCGGTGTTCGCAAGCCTTGGTCGAGCACCTTGCCCACCGCCCTCTCAATCACCCCCGCCAATACCGGCTCGTCCAGACTGTAACGCAGCATCATGGCGACTGACAGGATTGTCGCCAGTGGATTCGCTCGCCCCTTGCCGGCAATATCGGGAGCCGATCCGTGGATAGGTTCGTACATCCCCTTACGGTTTTCGTCGAGCGATGCGGAAGGCAGCATACCGATGGAACCGGTGAGCATCGCCGCTTCGTCCGACAGGATGTCTCCGAACATGTTGGTTGTCACCAGCACGTCAAACTGCCTGGGATTGCGCACCAGTTGCATCGCGGCGTTGTCCACGTACATATGCGAAAGCTCGATATCCGGGTAGTCACCTGCCAGTTCCATCATCACTTCGCGCCACAGCTCGGTACACTCGAGCACATTTGCCTTGTCCACTGAACAGATGCGTTTGGCCCGCTTGCGTGCAATTTCAAAGGCCACCTTGCCGATCCGGCGAATCTCGCTCTCACTGTATACCAGGGTATTGATACCCTCGCGCTGTCCGTCATCCCGCACATGTACACCGCGCGGCTGCCCAAAGTAGATGCCACCGGTCAGCTCACGAACAATCATGATATCCAGGCCAGCCACGACCTCGGGCTTGAGCGTGGAGGCATCGGCCAGCTGCGGATAGAGAATCGCCGGCCGCAGGTTGGCAAACAGGCGCAATTCCGACCGCATACGCAGCAGTCCCTTTTCAGGTCGCACCGAGATATCCAGCGATTCCCACTGGGGACCACCGACGGCGCCCAGAAGAATCGCGTCGGCGCCTCGTGCCTTCGCCAGAGTTTCTTCCGGCAAGGGATTGCCGGCTGCGTCATAGGCCGCACCGCCAATCAGACCTTCTTCGAGTTCCACTTGCAGACCGTGGCGGGACTGAAGGCAACGAATCACCTTCAGTGCCTCCGCAACGATCTCCGGACCGATCCCGTCACCGGCTAAAATCAGAATCGTCTTCATTGCTCAAACCATAAACAGCCCATCGACACGCGGAGAATACCACAACCCATTGGCTCCTCTCCTGGACTCCCTGCTACCAGCACTTCACAGGGGTAGCTCGTCAAACAGCCAGGGGGCCTCGCGGCGTCGGCGCGCCTCATAAGCCCGGATCTCGCCCGCATGCTCTAGCGTGAGCCCGATGTCATCCAGACCTTCCAGCAGACAGCGTTTGCGAAAGGCATCGATTTCGAACGGAATAAGCTCACCGTCCGGTGTCATGATCTGCTGTGCTTCCAGATTAACCGTCATTTGGTAACCGGGCTCACCTTCGACTTCACCAAACAACTGGTCGATCTTCTCCGCATCCAGGACGATTGGCAACACCCCATTTTTGAAACAGTTGCCGAAAAAGATGTCCGCAAAGCTTGGCGCAATCACCACGCGAATTCCATAATCGAGCAGGGCCCACACGGCATGCTCTCGTGAGGAGCCACACCCGAAATTCTCGCGACCGAGCAGGATCTGCGCGCCGCGGTAGCGTTGCTGATTCAGCACGAAGTCAGGATTGAGTGGCCGCTTGCTGTTATCCATGCCCGGCTCGCCCTGATCCAGGTAACGCCATGCGTCGAACAGATTTGGACCGAACCCGCTGCGCCGTATGGATTTCAGGAACTGTTTGGGAATGATCGCATCTGTATCGACGTTGGGCCGATCCAGGGAAACCGCCAGTGCAGTGAGTGTCTTGAACTTATCCATCATTCCTCAACCGATAAACCGCCAGGTACACGATTGCCTCAGGTTTTTCCAGCCAGGCTGCGCGTCTGTGCCGGGTGCCTTGGCCGCATCAGATCACTTTCCTCACATCGACAAAGTGTCCATGTATGGCAGCAGCAGCAGCCATCGCCGGGCTGACGAGGTGCGTACGTCCACCCTGCCCTTGACGGCCTTCAAAATTGCGATTCGATGTTGAGGCGCAACGTTCGCCTGGCTCAAGGCGATCCGCGTTCATTGCCAGACACATCGAACAACCCGGCTCGCGCCATTCAAAGCCCGCTTCCTTGAACACCCGATCCAGCCCTTCCGCCTCAGCCTGGCGCTTCACCAAGCCGGAACCAGGCACCACCAATGCCTGCGTGACGTTCTTGGCAACCTTTCCGCCGCGGATGACAGCCGCGGCTTCCCTCAGATCCTCGATCCGTGAATTGGTACAGGACCCGATAAACACCTTGTCCAGAGGTACCTCGTGAATGGGTGTGCCGGGTGTCAGTGCCATATACTCAAGAGCTCGCTGCATCCCGTTACGCTTGACCCTGTCCGGCTCGGCCGCCGGGTCTGGCACTGCCGCATCCACCGGAACAACCATCTCAGGAGACGTTCCCCAGGTTACCTGCGGCTTAAGCCGGCCCACGTCCAGCACCACGACCTTGTCGAACTGGGCATCTTGATCCGAGTGCAGTTCACTCCAAGCAGCGACGGCCTGATCCCAACGTGCGTCTTTGGGTGCAAAGGGGCGTCCTTGAACGTAGTCAATGGTTGTCCCATCGACCGCGACCATGCCGGCGCGAGCGCCCGCTTCGATCGACATATTGCAGAGGGTCATGCGCCCTTCCATGGAGAGCCCCAGGATGGCTTCTCCGGCAAACTCAATGGTGTAACCCGTACCTCCCGCAGTGCCGATCTGCCCGATAATGGCAAGCGCAATGTCCTTCGCGGTTACACCGGACTGCAGACGGCCGTCGACAGCAATCAGGAGATTCCCGGACTTCTTCTGCATCAGGCACTGTGTCGCCAACACGTGCTCGACCTCGGACGTCCCGATACCGAAAGCGAGTGCCCCGAAGGCACCGTGAGTCGAGGTATGCGAATCACCACAGACGACCGTCATGCCCGGCAGGGTCGCGCCCTGCTCCGGCCCGATTACGTGCACAATACCCTGACGTGGGTCATGCATGTGAAACTCATCGATACCGAACTCGGCACAATTGCTGTCGAGTGTCTCAACTTGAATCCTTGAAACGGGATCCGTAATCCCTGCATCGCGCGCCGTGGTAGGAACGTTATGATCGGGGACGGCAAGAACCGACCCACTTCGCCACAGCTTACGGCCCGCCATGCGCAGACCCTCAAAGGCCTGAGGCGAGGTCACCTCATGGACCAGGTGCCGATCGATATACAGCAGTGCGGTCCCATCGTCCTCGCTACGTACGACATGAGTATCCCAGAGCTTGTCGTAAAGGGTTTTTCCCGCCATCGCTCAATCTCCCGTTCTGAAGCCCAATCCTAGCGCTCAAACTCCAATAACTCTAATTCATAATTTTTATCTAAACTATAATGCGTAGGAATAGTTTAGCCTGCCGCCTGACGACGACGCTGCGGCAAGACCCTGGCCTTCGCGATAACGCAGCTGCATGCGGGCCGCGACCCTGTCGGACCACAACAGCCTTATGGATATCGCCAATCTCAGAACCTTTGTCGCTGTCGCCGAGTCGCGTTCATTCTCGCTTGCTGCCGAGAGACTCCACTTAACCCAACCGGCGGTCAGCAAACGCATCCAGGCCTTGGAAGCCAACCTTGACACCAGGCTGCTCGATCGCATCGGGCGTCAAATCGTACTGACCGAGGCCGGTCGCGAGTTGTTGCCCCGCGCCCGCCATATATTGCTGGAGCTTGAGGACAGCCGACGCGCCATCGCCAACCTCGCAGGACACGTCACCGGCGTCCTCAGGATCGGCACCAGCCACCACATCGGCCTGCATCACCTGCCGCCCGTTCTGCGCAGCTTCGTGACACGTTATCCCGACGTGGATCTTGATCTGCAGTTCATGGACTCGGAAGCCGCCTGCCAGGCGGTCGCGAAAGGCGAACTCGAACTGGGCATTGTCACCCTGCCGCCTGAACCACCCGGCAACCTGATACTGACCTCCACCTGGCCGGACCCACTGCTCGTCATGGCCGCTGGCAATCATCCACTCGGGCGACGCCAGCAAATCCATGTCGCAGATCTCTCGCAGTATCCCGCCATCATGCCGGCGGCCTGGACATATACCCGACAGATTGTCGAACAGGCACTGCGGCCCTTCGGGGTCGAACTCAAGATCGGTCTTTCGACGAATTACCTGGAAACCATCAAGATGCTGGTCTCGGTAGGTCTCGGCTGGAGCATCCTGCCGCGGACACTGCTCGACAAACAGGTGCGGGCACTTCCCATCCCGGCACTCAAGCTGCAACGCACACTGGGATTCGTGCAACACCAGGATCGGACTCTGTCGAATGCCGCAAAAGCGCTGATTGCCTTATTGGAAACCCAATAAATCGGCGCAGACCGCGTGCATGGAGGATCCGACAGCAAGCGTTGACGTGGGGGGTATCCGTACGAGTCCGAACTTGGTGGCTGCCCGCGAACGGCGGGCGGTCACACTGAGCAGTCAGGCTGGCCGAACGTACTTCCAGGTCACCCCCAACGCCGCGCCACTGGTCACTGCGGCCCACAGGTAGGTCGACTGAGGGCCATAGCCACTCCACAGATAGCCGCTTGCCAGACTGCCAACTGCACCTCCCGCACCAAAACTCAGACTGCTATATAGCGCCTGGCCCCGTCCCTGGTGACGCCCAACAAAGAAGACATGAATCAGGTGAATCGCAACAGCGTGGTAGACACCGAAACTGGCCGCATGCAGCGTCTGCGCCACGAGGATGATACCGATCTGCTCGGGGTACCCGGCAAGCAACATCCAGCGGATCGTCGTCAGAAACAGGCTGACGAGAAGCAGGTCGCGCGGACCAAAGCGTGGCAACCAGCGGTGCATGACGAGAAAGACACCAATCTCGGCAATAACCCCCAGAGCCCACAACTGGCCTATGACGCTGCGGCTGTAGCCGTATTGCTCCATATAGATACTAAAAAACGTATAGTAAGGTCCGTGGCTCGCCTGCATGAGAAAACACACCGCCAGCAGTGCCACGACTTCCCGACGCGCAAGCACGCTGCGCAATGGCTCGTACGCCACGTGTTCCCCATGCGTTGCACCTTCGGGTGCGCACAGGCTCGCAAACCAGATACCAAGGAACAACACCAGAAGCACCTTGGGTAAGAGACCGGTACCATAGACGCCAAGCAGCCAGCCCATCCCGGTCACTGTGAGGATGAAGCCTATCGAACCCCACAGCCGGATCGTGCTATAGCGATGCGTGGAGTCACCAAGGTGACTCAATGTCGTCGCCTCGAACTGTGGCAGCGAGGCGTTCCAGAAGAAACTGAACACTGTCATGACCAGCGCCAGCCACCAGAATCCGTTGCCGAGGAAGACGCCGACAAATGTCAGCGCCGATAACAGGGATGCCAGACGAATGATGGCCATCCGACGGCCAAACCGGTCTGCGAACCACCCCCAGACGTTGGGGGCGACCAGCTTGGTGCCCATCAGAATGGCGACCAGTTCACCGATTTCGACGGCACCGAAGCCGAGGCCCTGCAAATAGAGACTCCAGTAGGGAATCAGTGCACCCAGGCTGGCGAAGTAGAACAGGTAAAAGGCCGAAAGGCGCCAGTAGGGCATGGTCGATTTGGACGTTACGTTACGTTACGTTACGGGCGGCTGGTTGCTAGAAATTTCCAGGCTGAACCAGATGCAGGCGGCTTTCGCCAACGGGGCCCTGGTTACTGCAGACTCGCTTCTTGCTACTTCTCGGGTGAAGCCGGAATGACTGGCGTTATTGACTGGACATCGGAGTTTTGGGCCCGATGCCGCAGGTAATGGTCCATCAGCACAATCGCCAGCATCGCCTCGGCTATCGGGGTCGCGCGTATACCAACGCAGGGATCGTGCCGGCCATGGGTCACAATCTCGACTGATTCGCCCTGGACAGTCACGGTACGACCCGGCAGACGAATGCTGGATGTCGGCTTCAGCGCGAGGTGAGCAACAATATCCTGGCCTGAGGAAATTCCCCCCAGGATCCCACCGGCGTGGTTGCTTAGAAAACCCTCGGGTGTAATCTGGTCGCGGTGCTCGGTGCCTTTCTGTTCGACACTGGCAAAGCCGGCACCGATCTCAACGCCTTTCACGGCATTGATACTCATCAGGGCGTGTGCGATTTCGGCATCCAGTCGATCGAAGACCGGCTCGCCCAGCCCCGGGGGCACGCCCGCAGCGACTACCGTTACCTTTGCGCCCACTGAATCCCCAGACTTACGCAGGGCATCCATGTAGGCCTCGAGTTCGGCAACCATCCCCGCGTCCGGAAAGAAAAAGGGGTTCTGTTCCACCGCAGCCCAGTCGAAGGTGCGAGGCGTGTTGGGGCCGAGCGCAGACAGAAATCCCCTGATCAGAATCCCCGCCTGCGCCAGCAGGTACTTCTTGGCAATGGCACCTGCCGCGACGCGCATGGCGGTTTCGCGCGCCGAGGAACGCCCACCGCCGCGGTAATCGCGGAAGCCGTACTTTTGCTGATAGGTGTAGTCCGCATGCCCCGGCCGGAAACGGTCCATGATCTTGGAATAATCCTTAGAACGCTGGTCCGTGTTTTCGATAAACAGGCCGATCGGAGTACCCGTGGTGCGCCCTTCGAAGACTCCGGAAAGGATGCGCACCGCGTCCGCCTCGCGCCGCTGCGTGGTGTGACGGCTCTTGCCGGGCTTACGCCGATCAAGGTCCCGCTGCAGATCCGCTTCCGTCAGCGCCAGACCCGGGGGACAGCCATCGACGATACAGCCCAGCGCAGGTCCATGGCTCTCGCCAAAGCTCGTAACAGCGAACAGTTTGCCAAAGGTGTTCCCGGACATGGCGGGTATTGTAGCGTGGAAATCCGAAAATTGGGTTCCGAGACGAATTTTCTACACGGGATAATACCTGGCTGCGAAAACAATTCGTCTCAGAGGCAAGTCCCCGGACTCAACCTTCCCCAGTTTAAAGTCCGGTATCTGCGGGTCGATAAATCGACAGACACAATCCAATGAATCACTCACGAACCCGGGGATCTGGCAACCATGGCAGTCAAGCGCAACTACAAACAATTTGGTCCCAGGATCGGTAACTACATGGGCAAGCCGATCTACGAATCATTTGAAAACCAGGACGGGACCTATGTCTTCGATCGTATCGCGAACTACGCTGACGATGGTTACCCGCTTGACCAGCTTTTGGAAGACGAGTGTCTGTTTGAGCCCGGCCTGATCTACAAGCACACCGGTTAGAGAATTCAGATCACCTTGGAGAACCGCTGCCCGCTCTTGCCTCGCAAGTAGCGGTCGAACACCATACAGATGTTCCGAATCAGGAGCCGGCCCGCTGGCTGAACCTTGATGAAGGAGGGCTGCAGACTGACCAGATCATCCTTCTGCAAGACTTCCAATTCCCTGATTTCCTGAGCGAAGTACTCGTCAAAGTCAATTGTGTGGGCCTGTTCCAGGGCCTTGCAGTCGACCTCGAAGTCACAGATCAGGCGGGTGATCACATCACGCCGCAGACGATCATCCGCACTTAACTCAAAACCCCGCAAGATCGGCCACTCGCCTGCCTCGAGTCGAGCGAAATAAGTCTCGATGTCCTTGAAGTTCTGGCTATAGGTATCCCCAACCTTGCTGATTGCCGTTATCCCCATGGCAACCAGATCGCAGTCCGCATGGGTCGAATAACCCTGGAAGTTTCGGTAGAGCGAGCCCTCGCGCTGCGCGCGTGCAAGTTCATCATCCGGCAGCGCGAAATGGTCCATGCCGATATACACGTAGCCGGCCGACCTGAGATGCTCGATGGACATCTCGAGGATACGAAGTTTTTCGTCCGGCGCAGGCAGCTGCGCAACATTGATCTGTCGCTGGGTCTTGAACATCTCCGGCAAGTGCGCATAGTTGAAGACTGAAAGTCTGTCCGGCCGGAGCGCGATCACCTTATCGAGCGTTTCAATAAAGCTTGCCGCGGTCTGCAGTGGCAAGCCGTAAATCAGATCGATGCTGATCGACTTGAAACCCGCTTCGCGTGCGGCCTCGATAACAACCAGGGTTTCCGCCTCTGACTGAATTCGGTTGACGGCTTCTTGCACCCCGGGATTGAAATCCTGAACGCCGAGGCTGAGCCGGTTGAAGCCGAGATCACGCAAGACAGCCACCGTTTCGGCATCGGCCTCACGAGGATCAACCTCGATTGAATACTCACCGCTGTCATCACCCAGCAGCTGGAAGTGATCGGCGGTAACCTGCATGAGCTGGCGCATCTGCGCATGGCTGATAAACGTTGGCGTCCCACCCCCCCAGTGCAACTGCTCGACTGGCCGGCCATGATCAAACAATGCCCCCTGCATCTCGATCTCGCGATACAGATGTTCGAGATAGGGTGCGGCACGCTTGCGGTTTGCGGTAATAATCTTGTTGCAGGCGCAATAGAAACAGACTTTGGCGCAAAATGGCAGGTGAAAGTAAAGCGACAGGGGTCGGCCCTTATCCAGCGTATTCGTGTGTGTCGCCCACCGCTGATAGGCCTCGGCACCAAACTCATCCGTGAACTGTACCGCCGTCGGATAAGAGGTATACCGTGGCCCCTGAACGTCATAGCGCCGAATCAGTTCAAGGTCGAATATAAGGTCCTGATGCATGGCCATGTAGTCCGCGACTGGGAGGGTTACCCTAGCCCCTGCAGTCATTCATCGTCAACTGCCAGCCCCATTTTATGTGTGGCATTTATCAGGCGCAGGAGATGCTTGAAGGGCAGCGTTCGATCATCTTCCCGTTCGACAACCTTCATGAACGGCAGATCCTCATCTTCGAAGCGATAGCTGCCATCTGCCATGGAATCGCGCAACTTCCGCACACCGGAATCCAGTGCCTCGAGGAACTCCATCGCCATGCCCAGGGAGTCCATATCGTATTCTGCGGACATACGCAGTTCGTCAATCTCGAACAGGGCCTGGTCAACCAGTTCCACGTATTGCTCGGCAGTCTTGGGTCGGTAGTCCATATCGGCAATGAGAGCTTGTCTGACGGCTATCCTTTAACGAGCCCGTTTGAGCGGCATGGTCATCGCAAGACTGCTCCGAGCCTCCGCTAACTGCGCCGCCGTGAGCAGAAATACGCCCTGTGCCCCGCGTTCGAATTCCAGCCACAGAAATGGGACATCGGGGAAAGTCCGCACCAGGGCGGCTTCACTGTTGCCTACCTCAACGACCAGGATACCCTGGGGCGTCAGGTGGTCGCCCGCCTCGCGCAGGATAGTGGCCACCACATCGAGCCCTGCTGCGCCGGCCGCCAGGCCTACCGAGGGTTCGTGCCGGTACTCGGGTGGCAGACTCGCCATCTCGGGAGCATCCACATAGGGCGGATTACTGACAATGATATCGTAGCAGTGGTCACCCAGCGCCTCAAAGAGGTCCGAGTGCAGCAGGTGGACCCTGTCTTCCAGGTGATGACGTCTGACATTGCGTGTCGCGACATCCAGGGCATCCGAAGACAGATCCACAGCATCCACCTCGCTCTCAGGGAAAGCGTAGGCACAGGCGATTGCAATACATCCACTGCCGGTACCGAGATCCAGTATGCGGCGGACATCGCCCGCCTCGATCCAGGGCTCGAAGCCCGCCTCGATTAACTCGGCGATGGGTGAACGTGGAATCAGGACACGCTCGTCAACGTAAAATGGCAGGCCGGCGAACCAGGCCTCGCCGATCAGATACGCGGCCGGGACGCGTTCCTGGTAGCGACGCCGCAGTAGCCCGATGACCCGGTGGCGCTCCTGATTGTCAAGGACCCCGTGCAGGTAGGTATCGGGCATGTCGAACGGCAGATGCAACGCGCCCAATACGAGAAATCTGGCTTCATCCAGCGCGCTGTCAGTGCCATGACCGAACACCAGGCCGTGCTCGAGGAAACGGCTGGAACCCCACCGTATGAAATCGCGAATCGTGGCAAGGTTTTCAGGTTCGCCGTCTGTGGGACTCATTGCATACTCTGCCAGGCGCGTGCCTTTAGGGGCTCCCATGATACCCGATGTCAACGGCCCGCCGTAGCGCAAATTACCCCCAGCTGTGGGATAATCCCGCCCCATGCACTCGCGTTTTACACACCAGGACGGCCGTGCACTGGTCCTGTGGATCGCCGGGGCGCTGGCGCTCGCGGCCGGGGTTTATCTGGCCAGCCTCTCGCGGAAGCCGGCCCCGCCGCAGCTCAGTCAGGCGACCACGCACCTGCCGGCACCCAAGGCTCTGCAAGCCTTTGAACTGCTTACCCACAATGGGGAGCCTTTCACGCTGGACAGCCTCAAGGGTCACTGGAGCTTTGTCTTTTTTGGATACACGCACTGCCCGGATGTCTGCCCCACCACGCTCGCCACCCTCAGCGCGGTGGCCAAACAGCTCGTCCAGGTGGGGAAACAATCGCCCGCCGCACGCTTTTATTTTGTGTCGGTCGACCCTGAACGCGACACACAGGCGCACCTCGCGCAGTTCGTCCCCTATTTCAACAGTGAGTTTTTGGGCGTAACCGGCAGGCCTGAGCAAATTGACAATCTCACCCGTCAGCTAAGCATCCTCTACATTAAGGGTGCGCCAGACGCACAGGGGGGCTACCTCGTTGATCACACGGCTTCCGTGTTGTTATTGAACCCTGAAGGACAATTCGAGGCAGTCTTTTCACCACCGCTCAGCGTCAATAACATCGCGGCTGATTTTGGAAAACTTGCCCGCTATTACGACGAGACGCAGTAACCATGTGCTACCGCACACTCTTCTTCAGCTTCTGCATTTTTGCCGCTCAGGCCGTACTCGCCGGGGATGAGACCCTGCGCATCGCCGATGCGTGGGTTCGTGAGGCACCGCCGACCCAGGACGTACTCGCCGCCTACATGCGGATCCACAATGACGCCTCCGGTCCGCGCCGGATCACCGCCGTCAGCAGCCCTGAATTCCGATCGGTGGAGATGCACAGAACCGTTATGGAGAATGGTCTGGCACGGATGGTACCCCAGCCCGATATCGAGATCCCGCCCCGAGGCGAGGTCGTGCTGGAACCCGGCGGTTACCATCTGATGTTGATCGGTCCGCTGAAACCGCTGCGTGCCGGCAACAGGGTCACGATCCGCCTGCAATTCGGAACAGGCCTGCAGCAGACAGTAGAGGCGGAAGTCCGGGGGGGCGATGGTTCGATGGGCGACCACGAGCATCATCATCACTGAGTCGCGAACCCCATGAGGCAAACCATGCCCGGAGCCACTCTGCTCGACAGGCTCCTCGCGGCACCGCAATACCTCCTGCCGCATCACGTGTTATCGCGCCTCATGCTGCGCGTAACGCGCAGTCGCAGGCCCTGGTGGAAGAACGCCCTGATTCACTGGTTCCAGCGGCATTTCGGTGTCGATATGTCGGAGGTTCGGCAAGCCGATCCCCGAGCCTATGCCAGCTTCAACGACTTCTTTACCCGCGCCCTGCGGCCCGATGCGCGGCCGCTGCCCGAATCCGAGGACACCCTCATCAGCCCTGTCGACGGTACTGTGAGCCAGGTCGGCCGCATTCAGGGCGAGCGGATCTTTCAGGCAAAGGGGCATCGGTTCACCCTGACTGAATTGCTGGGCGGGGACGCAGCGCGGGCGCGGGCGTTTCATGGCGGCCATTTCGCCACACTTTACCTGTCGCCCCGCGACTACCATCGTATTCATATGCCCTGTAGCGGGCAGCTGCGGGACTCGACTTATATACCCGGTCGGCTCTTCAGCGTGGCACCGTACACGGTCCGCAGCATATCCCGCCTGTTCGCGCGCAATGAACGACTCGCCGCCCGATTCAACACGGATGCCGGGCCAATGGCCATGGTACTGGTTGGGGCGCTCTTCGTGGGCTGTATCGAGACCACCTGGGCAGGCGTGGTAACACCCCCGCATGGCCACTGGGTACGTGTACGGCGCTATGATACGCTGGACAGCGACACGGTCCGCTTAGGGCGCGGCGACGAAATGGGTCGTTTCAACATGGGCTCGACGGTGATTCTGCTGTTCGGTCCAGAGGCCGTGGTGTGGCGCGATGACCTGCAACCGGGCGCGCAGGTAAAGATGGGCCAGGTGATCGGCCAGGTCCTCCCCCGAAGCGAATAGGATTCTGGTATCCTGTGCCGCCGGCCTGAACAGGTTGCGACTCCGGACGTATCGATGCACCCCATGCTCAACATCGCCACCCGTGCTGCGCGCAGCGCCGGTGACCTCATCGTGCGTCATATGAATCGGCTCGATGAACTCACGGTAACCAGCAAGAACCCGAATGACTTCGTCTCGGAAGTCGACCGTCAGGCGGAGGAGACCATTATCCGGATTCTGCACCGGGCCTACCCTGACCATGGGTTCCTGGCGGAGGAAGGCGGTGAAACGCCAGGTAACGACTACCTGTGGATCATCGATCCGCTGGACGGCACCACCAATTTCCTGCATGGGTTTCCGTCATTCGCCGTTTCAATCGGACTCAGGCACAAGGGCAAGCTCGAGCAAGCCGTCGTCTACGATCCTCTGCAACAGGAGATGTTCACAGCATCGCGCGGCGCCGGGGCGCTGCTTAACAACCGCCGGATACGGGTTTCACGACGCCCGGGCCTGGCCGGGGCGCTGCTTGGAACCGGCTTTCCCTTCAAGGCCCAGCAGCATCTGGATACCTATCTCGCTACGTTCAAGGCACTGTTTCCGGAAACAGCCGGCATCCGCCGGCAGGGATCGGCGGCACTGGATCTCGCCTACGTCGCAGCCGGGCGACTGGACGGCTTCTGGGAGATCGGACTTAACCCCTGGGATATCGCCGCGGGCGCCCTGCTCATCCGTGAAGCCGGCGGCATCGTCGGCGACTTCCAGGGCGGCGGCCAGCATTTCGAGACCGGCAATCTGGTGGCCGGCAATCCCAAGGTCTTTGCCGCCATCATCAGGACGATTCAGCCACATCTGACTCCCGATATTGCCCGCTAGCCCGCATTTCTCACCGGGCGGCGATAGAGTCACATAATGCACTGAGGTAAGGAACAGAGTGCAGATCAGGAAAAAGACAGTGTGTATTCAGGCCGTGCCTATCCCGGTGAGAAGTGCGGGCTAGCCTGCTCCTGTCTTCAAGATTCGCAGTCCCCGCCGATCTTCTGTTGTCACACGAGCCTTTCACGCTCCCGGCGCCGGCGAGTCGGGAGCGTTCCAGGCGCAGTTCGGCCTGTAGCTCGAACGCTGGCTGCACTTGCGCCGCAGCCCCATACCTGAACCAGCCCTGCAGGCGCAGCCGGCCCGTGCAGGCCGTTGCAGCGGGATTCGTGCCATGAAGAAATCCGATACGCCAGAGCGGTACCGCCGCGCGGTGCTCGAACAAGCGATGCGCAAAGCGCTCGCGGGACTGGAGACCTTTGTAGCGGAGGCCTGGCAACCCGTCGACGATCAGTGCTTCGAGATTCTTCCGGATGAGCCGTCCGAGGCATGCTCGCCACCTGATACGGCTCGCCTGCTGAGATCCCCCCGGTAATTCGCAGATCCGGGTGCGGGACATCCCGGGGGAACCCGGGTCTTCCTGATGCGAGAAGGCTGCAACCCCCTGCCGGTACAGCGCTATGAGGAAGCCCGCCCTTCACAGGCAAGGGTATCCGCCTGCCCCTGCGCCTGTTCGGCCAGCGCGGTTTCCCACTCCCACAGTGCTGACCGCCCCTTGCGACGAAGCGGGTCCTGCGGATCCGTCAAGTGCACATAGGTGCGCATCGCACCGATCGCACCCCGCATGTCGCAGAGCTGTTCGAGGCTGAGTGCCAGCCCCCAGTAGGCGTTGACCTGGTCAGCCCGCAACGCGATCGCCGAGCGAAAAAAATCCCGCGCGCCCACATAGTGTTCCTGACCGAGCAGGGCAAAACCCATGTTGGCATGCGCCTCCGGTAACCGTGGTGCCAGCTCAAGTACCCGGTGCAGCGCGGTTACGGCGTAGGCATATTCCTTCGCGTGCAGCATGACAACCGCCTGCTGAAACCGCGCTGCAATCTCCCGTTTGCGCATTTCCCCGGCATGAATCGCCCGGCCGTTTGCGTCCTCCGCGCCCCGCGTATCGACACCCGTCACGGGCCCGGGGGGGACCTCCACACCGTTGCCGGGCAGCAACTGCACCAGCAGGCCCAGCCCGGCAACCAGCCCGATCGTGAACAGCAGGGCGCGCAACCGGACACTGCTCCGCTGACTCACATCACCCCCTTGTGCGGGGCAAGACTGCTGAACGGTACGCCGAAGAAAGTCAGAAACGCCAGAACGAACACCGCAAGAATCATTGACCACCCCGCCCACAGCGGCAAACTGTAGGTTAAACGAATATGCAGGCTGATGCCCAGCACCAACCAGGTCACGAAAGCCCAGGTCTCCAGCGGGTCCCAGGCCCAGTAACGACCCCAGGCATCCTGTGCCCAGACGGCCCCGGCGATCAGCATGAGGCTGTGAAAAACAAAGGCGATCGCCATGAAGCGCCATGCCACCACATCCAGCACGGGAGGAGCAGGCAGGTGCTCAAACAGGATGCGTGCGCGACCTGCCTGGCGCAGGAGCAGGATTCCGGCCAGGCCCACGCCTACCAGGCAGGTGCCCAGGAACAGCTTGCCAACGCCCACGTGGATCCACAACCAGATGCTGTTGTAGGTGGCCGGCAACCGGCCGGGTTCCGGCGAGACGGTAAGCGTCCAGAGACTGAGCAGGAAAAGGACGGGCAACACCAGCAGCGCGCCAGGGCGCACCAGGGGCACACGCCAGAACGCCAGGGCGTAGATCAGTCCAAGGCTGAAAAGATTGCTGATGAGCACTTCGAACAGGGTGAGGAAGGGACCCTCGCCCGTGCGCGACCAGCGGACGGCAATCGCCATTGCCAGCAGCGCCACAGCGGCCAGAAGGGAATACGGTACCAGCCGACTGTCCGCCCGGCGGGACCATACCCCGCCCCAGGCCGCCAGCGCCCCCGCGCCGAAGCAGGCGAGCCCGCCCCACAGCCAGGACAGCTCAGGAGTCAGCGGATAGGCCAAACCCGGCCTCCCGCTGACGAGATGATGTGCCGGCTGTGAGCAGTTCAGCACGAAATTTGTCGCGAAAATGCCAGGCCAGGCCCGATACACCCACCAGTGCAGCCGCAAACAGCCAGGGGAGTACCGGGTCGTAAAATATCTCGTAACCCATCCACAGGCGCACACCATCGAAACGCACACCGCCTGTTGCGAGCCGGATCACATCACCCTGCCGCAGGGTTTGCGAGCCCTCATCACCTGCCCGCAGGCTCAACGTCGCGACCGTGTCCCCGCCAGTCAGGATCCAGCCCCGATCCTTGACCGGGCGTTGTGGCAGGTTGAGCTCAACCTCAATCAGCTCACCGGTGGGAGCCCGCCACTGATTGATCTGCTTCCATTCGTTCAGGGGGTAGGACGGCAGATGCAGCGCGCCGCCCTGTACGTCGCCGTCGTCGCCGAACCAGGTGAGCATCACCGCATAGCCCTTGTTGGAGGTGGTGTAAAACCGGTAGCCTGCGGCCTTGAGGGCAACATTGTCCCCCACCCTCACCGTCTCGCCTGCACCCGTGGCACTGCCCAGGCTGATGTCGCTGTGCGTGCGGCCGCGGATCAGTCCCGGTGCATAGGCGATGCGGATGGGGCCCTGCTCGAAGGACAGGGCCTGCAACCGGGACCCTGGGTGCCAGGGTCCCTGCCGGATCAGCGAGACATTGGCCGGATCGAAACGCTGTCCTTCGGCAATCTCCAGCCGCCCCTTGAGTCCGGTTAGACGGCCAAACACCGCGAGCAGCAGTATCGCCAGCAGGCACAGGTGGAATACCAGCAACCCGCCCTGGCGGTAGAGGCGCGGGTTGACACACAGCGCCGCCAGGAGATTCAGAGCCAGCAGCAGCAAGGGCAGCGTAATCCAGGCACTGGATGCCTCCTGATCCCTGTAACTTGCCAGCACGCCGGTGAGGAGCGCCAGCATCCCGACCAGCGTCAGCTTCAATGACGACAGCGAGCGCAGTACCCTCATGGCGGATTACTGCACACGTCCCTCATCCAGTCCCTGCCTGTCTGGACGTCGTTGCCGGGGATGTTCGCCCCGGCGGATCCACAGTTGCTCTCTTCCCAGTTCCCGCTGGTTGCAAAGGTGAGGATCTTGACCTTGGCATTGCTGTAATAGGGCTCCTGATTGTAGACGTCGGCGTCGCCGCCGATGGCGATCTCCGTTCCCGGTGCCAAGCCGGCCTCCGTCCCGACATCGTTCAGATTTACCAGCAGGGCCTTGTTCTTCCAGCCATGCGGCACTGCGACATGGCACCACATGCACTGCAGATTCCTGCCTAACCGATCGGCATGAAAGGCGTGCAGATTGGTGTCCCGGCCGCCACCGAAGCCGCTTTCGAAGCCAGTCCTGTCTCCCCGGTTGACATCGGTCGCATAGTTGGTGTGATTGTGGCAGCCGAAGCACAGCCCGTTACTGGTGCTGCCGGTCGTGCTGTTCCAGCCGCCCTTGAGAACGAAGTCATTCGACGAGCCATGCGGCCCCCAGGGGTTGTTGCCAGCGGGAACCACCGTGCCGGTAGCGGTATTGGTGCCATGACAGTCGGAACAATACATGGTCTGGTTTCCGATACTGGCGCCATCCCAGGGGCTGAGGAACAGATTGGTGGACGCACTCATGTTTCTGACCCCGGCGCTACGCCCCGTGTCGTCAATGACGGGATGCCAGGAACGATGATTATTGGTGGTAAACGCGCTTCCCGCACCTGAGTCGGTGGTTGACACCTCGCCCTTGTGAAAAAGAGGTGCCTGAAACTCCGTGGCCTGATTCGTATACTGGGTCAGGCCATTGGTGCCGGGCGGGGTGCCTCCGCCGGAACTGCCCAGCGACGGGCGGGTACCCGTGGGAAAGGCATTGGTGTCGGTATAGCCGTAATCGGAATGGCACTTGAGACAGATCTGATACTCGCGGGTCACCCAGGCGCTGTTGACAACGGGGCTCGCGCCTATGCCCCCATCACCCTGTTTTACCAGATAGCTGCTCGGGAGGGTCGGAAAGGCCGCGCCCCCGTAGATCGGCTCCACACCCCAGGCGCCGCGCAGCGCGCCCGAGGCGATGTTGCTGTGGCCGGCGGCATGATCATGGGTCGCCTGCAGAGACGATCCGGTGGCATTGAACAGGCTGTTCTTCGTTACCCGATGCGGGTGGTGGCAGTCGGTGCATTCGGCATGACGGTTACCGAGCAGGGCCTGGCTCTCACTCAGATTGGCATCGGTAACGTCATGGACTTCGGTCCCGGCCGCTTGATCGAACGAGGTGATCGGCATGTGACGTGCCAGGTTGAAATCCGTCTCGATATCTTTGACCTCGCCACCCGCATTAACGATATCCGGTGTGGCGGAATGGCACTGATAGCAGGTCTCCTCGAGCGCCGGACTGCCGCCCACCTTGGGTGAGCTGAGGTTGTCGGTACCTTCCCGCAGCAGACGGCGTGAACCGTGCACCGTGTGCGTGTCATGGCAGTTCAGACAGGCCGCCTGCCACACCGGCAAGCCCACGGGAAATTCCCGCAGATTGCTTCCCGACGAGGTATAGGTCTCATCCGCGACCCCGGGGAGCGCGTGCGCCGACGTGGTCCAGCCCTCTTTTTCGTGGCAGGCGAGACAGACGATGTCCGTGCTCGAATCGAAACTGCCCCCAAGCGGATTGCCCTGCTGGAAACGATTCAGCCGCAGGAACTTGATGACCTGGGCAGGGTCGAGGTCTCGGATATGCGGGTCATGGCAGCTGGCACACTGAATCTGAGCCTGTCCGCCAGACCCGGTTGCCTCCAATGGCACCAGCGGCCGGACACCGGGGCTGCGCACTCCCATGTAGGCTACCGAAGCCGGGTCGACGAGCTCCGTGTCGGCGTTGGCGAGCGTGGTGTCGTAATTGAGGGATATCGGATGGTCGTTGGTCAGATCGATCCCGAGGTCGCGCGTCAATCCGGTCTGGTCACCCGCACCGGGGGGCATGCTGCCATCGGCTGCAGTACCGGTCATCGGGATGCTGACATCCAGCTGGCCATCGAGCACGTTTACGGTGCCGATGGCCAGCGTGCCATCGTGACAGGAAAGACAAAGTTTGGAGCTTCCGCCGGGCTGATCCAGCTGGCCCATGATGTTCGCCGCATCGAGTGAGCTCGAGGTGTAAACCGTATAGGTCTCGCCCGAAAGCTGACGGTTCCACAACGGGGATCCGGGAAAACTGCTTGCACCGTGCGGGGTGTGGCAGAACACACAGATCTCGTCCTGCGAGACGGCACGCACCGAGCCTGGCCCATCAGCCGAGAGATTGTGCCTGGTATTGGCAACGTCGGAAACCGTGGCGGCCCAGGGGCTGGCGGAGAGACCGGTCAGACACAGGATCAAAGGCAGCAGGGTGTATCGAACAAAACGCAACGCCTATCCCCCGAGATACTGAAAGATGACCACACGACCATTGTACATATCGGCGATGAAGATGCGGCCCTGCCCGTCCGACCAGGCGCCGGCAGGAAGATAGAACTGGCCGATCGCCGAGCCCGTGCCACCAATCGGAAGCAGAAACTCGCCCGCCTCACTGAACACCAGCAGATGGTCGTAATAGGACTCCACGACGTAGACATTGCCCTCGGCGTCCACCGCGACCCCCTTGGGTCGGGTCAGGTTCCCCAGATAGAGCCCCCGCTGGCCGATTGCCTGCAACGGTTGTCCCTCGGCGCTCAGGACCTGGACCCGGGCGTTCAGCGTGTCGGAGACATACACACGGTCACCTGCCAGCGCGATGTGGGTCGGTGCGTTGAACTCGCCAACGGCAGAGCCCCGCTGACCGATGCGCCGCAACAGACCCCCCGCCTCGTCGAACACCTTGATGTCATGCGCCTGAGTGTCGGCCACATACAAATGATGCGTCCGCGGGTCCCGGGCGAGTCCTGTCGGACGGCGCAGGACGTCCGCGCCGAAGCTCCCCTGCGGCTCCCCTGCGGCGTTCAAACGTACGATCCGCCCGAGACCGGCATCGGCAACCAGTATCTCGCCTGCCCGCCCGGGCGCGATGCCCACGGGCGTCATCAAGGCAACCCCTGCGTCCGCGTCCCGCCAGATCGAAAGCCGGCCCTGTAGCGCATCGAAAACGAAGACTGCCTGTTGACCGACGTCGGTCACGTAGATCCGGCCGGTTGCGCTGTCTACCATACCGGTCTGCGGTCGAATCAGCACCTTGGGTCGGCGCCCCAGGCCCTCGCCAAGCCCTACAATCCAGCGAAACACCTTTTCAGCCGTACCTGGCTCGCTCTGCTCGGAAGGACCGAAGTTCTGTTCACCGATGAGCTCGCCCGCATAACGGTAGCGGGCACGCTCCGGTGGCGATGGCCAAGTCTGCTCAGCGTAGGATTCCGTCCCCGCGGGGAAATACCGCATTTCCGTGGGAATCTCGGCACAAGCCGACAGCAGGACCAGCAGGCCGGGGATCAGGGTGATTCGCGAGGCTCTCATTCGCAGGGAGGCTCGATTCGCAGGATCTCAACGCTGGCGCGGGCAGGATCCGCCACATAGAGCAATCCGTCACTTGCCCACAGATCGGAGATCTCGTTGAACCTCAACCCGGCGGGATCCCCCGAGGCTCCGACGACCGCCTCCAGCGTCCCACCCCGAAACACCTTGATCGTATTGTCGCCGTTGTCCGCGACGAAGACCCGGTTAAACGCATCGAGGGCAATGGCACCGGGCAGAACCAGGTCCTCGGATCCGAAGGTGTAGCGGAAAGAGCCGTCTCCCGCCAGCGCAAAAACCTGACGACCGGCCTGATCGACAACATAGAGCTGATCCGTGGCCAGTGCCATGCCGACGATGCTCTGGAAATGTGCGCCCTCGCCGAGATCTGCCCCGATCGCCTGCGCAACGAGGCCGCCGCGGTTGAACACCAGAATGCGTGCGCTCAGCCGGTCGCCGATGAGGATCTCGCCACGGCCGTCATCCACAACGGCCGCCACGGGTCGCGGCAGCTCGGTGCTGTTGCGGAACGTCTGCAGGGGTCTGCCGTCGATGTCGTACTGGACTACCTCTGCCGCCGCCGGATCCACCACATACAGTGACAGGGCGCGATCCACGTACAGCCGGGTCTGGGTATTCATATCGGGGACGGCTACGAACACGCGGATGGTCTCCGTGCCCCGGTCATACTTGAAAACGCTCCGATGGCCGACGTCCGCGATATAAATGTCCGAGGCCTGTGCCGCCACGGCGACGGGGGAAATCAACCGGACTCGGTTGAGTCCATCACTCGCGCCGGCCGCCGGCAGTGATCGGACCCGCAGGTTGCCGCTGATGGTTGTCCACCTCGCCAGCGGCCGCTGCTCGCTCCCCGGCGCGCAGGTGGCAGCGATCTGCGTCGGCGTCTTCTCCGTCGTACCCAGACCCAGCAGCCCGGTGGTGACAGCACAACCCTGCAGCGCCAGCACGGCGACAGTGGCAGATAATCCTGGGAGAAAACCGGCGTGGATCGGCACCTGCCATCCTCACCAGTTGCCAGGTCCCAGGGTCTGATGCCCGCCCTGAATCCCGGTAGGCATACCGGGCCGTGCGGAATGACACAAATCACAGTTTTCCGCCGACCAGGCGATCTCACCGTTGTGACAGGCGCCACAGAACTTGCCCTGACTGATCTCGTCCATGGTTACCTCATTGGCTCCAACGCGCATCTCGAAACCCAGCTCCAGATGACAGACACGACACTGGTAGCGAATGCGATGGAACCAGTGAGGAAAGACAACCGGTCTTACCCCCTCGCCGTCCGAACGCCTGTTGAGCACGACATCTCCATACTCCGCATAACCGGGCGCGACGCTAAGCAGCCCCGACAGGATCAGGCCAAGGGCCCGGCCTGGCGCCAGAACCCGCTTGACAGATCGCGTAAACCGCAGCATCTGCCTCAACGCCCGGGTGCCGCCTGTCCTTCCTGAGCTGGCCAGGGCACCGAATGGCACCGGTTGCACTCGGTCAGTGGAAAGGCAACCGCCCCGTGACAGATGCCGCAATACTCGCCCTCGAGAATCTTGCCCATGGTGACCGGTGTGGCACCGGGCTTGGACTTGAACGGCTCCTCGTGGCAGTTCTGGCAATCAAGCCATTGGGTATGCGGTTTGTGGGGAAAGCGGACCCGGGGAATACTGCCGGTATCGTTCATCAGAATGCTGGAATCGAGGGTCCGCACCGGCGCGCGGCTTTGCAGCGTACTGCGTGGTCGGATATACCCGTCCTCCAGGGCGCGAACCCAGTCCACCTTGTTTCCGGCGCTGTCTGACGGCAGCCGGCTGAACGCCTCTGCGGGGTCCTGCAGCACCTCCAGACCCGCCGCGTCCGGGTCATGCACACCGTCAGCGTTCAAGGGCTGCCAGTTATCGGCATGGACAGCCGAAACAAGCAGCCAGAAGCAAGCAGCGGCAGCCACCCGCCGTCCCGCACCCTGGTCTCTTTGTCTGTATAGATCGCTCATGATGCCCTTTTCTCAGCCTGGGATGTAGATTCCCGCGCTGCGTATCGCGCGGACAATCTCCTTGGTGGACTGTTCAAGCGTGTGAACCGCCTCCTCGTATGCGCCCTTTTCCGCCTGTTGCTCCGCTTGCTCGCGCAGACGCTTCGCCTTGGCCATGAACTGTTGCACCATCTTGTCCACACCAGCGCTTCCCTGCTGGCCTTCCTTCACCAGAACACCGACCAGCATGTGATGGGTATCGTTGCGGTCCAGTTCATAGCGATATTCCTCCTCCTTGGTTGCGAAATGTAAGGAACGGACCAGGGTATCGCCACCCCGCAGGTGTTCGATGGCCACCTTGGCGGCCACATAAGCTTCGTCGAGAACCCTGCGACCCGCTTCGGGTTTGCCCTGTTCGCGTAAGGCCTTCGCCTGAGCAAGCTTTCGCTCGACAATGGGGTAAAGGTCACTTTCACTGGCCGGCGTGAGGCCTTTTTCCTCACGGATCCGGGCATAGGCCGCGCTCAGGGCCTCGATACTTTCCAGGCGCTCATCGAAGTCGCGGTATTTCTTGTCGACCATACTCTGGTCCGGCGCCACCATGCGCACGGCCTCGAGCATGACGGTTGTCGCGCGCTGGAGGAGTTTATCCGCCTGTTCGGGATCTCCCGCATCGAAGGCCGCGCGCGCCTTTCCCAGCAACACCTTTGCCTCTTCCCGTTTCGCCTGCGCCTGGGGATTGCCACCTTCCTCGATCCTGGTCGCCGCCGACGACTCCTCCAGCAGTTTCTCGACCTTCTGGAATCGTTCCGGCGTGACGCTTGCGCCTGCCGCCATCGCCGCCGTCAGCGGGAACGCCGACATCCAGAGTGCCACCCCGCACCATACTATCGCTGTCACGAACTTTTGCATTTGCATTACCTTTGAGACCCCTGGCAAACAGCTGCACCTGTACCCTGCTGACCCTGTTCCCAACCGAGACGATCAAAACACCAGACCCGACGCGCGCAGCGCACGCGCCAGGCTTTCCGTACCCTTCTCCAGTTTTGCGATGGCCGCCTTCGTGTCACCGCTCCTGGCCAGTGCGTCCGCCTCGCTGCGCAGCTGTTCATTCTGCAGCACCATGCTTTTCATATGCGCCAGCGCAGTCTCGGACATCGACTGCTTGGCCTGTAGAAGTTCGATCAGCAGTTTATAGGCCTGGTTACGCTGTTTCTCGTAAGTGTATTCCTGCTCCGGAGAGTCGAACTTCAACTCGTGCAGCAGCGTTTCCTCGCGCCGCGCCTCACTGAGCGCCACTTCTATAGCGGCGGCGACCCGTTTCAGACGTTCGTTTGCCGCTGCATAATCCCCCTCATCGGCGAGCGCCGCGGCCTCCGCAGTCTCCCGGGAGACCGCCTCCTGATCCAGCAACGCGGCGACAGGCTCACCCTGCTTCTCGGCAACCACACGCTGGAACGCCTGCAGGAAACTGGTCACACGCTCAGTCAAGCTCTGATAGCGCTTCCGCTGCTGTTGCGCCTGGTGCCTGGTATCAGCGACCCTGCGCGAGGCATCCGTCATGGCCATCAGACCATCGTCAATCTGAGCCTCCGCCGCCCCGAGGTCTCCCGCCTCATACCTGCGGGTCGCCTGGCTGAGGGCATCCCGCGCTACGGCCAGCAGACGCTGCGCCTCGATGTCGTCACTGTGCTCGATGCGCGCGGCCGCGGGCGATTCGCCCAGCAGCCGGTCGAGCAGTTTCAGTTTTCTCGCCAGCGCGTCGCGCTGCACCTGCATCTGCGGTTGCGCATCCTGCGCCGCAGCGGCAGCCTCGCCCGCCAACCCCGGAGGGCAAATCCCGGTCAGCACAACTGCCGCCAGCATGGCGTTGACAAACGTAGCCCGCGCTGCGCTGCGCACCCGCACGGTCAGGGCTTCGCCGGTGCCTGCTCGGACTGCACCGCCTTGGTTGGCACCGCTCCGGCGGCTGTCGCCTGCCCGGCCTTGGCCTGGGACTTCGACTGGGAGTGACAGCGGCGACATTCGGAGACCGGAAACGCGACCTTGCCATGGCACACACCGCACTTTTCGCCCAGCAGTATAGCCGCCATACTGATGTCGTTACCCCCCTTCTGCGGAATGAAGATCGCCGGATGACAGTTCGAGCAATCCAGCCATTCCGTATGCTGTTTGTGGGGATAGACCACATTGGGCATGGAACCCTTGACTTCCCGTACGATATTCAGATCCATGACCACCGGTTTCGCATCCGGGTCAACCCGATCGAAACGCGGCTGAATGTCCCCCGCTTCGAGCGCCTTGACCCAGTCAATATAGTTGCCCGACGCCCCCTTGGGCAGCTGGCCGAATGAATCCTTGGGCGGCTGAAGCAATGTGGCGGCAGGCGGATCGTGAATCCCGTCCTTGGCAGGCGGCGGATTACGCAGCGAGGGCGGTTTCATCAGCCGGTTGAAGACATTCGGGTCCGCCGCCTCGACCCCCATGCCGGGAATCAATACCGCCAGGGAAAACACCAGCGGAAAGACCGCCGCCTTGGTCATCTTGAAATCATGCCGTTTCACCCTGCACCTCCCTTACTTCTTCGGCTTGCCGCCGGCCGGCAACAGCAGTTTCTGCAGGGTGCTCTCGTGCACCTGCGTAGGCGTTCCCGGCTTTGCCGAATGACACAGATCGCAGTTCTCCACCGACCAGGCGATATCGCCGTTGTGGCAGGCGCCGCAATATTCCCCGTCAATGATCTTCAGCATGTTGATCTCATTGCCCCCGGCCTGGAACTTGAAACCGAGATCGGCATGGCAGACCTTGCAACGGAAGCGGATCCGATGGAACCAGTGGGGAAAGATGACCGGCCGCATGCCGGCCTCATCCGAATAGTTGTTGATCACCACGTCGCCGTACTCCGCCAGGACAACGGGACTGCCCGCCGCGCCTGCGAGGAGCGCCGCGAGCCCCAAGACCCAGCCGAAACGGACTGCCCGATAGCTGCGAAGAAACCGCTTCATGCCGCTCTCTTTGACACATTTGATTTTGACTGCACGTTGCAGGAATCGTTCAGATGTCACCGAAAAGCCTCCTTATCTGGAAAAGTCCAAACGCCTGGTTCTGGCCCTGAATCCTCGACAGTCTGGCTATGAGCCGAAGCTGAATGCGGCCAATCGAATACTCCAGCCGGTTCTCCCACTGCTTGTCGTCACGGCCATCGTCCGTCCGCCCCTTGGTGTCCGTCAGCACCGGCAGGTAGGAATCACTGACGAACCTCAGGGTGGAACGCAAATTCAGCCGCGGCACGTTGAACAGACGTGAGTTGAAATAGCTCACGTCCGCTGTTGCTGTCGCAAACCACTCCCCGTTGGTTTCACCGATGATTCCCTCCCCTCCTCCGGACTGGTCATCGCGGGTCGCCTGAATCGTCAGATTAGCCGTCAGGCTCGAGGCATCGCTGAGACGCTGATTGAGCGAGGCCTGCAGATTCGCTATCTGGAAAGTCCCGTCCGCTACCCCCTCCCCGGTCCCGGCCCGGCTGTCTTCGATCCGGGTGCGGGTATCGTTGAGAGAAGCCCGCAGCATGCTCGAGCGAGGGCCGAGGCGGCGGGTCCAACCCAGCGCCACGGAGCTGCGCAGATTATAGGCACGAAAGTCCTCCGTGTCGGCTGCCATGCCCGCGCTTTGCGTCAGATCGAATGCAACCTGCGAAACCCCGCTGCTGAACAGGTTGCGCCCGAGATGGTAGCCAAGCTCCCCACCCCCCTCCTGTATCCAGTCCTCCCCATCCGTGCGGTTTCCTACATCGGCTTGCCCGAACCAGCTGGCATCGAAGCGAAGGGGGTGGAAAACCCGGGATGCGTAACGCGCAGTTCCCCGCTGAAAGGTCGAGGTATCTCGCTCATCCTCGGTCTGGGTGCCGGTTACGCCCACATTGGCGTTGAACAGCCAGCGTGGACTCCATTCATAGGCCGCTCCCAGAGTGGCCGTGCCGCTCTCGGCCGAGGAGTCGTTATTGTTGGACTCATTGGTCCGCAACAGGCCGCGCAGCGTCGCGTTTACCCGCACGGGCCTTATCGTCACCGGTCGCCAGAAGGCAAAGCTGTTGAGCTGCAGTAAGCTGTTTTTGAAATCGAAGTTGTCGTTATCCTGCTCCAGTCGGTTATAGGTGAGCAGGTCCTCCGCCGAGAGTCGTGGACTCGGGGTGTAGGAATGCCGCAGGGCCGAGAACAGGGTGCGGTTCTGCTCGTCAGTGTTCTGGCGATCAACGCGGTTGAAGCTGCTGTCAAAATTGACGGCATGGGCACCGAAATTCTTATTGAACGCGGCCTGCACCAGATCGCTGACATCCTGCTGGACCCCGCGTGTGGTAGCGGCTCCGGAGGTATCGTTTTTCACATTCGCATGCTCGTAACGCAATCGGTAGCCAGCGCCGTCTTCCGACATGTAGCGCTGCATGAAGCCATAGCGGGTCCGCTCGACATTCAGCCCCGTCAGATCCGAATCCGTTCGGCTGTCCGTACGCTCACCGAATATCTCCAACGGATAGCGACTGACCGGCAACAGCCGCAGCAGCCCCCCGCCTGTCAGATTCCTGCCGGTGGTATTATCCCCGCCGTCAAAACTGGTGCGCCTCAGGTCGATATTCAGGCGCCCTGCCACGGTTGCGATCCACGGCTCGTAGATATAGCTCGCGCCGTTGAGCTCCAGAATACCCGCATGCTGCGTCGAACCCGTACCCCCCTCAAAGTGGTCCAGCCTGTAATCATAACCGAGCGAGCCCCACAGACGCACCGGCGCCAGGGCGGCACCGGCCGGTCCGGCGGAACTCAACATCAGCGACCCAAGGGTCAGAATGCACACAAGGCGCGAGTAATGTCGTTGTGTACACAAACTCATGGAGGCAACTGTTTGTCATGATCGGTTGATGCCCTCCTGGCCAGGTCGCCTGTGACGCTCGTAATGCTCTGGATCTCTGTGATCCCGCGCGCCAGCTGCACCCGACCCCCTGTTGCCTTGGCGGCCATGCCGCGGTCTATCTGTTGCGGTCTCCGGTTGCCCCGGCCTGGATCACTCCGGCTTGTGCGGCCTGGCGGGCGTTGCTGCGCTGTAGATCTGGATCGGGACGCCTTTCCTCAACTGTGCCTTCAAGGCCGTCCACGCCTGATCAGCCTGTTCGCGCAACCAGAGCTCGCGCGCCCGTGACTGAACATCATCGAATGCCCGTAGACGCGACGGCTGCCGGTCCTCGACCCGGAATATTGCCATACCTTCCAGTACCCGGACCGGGTCGGAGACCACCCCCACGTCGAGGCCGTCGACGACTGTCTGGGCGCCCTCTGTGAGCATCCCCTGGTGCAAATAGCCCATATCGCCACCCTGCTCGGCGGAGCTGTCACCGGAGTGGATACGCGCAAGCTCTGCGAAATCCGCACCCCGGCGCAGGCGCATGACCAGCCCCTGGGCTTCCGCCCGGGCATCTTCCCAGGCACTTTTTGGTGCGGAGGGATCCACACGCAACAGGATCACCGACACCCGCTGCCGGGCGGGCTCAGTGAATTTGTCGGGATGCGCAGCATAGAAGGCCTCGACTTGTTTGCGGCTGGGCGGCACCACCCGGCGCACCGACTGTTCGAGCTGCGCCAGCACATCATCCTCCTGCAGACGCGTCTTGAGAGGCGCCAGCAGCGTCTCGCGCCGCGCTTGCCAGTTGGGGCTGGCGGCATAACGTTGATCGTAGGAATCCAGGGTCTTTTGAACCGCGGCCTTATCGGGTGACAAGCCGCGGCGCTCGGCCTCCTGCAGCAGCAGGACGCGGGTGATCAGATCGTCACCCACCTGTTGGCGAACGGCATCCAGCTCGTCTTCCGGCGGCCTGCCGTGGTAGAAACGCTGGCGGAAGGCCTGTCTGACTTGCTGCTCGTATTCCTGTCTCGTGATGACCCGATCGCCGACCCGGGCAAATAACCCCGAGTCGGCACCGGCAGCGTTATCGGCCTCACCGCCGAACGCAGTGACCGGAATCGCCGCGAGGACCGCCCAGCCCAGATAGACCAAATAAAAGTAGAACAAACAAAAGGGCAGCAGCCGCCTGGACCGATGCCCGTGCCAATCCCCTGTGTCTGCTTTCATGGTTATCCCCAGCGCGAGACCTCCACTTTCCCCGGGGCACCTTCGCGGCGCTTCCCGGTTGCCCCCCGGACTGATGTCCGGGGGGCGGCGAACACAACGGCCTTTAACCGGCGGGAAGCGTGGCTTGCCAAGTCAGGGATACTGACTGACCGACCGGACTACTTCGTATGGCAGGTGGTGCAGATCTGGCTGGCAGTGTTCGGGATACGCAGAAACGCCACCGAGGTCGGCCCCTTCGTCACGTCGTTGTGCGGATCATGACAACTGCCGCACTCGACGAATGGCTGCACTGTGCCCAAGTCGTCGCGCGCATACAGGATCATGTCGGTCTTCTCACGCGTCAGGGCCGTGCCCACGGGACTGTCCACCCACCAGATGGGACCGTTTACCGTGTCCTTCACCGGCGCCACGAAATCCGCGTCGCCCAGGGGCCCGGTGAAGGCACCGTCCGCATCCGTCACCACGGGTCCACCGCCCCCATACTGCATGCTGATCGGGTGGTCGTTGGTGAGGTCCAGACCCAGGCCGGGAACCGGGTCACCGGTGCCCATTTGGCCGATAGCCACCTGGTCAATCTGTTGGCCGGAGACACTAAAGCCGCCCGTCCCCGGCAGATTCAGCACGACATCCATGGCTTGCGTGCCGTCATGACAGGACAGACAGGCCAGCGACACCGATCCGACCGGCGCCTCTGTTGAATCGAAGGTCGGCGTCTGCAAGGTCGAATACTGGACGTAGGCGGCACCCGGGGTCAGTACCTTGTTCCACAGGGGCACCGGCGCCTGGGTATCCGAGCCGTGCGGCGTATGGCAGAACACACACACCTCGTCGGTGTTGGCCGTCTGGCCCTGTGCCTGCCCCCCTGTCGTCAGGTCATGCTGACTGCCCACCACGCCGGCGGTGACATGGCTCGCGCCACACAGGGCCAGCATACCCACAACAACCGTGCGGTAAATTTGAATCGATGGCTTCATGTTCCCCTCCCGGTGATGCCGGATAACAGTGTCGTTCCATGGCAGTAATGATAATCAATCGCAATGCTAACAAGGAGTCTGGCAAATTCCAACCGCTTATTGCCAGAGGAAACTCTAACCGGCCAAAACGCAATCTGGCGGTGACTTAGTCACCATCGCGCGCACTGGAACCTGATCGAGATCGCTTTAAAGCTCCGCGTCCGCCTGCCCCCGCCGCACGCCTCGACAGGAGCGCCTGCGTCGCGCTATTGACCACAGCCCGCGGCGATGTTGCGCAGCGCATTTTCATCGGCGATCGCGATGCTTCGCCGCGACACCTGCACCCAGCCGCTGTTGGCGAAATCCTTGAGCTGGCGGCTCACCACCTCCCGTGCCGTGCCCAGTTCGAAGGCGAGCTCCCGGTGAGAGACCTCGATCGTGTCGCCCTCATGCCGGTTCCTCAGCAGCCACTTGGCCAGCCGCACATCCACCTGGCGGGTGACGACCGACTCGATCAGCATGATCAGATCGCGGACGCGGCCGCCGAAGGTGCTGCAGACGTAATCCCGAAATCCCTTCGACTCATCGAAGGCGCGGTGGAAATCCGCGGCAGCGATCAGCACCGCACGGGTCTCGGCCTCGGTCACCGCGCTCGCCGAATACACGCCTCCTGCCAGCAACACGGAGGTCGTCAGGGAACAGGCCTCCCCGGCACCGAGCCGGTAGAGCAGCATCTGCTTGCCGCTTTCGAAGTCCTTGAAAACACTCGTGGCACCACTCAGGACAAGAATATAGCGCTCACAGGGATCGCCATCGCGGAATACCGGGTAGCCCTGCGGCAGTTCGGCCACCCTGGCGCGCTGCATGACCTCGAGCCATACGGGGTCTTTGACCGCCTGCAGCGCGGGAAATGTCTCCAGCCAGGCGGGGACCCCTCCCTGCGCGCCGGCTGTCTCACCTATGTCCGTCGTATCCATCAAATTGTCCCCCGTCTCACCGGTCAGCGCAGATTCCATGCCCCGACGAAGCCCTCGGTCTCGCCCAGCGAGGCCGGCCGGTACACGTCCAGCTTGCGGAAATATTGATCGATCATATACACACGCCCGTCCTCGTCGACATCGAGGCCGGCCGGCAGCATATAGGTGGCGCGGTCAAATTTCTCGGACCTCGAACCCACGAACAGCAGCAGCTCGCCGTTCGAATTGAAGATCTGGAAATTCCCATGCGCCGCGTCGCTGACGTACACGTTGCCCTCCCTATCCGTGGCAACGCCTTTGGGACGGGCAAACTGGCCGTACTGTCGGCCCAGGGTACCGATGCTGCGAATAAAGTTGCCCTCCTGGTCCAGCACCTGTACCCGGAAGTTGCCGCCATCGACCACATAGAGTCTTCCGTCACTGCCGATCTCGGCGTCGCGCGGAAGATTGAACTGACCGGGACCCTCACCGCGCGTGCCTATGTCAAACAGGTGCTTTCCACTCTGCGCGTCGAACACCCGCACCCGGTGGCCCAGACCGCGCACGCCGCCGGTGTCGACGCCGAACACGCGGTTGCCTTCGGCATCCACGGCCACATGGGACAGACGCTCGAACCACTCCTGCCCGCCCAGGGACTTGAGGAACTGGCCGGCCTGATCGTAGACCATGATGAACCGGGTGGTCCCATCGGCTACATAAAGGTTGCAGTCTCCGTCCGTCGCGAGCCCCAGAGGCTTGCGCAATGCGCCCGGATCATCGAGGCCGATTTCGAAATAGCGCCGCCCGGGGACGTCGAATACCAGGACCTTGCGCTGCACAGTGTCGCTGACGAAAATCTGACCATGGCAGACCGCCACGTCGAACGGTTTTGACAGACCCTGCTCGCGGCCGGTCTCACCGGTCAGCATTTGCCGCCATTGTGTCTTCTGATCGAGGACCTTGATATCGGCGCTGCTCCGCACGATGCGTTCGAACACGAAGCGCGGCTCCTCCGGCGGTGGTGGAAACAACAGGGGCTGGAGCTCTGGCGTTGGCTCTGACTTTTCCGGTGCCTGCACACAGCCAAGGGCAAACACCACCGGCAGCCAGGTGAGCTGCCGCAAGACGCGCAGCGTCATGAACTGATTCCCGACTTTCACGTCACGGACGTCCCAATATGATGCAGCCAATAAAAACCCCGCAAAAAATAACGGCGGGCGCAAACCATCCCGTCCCTCCAGACTGTGCTGGAATACAGTGACAGCAAAAGCGGAAAAGGGCAACCCGTGTGTCGCAAAGTCACCAACGCCGCTACCGCTGATGGGGTAAAGTCGGTACGATCACGATTTGTCAGTGTCTGTTCGCGAACTGATGCTAACGATTCCCGGGCCAGGGGCCCGATTGCGAAGTGGTGGTCACCGCGCCCGAGAGTTCTGGCCTGCCAGGCAGGGCTGCAACACCACGGGTAGCGGTAACCACGATGCCAGATTCCTTGATTCCGCCTCGCCACTCGGCCCGTTCACCCGCTCGCGCCGCTGCCGGCGCCCTGCTTGGCGCGCTGACAGTCCTCGCGGTGTTGCCGGCGTCTGCGGCGACGCCTGAAACCCAGCCTGCAAAGATGTATGCGGAGCACTGCTCGGTCTGTCACGGTGACAAGGGCGACGGCAAGACCCACGCGAGGCAGGGGCTGCGTCCGCCACCGCGTGACTTCACCACGGGCGAGGCCCGCCGCCAGTTGAGCCGCGAGTACATGATCACGGTGGTGAAAGACGGCAAACCCGGCACGGCCATGGTCGGCTGGGGAACCCTGTTGAGCGACGAACAGATCGAGGCGCTCGTCGAGTACATCCGCGAGCGCTTCATGCCGGCGTCCCCGGAGGCAGAGGCCGGCACCTCGCCTGGCGGGCAGATTTACGCAAAGACCTGCTCGGTCTGCCATGGCGAGGATGGCGCCGGTGCCTTGTGGGGCAAGACCTCCCTGCACCCGCCACCGGTCAACTTCACAGCCGCAGACCGGCACCAGGAACTGCCGCGCGAACGCATGATCGCGTCTGTCACCTATGGCCGACCGGGCACGGCGATGACTGCATTCGCCAGTCAGCTGTCAGCGACCGAAATCGAGGCGGTCGTCGATTATATCCGGGACGCGTTCATGAAGGACGGGGAAACCGGGGCGCCGCCTGCCGCGTCGAGCGTGCAGGCAGCCACCACCGTCGGCATGGCGGTACTCCACGGCAAAGGGCAGTACAGTGACGACAGCCAGCCGGCAGGCGCACGCGCAGACCTCCCCCTGCCCCACGCACTGAGCGGGGACGCGGCGGCCGGCAAGTCCTACTATCTGATGAACTGCACGGCCTGCCACGGTGAAGATGGGGACGGCAACGGGCCTCGCGCCTATTTCATCTTTCCCAAGCCGCGCAACTTTCTTCACCCTGCGAGTCGCGCCCGCCTCGACCGACCGACCCTGTTCACGGCTATCCGGCAGGGCGTGGCCGGGCGGGAAATGCCGGCCTGGAGCAAAGTATTAACGGATCAGCAGATCGCGGATGTCACCGAGTATGTCTTTCAGACCTTTATTCGCCCAGGAGAATCGGAGGGCGAACTGCCGCCCTGATGGCAGCCGGTCAGTGGTCGGCAATGTTTCGACGGATCCTGCTCGCGGCCTCGCTGGGGCTTGTCGCCTGCCAGGCAAGTCAGATACCGCAGAAGCCACCGACAGAACCCGACCCGGCAGAACAGCCCGCGCGCGACATGAGGGAGCAGCATGACCTGGCGGCAGGCCCGACACAGTTGCCGCTGCGGAAGGCAGTGGGGGATCAGGCGGGCGGCATCCAGACCGGCGCCGAAACCCGGCAGGAGCAATCAGCTGCCCCGTCAGCAGTGGACACTAAGGTGAGTGCGCCCGCGCCGCCCGCGGCACGCGGCACCGGACGGCGACCCGAATCGAGCCGGCTCTATGATGCGTCGAGTCCGCAGTACGGCTTATTGCAGCAGGCTGATGATGCCCTGGCGGGGTTCCCGCTGGACCGGATCGGCGGCATCGACTGGATGCGCGCCCTGCACGACAGACTGATTGCTCCCCGTGTGAGCGTGCGGGGATCTGGAAAAATGGATATTCTCGATCAGGATGTCATTATGAGAAATACTCGAGAGATGCCCTATGTGCAGTTTCCGCATGAATCCCACACCCGGTGGCTCGCATGCAAGAATTGCCACGAAAGCATTTTCGTCGCGAAAAAGGGCGGGAATCCGATGACAATGACTGATATCTTCCTGGGAAAATACTGCGGGGTCTGTCATGACAAGGTGGCCTTTTCAACCTATGCCTGTGAACGCTGTCATAATGTGCCGAACACCGGCAATCCTTAGGACATCTTTTCCCCTGCTGCGCAGAGCGGGTCCCCTGCTGCGCAGAGCGGGCCGGATTGCCGGCGTCAGTCTGCTGGGGCTGCTGCTGGCCCGGCCTGTCGGCTCGGCGGAGGACCCGGAAGTCTACATGCAGCGCGCGCAGAAAGCCTTTGATCAATCCGACCTCGTGAGCGCCATGTCCTGGTACCGGAAGGCGGCGGAACTCGATTATGCCCCGGCACAGGCCCGGCTGGCTTATCTGCTGGACAAGTCCGAACAGAACGAGGAGGCGGCAAGCTGGTACCAGAAGGCGGCGGCCCAGGGCTACGCGGAAGCCATCTATGAACTGGCGCACCTGCATGCCATCGGTGAGGGCGTGCCCCAGGACAATGCGAAGGCCCTGGAAGGCTTCACCCAGGCCGCGCACAGCGGCTACGTACCGGCGATGCGCGTGCTTGCGATCGCCTATGAAAAAGGCGAGCTGGGGCTCAGGGCCAGCTATGCGCGGGCCATTGAGTGGCTGAATGAGGGCGTCACGGGCGGCGACCACTGGTCGATCAAGCGGCTGGCGCGGGCATATCGCACCGGGCAACTTGGCCTGAAAATTGACCGGCAGCGGGCTGATGCCCTGGAGAAAAGCCTGCCGGCAGCGGACAAGAAATCGCCAGCGCCCGATTGAACAGCCTCGCCCGCACCCGGCTACCGGCTGGCCGCCAGCCAGTCGGACATTGAACCCCGACCAGAATGCATACACCCCAACCGGCTACAACCACGACATGACCAACACACTCGAAAAAATCTGCCCGTCAACGTTCCGCGGCCTGTTATACGCTGCGCTGGTGGCCTGTGCAGGCCTCCCGCCCGCCTCCCACGGCGCCGATGTGTTCAAAGGCGAGACACTTTACCGCACCTATTGTGAGAGCTGCCATGGCTCGGCGGGGCGCGGGGTGATGCCCGGGACGCCCAATTTCGCGAGCGGACAAACCCTCATGCAATCGGATCTGTCCCTGTTCCGCAGCATCACCGACGGCAAGCAGGTGATGCCTGGTTTTCAGGGAGTTTTGAGCCAATACGAAATTCTCGACGTCATTGCCTTTCTGAGGACGCTCTACTGATGGATATCCAACGACGGGGCTGGCTGGCCGCAATAACGGCCGGCGCAATCAACCTGTCAATCGCCGCCGGACTGCAGGCGGCACCGCCGCCTGCCCGGCCCGCGCTGGCGCAGCCGAATGATGAGGATGCGCATCAGACCGGCGCTTCTGCGAGGCGGTCACCGCCCCGCGTGCTCGACAATTTCATGGTCGGAGAGCAAGCCTACGTGCGCTCACTCGCCATCGACCGGGAAAAGCAGGCACTCTGGGTCGGCACCTCGACGGGCGTGATCGAGGTCGATCTGGCAACTCACGGCGTTCGCAACACCTTTACGCGCGAACAGGGTCTGGCCAATGAGTATGTGTTTGCCATCTTTATCGACAGCCACGGCGCCAAATGGTTTGGCACCAATGCCGGCGGCGTTTCCCGCTACCATGACGGCGAATGGCAGGTCTATTTCCCGATGCATGGTCTGGCCGATTACTGGGTTTATTCGTTTGCGGAACAAGCCGACGGACCGCTCTGGATCGGGACATGGGCGGGCGCCAACAGTGTCGACCTGGCAACGATGGCATTCAAGACCTACCTGAGCGAACTGGTCAACGAATGGGTATATGCCATCGATATCGACTCGCAAAACCGCGTCTGGTTCGGCACCGAAGGCGGCATCTCCCTGTCCGACGGTAACAGCTGGCGGCACTGGACCCATGCCGAGGGACTCGGCGCGCCCAACACCGAACACCGGGCGGCGAGCCCCAATACCGGCCTGGGGACGCGGTCCCGTCACGACCTGAGCGTCCTGCTGCAAGGGGAAGAGACCTACAATCCCAGCTATGTGTTCTCGCTGGTCATAGATCCGGCGGATCGGGTCTGGGCCGGCACCTGGGGCGGCGGCATCTCCTGTTACGACGGGGAAAAATGGACCAACTACACCACCGCGGACGGTCTGGCAGGCAATGTCGTCTACAGTATCGCCATCGATGACGAGGGTGTCCTCTGGTTCGGAACCAACCACGGATTGACCCGCTATGACGGCGACACCTGGCTTACCTATGACCGCAGCAACGGTCTGCTGGAAGACAATGTCTACGCCATTGCGCCGGCCGCTAACGGCGACCTGTGGGTTGGAACCAAGCGCGGCGTAACCCTGCTCGGAAACCGGCACTGAATCCCTGCAATTCCAGAGAGGCAAACTCGATGCACATTGATTCCATGGCAGCCACCCTGCCTGTACTGATCACCGTCGCCGGCATGGCGCTCGGTGCTGCCTGTCTTGCCGGTCCCAGCGAGGAGGCAACGCCGGCTGCGACACGGGAGGGCGCAGGCGTCTCCGGCCTGCCCCCTCACCCGCTTCCCGCCAGCCCGCCCCCCGCGGCGGCGAAGCTCCCGCCCGTGAGCCCTACCACCACAGGCTCTGCAGGCCATCCGACGGTGGATGCACCCCCGCAGACCGGACGCGCACATCAGTCCGTACCGGTTGATCCGGATGCGAAATTCACGCATTTCCGCGTCGGACAGCGCAATGTCAAGCAGATCCTGGCCGACGGCGACTACATGTGGGTCGGAACCTCCGGCGGCGTGATCCGCTATAACACGAAAACCGATGACTACAAGCTCTTTGACGTGCGCAGCGGCTTACTGGCAAACGGTATCTTCCATATCGGCAAGATCGGGGGACGGATCGTTGTCGGAACCTATGGCGGCGGCATGGCGCTCTACGATCGGACGGACGAGTCCTGGGATATCTACAACATCCCCCAGGGCCTTGCCGATGCCTTCGTCTACGACACCCTGGAAACCCGCGACGGCGATCTGTGGATCGCCACCTGGTCGGGCGCCAACCGGGTGCGCGGCGGCGCACTCGATGACCGCAGCCAGTGGGAACTCTACACGGTCGAAAACACCGAGGGTGGACTGTCCAATGACTGGGTCTACGGCCTCGCCCAGGGCGAGAACGGCGAAGTCTGGCTCGCGACCGAAGGCGGGCTTGCGCGCTTCAAGAATGGCGAGTGGAGTAACTGGAACCACCAGGACGGCCAGGGTGCCGCCTATGAGCTGGTAAAAGACCAGATACAGTTCGCCAACGATCCGGCGCAATATTCCAAACACCACACGCGGCAGAAGACCGAAATGGGCCTGGACGGCGTTGATATGGCGTATAACCCGAATTACATCGTGGCACTCCTGGTGGATGAGGACGGCTCCGTCTGGGCCGGCACCTGGGGGGGCGGCCTCGCGCATTTTGATGGCTCGGCATGGAAAAACTACACGGTCTCCGATGGCCTGCCAGCGAACCATGTGTTTTCTCTTCATCGGGATCCACAAGGACGGTTGTGGGTCGGCACCAGTAACGGCCTTGCGATTCGGGAGGAGAATGCGTTCCGCGTGTTCACGACCGAGGACGGCTTGTTTTCGAACATCGTGTTCTCCATGGCCAACGCGCCGGATGGCAGCGCCTGGATCGGCAGTTTCGGCGGGGTGGCACGCATCGCGAAACTGCAGTGACGCAGGCTTTTCCCCACCAGCAGCCTGACTGGGCACTCCGGGCCGGGCGGTTTACACCCCTGGCAACACCGGCAGCATGTCGGTCACGGAACGAAACCCGGGCTGCATGCGCCGGGTGTTAGCCTGTTTTGGCCGCCAGCCGCGCGTGTGCCTTCCAGTCCTTGTCATTGGATCGCTCATGGAGCTGGGGTCCACGGCGCCCGAGGTATCGGCAGTGCCGCCGCAGCCTGACGAGCACGGCCGGTCCGTCTACAACTTCTATTGCTATCAATGCCACGGCTATTCCGGCGACGCGAAAACGCTCGCCGCCACTTTCCTCAATCCCCCGCCACGAGACTTCACCCACGCCGATCCACAAGCGCTGAGCCGCGACGCCATGCGCGAGGCCGTGACAAAGGGACGCTCGGGTACCGCCATGGTCAGCTTTGCCAGCGTCCTGGACCCCGCGGACATCGACGCCGTCGTTGATTTCATCCGCCAACAGTTCATGCAGGGAGACAGGCCCCTGCTTGCCTATCACACACCGGAAAACGGCTGGCACTCGCACGAACAGCGTTACGGCGCCGCCTACCCCTTCGCCAACGGCGACATGCCGCTTGATACACCGTGGGAGGAGATGACGCCACGCCAGCGGGCCGGAAAAAAACTGTACATGAGCGCCTGCATAAGCTGTCATGACCGTGCGAAGGTGGAAAACGAAGGGCTGATCTGGGAACTGCGCGCCCTTTCCTATCCCCGCCGGCATTACAGTCATACCCAGTCACCCAATGCTGTTTCGGGCGCCTCACCCTATGCGCTGCATGACGAACCACCAGCACCGCCCGCGCTTACCGCGGCGGAACGCCGGGGCGAGCATCTGTTCCAGCACAACTGCGCCTTCTGCCACGCAGCGGACGGCACAGGCCGCAACTGGATCGGGAGTTTTCTTGAACCTCGCCCGCGCGACCTGACCGGGCCCGTCATCGGACAACTGAATGACCAGCAACTCAGGGAAACCATCCGGGACGGGATAAGCGGCACCTCGATGCCCGCCTGGAAATACAGCCTGAGCAATACCCAGATTGGGGATATTATTGCCTACCTGCGACGCATGCGGCTGGGAGACAGCGGAGCTGCGAACAGCGTGGCGAGGGATCAACCTTAACGCTGGCCCGACACCCTAATGCCTTTTCCGAGCAGTGACCTTGCCCGGCATGGCGCGCGCACCGTGGCAGGCTGAGAAAGAAGGGTGCTGCCGAGCCAGGTGTAGGAACACCGGTACTCGGCAGCACCTAAGGGGTTTTTTCGAAGGGACTATTTCGATTTGGAAGTCATGTATTCCATAGCCGCCTTCAGGTCATCGTCGGAGCAATCCATGCAGGTCCCTTTCGGCGGCATGGCATTCTTGCCGTTTATGACACTGTTCATCATGCTGTCACTTCCGGCCGCGATACGCGGTGCCCAGGCGTCCTTGTCGCCCGTTTTCGGTGCCCCGGCGGCGCCCGTTTCATGACACACCTTACATTTGCTGTCGTAGATCTCCTGACCTTTATCTCCTGCGTGTACCACAGCTGTCGTAGCAAGCAATATCCCGCTGACTGCGGATAGGACAGTACTCTTCATGGGTGATGCCTCCGTCTACTTTCGTTACCAAGCCTTGATCATTGTGGAGCCTCACGGCCGGCTTGCTCCACACAAAAACCGGGGGGTACGGGGACGTCTTGTGGCCGGAAAACCCTGCCCGCCGACGCTCCCAGCACCGAATGCAGACCCGATCCTAAACCGTCCGGCGCCGGTTGATTGGTGACCAAGTCACCTACAGCAGCGTCCAGTGCCGCCAAATTGATCCATGTCCAGAAATGCCTGACGACGACGCCCGCGACCTGCACGGCGAAGGCGCCTTGAAATCCCGATTCATGGGGCACGCACCCCCAGCAGGGGTAGGATCTTTTCCCGGACAATCTCTTGGGTAAGCGGTCCCGCGTGCTTATATCGTATCACGCCCTGCCCGTCGAGCACGAAGGTCTCGGGGATACCGGACACGCCGTAGTCCGTTGCAACCGTGCCCGCCGCGTCCCAGGCGCTGGCCTGATAGGGATCCCCGTAATAGGCCAGCCAGCGCAGGGCATCCTCGCGGTCATCCCGGTAGTTCAAGCCGTAGACCCGGATCTTGTGCCGGCGGGCCAGTTCGAGCAGCAGCGGATGTTCCCGGCGACAGGCCACACACCAGGAGGCCCAGATATTCAGCAGCAGCGGGCCATGCTCGGCAAGCTCGGATGCGCTCAACATGCCGGGCCGGATCCTGCAACCGGGGCAGGCTGAAGTCCGGCGCGGCTCTTCCGACCAGTGGCGCTGGCAGGCGGAGCAACAGACTGACGCTGACGCCGGCGAGCATCACCAGAAGCACAACACCAGCCCAGCCGGGTCCGCTTGTCAACCATCAGAATTCAGGGTGCCTCAACGTCACAGCTCCGGCTGGGCGGCGCCTCCCTAAAGACCCGCGCCTGCCCTGGCCGGTGGCGAATCAGATGAGATTTTGCTTCACGAGCGCGTCGGTAATGACTTTGACGAGATCCGCGATATCCTTGTAGATATCACTGGGAGAAATGATACGCGTGGAGGCCGACCAGACCAGTTCGTCCTTTTCGATGTCCCAGAGATTCGTTTCCAGGGTGTAGATCTGGTACTCATATGCGGTGGGCGGGCTATAGGTCGACCAGGCAGAGGAATAGTAGCCATACAGGCCCGCGCGACCAAACGCGGGAACCGCCGTGGTTGAGACATAGCCGGGCGTCACCGCCCGTTCCCGGTCCACCCTGGCAACGCGGGTAACCATCACGGCTTCTGCACCGGCTGCCTGCACGGCGCGCCAGACTTCGTCCTCCGGGACCTTTCCGTCCCGGCCCATGAACCGGTAACTGGGCATGGCGTCTGCGCCACGCGCGTTGAGCTGGCTCACGAACTCGTTTTCAAAGATGCGCCGCGTATTGCCATCCTCACTCACTCCCAGGACCAGGATATTCTGAAATGAGGGCCCGCTGTAGTTTGGATTCTTCCAGTCACCCATCAACGCGGGGCCGCCGGCACAGGCTGCCAGTGCCGTCGCGAAGAAGACAAGAAGCGCTGACTTAAGTGCTAAAGGTCCCGTCACAGCTATCAGTCCCCTCCTCCAGGCAAATAGCGGAAAGCTTGATCGAGCGTGCTCCATATCCTATTCCGGACTGGGCAGCGTACCAGTGCGTTTTCAATCTGATGCTGACGGATAGTATGGCCACGGAATCCACGGAAAAACACGGAAAGAACGAATATCTATTAGACTCTTCTTCCGTGTCCTTCCGTGGATTCCGTGGCTATAAAGTACGAATACTGGCACTCAGCTCAATTTGTCAGCATCCGTTATTATCAAGTTGACAGACTCCTAGGGTTTGGTGTCTGCCTCCATCGCTTCCTTCTGCACCGGAAGCAGATCCTGCTTGCTGACACCCAGTCCCAGGGCCACCGTGCTGGCAACGTAGATCGACGAGTAGGTACCGATGACGATACCCACGATCAGCGCCAGCGCAAAGGAGTGAATAATCTCGCCGCCGAAGACAAACAGCGCGACCAGCACCAGCAAGGTCGTCAGCGATGTCATCACGGTGCGTGACAGGGTCTGGTTGATCGAAACGTTGATGACCTCTGCCGGCGTACCCTTGCGGAGCTTGCGGAAGTTCTCGCGGATACGATCGAAGACCACGATGGTGTCATTGAGCGAATAACCGATAACCGCCAGCAGCGATGCCAGCACGGTGAGATCAAATTCGAATTGAAACAGGGAAAAAAACCCCAGCGTTATTGTCACATCGTGTACGAGCGCCACGACGGCCCCCAGCGCAAAGCGGTACTCGAAGCGCAGGGACACATAGATGAGGATCCCGATCAGGGCATAGAGCATGGCCAGGCCGCCCTTTTCCGTGAGTTCCTCACCGACTTGCGGGCCGACAAATTCCACCCGGCGCATCTCCACACCGGCATGCAGCTGCTGCAGTGCCCCCAGCACCTCCGTACTCAGCTTGGCACTGCTCTCACCGGCGCGGGGTGCGATCCGAACCAGCACATCTCGCGCCGAACCATAATGCTGCGCCTGGGCATCGCCAAATCCGGCATCGCCCAGGGTCGATCGCACCTGGGCCAGTTCGACCGCCTCGGGATAGCCGACTTCGAGCAGAGTACCTCCCGTAAAATCGATTCCGAAACTGAGCCCGCGCACGACCAGAGATCCAATGGCTATGACGAGCAGAAGGGCAGAAACGATCAGCGCAACGCGGCGCCTGCCCATGAAATCGATGTGCGTGTCACTGAAAATCTGCATGTCGTCTATTCAATAATACCCATGGCCAGGCCCTATATCGACAAGTGTGCCTGGCGCCGGCCGCCGTAGACCAGGTTCACCAGTGCGCGGGTTCCCATGATTGCGGTAAACATGGAGGTGAGGATACCGATAGACAGCGTCACGGCAAAACCCTTGACGGGCCCCGTACCGAAACTGAACAGTACCACCGCCGCGATCAGCGTCGTGATATTCGCGTCGGCAATCGTGGAGAAAGCCTTTTCGTAACCTGAGTGAATACTTGCCTGCGGACTGTTCCCCGCCCGCAGTTCTTCGCGAATACGCTCGAAGATGAGGACGTTCGCATCCACTGCCATACCCACCGTCAGGACGATACCCGCGATACCGGGCATGGTCAGCGTCGCCTGCAGCATGGACAGAATTGCCACCAGCAGGACCAGGTTGAAGGTCAGGGCAACATTGGCGAACAGGCCGAAGACCCGGTAATAGACCGCCATGAAAAGGAGCACCAGACAGAATCCGATCACGACCGACTCAAATCCCTGTTCGATGTTGTCCTTGCCCAGGCTCGGACCGACCGTGCGTTCCTCGATGATCTCGATCGGCGCTGCCAGCGCACCTGCCCGCAACAGCAAGGCCAGATTGCGCGCCTCATCCGAATTGTCCAGGCCGGTGATCTGAAAGCGCTTGCCCAGCTGCTCGCGGATGCGGGCAACGTTGATCACTTCCTTGACCTGTTCCTTGATCTTGCGGACCTCACCGTCAACGATCTCGGTCTGCACCTTGTTCTCGATGAACACCACGGCCATCAACTTGCCGACATTGTCCCGTGTACCGTGGGTCATCAGGCGCGCACCCTTGCTGTCGAGGGTGATAAAGACCGCGGCCCCCCCCGAATCACGATCGAAGCCCGAGGCGGCATCGGTGATGTAATCCCCGGTCAGCATGACCCGCCGCTGCAACAGGACGGGTTGCCCCTCACGGTCGTAGTACAACACGGCACCGGCTGGCACGCGGCCGCTGGTCACCGCGTCCCTGACGTCGTGCTGCTCGTCGACCAGCCGGAACTCCAGCGTCGCGGTCGCGCCGAGAATTTCCTTGGCACGCGCCGTGTCCTGGACACCGGGCAGCTGCACCACGATGCGACTCTCACCCTGTTGCTGGATAACAGGCTCGGCAACGCCCAGTTCGTTGACGCGATTACGCAGCGTCGTGATATTTTGTTGCAGGGCGAACGTGCGGATCTCTCGCTGCTCATCCTCGGCCAGGGTCAGCGCGATGTCCGCGCCATCAGCCATATCGCGTGACGCAATCTGCAGATCGCGGTATTCCTTCTCTACCAGTGCCAGCGCGGCATCACGCTGCGTGGCATCACGGAACCGCGCCACGATCTCGCCATTCTTGCGCCCAATCGTGATGTAGTGCAGGCGCTCGGAACGCAACAGACTGCGCAGCTCCTCGACGTAGCGCTCCTCGGCCTGCGCCACGGCCGCATCCATGTCCACCTCCATCAGAAAATGCACCCCCCCGCGCAGGTCGAGACCGAGATACATGGGTTGTGCGTTGACGGCTTGCAGCCAGGCGGGTTCGGCACTGGCCAGATTGAGGGCAACGACGAACCGGTCCCCGAGCACCTGTTGCAGGCGGTCGGCGGCCGCAAGCTGGATCTCGGTATCAGGAAACCGTACCAGTAAGCGGTTATCGCCCAGCTCCACCCCTATGTTAGTGAGCCCGCCCTCCTGCAGCGCCTCGGCAACCCGGTCGCGGATCGCCTCGTCCACCCTTTCACCGCGCAGAGGTGAGATCTGGATAGACGGATCCTCACCGTACAGATTCGGCAAGGCGTAGAGGACGCCGACGATCACGGCGGCGACGATGAGCAGATACTTCCATAGCGGATACTGGTTCATGGTATTATGTTGGGATTCTGCGGACCAACGGTCCCTGACTCAGGCGTCCTTGAGGGTCCCTTTCGGCATGAGTGTCGAGACAGCCTGACGCTGCACCTTGACCTCAACCCCCTCGCTGATCTGAAGACGGATGAAATTTTCACCGACGTCGGTGATCTTGCCGAGAACACCGCCATTGGTCACCACCTCATCCCCCTTCTTGAGCGTGGCCACCATTTCCTTGTGCTCCTTGGCCCGCTTCTGCTGCGGTCGGATCAGGAGGAAATAGAACACCACGAAGATCAGGATGAGCGGCAGGAAGCTCATGATCGGGTCAGGCTGCCCAGCCGCCGGAGCCGCCCAGGCATCAGAGAGAAAGAAACTCATGACAGATCCCTAAAAAATGCAGATTTACGGTGTATCCTTCGACAGCCAGGGCATGCGGGTATCGCCCATTGTTCATTTAAGCGGCGTATTATGACACAGGTCGCTGCGTCGCGCGTAAAAATTGCGGGCGTACTCCTCGAGCGTAGCGGTCTCGATGGCTCGGCGCAGCTCCCGCAGCAGGGTCTGGTAGTAATGGAGATTATGCAGGGTAGCCAGCCTGGCCCCCAGAATCTCTCCACACTTGTCCAGATGGTGCAGATAGGCCCGCGTATAGTATTGACAGGTATAACAGTCGCAGTGCGGATCGAGCGGCTGTGTGTCGTGCCGATAGCGGCTGTTGCGAATACGGACCACCCCATCATGGACAAACAGATGCCCGTTGCGGGCATTGCGCGTCGGCATGACACAGTCGAACATATCCACCCCCTGCCTGACCGCCTCCACGATATCCTCGGGGCGCCCGACCCCCATCAGGTAACGCGGCCGATCGGCTGGCAGCAGGGGGCCGAGGCGAGCGAGGATCTGCAAACGCTCGGCCTCGGGCTCGCCGACCGAAAGACCGCCTATCGCGTAGCCATCGAAGCCGATATCCAGCAGCCCCGCCAGAGATGCTTCGCGCAAGGCCGGATACATACCCCCCTGAACAATCCCGAAGAGCGCCGCCTGATTATCACCGTGCGCCTCGCGAGACCGGCACGCCCATCGCAGCGACAGTTCCATCGACGCACGCGCATCCGCCTCGCTTGCCGGATAGGGCGTGCACTCATCGAAGATCATCACAATATCCGCAGCCAATACTCGCTGAAACTGCATGGATTCCTCAGGACCGAGAAAGACCTGTGCCCCGTCGACAGGCGACTGAAACCTGACGCCGGCCTCCGTGATCTTGCGCATCCCGCCCAGGCTGAACACCTGGAAGCCCCCTGAATCCGTGAGAATGGGGCCTTCCCAATGCATGAAGCCGTGCAGGCCACCGTGCGCCTGAATCACCTCGAGCCCGGGTCGCAACATCAGATGAAAGGTATTCCCCAACACCATCTGTGCGCCCGTCGCAGCGACCTCTTCCGGCGTCATTGCCTTGACCGTGCCGTACGTGCCGACCGGCATGAAGGCCGGTGTGTCGACGCTGCCGCGGTCCAGGCTCAAACGGCCGCGGCGGGCCGCACCGGCCGTATTGAGGAGGTCAAACTTCATGAATCCAACAGCAAAAACGGCCGAACCCGCTGATCCCACGCGGGTATGTCCGACACACGGGCCTTGCTCGTGACGGCATGACCTTCGCCATATACCTTTCCCCTTTAAGCGTGTTCATCCGTTATCAGCATCGCGTCCCCGTAACTGAAAAAGCGGTATCTGGCTTCCACGGCATGCCGGTATGCCGCCATGACGTTGGCGTGACCGGCAAAGGCGCAGACCAGCATCAGCAGGGTGGATTCGGGCAGATGAAAATTTGTCAGCAGGCCGTCGATGACCCGGAAACGGAAGCCCGGCGTGATGAATAAACGCGTCTCGCCCCGATAGGGCCGCAGGACACCTGACTGCGCGGCAGCCTCGAGGCTGCGCACGACCGTCGTCCCGACCGCCCACACCCGGCCACCCCCGGCATGGACACTGTTGATTCGCTCGCAGGTCTGCTCCGTCACCTCGACGAACTCGGAATGCATACGGTGGTCTTCCAGGTGCTCGACGCGCACCGGCTGGAAGGTGCCCGCGCCCACATGCAGGGTGACAAAGGCAATGGTAATGCCGCGCGCTTCGAGCACGGCGAGCATACCGGCGTCAAAGTGCAAACCTGCCGTCGGTGCCGCCACGGCCCCTGGCTGGCGGGCGTATACGGTCTGATAACGTTCGCGATCGGCGCCTGTATCCGGGCGCTGGATGTAGGGTGGCAGCGGCACATGCCCATGAAGCTCCAGCAAGTCCCACACCGGGCGCTCGTCGGGAAAACGCAACCGGTACAGGTCCCCATGAGGTTCGCCGACCTCGATCTCGAGATCCCCGGCCATGCGCAGTCGCGTACCGGGGCGCGGGCGCTTACTCGCTCGGACATGTGCCAGGACCTGATGCGCGTCCTCGACACGCTCGACCAGCACCTCAACCTTGCCGCCCGTTTGCTTATGCCCGTATAAACGCGCCGGAATCACCCGTGTGTCATTCAGCACCAGCAGATCACCCGCGCGCAGCCTGTCCGGCAGGCTGCGGAACGCATCGTCCTGCCAGCACCCGCTGCGGCGGTCGAGACAGAGCATGCGGCTGGCTGGCCGCTCCGGGAGCGGTTGCTGAGCAATGCATTCGGGCGGCAGTTCGTACCAGAAATCGCTGCGACGCATGGCGCGCGATAGTAGCACAGCGCCGGTTGCCGATCCGGGCAGATGCCTTATACTAGCGCCCCAACAAACCGGCCCGGCGCATCGGGCGGGTTTTGCCATGCCGGGATGGCGGAATTGGTAGACGCAGTGGACTCAAAATCCACCGGTGGTAACACTGTGCGAGTTCGAGTCTCGCTCCCGGCACCAGATACCACGGCACAGTACACAAACGGGCTCGATCCAACCGGGAAACTGTGTCTGGACAACATTCCCCTTGATGGCTGCACGATAAGGATTTTATGGCTGGCACACGATTCTCACTGGAGGTGCAACCGGCGCTGCCCCAGAAACTGAACCGGCTGCAGGAACTGGCAGAAGATCTCCTCTACAGCTGGGATCGCCAGGTACGCGGTCTGTTCTTCCGCCTCGATCGAAATCTTTGGGAATCCTGCGGACACAACCCGAAGGTGTTCCTGCGGAGGGTCTCCCAGCAGCGCCTGGAACAGGCTGCCGAAGACCGCGTGTACATGGAAGACCTTAAACGCGCACTGTCTGCCTACGACACCTATCACGAGGAACCCCGGCGCACGGGTATCAAAGAGCATCTCGATCCGGAGCGGGACCTGGTCGCCTATTTCTGTGCCGAGTTCGGCATGCACGAGAGCCTGCCTATCTATTCGGGCGGCCTTGGTATCCTCGCGGGTGACCATTGCAAGGCAGCCAGTGATCTGGGAATACCCTTCGTCGGGGTAGGGATGCTCTACCGGCAGGGCTATTTCACCCAGACCATCGATGGTCAGGGCAACCAGATCGCACACTACATGCCGACCGATTTCAACGACCTGCCCACGCGGCCGGCCTTACTCGATAACGGTCAGGAGCTCCATGTCTTTGTTGATCTGCCGGGTCGACGTGTCATGCTCAAGGTCTGGCAGGCAAAGGCAGGCCACATCCGGCTCTACCTGCTCGACAGCGACCTGCCGGAAAATCAGGAAACCGATCGCGCGATCACCTATCAGCTTTATGGGGGTGATATCACCACGCGTATTCAACAGGAGATTGTGCTTGGAATTGGCGGTGTACGGGCACTGCGTGCGCTCGGTCTGAAACCCAGTATCTGGCATATCAATGAGGGACATGCCGCCTTCCAGGTGCTCGAGCGCTGCCGGGAATGGGTGCGGCAAAAGGATCTGGATTTCGCCAGCGCACTGGAGCTGGTCGCCGCCAGTACCGTGTTCACGACCCACACACCGGTTGCGGCGGGCCACGATATCTTTGATCACAGCCTGATCAGCATTTACTTTGCCGACTACATCAAGGATCTCGGCCTCCAGATGGAGGACTTCCTGAACCTCGGCGCGAGCCCGAGCAGCCAGGGAGGCTTCAACCAGACGGCACTGGCCATGCGCGGCTCGCGTTTCCATAACGGTGTCAGCCGTATCCACGGTAGCGTCGCATCACGTATGGAAGGCTATATCTGGCCCCAGATACCCCATGAAGAAAACCCCGTGAGCTACGTCACCAACGGCGTACATGTACCGACGTTTCTGGCACGCGACTGGGCGAATCTCTATGACATGCGCTTTGGCCGCGAATGGCGCAATGAGTTGCTCCATGACAGCTACTGGGATCGTATTGACGACATTGCCGATCACAGTTTCTGGAGCTTGCGGCAGTCCCTGAAGTCGACCCTGCTGGAAGAGGTGCGCCAGCGTGTCCACCTGCAACATCGCCGCAACGGGGTCAGCGACGCGCTCCTGGAACGACAGACGCAATACCTGTCACCGCACGAGACGGACATTCTCACCATCGGATTCGCCCGGCGCTTTGCCACCTACAAGCGTGCCACGCTCCTGTTCTCGGACCCCGAACGGCTGGCGCGCCTGTTGAACGATCCCCAGCGACCGGTCCTGCTGCTGTTTGCCGGCAAGGCGCATCCCAACGACCTGCCCGGACAACATCTGATCCAGGTGATCCACGACTTTTCCCGCCGACCCGAATTCCTCGGGCGCATCATCCTGGTCGAGGGCTACGATATGGCGCTGGCGCGCAAGCTCGTCACCGGTGTCGATGTGTGGCTGAACACACCGGAATACCCGATGGAGGCAAGCGGTACGTCCGGGCAAAAGGCGGGCATCAACGGAGTCATCAATCTGAGCGTCCTCGATGGCTGGTGGGGTGAGGGTTATAACGGCGAAAACGGCTGGGCAATCACCCCTCATGGCCCGCAATATGACGCGGCTTACCGCGATCAGGAAGAAGGCAACGAACTGCTGGACATTCTCGAACACCAGGTGGTTCCGCTCTACTACCAGCGCAACGGCCATGGCTATTCGGAAGGCTGGGTGCGCATGTCGAAGGCTTCCATCAAATCCAGTCTGCCCAAGTTCAATTCCCAGCGCATGGTCATGGACTATATCCGTGGCTTCTACGGGCCGGCCAACCGGCGCCGCCGCCTGCTTGCCGAGAATAATAACGCTGGAGCGAAAGCCCTCGCCGAATGGAAGCGCAAGGTACGCGAGCTATGGCAGGAGGTGTCACTGCGGCGGATGGACAAGGTCGTGCCGGCGATAGGTGCTGGCGAAACGCTCCCTATCTTGGTTGCCGCCCGACTGAACGGCTTACTGGCCGAGGACGTAAAAGTGGAATGCGTCGTCGGCACGGAAGACGCACATGGGGAGTTCCAGGTTGATGCCTGCTTTACGCTCGATGCCGAAGCGCAACAAACCGGCGACGAGACGCTTTTCCAGCTGAAACTGGAGCCGCCACTGCCCGGTCTGCAATTCTACAAACTGCGCATGTACCCTTGGCACAAACTTCTGAGTCACCCGTTTGAGACGGGTTGTATGATCTGGCTGTAAGGGCATAAGGCACGCGTTGTCCAGCGGGCCGGAGGAGTCAGACGCCAGTGTCCGGCAAGACCTGAACCCGAAAGTCTTTCTCCTCACCCACCCACCACCAGCCTCCCGTACATCCCCACCAGCGTGCGCAGACGCCCAGCCAGTTCCTCCGGAAGCTGCGACCAGTCGTAACGCCAGCGCCAGTTGCCGTCAGACACCCCTGGCCGGTTCATGCGGTGAGCGGCATCCAGTTCCAGCACATCCTGCAGGGGTACAATCGCCATTCTGGCGACTGACGCGAAGGCCATTCGAATCACGGGCCAGGGCATCTTTTCGCGCGGGTAGCCGTAATATTCGCGCAGGTGATGCCTTTCCGGCCGGCCGAGTTCCTGATACCACCCCAGGGTCGTATTGTTGTCATGGGTTCCGGTGTAGACGACGCACAGCGGCCTGTGGTTATGGGGGAGATAAGGGTTCGACGCATCCCCCCCGAAGGCGAACTGCAAGATCTTCATTCCGGGCAAGCCGAACGCATCACGCAGTCCCTCGACCTCCGGAGTAATAATGCCGAGGTCTTCGGCAACCAGTGGCAGACGGCCAAACGCCTGCAGGAGACGGTTGAACAAGGCCGCGCCCGGCGCCTTGATCCAGCGCCCGTCAACCGCCGTCTCGGCCCGCGCTGGAATCTCCCAGTAGGCCTCGAAACCTCGGAAATGATCGACACGGATAAAGTCGAACAGCTCGATCTGGGTACGCACGCGCTCGACCCACCAACGGTAATCCGCCTGTTCCAGCGCCTCCCACCGGTAATGCGGATTACCCCAGCGTTGCCCCGTTGCTGAAAAATAATCCGGCGGCACGCCCGCGACCACGTCCATCTGCCCGCGGTCATCGAGCACGAAATAGTCGCGATTGGCCCACACATCCGCACTGTCATGGGCAACGAAGATGGGCATGTCCCCGAACAGCAGGATACCCCGCTCGCGCGCATAGTCGCGCAAGGCCTGCCACTGGGAGAAAAAAACGAACTGTTCAAAGCCTACCTGCGCAATCTGCGCTGCCAGGCGACGCCGCGCCTCCGCCAGTGCCGCCGGCTGCCGGTCGCGCAGCTGCGGCGGCCAGTCTGCCCAGGAGCGGCCATGCTGCTCGTCCTTGAGGGCCTGATAGAGCGCGAAGTCCTCCAGCCACGACGCGTGAGCTGCTGTGAACCGTTCCAGGCGCGCCTGCTCTTCGCCACCGTCGTGTTGCTGAAACCCCGCGTAGGCGAGACGCAGGCATCGCTGCCGCAGATGATCGGGGTCTTCCCCTGACTCCAGCGCCGCCGGGGCCAGCCAGCCGCGGTCAACGAGACGCTGCAGGCTGATCAGGCGGTAATTGCCGGCATGGACCGAGGTACACTGATACGGGGAGCCGTCTTCATGTGTAGGCCCGAGAGGCAGCATCTGCCAGACTGAGACGCCCGCGGCGGCCATGAACTCCACGAAGTGAAATGCCTCAGGCCCCAGATCACCATTGCCGGGACTGCCGGGCAGTGAGGTCGGATGCAACAGCAGCCCTGCACGCCGAACCGCGAATGGACCTTTGTGCAAGGCATCGGTTTCACCTCCCTGTTCCGGCCCCATTAGCGACGTCCCTGTGTTGACAGTATGCGTTTATGCCGCCGGCTGGCCATGTCGCATCACCCCACCCGCCTCCTGAGTGCTGCTGTCACTGCCGTGCGAGAAAGAATGGGCAAGGTAGTCCGGCGGTTCCTCATGCAGCAACTGGTAAAGGTTGCTCAGGTGCATGCGGTAGAGCCGGTCGAAATCGTGCACCGAGTGCGAAGGATTATAATCACCAAACCACCAGAACCAGTCCGAGCCTTCACAGATTGCCAGCTGGCGCTGTGCCGCCCGCCGTTGTGCGGCATCCAGATCGCCCTGTGCCTGCACCCGGTCAAAGACATGCTTGGCATCTATCAGCATGTCCCACGCCCGGTTTTTGTCCGGATCGCCCATCCAGGTGGAAAAGGTCCCGTATACCCAGCTCCCGGCAACCAGTTGCTGCAAGGGTCTTGTCTCGCCCCCCTCCGCCAGACAGGCCGAAAAGGTCGTCAGATTGAGCCTGGAACTGCCGGACAGCTGCCGGTAAAGTGCGCTGAGGAAATAAAAGCCGTTGTTCGGATAGTGCTCCCAGGCATTTTCCCCGTCCAGTATGATCGAGACCACAGCCTGCCTGTCATCGTCAGCCGAGCTGTCCGCGATGGCTTCCAGATGGTGCAGCAGATTGGCAACCGCATCATCCGCATGGCAGTCAGAATAGGTAAATCCGACGAGATCGGACAATCCATCGTCACGGAAGAAACAGGCCAGTCGCCCGCCCTTCACATGATAGGCTCGATAGTCTGCCAGCTGATCGAGCAGCGTCGGTGCAAAATTGACCACCGCTCGCGCCGCCGGCTCGGCTTCCAGGTGGGCTGCCATATCGACATAGTCCTTGATCGCGTGCAGATAGGTCCAGGGTTGCAGGTACTCGCCGCCGATCATGTTCTGGTATTGCGGCTGGTGCATATGCCAGCACAGCACAATCTTCAGGCGCCGGTCAGCGGACATAATGCAGTTCCTGACCCAGCATCTCTGGCGTGACCAGCACCACGCCTCCCGGGGTCAGGTAGTAACGCTGCGCGTCCTCCTCCGGATTCTCTCCGATCACCGTGCTCGGCGGGATCCGGCAGCCCTTGTCAATGACAGCGCGCCTGATGCGGCAACTCTCGCCGATATCCACATCCGGCAGGACCACGGCATGCTGCAACAGCGCATAGGAATGCACCTTCACATTGGAGAACAGCAGCGAATCGCGAACCGTAGCGCCGGAAATAATACAGCCGCCGGAGACCATGGAATCGAGGGCCATGCCGCGGCGATCGTCTTCGTCAAAGATGAATTTGGCCGGCGGCAGTTGCTCCTGATAGGTCCAGATCGGCCACTGCTCATCATAGAGATTCAGTTCGGGCGTGATTCCTATCAACTCCAGGTTGGCCTTCCAGAAGGCGTCAACAGTACCGACATCGCGCCAGTAGGCCTGCCCGCCGCTTTCTTCGTCGCGAAACGGGTAGGCAACGACACGATATTTGCGGATCACTGCGGGAATGATGTCTTTTCCAAAATCATGGCCGGACGCAGGATCATCGGCGTCCCTGATCAGTTGTTCATAGAGGAACTCGGTATTGAACACATAGATGCCCATGGAAGCCAGGACCATGTCTTCACGTCCGGGGATGGGACGGGGTTCCTCCGGCTTTTCCTCGAACGCGGTAATACGATTGGTGTCATCGGTACTCATCACGCCGCAGGCCCGCGCCTGCTCGAGGCTCACCTCGATGCATCCCACGGTCATGTCCGCACCGTTGTTCACGTGTTCGGCAATCATGGGACCGTAGTCCATCTTGTAGATATGATCGCCCGCCAGAATCAGGACAAACTCGGGATCGTGCATCCGGATAATATCGATGTTCTGGTATACGGCGTCCGCTGTCCCCAGATACCAGGAAGCCTCGATCCGCTGTTGTGCCGGCAACAATTCGACGAACTCCCCAAACTCGCCACGCAGGAAGTTCCAGCCACGGTGGATGTGCTGAATGAGTGAATGTGCCTTGTACTGGCTGATCACCCCGATACTGCGAATCCCGGAATTGAGACAGTTGGAGAGCGGAAAATCGATAATGCGGAACTTGCCACCGAAGGGAACAGCGGGCTTGGCCCGCCACAGGGTAAGATGTTTCAGGCGCGAACCGCGACCGCCCGCAAGCACCAGTGCCAGGGTATTTCGTGTGAGACGACTGACAAACCGTCGTGTGTGTCCAGAAGCCATAGATCCCTAACTTCCCCTAATCCATCATCCGCCACCGGCCCGCATGCCTTCACTGAGCGCGGACTATGTTAACATCCCAATCTTCTTTGTGTTACGTATTATACATATGCCGCACCGTTACAGGCCGCGCGGTCGCAAACAGCATACCGGCGGGGGACAGCAGAAACACTAATGGCAAATTCAGATTCCCATGCCGTGCAGATTGCCGGCCCGCTCGAGGAAAACCTGCGCCTGGTCCAGCAGGCCCGCCACCATGATCCGTTCAGGATCCTCGGCCGGCATGCCGAGGCCGCTGGCGAGCGGGTACTGGCCTATCTGCCCCGGGCCAGCGCGGTACGGATCGCGGAAACCGGTTTCGAACTGACACCGCTGGATGGCAGTGACTTTTTCCTGTGGCGGGGACCGGCTGGTCGTATTCCTGAGCGTTATCGTCTGGAATGGCAGGATCAGGACGGACACCATCGGGTTGAGTACGACCCTTACTGCTTTCCGCCCCAGCTTGGCGACCTCGATCTGCATCTCTTCGCGGAAGGACGCCATTGGCATGCCTACCGCTTTCTGGGCGCCCACGTGCATCAGGCCGACGGCATCCGAGGCGTACACTTTGCGGTCTGGGCGCCGAACGCGGAACGGGTCAGCGTGGTGGGCGACTTCAACGACTGGGACGGCAGACGTCACCCGATGCGCGTGCGCGGCGGCAGCGGTATCTGGGAACTCTTCGTCCCTGGTCTGACCGAGGGCGTGATCTACAAGTTCGAGATCCGTAATCGCCAGTATGGAACCATCCACCTCAAATCAGATCCCTACGGCCGGGCATTCGAATTACGACCACGGACCGCCTCCGTCGTAGCGGGTCCGGTCGAGTATCAATGGCGCGATGCAACATGGATGCAGGCGCGGGCCGCAACGGACTGGCTGCATGCGCCGATGTCCGTCTACGAGGTTCACTTTGGATCCTGGCGCCGTGGACCGGAAGGTCAATTCCCCAGCTATCATGAGCTGGCCGATGAACTGATTCCCTATGTCAAGGAACAGGGATTCACGCACATCGAACTCCTGCCGGTGACGGAACATCCCCTGGATGCCTCCTGGGGGTATCAGACGACTGGCTACTTCGCAGCGACCAGCCGTTTCGGAAACGCGGACGGTTTTCGCCACTTTATCGATCGCTGCCACCAGCAGGATATCGGTGTCATCCTGGACTGGGTACCCGGGCATTTTCCCAAGGACGCCCACGCCCTGGCCCGTTTCGACGGAAGCCCGCTCTACGAACACGAAGATCCGCGGCGCGGTGAGCATCGTGACTGGGGCACGCTGATCTATAACTACGGACGCAACGAGGTCAGGAATTTTCTCATGGCCGGCGCCCTGTACTGGCTGGAGGAATTTCACATCGATGGCCTGCGCGTCGATGCGGTTGCCTCCATGCTCTATCTCGATTATTCACGCGAGGGCGGCGACTGGATTCCCAATATCTATGGCGGGCGGGAAAACCTCGAGGCGATTGACTTCCTGCGCGAACTGAATCAGGTCACTCACGGCCAGTATCCGGGCAGCGTCATGGTAGCGGAAGAATCCACCGCCTGGCCGCAGGTGACGCGTCCGCCCTGGGTCGGCGGCCTGGGCTTTTCCATGAAGTGGAACATGGGTTGGATGCACGACACATTGGACTACCTGTCGCGGGATTCTATACACCGGCATTATCACCATGACCGGCTCACCTTCGGCTTGCTGTACGCCTTTACAGAGAACTTTGTCCTGCCCTTTTCGCATGACGAGGTTGTACATGGCAAAGGCTCCATGCTGCACAAGATGTCAGGGGACGAGTGGCAGCAGTTTGCCAATCTGCGCCTGCTCTATACTTACATGTACACCTATCCCGGCAAGAAACTGCTGTTTATGGGCTGTGAGTTCGGCCAGCGTTCGGAGTGGAATTTCGACGCGTCGCTGGAGTGGCATGCGTTAGACTACCCTCCGCACCGCCAGACTCAGTTGCTGGTGCGCGACCTCAACCACCTGTATCGCGAACATCCCGCACTCCACCGTCACGACTTCGAGGCTCAGGGCTTCGCGTGGATTGACTGCCATGACGCCGCGCAGTCGGTCATCAGCTATCAGCGCCGTGGCGGCGACGAACGCATCATCGTTGTGCTGAATTTCACCCCGATGGTGCGCGCGGACTACCGGCTGGGCGTGCCTGAGGCCGCCTATTACCAGGTCATCCTGAACTCCGATTCAGACTTCTACGGCGGATCCAACGTGGGGGCCGCGGGCTGTCAGAGTGAGCCCCTTCCCTGGATGGGCCACAGGCACTCAATTCAGTTGTCGCTACCGCCACTCGCCGCCCTGGTTCTGAAGCAGGCCTGATACGGCGAGCACCCTAAGGCAACCGCGACGGGAAGGTAAAGACCCAGTCGTTGTCCTTGACCGGGGCATGGCAGCCGAAACACTCCTGGACGAACGAGGCATCCTCGCCATAGGGCTTCTGCTCCATCCCTTTCCACCGCGCAAAGCCCCAGCCACCCGTTGCCGCGTATTTCGTCGAGTCCTTGACCATGAATTCGGCGTGCACAAATTCACCCGGAATTGTTGCCTTTTCCCATTGCGGATGCGTCTCGTCCTTCCACACCAGTTTGCCCAGGATCGCCCCATCCGGCCAGGGCTTCGTCTTGCCTTCGCGCGCTGCCTTGATGGCCGCGTCGTTACCGAGGATGACCCGCAGCGTGTGGTTATCCTCACGGTGCGAGGAACTGATCACGCGCCAGTCCCGGTAACCGTCGGGCAGGGTAATCCCGTTGGGCGCGGGGGCAACTGCGCCGCCCTGCGCGCAGACAGTGCCCGTAAAAGCAAACAGACTGACTGCCATAAGCTTTACCACTATTCGTTGGAATCTGAACATAGCCCCGCCTCCCATGAAATTTCCGGTATGCTTGTTTATGCGAGAGCCCGGCTTCCGGGCTCGTTCTGCAACCTACGCCATTCGCCTGCAGGGCAAACCCTATGCCGTCTACCACCCGATAGTCAATATCCGTCTGGCGTGCCGTTGGGGTCACCATAGACGGGGATGCCGACCGACAGGAACAGGCTCCGCGTGTCGCCGGGGCTTTTCCTTATTCACCTTGGTCCTTCCGGTCAGTGCCTTGAAGCTGCCGAGCAGGGATGCCTGCAGTGCCTGGGCCGCCAAGACCCGGAACTGGCCCGGGGACCACCAGATGCGTCAGGCCATGGACACCCCCTCATCGCCGCTACCCACAAAACACTCGCTGGCTGGCTTTCACTACCTCGAGCTCCGCACAGAGGGCGCGTACTCATCGTCGCCACGGCCGCAGGGTTCTGCGTTCCAGAACCCGGGAAAAACAGTTACACTCCAGAGCCCTCGGAAGCTGCGCACGCGAGCGCTTATGCGCTTCGGTCGTATCTGCCTGCACCTGAGTTGCAGCCTGTGATTCACGCGGTGTTACAACGTCGCGAAGCACCCGGACAGCAGGAGTGGGCTGCGTTTCCCTCATGCCGCGCATGCGCTCAGATGCCTCGGGGGCGGTAGCGGCACGCGCAGCCTGCACCACAAAGTTTGCCCTGGTCACCGGGAATATTCGGAAATCCGACGCAAACCAGTTTGTGGAAGCAACGGGCGCAGGAGCCCGGCTAGCGGTTAACCCCTTCCGGCCGGTGCGTTCATTCACATTTCCTGGCTGCAGCTATTGACTAAGGGAGATTTTGGGACTATTGTCCCAATCATGGACAATCCACTGCACAGTGCTCTTTTCGGAGCGGTACGTGCCCTCTTGCGGCCCTTGGCCACCATATTGATCCGTAACGGGATTGCCTACGGCACATTCGCTGAACTGGCCAAGAAGGTGTACGTCGATGTCGCCTTTGAGGAGTTCGCCGAACCTGGAAAAAAGCAAACGATTTCCAGAGTCTCCGCGCTCACAGGGCTCTTTCGGAAAGAGGCCAAACGGCTGCATGAACTGCCGAGCGCGGGAGGCGCAGGCGCAGCGGAGCGCTACAATCGGGCCATACGAGTCATCAGCGGCTGGCTGAATGATGCCAAGTACCAGACCGAGGCAGGCGCACCGGCCGATCTGGTGATCGAGGGCAGTGATCACTCGTTCGCCATGCTTGTCAGGGAATACAGCGGGGATATTCCGACGCAGGCGATGCTGAAGGTACTGAAGGCGGCCGGTTCCGTGGTAGAGACGGATACTGGCCGGGTCCGGCTGGTGAGTCACGCCTTTATCCCCAGCAGTGATCCCATCGACAAGCTGCATATCCTGGGAACGGACGTTGCCGAGCTGGTTGCGACCATTGACCACAATCTCACCGCTGAACCCGGACTGCTGTTCTTTCAGCGCAAGGTCTCGAACTCGGCCGTTCGTGCTGACGCCGTGCCTGCGTTCCGGAGCCTGTCGGCTGAAAAGGCACAGGCTCTGCTCGAAGAACTCGACGCATGGCTGTCTCGCCATGAGGTACCCCACACCACCGACGACGAGAGCGAAGGGCAGTACGTCAGTCTCGGCATCTACTACTCGGAGCATCAGGGCTCGAAGGAGAAATGATTATGACAGCAAAACAGCTTTTTCAATCGCTTGCGCTCATTCTGCTTGGCAGCACCCTGTTGGGATGTGGTGGCGGTGGCGGCGGCGGTCTGGTTTCCGGCATCGGTGGCACCGGGATTACCGCGTCAGGCACGATCACGGGTTTTGGCAGCATCTTTGTCAATGGGGTGGAGTTCGAGACGGGCACGGCGGAGGTGACGCTTGATGACAGCGTGGGTAGCGAAGCCGAGCTGCGACTGGGCATGGTGGTCAGGGTTCAGGGAACCGTCGATGACAGCGGCACCCGCGGCACGGCCAGTAAGGTCGAGTTCGACGACGACGTCCAGGGGCCGGTCAGCGGTCCGATCGTGGCGGACCCGGACGGTCTGTCCAGCACGTTCACGGTGCTGGGTGTCGGTGTGCGGGCCGACAGCACCAAGACGGTCTTTGACGGAGTCGGCTTCGATACCCTGGCGGTGAACGACTGGGTCGAGGTCAGCGGCTTCTTCGACGGGGCCGGCGTCCTGCAGGCGACGCGTATCGAGAAGAAGGGGGACTTCCAGCCCAACGCCAGCGAGGTCGAGCTCAAGGGCACGGTCAGCGGGCTGAGCGGCACCAGCTTCACCCTGGGCAGCTTCACGGTCGAGTTTGGCGGCGCGGATCTGTCGGGGGTACCCGGTGGCGTCATCACCGACGGCCTGCCGGTGGAGGTCAAGGGCACGCTGGCCGGCACCACGATCACGGCGGGCCGGATCGCGCAGGAAGACGATCTGTTCGGGGATGACGAGGCCAAGGTCAGCCTGGAGGGCATCGTCAGCAACTTCGTCAGCAACAACAGCTTCACGGTGGCCGGTCAGGCCGTGAACGCCTCGGCCGCGATCTTCGAGCCGGTCGGACTGGTGCTGGCAGACGGCGTCGAAGTGGAAGTGGAGGGTCCGATCGTGGCCGGGGTGCTGCAGGCCGTCAAGGTCGAGGCGCGCGGCGGCAACATCAAGCTCGAGGCGCGCGTCTCGGCGGTCAACACGCCGCTCGGGACGCTCACCCTGCAGTTCGTGCCCGGCACCCTGACCGTGGTGGTCGACAGCCGCACGGCGCTGCGCGATGACACCGGTGTGGACGACTCGCTCACCCTCGATGAAATCGTTGCCACCGACTTCCTGGAGGTCGAGGCCTTCCGTGATGACAGCAGTGGTGCGCTCATCGCCACCGAGATCCGCCGTGACACGCTGGATGACGACAGCCTGCAGGGGCCGGTTGACGCCTGTGTGGCCGACACCAGCGTGACGGTGCTGGATCTGACCTACACCCTGCTCGCCGGCACCACCGAGTACCAGGATCAGAACGATGCGCTCATCAACGGGACGGACTTCTGCACCGGCGCCAATACCGGCGGCTTCTTCGTCAAGATCCGCGACGATCTCGCCCCCGACGGCATCGCCGATGAGGCCGAACTCGAAAACTAAAGGGGAGCTTCCTTCCCTCCCCGGTTACGGCGCCTGCGGGCGCCGTTTTTTTGGAGGTCCAGGCTAGCCCGCATTTCTCACCGGGCGGCGATAGAGTCACATAATGCACTGAGGTAAGGAACAGAGTGCAGATCAGGGAAAAGACAGTGTGTAATCAGGCAGTGCCTATCCCGGCCCTGGCTGGTTCTCGCGCGCCCGGCGCTCCGGCTCGCGGGCGCGCAAGCGTAGGTGCGGAGACGGGGCGCGGCGGCCGCATGGCGTGTGGCGCGCAGCCGGCGCGCTTACGGCCACTCCCGCGACTGGCCTTCGGCCCCGTGTCGCGGCCGCGACTTGCGCTTCACTCAAGTGGTAGCTACGGCTACCACTTTCCCTCCAGCGCGGCGTCCGAACACACGAGCCCTGCCCCAGCATCCGGGATCCCGGTGAGAAATGCGGGCTAGCCATAGCGTCCGTCAATGCGCGGCCGCACCAGCATGGGCGTATAGACATAGAGAAAGACTGAGAATGAAACAATCCAGCAGACCTGGGACAGGGCGATCCAGAGACTGTAGTGACCTGGATCGATCAGCGGCAAAAACACCCGGATTACGGCGCCAACATACAACACCGCAAAAACCGCGGACAGATGTGCTGGCGGTTCCAGGATGCTCCTGCCGGTGTGCCCCAGTGATACGCGCGCCATCATGCCGAGTGTCATCATCGCAATACCGCCAAAGGCGAACGCATGAACCGACAGATAGGGTGAGATGCCGAAACTGAACGTTGCCAGCTTGAGTACGAATCCGACAATCAGCGAACCGTAGCCGAGAAAAAGCACCCACAGGAGGGGTTTCTCCCAGATACCGCGCGTGTACCAGCCAACCAGCCGCACCGCATGCAGGATGGCGAGGATGCCGGCAAGCGAGGCCGCCACGCCGGGCAGCGAAACGAATACATCGACGACCCAGAACGCCAGAAACAGCACCAGGCTGGAAACATCCAGCCAACGCCAGTTCTTCAGCTGCACGGGATAGCCAACCCCTTTCTCGACAAAAAAAGGGATCACCCTTCTCCCTATGGCGAAGATAAGCGCAAGCAACAGATACAAGCCTGAATACAGTCCCCAGCGGACACCGTCGGCAAGCACACCACTGACTCCCAGATAAAAAACGCTATTGCTGATCAGCATCAGAACCAGCTTGGACACGATCCCGATCTGTTTCCACTGCCGCACCTTCGCAACCGGATAGGTGACAGCAAGAACCAGCAAGGCAATGAAAGCGTTGTCTACAACCGCCAGGAACTGCAGCGAAACCAGTCCCTGGGTAAAGGGAAGGATTCGCGCAGTCGCCCACAGCAGAAACAGGATCAGCAAGGGATACCCATGCAGTGTCTGGACGCCGGTCCAGTTGCTGACAGCCGTGAGCAAAAACCCTGCGACCACCGCCATGCTGTATCCATAGATCATTTCGTGCGCATGCCACAGAACCGGCGGCAATCCATTCGGTTCGAAGTTCCAGCCAAGGCTGTAAAGGCCTGTCCAGATCAACACCGAAAGCGCGGCGAAAACACCGGCGCCCAGAAAGAACGGGCGGAATCCCAATTGCAGCAGCGCGACGGTGCCTGCCATGCGTGGCTCCTCACTGTTCAGCATACGCGGTCTGGAAAGATCGATCGGTTCGGTTCGGCTCAGCTCAGGCGTTGCGCTCAGCCCATGCCTTACGCAAGCAGTCGAACGGCGTGCGCCGAACGGGGATCGCTGCCCGCACCGGAAGCCAATCCGGCAGTCGCTGCCTGAACATCAACATGGCTGGCCTTGACCCGCAATCCCGCACGCTTGGGCGGAATCCGTTTTCGATGGACATCGCGAAGGCACGCGCCCCGGGGCGCGTCAGCGCGGCTGGCTGAACAATCCCAGAAACAGATTGGCGAGCAGGATCACAATGCCGAGTAGCAGGCCACCCACCCCGACATAGGTCAGTGTCTCGGTCAGAATGTGCGCGTGGGCAGCACTGCGTCCGATAGCCGGCGCAGTCAGGAACATGTTGAACCAGGCGAGCGGGTAGAACCCCCCCAGCCCGATCAGCACCGCGGACAGCCGCTTGAGCGAGGTTGCCATGCTCGATCCGGCTACCAGCAGCAACAAACCAATGGAAAATGCAGCAATGCCGGTGGCGTGGAAATGGGCCCGCTGCGCGTATCGCCAGATCTTGTCTGCGCTCTGCACATCGTGCACCTCGGGATGCGCTGCGATCCCCGCTGCGATGTAGTCTTTGAAGGCATCTTCCTGCACACCGAAGCCGATGCCAAGACCAATTCCGAACAGCAATCCGACCAGAACCAGCGCAAGACCCGGCTTCACCGTCCTGTATACTTCGCTCATATCGCAGAACCCCCTGCTTTTGCGTTTAACTGTTTGACAAGCAAAGTAGTATGCCAGACCTGCCGGGACATTGTCGCTGTCAAACCCCGCCGGTTGTGCGTGGAGCAGATATTTGCCAGCCCCCCACCACGGTTATAATCGCCCCAGGACGCTTTCTGGCATGCTAACTGCCTAGTGAATACACCATGGGATACAAAGCCTTTTCATTCATTGCTCGCAACCCCAGCCTCTCTCGACGCAGGTTTCTAACGACATGCGCCGGTGCAAGTCTGGGCCTTGTCGCCGCCCCGGTCCTTGCCGACATTCCATCGGTCTCCGAGCGGCGGCTGGCCTTCCACAATACCCACACGGGCGAATCCCTGCGCTGCACCTACTGGGCGGATGGCCAGTACCTCGCCGATGCCCTGACTGAGATTAACCACCTCCTGCGCGACCACCGTAGCGGGGAGGTCCATCCCATAGCACCGGCGCTTCTCGATCTCGTCTACCGCGTGAACCACGCCGTGGGAGGGCGGAAGCCGTTTGAGATCGTTTCCGGCTATCGTTCGCCAGACACCAATGCCAGGCTGCGCCGCAAGAACGCCGGTGTGGCAAAGCACAGCCTGCATATGTCGGGTAAGGCCATGGATATCCAGCTGCCGGGCTGCGAACTGAAAGAGCTGCGGCGGGCGGCACTGGCTCTGCGCGCCGGCGGCGTGGGCTACTACCCTACATCAGGGTTTATCCATGTGGATGTGGGCCGGGTACGCCGCTGGTGACAGCAGATGACCCAAGCGTCCAGTACTGGCCATTGGTCCTCGGGTGGACCATCGTGGCCCTGGTTTACCTCTTTGGCTGGAAGCGCCAAGCGCTTATCGGCGTTGCGGGTATGCTGATCGTCAGCGTCGCCGTGCTCTACGTTGGCCTTTCCGGTCCGTGAAAGACTCCTAGGAGTCTGTTGGACTTAGGCTGATTCTACTGCGGCGGTGGGAGAGCGGCCCAAAGCTTCCCGCTTTCTCGTTGCGTAGGGCCCACTATGCGCCTCGAAACCGTGAAGCTTTGTGCTCACTCTCCCACCTGCCTCGTCACGAACCCCTAAGTCCGACAGACTCCTAGTAGTCAGCGTAGTAATTGGCGTAGTAATTATATAGTCGGGTGTAATAGTCACCCATGAGTTTCCGCATGTTGCCACGCAGCTTCATTACGCCTTGGAAGTCCCCGTTAGGCGTGATCCAGCCTTGGATGTAGCCATAGGGACCAGCTGGAAATTCAGGTTGCTGGTAGAGAAACGACCTCGGCGAGCCTTGCTGGTAAGCCAGCGAAGAGTAGTTCAGCGGCCAACTCCCCATTGCGCCCGGAATACTTCGCCAGAGATTGTTCCCGGTTGACCAGCCGCTCAGCGCCCCGGGCCACGCCGACCGCTGGCGCGTCAACGGCCAGCTGCCGTACCCGGGGAGCGAAGACCCGAGGTAACTGCTCGGCCAGCCGGTCATTGCCCAGGAACTGTAATCGACGGCGCCAGCCGGCGCTGCCAGAGAGATCACCAGCATTGCAGTCAGGCTGCGCAACGTGTTGCGTATTTGGAACGCCACCGGCATCCTCATCTTGCGACCCCCTCTTCCACTGGACAAGCCCGCTGCCAATACTAGCACGCAGCTCACACGAACCCAGTCCGGCAACAGCACGCGGCGCCTGCCCATCCAGGCCCTCAGGCGTAACTGGCCAGATGCACGGGTAAGCGCCGTGCACCCCAGGTCCCCGGCTTCGACCCGAATACACCCGACAGGGGTGTCCCGCAGGCCTTGCACTTGCCGTCTCCGCTCAGATTCCAGTCACTGAGCACATACCAGTCCCGACCGATCAGGAGCTGGCCACACTGATGACAATAGGTGCTGTCACCCGCCTTATCGTGGACATTACCGGTATAGGCGTAATAGACACCATTACGCATGGCGATTTCGCGCGCACGGGTCAGGGTGGTCAGGGGCGTGGGCGGTGTATCCAGCATCTTCCAGTCTGGATGAAAGGCCGTGAAGTGCATTGGCACATCGGGGCCAAGATTTTCAACCACCCACCGGGTCATGGCATCGAGCTCTGCGTCTGAGTCATTTTCACCGGGAATCAGCAGCGTGGTCAACTCAAACCAGACATCGGTTTCCCGCTTCAGATAGACCAGGGTATCGAGCACCGGCTGCAAATGACCGCCGGTGATCTTCCAGTAGAAGCGTTCGGTAAAGGCCTTCAAATCAACATTGGCGCCATCCATGTACTGAAAAAATTCCCGGCGCGGTTCGTCCGCGATATAGCCCGCCGTGACGGCCACTGACTTGATGCCCCGCTCCCGGCAGGCCTTGGCCACATCGATGGCGTACTCCATGAAGATAACGGGATCGTTGTAGGTGTAGGCAACGCTGCGACAGCCGAGTCGCTCGGCAACGCGAGCGATCTTTTCGGGCGAGGCGGCATCCGCCAGCGTATCGGTTTCGCGGGATTTGCTGATGTCCCAGTTCTGGCAGAACTTGCATGCCAGGTTACAGCCGGCCGTACCAAAGGACAGCACAGGCGTACCTGGCAGAAAGTGATTCAGCGGCTTCTTTTCGATGGGATCCACACAAAAACCACTGGATCGCCCGTAGGATGTCAGTACGATTTCGTTGCTATGATTGGCGCGCACGAAACACAGGCCGCGCTGCCCCGCATGTAACTTGCAGAAACGCGGACATAGGTCACATTGGATACGGCCGTCCTCAAGCCGATGCCAGTAGCGGGTGGGAACGGTGAACTCGGGAGGAAAATCGCTCATTTCGGCATGCCCATCAGAATCAACAGGGTATCGCGCGTCGCCGCCTTCTCTTGCTACATGGGGCTTCAACGTCGTCTTTTCAACGGCACTTGAATTCTGTCGGAAGTCGCACCATCTTTACGGTAACACGAGAGGATCTCGATTGTGGAAAATGTCAGGCTACCGGCCGTTGCCGGGATGTTTTATCCCCAGGATCGCATTGAGCTCAGCCAGATGCTGCAGGGCTTGCTCGGGAAGGCAGAGGGTCCAACCATCACGCCCAAGGCGATGATCGTGCCACACGCCGGTTACATTTATTCCGGCCCGATTGCCGCAACCGCCTACGCCCAGCTTACGTCGGCAAGGAAACGGATCCGTCGCGTTGTCCTGCTCGGCCCCGCACACCGGGTGCCGTTTCGCGGGATCGCAGCCAGCAGCGCAACGTCTTTCGATACGCCGCTGGGGCCCGTGCCGGTCGATACGAGCGCGGTAGAAACACTCCTCAGCTTGCCGCAGGTTCACCTGCTGGACGAGGCACATGCCCTTGAGCACAGCCTCGAAGTGCATCTGCCTTTTCTGCAGACGGTGCTCGACCGCTTCTCACTGGTTCCCCTGGTGGTGGGCGACGCGAGCTACCAGGATGTGGCAGACGTGATCGAACGAGTCTGGGGCGGCGACGAAACCCTCATCGTCGTCAGTTCCGATCTCAGTCATTATCATGACTATGACACCGCCCGCACCATGGACCGTGAGACCTCCAGGGCAATCGAGGCCCTCGAACCCGAGTCCATCAGTTACGACCAGGCCTGCGGACGCACGCCGGTAGGCGGTCTTCTGCTCGTCGCCCGCCATCACGGTCTGCAGGCGCGCACGCTCGACCTGCGCAATTCCGGTGATACCGCCGGCCCCCGTGATCAGGTAGTCGGTTATGGCGCCTATGCGATCGCGTGACACGGCCGCGACGGAATTGCCGGAACAAGAGCAGCAGTGCCTGCTCGAGACCGCTGCTCAGTCGATTGAAACGGGCCTGGAGACGGGCACTCCCCTGCAGATCGAGGCGGCTCAGTATGCACCCGCGCTGCAGGGGCATGGCGCCAGTTTCGTGACCCTGCAGATCAAGGGTGCGCTGCGCGGCTGTATCGGCAGTCTCGAGGCCAGCCGTTCGCTGATCGAAGATGTCGCCCAAAATGCCTTCGCGGCGGCTTTCCGGGACCCCAGGTTTCAACCACTCACAGGAGCCGAATACGGGTTGCTGGACATCCACATCTCCCTGCTGAGCCCCCCGGAGCCGATGACGTTTTCAGACGAACAGGACCTGCTCACACAGATCAGACCCCGCGTTGACGGCCTGATCCTGCAGGCCGCGGGACGCCGGGGCACGTTTCTTCCCTCGGTATGGGAGTCGCTGCCCGAGACGCTCAGTTTCCTGCGGCAGCTAAAACGCAAGGCCGGACTGCCCGAGGATTACTGGTCCGAAGATTTGCGTGTCTGGCGGTACACGACCACTTCCATCCCCGCCTGATGCGCTCGGCTGATCTGCCCCCCTGCCCCATAAGTCAAAACGCTGACTTATCATATAAACTTTCTAGAAATATCTTATAACTCTATGTTTTACATATTCCTTATAAAGGGGATTCACACGCAAACCGCGCAGTTTGCGCGCCTGCACGAACGCCACTGCTGTGCTCGCCGCTTAACTCCATCCCGTCCGGGTTGAAGAGGCAGGCAGCTGTCGGCAACAGCAGGCAAGGCATAATCGGTCCTGCTCGTTATTCGAAATAATCTGCATCCGCAAACGGGTCAAACCTGAAATACACGTCGTGGTAGATCGGCGGCAAGGAGCGCAGAAAGGTCGCCAGCGAATGCCTGTCATATTCGGTCAACTGCATGGTGCTGGTGCCGAGCACCTCCGCCATGAGCGCCCCCGTGTAACGCTCATCGGGTCGTCTGCCCGTCGCCAGAAAAGTCGACATCCCCTGATGGGGCCAGTGACCGATGCCCGTATCCCTGTCGGGCGTGATATTGGGGACCTGGACACCCTCCGGTCCCTCGCGGGCTCCTGCGAGGTAGTGCGATGGCCGGGGCGCACCCAGGATTCCACGCGGTGTGTGACACTCGCCACAGTGTCCGAGTGCGGTAGCCAGATAAGCCCCGCGGTTCCATTCCGGCGATTTCGTTGGATCGCCGGAAAAAACCCCGGGCGTGAAGCGGGTCGTCTTCCACGCCCCCAGCAAGGCTCGCGAGGACAGGAACCAGGGCAGATCATGCGGGCGGTTCTCTCTGGGAAATCCTGGCTGTGACGTCAGATAGGCCCACAACGCCAACATGTCCTGGCGGGTCATCCGGGTGTACGAGGGATAGGGGAACGCGGGATAGTAATGTTCACCGCGCGGACTGACGCCGTCACGCAAGGCTCGCACGAACTCCTCCCGGCTCCAGGCGCCGATACCCTGTTCTTTGTCTGGCGTGATGTTAGGGCTGTAGAACGTCCCGAAGGGTGTGCTAATCGGGCGCCCACCGGCGAGAGGCTGGTCGCTGGTGTGGCAGGACACACAGCCAGCGGCATAAAACACATATCTGCCATGCTCGAGAAGGTTTTCAGAGGCCGTCACGCGACCCGGCGCATACAGGCAGCCAAGCACCACACAGACAGAGCAGATACCCTTCACCCCAAACAGGCGGGTCTTTGAACTCTTACACGTCACCGGTACACGTCGCTGGCTGCCGATCGAGATTGGCCTTCTGGCCATCGTCACCGCGGTCATGAGGCGGGGTCGAAGGTTTCTGCCTGGTCCATGACAGCGATCATAATCCGCGCGTGTTCGTTCTGCCATACGTGCCTCCGGATGACACACGCTCCGGGTGACGCGTCGTCATTTCCCTCAAGCCGATCTGAATTGCGCCATCGGTGGACACGCCGCGGACGGCCATTCAAGAACTCGGGGACAGGCAGACCATGAGGGCAGCGCGAAGGTCGCCACAGGGGGGTGCGTCAAGGCGTTGGCGACCGCCCAGCCGATCCAGCCTCGAAAGCCCGGGGCAGGCACACGCGCAACAGTCAGCCGTTGACGATGAACGCAATCGGGTTGAACACCGCACTGCTTTCAGCGTTTCATGACCCAGACTTCTTTGAGGCGCAGTCGGTTCCGGGTAGCACCGGCGTAGGACCGAGCCTCATCCGATGTCGGAAAGCCGGTCACCTGAATGCGCCAGAACTGCTCGCCCCTGATCTTGACATCTTTCAGTTCCACCTCGATGCCCTGCGATCGGGCCAAGGCGGCAAAGTCCTCGGCGGCGGCCCGGTTCTGCAGCGAATGCAGGTTCACCACCCATGAGCCGATATCTCCGTTGCCAGACCGCACCCGGCGGGAAGGCCCGGTATTTCCACCCGTTATCCCGGGCGCATCGCGATCTTCGAAGGCGGACGCCGCATTTTGGCCGGCGGTCACTGCTGACGTGGCATCCGCTGCGTCTACGGCGGGTGGCCCGACCGCAACGATCGCCGACGCTACTGCCAGGCCGGCGTATACGACCCTCACTAGACCTGGTTTCATGGCGCCCCCTGAATCGCTGTCGTTCATTTTTGATTTATTTGATTTAGCTGTATTGCGTAACATCCCCCTCCCGCGTGCCGCTCGCCACGGGCACGTTTTCGGGGGAGACTACTCCCGACCCCTAAAAGGTGATCGTGAAAGCGGTCACAGTTTTGCCTGCGTGTTCATGACTGCTGGCAACTGGCGACCTGCTCACTACGTCGTCCCCGAGGCAGTACGATCGAGTATACGTTCGCTTCCGCCCGGAACTGCCCCTGAGCACGGCAGCAACCAGGTCTTACCCGACAAACGAGCGACGGCCTCCCAACCGAGCGCGAGCTGGTTCTTGGTTGGAGAGACCGCCATTAAGCTCATGTGTATTATCACAAACCTTGTCTACGTAATTCATAAAATTAGATAAATAATGGTTATCCACAAAACCTGTGGATAAGTCTGTGGACGGTTTGGAATCAGTGGGCGCTAAACCGCGTCAATATTGCCTTTTTGTTAGATTGTCCAAATTCTGAACAAAGGGAGAAATGAAAAATAAACAAGGGGATGCAGCCTCAATTTAGAGTAGCAGGGTGGGGTCTGGAAGTCTGCCATCGTCGGCAGCGCCAATGCGCCAAGGCTGTGCGTAACTTTTCTGCCGGGGAAAGTCAAGCGGGAAATTGGTGCGGCTCAGGGCCTGCGCCGGCAGCGGAGGAAGCTGTTACCTCTGTTAAAATACGGACTTTTTTAAACTATATTACAAGTTCTTATGTTGCTTTCATGATGTATTGTCAAACTTGCTGTGGCGCCCGACAAGGGAGGATGAACTGCGTATCACTACGTATCCAAGAAGGGATAGCCACCGATTCTCCGTGCGCATGACCCTGCCGGGTCCGGAAACAGGGGGTTGGTCTTAACAGCCGTCACCGCCACTGGCAGCCCGCTCACCGAGCCGGGAAACGTCGTTCCCCTTAGCGGTCCCTGCGTTGAATGGGTCTGCGGGGCCCGGGCCCGTTACCTGCCGATTGGCACACAGTCGGAGATGGAGTTGGCGGCACATTGGGTACCGTCGACCCAAATCGCGTTATCGAAGCGGGCTTCGAGCAAATCGGCATTATTCAGGCGGGCCCCACGTAAGTCGGCGTAAGAAAAATCAACCGCAGCCAGCACGGCGCCACGCAGGTCTGCCTGTTGCAGGCCGGCGCCGGTCAGCCGCGCATTGCGCAGATCGGCGTGCCGCAAGTCCGATATATTCAACGTGGCAAAGGCCAGATCTGCGCCAATCAACCGGCTTCCCGCAAGGTGAGCGCCGGTTAGATCCATGTTGCGCGCCCATGCACCACTGAGGTCTGCCCCTTCCGCAACCAGGCCGGCCAGTCGACAATTGTTCCAGTTGACGTGTGGTTTGGGCGGGGCCTCGCAGTCCGCGGTCTGCACGGACGCCGGCGGAGTAAGCCGATAGACGGCAGCAATCACCAGGAAAAGCCCCGCCACCAGCACAGCGAAAACCCTCGGTGACAGCCGCCGTCTGCCATGCCCCTCGGCCCGCAGCAGCTCAGTGCGCAGGCGGCGGTGTCGCAGCATGGCATCGCTTTCAGCCTGGCGACGATCGCTGGCGCGGCGGCGCTCGATCGAAGCGGGACTCAACCGTTGCGTAACCTCGCGACGGTTGCCGCTGCACCGCTCATCTTCGCGCAGGCGGGCACGTTCCAGACGCTGGAAATCTTCCTCGGTCTCGAGTGTTCTCACCTCCTCGGGAATGAGGTCGATACAGTCGTGAACCGGTACCCAGGTATCCTGATCCTGACTGAGTTCATCGTCTTCCCGGACACGACCCAGCAGGATATAGCGCGTTACCTGACGGGCGGGGAACGGTCCGCGCACCTTTCCGCCGCGACGCGTGTACCAAAGATTGTCGGTTTGCGATTCCATGGTTTTTGTCTGAAGAGCTGAATTTCGTTTTGTGCCGACGGGGTATCCCCTGTAACCTATCGATCCAAGATGCACCCCACAGGCCCCATCGGTCCCTCCAAATCCGTCCTGCTCCTGACACGTGCTGACGCCTTGAGCAGGAACTGGCAGGTAGGCCAGATTGTCGCAGCGACTGTCACCAGCCGTCCCCAGTCAGGCCAGGTTACCCTTCGTATCGGCATCGAACAGGTTCAGGCACAGGCCGGCAATCTCAAGCTGCAACCGGGTCAGAAGCTTGAGTTGCAGGTGGTCGAGCTCGGACGCGTGCCATTGCTCAGAGTCATTAGGACCGAGCGGCCTGATCCTGTCAGAGCGGCGCTGCGCAGTGCCCTGCCCCGCCAACAGCCCCTGTCAAATCTTTTCAGCCAGCTGGTACAACTCCTTGCCAGGCCAGCAAACACCTCGCCGGCGGTGGTGGAGATAGCCAGGAGCCTGATCGCCCGCCTTCCCGATCATCGCCAGCTCAGCAGCGCCGAGGGTCTTCGCCAGGCCCTACGCGACAGTGGACTGCTCCTGGAGTCGCGGCTGGCATCACATGGCAGACCGAAGCCTGACCTGTCCCAGGACCTGAAGGCAAATCTGCTCCGCCTGATCGATGCCTTGCGGAATTTAGCAGCAAATATCGGGCCTGAAAAAGCGCGGCCAGGGCCTGACCCGAGCCTCACCCGACCCTTACCCCCGGCGCCAATGCCGGCAAGCGGACAGACAACAAAATCCGACCTGGCACAAGTGGAGAGAGCCCCGACGGGGAATGTACGTGAGTCACCCGGCAGGGTTCTGCTACCGGCGCCGGCAGGCCAGGCCGTGGCGCGGCTCGACCTGGCAGAACAGGCAGAATCTGCCTTGGCCAGAATGCGGGTTAATCAGCTTTCTTCGTTGAACCAGGATCGCCCGGTGTCACCTGAATGGCTGGTGGAACTGCCGGTACGTCGGGGCGAGCAGATTGACACATGGCAACTCCACGTCCGGCGGGATGGCACAGCAGAACAAGGCAATAACAGCCCCGATGACGGTAGATGGTCCGCCGTTCTGCAGTTTGATTTACCCAATCTGGGTGCAATGGAGGCGCGTGTGAATCTGACAGGCGAGACCATTTCCAGTGTATTCATTGCCGAAACCGAGGGTGCCGTACCCGTGGTGGAGAAGCATCTTCCACACCTGCGTTCCCGCCTGGAGGCGCTGGGCCTGGAGGTTGCCCGCCTTGGATGTCGCCAGGGCAAATCCAGCACGCCCCCGCGCGCGGCGCAAAGCGGCAGTCTGCTGGACGAGCAGGTATGAAACGGCCGAAGAACTCCACAAGCGATATTGCCGTTGCGCTGCACTATGATGGCAGCAACGCACCAACGGTCACCGCCAAGGGCCGCGATCAGCTTGCCCGGCGGATCATGCAGGTCGCGCAGGAGCACGGCGTACCGCTGCACGAAGATGAATACCTGGTGCAGGTCCTGTCCACGATAGAGCTGGGAGACGAGATCCCCGAGAACCTGTACCGGGCCGTTGCCGAGGTCATCGCCTTTGCCTACTATCTCTCGGGCAGGGTGCCCGACGATCAGAGTTAATGGGACGTGGAATCCTGTCCCGACTTGGTATGGGCCTCGCGCGTTCCATGCAGCATGCAGATCAGTTCGGCCTCGCCGCGGGTGAGACTGCACATGCTCATCAGTTCGTCGACGGATGCACCACGCTGCACGAGCTGAATCGCCTGGGAGTACGGTCGTGAGCCGCTGGTCCGCATCTCCAGCTGATCCTGGCGATCCATCACGCCTCGGACTTTCTGCTCCAGACGTATCAGCTGCTCACCCACCCTGATGGCTGCCTTCTCGAAGGCAGCAAGGTCGTCAAGCGCCTGATGCAGCATCTTTGCCATACCTGCCTGGCGTCGATGCAGGTGCCGCACGTGGATCCAGGACAGGAACTGCCCGATCACAAGCAGTAGAATGACCCACCCCTCAATCGACATGCCGGCAGTGGAAATGCTCATATTCATGACTGATAACCCGAGACCAGCGGTTCAACCGTTTCCGAACTCTATGCAAACTCATCGATGTGCCGACGGTCCTGATTCCCGTCATCTCCGTCTTGTGGATTATCCCTGTCCTGTTGTGGGGTGCGGCGCGGCGGTGAGTGTCGCTCCTTGACCGGTCTGGCCGGCTTGACCGGGTAGACCGGCGTTGGCGGGATTTCAATCCTGCTCAGATCCACCACCAGGGCACCCTCCGTCTCGTGAAGCCCGTATCCGCAGCCTGGAAGCCAGGGGCGTTCTGCCGGTCGACGCTAAACCGTCAAACAACAGGCAATCACCCGGCCCGAATGAAGATAAGCATTAATTGTGCCACCAGAGCCTTTTCCAGGAGTAGGCTAGGAAGGTGGCAGGGGACCGGAAGTATCGGGTACCGACAGGTTGGCGGAAGACGGCTCATCCGGCTCGCGGTACCAGCGTCCTGGGCTCCCCGGCAGCACCACCAGGACGACGCGACGGTTACGGGATTGCCCCTCGGGTGTCAGGTTGTCTGCCACGGGCCGGAACTGACCATAACCGATGGCGGCCAAGCGCGCGGGATCAATTCCGTAGTCGCTGAACAGGTGCACGACACTTGCCGCACGCGCCGCGGACAATTCCCAGTTGGACAGAAAGGTCGAGTTATGAATGGGCCGGTCGTCCGTGAATCCCTCCACGTTAATGGGGTTGGTATGGAACTGCAGCATCTCCGCCACGGGTTCGAGCATTCTGAATGCCGCCGGCGCCAACCGGGCGCTGCCGCTGCTGAAAAGCAGGCTGCTCTTGATCTCGATTTCCAGCCGCCGCCCTTTGCGGCGCACGTGAACGAGATCATCGGCGATCAGGGTTCCCAGATCCTGCTTCAACCTGTCGGCGAGTCGATCGAGCTGCGGGTCGGCGAACCCCGGTGCCTGGGCGGGATACTCAGATTGCTCCGACGGATCGTAGGCCGGCTCCCCGCGGATCGGCAACTGGACCAGATTCGGACTGTTACTCGTTGCCATCTGATTCTGCCCCACGGCGATGGGAACTGCTTCGAGCCGAACCAGCGAAGGATTGGCGCTGCCGAAGGCCGACGTCAGCGAATCTGCGAGTACCCGGTACTTGCCTTCGTTGACCGAGGATATCGCGTACATGACGACAAAGAACGCAAACAACAGGGTGATAAAGTCGGCATAGGACACCAGCCAGCGGTCATGCCTTTCGGGTTCTTCCCATCGCTTTCTACGCGCCATCGCGGTCACACCATCAACAGGTAGCCCTGTAACTTGGTCTCGATATTGCGCGGGTTTTCACCTTCGGCGATGGAGACCAGGCCTTCGATCACCATCTCGCGAAACTGTGCCTGTCTGTGTATATAGCCCTTGAGCTTGCTCGCCGCCGGCAACAGAAAGAGGTTTGCCAACCCGACGCCGTAAATCGTCGCGACAAAGGCAACCGCGATACCCTCCCCTAACAGCTCGGGATCCGCAAGATTGTTCATCACGTGTATCAGTCCGAGCACCGCACCGATGATACCAACGGTCGGCGCATAACCTCCCATGCCCTCAAAGACCCGGGCGGCTTGCATGTCCCGGTATTCATGACTGTCCAGATCCACCTCCATGATGGAACGAATGGTCTCCGGCTCATTACCATCTACAACCAGTTGCAGGCCCTTGCGGGCAAACAGGTCCTTTTCGCGCTCGGCAATGTTTTCCAGTCCGAGCAGGCCTTCCTTGCGGGCAATATTGCTCCACTGAACGATCTTCCGGATGGTTGCGCTCGGCTCAAAACGCGGCGGCTTGAAAACCCAGCGTCCAAGCTGAAGGGAACGCAGAAATGTCGGCAAGGGCACCTGCACCATGATGGCCCCAAGGGTCCCGCCGACCACGATGACAAAGGCCGTTAACTGTACCAGCGAATCGGTGTGCCCACCTTCAAGCAGGTTACCGCCGATAATTGCGGCAAGTGCAATCAGTATTCCAGCAACGCTGAGCGTGTCCATGACGCCGGAAGCTCAGAATCCCGAGTTCAACAAATGATCAGCCATTGCTTCCCGATCCCGAACCACAGCCCTTTCGGCAAGCCCGCGGACAGCGACCGCTTGGAGCGGTATGCAGTGCGGCGTGACGACATCAACACGGACGCCGGCCTGGCCTGCGGACTGCACTGTCACAGCCCTGCCCTCCGCTGCCTGCCTGTTCGCAGGCCCCAGGTGCCGGGGCGGATTCTTGATACTGCGACGCATAGTGGAAACGGTTTCCACTGCCGATGGGTTAACTCTTATTCCCAACCCATTCGCTCATGCGCGCCCGCAACCGAATCAGCGCCTGACCATGAATCTGACAGACGCGCGATTCGCTGACACCCAGCACTTCGCCGATTTCCCGCAAATTCAGTTCTTCGTCGTAATACAGCGCCATCACCAGGCGTTCGCGCTCCGGCAATCCCTCGATGGCCTTCGCCAGGGCCTTCTGAAAATCTGCACGTTGCAGGTGATTCAGCGGCTCGTTGGGTTGCTCGGCGCCACGCAGGTCCTGGTCCTCCCCCATCCCGCCGGGGTCCTCGAAACTGAATATCCGGCAGCCGGTCGAATCCTGCAGAATACGATGATATTCATTGAGGTCGATGCCCAGCAGCTCGGCGACTTCCGCATCCCGGGCGTCCCGCCCTTTGGCGTTCTCGATCTGGCGCACCGCTTCGGCGACCTGGCGCGCCTTGCGGTGCACCGAACGTGGCGTCCAGTCAGTTCGGCGGATTTCATCCAGCATGGCGCCGCGTATGCGGATACCTGCATAGGTTTCGAAACTTGCACCCTGCGCAGGATCATAATTCCGCGCCGCCTCGAGCAAGCCGATCATGCCAGCCTGAATCAGATCATCGGCCTGCACGCTGGGCGGCAGGCGACTCATCAGGTGGTAGGCAATGCGTTTTACCAAAGGTGCGTGAAGCGTTACTAGATCGTCTCGATCATTTTCCTGGTTTGCGGCGTACATGGCGGCTCCATTCATGGGGCTATCTCCAATTGCCCAGTGCTCGACTGGATCAACCGTTCGACAAAAAATTCCAGGTGACCCGCAGCGCCAGTTGGCACCGGCCACTTCTCAGCCTTCTGTCCAAGGTTTCTAAAGGCCATCGATGCGCGGCTGCGCGGGTAGGCATCGACTACAGCCCGCTGGCGTTTCACCGACTTGCGAAGATAATCGTCAAAGGGAATCACCCCCACAAAGTCGAGTGTCACGTCCAGATAACGGTCGGTGACCCGGGAGATCTTGCTGAACAGCTCCCGACCCTCCTGTGCACTCTGCACCATATTGGCCAGTACACGAAAACGCTGTAATCCATAATCACGGTTGAGTACCTTGATGAGGGCATAGGCATCGGTAATTGATGCCGGCTCATCGCAGACAACAACCAGCACTTCCTGAGCAGCGCGTGTAAAACTCACAACGCTGTCGGCGATACCGGCGGCCGTATCGACTACCAGTACATCCAGCTGGTGACTGAGTTCACTGAACGCACGAATGACCCCCGCGTGCTGCACGCTGCTTAGTTCCGCCATGGCTTTGGTACCGGACGATGCCGGCACGATGTGCAACCCTGCGGGGCCCGGCACAATGATCTCTTCGAGTGTTCGCTCGCCGGCAAGGACATGCGAGAGGTCGTAGTCAGGATGGAGCCCCAGCATGACATCAACATTCGCCAGCCCGAGGTCTGCATCCATCAGCATCACCTCCCTGCCGCTGTCTGCGAGTGCGACCGCGAGATTCACGGAAACATTGGTCTTCCCCACCCCGCCCTTGCCGCTCGTCACGGCAATTACGCGCACCGGCTTTGGGTGAGTGATATGCCGTAACCCGGCCGCCTGATCCATTCGCATGTTAGATGTGAGCATTCGCTGCAATCCTGCCAAATCTCTGTGCCAGAGTTTCATGATCCGTGCCAACCCGAAGCTGTTCTGTGAGCTGGGCAGCACGACCAACCAAATCCTTGCCGCGTGCGGGATGCAGATCCTCGGGCACGCGCTGTCCGTTGGCGACGTAGGCCAATGGCAATTGTTTCTGAATCAGGAGCGACAGCAGCCCGCCGAGACTCATCGCTTCATCAACCTTCGACAGAATGCAACCCTTGAGCAAGGTGCGGTCAAAGGTTCGCAGCACTTCGTCATGTACTGCCGTCTGCGTGGTGGCGGACAATACGAGATAGGTTTGAATCGGTGTGCCGGTACCCGAGAGGATGGCAAACTGCTCGCTCAGACGAAGATCGCGTTGACCCATCCCTGCCGTGTCGATCAGGACCAGATTTCGGTCCATGAGATTTTTCAGCGTCGCCTGCAGTTCATCCGCATCAGAGGCCACCTGCACCGGAACCCCCAAAATACGACCGTAGGTGATCAACTGTTCATGGGCGCCAATGCGGTAACTGTCGGTTGTCACCAGCGCGATGCTGCGCTGGCCGTTGCGCAGTGCATAGCGCGCGGCCAGCTTGGCAACCGTGGTTGTCTTGCCGACGCCCGTCGGTCCAACGAGCGCAACGATGCCGCCGCGCGAGAGAATGTCGTCGTCAGTGACGAGCAACTCTTCGGCGAGCAGGTCCTGCACATAGCGCCAGGCTTGGTCAATTTCCTGAATATCGCCGAGTTGATTGACCAGTGCCTCGCAGTGCGCCGCTGGCAGGCCGAAGTCCATAAGACGCCGCAGCAAGCCGGCGCTGTGTGGCTGGCGGCGGTTAAAGTCTGCCCATGCCAGGTGCGCAAGCTGGTTCTCCAGCAGACCACGCAGTTCATGAATCTCGCGCCGCATGTCGACAATGGCAGGGTCTTGCGTCCAGACGACCGCCTGATCCGGCTGGCCGCTGGCGGGATCTTGCGCAGTCGGCTTCTCCGCTGCCTGAACCGGTACCGCGCCCGATGTCTGTTGGGACAAGTCGGCAGCCGCGGGGCCTGCCGGTTCGGGTTCATTCTGTGTCGCGCGGTCAAGCAGAGACTCGTCATAGTCCACGGCCACCACCAGCTCCACCCCGCCCTCGACCCGCCGGTTGGAAAGAATGACCGCATCCGGGCCTTGCTCCTCCCGCACCTTGCGGATCGCTTGCCGCATGTCCCGTGCGAAATAGCGTTTGATCTTCATTCAACCTTCCTCATTCGTGCTGTTACGCGGTTTCGCGTTCTCGTCAGGCGCCAACTGCCTGGGCAATTTCGGGTGGCTGATAGCCCACCGTCGCAACAACCTTTATCTGTTTGTTATCCGGCACCTCGTTGTAGGCCAGGACGTTCAGACCTGGGATGCTGTGCCGTACCAGGCGTGCCAACCAGGGACGGATCGGGGCTGAGACGAGGAGGACAGCTGGCAGACCCTTAACCTCCTGTTCCTGAGTGCGTTCCACCAGAGCCCTGTGCATTCGGTCGGCCAGCCCCGGCTCAATGCCGGCCCCCCCCTCGATTGCACCCTGCAACGACTGTAGCAATATCTGTTCCAGCGTCGGATCAAAGGTCATGACGGGAAGTTCTGGCTGCATCCCATTGATATGCTGGATAATTGATCGTCCCAAGGCGGCCCGGACCGACGCCGTCAAATTTTCGGCATCCTGCGTGCGAGCCGCGTGCTCCGCCAGTGTCTCGGCAATCGTCCGTATATCGCGAACCGGAATCCGCTCCTGCAAGAGGCTCTGCAGGACCCTCACCACAACACCCAGCGGGAGCGCCTTGGGCACGAGGTCCTCGACCAGTTTGGGCGCCGATCTGGCGAGGTTGTCGAGCAACTGCTGAACCTCTTCGTGACCCAGCAACTCGTGGGCATGGCTCTGCAGGAGACTGCTCAGATGCGTCGCGACAACCGTGCTGGCATCGACTACCGTGTAGCCCAGCGACTGAGCATGGTCATGCTGAGCGCTGTCTATCCACACCGCCTCGAGACCAAACGCCGGATCCCGGGTGACGTTACCTTGCACGCTGCCAAATACCTGCCCCGGATTGATGGCGAGTTCCTGATCCGGATAAATCTCCGCCTCACCTACGGGGACACCCAACAGGGTAATGCGGTAGGCATTGGGTGCCAGATCCAGATTGTCCCGAATGTGCACCGGTTGAATAAGAAAGCCCAGTTCCTGGGAAAGCTTCTTGCGGACACCCTTGATGCGGTCCATCAACGGTCCACCCTGGTCACGACTCACCAGCGGGATCAGGCGGTAGCCTACTTCCAGTCCGATAATGTCCACGGGTGCGACGTCGTCCCAGCTCAGTTCCCTGGCTTCCTGACGTGCCGGGTCCGCGGGCACAATGGATTCCGGCTCCTCAGACGGGCGGTCGCGCCGGGCGATCCACCAGGCACCCGTCCCACCGATCGCTGCAAGCGTCAGAAACGCCAGGTTAGGCATGCCGGGTATCAGGCCCAGCAGGCCAATCACTCCTGCAGCCACGCTGATTGCAGCAGGGTTGCCAAACAACTGGCTGACAACCTGATCGCGCATGGTTTCCGAACTGGACACACGCGTGACGATAATAGCCGTTGCGGTCGACAGCACGAGTGACGGTATCTGCGCGACCAGACCGTCACCTATGGTGAGCAAGGTGTAATTATGCAAGGCATCCGCCAGTGACAGCGCATGCTGGGACATGCCGATCGCCAGACCGCCGATGATATTGATAAACAGGATCAGAATACCGGCGATGGCATCGCCTCTGACGAACTTGCTGGCACCGTCCATGGCCCCGTAGAAATCGGCTTCGCGGACGATGTCCTCACGGCGCTCACGGGCTTCATCCTGCGTGATCAGGCCGGAGTTCAGATCGGCATCGATGGCCATCTGCTTTCCGGGCATGGCATCCAGGGTAAAGCGAGCACTCACTTCGGACACGCGCCCTGCACCCTTGGTCACAACCACAAAGTTGATGATCACAAGGATGGCAAAGACCACGAGACCGACAGCATAGTTACCCCCGACAACGAAGGCGCCAAATGCCTCGATGACCTTGCCGGCGGCACCCGCGCCCGCATGCCCCTCCAGCAGCACGACGCGCGTTGAAGCCACGTTCAACGCCAGGCGCAACAGTGTGGCAATCAGGAGAACCGTGGGAAAGACGCCGAAATCCAACGGACGCAGGCTGTAGACGGTTACCATCAGCACCACCAGCGCCAGTGCAATATTAAAGGTAAAAAGCATGTCCAGCGCGATAGGGGGCAGGGGCACTACCATCATTGCCAGCATGGCCACAAGCAACATCGGCGCGCCCAGACCGTTGCGGCTCATCTCGCGCAGTGTCAGCATCAAATCGTTCCGGTTCATTGCGACATCTCTCGGTCAGTTATGGGTTGATCCCGGCTCAGGGTGCGGGGTCCCGGTAGAGTTCCGGCGGCACATCGAGATCCGTGGGTGGTACCGGCACCTCACGTCTGTAGCGACCCGCGGCCTTGAGCTGGTAGACGTAGGCAAGGACCTGCGCGACGGCCAAGTACAAGCCGGCCGGGATCTCCTGGTCAAGTTCGGTGCTGTAGTAGATTGCCCGTGCCAAAGGCGGCGCGGAAAAGATCGGCACATTGTGGTCACTTGCCTTGGCACGAATCCGCCCGGCGAGCAGGTCACTCCCCTTCGCTACCAGCCGCGGCGCTCGCATACGTCCTTCCTCATACTTGAGCGCCACGGCAAAGTGCGTGGGATTGGTGATCACCACGTCCGCCTCGGGCACGGCCTCTATCATCCGTCGCCGCGCGAGTTCACGCTGCAACTGGCGAACCCGTGATTTGACCTCCGGCTTGCCTTCGGTATCCTTGGACTCGTCTTTCACTTCCTGGCGGGTCATGCGCAGGTTGCGCGCATGGTCCCACAGCTGAAACGGGACATCGATGACCGCCACCACGATAAGCACGGCACTCAGGGCAAAAAACGACCACGCCAGAATCTGTCCGGCATTAGCCAGTGCCTGGCGGGGTGACTGGTAACCAAAGCCAACGAAGTGGTCGGCATACGTCCAGAGCAGGACTGCCCCCACCGTCCCAACCAGCAGAAATTTTGCCACCGACTTGGCAAGCTCCATGAGCCCGCGCCAGGCAAAGATGCGTTTCAGGCCTGCCACAGGATTCAGTTTCTCAAACTTGAAGGCCAGTGCCTCGACGCTGAATGACCATCCACCCAAGGAGATCGAAGCGAGAATCGCGACCGCGAACGTGATCAGGAAGAATGGGGCAAGCAGCCTGAGACCCGCGGCAATGGCCTTGTGCAGCATCTCGATCGCCCCCTGCGGTTCAAAGATTACGCGCCGATCGATTGTCAGAGCATTCCTTACCAGCTCTGCAAGCTGTTCGATCATGTCTTGGCCGTAGACAATCAGCGTTGCAGCCGAGACCACCAGCATGAGCATGGTATTCAACTCCCGGGATCGCGGAATCTGACCCTTGCGGCGCGCATCCTCAATACGCTTCGCAGTGGCCTGTTCAGTGCGTTCCTGCCCGTTCTCGTTCTCCGCCATCTCAGCTCCCCGGGCCAGGCGTCATGCCCTGCACCAGCGCAAAGGCAGCACTGACAAGATTGTTGAACTGGGGCAAGAGGCTCGGCAAGGCATTGATCATGATGATGAACCCCAGCGTCAGCGTGAGCGGGAAACCGACACCGAAAATATTGAGTTGGGGCGCGGAACGTGTGATCACACCAAAGGTGATATTGGTCAACAGCAGTGCACTGACGGCCGGAATGGCAATCAGTACGCCACCCGCGAACATCCGCCCTGCCCAGGCCACCACACTCCACAACACATCACGCGAGACACCGCTTCCGGCAACGGGCAGGAAGGTAAAGCTGTCAGCGAGTACTCCGATGAGCACGAGGTGACCGTCAAGCGCGAGGAACAGAAGACTCGCCAAGATCGTGTAGTACTGACCAATGACCGGCCCCTGCACACCGTTCTGCGGGTCGACCATCGAAGCAAACCCCAGCCCCATGCTCATGGCTATGGTCTGCCCGCCAATGGCAAAGGCGGCGAAGACCATCTGCAGCACAAAACCCATAATGAGCCCCGTCAGCAGCTGCTGGAGCGCGACGATGAGACCCAAGGCGGACAGCGGGTCCACGGCCGGAACCGGCGGGATAACCGGAATCAGCAGCCAGGTTATCGCCAGGGCGGTCATAACGCGGATCTTCATCGGCAGAAGTTGTCCCCCGAATATCGGCGCAACGGCAAAGACCATTGCCACCCGCATAAAGGGCCAGAGAAACTCGCCCACCCATGCGTTGATCTGTGCAGTGGTAAAGATCATCGCCTGGTTGCTGCCGGTGCCCGCATCAACCGATCAGGTAAGGAATACTTTCGATGAGCCTGATCGAGAATCCGGTCAATGTCCGCAACAGCCAGGGGCCGGCAAACAACAGGACCAACGTGATGGTGATGAGCTTCGGAATAAAGGTCAGCGTCATTTCGTTGATCTGTGTGGCCGCCTGGAACATCGCCACGACCAGGCCGATGGCCAGCGATGCCAGCAGCAGCGGTCCTGCCAGCATGGTGGTCACTTCGAGCGCCTGGCGTCCAACGGCAACTACGGTATCAGGTGTCATTTCCGGTCTCCCTTAATCTGCAATAGATACTTTTGTGCGCCCGCCAAAGATTGCCTTCAAACAAAGAAACTGGACGCGAGGGTGCCCATCACCAGAGTCCAGCCGTCAATCAAGACGAACAGCATGATCTTGAAGGGAAGCGAGATAATCATTGGCGACAGCATCATCATGCCCATCGACATCAGTAGACTGGCGACAACCAGATCGATCACCAGAAACGGGATCAGTATCAGGAAGCCAATCTGAAACGCGGTCTTGAGCTCACTCGTCACGAAAGCCGGAAGCAGCAGCGAAAATGGCACGTCCGCGTCCGATTCGACAGGCTCTGCCCGGGAGATATCTGCAAAAAGTTCCAGGTCAGCCTCCCGTGTCTGACCCAGCATGAAGCTGCGGAAGGGCTCTGCCGCCCGCTGCAGCGCATCCGCTGGCGGCAGTTCCTCATTCATGTAAGGCTGCACGGCATTGTCATAAACATCGTCGAAAACAGGCACCATGATGAAGAAACTCAGAAACAGCGCCAGACCCACCAGGATCTGGTTGGAGGGCGTCTGCATGGTGCCGATCGCCTGACGCAGAATAGCAAGGACAATAATGATGCGGGTGAAGGAGGTCATCATCATCAGGCCTGCAGGCAGGAAACTGAGCGCCGTCATCAGCGCCAGCACCTGCAGGCTTATGGACCAGGTTTCCCCGCCATTCGGATCGGCCTCCACTTTCAGCGCGGCGAACCCCGGATCAGCGAGTGCCGCCAAGGGCAGCAGCGAGCCGATCAGAAGTAACAGGCGTAGCCAGACCTTCATGCGCTATGCCTCTTGTTCAGAATGCTACTCAGGCTGGATGCGAATGACGTCCCGGCAACCTGGTCCGCGGCCTCGACCGCCACGGCTTCCGGCAGCACATGCAGTGTCTGAATTCGGCCCGGCGCCACCCCCAGTAGCAGCTGAGTATTGCCCGCCTGAATCAACACGACACGTTCACGCGCCCCCATCGAAAGCCCGCCGATGACGCGCAGGGAACTGCCGGTGCCACCCTGGAAACGCCCCATGCGACGGACAAACCATGCGCTTACCAGGATGAGGGCGAGTACCAGGAACAATCCGAAACCCATCTGTAACAGCTTGCCGGTCGCCATCGGCTCAAATGCAGCAGCGGGCAAGCGTTCCGGGGCGGAGTCGGCAGCAAAGGCCGGGTTGAACAGAACCCCACAGAGGGCAACTGCAATTGCCTGCCCGGTGGAAACCCCGCGTTGTTGGTTCTGTCTCTTCACCAGGCTTCCCCTCCTACTTCAGCTTCTTGACACGCTCGGCCGGACTCACAACGTCGGTCAGGCGGATGCCAAACTTCTCGTTAACAACGACCACCTCGCCGTGCGCCACCAGCGTGCCGTTTACCAGCACATCCATTGGTTCCCCCGCAAGGCGATCGAGTTCTACCACCGAGCCCTGATTGAGTTGCAGCAGGTTCCGGATACTGATTCTGGCGCGCCCGATTTCCATCGATATCGTGACGGGGATATCAAGGATAAAATCGAGATTGGAATTTTCCTTAATGGGCGCCGACAAGGGCTTGTCATTATTGATACTGTTGAACTTGGCACGTTCAACGCCGTCACCACCCTGCCCTGCAGCCGCCTCGTCTGCTGCCGTAGCGGTCTCACTGGCGCCGGCTTCTGCCGGCTTCTCCGCTACCGCAGCCACCCCGTCCGGTGTCTCTTGTGTTGCTGGTGTCTGGTGTTCTTCACTCATGAGCGTCTCCCGACATCATTAGCCATTGGTCTGCGCGTGCAGTCTCGCCGGCAGCTTCTGCTCAACCGGTTCGCTGACCTTGACCGCGCAATGCCCCTGCGACACACCGAATGTGCCACGGAACACTGGCACACCCTCCGCGCACAGGGTGATCTTCTCCGGTAGCTCAACCGGTATGACATCACCCACCTTGAGGTGCAGCAACTCGCCCATCGTGATTGAACCCTCCATCAGGGTGCTGGAAAGTTCGACCATCGACTCCTTTATTTCCTCGCAGATCGCCAACCGCCAGCGCTCATCAATATCACTGCGATCACTCTGTACGCCGGCGTGGAGATGCTCACGAATTGGCTCGATCATCGAGTACGGTATGGTTACGTGCAGGTCTCCACCCCCGCCATCCAGTTCAATGTGGAAGGTGGAGACAACGACGACCTCCGCCGGACTGACAATATTGGCGAACTGAGGGTTGACTTCACAGTTCAGGAACTCGAACTCGATAGGTAACACCGGCTTCCAGGCCTGCATAAAGTCGGAAAACGCCCGCTCGAGCATCATGTTGATGACGCGTTGCTCAGTGGGAGTAAACTCTCTTCCTTCAATCTTGGCCGGATAACGGCCGTCACCACCGAAAAAATTGTCCACGGTAATGGAGACCAGCTTCGGATCGAAAACAAAAAGCGCAGTACCACGTAAGGGCCGCATTTTCACCAGGTTGAGGCTGGTGGGCACAAATAGGCTGTGGACATACTCGGAGAATTTCTGCATCTGCACGCCACTTACCGAAATCTCTGCAGAACGGCGCAGCATGTTGAAGAGGCTGATGCGGAAGTAGCGGGCGAAACGCTCGTTGATCATCTCGAGCGTGGGCATACGCCCTCGTACGATTCGGTCCTGGGTGGTAAAGTCATATCCCTGCACCGAACCCGCGTCCGTGCCGCCATCGGTTTCCGTTTCGACATCACCACTGCCGACACCGTGCAGTAGTGCGTCGATTTCTTCCTTTGACAGCAGATCGCTCACATCCTGACCTATTGCATTACGAAACTGGTGAAATAGACATTTTCAACGCCGCCTTCGCCGGTCTGTTCTTCGAGAACCTTCCGCACCTCTTCAAGCGTCTGGGTACGCAGCATCTCCTTCCCTTCCCGTGTGTTAAGAACTGCCGGCTCCTGGTTGCTGAACAACATGACGAGGTTATTGCGGATCGCCGGGGCGTGCTCCTTGACCTGGTCGATAACTGCCGGGTCACGTGTGGCGATCTGCAGTGTCACCTGCATGAAGCGTACGTCGCTGTCATCGTTGAAGTTGACTACGAAGGGTGGCTCGAGCGGGTGGTAGATTTGCGGTTTTCTGGGTTCGCCGGCCTGCGCCTGTTGTTCCTCGGATTCACCGCCATCCGGCTTGGCCACCACAGCCTTGCCGCCAATAACACCGGTGAAGTAGAGCGTGGCGACCGTGCCCCCGCCAAGCAGGATGATCCCCAGTGCGCCAATCAAGAGCATCTTTATGCCCGACGGCTTTTTGGTTCCAGTTGCTGCCTCTACATCGAGGTCCAGATCTTCCTTTGCCATGGTGTGTGTTCTCCTGCGAATGCCTCACTCGGGGTTTAGCAAGACACGTGCCACAGGTGACGGCATTTAATTTTCTTTTTTGAACAGATAGATGGCGTTGACTCCCAGCGTAGCGACAAAAACCTGACATCTACGGGCAGGCGTTCAAGCCGGAAACTTGGCAAGCTGATCTGCCCATGAGGGATGAAGCCAGAAAGGGAAAGGCGGACGGCTCAGCCCTGCCAGGGTGTTTCCTTGAGCCAGTGCGTGAAGCTTTCGCGCGTGAGCGGACGGCTGACGTGATAACCCTGCACCGCGTCGCAACCCAGGATAGTGAGCAGGTCCCAGACTTCGCCGTCTTCCACGCCCTCCGCAATCACCTGAAAGCCGAGGTTGTGTCCCAGATCGATGATCGATCTCACGAGCACTGCGTCGTTTTCGTTTTCCGTCATATCCAGGAGGAAGGATCGGTCGATCTTGAGCGTGTCAATGGGCAAGCGCTTGAGATGGGCGAGCGACGAGTAACCCGTTCCAAAGTCGTCAATGGCCACGCCGACGCGCTCGTCACTCAGTTGAGACAGGATTGCCGATCCGTGTTCGAGATCGGACATGAGGGTATCTTCGGTGATCTCGATTTCCAGGCACTCGCCATCCACGCCAGCCTCTTTGAGCGCGCACTGCACATGATCAAGAAGCCGCGGCGTCCGGAACGACCGTGCAGATACATTGACCGATATCGGAATGTGCGTGCCCGCCAGCCACCATTCCTTGCACTGGCGCAGCGCGGTTACCAGGACCCAATTGGTAATCGGCGTCATCAATCCGGCCTGCTCGGCAACCTGGAGAAAACAATTCGGCTCGAGCAGCCCTTCCTCCGGATGCCTCCAGCGCAACAGGGCCTCGGCGCCAGACACGCGCATGCGGTGGATATCCACCTTGGGCTGATAGTGCAGCTCGAATTCGCCGCGCTCCAGTGCCCGCCGCAGTTGTCCGGATAACTGCAGAGGACGCACGCTACTGGCATCCTTGCCGGGATCATAGAACAGAGATCCGAGACCGCCCTGCTTGGCGCGGTACATGGCAATATCCGCATGGCTCAACAATCTGTCGACATCCTCGCCATGCTCAGGATACACCGCTATCCCAATCGAAGCCCCCAAAAAGAACTCCTGATCCTGGCAGTAAAATGCCTCACGGAAACATGCCAGGACCGTCTCGGCAACGCGTTTCCCGGCCTTGCGGGGATCTTCAGCACAGGGCAGCAGAATCGCAAACTCATCACCACCCAGGCGGGCCAGGGTATCTGAATCGCGCAAAACCTGACGCAAGCGGGCAGCCACTTCCCTGAGCAAGTCATCGCCCGCGGGATGGCCCAGCGTGTCATTGACCATCTTGAAATGGTTGAGATCGAGCAGCATGAGCACGACCCTGCTGTCACCCGTGCGCCGCGCAGCAGCAATTGCCTGGTTGGCGCGGTCATACCACAGCGGGCGGTTGGCGAGATTCGTCAGTTCGTCAGTTGTTGCCAGGTGCTCGAGCCTTGCCAGGGTCGCGCGGTTTTCGGTAATGTCCTCCATGACTGCATCGACGCGTTCAACAGCCTGCTCGCCTCCTGGGCAGGCATAGAACATAAGCCGGTACCATCGTTCAGCACCGTCATCGGTAAGCATTCTGGCCTCGACCGCCGCCCGTCCTCCTTCCCGGGCCCGCTCCCAGGCCGCCAGAATACTTTCACGGTCGTCGGCACGAAAACGACTGAGGACCGGGACCGGACCGGATACATCACCATGGACAAAGGCCTCCGCGGCGGAACTGACATACAGCAGCTGACAGGTGTCGGCCGCCGCAGACCAGAGTAACTGAGGGATATTGGCGAGCAGGTCCCTGATCCGCGCGTAGTCCGCCTGGGCACGAACCATCTCTTGCTGCAAACCCGTGTATTCCTCGTCCCAATAGGCTTGAAGTATGAGCCCCAGGTCAAGAAAGACACGCTTGCTCAGGGCCGCGTGCAATCGCTGACGATCAGCTTGCGGGATCTCCGGCATCGCGGACACACGTTCCAGAAGATGATTCAGATAGAGCCGGTAGGCGCCTATGACCCATACGGGCTTGACCTGTCTTTTGAAATAGCGCCCTCCGACGGCATGAATGTCGCCAGCGGGTTCCTCGTTAAGCAGGCTGAGAAGATGGTGAAGCTGGGATTTGATCAGGTTGCCAATATCACCGCCGTTGCGCTCGTAGGCGTAGAGCACCTCGGCAATTTCCGGAAGATCGAACAGATAATTGTAGAACGCTTCCGCAAACTGGCCGGCCTGACGGCTGAGGATATCCTGGTATCTCGCCAGGACCTCAAGATCATCAGCACCCAGTTGGAGGATGTAGTTGAACGCCTTGCGCTGCGTCTGGCCCTTACCCTTTAGCTGGGCGGCCACACGCGCCGGGGTTCGCTTCCTCCGCCTACGCTTTTTCCGGTCTTCCATGTTGTAGTTATTTGGTACCCTTGCAACGAGGGTACGGACCAGCAATGTGTCCTGAAGGGCCCTACGCTTCCTTTGCCGCCCTGAATCACTCCGGACACACCACCTTGCACACCCGCCTGTGCGCAAACCGTCCGCTGACCCCTGGTTTCGTCGCGTGGAACGTTGTTGTTTTGATCGGTTAAGGACAGGCGGAAACTATCATATTTGACGCATTATTCCTATGCCCCACACGCACTGCCGACGCAGTGCGTGCAGGCCTGGATGACCGCCAAACGGAAGACAAACATAATAAATTCAAGCGAATAAATCGATCACCCCGCGCGGCCTCAGTCCAATGGCTGTCTCGATCACAGTACCCTCGTCGTGTTCCATAAGGTCGGCCGTGGCGAACCCTGCCGGGTCATCTCGCCCGCCGTGCCCGGCATTCGGCTGCCCGGAGGAATGCCGGGAAACGTTAACATCGCCCAGATCCAGGCCCGCGTTGCCGAACATGTCGCGGAGTCTCGGTATGGCGGCCTCAAGTGCCTCGCGGACGCTGGCATGCTGAGCCGAAAACGAGACCTGCGCCTGATCTCCTTGCATGTTGATACGCACCTCGATCGGACCCAATTCCGGTGGATTCAACCTGATCGCCGCACCTTGCAGCCGCTGATTCACCATCCACATCACCCGGTCACCGATGGCACCATCCCAGCCGGTCTGCCGGAAGTGCATATCCAGGCTCATGGATGGCACAGTCGTGCTGGTAACTGCGCTATGCACGTCGGTATTGACTGCTGCCAGCAACGGCGTCATGTGCATCGTCATGACCGCCGTTCCCTGCCCCTCGGTCAGCGGCTGAATGGCCGCGAACTGCGCCGTTGGTAGGGTAGCCGCGAGTGAATTCGAGGGATGTGCGGGCAACTCGGACCGTATTGCCGCGAGAAATTCACTATGGACGGCCTCCTGAACCGTGGCAGACGGGGCACCGCTTGTATCTCCCCCAGCGAGAGCCGATCCTTGACCCGAGGTGAGAGTTGAATTGATCATCGGGCGATCCAGATTACCCGAAAGCACAGCGGTCGAATCACTGTTGGATCTACCGGGTGTGCCGGTAAGGCTTCGCAACGACTCAGCCGGTGTAACAGGAAGTATGCTCATCGTTCCTGTATCGCCCGCCTCACCCGGCATCTCATCGAGTGATTCGATGATTTCCGGCGAAAGTCCCGCAAGTTTCACTGGATCGAAGTTGCCGGAGTGCGGCAAGTCCTTGCCCGTCTCCACGGCCTGCCCGGAAATATCCTCGACTGCCGCTGCGCCTTGAGCTTGTGGGTGTGGCGTGGATTTCTGCGGATTCTGGCCCTTGGCATCGTCCAGCGCCGCCTGCTCGTCCGCCAGCACGGACGAGAATTTGCCTTTTCCATGAACTAATTGCGCAGAATCATGCGGCTGAGCCTTGACTCCAGGCGGTACCGTGGTCGCTGACTGCAGATCCGGTATGAATGACTCCGGCATGGGTGTGTCCCCTGGGTAGCACGCGGATGTTACCTTGACAGGGGCAAGTACCGTGCCAGGGGTCCCTCAGACTACTGTTTTTCACGGCGATGTACAGACTGAACCGAATGTTCGTCACATTCATTCTGCTCACGTCGCCGCTCGATGTCCTGTTCCTGGCGCTGATAACGCTCGACTACTTTGTCGAGCGCCTGAACACGACGGCGCGAATGCAGCCAGTCTTGCCGATGTTTGTCTACTTCCTGACAAGCGCGGGCAATAGCCACTTTCTGTTGTGCAATTGCCTTAGACAGCCGATCAAGAAACATGCGGTAGTCGCGCAATTGCATTGCATGAAGGCCGCAACTACCGGCCGCTTCGAAACGCCTGGCGTATTCGTCACGGTAGGTCTGCAACTCAGCCAGCTTCTCCTGCATGTCCGCGAGATGCCTCTGACGCTGGCCGAACTTCCGCGCATCATTGCGCTCGCGATCTTCCGCCAATCTAACGACCGGTTGCATCCGTTTTGAACGTGCCATCATCCAGTCCCTAGGCCCGCGCCACCAAACGTTCCAAGTCATCGAGACTTTCCACCAGTGGCACCTTCTGCCGCATATCCTGTTGCAGGAACTCGATCAGCCTAGGGTGATAGGCAATCGCTTCGTCCACTCGCGGATCACTGCCCGCCTGGTAAGCGCCCACACTGATCAGATCCCTGTGCCGCTGATAGGTGGAATAGAGCTGCCGAAATCGTCGTGCGGCCTGGAGATGCTGATCGTCAGTTATTTCCGTCATCGCCCGGCTGATCGAAGCCTCGATATCGATCGCCGGGTATTGACCCGCCTCGGCCATTTCACGCGACAGTGCGATATGACCGTCCAATATGGCGCGCGCTGCATCCGCGATCGGATCGTTCCGGTCATCACCTTCCGTCAGCACCGTGTAGAAGGCCGTGATCGAACCCCCTCCCACATCCCCGTTTCCCGCCCGTTCAACGAGCTGTGGAAGTTTGGCGAATACCGATGGTGGATAACCCTTGGTCGCCGGTGGTTCTCCTATCGCCAGCGCAATCTCGCGCTGGGCCTGCGCGAACCGCGTCAGAGAATCCATCAGCAAGAGTACGTGGCGTCCCTGGTCACGGTAGTATTCGGCGATACTGGTCGCCAGCATCGCACCATGCAGACGCATCAGCGGTGAAGTATCGGCCGGCGTCGCAACCACCACGGACCGCGCCATACCTTCCTCACCGAGGCTGTTCTGGACAAACTCGACAACCTCCCTGCCACGTTCGCCGACAAGACCCACCACGATCACGTCGGCGTTCGTGTAGCGCGTCATCATGCCAAGCAGTATGCTTTTTCCCACGCCACTGCCGGCAAACAGGCCCATTCGCTGACCACGACCGACACTGGTTAACGCATTGATCGATCTGACACCTACGTCCAGTGGTTCACGGATGGGCTGTCGCGAGAGCGGATTTATCGGGCGCCCGGTCAGCGGCACGCTGTGATCCGCGTGCAGGGCTCCCTTGTCATCAAGCGGCCGTCCCGCACCGTCGAGTACCCTTCCGAGGAGGCTATCGCCAACCTGCGCCTCGCATCCCCGGTCTATGGGTATAACGCGGGCATTCGGACTCAGACCTCGAATATCGCCCGTTGGCATGAGGTACAAGCGTTCACCCGCAAACCCGACCACCTCCGTCTCGACGCAAGATCCATCCAGGTTGGCTATCATGCAACGGCCTCCGATTGCGGCCTGGCAACCTACCGCCTCCAAGGTCAGGCCTACCATCCGATTCAGCTTACCCTCGACGACCAGCGGAACCGGTCTCTGTGCCCGCTGCTCGTAACGTGCCAGCCGCTCCCCCCAGGTGTCACGACGATCAGAAGCCCTTCCATGTGGAATTGGCGTTGGCACTACTCATCCCCTAAGGGGCGGTCCGATTCCCGCCCTGCACCGAATACCGCTGCAATTACACCGTTCAGTCGGCTCTCTACCGTTGCATCGATGTGTGAACTGTCACTTGAGACCCGACAGCCACCACGCGACAGAATGGGATCTTCGACAAGTTCCCATGTGCGTTCTCTCTCCGTCAGAGAGAGTGTGTCACGTACCAGCGCTGCATCCTCAGGATGCAGGTGCAGGCGAACATTGCGGGCAGCGATGGGCAAGATCCCCATGGCCTCGCGCACGGCCGCCAGAACTTGACCCGGATCCGTTCTGATCTCGCGACGTACGATATGGCGGGCCAGCGTTGTCGCCAGAGTTACGAACTGTTGTTCGACCGTATCATCCAGATCGTCCAGCGGCCGGGACAGTGTTCGCAAAATAGCGTCCAACTCCATGACGCGTGCAGCTACCTCACGCTGCCCTGCTTCCAAGGCCTCACGCCGACCAACGGCGAATCCTTCCATACGCGCCTGCTCATGCAACTCCTCCAGTCGCCGCGCCGTCATGGGACTGTGATCGGATCGCGTCACTCTGGCATGGGACTGCACCTCGGGAATCGACCAGCTTTCGATATCGCCGATCTGCTCGCCAGGGATAACCTTCGAAGTGACGTTCCTATCGTTCATCAGAAATGTTATCCGTATCCTAGCTGTATTCTGAACATGAACACTGCAGCGGATACAGAATGTCCTCCGCAACAGCCGCACAACAGACGCTAAAGATGGCTGACCATCAATACTGCCTTCCACCGTTGGGCTATGGCAGTCACGAACGATCCGCGCTTGCACAAAACGGGATCGCATACCGTGTCTTACTGGTAGCAGTACCCCATGCTACACGAACTCATCGCCACCCTTCCCGCCGAGAGCAATGTCGCCGGCCTCGGCCATGCGCCGTGCGACGGCGAGGATCTCTTTCTGGGCGACCTCTACCTCGCTCAGACGAACCGGACCCTTGGCCTCAAGGTCGTCGCGCAGCATCTCTGCAGCACGCTTTGACATGTTCCTGAAAATCTTGTCCCGGACTGCCTGATCGGCACCTTTCAGTGCAATAATCAGATTATCCGACGATATCTCGCGCAGCAGGGCCTGAATACCGGTGTCGGCAACGTCAATGAGATTGTCGAACACAAACATCAGCTCCTGAATACGCTGCCCCAGCTCGCCATCAATATCCTTGACCAGATCCATAATCTCGCCTTCACGCGAGCTGTCGACAAAGTTCAGGATATTTGCCGCCGCCTTAATACCACCAACCCGCGACGACTGCACATTGCCGCCTGCCCCCGAGAAGTGCCGCTCCATGATTTCGTCGAGTTCCTGAAGTGCCGCGGGTTGAATTCCGTCCAGCATGGCAATCCGCATGAGCACGTCGGCAACAACACCCTCGGGCAAAAAGCCAAGCACCTCTGCCGCTTGATCCGAATCGAGGTAAGATAGGACAATTGCCATGATCTGTGGATGTTCGTGACCAACGATTTCGGCAACTGCTCTTGCATCCATCCATTTCAGCGCTTCCAGGCCTTTTGTATCCCGCCCCAGCAGGATCCGATCAATCAGGTTAGTACCCTTCTCCTTTCCGAGTGCATCGATCATCACGCTGCGGATGTATTCTTCCGTACCTATCCCCAATGCTGTTTGATTGCCTACGCTATCAGCAAAATCGCCGAGGACACCTGCAACTTGTTCCTTGGAGACATTCGTAAGGGTAGCCATTGCAGTGCCCACTCTCTGAACCTCTTTGGGGCCCATATGTTTCAAGACCTGCGCGGCCTCGCGTTCACCCAGGCTGAGTAGAAAGATGGCGGCCCTTTCTGTTCCCGAGAATTTTCCCGAAGCTTCAGCCATTATCACTTACCCAGTTTTTCATGACCTGCGCGACGCGTTTGGGATCGTTCTGAACCAAACCCTTGGCAGCGGCAATCTGCTGCTCATAACTCTGCTGCTGCGGTGAGGGGAGACTGACCTGTGCGCCCGACCCACTCAGCGTTACCTGGTCCTCAGCAAACCCCGCACCCCCGGCCAGAGCCATCTGCGCAGCGCTCGGCAGCACTGCGCCCTTCTCTGCCAGGCTGCGCATTACGGGTCTGATAACACCGAATATCAGCAGCAGTACCCCGAACGCACCGGCAACCTGTTTCAGCACATTCCATAGCCAGGGTTGCTCCCACAAGGGAAGATCGGGAAGCGGCTCCATTTCGGGCTGCAGCTGAAAAGCCGCATTGACCACCTGCACGCTGTCGCCTCGTTGTGCATTAAAACCTACAGCCTCCTTAACCAGCGTAGTGAACTTGGCAAGCTCCTGGTCCGACCAGGGTTCGCGAACCGGCTTGCCTTTTTCGCCAGTCGCCTGCTTGTTATCAAGCACCACGGCAATGGATAACCGTCGTACCGATCCACTGGCCAAGCGTGTATGGCTGATGGTCTTGTCAAGCTCGTAGTTACGAATCGTGCTTCGGCTGCTGTTGCTTGGCTGGCTCACATCTTCCGGTGCACCTCCCGCGCCGGCGGGCGGAACCGGCGCCGCGACGGCACCACCGGGTGGCTGGTTACTTAACGTACCAGGGACACCGATCGCCGCAAGACCACCCGTGTTCCTGTCCTCACTGGACTGCTCACTCCGCAGTGCCGGAAGGTCCGGATTATAGGTTTCCTGGGTCTTCTCGGTGACCGTGAAATCGAGTTCCGCCGCCACCTGTGCACGCACCCCACTGCGGCCCACCAAGGGACTCAGAAGATCTTCAATGCGTTTTACATGTGTTTGTTCGAGCTGACGGTTATAATTGAACTGACCGGTGGTCAGACCCATCGGCTGCGAGTGATCGGAATTCGTGAGCAGCAAGCCGTTCTGATCAACCACCGTAACCTGATCCGCACTGAGATGCGGAACGCTCGAGGCCACGAGGTGGACAATCGACCCAACCTGTCCCTCCTCCAGCGACCTTCCGCCATACAGTTCAACTGTGACCGAGGCAGTTGGCTGTGCCTGTTTACGGATGAATACCGATCGCTTTGGCAAAGCCAGATGAACACGTGCTGATTTGACGTTGCGCAATGTCGCAATCGTTCGGGATATCTCACCTTCCAGTGCCCGCTGGTAACGCGCATTTTCGATGAACTGGCTGGTACCGAAACCCTGATCCTCATCGAGCAATTCAAACCCACTGCCCGTGCCCTTGGGCAGTCCGTCACTAGCCAGCTGCAGTCGAGCCCGATGGACGTCTGGCCCTGACACAAGAAGCGCGCCGCTTGATTCATCGAGCTTGTACGGGATACCCGCCTTGTCAAGCGCTTCCATTACTTGACTCGCATCCCGGTCAGACAGCTTACCGTACAGAAGACTGAAACTTGGGGACTGCGACCACAGCACAACCGCCACGCCCACGGCTACGCTCGCCGCCAGACCAATCATCAGACCAATCTGGCGCAATGCCGGCAACCCCGAAAACCCTGCAATCGTTTCCTGCTTCACCAGAGCCATAGTCAATCCACGCCTTCTGAGATCCAGAGATGTCTCTCGCTACTCCGCACGCGCAACTTGTTTACATTCGCAGGTTCATTATTTCCTGGTAAGCCTGGACCAGTTTATTCCGAACTTCGGTCATAGCCTGAAACGAAAGGCTCGCTTTCTGCAACGCGACCATGACCTCCGCGAGATCTACGTCTGGGTCTTGGCGCACGAACGCCTCACTGAGATCTCCGGCCGTCAACTTGTTATCGTTTACCTGTTGCACAGACTGCTTGAGCAAATCGGCAAATCCCGGCTTGTCTGGCTCTTCCGGCGTCTGCACCGCATTACTGCCCTGTGCAGCGGCGGCCATGGTACGCATCTGTGAAAGCAACTGATTAATATCGATGTTACTCATCCCAGCCTCCTGATCACGCGTCCATTGCGATCATCCGAGAAACCCACCGTGGTGCAATATTGGCTGTTAGGAATCACGCCGGCAGCGCCACGCCCGCTTCGCGCATACGCGCCAACTTGTAACGAAGCGTTCTCGGGCTGATGCCAAGCCGCTCGGCGACTGCCTTGCGGTTTCCGTTATCGGCTTTCAACGCGTCAAGAATCAGCTCCTGTTCGCGATGTTTTAGATCAGAGCCCAGACCATCTGCTATTGCGGGGTCAGGTGGCAGCTCATCCCGAACAGGCACATGACCGGGCTCCAATTCGAAATGCAGGTCCTCTACTTCGATCCGGTCGCCTGTTTTGAGAATCAATGCGCGCTGAACGACGTTTTCAAGCTCTCGAACGTTACCGGGCCAGTCGTGAGCCACAAGAACGCTTTCCGCACGCTCTGAAATCTTCGGCACCGGCTGACGACTTGGGCAGTGTCGCTCGACCAGACGCTGTGCGATCGGCAATATGTCGTCCCGACGTTCACGCAATGGTGCTAGGCAGAGAGGGAAAACATTCAGGCGATAGAAGAGATCTTCGCGGAAGTTTCCTGCCGCCACTTCTTCGCGCATGACGCGGTTTGAGGTGGCCACAACCCGAACATCGAGCGCGATAACATCCTTCCCGCCGAGACGTTCAACTTCCCTCTCCTGAAGCACGCGGAGTAACTTGGCCTGCAGGCCAAGATCCATCTCCGATATCTCGTCGAGCAGCAAGGTGCCCCCCTGGGCCTGCTCAAACTTGCCCGGGCGGGTCTGGTAGGCGCCGGTGAAAGCGCCTTTCTCGTAGCCAAAAAGAACAGCCTCCAGCATATTTTCAGGAATTGCCGCGCAATTGATGGCAACGAAAGGTGCCGCCACGCGTGCTGAATGTTCGTGAATAAAGTGTGCGAGAACCTCCTTGCCTGTACCTGACTCGCCGCTGATCATGACCGTTGCGTCTGTGCGAGCAACGCGCGTTGCCAGCGCCACAAGCTCAAGTGTCCGCTGGTCTTCCGCGACCATTCTGGGCTCATCATTAACTCGGGGCAGATAGCGAGTCACCATCTCCACCAGCATGCCCGCCTCGAATGGCTTGAGCAGATAATCTGACGCGCCGTTACGCATTGCGTCGACTGCCTTTTGCACGGTCCCGTACGCCGTCATCAGCACGACGGGAATATCGGGCTGGCGGCTATGAATTCGTTTGAGCAAGGTATTGCCATCCATTTTCGGCATCTGGACATCACTAACCACCATCCCGACATGGTCGCGCTCCAGATAGTCAAGGGCTGTGCGGCCGTCTGCTGCTGCAGCAATGGTATAACCGGCGAGTTCCAAAGTGTCACACAGGGCTTCGCGCAAAGACGAGTCATCTTCAACGATCAGTACCTTGGCTTGACTCATACGTATCTCCTCAGTTAGCTGTAAGCAGGGATAGCTGTCTGCGCGTGACAGGTTGCACATTCTTTGCGGACACCCCGCCGGGCAATGGCCGTGCGTGACCTGCAGAAGGCAGTTGTATTACGAAGCAAGCACCACCCTGCGTATGTGATTCAACGCGCACTCCACCTTCATGTGCGGCCACTGTCACCTGAACAACTGCAAGTCCCAGCCCCGTTCCTTCCGGACGGGTGGTAAAAAATGGCTCGAATATCCGCTCCCGCAGGGCATCGGGTATGCCCGGACCGTTGTCGGCCAGCCGAATCTCAACGTCGCTGTCACCCCGACACTGGGTCGAAAGGAACAGGCGGGCACCCTTACCGGCAACCTCCAAGCTGTTATTGGCGAGGTTAGAGAGTGCCCCGAGCAAGGCTTGGCGACTTCCTTGGAGCACAAAATCATGCGCTTGATCGTTAATCTCCCAAGCGGCACCGATCAAACCCATCTGCGCCTCAAGCAACTGCACTAGGTCATCAATAAGCTCACCAACTGTAAAGGTCTCTTCGCCGGTACTGCCGCCGCGTGCAAACACCAGCATGTCGGTCACCATGGACTCCAGATGACGCAACCGGTCCAGCAGACGAACTGCGAACCGGCTACGATTTGTGTCCGCGAGCCGGGCATTCGTCAGATGAGACGCATACAGCAGTGCAGACGACAGTGGTGTTCTAATCTGATGTGCCAGCTTAGCGACCATTTCCCCCATGGCGGAAAGTCGTCGCTGGCGATTGATCGTGTCCTGCAGGGCACGGGTGTCCGTTACATCGTTAAGCAACAGAATTCGACCTGCCCCGGATTCAAGTGCGCAAGAGGCAATGTTAACCCAGCGGCCATCGCTTAACTGCACCTCGTTGGCATCACCCCCGGTTGTCAGCAGGACGCGCAGACTGATATCGGACCAACGCTCTCCGACGAGCGGCTCGCCTAAGAGATCAACAGCTGCGGGGTTGGCGTCACGGATGACTCCATTCTGATCAAGGACAATGACACCTCCCGGCAGACCATCAAGCAGCTTTTCCAGCCGATCCGCCAGTTTCTCCTTTTCAGCTAGATGATGGAGCCGTTCAGAACGCGCTGCAGCCAACTCTTCCGTGAGACGGTGCACACGTTGTTCGAGCTCGCGATACGACGCCTCAAGTTGCACCGACATCCTACTGAATGCCATGAAGGCATTCTGAAGCTCGCCTTTGTCGCTGGTTTCCGTGCTTCTCACGTAGTCGCCGCCTCTTCTGTTGGTCGTCTTGCCCGCGGAGATCAATGTGCCCCGGGACTCGTGATCAGAGAAGCAACAACTATGCCGAATTTCTGGCTGGCAATAATTACAATAGGTTAAGAGATAAAATCGGAAATTGAGTCAATTGTTCGGCGCAGAGGCTAAGCGTTTGAGGTACGCAAAACCGACAGTTCTACTTTCCCAGGCTGAGCCGAATATCGCAATGCCAACCGTAAGGCATGGAAAAACAGATGTGCACCAATTCCCTTGCCTAGGCGTCACTGCGCTGCAGGCCATATTTCCGCAGCTTTTCCACCAACGTGGTGCGACGCATACCCAAACGCTTGGCAGCGTGTGCAACTACACCACCTGCGTCTTCTAAGGCCTGTCTAATAAAACTTAGCTCGAGATGACTAAGATGTTCCTTGAGGTCGATACCTTCCCGTGGCAGGCGCGGTTCTTCGTAGGCCATGGGAGGTGGATTCAGTACCAACTCCTCATTGAGCTTAGTCTCGGGCATGGAACCACCTTCAAGCTGCAGCTTTTCCGGCAAATCACCGATATCAACCACGCCAAAGGGATAGAGAATCGCCAGACGTTCAACCAGGTTGGCGAGCTCACGAACATTGCCCGGCCAGTGATACTGACAGAGCGCCATGATCGCCACCGGCGTAAGCCGCACCGAGCCGCGTTTCTCATGCTCAAGACGACGGATCAACTCGTTGACCAGCAGAGGGATGTCTTCTGCGCGTTCCCGCAGTGGCGGCATATCGATGGGAAACACATTGAGGCGATAATATAGATCTTCCCGGAAGCGCCCGTCCTTGATCGCCTCTTCCAGATCACGGTGAGTCGCAGCAACGACGCGGACGTTGGCTTCGATACTCTTGTTGCCCCCTACTCTCTCAAACGTGCGTTCTTGCAGAACTCGCAACAGTTTAACCTGCATCGGGAGACTCATATCTCCGATTTCATCCAGGAACAAGGTGCCTCCCTCGGCCATCTCAAAGCGCCCCTGGCGCGCGCTAATGGCGCCAGTAAATGCACCCTTCTCGTGACCAAAGAGTTCCGATTCCAGTAGGTCAGCCGGAATTGCCCCACAGTTAATGGGCACGAATGCCTTGTCGCGTCGCGCTGAATAATAATGGAGATTACGTGCGACAACCTCCTTGCCGGTACCGGATTCACCCAGGATAAGTACATTCGCCTCAGAGTCGGCGACCTGCTGGATGTGCTTACGTACCTGCTGGATCGCACGGCTGCTACCAACCAGGCTGCGAAAGAGATCGACGGGCCGCTGACGGCCCGCATCTTTGTGGCTTTCGCGATAGACCTCAGCCTGATGGAAGGCGTTGGTCAGCTGCGTGTAGCGTGGCGGAATCTCGATACGGCCGAGAATGCAGGAACCAGCATCGATTGCGACTGTGGGTTCCTTGCCTTTCTGGGCCAGCAGGAAGATGGGCAGGTGCTCGTCGAGTGCATGAATATCCTTGAGCAGCTTTGCCAAGGCCTGGTCCGACTTACAGCTGCCAATGAGAACAGCCACGAGATCACCGGAGTTTTCAACGGCTTCCTTCCAAGCCACGCAGTTTCGTACCTGCACCGGCTCGCGGTCGATAAACTCAAGTACTGCCGCCAGTTCCTTGCTGCGACTATCATCCGACTCGATAACCAGCACTTTGCCATCAAGTGACATGAGTATCCCCCCCAATATACTCGTTGACTATGCGTTAACCCTGGGAAATCACGAAACGTGATAAGCCGCCGCACCGTGATTCCGCTTCTGACCTATGGCTGCAAACCAAGTTAACCATTGAGCCCAGAAAATGTCAAAATTCCGACGGGGCAAGACGTGGAGCACACTCCTGCCCGCTCGAAAATAACCAACTAATATTTTTTACAAACAATAACTTATGTCGCTTGTAACGGAACTTGGCTCAGACCTTACCTGGACGCTCATGCGCAACCGCACGACGGTGGTGTAGAAATATCCAACGTTCCAGCATCTCCTGAGCTGATTCCCCCAGACCTGACAGGGCTGCGGTAATACGGGCTAATTCGCCTGCTTCTTGTACTGATTTTATACGGCCCGGCAAGGATAGTGCGTGAGCATACGATGGGTGAATCCATAGCTCGACTTTCCCCCAGGAATCGACCGCCGGCACATTTTCGCAGCTGTCTTCCCAAACTACACTGCGCGCACCTATCTGTATTCGTCGTAATGGTGGACGATCGAGACTCCGACTCGCTAGATCGCCTACTAGATCAAGCAGGAGGCTAAGCTTAAAATCCAGTCGGGCAAGCTCCTGTACGATTGGCGATGCGTCATCCGACAGCGGTATACGTTGGTCATCAAGGCCGGCAACCGTATGCAATACGCTTTCGACCCGCTGGTTGATCTCAGCGAGTTCCATGGAAGTGAGCACATTGTGCAGTGGAAACCAGCTGACTGGGGCCCTTGTCTCGAAAACTACGCCCATAACGTCCATAGCAGAGCGCGATTCACGGCCGTTGTCGAATTCTGCGTCTGACATCTGCTAGACGATACGCGCAGACGAGCGATTATGACAAGGAGATTTTCTCAGCTGACTGCTAGCAGAAGCGGGACTTACTCGCGATTTCCAGTGTATGCGCGCACCGCAGCCCGCCCCTGCTCAGCGGACCGGAGATCGCGAACCAAATCCTGACGGCGCTCACGGAGCAAGCTCATTACAGTTCCGTTGAGATCTAACAACGCCTTGAACACCTGCTGGTGTCGTTCGAGGTCCTGGTCGGCAGGTGATGTCGACAAATACTCTTTAATGTTTACCTGTCTCTCGGCTTCGATTGATGCAGCCTTGGACCATTGGTCGGACTCTACCAACGACAGCAACTCGCGCGAGAGCGCGATGATTGTTTCGAGCGTGGCATCCTGGGACGTAGGCGCTGTACGCATGTGGCTTATCCACCAGCTAAACTGGCGTTAGTGGAAGAGGCACCAGACGGTTTCGTACTTAACTGATCGCCAATGGCATCCCACGCTTCCTTGATCTGCCGCAGCAGGGCTGCCACCTCATCGAGTATCTCAACGCTGTTTTCCAAGTTGGCAGTAATAAGGCGTCTATCCATATAGTCATAAAGATCATCCAGATTCTGGGCAATTTCCCCGCCCGCATTCAGATCCAGACTCGAGCGCAAACCCCCAACGATGGATATCGCCCAACCGATGTGTTTCCCCTTTTGCTCCATTTGGCCGCGCGCCAAGTGGCCCTTGGCAATCGCAATCTTGTCCAGCGCGCCTTCCATGAGCATCTGGATCAGCCTGTGAGGGCTTGCCGCTGCAACTCCTGCCTGGACTGCCGTCCGATTGTATTGGTTGAGCGCAAGCTGCGCATTTTTTTGTGTCATTGCTATGCCTCACTTCATCTGTTAATCACAGTCCTGCTAGCTGCTGGACCAGAAAGTTACTCGTTGCTGTCAACTGGCCCATGAGTGCGTCTAACGCCGAGAACCGCTGGCGGAATCGCTCCTCAATACGGCCCAATCGAAACTCCATGTTGGCAATCTGATCATCGACCCGGCCGAGGCGAGCATTAATACCATCTGTCCGGTTATCTAGCACACCATCAGCATTTAGAAACTCGTTAACCAAGGATTCCAGTTGGTACACGTAACCCTCGTTATCATTGGCAAAAAGCTCCGCCAGAGATCTGAAATCTGTATTGATCGCACTCTCCAACTCGCCGGTATCCAATCCCATGCTGCCGTCTTTCTGGATTGTCAAACCAACTTGCGAAAGTACCTTATAGCTGCCCACAAGACCATCGCGAGGGACGTTAAGAATATTGACGATCCCTGACTCGATGGTCCGCAGTGTGCTGTCCGCCTGGAGTTCCCCGGTTCTTAGGCTATCTATTGTCGAGCGAATCTCATTAAAAGCCTCTACAAATGACTGTACTGACGCCGTAACGGATGCCACATCACGCTCGACGTTGAGCGTCACCGCACTGGTCGACTCCGATTTCAGATTCAGTGTCAGCCCATCTACTGCATCGGTGATGGTGTTGGAAGGACGGGTGACTGTATAAGTACCGTCAAGCAAGAGATGGGCATCTTCGGCAGCATTGATGGTCGTAATGCCCAGCGTGGTCCCCACCCCACCTGTAAACGATAAACCAACCGTGTTTGCAATCCCAGTGTTGTCAGAGGTGAGCACAAGATAGTGCTCAGTATCTGTCTCGTTGACAATCACTGCACTCACACCAACGTTGTCCGTGGCATCGTTGATCGCATTCCGGATGTCACCCAAGGTCATGCCGCTCACATCAACGGTAAACGACGTCGTGCCGATACTAAGGGTCACTTGGTCGCCGGCGCCGCCAACGACTGTGGTGTCGGTATCCGCGAATACGGCTGAGCCCATCTTGTGGGCCTCAGCCGTATTTGTCACCTGGATATCCAGGGTGCCCACCGACGCAGCGCTATTGGCGGTGACAGTAAAAACATCCTCATCGTCGGAACTAGCCGTGTAGACCTGAAAAGCGTCGGTTGTCTTGAGGTCCTTCATTGCAGACTGAAATGACGATACAACGCTTTTCAGGCGACCAACCGCACTGAGTTCGGCGTTGTACTCATCCTTCCTGTCTTCAAGGGCATTCAGTGGTCGACGCTCAAGCACCATCAACTGATTGATGATGCCCTCAATATCGAGCCCTGACCCTACACCGGCTGCGCTTAGCATGGAATACCCCTGTCCGACTGAAACGTTAAGACCTGCTGACGGGAACTATGCAAATGCAGTACCAGTTCAGGCCTGCTCCTTGAGTATTACCCCTTCACCGTTGGCCAGGTTACGGGCCAGCGCTAACACCTCTTCCGGAGGAATCTGCCGAATCAGCTGATTGGTTTCGGAATCAACCACCTTAATAACAGTCCGACCACTTTCCTCGTCAACACTGAACTGCAGAGTGCGGGTCAGTTTCTGTACGAAATCGTTGAGGTTCCCTACTGCCTCCTTGACCTTGACTTCCATTGGGCGATCAGACTCCACGCCTGGCAAGCTCTGGCCGCCAGTGGTACGGTCTTTCCGCTCCACCGTCGATGATGAGCCAGATACCTGTGCGATCTCGGGGAATTTCAGCATCCGTGCCGAACCAACCGATGATGTTGGTTTTACAAACTCGGATGACATGGTTTCTTACCTTTATATCGTGATTAAGTCTGGGTGTTCGGGACTCCCTGTCCCGAACACCCGCCATTCACCTACGTGGACCCTTAGCCCAATAAGGAGAGTGCTACCTGCGGCAAGGCGTTCGCCTGCGCCAGCATCGCTGTACCGGCCTGCTGCAAGATCTGTGAACTGGTAAAGTTCGCCGTCTCCGCAGCAAAATCTGTGTCTTGCAGACGGCTACGTGCAGCAGTCAGGTTCTCCACATAATTCTGAAGGTTAGAGATTACCGCTTCAAACCGATTCTGCACCGCGCCGAACGTCGATCGGTTGCTGGATACGGCGTCGATAGCGGTATCAATTGTCGACAGCACACCGGAAGCGGCGGCCTGAGTCGTGATATCGATGGTCCCCGTCGCGGTCAGACTTGCGTTATACGCAGCAAAACTACCCGTCGCCAAATTAGTCCCGGTCACCGAAATCTGCCCACTGGCATTGCCATCTTGACTGACCTGGAATACGATTCCCCCCGACGTGCTACCATCCAGAAGTTTCCGACCGTTAAACTCAGTCGTCTGGACAATGCGAGAGATCTCCTGCGTGAGCTGATCGACCTCCGCCTGCAGACCAGCGCGGTTTTCAACCGTTCCATTAGCCGACTGAACAGCCAACTCACGAATACGCTGAAGGTTATTACCGATTTCACCTAAAGCACCTTCTGCTGTCTGTCCCAGTGAAATGCCGTCGCCTGCATTCCGAACGGCCTGGTTCAGTCCGCGAATATCCGCGGTCATTTTCTGGACAGTGAACATGCCCGCAGCGTCGTCCTTCGCGCTGTTGATACGCAGACCCGAAGACAATCGCTGCAGGGAAGTTTGTACTGAACCGATGGTCGAGCTCAAGTTACGCTGGGCATTCAGCGACGCCACGTTCGTGTTAATGACTAGTGCCATGATTTTTCCCCTTAGTCAATGCCCCGAAAAAGGCAGGACATTGCTTGGTTGATAACTGACGGATATACAACGTTGTAGATGTCGTATCTACCGCCTCCGCCTAGCTTAGCGGCAAAACCAGGGAAACTCTTAAGAGCCAGCAATGGTGGGTACGATGATAATCCATTGGCCGGACGCGGCACTTGGAATCACGATTAAGTAGCTGTTTTACAAGCTCGTCAACAGGCTCCGCCCGTTCCAGTTTGAGGCAACTGATGATTTTTGCCCGACACACATGAAGTCCGTGTCAAGGCTTCCAACCAGCATTCCAAATGGTCTTCCAAGATCCACTCTTGCATCACCCACCGCCGCAAACGGTCCCCCTCATTCTCGGCGGCATCGAGGTCATTAACACGTTCCCGGATGGCAGCGATCCAGGCACGCGCATTGTTAGACACATGGTGGACCGGTGCGTTCTGATAGGGATAGATGTCTGTCGACACCACTGGCCAACCCATAATGCCATACTCCAGCAAACGCAGATTACTCTTGGCTTCGTTGAACTTGTTGTGCTCAAGTGGCGCAAGCGCAAGATCAAGATTCAGACTGGCCAGTTTTGCCGGATATTGATCAAATGGGACACCGGGGTGGAACTCACGAACGAAAGGCTGCAACTCCTTAGGACACATTCCAAAGAAGATCCATTCCACCTCATCCCCCAGCTCCCTGACCACATCACACAGAATTTCAAGGTCGCCATGGTGCTGCTGTGCACCAGCCCACCCGACGCGTGGTTTCTCCCCCTGCCTCCTTTCTGATACGAGCCCTGTCCAGCGGGCACGCTCCAGATAGTTAGGCACAACTACGATGTCTTCAATCATCTTGCCATACGCGTCTTTCAGGGGTTCCGTGCTAACAATCATTCTATTACAGTGAGACAATGCCTTGCGCAACCGCTTCTTTATATCCTTATACATCGTCTTCTGATGGGGATTTTTGGCCGGCATTTGTGTCTTCAAGTCATCCAGCTCAAAGACACGGAACATATCCGGGAACAGCCTAGCATAATGCTCGAGCGCTCCTAACTGAGTATCGTGAACAAAACTTTGCAGCAAGAGGGTGTCAGGCCCTATGCGTGCGAGTTCGCCAATCTCCGGCAGGCGCCTGGCATCGGCTTCGGGTACTAATGCTGTTTGTGCGATTGCCTGAGCCCCCAACCCTCTCAAGGGCGCCCTCACCCGATACTCGCCGCAGCCCCAGATGTCGAATGGGAAACCAAGGATGCGTGGCCGATCATGAAATACGGGATCCCAGCTGGGAACGATCTCGGATTCTGGCATCGGATCCCGAGTTTTCAGGCTCAGATTACGGTTGTATGCGGGATCGTTCGCCAACTGGGGCAACCACCGCTCAAACATGCGGAAGGCTTCCGCGCGGCGCTTCGCAACTTGTCCTCGGACCATTTCTTTCGAAATGCTACTGGACCCATGATGAACGAGGGTCGCAAATGGTGTCCACACTATCTTGTAGCCTTGTTCTCCGACTCTTAGGCAGAGGTCTATGTCATTGAACAATACCTTAAACGCATTGTCGTCAAGACCTCCGACCTCCTCATAAACTGACTTCCTTACGACCATACACGCTGCAGTTACAGCGGAGAAGTTCTGAACCACCTGCGCTCGCCCCATATACCCGGGATCAGACATGGGCAAACCGATATGAATATGTTCTGCGACTCCCACCATGCCAAGAACAACCCCGGCATGCTGTATCTTCTGGTCGGTATATACTAGTCGCGCACCAACGATCCCTACTTCTGGGCGCTGTGCGTGCGCCATCATTCGCTCCAACCACTGTGGCTGCACGATCTGGGTATCGTTATTAAGAAGTACGATGTAATCACCCTTCGCCTTACTGGCGGCGAAGTTGTTTATGGCAGAGAAATTGTAGGGATGGGGATAGCGCAATACGCTGACTCGCGCAGAACCGACCTCCAAAGACTCCAGGTAACAAAGCGTATCTGGCTCCACGCTATTGTTATCTACAATCAAGACCTCATAGTTGGGGTAAGTTGTTTTTTCGAGAAGGCTTGTAACGCAGGGTTTCACAAGATCCAGCCGATCCTTCGTAGGGATGATAATACTGACTAGGGGCTTGACCGAATGCTGGTACTGAACAAAGTAGCTGCGGGGCAACATGCCTTCCACGACCTTCGCAGGAACACCGCATCTATCTAGATGACCGACAAGAATTTCCTTGTCCCGTGTTTCGCGGCTAGGCGAATCAATGCAGCCCTCGTTCCCCCGATACCGATGAAACAGAACATCCGCGATATGGCCAATTGCCGCTTCACCACACGTCTCGAGGACATGGAATGCCATGGCGTAGTTGTCTATCCCTGTACTGCGATCGTACCTGTCAGTGTGTCGCAATATTTCACTTTTTATCAGGCAAAAGTTTCCTACATAAGGCGTCGATCTGAGCAGGTCAAGGTTGAAATCGGGTTTAAAGCGGGGATCTGAAGCTTTGCCATGGGCATCAACCAGGTCCTCATCCACGTAGATAAAACGCCAGGCGGGGTTCGTCTTGATATAGCTGGCGCATGACAACAAGGCCGCGGGGGCTAGCGTGTCGCCGCTATCGATCACGGCGAGCCAATCCGCCGGGGATTGTTCGATCGCTGCCCAGAGGGCTGCATGGCGGTCACCTGTGACATGAACCCACTCGATCATGTCCAATTCATCAACGGCTGGCTCCGGCGCAGCTGAGTTTGCGATGACGGTCAATCCCCAGCCTCTGTACAACTGCGCTTGCAGCGAATCCAGTGTGTCTGCGAGCTGATACTCATGGCCGGGAGCCACCGTGACAAGCAAATGGATCGCAGGGTAAGGTTCGCCATGCGCCAGCAGACGCTCTGCGAGTATTTCACGCTGCGCTGCCTGCAACTCGTGATGCCCTTTCCACTCCTCGTAGGCTCGAGTAATTGCCCTGCGATCACCTTCAGATTCGAGTTGGGGCTCGTTCCCCCGCTCGGTGGACGACGCGTACAACTCTTTTAGCACGGCCTGAAACACAACGTCCGGGCTACCGCTAATGACTCCATTGTCAACGGCCTCCTGCACGAGACCTCGGAGTACCTGATGACGCCCTGTCTGTACATTCTGCTTACCACGGTCCTCATACCGCTGGTAAATTCCCAGGAACGTTGGTAGAAACTCAAGCCGCCGCTGGCTTGACACGCTGTCTGACAGGTCTGTTCTGACCCGAACCTCCACGGTAGTCACCCCTACGTGCTGGGCACCATACTGACTTGTGAGTCGCAAAAGGAACTCCCAGTCTTCCAGGCAGGTCATTTCCTCGTCAAACAGCCCTATCTTCCACAGGCAGTCCCGCGTGTGTCCCCAGGTGTTGATAGGGATATAGTTCTGGACCAACAGCTGCTCAGCAGAGAATGCTCCATGCGCATAGCGCGTGGCACGCTGCATAACCGACCGCAGACCATTTTCAATGGTTTCTGTGGCATACTCCGCGTCGGTGTAAACGAATGCATGCTCGCCTTGCTGTATCGCCCTCACAATGGTTCCAATATGATTGGGCAAATAGGCGTCATCGTCGTCCAGGTAACAAACAATGTCCCCGCGGGCCGCACGAAGCGCCGCATTGCGCGCGGCGACCTGCCCAACCCCCTCTGAGTTTGAGATATAGCGAACCTTTTGCGCAGGCAAGTAGTTCTGAATCAAATCCCAAACGTCTTCTCCGCCATCATTGACAATAACCATTTCCCAGTTTGTATAGTCTTGGTCTGCTACGGAGCGTAGCGCATCCTGAATCAACCCCCTGCGATTGCGCGTGGGCATCACCACACTCACTAGCGGTTTGTCGCTATAGGCAAATATTTCCGCTGGATCGGGGGTGTCGGACTCAGCTTCTATGGGCACGAGGAAACTACCACCTGCCACAGGTCTGCTACCGCTGCTTACTGGCCAGTGACGCACCCTAGCGAGTTCTGACTCCTCAACACAACGCTGAAGATTCCGCTGCTCCATGCCACCCGGTGAGACGAGATAAAGCCCTAGAACTTCGGGAATGTGGTGAAACCTCTCTGTTGCTGCCAAACGCAGCCAAAACTCGTAATCGCCAGCCACTTCGAAAGATGAATCGAACTCGCCGTACGCATTGTGCAACTCACGGCGCCACATGGGTTGAGGGCCCAGATAGCACACTTCAAATAATCTCCGACCGTCAAAGTCCGGCCAGCGGAAGTAGCCTATTAGCGGTGCTGTATCGAAATGCGAATTTGGTGTCTCCGTAACTGCAGAGTCGGCATAAACGACAGCGACGTCCGCTCTGGCCTCAAGCACCGCAACCATACGTTCCAGCGCATCGCGGCGATGACGATCGTCGGTGTTGGCATTCGTCAAATATTTTCCACGCGCGGCGCGAACAGCCCTATTCCATGCCGCATAGATCGTCTCTCGCACCGAAGTGCGGATGTATAGGATATTTTGATGCTCTCGCTGATATTCCCGTACAATTTCCCACTCTTTCTGGCTGGAACCGCTGTCAACAATAATAATCTCCATTCGCTCGGCAATCGTCTGTGACAGCAAATCATCGAGGCAGCCTCTCAGGTATGCCTCGCTGTTGAACGTTGATACGATTGAACTCACTACCACATTATCGTCAACCACAATACTGCGGCTGGCATTTCCACTTTGTGATAACGGAAGGTCCGTTGAACTAGAATCCGCAACACTTACAAAGCCGGCTATCTCTTCGTCGTTGGGATGATCAGTCAAATAGGACATGTAAAGTGCCCTGGCGTCGCTTTCTCGACCACTGGACGCAAGTATCTGGCCTCCATTAAGGATAAGACTGCGGTCGTCCGGGCTTATCTTCAGACCCTCCGCCAGATAGAGAAGCGCCTGCCCGGGCTCACCAGCCTGCCAAAAGCAAACGGCTAGATTGTTACAGATTTCAGCGTTCCCCGGATCTTTTGCATAGGCATCACTGAAACTTTTTTTAGCCCCTTCCACATCCCCTGCCGCAAACAACGTTTCGCCTTCCTGATTGAGTGCAGCAACGTCCGGGAGAACCGGTCCTTGGTGAGCTCCCGCTGTGCTTCCCCGAATCGCCGCTTTGAGTTCATCGGACGGGTACCCAAGACGTTCGAGCACAGATTCCGAGAGACGATCGATATAGGCAACGGCGAATTCGAGCAGCTGTCTGTTGGAAAACCGCTTCACCCATTCGTCCCGGTGATCCGCAACCGGCACCTCATGCCTCTGAACGCCGACTTGATCTCCGTATTTGCCTTCCAGTAGACATCCCCTGCGATAGTTCAGTATTTCGGCATCAAATGGGATACCCAACCCGGCGCACAGGTGTCGTACCGTACCGTCTGGATCCGCAACGAGGTCCTCGTAGCGGACGACTATCGCCTCCTCACCCAACTGCTGAATGGCATCCAGCAACAGTCCGGGCCCCTTCAGGAGATCGTTGTAATTGTAGGAATGTTCAAGCCGTGTGATGTCGTTCTCGAACCATGTCTCAAGATTCGATGAAAGAACCGCGAGTGGGTTCCGGATGAGAAGAAGGAATTTTGCATTCGGGAATATTTTTTTCAGTTCCGGAATAATGTAGAAGTAACGCGGCGTTTTATCCAGGAAATATCGCCGACCCGATTCCTCAAGAGCGCGGCCGTACAATACCGACGCCATCGCTCGGATTCCATCTATATAGACCTCGACACCATCTTCGAAACCTGCCAGGAAATCGTCGAGGGCTGACTTCGCCAAAGGCGCCTCATACTCAGCTTCGATTCCGTGGTCCTTGAGTGCATATGCGGGATGTAGCATTACCCAGGGTTCAGACACGGTATGAATATCCTTATGTCCCCCCAGAACCCGCTGTAACATGGTAGACCCGGATCGCGGCATGGAGATCAGAAAAACGAGATTGCCGCCACGTGAGTCGAAGTTTCTCATATCAGCCGTTCCCTTGTTGTGAAACCCGTCGTTCTATCCCGGAAGAGCGTATGACTACTCTTTGGTCGCAGTAGATTCTTTCACGCTACTGCCGGGCCGACCTCTTTCTCTGCATTCGGTAATATGACTTTCCTGATCCAGGATTGGTATCCGCAGTTGGCCTGCTCTCTTTCAAATGGAGAAAGATCTGCCAGTAATGGCTGGCTCTTGAACTGTATGTAATCCAGTGCCTGCAGGTGTTTCATAGCGATAACGCTGGACAAACCCGTGCCATGGACGCGTATCTCCGACCGTGGCTCGGGACAGTAGACCATGCGGAAATGTTTTGTCAGACGTATCCTCATTTCAAAATCTGGCGCGTATAATGAAATCCGACCGCCCGCCAGGTTTGGTAATCCGCCAACTCCATTCTGAAAAGACTTCGCTTCGGAAAATCGCGCCCGTAGGTCTGTAAAAACACGTTATCCTGCGGTACGGCGTCTTCTTCGTCCCAGAGGCCGGTTCTTTCCGCTGAGCCGCTCATGTAGTAATTATTGGAGCAGGCGATACGCGCATCAGGATTCGATATCAGCAGTTTCAGCTCTGTTTCTATCTTCAAGGGAAGAAAGCGATCGTCGCCGTCCACATAGGTCACATAGTCACCGGTAACGGCACGAAGCGCGTCGATTCGGGGATCCACGATACCCGCGTTGCAGGCGTGGTAGACAGGCGTCACCAACTCGGAGTAACGCTGTCTGTAACGCCTGATAAGCTTCCGAGAACCATCGGTTGACCCGTCATCCGCCATGATTAGCTGATGCGGCCTGATGGTCTGACCGAGAACACTCTGGTCTTTAGTACTCCTGGCTGGCTGTGCCCTTCTGAACATGTGGGCGTAAGATGAAAATTGGGGATTAACGTATGCACGTTGGTGAAATCGCAGGAATGTTCCGACATACAGTTCGCCAGGTGGAACCGAAGCCAGGTGGAACCAGATTTTGGATACGACACCAGATACGTTGGCTGACTGTTTGTTTCAGACTGTTTGATCACGATCCGTCCCTTGTGCGCGTTGTTTCTGCTTTTCACAACCTATGTCGCCACAAACCAATGCCCACGACCCGCCCGGGCAGACATCAACTAATGCATATGGGCCAAAGAGACCATGCGAGTTGATACTCGCGGTTGCACAGCATTACTTTCTCTTGAATACCAATAGGTTATCTTTTGGGTTATTGTTGGGGTTACTGTTGACGCCACCCCTGAGTCCGTCGAAGCGCATGACTGAAAGAAACTGCCCCCCACATCGACGCAAAACGTGCTTCCATTGTTCAAGGGAGCGGTACCTGTGTTTTCCCCCCACCACATGTGCCTCGGGCCCAAACTCCCCACTCACAATGCCGATTCCAGCCGGATCAAGGTGACGGATGATAGTTGCCAGAACCAACTCCCATACGTCGTCGGCAAGTTGGGGCATGACGTCGATCGCGTTGACAATGTCGAAGCTGGCGCCGACCTCGAATGTCGGATGGGTAAAATCCGCATGGCAAACTTCAACATTCTGATATTTCTCAAACATTGCGTGGAGATCCTTCACGCAGAAAGGCGATGCCTCGACCGCGGTAACGTGCCGCGCTTGCAGGCAATGCAGGTAAAAACTTGTCCAGTGTCCTGATCCGGCACCGATATCGAGGACAGACTTATCAACGATCTTTTCCCATCGAGCGCGGAGCACATCGATGATGCCGTTTTCGACGAGATTGTAGTGATAGCGCGCCTCATACCACTCCCATCCCGTCACCGCCTCACCTGACTCTCCCTGCCGAGGCTCATCGCCATCGAAACGGCGTTCTGTTTCCTCACTCCGGTCGGCAAGACCAGTCTCATCCTGTTTCATATTCAACATTTGTTCGCTTCGTCGGTATGTGTCTGGTGAGAATCTCATCAGACCCGATACTCGGGCCCACACACCAACTCAACAGGCAAGATCTGTACCAGATAATGCAGGCGCGACGGCATACATGGCCGGGCGTGCACCGCAACGCAAGCGCAAAACTAGCTGTTTGCGGTGACCGCCTACAAGAAGTTGAAGAGACTGAGGTTCTGAACGCGGATAAATGACTGCTGTGCGGCTTCGAGGACGAGGCTTTGGCGACTCAAGCGGCTTGCCGCCTCGGCGAAGTCGATATCTTCCACTGCGGAACGGGCCTGTTCGAGCTCGAAAAGCATCGAATCGTTGACCTCTCGTTCGCGATCAATTGCATTCAGACGTGCGCCCGCCTGCGCTCGTACACCCAGGATATTCTCGATGGCATTATCGAGTTCTGTGAGCGAACGGCTATTCGGCGTATTCGCCTCAAGATCAGTCGCCAGGTTATAAAGGCTGGTAAAGACGTCCTGAAAGCCGGTACCGGCCCCGTCTGGAATCTTCATAAAGACGGCCAGCCCGGAATCACCGACCGACACCTGGCGCGTGGGCCCGACCTGCAGAAATCGTTGCCCCTGGTCTCCGCTATATGTGTAGGTACCACTCCCGTTGGTCGAAAAAGGGGCCGTCTGTGTCTGAAACCCGCTAAACAGGTAGTCGCCATTGGCATCCTTGGTGTTTGCAAGAGCCATGACCTCATCCGTGATCTGGCGGATTTCCTTGGCCATCGCGGTACGGTCTTCGATTGATTGAGTACCATTTAATCCGCCGACTGCGAGCTCACGCGCCCGCTGCAAGCTGTTTGTTACACTGGCCAGCACAGCATCTTCCAATTCCAGACGGCTCTGCCCGGCAAGTATATTTGCCTGGTATTGACGCGTAATAGCAGCGCCCTGCTGCAAGTCCAGAATACGAGCGGCACCGGCGGGGTCGTCAGATGGGTTGTTAACTCGCTTCCCGGACGAAAGCTGGAGTTGTGTTTTCAACAGTTTCGACTGCCGATCAACGATCGCATCTAACCCCTGCTGAAACATGTGCACTGTCGAGACCCGCATCCCGCTATCTCCTTACCGCCCCGAGTAATGACTCAAACAAGCTATCGGCAATCCGTATAACCTGCGCCATAGCCTGGTATTGCTGCTGAAACCGCAAGAGATTGGCTGCTTCCTCATCGAGGTTCACCCCAGATGCCGCCTCGCGCGATTCCCTCGCCTGGGCGAGCAACGCATGTTGCGCTTCACTATCAATCTCCGCTTGGCGAGTCTGCAGCCCGGTTTCCGCGATCAGTTTTGCGTATGCACCCTCGAAGCTGTTGCTGCCACCATCCAACACTGCTGCAGTCTGCAGTCCAGAGAGCAGCAAGGCATTAGTATTGTCGCCTGTCCCGTTGGAATTGTCGGAAAGTACAAACTGGTCGCCGTTCGCCGGCGTGCTGGAAACCGAAAAGGTAACGCCGGCAATGGTATACGTTGCTCCAGTGTCAGTCACTGGATCGTAGCTGATTGTCCCGGATGCATCACCCGTGTAATCGAAACGCAGATTTGCGGCATCGTAGGTCAGTGTAATACCCGCACTCAGAGGGCCAAAGGTAGAATCAACGCCATTTAGCTTGACAGCCGCATTACCAGAATTCGTGGGGGCACCATTGGCGTTCGTCGCCTCGCTGATCCTGACGGGCGCAGCGGCAGCAATCTGCTGGGCATCCCCTATCAGTACGCCGAAACCGTTAGCAGCGGCGCGCGTCGGGCGAATCAACACGCGATCATTCGCGACTGGCGCTCCACCCACTACAATGGACAAACCGTCAGCCTGGAAGGGATTTGCGGCTGTGCCCGCCCCTGACATGGGCACCGTTGAACCATCCGATACGCGTGTCAATGCATAATTGCTGCCGTCATAGCCGAGCACGTAGTCATCTACCTTCAAAGCAGCAAAGTTCGCTGTATCGTAGGCGACGCTGACAGTCCCGCTACCAGAATTATTATTACTGGGAAAAACCTGCGACGCTCCGACAGCAAAAAAAGCATTCCCCGGATTGCCATTGAGATCCATGCCCAGTGCATGCTGGGCATTGAACTCGGAAGCCATTGCGATGCCAATCCGGCCCAGGCTGTTTTGGGCGGAGTCGAGAACACCTGCGCGAAACTCCATCAGGCCTCCCAGTTGTCCTCCGCTGATGGAATCGGTCACAACCGCGGAGCTGGTGCCAACCTGGAATACGATCTCCATCTGGGAAGCGTCGAATTCGTTGCCACTGACCGTCAGGGTCGCGGCTCTGGATCCCGTGACTAGCGCCTGACCATTGCCAATGGACACATTCACGGAACCATCATCCTGCTCGAAAGCACGGATAGAAACCAGCTCAGACAGTTCCTGCAACATTTGATCACGCTTATCGAGGAGATCATTCGGGGGCTGACCACCCGCGTTACCCGTGGCCAGGACGATTTCCTGATTTATGGATGCAATCGATTCCGCGAGGCTGCTCATCTGTGATGTCATACCGGTCACCTGCCGGTCAATCTCAGAGCGCAGCGTATCCAGCTGATTGTTCAGGTACTGAAACCGCGTCTCAAGCGACTCCGCCTCGGAGAGCATCACCTGGCGCGCAGGAATCGAGGTAGGATCATCTGCAACACCCTGCGCGGAATCAAAGAAATCCTGAAGACCTGCGTTCAACCCAGCCTGCGCGTTACCGAGCAGATTGGATACCCTGGTCGCGAAATCGTGATAGATATCGAGGCTGCTACTCGTTGACGTCGTGGATCTCACGCGATCGGTCAGAAATCCATCGTAGAGACGGCGTACCGTTTCCACCTGCACACCACTGCCAATAAATCCAGCTCCCGATAACTGGGGTATCTGGGTACCCAGCGCTACACGCTGCCGGGTATAGCCGGGCGTACTCGCGTTAGCAATGTTATGCCCCGTTGTATCCAGCGAGCGCTGGAAAGCAAGCAGGCCGGAGGTTGCAATGCCAAGCAAATCTGCCACGGCTAAGTGTCCCCACCCTGTAGCAGTCGGCCGTCGTTTTCAAGTTTCGCTGCGCTGGATTGCATGGCTGCATTCTCCTCATTCAGGATAACGGCGTTCGCCGCGCTATCCTTGACTGCATCGACAGCCCGCCGGAGCTGGCCACCGTTCAATATGCCGATAATCTTTGCAGCATAATCCGGATCTGTCGCATACCCCGACTGCTGCAAAGCTTCAGCATAGGCTTGCGCATCATGTGGCTTTTTCAACATGCTGATGTAACGCGGATTTTCCTTCAGAAATTCTACGTAATTCTGAAAGCTTGCCGCAGGCGAGTCGTAGGCACGAAAGCGGGCCTGCTGCCTGTGCATGACACCCTGGTCGAATTCTATCGTGCTGACCACCGCATGCTGGCCAGTCCATTGCGGGTCCGCCTTAATGCCGAACAGGTTGTGGCTGCTGCTGCCGTTGGCCCGCGAAATCACATGTTGTCCCCAGCCTGTTTCCAGCGCCGCCTGCGCGAGAAGCACTTCCGGTTCTGTTGCCAGGGCCTTGGCTGCCTGCTCGGCATGCGGCCACAAGTCGGCAACGAACTGTTGTTGCGTTGCCGGCCTCCAGTCAGCCAACCTCTGCAGAGAGCTGGGATCCGCTGATTCAGGAACCGGCACCGGGATCGGTGGCTGCCCTGGCTGCGTCCTTAGCGGAACAGCCGTTGGCGGGCTACGATTTACAAAGGAATCCACGTCGCCGCCCAACTGCCGCACCAGCATATCCGCCAGACCCAAGCCACGCCCCTTGGTCAGTTCCAGTGCCATTTGCTGGTCGAACATGCTCTGGTATTGCTCGCTCTGATCATTGTCCAGCATCCCGTTGGCCAGACTGGCGTCACGCATGCTCTGCAGCATCATACTGACGAACAACGCCTCGAATTGCTGCGCAACCTCGCGCAGCGTTCCGGACATGTCCTCACTACTGTCAACATTCGCACGCCGCCGAAGTTCCGCGAGTCCGCGGAAGTCGGTGTAGACGCTTGGATCAACTGGGATGGTCATGGTGTACCAACACCCGGCGGCACCGATCTATCCACCTCGGGACCGTGTTAGGAGTAACTTTTCTGGACCCCTGTCGTTAGTGGGAAACCCCATTCCTTTACAGCACGATCAATTCTGCACGAAGAGCGCCTGCCTGTTTCAACGCCTCAAGTATCGCCACCAGATCACTGGGCGCCGCGCCCACCCGATTCACGGCGTTTACGATGTCCTGCAGCGTGATGCCGGGATCGAGCAGGAATGCCCGGGCCCCTTCTTCATTGATGTCAACGGCACTGCGCTGCGTAACCTCGGTCGTGCCGACCCGCGAAAACGCGCCTGGCTGACTAACCTGTTGATCCTCAGTCACCGTGACCGTCAGGTTACCGTGCGCGACTGCTGCGGTCTTTACGCGCACGTGATTACCAATCACAACGGTACCAGTACGGGAGTTAACCACTACGCGGGCGGCCACATCGCCGGGGTCCACCAAAATATTTTCAATGACCGATGCAAAAGCTACCCTTTCACTCGCCTCCGTTGGCGCACTGACGCGGATCGATGAACCGTCGATCGGTTGTGCAGTATCGGGTCCTATGGTTCTGTTGATGGACGCCGCGAGTCGGCTGGCAGTCGTGAAGTCTGCCGTATGAAGGTTAAAAACAAGGCTGTCTCCCAGAAGAAATGGATTCGTTATGGCGCGCTCTACCGTCGCGCCATTAGGAATACGACCCACGCTAGGTACGTTGACAGTCACTGTAGAGCCGTCTGCACCGCCTGCACTCAAACCTCCAACAATGAGATTTCCCTGCGCCATGGCATAGATCTGTCCATCGGCGCCCTTCAGCGGAGACATCAGGAGCGTGCCGCCCCGAAGGCTTTTCGCATTGCCAATCGACGCGACCGTTACGTCGATCATCTGCCCGGGTTTGAGAAAGGGCGAAATAGTGGCCGTTATGGAGACCGCCGCAATGTTCTTGGGCTGAGGGGTAATGCCTGGAGGAATCGTGATGCCGAACTGGTTCAGCATGTTCTTCAGACTCTGAACCGTGTACTGCGTTTGCGTTACCTGGTCACCCGTTCCATCCAGGCCAACGACCAAACCGTAGCCGACAAGCTCGTTATTCCGGACCCCGGCAACACTTGCCAGATCCTTTATGCGCTCCGCTTCCGCCACTGCCGCCATCAGCGCCAAGGCCACCGCGAGCAACCATCGGGTGCAATGCTGCATACTCGTCACTCCGTCTTGCCTGCCATCAGAACGGCCAATAAGGACTGTTAAAGACGCGGGTCAGCCATCCCATGCGGTTGGCATCATTCAGGACTCCCTCGCCACTGTAGGCGATACGGGCGTCTGCAATCTTTGATGAAGCAATCACGTTATTGCTGGCAATATCCACCGGCCGAACGATGCCGGAAAGCTGCACGTATTCATCACCCTGGTTGAGAGTCAGCCGCTTTTCCCCGCTCACAAACAGGTAACCGTTTGGATAGACCTGTATCACGGTGACGGCAATGTTTCCCGACAGGCTGTTGCTCTGGCTGCTGCCGGCATCGGAGTCGAAGTTCACACTCGAATCAAAATCGTTATCCAGCGTGTTGTTGTTGTTGCTGGCGAGCGGTATCAGACCCGGTACGTTGAACTGCGGGAAGCTTCCGAGAAACTCGGTCACATTGGTATTAACCTCTGATCCCTTGTCTGTGTTGGTCTTGGCGTTCTTCGTCGCCGCAGTCTTTTCATCGAAGGTAACAATGAGAATGTCGCCAACCCGCCGTGCCTTGATGTCCTCGAACAGCCGTTGTTCATAACCGGACTGATAAATGGCGCCCGTTGTCTGCGGAGGCGGCGACAGGTCGGGTGGTATGACAGGTCGATAATCCACAGTCTTCTGAGGCACCACTGAACAACCCACCGCCCCGGCGCCAACCATCACCATGAATAACAGTCGCGTAATGAAAGCGCTCGAGATGTATTTCATAGCAGTCATTTCAGCTCTCCTCTGGATCTGCAATTAGAGCTGGTTCAGCACGAACTGCAGCATCTGATCAGAGGTCTCGATGGCTTTGGAGTTCATCTCGTAGGCTCGCTGGGTCTCAATCATATTGACCAGTTCCGTCACTACGTTCACGTTGGAAGTTTCCAGCGAACCCTGAACAAGCACGCCGATCCCGTTATCGCCGGGGTTTCCGGTTTGCGGCGACCCGCTCGCAGCAGACTCGACATAGAGATTATCTCCCATTGGCTGCAAACCCGTGGAATTGATGAAATCTGCAAGCTGCAGCGTGCCAACCTGGGTTGGCTGCGTCTGCCCGGCCAGTTGCACTGATACCACCCCATCGGACGCAATAGTGATATTCTGTGCGCCATCCGGAATGGTAATGGACGGCTGCACCAGATAGCCCTTGGCAGTAACCAGCTGCCCCGATGAATCCTTCTGCAGGGCGCCGTTACGCGTGTAACCAAGCGAGCCATCAGGCATCAATATCTGCAGGAAGCCGCGCCCCTGGATGGCGACATCCAGCGAATTCTCCGTGTGGATCAGGTTACCCTGACTATGGAGCTTTTCAGTTGCCACCAGGCGTGTCCCCGTGCCCAGATTGATGCCGGAAGGTAGGGTGGTGTCCTGGGATGACTGGGCACCTACCTGCTGGACGTTCTGGTAAAGCAGGTCGGCAAACACGGTACGGTCGCGTTTAAAGCCAACCGTATTCACGTTCGCGAGGTTATTGGCGATCACGCTCATGCGCGTATGCTGCGCATCAAGCCCTGTCATGGCAACGTAGAGTGGCTCGCTCATCTGGTTAACCCCTTCGGTTCATGTGTTCAGGAAACATTCATTATTCGTGCCGATGCCGTATCGTTCTCGCGGGCGGTATCAAGCAGTTTGATATGGGCTTCAAACTTTCTGGCCAGTTCAATCATGGTGACCATCGCGCGCACAAGATTGACGTTGCTGGACTCCAGCGCCCCGCTTACCAGGCGCACATCGCTTGCCGCCTCCGGGATCGACCCGTCTTGCATCCGTAACAGGCCATCGACGCCCTTGGTCAACATGCCCGGATCGGGATTGACCAGCTTGATACGGCCGATTGCTGCAAGCGTGGAAGGATTCTGACCCAGAGGCAGGAGAGAGACAGTGCCGTCGTCCCCGATCTCGATCTTTTCAGAATCAGGCACAATGATCGGACCACCATCACCCATCACGGGATATCCCGCGCCGGTCTCGAGCAGACCGGATGGCGAGATGCGCAGGTCACCCGCCCGTGTGTAGGCCTCCGTGCCGTCCGGCGCCTGAACCGCAATCCAACCCTCACCACTCACCGCGACATCGAGTTCACGGCCGGTGCTTTGAAGCGAGCCCTTACTGGAATCGACGCCGATGCCCTGGATCGAAGAGAAGACTCGGCTCGGGTACCCGTGACCGTACACGGGCATGCTTCGCATTGCCGCCAGATCCGCCTGAAAGCCGCTGGTGCTGCCGTTTGCGATGTTTTGCGTGTTGACTGCCTGGGCAGTCATGATCTGGCGCGCGCCGCTGGCGGCGATATACAGCATCTTATCCATCGACTTGACCCCCGCCTTATCGGATATTGATAATGGTTTGCGTGATCGTGTCGGCCGTACTGATGACCTGCGAGTTAGCCTGGAAGTTTCTCTGTGCAGTGATGAGGTTTACGAGCTGCTCCGCAATATCCACATTGGAGGCCTCAAGTGCGCCCGACTGCAGGAGACCAAAGCTGGAGGTGCCGGCCTCGCCTATGAGCACATCACCCGACGCGAAGGTCTCTGACCAGGAGGTATCCCCCAATTGCCGTAGACCCTGCACATTCGGAAAGTTGGCCAATGCAACCTTGCCGAGCGGAATCGACTGGCCGTTGGTAAAGCGCGCTGATACCACACCGGTCTCACCGATATCGAGGCCAGTGATACGTCCCGCGGCGAATCCGTCCTGTGACAAGGCATTAACACCATAGGGTGCACCAAACTGGGTCAATGAGGAATAATTCACGGCCGGCGCCAGCGCTGTCGAACCATTAGTCATGGGCAATGGGTCATAGCTGACCACGCCATTGACACCGGTCGAAGCGGCCGTGTCGATTGAACCATCCGAGTTAAATGCCATTGTTGCGAACGCATTGCCGCCACCCTGTGTGACGTTCTGCATAGCTGTCCCGTCGTCGGCATACAGCCAGGTATACCAGGTATTGGTGGCGGCCCCGTCCTTAAGGAAATACTGAGTCGCCGTATGTTCGGCACCGAGTGAGTCATACATGACATAGGACGTGGCAAAGTTATAGGTAGTTGGATTATTGGGATCAAAGGTCGCCGGCGTTCCGACACTGACGTCAGAAGCATCCAGGTTGACCGCAAAGTCCACGTTGCCGGTAGCTTGTGGCGCACCGGAAGTGAGCGAAATCTGCAGATTACCCAGGGAACCCGTGTTGAAGCCCGAGCCACCTGCTATGGGCGCGAACACCTGCAGGTTCTGATTCGCATTGTTGACGACAAAGCCGTTGCGATCGATGCTGAACCCGCCGGCGCGCGTATAGACCCGGGAGCCGTTGTCGTCCAGCACGAAGAACCCCTCGCCGTTGATCGCCAAGTCCAGGTTGTTCGAGGTAAATTCAATGTTCCCCTGCGAAAACTCCTGACCTACCCGTGACAGACGCACGCCGCCGCCGGTGGCCGTCGAACTCACTCCACCGAGTGACACGGCAAAGACGTCGGCAAATTCTGCCCGTGAAGATTTGAAACCCGTGGTACTGGCATTGGCGATATTGTTACCCGTCACCTTGAGGTCCGAAGACGCGGCGTTTAGTCCACTGAGTGCGATACGGAACGGCATGGTTTGTCCCCCTGCTTACATGATCTGTCGAATTTCAGAGAAGTCGAGCGGTCCTATCCCTTCAAGGTCGAGCACCAGGCCGCCACCCTGGCCGAGTGTTACTGCTGATACACGGTTTTCAAGCAGAGTCTCAACGGCTTCATTCTGACCACCGACCTCGGCCTCGGCGCTCAGAAAATAGCTTCCTGGCACTGCAAACTGTCCGTCATCTCGCAGGCCGTCCCACTGGAAAGGAACCGGACCGCCTGCCTGGCTTCCCAGGTCCATGCGGCGGACAAGCTGACCGGTGGAATCGAACACCTTGAGTGAGACCAGTGGACTCGAGGTCGGCAGTTCGACGACGCCGCGGATGCTCCCGCCCTGTGCGAGTGGCGCCGTCCCGGTCGATGCAAGCACGGAGTGGCCAACCAGGCTGGATGCTTGCAGTGCCTGATTGGAGACCAGTGACGAGGCGAGCTCCTTGAAGGAGTTTTGCAGATCCTCGATACCGGAGACAGTTCCAAACTGGGCAATCTGCCCCAGGAAGTCGCCGTTTTCCATGGGCTTCATGGGATCCTGGTTACGCAACTGAGCAACCATCAGCTCCAGAAATGCGTCCTGCCCCAGCCGGTCCTTTGACTGGGCAACCGCATCCTGAAGCTGCTCAGTCGTCCTCAGACCAATTCCTTCGAGACCGGCACTTTCGAGTGGGTTAATCATCGTTCAATCTCCGTTCTATGCTGCCTACTGGCCGAGCCTCAAGGTCGCGAGCAGCAACTGTTTGGATGTGTTCATCACTTCAACATTGTTCTGATAGGTTCGCGAGGCAGAGATCATGTTCGTCATCTCGTCGACCATTTTCACATTGGGAAGAAAAACGTAGCCATCCTCATCGGCCGCAGGGTGCTCCGGTTCGTAACGTTTCTCCAGCGGCTCCTGACTCTCAATCACACCCAGGACACGCACGCCCACCGCCGACGGATCATTGCCACCATAGAGCCCTTTCATGACGGCGGAGAAGACCGGGTGACGCGCACGGTAAGTATCGGTCTCAGTGCTGCCGACACTCTCCGCATTGGCAAGGTTGCTGGCCGTGGTGTTCAGCCGCACGCTCTGTGCACTCATGCCGGAACCTGCAATTTCGAAGACCTTGAACAGTGACATCACTTATTCTCCTTTAATTGCGCCCATCAGGCCCTTGATACGACCGCTGAGAAATGAGAGCGTCGCCTGGTAGTTCACGGCGTTCTCGGCAAAGGCCGCCTGTTCCATCTGGGCATCGACGGTGTTGCCATCAATCGATGCCTGCAGTGGCTGACGGTACTTGAGAGAAGCGCCCTCCGGCAGATTGCCTGGACCGGACTGGTGCGCAGGATGAGTACGCATCAGAGCAAGCTGTTCCGAGCGGGCTTTGCCCATGGCCGCTTGAAAGTCAATGTCGCGCGCCTTGTAACCAGGGGTGTCTTCGTTGGCGAGATTGGACGCCAGAATTTCGGTGCGACGCGAGCGCAGTGACAGCGCTTCGGGCAGGGGACCCAATACAGAATCGATGCTTAGCGGCATGACGACCTCGAGCTTAACGGCTGGTGTGGACAAGTCAGGCAATAGGCATGCCAAACACCCGTCGATGTTCCGTTTCAGCGGCAATCCAAGCGTGCCATCTGCACAACGTGCCGCGAAAAATCGAAATCATCCTGTTGATAGATAAAGATGATTCAACATTCGCACCAGTAACAGAATGACCGCCGCGACGAGCTGTCCCAAGGACTCGAGCAGACACCTGCTAGCCGTGACAACCGGGAGGCGGCAATCGCAACAGAGCCCGAGGCGGCAAGTTCACACCGCAGACCGGCAAACCCTGTCGACACACAACTGGCACAGCCCCTCGGCACTCACCAGCCAGGGGCATGCGGCGTGTTTCGGGCATGAGTTTTGCAGCGCAATCGACAATGTGAGAAGTTGATACCCAAGAGGACGACACGCGCAATGTCCGATGCTTTGAAAATTCGTTTCAGCCTGGCCATCGGCGGGTTGCTGTGTGCCTTGGCCACCACTGGCTGGGCGGTAACGCTGCAGTCTCATGACTCGATCCGCACCACAGCCGAAACCTATCTCAGGGAACAGGCACAGATCCACCATATGGGCAACATCGAGGTAACGATCGGAACGCTCGATAATCGATTGCGCCTGACGCAGTGCAACGGAGTCCTGGACGCTTTCATACCGCAAGGCGCACGCCTGCAGGGTAATACCACGGTTGGCATTCGTTGCCCGGATGCGGACGGCTGGCGAATCTATGTTACCGGCAAAGTTTCGGTGCTGGCGGACGTCCTGGTGGTGCGCGAAAGCCTGGGGCGGGGAAGCCCCGTGAACGAGGCCAGCGTGGAGCTGGTTGAGCAAGATATCAGTTCGCTCACCCGCGGCTACCTGGATGACCCTTCGCAACTCGAAGACAAGATTTTGAAACGTGCCGTATCGCCCGGTATGGTACTCACACCAAATATGCTGGAAGCCCCGCGTATCATAAGGCGCGGCGATCGCGTTACCCTGGAAGCCAGCCAGGGTGCGCTGGCAGTGCGCATGCAGGGTGAGGCTGTCATGGATGGGCGCCGTGGCGAACGTATCCGCGTCCGCTCCCTGAACTCGAAAAAGATCGTGGAAGGCGTGGTGACCGCAACAGGCGTCATAAAAGTGACACTCTAAGAGAACCTGCGTGGAAAAGCGTCTAAAGTTATTGAACTGTAGAGCGATATAAGAATTGACAGTTCCAAGATAACACGATCGGGAGTTACCAAATGGCCATAGAAATCAACAACAACATTGCACCGGCATCAAGCCATGCAGTGGATTCCGGGTCGCAGGCCCAGACTTTGGCGACCGGCACGCAGACCGACACACAGAGGTCCCCGAACGCGCCAGCGTCTGCGACAAGCTCGGACCAGGTGAGTCTGACCCCTGCAGCCCAGAAACTTCAAGAGCTGGCAAAAACCGTTGCCAGTGAGCCTGTCGTCGATACCAACCGGGTCAATGCCATTAAGGAAGCGATCATCAGTGGCAGATTCGAAGTGGATGCCGAGACTATTGCCGAGAAGCTCACCAGTATCGAAAAGGCACTCAACGACTTGAGCTAAGGGCCCGACTGAACCATGGACAGGAAAACTTGCCGCCGGCAGCTCTTTACGCTGCTCAACGAGACACTCGCTCATACCCAGGGGCTCAGGCGCCAGCTTGAGGATGAAGCTGCCGCACTCGCCGCGAATGACGTGGGGAACCTGGAGTCTGCTGTGGCAGCCAAGAATGCATCGGTGCATGGACTTGAGCAGCTTGAGCAACAGCGTCAGCGCTTACTTGAGACAGCCGGCTTCTCAGGCAACCGCTACGGCACCAACGCCTGCATCGAATGGTGCGACGAAAATGATCACGTGGCGCGATTGTGGCAGCAGCTTCTTGACGACGTTCAGACCTGCCAGCGCCAGAACCGTGTCAACGGGACGCTAGTCCAGTTCAGCCGCCGCAACGTACAGCAGTTGCTGGATATCCTGCGCGGTCAGCTGCAATCCGGGCGGCTCTACGATCCATCCGGTGATACGTCCGCGTGCGCGGAGACGAACCGAACCCTTGCCAAGGCCTAACCGCACAGGGAGCAGACACCTTACAGCCACAATTCCCATCGCTGCACAGCTTGCGATAATACATGACGCACAAGAATCAGGATGATGACAACCTCTTCTGTCAAGGAACAGACTTCGGAATACCAGGGTCAAAGCGAAAAGGTCACCCACTTTCCGCAAATCGTCGGCCTGCTCAGACGCATCTTCGACAATCACACCTTGCTGAGTGTCAGCGTTCCTGGCGTTGAACGACAGTTCAGCAGCATGATACTCGGCGTAAAGCCCGACGATAATATCCTGCTCCTCGATGAGTTGAACGCAACTGAGGGCCACAAGCGACTGGAGGAAGTGAGTAAACTGACGGTGCGCTGCCTCTGCGAGGGCGTACACCTCAGCTTTGCGTGCGATATAGAAGTTGTCAGCCGGCCAGGCGGCGCCATCTACAAGACTGCCATCCCCTCGTCCATACGCTACATGCAGCGACGTGCCGCCTATCGCGTTCGTGTCGCACTGTCGATGGAAATCCCGGTATTCGTGCCGCTCGAGAACGGGGAGATACTTGAAGGACGCTTGTATGACTTATCTACACTGGGCATCGGTGTTCGCATCGACAATCAGCCTGAGATTCGCAAGGACCAGTCTTTCGCGGATTGCCGGATCTGCTTTCCCAACGGTCAGGAACTAAAAACGGAAATCGAGGTTCGCCACGTACTCGAAGATACTGACCACAAACCGGTGCGGTTCGGCGCCAGATTTGTTTCCCTCGAACCGGATCAAAAACACGCGATCCGCCATATGGTCACGCACCTGGAGCGTGAATGGTTGCGTAAACAGACCCGCAACCGCTAAACAGCTGCCTGTAGCCCGATTCGCGGGCTGATGCTAGAATGTCGTCACTACGCATATCAGGTGTACCCGCGTAATCT
>CAVPOO010000003.1:0-61825 GCA_963707015.1 uncultured Gammaproteobacteria bacterium
GCATGTCCAATAAGCGGATTCTGGCCACGATGCCGCGATCTCAGCGCACGAAGACACGCAGATCCCGGAATAAAACCGCCCTGGCGGGCAGAGTTCGTGTTCTGTGTGGAGCCCCCCCTCACGCCTGACTCCTGGATTCTGGATCCCCGCCTTTCCCTCCCCCTACCTTCGCGATCGGCCCTTCTTCACCGTTGCCGTCTTGCGTGAAGGGGTCGGCTTTTTCGCGGCCGCCTTTTTCTTCGTCGTGATCTTCTTCGTGGCCGCTTTTTTCTTCGGCACCGGCGTTTTTTTCACCGTGGTCTTCTTGCGCGTGGCGGACGTCGTAGCGCCAGACACTTTCTTCTTGGCCACCTTCTTTCTGGCGGCCGGTACCTTTTTCGCAATCACCTTCTTTTTTGTCGCTGGCCGCTTCTTCGCGACCACCTTTTTCTTCGCTGCAGGTTTTGCCTTAGCTTTCCCGGCCGGCATCTTTTTCGCGCTTGCAGTCTTCTTAGCCGTCGGCGCCTTCTTCGGCGCGGACGTCTTGCCGGCTGTTGTTTTCCTGGCCGGCACACTTTTCGTGACAGCCGCTTTCGCAGTAGCGGGTTTCTTCTGCGCGGCCGCCTCGCCGGTATCCTTCGCGCCAGCCCGCCGCCCCCCCTTCTGCGCCGCCGCCACCCGCTGTGCCGCGATTGCCCTCGCGGCCTTCCCGCTTCGCCTGCGCGATGTTGCAGATCGAGTCACAAGGGCAGCGTCGACCAGTTTGCACATCGTCTTGAAGACATCCGACTTCTCTCCAACGCCTTGTACAGTACGGAGTTTCTCCTGATCCCGGTAATAATCGACCACCGGAACTGTCTGCGTTTCGTAGATCCTCAGGCGATTGCCGATCGTTTCTTCATTGTCGTCGGCACGGTGGCGCAGGTTGGCCCCACACATATCGCAGAGCCCGTCCACGTGGGGTGGCGACGAGTAGACATTGCAGGTCCAGCCGCAGGACAGACAGGTACGCCTGCCTGTCATACGCTGCATGAGAATGTCGAAATCGACCTCAATGAGAACCACCAGCTCGATTGGCCTGCCCAGTTCGTCAAGCAGCTGTTCGAGGGCCTGCGCCTGGGGAATGTTGCGGGGAAAACCGTCCAGAATGAATCCCTTGCGCGTGTCCGGCGTGGCGAGTCGCTCGCGGATTATGCCGAGCACGACCTCGTCCGAAACCAGTTGTCCGGCATCCATGGCGGCCTTGGCGAGGCGCCCCAGCGGTGTGCCCGCCGCCACCGCATCCCGGAGCAGATCCCCGGTGGAAATCTGGGGGATCTTGTACTTTTCCACCAGCAACTTGGCCTGCGTTCCCTTTCCGGTGCCAGGTGCGCCCAGCAGTACGATCCTCATTTTGCGTCATCCCCTTCAGTTATTTCTTGTTCTACCAAGAGCTTAACCCATAGTCCCGCAAAGTTTTTTCCATGCGCATATACAATTTTTTAGATGGCCGCGGTCGCGGGGTGCCGTTAAGCTACCTTTTCCGCATGGCATCAGTCAACGAAGTTCATGAATAGGATCGGGTTTTGCGGTATCCTTCCCGCCCGGCCGCATCACGCATGGCGGCTGGGAGCCCGAGAAGACAACAGCAGCAATACCGCGCAGAGCTCAGGGGATTACAGCCAGTGAAAGCAATTCCGGATTTCAGTGACACTGAATTGTGGTCCGTCAAGACGGCACTCAAAGAACGGTTCGGCCAGGACGTCGAAGTGGAGCTCGCCGAAACGGAGTTGCGTCTCAATCCCCACACCAGTCAACTGACGAGCTGTCCGGCAATCTACTGGAACTGGGATGACTGCAATTTCATCATCTCAAAAACGGGCGAAGACCGTTACCAGAGCCAGTTTTTCTATCGGCTGCATCAGATGTTCAGTACCGGCATCGAAGAGTATGACGATATCACTGAGTGTGTCGTGACGCTGCTACAGGTGCAGGCGGATCAGGCAGCACTGGAGGCGGAAAAATAATCCCCGAGGGGAATACCTGATCGGCCGAGGCCATAGTGGCCGGAAACAGCGGGAAACAGAATACGGAAGACAGCGCGGAGCAAGCGGGCGCCAGAAACGGGAGCGCACCCGGATAGTCGCCGGGGCTGCACCCGTTTCCGGAGGGGACGGATCACGCGGTGTGTCGCTTTCTTCTGAAAGCTGAATGCAACCTTTAACGAGAACAGGAGTATCCACATCGATGGCGAAATCAACCGGGAAGAAAAATGCCTTTTATGCCCAGTCCGGCGGTGTAACTGCCGTCATCAATGCCAGCGCGTGCGGCGTGATTGAGACGGCACGCAAACACAAGGACAGGATCGGGAAGGTCTATGCGGGCCGGAACGGCATTATCGGGGCCCTGACCGAAGACCTGATCGACACCAGCAAGGAGTCAGCACGTAATATTGCGGCGCTGCGCCATACGCCGAGTGGTGCCTTCGGTTCCTGCCGATACAAACTCAAGAGCCTCGAGGAAAACCAGCGTGAATACGAGCGCCTGATCGAGGTCTTCGAGGCGCATAACATCGGCTATTTCTTCTACAACGGCGGCGGAGATTCGGCCGATACCTGCCTCAAGGTATCGCAGCTGTCGAAGGCAACGGGCTACCCTATCCAGGCCATCCATGTGCCGAAGACGGTCGACAACGACCTGCCGATTACGGACAACTGTCCAGGCTTTGGCTCTGTGGCCAAATATATTGCCATCTCAACCCGCGAGGCCAGCTTTGATGTGGCCTCCATGGCCAAGACCTCGACCAAGGTCTTTGTTCTCGAGGTGATGGGCCGCCACGCGGGCTGGATTGCCGCCGCCGGAGGCCTGGCCGCAACCGAGGACTGCGATCTGCCGATCATTATTCTGTTCCCCGAGGTAACCTTCAGCCAGACCAAGTTCCTCGCCCTGGTAAAAGAAAAAGTCAACAAATATGGCTACGTATCCATCGTTGTCTCGGAGGGTGTGCGTGATCGCAGTGGCAAGTTCCTGGCTGATGCCGGTACCCGCGATGCCTTTGGTCATGCCCAGCTGGGTGGCGTAGCCCCGGTCATCGCCAACCTGGTCCGCGACAAACTCGGTTACAAGTATCACTGGGCGGTTGCGGATTATCTGCAGCGCGCCGCACGGCATATTGCATCGAAAACAGACGTGGAGCAGGCTTATGCCCTGGGCAAGGCAGGCGTACAGCTGGCGCTCGCCGGCAAGAACTCGGTCATGCCCACGGTCGTGCGCACAAGCACCAGACCCTATCGCTGGAAAGTGGGCGAGGCCAGGCTTTCGCGTGTGGCCAATGTCGAAAAGATGATGCCAGAGAATTTCATCACCCGCGACGGCTTTGGCATTACCAGCAAGTGCCGGGACTACCTGGAGCCGCTTATCCAGGGTGAGGACTACCCGCCCTATGGCAAGGACGGTATGCCGAAGTACGTGCAACTCAGGAATGTGGCAGTCAAGAAAAAGCTCAGCGAGTTCATTCTGAAATAATGATAAGCGAGGAAAAGGGGCTGCACGCCCCTTTTCCATAACACCCGCTATGACATTACAACGCGCGCGAGAACTTCTGCAGATACAGGTCGGCCTGGGTAGCGGTTACAACCGCAATTCTGCCCGGCTCATTCTGGCTGAAGTTCAAAAGGAACATGGCCAGGCTGCGGTGGACCAGTTGATCCGCGACCTCGGACTTGAACAGGGCTTCGGATTCAAGCCAGGCACACACTTTCCCGCGCCATGAAATCCCGTACCGATCGTTTCTTTCACAGGCAAGGCTCACAACCATGGAGGACTCCGAATGTCTGTTGAGCTCATTTTTTCACTCCTGTGCGCCGCGGGCGCACTTGTCTATGGTGTCGTATCAGTCAAATGGATTCTCAGCAAACCCGCCGGCAGTCCACGCATGCAAGAGATTGCCAGCGCGATTCAGGAGGGCGCCAAGGCCTATCTCAATCGCCAGTACTCGACGATCTCGATAGCCGGAATCGTGTTGCTGGTCATCGTCGGCTACTTTCTGAACTGGGCGACTGCAATCGGCTTTGGCATCGGCGCCGTTTTCTCGGGGCTTGCCGGCTACATCGGTATGAACATTTCGGTACGTGCCAATGTCCGCACTGCAGAGGCGGCCAACGAGGGCCTCAATGCGGCAATGCAGATCGCATTTCGCGGTGGCGCCATCACTGGCATGCTGGTAGTCGGACTCGGTCTGCTCGGGGTTGCCGGCTACTATGCCATCCTGCTGGCCATGCAGGTCGAAGATCCCCTGCACGCGCTGGTGGGTCTTGCCTTCGGTGGTTCGCTGATATCCATTTTCGCGCGACTCGGTGGCGGCATCTTTACCAAGGGTGCCGACGTTGGCGCCGATATTGTTGGCAAGGTTGAGGCCGGCATCCCGGAGGATGACCCGCGCAACCCGGCTGTGATTGCGGACAATGTGGGTGACAACGTCGGCGACTGCGCAGGCATGGCAGCCGACCTGTTCGAGACCTATGCCGTCACCGTCGTTGCGAGCATGCTGCTCGGCGGACTCATGCTCGAGAGTGCCGGCGCGGCATCGGCCGTTTATCCTCTGGTTCTCGGCGGCGTCTCCATCATTGCGTCTATCGTCGGCACCTATTTCGTCAAGGCGCGTGAAGGCGGCAAGATCATGAATGCCCTGTACCGGGGTCTGATCGTTGCCGGGGTGCTCGCGGCGCTCGCCTTCTATCCGGTCACCCTCTGGCTGATGGGTGAGACCATCGTCGTGGAGGGCGAGTCGCTGTCCAGCGTGAACCTGTATTTCGCCGCCCTCATCGGCCTGGCGCTCACCGCCGCCATGGTGGTGATTACCGAGTACTACACTGCCACCGAGTACAGCCCGGTACGGCACATCGCCGAGGCTTCCACCACCGGCGATGGCACCAACGTCATTGCCGGGCTCGGAGTATCGATGAAGGCCACGGCCCTGCCGGTACTTGCAGTCTGCGCGAGCATCTGGGGCGCGCATGAGCTTGCCGGCCTTTACGGCATTGCCATTGCAGCGACCTCCATGCTCTCCATGACGGGCATCATCGTCGCACTCGACGCCTATGGTCCGATCACGGACAACGCCGGAGGGATCGCCGAGATGGCCGAGCTCGATGAAAAGATCCGCGCCATCACCGATCCCCTCGACGCAGTGGGAAATACCACCAAGGCCGTGACCAAGGGGTACGCGATCGGCTCTGCCGGGCTTGCCGCGCTGGTGCTGTTCGCGGACTACACGCATGGCCTGGAGAAAGCGGGGCACACTCTGAGCTTCGATCTATCTGACCACATGGTTATCATTGGCCTGTTTATCGGTGGCCTGATCCCCTATCTGTTCGGTGCCATGGCGATGGAGGCAGTCGGCCGGGCGGCAGGCGGCATTGTCAACGAGGTGCGCAGACAGTTCCGCGAGATGCCGGGCATCATGGACCACACGCAGAAACCGGATTACTCGCGTGCCGTCGACATGCTCACCAAGGCGGCAATCAAGGAGATGATAATTCCTTCTCTGCTGCCCGTACTGGCACCCGTCGTTATCGGTCTGCTGCTGGGACCGAAGGCATTGGGCGGCGTCCTGCTCGGCACGATCATCACCGGGCTCTTTGTCGCGATTTCCATGACTACCGGGGGCGGCGCCTGGGACAACGCCAAGAAGTATATCGAAGACGGTAACCTGGGCGGCAAGGGATCGGATGCGCACAAGGCCGCCGTCACCGGTGACACGGTGGGTGACCCCTACAAGGACACGGCAGGCCCTGCGATTAACCCGCTGATCAAGATTATTAATATTGTTGCGTTGCTGATTGTTCCGCTGCTCCCCTCTGTGCCTGTCTGACTCAGGGGTTTGTAACGAGGCAGGTGGGAGAGTGAGCACAAAGCATCGCGCTTTCGAGGCGCCTAGTGTGCCCTACGCAACGAGAAAGCAGGAGGCTTTCGGCCGCTCTCCCACCGCCGCAGTAGAATCAGCCTGAGTCCGAAAGACTCCCAGGTCAGGAATGAGGAGAAACGATCAGCCATCGAATCCACGGAAAAAACACCGAACAAGCTACCTCGCGCCGCAAACGGCGGAGGCTCGGCCTGAGTTACTCGAAAACTGCGTTTTCTCATTGCAGCAGCCTCTCGGAATTTAACAGCTTGGCAGGAAGTACATACTGATAAATCAATAAGTTTTCCGTGGATTCTGTGGATTGCCTGGCCATTATTGCGGGGCCTGGTCGTGCAGGCTTGGCAGTGTGCTGGCTACTGCAGCCGCAATGCACATTCCGTCCATTGTTCCCAACACCTGACCGAAAGGGCCGCTATAATAGCGGCCCAGGTCTTTGCCGGAGTGAGGCGTCCCATGAACCTTGACCGTGTTAATTCGGGACGTGATGTCCCCAACAACATCAATGTCATCATCGAGATTCCGGCCAACAGTGAGCCGGTAAAGTACGAGCTGGACAAGGAAACCGGCGCCATGTTCGTCGATCGTTTCATGAATACCGCCATGCGTTACCCGTGCAATTACGGCTATGTTCCCCATACGCTGTCAGCCGATGGCGACCCCGTGGACGTGCTGGTCGTGACCTCGGTACCCCTCATCAGTGGATCAGTGATCCGCTGCCGCCCCGTGGGCGTCCTCAAAATGACCGATGAGTCCGGCGACGACGCCAAGGTCCTGGCTGTCCCTACCGACAAGCTGTCGCGGCTGTACCGGAATGTACAGGATTTCCGTGATCTTCCGGAGGTAACGCTCGAGCAGATTGCACACTTCTTTGAACACTACAAGGATCTGGATGAAGGCAAGTGGGTGCGCGTCGAAGGCTGGGCTGGTGTGGACGAGGCCAAAGCGGAAATCATGGCGAGTATGCAGATGTACAAGGATGCGCCGGAGAAGCCGAATTTCTGAGTTCGAGCAGCAGGGAACCTATCGCTGGAACCGGCAACTTCAAGAGTGAAAATCTGCATCGTTTCCGACAGCCATGACAACCGCGCCTTGCTCGAGGCGGCGGTCGCTGATGCTGTGCAATCAGGTGCCGAGGCAGTCCTGCACTGTGGTGATGTCGTAGCGCCCAGCACGCTCGCGACGCTGCAGAGGTTCCGACTGCCCGTCCATGTAATTCATGGCAATAACACAGGTGATCTATACACAATGGGCCGCGTTTCGCAACGACCGGGTAGTGTTGTCCGCTACTACGGACAGGATGCAGGTTTTGAACTGGCAGGCCGCCGCATTTTTCTTGTCCACTACCCCCATTACGCACGCGCCATGGCAACAACCGGTGACTGGGATCTCGTCTGCTGCGGCCACGACCATACGCCTGACATCCGCTCTATCGAAAATATCAGGAATGGCGTCAGCTGTCTGGTGAATCCGGGCACGGTGGGAGGAATTGATGCGCCAGCGACTTATGCGTTTGGAGATCTCGAAGAGATGGCGTTTGAGATCCGACGCGTACCACAGACCTTGCATGAAGGGTGAAGTACGCAAAGCGTGGACACCCTTACTGGACGCGCAATCCGCTTATCGCCCCAGAAAAGGCCTCAGACTGTTTGAGTCCTCACTCTTGGCTCGATGCTCAGGTATTCTTTTCCACCCATCGCGCCTTACCGCTTTTCAGCGTTTCCTTTTTCCAGAAAGGTGCCTGTGATTTCAGTTCCTCAATAAGGAAACGGCAGGCATCGAAGGCCGCTGCGCGATGCGCCGACCAGACAGCAACGAGCACGATCGGGTCGCTGGGCGCCAGGTCCCCCACCCGATGCACGACCAGACTGTCGAGGATCGGCCAGCGTTGCGCGGCCTCCTGGCTGATCTTTTCCAGATAGGCCTCCGTCATGCCCGAATAGTGCTCAAGTGTCATGGACCGGACGCGATCGCCCTCGTTCACATCACGCATTGTGCCGACAAAGATCGCTGTAGCCCCATACTCACCTTCGCCTGCAAACTGATCTTTCTGATATTCACTCAGTGTCTGCCAGGGATCGAAAGGCGCCTGTCGAACCTCGATATACATCTCATCCTCCACTGACCGGCGGGAAGAAAGCCACCTCGTCCCCGTCTGCAATCTGCCGGTCAAAGCTGGCATATTCCATATTGATGGCAGCTAATGCGTTATCGGAAACAGCCATCCCGTTTGTGGCCTGAGACCAGATGTCACCGACGGTCACGCCGGCTGGGACATCGAGCGAGGTCTCCGAGCAACCCAGGCGCTCGCGCAGACTGGCAAAAAATCGAACACGTACTTTCATTGCTGAAGAGATACCGGCATGGCAAAAGAAACGGCGACTGTGGCACTATCTTAGCATGTCCCGATATTTCTCTACCCCCTGGACCTCGTACCATGTCTGAACTCAGTCATTTTAACGCCGCGGGAGAAGCACACATGGTGGATGTGGGCGAGAAACCGGAAACTGATCGGATAGCAGTCGCAGAGGGTCGAATCCGCATGGAGACATCCACTCTCGCTCATATCCGGACGGGCAATCATAAGAAAGGCGATGTCCTGGGGATTGCCCGCGTGGCAGGCATCATGGCCGCCAAGAAAACTGCCGACCTCATTCCGCTCTGCCATCCGCTCTCGCTATCCCATGTCGAGATAGACCTTTGGCCTGAGGACGAACCCCCAGCCGTCTACTGCCGCGCGACCGTGGCCACCCGTGGTCGAACAGGCGTGGAAATGGAGGCTCTGACCGCAACCCAGGTCGCCTTACTGACGATCTATGACATGTGCAAGGCGGTTGATCGGGCGATGACTATTGAGACGGTGCGTTTGCTGGAAAAACGCGGCGGAAAATCGGGGCACTGGCAGCGGGATGAAGGAGTGAGGAGTGAGGAGTGAGGAGCCGACAGTGGAAACGCCATGCTTACCCGCAGCAAGAGTTTTACCCTTCACGCTTGCCTCCATTTGAAGATCCAGCCCCTCGACCGGCCACCCCTGCGCGAGCCGTCCCTTCGCCAACCCGCTCACCGCCAGAGTCGGCACGTGGTACGGGGAGGACAGAATGCACCACTATGATTTCCTGGTAATCGGCAGTGGACCGGCCGGCCAGCGGGCGGCGATTCAGGCGGCAAAGCTGGAGAAAGATGTTGCCATCGTTGAACGTCAGCCGCTTGTTGGGGGTGTCTCCCTACACACCGGGACCATCCCCAGCAAGACACTCCGCGAGGCCGTGCTCTATCTCACCGGATGGGATCAGCGCGGTCTCTATGGACCGAGCTATCGGCTCAAGGAGAAGCTGTTGATCGAAGACCTTATGCAGCGAATGGACATTACGCTCCGCCACGAAACCGAGGTTGTCGAGCATCAATTGACGCGCAATGGTGTCACGCTTATCAACGGCAACGCCAGTTTTACTGATAGCCACACGCTGCACGTAGAAAAGCCTGATGGCAGTCATGAAGAGCTGCATGCTGAGAAATTCCTGATCGCCGTCGGCAGCCGTCCTGATCGGCCTGAAGGAATTCCCTTTGACAATGAATCTATTTTTGACAGCGATGGCATCCTGGGTATCAAACGTCTCCCGCACTCCATGGGTGTAGTCGGCGCCGGCGTTATCGGTCTAGAGTATGCCTCGATCTTTAGCGCCATGGACATCAAGGTCACCCTGATCGATAGACGGCCTACGCTGCTGAATTTCATGGACCGCGAGATTGTCGATGAACTGGTGCACCAGCTACGGAAACGTGGCCTCGTGTTGCGTCTCCGTGAAAAGGTGGCACGAATTTTCACGGATGACAACGGCCACATACACACTGAGCTGGAAAGTGGTAAACGACTGATCTCGGAGACGGTCCTGTTTGCAGCCGGGCGCATTGGCTGCACCTATACACTCGGCCTTGAGAAGGCAGGACTGACGACAGACGGCCGGAGACGTCTTTCCGTCAACGCCAATTTCCAGACTGGGGTACCACATATTTACGCGGCCGGTGATGTCATCGGCTTCCCCTCACTGGCATCAACGTCGATGGAACAGGGACGGCGAGCCGCCTGTCATGCGATGGGCCAGACCGCTGGTGAGCAACGTGAATATTTCCCTTTCGGCATCTACTCAATTCCCGAAATGAGTATGATAGGCGCCACTGAACAGGAGCTGACTGCGAAGCGAGTCGCTTATGAAATTGGCGTTGCGCAACTGCGTGAAACTGCGCGCGGCCAGATCATGGGACTGCAGGAAGGTGTACTGAAGCTGCTGGTGAGCCTGGGTGACCGTCGCCTGCTCGGCGTGCACATCCTGGGGGAAGGGGCGACAGAACTGATCCATATCGGCCAGGCCGTCCTCAGCATGGGTGGCACCCTGGACTATTTTCTCGAGACCGTCTTCAACTACCCCACACTTGCCGAGGCCTATAAGGTAGCTGCACTGGACGCCTGGAACCGGTTGAACGCATCATAGCCGGGCTCTCAAATCCTTGCAGGCTTGCGTTCCGATTTTTCAAAGGCCTGGGTCGACTGGTATGCCTTGATGCACTCTCCCGCCATGCGCGTCCTGCCTCGGCACTCCTGGCTTTCGTGCTTATCCCGCCTTCTTCCTGAGATCATCGATTACACTGCCCACTGCCCGATCGAAGAGTGGCGCATCCTCAATAATCCGCGCGCTGCCACGACGCAGTTCGATAGCGAGGCCTTGCAGGGTATGTTCCGCGGCCTTTAGCCCCCGACGGTTGGTAAAGAGATACACACCGCTCACTGGGCTGATCCAGGTCAGCTTCGCTCGTGCAACCTCCCCGTCGTCCGTCCGGAACTCAACCCAGGTCCCTACCTGGAGTTCACGTACCTGTTCCAGGTACCGGTCTTCGACAACCTCATCCAATGTCGGCACTTCCTCATCGCTGCCAAGAGTAATTTCCTCGACTTCAAGATCGCCCTCCTCGACCAGCCGATGAATGGTTGCCGTCATAACCTCTTCACTCTCTGCGATATCACCAGGTTCGAGTTCATTTCCGTCGTCCGGTCCGGCTTCTACAAAATCGTCCGCCAACGGATCCGGCTCCTCGATCTGGTGCGGATAAGGCGCTGCCTGCTGAACTGAATGACTGAGTGGCGCGTCAATCGCTAGCGGATCTGTCCTATCTGCGTCTTTCTGCGGCAGGGTATGCACGATCTGGGCGTGCAGATCAGACAAGTAGCTCAGGAAGTTTTCACGATGTCCTGGACTCATTGACACCACGTCCATCCCCTCACTCAGGAGCTCGAGCAGCTTCGGCAATGTCTTGACAAGGCGATCCCGTTCGCCGGCACCATTCTTCGGCTGCACAGACCACATCAGATTGTCCATCGTCGTCAGTGCGCGCTTCCAGGCAATACTGTCCTCACCCTCCTTGATAAGCGTTACCAGCAACAGATTCTGCCAGTAGGTCACCAGGAACTGCTGCACGCCTTTGGGCACAGCCTGATGCGCTGTACGCTCATCCACTTCCTCACGCACGCGTAGCTTCGCCAGTTTCAGGCGTTCCTTGCCCTGCGCATATCTCAATGATTGCTTTGCTTTTTGCTCGGCTTCATGCTGCTCTGCATTGAGGAATCGGTCCAGCTCCTTGTCGAGCTCTTCGAAGATTGAGACGTCGTCTTCGAACTCGACCAGGACCCGCTGAACTGTCTTTTCCACGTGGGCATAGAGCCCGTCATCCTGTGCCTGTGTCCAACCGGTAGCCGCCTCGGCGAGCCGATTCAAAAGCATCCGTGCCGGGTGTGACTTGCGGGAGAAAAACGTCCTGTCCATCATGGCCACTTTGAGCAGCGGAATCTGCAGGCGGCCAATCAGCGCCTTCATCGCACCGGGGATGTTTTCGTCGTCGAGGATATAGTCGAATAACATGGCAACCACATCGATCACCATGCCGTCATTGGCACCCACCTTGGAAATCAGGCCGGTGGACTGAATACTCCGGATAACGTTCACGTTACCGGCAGCGACAGCGCCCATGTCAAATCCGGCTGTCGAATCGGCATACAGCTCGGGATCACCCTGCTGCATGCGTGTCAGATTGTTTAGCAGGGTCGACGTTGTCACACCTCCAGCATAGTAGCCGGGCACGCCTGCCATGCCACCCATGCCACCCATGCCACCGCCTGGCGCACCCGCTACACCACCCCCCATAAGCTCCTGCATCGTCGCAAAGACATCCTGCTCCTCGTCGGGCATGGCTTCCCCGGAAACTCCGCTGGAACTGCGCTGACCATAAACGACTCCCTGCCCATTTCGGACACTGTGTCGAATCTTGGGCAGCACATTTTTTGAGATCAGGTATCGGTTGACTTCCTGGTAGATCTTTCCAATATGCTCGTTGACGACGTAACGGTCGAACAGCTTGAGGATGATCAGCTTGACCTTGATTCCAGACTCAATCTGATCGCAGGCGATACGGAAGGCATTGCAGAATACTTCCGGTCCGAGCGGGTTATTGACGCGTTCAAGGTCCGGGTCCCCCAGGAGAAAGCCCATACGTCGATCGAGTGCACCAAGTTCCTGTTTGTGGTTGACCTGGATCTTGACAATCATGCTCTTGACAGCCAGAGATTCCTCCAGATCTTCATGGGCGACCAGGTCCAGCTCGAAATCATTGCTTTCGAAAGGAGATGCCTGCGACCCGCTGGAGGCTCCGGGTTTGAGTTCGCGGTTGAATCCCCGAATGAACTCTGCATTGCATTCGGACTCCATGGTCGCGCGCTTGATACGCACCTCGCGCATGGCGTCGAAGTAACTGCTCTGGACCGCGTTGTTCTCCGCCTTCTCCGCCAGCTTGAACAAGGCGTCATCCACACCATTCATCATGCTGGTGAGTACACGCGCCAAATGTTCGGACGCGATCGAACGACATTCGCGCAAAAGTTCCTTTGTATCAAGCGCCAGCGGGCCCCGCTGGCTACGGTCGAAATCGTTGAGGCGGACGATATTCATGGCACTTTCCATCCCGGTCGGCTGTGTGACGGTTTACGGATCGACATTAATAGTTCTTTAGACTGTTACCAGCAATATCACAGCTTACTTGGCAGGGTTGTGATAGCCCGCGCAAATTGCTGTGCCTGTCTGCGGCGCCATTCAACTCCCGAGGGAACCCTGCCGACACGTACCTTAGTCGAGGCACATCAACGGAAGTCAGCATGAACCAGCCGGAACCGTACGCAACCCGGGATCTGGCCGCAGATTTCGCGGCCAGTCTTATTGACGATGTCTCCTACCTGGTCTCTCCGCCAGACGTATGTGTGAAAGTCTTCGATCTTATTGAATCCAACAATGCGTCGGCACAGGACATTGGAGAGGTCATAAGCCATGATCCCAGCCTGACAGCACGGCTGCTGCGTCTCGTTAACAGTTCTTTCTACAACTTTCCCCGGCGTATCGACACCGTATCACGGGCCATCACCATCGTCGGCATCCGGGAGCTTTACAGCCTGGTTATCGCTGTTTCAGCCATCAAATCCTTCACCGGCCTTTCCAACAAGCTGGTCAACATAGATACCTTCTGGCGGCATGGCATCTATACCGGCCTGATCGCGCGCGCCTTGGCGAAGGATTGTGGTGTTCTGCATCCCGAACGCCTGTTCGTAGCTGGAATGATGCACGACATCGGCAGCCTCGTGCTTTACCATCGCTTGCCGGAGCAGGCAGGTGACCTGTTGTTGATCTCCGATGGCGATGAAGGCATTCTGCATCAAGCGGAACTTTCAGAGCTCGGCTTTACGCATGCTGACCTGGGTTCTGCACTGATGAACATGTGGATGCTGCCCGAGATACTGCAGGAGTCGGTATGCTATCACCACATGCCATCCTATGCGTCTGAGGCGGCAGTGGAGGCGTCAATACTCCATCTTGCCGATAGCCTTGCAAACCAGTCGGAACTGGGCGCATTCTGCGAACAACCCCATGGTCCCACATCGATTGATTCGTACATCTGGGCCAAACTCGGTCTGGATGAAACGAAATTTGATGAAGAAGCGATAATTGGTCAGGCGGGTCTGCAATTCTCCGAAACGGCCATGCTACTGTTAGCACGCGCGTAACGAACAGGAATTCAGACGCCAGAATTCGAGATTGGCCCTCCAGACCTGTGTTACACGCGAGAAACGCTCAGGACCTTTCAGGAAAAGTGATCAGCGCCACAGCGAACTACTGACTCTGACAGATGCTGCGTCCTACACACTGCCTCCTGCCTCCTGCCTCCTGACTCCTGACTCCTGACTCCTGCTCCTGCCTCCTGCCTCCTGCCTCCTGCCTCCTGCCTCCTGCCTCCTGACTCCTGACTCCTGACTCCTGACTCCTGACTCCTGACTCCTGACTCCTGACTCCTGACTCCTGACTTCTTTCCTTATCCTTCCCCGTGCCGCCGGCTTTCAACAACCTTGTCGCTGATGTAGCGTTCGATGAAGGCCAGGGCCTTCCGCGTCAAACCCGCAAACTCCACCCCGTGATGATATAGGCTGCCGCCGGAACCTGAGCCCCGGCGTTCTTCCCTCACATAACGAATTGCGCAGGGCAGAACTACGCGCTCGGTGGCCTGGTAGACCTGATTGGGAATCTCAATCGAAAACTTTTCACCTACTGATCCCAGCCGCTGATTGGCAACCAGTCTTGCGCCGGACGGACTGATATCCGCCAGCGCGACCGAGAGTTTGTGTCCCTCGTTCTCCATGACCAGCATCATTACCAGGTCATTGACGGAGATCCGCTGACTGCGCCGCGCCATGACACCCTGCACGCCCTCGGGGTACTCAAGATGAAGGTAGGGATAAGGATGATTGTTAACGGAAATGACGCGGGTGTTGAAAGCAAACACATTGTCGCCCGACTCGAAACGGACGAGACAGCGGTCTCCCTCCGCAAGCGATGTCGTCATTGGTGCAGTAACCATCAATGTATGACCTGCCCGGTAGCCAATCAGGGTTGCCTTGAATAACTGGCCGGAGTCATCTTCCAGCCGTTCTATCTGCAACTCTGACCCTATAACCAGATTCAGCGACATCTTTCCCACGTTTATCTCCCGCAACTGACCTGCAGTTCCCAACATCCCTCTCCGGCGACGCCCGACGGTGAGCAATCCGGGGCGTTACACGGCTCAGTCAAATTCGAGTTCCACGGTGACATTCTGACCGTCATGCATGCCATAAACGGCCTTGAGCTGCGGCACGCGCGTGACGAGATAGGTACACAATGTCGCAGCCAGCGCCTGATTCCCCCTGTCCAACGCACGCAGCAATTCACCGACGACGAAGTGGGTCCTGTGCTTTACATCCGGGTCGGATATCCATTCGCCATCCAACTCAATTCCATTGTCCATATCGCGGTCCATCTGTCCCAGAAACTGCCGCTGACGACCCGGCACACCGACACTTCGTTCAAAGCTGAAGATCCGGCGTTCATCCACAAAAATATCGAGCGTGCGGTTCACGGATCTGTTGCCGGCCGATTCCAGACGTTTACTTGATTCCCTTCGCGAGCAGAAAATCATGGGGAATACGCAGTCCATGGTCCGTGACGAAATTACGGGCGAAAGTGCCGACCTCGTCGCGAATGGCTTCCCGCTCAGACGAAGCCAGCGCATCGAACTGCTGTTTGAGGATTTCCGATGCTTCAACCGCATCCCAATATTCGTCAAAGGAATCGAACTGATACTGAAACGTCTGACTCTCGATCACGTACTCCGAGAATCCTGTCTGATCGAGCAACTCGTCAAGCACACCCAGACCACCCAATGATGTGACTTTAATCAGTGGCGGATAAAGGTCTGCTTCGATACGGTCCCTGAACACCTCATAGGCCCAGTACAGCGTGGGCATAGTTTCCGGGGTACTCCAGACGGCCAATGCAAACTGTCCACCTGGCTTAAGGACTCGCCGCATCTCAGCAAGCCCCTTGGCAGGAGATTCAAACAGCATGACGCCAAACCGACAAAGTACGCGGTCGAAGGAGTTGTCCGCAAACCGGAGATCCTCCGCAGGCATGCACTCGAACCGAATCCCTGAGAGGTTCTCGGCTCCGACCTTGGCCTGCGCAACACGGACCATCCCTTCCGCGCTGTCTATGCCGACTATCTCGATATCCCCGCGGTTTCGCCGTGCCAGTGTCAGGGCGGGCTCGCCGGTGCCGGATGCCAGGTCAAGAACACGGTCTCCAGGGACTATATCCAGTGAATCGAGCAACGCCTCCCCAACCGGAGCGATCTGGGGCAGCCAGATATCGAATTTCTCTGCGATCCGATTCCAGTCAGGCTGGTTGTCTTCTGCGCCCATGTTGCGATCTCCAGCAAAGCAGCCCTGTAGTTTACTTACAATCCTATGAATGACACACCGGGACCGGGGTGTCAGCAGCTTCCGAGCGCAAACCGCCCAGGCAGGTCGTTTGCCAGGCTGAAGAATGAACTTGCCGTACGGGTAGTCGCGGTAGCCACCTCCTCCCGCCCCGCACCCATGCAGCGCGCTACTGCCTCACAGACATGCCCCAGGTACATGGGCTCGTTGCGGCGCGCCCTGGGCTTTGGGATCAGATCGCGCGGCAAGAGATAGGGGGCATCAGTTTCAATCATGAGCCGGTCCTCTGGAATACGTGCGATTAGATCGCACAGGTGATGCCCGCGCCGCTCGTCACAGATCCAGCCAGTAATTCCGATGTGAAGGTCGAGATCAATATAGGCCTCAAGTTCTTCCTCGTTACCTGTAAAGCAGTGTGCGACGGCCCGGGGCAGCTTGTGACGGTAGCGGGAAAGAATCTCCAGAAAAGATGCATGCGCGTCACGTTGATGCAGAAATACCGGCATCTTCAGTGACACCGCCAGCTCCAGCTGGGCTTCAAAGGCTTTCTTTTGTACATCGCGCGGCGAAAAGTCGCGATAGAAGTCGAGGCCGCATTCGCCAACCGCAACAACATCGGGATGAGCAGCCAGAGCCTCCAGGGCAGCAAGCACAGGGTCAGCATAGCTGGTTGCATGGTGAGGATGTATGCCTGCTGTGGCATAAAGCGTACCCGGATATTGCTGCGCGAGCGCGTGAGCTGCCATGCTGTGCGGCAGGTCCGCGCCGGTCACGACCATCCGCGCCACACCATTGGCGCGCGCGCGTTCGATCACTTCATCGAGGTCTTGCGCAAATGAGTCGTGGGTGAGGTTCGCGCCGATGTCAATCAACATCATGCCTTTCCTTGTGGGCTATGTGGTTACACGTGGAGCGGTGACAGTGTATTCTTGCGGCGGCCATTTCGAAACCCTGGAGTCAGAGTGAAGTGAAAAACGAGGTGGATGTTGCAATCATTGGCGCGGGCACGGCCGGCCTGTTTGCGCTGTCCCAAGTGCGCAAGGTTACCGACAGCTATGTATTGATCAATGGTGGTGAACTCGGTACGACCTGCGCCCGCGTGGGGTGCATGCCATCCAAGGCCGCCATCCAGGTGGCGGAGGATTTCCAGCGGCGCAAGCTGTTCGATCGCCAGGGCATTGAGGGCGCCGATAAACTGAGCATGGATATTCCCGCCGCACTGGAGCATGTGCAGGACCTCCGCGACGTCTTCGTGGACAAGGTGTTGTCCTCGAGCACAGACGAGATGGGCGATGAACTCATCGCCGGTTACGCCGCCTTCCTCGAACCAAACCTGCTGGCAGTCAACGATGAAAAAATCCGCGCGAAGAAAATCATAATTGCAACAGGATCCAGGCCTTACATCCCCCCCGCGTGGCAAGGCTTTCGCGATCGGATTTTCACGACAGATGAAATCTTCGAGCAGGACGATCTTCCTGGATCCCTGGCCGTGATCGGGCTTGGTGTCATCGGTCTCGAGATGGGGCAGGCCCTGAGTCGCGTAGGCGTTAACGTCACCGGGATTGACAAGCAGGACCATATCGGTGGGCTTCAGGATCCGGCAGCAAATGAACAGGCCATAGACATTCTGCGCAAAGAGTTTCCGCTCTGGCTGGGAACCGAGCCCGTTGTCAAAGAGCATGCCGGAAAGTTCCACGTCACCTGCGGTGAGCAGGCCGCCACCGTCGACCGCCTGTTTGTCAGTATCGGCCGGGTTCCGAATCTGGAGCGACTGGGTCTGGAAACACTCGGGGTAGAACTCGATGAACGTGGCATACCCCGGTTCAACCCCCACACGCTTCAGCTGGGTGAGCTGCCCATCTTTATTGCGGGCGACGTGACAGGCCACCGGCCGCTCCTGCACGAGGCGGCCGAAGAAGGCCGTATCGCCGGGTTCAATGCAGTGCAGGACAACCCTGTCGAGTTCCGGCGGCGGACACCACTGACGATCGTCTTCTCCGAACCCAATATCGCAACCGTGGGTGCATCCTGGTCAGAACTCGAGCACGATGCTGTTGCCATCGGTGAGGTCAAGATCGGACTGGTGGGGCGCGCCCTGATCATGGGCAAGAACCGGGGGATCCTGCGCCTGTATGCGAATAAATCCGATGGACGCATCCTGGGCGCAACCATGGTGATGCCCAAGGGAGAAAACATCGCTCATCTGCTTGGCTGGGCCATCGAACAGGATCTGACAGTGTGGGACCTGCTGAAGATGCCGTTTTATCACCCGACGATAGAGGAAGCGTTACAGGCGGCACTTTATGACTTGGCCGGCAAGCTGGAGCGGTCATCGCCGGAGCCTGTCGAACTCAGACGTTTAAACAGATAACACGGAATCCAGCAAAGAACCCGGAATGACTATTCAAATATTTTTCCGGGTTCCGTGGATTCCGCGGCCATAATTTGAATCAAGCCTTGGGATAGATTTCCGCGCCCTGCTCGACAAACTCCTTTGCCTTCTCTGCCATACCTTCTGCGACGGCTACCTTCATGTCACCCAACCCCTTGCTGTTTGCGTAGTCACGCACTTCCTGCGTGATCTTCATGGAACAGAAGTGTGGCCCGCACATGGAACAGAAATGCGCGACCTTCGCCGAGTCTTTGGGCAAGGTTTCATCGTGGTACTCGCGCGCCCGTTCCGGATCGAGGCCGAGGTTGAACTGATCCTCCCAGCGAAATTCAAATCGCGCTTTGGAGAGTGCATTGTCGCGCACCTGCGCACCCGGATGTCCCTTGGCGAGATCCGCCGCATGAGCGGCAATCTTGTAGGCGATGATGCCCTCGCGAACATCGTTCTTGTCGGGCAGGCCCAAATGCTCTTTTGGCGTAACGTAACAGAGCATTGCCGTACCGTACCAGCCGATCTGCGCGGCACCGATGGCTGAGGTAATGTGATCGTAGCCGGGGGCAATATCGGTAGTCAGAGGACCCAGTGTGTAGAAAGGCGCCTCGAAGCAGTCTTTCAGCTCCTTGTCCATGTTCTCCTTGATCAGCTGCATGGGAATATGCCCCGGCCCCTCGATCATGACCTGGACGTCGTGCTCCCAGGCAATCCTGGTCAACTCACCCAGCGTCTCCAGCTCGGCGAACTGCGCCGCGTCATTGGCATCGGCAATCGAGCCTGGCCGCAAACCGTCGCCCAGCGAATATGAGACATCATAGGCCTTCATGATGTCGCAGATATCCTCAAAGTGTGTGTAGAGAAAACTCTCCTGGTGATGGGCAAGGCACCACTTGGCCATGATCGACCCACCCCGGGATACGATCCCGGTTACGCGATCCGCGGTCAACGGCACATAGGGAAGGCGAACGCCGGCATGAATGGTGAAATAGTCCACCCCCTGCTCGGCCTGTTCGATCAGGGTGTCGCGGAAAATCTCCCAGCTAAGTTCCTCGGCCTTGCCGTCCACCTTTTCCAGGGCCTGATAGATCGGAACCGTACCAACCGGCACCGGTGAGTTGCGCAGGATCCACTCGCGGGTCTCGTGAATATGTTTGCCCGTGGAGAGATCCATGATGGTATCGCCGCCCCAGCGTACAGACCACACCATCTTCTCAACTTCCTCCTCAATCGAAGAGGTGACGGCCGAGTTACCGATGTTGGTATTGATCTTGACCAGGAAGTTCCTGCCGATGACCATCGGCTCGAGTTCAGGGTGGTTGATGTTGGCGGGAATGATCGCTCGCCCCCGCGCCACTTCCTCGCGCACAAACTCGGGCGTAACGCGCGCCGGGAGCGAGGCACCGAAGCCATGACCCTTGTGCTGGCGCAACAGCGCGGTTTCCCTCAGTTCATCAAGCCGGAGGTTTTCCCGAATCGCAACATACTCCATCTCGGGCGTCACAATGCCACGCCGCGCATAGTGCATCTGAGTGACGTTACGGCCCGCCAGCGCCCGCCTTGGCTTGCGGATGTGTTCAAACCGGAGGCTGGCCAGGGCCGGATCCGCCCCTCTCTGATGCCCGTATTCTGATGAGGGTGCATCCAGCCATTGCGTATCCGCCCGTTCATCGATCCAGGACGCACGAACACCGGCCAGCCCCTGACGCAGATCGATGTTGGCGCCCGGATCGGTGTAAGGACCCGAGGTGTCATACACCGTGATGGGAGGATTCTGCTCGGCACCGAAGCTTGCCGTCGTGTCGGATTGGGAAATCTCGCGCATGCCGACACGGATGTCGGGACGCGAACCTTCCACATAGACCTTGCACGACCCCGGAAAAGGTCGTGTCACTTCTTCGGACAACGCCGAAGTCTTTCTGATGAACTCATCTGGAATCGCGCTCATGAGTCTGCCCCTCTGGTAGCAGGTTTGGCAAATGCGGGGAAGACTGGTCGGAATAGCTTCCCTGCGCAGGTGTTAACCGGATCAGGTTCAAAGGGTATGTCTCAGCCCCTTGCGGAGCACCCCTAGCTGGACGTTAACGGTATCCGAAGCCGCTCCGGGTTGCAAGCGAAAACCCCGGCGCGCGTACCCGGAATCCGCTAACCGTGAACTCGGCATGTCAGATGCCAGCATGGAGGCAGGCGCGGCGCCTGACGGGCACTCCTCAGGCGCCTGGAACGCGCCGTGCAAACACCCTGGAAAACTATTGAATCTCCTTTCCAGGGTCCCCGGCCACGCAAAGAAGCTGTCCTTACGGCGAAGCTCTAGCGGCGACATGCAGCCAACGCCTGACTCCTCACTGGCGACTCCTGGCGGCTCACGCCTGGATACCGGCTTCTGGATTCTCCCCCTCGAATCCCTTACCCTAACTGGCCCGAATAGAGGAAGATCGCAATGAGCAGGCCGCAACCCGCATCCGTGATTGACTTTGATCAGCTCCGATTCAACATGATCGAGCAGCAGATTCGCCCTTGGGAAGTGCTCGACCAACGTGTACTTGACATCCTGGCCAGCACACCGCGGGAAGATTTCGTCCCCGAAAGGTATCGCTCATCACTGGCATTTTCGGATCTCAGCATACCCCTGGGTCATGCTCAGGTCATGCTGCCCCCCAAGGTAGAAGGTCGCATGCTGCAGACCCTCAACATCCAGCCTGCCGACAGCGTGCTCGAGATCGGCACCGGGAGTGCCTATACCACGGCGTGCCTGGCACGGCTCGGCGGTCAGGTTATGAGTGTCGACCTCTTTGATGACTTTCTCGAAGGCGCCAGCGCCAAACTCGAGAGACTGGGTATCCATAACGTGCGGTTTGCAAACAGGGATGCCGCGGCCGGCTGGTCTCCGGATGAGCGTTACGATGTGATTGCTGTCACCGGCTCGTTACCCGAACTGCACGGCGGCTTCCACGAAAGCCTGAACCCGGGCGGCCGTCTGTTTGTCATTGTTGGTAAACCGCCTATCATGGAAGCACTGCTGATCACCCGCGTGGGTCCCCAGCAATGGGCACAGGAGAGCCTGTTTGAAACGTCGATTCCACCCTTGATCCATGCACCCGAACCGCCTGCTTTCGACTTCTGAGGGTATGCGCCAGTTCACTGCCACGCAGCTCAAGGCATACCTGGACCAGACCGCAGAACCACCGCTGCTGCTCGATGTGCGCGAGCCCTGGGAGTTCGATATCTGTCGTATCGCGGGATCCCGGCTGGTCCCGATGCGGCAGATCCCTGAGGCAGCTCCCGACATGGATACCGATGCAGAAACCGTCGTCATCTGCCATCATGGTGTGCGCAGTTTCCAGGTTGCACGCTTTCTGGAAGCCGAGTTCGGGTTCACGAACGTAATCAACCTCGCAGGGGGAGTGGCTGCCTGGGCACGGGACGTCGACCCCCAGATGCCGGTCTATTAGGTGAGCAGGCATGAAGCATAGCTACAACGGCGCACTGCTGATCGGTCTTGCTACCCTGTGCCTGCTGGCTTACGGCCCCGTGCATGCGGCCGACAACCTGCTGGATGTCTACCGACAGGCGCGGCTGACTGATCCGGCGCTGAAGGCCTCCGATGCCTCACGCCGTGCCGTGCAGGAGGCTAAGCCGCAGAGTCTGGCGCTGTTATTGCCCAACATACAGGCAACGGGCAACATCGATCGCCTGCGCCTGAAACAGCGGGGTTCGGGCGGCTCCACGAGCTATGGCACGAACAAAGTCTACAGCGTCAGTCTGGTGCAGACCCTGTTCAATCAGGATCAGTTCATTCAGTTTGTCCAGGCCAACAGCCGCATCGCCCAGGCAGAGGCTGACTACGGCGCGGCGGAACAGGATCTGATCGTACGTACCGCGGAGGCCTACTTTAACGTGCTGGCCGCCATGGATGATCTCGAGCTGGCACGCGCCAACAAGAAGGCCGCGGAACGGCAGCTTGACCAGGCGACGCAGCGCTTCGAAGTGGGCCTCATCCCGATTACCGACGCGCAGGAATCGCAGGCCCGGTATGACCTGGCAATCAGTACGGAGATTCAGGCTGAATCTGACCTGGAGTCCGCTCGTGATGCCCTGCTCGAGGTGACCGGCGTATCGTACAGTCAGCTGTTCCGCGTCCGCGAAGATCTCGAGCTCGTGCGGCCCGACCCCGACGTGCCCGAGGACTGGGTGAAAACGGCAATGAATCAGAATCTCAGCGTGCTTGCGGCGAAGGCGGCTGTCGAAACGGCACGACAGGAGATCAAGCGCCAGCGTGCAGGGCACCTGCCGACCCTGGATGCCGACGCGAGCTGGTCGTATCGCGATCAGGACCAGTTCCTGAGCGCCTTTCCCCTCGAACGTAACGACAGCTCGATCGGCATCCAGCTGAACGTGCCTCTCTACACGGGCGGGCTGACCAGCTCGCAAACCCGTGAGGCGCGCTATCGCTACGACGAGGCGCTGGAGCTGCTTGACCAGCAGCGACGAGTCACGGAACGGGAGACGCGCGACGCCTTTCGCGGCGTGATCTTCAGAATCAGCCAGGTGCAGGCGCTGGCACAGGCGGTGGTTTCGACCAAGACAGCCTACCAGGCGGCCGAGGCGGGCTTTGAGGTAGGCACGCGTACCAGCGTGGATGTGCTGGATGCCGAACGCGAACGCCTGCGGGCCAACAGCGAGTACCTCCGGTCACGCTATGATTATCTGCTCAACACCCTGCGACTCAAACGCGCAGTTGGCACGCTATCAGTGGCCGATGTGGAACACATCAACACTTTTCTGATTGATCAGAAGCCCAACTGACGGATTGCGTGGTGATGGGAACAGTGAGGAGTGACGAAGCCCCCGATTTCACGCAGCCACTGGCGTTGTTACGCGCCTGCCATCAGCGGATGCTCGGGCAGTGTGAAACCCTGGAGAAGCTGGTCGCCCACGTGCGGCGGAACGGCGTCGATGACGAGGCGAGGACCGCGGCACAAGGTGTCCATCGCTATTTCACAACCGCGGCACCCTTTCACCACCAGGATGAAGAGATCGACCTGTTTCCCCTCCTTCAGCGGCAATCCCTGAAACTGGCCGACCTGGTCTACAGCCTGAAACAGGAACACCCGCAACTCGATGCCGCCTGGGCGCGCCTGGAACCGGACTTGCGACGGCTAGGTCACGTGGAGGATCTCGATGCATTCGCCGGCAAAGTGACGGATTTGTGTAACCGCTACCGTGCACACATCAAACGCGAAAACAACGAATTACTCGATATCGCGCAACACATCCTCAGCAGCAAGCAACAGAAGGCAATGGGCGAGGCGATGGCCAAACGTAGAGGCGTAAAGGGCGTATGACGCAATTCAGGAGAAAGACGGGGAATACCCGGCAAAAGAAGTAAGCCACCACCGCCAACGCCTCACTCCTCACTCCTCACTCCTCACTCCTCACTCCTCACTCCTCACTCCTCACTCCTCACTCCTCACTCCTCACTCCTCACTCCTCACTCCTCACTCCTCAGTCTCCTCGTCTCCTGTCTCCTGTCTCCTGTCTCCTGTCTCCTGTCTCCTGTCTCCTGTCTCCTGTCTCCTGTCTCCTGTCTCCTGTCTCCTGTATTCTGTCTCCTGTATTCTGTCTCCTGTATTCTGTATTCTGTATTCTGTATTCTGTATTCTGGATTCTGGATTCTGGATTCTGGATTCTGCCTTCCCCCCTGCAGAATCGCCTCGATCATCGCGACGACCTTGCCGGTTGCCCCTCGATGTTGCTCGATGAGCGCGACCGCGCGGCGCCCCGCCGACTGACGGGCCTCTGGATCCTCGAGCCATTGCCCGACCGCGTTTACGATATCGCTCACATCCTTGATCTGTCTGGATGCCTGAGCTTCAAGAAGAAGCTGCGCAATGAGGGCGACGTTGTCCATGTACGGCCCGAAGACGGTTGGGCGGCCCAGCATGGCCGCCTCCAGCGGATTATGGCCTCCGGCCGGGATCAGGCTGCCTCCCGTAAAAGCGACATCCGATGCGGCATAAAGAAGCGGCAAGTCACCCATGGTGTCGCCCACCATGATATCGATGTCCGGCCTGCCGGTTGGCTTGCTCAGCCGGTCCACGGTCCAGTCCTCGCCTCGGCACAGCCCGGCAACTGCTGCAAAGCGTTCTGGGTGTCGTGGCACCATGATTAAGAGCAGATCCGGCGATCGTTGCCGCAGCTGGCCAAAGGCGGCAAGGATGACCTCCTCTTCCCCTGCGTGGGTACTGGCGGCAATCCAGACCCGCCGCGCGAGCCCCCACTGCGCGCGCAGGCGATCAGCCTTTCCTTCCAGACCCGGCGGCAACCGGACATCAAACTTCAGGCTACCCGTTACCCGAACATGATCCGGATGTGCACCAAGCCCGACCAGTCGGTCAGCGTCCGCGTCGCTCTGAGCCGCAACGGCGCTCACGCGCCCGAGGGCCTCCCTGATGAGACTACCCGCGAACCTGTAATGCCGCACGGCGCGGGGAGAAAGCCGTGCGTTCACCAGCACAATGGGCACCGACGCCCTATAACAGGCATCGAAGAGATTCGGCCACAATTCGCGCTCCAGGATAACCGCGATACAGGGGCTTATATGCCGAAGGAAGCGGCCTACCGCACCCGGGAGATCGTAGGGGGCGTAAACATGGAATACATCAGCACCGAACAGTGCACGCACACGCTCCGAACCGGTCGGTGTGGTTGTCGTAACGACGAGAGGCACCTCAGGCAGGCGCACACGCAAGGCCTCTACCAGTGGCGCAGCGGCCTGCACCTCCCCGACAGACACGGCATGCAACCAGATGCAGGGCTTGTCACGGGGATAGGAAAAGCATCCGAACCGCTCCGGCCACCTGCACCAGTATGCGCGAGTGCGCACACCACGCGCCGCGAGCCGCAGCAGAACAAGCGGCATCAGAAGGTACAGTGCTAAGGTGTAGAGCCGCCGCACGGACTTTTTCGCTGCGGATCAGACAGGCTCAGCCGATGACAGCATCGCCACCGTTGAGCCACCCCATGTAGAGTGCCACGCCTTCTGCGACGGTGTGAAACGGCCTGCTGTAACCTGCGGCTCGCAGGTCGGCAATATCGGCCTCGGTAAAGCTCTGGTAACGTCCTTCCAGGTGTTCCGGGAAGGGCATATATTCGATTTTGCCTCTTCCATGCCAGGCGATCACGGAGCGTGCGACCTCATTGAACGTCTGGCTGCGACCGGTCCCCAGGTTGAAAATACCCGAAAGCTCAGACCGGTCGAGGAACCAGAGATTGACCTGGACCGCATCGTCCACATAGACAAAGTCGCGACGCTGCTCTCCGTCGGCATAGCCGTCGGTTCCCGCAAACAGCCTCACCGTGCCCCCCTCCAGCAGCTGCCGGTTGAAATGAAAAGCGACACTTGCCATAGGCCCCTTGTGCTGCTCGCGCGGACCATAGACATTGAAGTAGCGAAGCCCGACCACCTGGCTGTTTGCCTCCGGTAACAGACGACGCACGTACTGATCAAACAGAAACTTCGAGTAGCCGTAGACATTGAGCGGCGCCTCATGCTCACGCGCCGCCCGGAACACGCGCCCCTTTCCGTAGACGGCAGCCGAGGAGGCATACAGAAAGGCGATGCCCTTATCGAGGCAATAGTGCAGAAGCGCTTTCGAATAAGCATAGTTATTGTGCATCATGTAACGCCCGTCCCATTCCGTCGTCCGGGAGCAGGCGCCTTCATGGAAGACCGCCTCAATCGTCGCACCGAGTCGCTCGCCTGCGACTATTCGGGCAATGAAATCATCCTTGTCCACGAAATCGGCTATCTCGCAGTCGACAAGATTGGCGAACTTTGCACCCGTCGACAGATTGTCTACCACAAGGATGTCGGAACGGCCACGCGCATTGAGCGCCTTGACGATGTTCGAGCCGATAAAACCAGCGCCGCCGGTGACGATGATCATTCGGGAACTCGCATCTGCGCTGAAATAAGACCCTGGAATCGATACATTAGCCACGGAACCCACCGAACCCGCGGAAAAATCATCAGCCTCTTCGTCCCCCGCTTCCGTAGCCCATCACCCGATCCTGATCGAAACAAAGCGATCGGCGCACGCAGCCCACCCTGCTCCTCACGCCTCACGCCTCACGCCTCACTCCTCACTCCTCACTCCTCACGCCTCACTCCTCACTCCTGTCTCCTGTCTCCTCACTCCTGTCTCCTGTCTCCTGTCTCCTGTCTCCTGTCTCCTGCCTCCTGTCTCCTGTCTCCTGACTCCTGACTCCTGTCTTCTGTCTTCTGTATTCTGTATTCTGTATTCTGTATTCTGTATTCTGGATTCTGGCTCCTAGCTCCTGGCTTCTGTCTTCCCAGCCCTGCATTACTCCCCCGCTTCCAGCGCCTTAATCCCTTTGATTATCTCAGTCGTCGAACAACCATCCTGATAGTCCAGCACCCTGACATGGCCCCCATTAGCCCTGACACACGCATGGCCGGCGATCTGTTCCGCACGGTAGTCACCACCCTTAACAAGGACATCGGGCAGCACCTTGCAGACAAGCGCCTCGGGCGTGGCTTCCGCAAAAGACACCACCCAGTCGACACTCTCAAGCGCGGCCAGTACGGTCATACGCCGATCGAGTGGATTCACCGGCCGACCGTCACCTTTCAACCGCCGGACAGAGGCATCGTCATTCACAGCGACAATGAGCCGATCCCCCAACCGGCGGGCCTGGGCAAGATAGCTGACATGGCCGGCATGCAGGATGTCGAAGCAGCCATTGGTCATGACGATGCGCTCGCCCTGCGCTCGGGCCTCGGCAACCGCGAGCAGCAATTGTTCCTGTGTCAATACGCCGTAACCGGGCTCTCCGGCTGCCACCAAGGCCCGGTGAAGTTCCGGCAGGCTGACAGTTGCCGCGCCCAGTTTCGCAACGACCACGCCGGCGGCAATATTGGCGAGCGCCATCGCCATCTCGATATCGCAGCCTGCAGCGAGCGCAGATGCCAGCGTGCCGATAACGGTGTCGCCGGCACCCGTGACATCGAAGACTTCGCGCGCCTGCGCCGGCAGGTGAAGTTCAGCCCTGTGGGGGCGAAACAAGGTCATCCCCTGCTCGCCGCGGGTAATGAGCAAGCCGCCAAGCCCATGCTTCTCAATCAGGGCTGCCGCCTTCTGGCCCAGCATCTTGTCAGTCTCACAAGGCCCGACCACGGCCTCAAATTCCGCCATATTCGGGGTGATAAGGGTTGCCCCCGCGTAGCGGGCATAGTCCGTATGCTTGGGATCGACCAGGACCGGCTTGCGCGCCGCACGGGCCCGTCGGATGAATTCCTCAGGATCGGCAAGAGTTCCCTTGCCATAGTCCGAGATCACGACGGTATCGCAGGCCGGCAATGCCTCCTCGAAGGCGGCCAACAGCGCAGCCGTCTCAGTCGCTTCAAAACCATCCTCGAAATCCAGCCGGATCAGTTGCTGATGGCGGCTGATGACACGCAGCTTTGTCACGGTCGATCGGGTGGATAATCGCTGGAACCGGCAGACGACACCTGCCGCCTCGAGCTGCCGTGTCAGAATCCCGGCCGCTTCATCATCGCCGGTAATGCCAATAACAGTAGACCTCACACCCAGCGCAGCGGCGTTCAACGCGACGTTGCCGGCGCCGCCCGGGCGTTCCTCGACAGCCTTCACATGCACCACAGGAACAGGCGCCTCGGGAGAAATCCTCGAGGTGGCGCCATACCAGTAGCGATCCAGCATGACATCGCCTATAACCAGCAAGCGGGTCGTATCAAACGGTGGAATCTGAACTTTCATGCGCCATCGGTCTGGGGGACAGACGTCAGGCATCATACCATAGGGCCGGTGCGGCCTTGAGGTCCCCTTCACCCCTCTTACGGAAGCGATTAGAATCGGCTAAGCCATCTGGCTTTCCCATGCACAGTACCGAAACGCCTCGACTCGCGACCCTTGTCCATCCGCGTCAGTGGCCCGTCTGGCTCGGCGTCGGTCTCGGCCGGATTGCGGCCCGGTTTCCCTATGCCTGGCAGATGGCCTGTGGCCGCCTGATTGGCCACCTTGCGCTGCACCTGATGCCCCACCGACGACACGTCGCCCGGGTCAATCTGTCGCTCTGCTTCCCGGAGCTGAGCGACGGGGAACGCCTCCAGCTGTTACGCGATCACTTCGGCTCGCTGGGCATGGGGCTGGTCGAAACGGCCATGGCCTGGTGGGCACCGGAACACCGGCTGCGTTCACTGGCCCGGATACAGGGCCTCGAACACCTGCAGAATGCGCTGCGAGGGGGCCGTGGCGTTATCCTCCTCAGTGCCCACTTCACAACACTCGAACTCGGGGGACGCCTGCTCGCCATGCAGGTACCCTTTCATGTGCTCTACCGACAACACAAGAATCCACTGTTCGAATACATTATGAAACAGCGTCGCAGGATGCACTTCGAGCGCGCCATACCACGCGGTGACATGCGCAGCCTGCTGCTCAGCCTCAAGGACAACATGCCGGTCTGGTACGCACCGGACCAGAATTATGGCCGCGAACAAAGCCTGTTTGTGCCCTTCTTCGGCATTCCGGCCGCCACCATCACGGCCACGGCGCGCGTCGCACGGGCCAGTGGCGCCGCGGTGGTACCCTTTTTTCCGAAACGCCTGCCCGATAATGGCGGTTATCTGTTAAGGCTATATCCGGCGCTGAGCGATTTTCCCTCGGGCGATGACTCAGCGGATGCACGCCGGATCAACGCCGTTATTGAACGGGCCATACGCGAGATGCCGGCACAGTATCTTTGGGCTCACCGCCGCTTCAAGACGCGACCGCCGGGCGAGCCGGATGTCTATGCCTGATCAAAGGCCTGTCCGGCGTATCCTGTTTATTACGCTCAGCAACATTGGCGACGCCATCATGACCACCCCGGCGTTGCAGCTTGTTCATGAGGCCTTTCCTGCCGCCCGCGTGGACATTGTCTGCGATCCGCGCTCGCATGACATCTTCACGCACTGCCCGTTTCGCGGGGAGCTTATCCTCAAACATAAGCGGCGTGGCTGGCGTGGCACACTGCAGCTGATACGCAGGCTGCGCCAAGACGTCTATGATCTCATCGTTGATCTGCGCACCGACGGACTCGCCTGGCTGCTTCGCGCCAGGCGCCGCCTGACCAAATGTAAAGCCACAGCGAGTGGGCCACACGCCGTCCAGCAGCACGCCGCGGTCGTCGCGCCGCTTGCCGGCGCCAGGCTGCCAGGTACACGCCTGTGGCTCGACGATGCCGCGCGTGACAAGGCCCGGCACTGGATGAATACACTGCGCGCCGATGACGTGCTCGCTGTCGCGCCCGGCGCCAACTGGCCAGCCAAGAGGTGGCCACCGGAGCGGTTTGGCGAACTCGCCGATCGGGTCGCCGATCTGGTCGACGGCTGTGTGCTGGTGGGAAATGCTGAGGACCGGCCCTTGTGCGCGGAGCTCGCCGCCCGCTTGAAACCGCCGAGCCTGAACCTGTGCGGGAAGACCAGTCTGCTGGAGGCGGGTGCAGTGCTCGAGCTCTGTGCGGCTTTTGTCGGCAACGATTCCGGACTCGGCCACCTGGCCGCCGCCGTGGGAACCCGGACCCTGACGGTCTTCGGGCCGGGGGACCCGGCACGCTATCATCCCTGGGGGCCACAGAGCGTGTGGGTGGCCAGTGCCGACCAGCAGATCGCCAACCTGGCGTCGGGACCCGCCATCCGGGCGCTGCGGCAGCTTCTGGCGTCGAACTGACGAACCGTGGTCAGGACTCTGCACATCATCGGCAGCCGGGGCTCAGGTGGAGCCGAACGCTTCTTCGCCCGTCTGACCACTGCACTTGCCGACACCGGCAACCCGGTACTGGCGGTTACACGACCTGGCGTGCAGCTGCAAGGCGAACTCGGGGGAAAAGTGGAGCACCGAACGATCCCGATGCGCAATGTCTGGGATCTCATCTCAGTCTGGCAGATCAGACGCGTCATCGCCGACTGGCGGCCTGATATCGTGCAGACCTACATGGGACGTGCGACGCGTCTCACACATCTGCGCGAGCGATCCGGACCACTGCATATCGCACGGCTGGGCGGCTACTATCCGGTCCGGCAGTATCGACATGCAGACGCCTGGATCACCAATACCCGCAGCATAGCCGAGTACCTGATTGGCGAAGGCTTGCCTGCCAGGCGTGTGTTCCAGATTCCGAACTTCGTCAACACGCCAACGGCCGCGAGCGAGCCAGAATGCGAGCGGCTGCGCCTGGCCCTGGGCATCCCCGAACAGGCCCGTGTCATCCTCGGAATTGGCCGGCTGCATGCGAGCAAGGGTTTCACGGATCTGCTCAAGGCCTTCTCGATGCTGCCGGCGGTAGTTAGCCGGCGGCCGGTGTTTCTCATCATCGTCGGCGCAGGCCCCCTGGAAAGAACGCTGCAACGCGAGGCCGAAACGCTCGGGCTTGAAGGGCGTGTCCGATGGACCGGATGGCAGGCGGAACCGGCTCCTTATTACCGGCTTGCCGACCTGATGGTCTGCCCGTCACGCCACGAACCTTACGGCAATGTGATCCTGGAGGCCTGGTCGCATGAAACAGCCGTGCTGGCGACCGAGACTGCGGGCGGCAGGGAGTTGCTCGCTTCCGGTGAGAATGGCTGGCTCGTTCCCTGTGAGAACCGGGAGCGGCTGGCGAGCGCAATCACGACACTGCTCGAGGATGATGGTCTGCGAGCTAAGCTGGCCGGGGGCGGAAGACAGACACTCCAGGCACGGTTCAGCAAACACACCATCGTGAAGGCTTATCTTGATCTTTATGAAAAGCTGTTGGAAGAACAGCGGAGGAGTGAGGGGTGAGGGGTGAGGAGTCAGAATACAGAATACAGGAGACAGGAGACAGGAGACAGGAGACAGAAGGATAAGCGCGATGACTTGCGGCACGACCAGGTTTCTCGTTCCGTCTTCCCACGTACCAGCGTTATGACGTGCCGTCAAATCATTCCATCTGCCTGCAATCGTTGCAGCACCTGCGCCGGCGTAAGGTCGGACAGGCAGCGATGCCGCCTTTCCGGTGGGCAGACCCGCAGGTGACAGGGACTGCAGGGAACCGCGTGGGTCAGGACCCGCTGCGCCTGACCGACAGCGTGACTGCGTCGCCAGTCCGTCGGGCCGAACAGCGCGTATACCGGAATGCCTGCCGTGGCAAACACATGCATGGGGCCGGAATCCGTTGTCACGGCAAACCGCGCGTAGCGCGCCAACACACTGAGCTGCGGTATGGAAAAACGGCAGCTGGCATCAATACCACCACCGGCCGCCAGGCGCGCATTCAGCACCGCGTCCTGCTTACCGCCAATCCACAGGCTCTCGAGTCCCCTGCCATGCAGTTCGTCCGCCAGCGCGCGCACGTGCGTGTCCTCCCAACGCTTGGATGGCCAGCCGGCGCTCGAGCCCGCATGCATGAGTACAAACGCCCTGTCGGCCAGGCGATGCTCGCGCAGCCAGGCCTGTACCTGCGCCTCGTCAGTGACCGAAACACTGAGCTGAGGGCGCGGCTCAGCCGGAGCGATACCGGCAATCTCGAGCAGGTGCGCGAGACGCGTAAAGATGTGTCCGCTGCGATCGTCATCGCGCACGGTCTGTGAATAGATGCGCGGCGAACCCAGACCGACGCGCTGCGGCGCGCCACTCAGGACGCTGAACAGGGCGCTGCGCTGCGATCCCTGCAGGTCATAGATGATGTCAAACCGCTGCTGTCTCAGCCACCGCAGCGCCGCGAACATGGGCCGCAGCCCTTTGCGCGGGAAGGCGGCTACCTGAAGATGCGGATGCGCAGAAAACAGCCCCGTGTAATCCGGCGCCGTCAACAGCCATACGGCCGCACCCCTGTGGTGGCGCAAGATCTGCTCGATATGCGGTGTGGCGATGATCACATCGCCCAGGGCACCAAGCTTGATGATCAGAATCTTTGCTGCACTCATCTGGAAACCGGGGTGCCAGCAGGCTTGCTCCGTTGGTAGAGTGCATACAGGGCCGCGAGCAGCACGAACAGGTAGAGACTGAACGGATTCGAGCCATAGGAAAAACTGAAAAGTGCTGCCGCCACGATGGCGGCAGCCGATGAGAGCAGCACCCCGGCATGCGCCCCCGCCCCGCGCGGCAGGCGCCGGTACGCCACCCACCCCGCCGCAAACAGCACTGCCAGCAGCCCGAGCAGCAGTGCCATGCCAATCAAGCCCGTCTCGTACCAGGCATCCAGCGCAAAATTATGCAGATGCCGCACGTGCTGGCCCGGCGCTGTCTCCATGATCTGCTCGGTGTCGCGGGCATTACCCATACCGACACCCAGCCACGTATTCGCCGGCCCATGCTGCAATGCCTGCTTCCACAATGACAAACGGTGGCTGGTGAACTGATCAAGCCGTTGCGCCCAACCCGAACTTCCGCTCGACGCATCCGGTTCCAACTGGCGAAGCAAGCGCTCGCCACCCAGCGCGAAGGCCAGCACACCGGCCAGCACCGCAACCCCGGCAATTTCATACCATCGGCGCCGCAGCAACTGTCAGCAGATAGACGCTGGCGGCAACCAGCAGCCCGAACAAGGCCGCGCGTCCTCCGGATACCAGGACATAGAAGGTTACCAGGCCGAGGACCAGCACCGCGGCGAAACGCCTGATGGCCAGGGGCCTGCCGGAATGACAGATCACAAAGAACAGGATCGGCACCAGAAAGGGCAGATTGTCTTCCCTGAGCTGCAGCTCGGGAATAAACGTCTCTTGCGAAATCAGATAGCCCAGCTGCAGGTAAAGCACCGCGATCAGAAGGCAGGCCGCAATCGCAACCGTCTTCATTAACTCGCTCATGCGCTGCGTAGACGACTGCAGAACCATCAACGTAAAGAAGAATGCCATGCTGTGGCTGAAAAACGCCATGAGCTTGCGCAGTGCGCGCTCGCTGTCCTGCGCGCCCAAGGCACCCGCTGTCATACTCAGCAGCAACAGGCCATAGAGAAGCAGAATGCTGCGACTGACAACCACCGGCGTGCGAATCAGCGCCGCCAGTCCCCACAGGAAGTAGACGCCCGCGAGCACGTTGAAAAGGGCGCGACCACCGACCTGGGCCAGTGGGAGCCAGGCGGGTAACAGCCAGCCATAGCGGAAAAATGCCTGACGGATCGGCTGCACGCGCTACCCTGTCATCCTTTCCAGGGCGCAAAGCACGTGTTCAACGGTAATGCCTGCCATGCCGGCACCCGGTTGGTCGGGCGTCACTGCATCGATGAAGATTGAGTGGGTCAGAGGCGCTGAGGCGCCAAAGAGACCCAGCGCGGGAGTTGATACGGCCGCAGCCACATTCAGGATACCGGTATCGTTGCCTATGTAATAATCACAGGCCTCCAGTAGCGCAGCGGTCTCATCAAGCGGTTGCCCGGTCGCCGCTTCCATGTGGATGCCCGGCGCATCGGCGCGCCCAATGATCTCTTCGGCCAGTCGCCGATCGTCAGGACCGCCGGTGACGAACAGCCCCCGAAAACCCCGCGCGGCGAGCACCCTGGCAAGATGCGCAAAATTTTCGGCGCCCCACTGCTTGATCGACTCACTGGTCGCGATGCCCAGCGCCACCCACGGCTTCGGCACCAGTGACCACCGTTGTCGAACACGCTGTCGAGCGGATTGTGCAAGCACCAGCCGTGGTTCCGGCTCCACCTGCCGCAGACCCTGTGCCACGCGAAAGGCATCTGCCTTGTCGACAGGTTGGAGCCTGCGCTGTTCGCGTGTCAGATAGACGGTCCGAGTCAGGAAACGCCGCTGCAATCCCGAACCATACCCTGTCCTTTCCGGGATGCCGGCCAGCCAGGCGCCAAAGGCGTAGCGGGCACTGTCATGCAGAATCCAGACCTGACGAAACCGCCCATTGCGAAGCATGCCGCCCAGGCGCAACAGGCCCGCGAGACCGTCATGTCTTCCCGGCTTGCGCTCCACCCAGAGAACGCGCTCCACCGCCGGATCGGCGATGAGCAGGCGGTCCGCCTGACTACGGGGTTTGCTCAAGACCGTCACCTTGCGCTCGGGCAACGAATTGGCAATCGCATGGATCAACGGCAGGTGCCAGATCATATCGCCAATACCCGGTAATGGCTGAATTACCAGAACACCCCCCTGTTCCTGATCACCGCCTGACATGCAGCACTAATCCCGACCCCTCACCCCTCACCCCTCACTCCTCACTCCTCACTCCTCACTCCTCACTCCTCACTCCTCACTCCTACTCCTCACTCCTGCTCCTACTCCTGCCTCCTGCCTCCTGCCTCCTGCCTCCTGCCTCCTGCCTCCTGCCTCCTGTCTTCTGTCTTCTGTCTTCTGTCTTCTGTCTTCTGTCTTCTGTATTCTGTATTCTGTATTCTGAATCCTGTCTTCTCAATTCTGACTCCCAATCTCCCCATACAGCGCCAGTGTCTCATCCAGCGTGCGCTGCAGCACAAAGGGCTGTTCATCTGAAACCGGTTGCGGGCGTTTCAGCAATGTCTCACAACAGGCGATCAATGCCTGCCGGTCACCGGGCTTCACACGCCCCTCCGGGAACAACCGCGCCAGCAGCTCGCCGACACCGCCATGGTCATAGCCGACGACCTGCACGCCCAGACTCAGTGCCTCGAGCACTGTACGCCCGAAGGACTCCGGTTTTCGCGACAGCGACAACACGAGATTCGATGCGGCATAAATGTTGCGCACATCCATACGGTAACCCGTCAGGGTGATGTGCTCCTGTACGCCATGCCTCTCGACGGCCCTGTACAGCCGATCGGCATATGCGCGATGCCGCGAGTCCTCGGCGCCAACGATCAAGCCATGGACCGGGAGGCCACGCTCCACCAGGGCGGCGATCAGCGCGACGAACGCCCCGTGGCCCTTCAGCGGCGACAGCCGGCCCGGAAGCGTCAGCACATAGCGATCCAGCAGGTAGGGGTGTTCGCCAAACCAGCGTTCCAGCCAGGACCCAGGCGGCCGGTAGCCATAAGGAAACACCGCCGGATCGATGCCCCGATAGATTGTTACCACCCTGTTGCTGTCAAGCGTCGGGTAGTTGGTTTCCAGATAGTGTCGCGCCGACTCAGAGACCGCGATCACCCGCTCGCCCCGCGTCATCACTGCGCTGTAACGGTTCACCGAATAAAGTCCATGCACCGTGGTGACAAATCGTGGGCGCTGGTCAGGCTTCATGCCGCGCCATGCCAGATAGGCCAGCCAGGCCGGCATACGTGATCGGGCATGCACGATATCGACATTCTGCTCCCGGAAAAAGCGTCGCAGTGGCCGCACCAGCCGCAGACTGAGCAGTGATTTCCTGTCCACCGGCCAGTCGAAGTGTTCAGTACCATGCGCCCTGAGACGGGCAAGCAGCTGACCACCGGCTGACATCACCAGAGACCGGTGTCCGCAGCGGACCAGTTCGGCAGCGACCTCAAGGGTGCCGCGCTCCACGCCGCCGGACTCCAGCGCCGGCAGCATCTGCAGTACGGTCAGCGATCGCCCGGCCATCGCTTCAGAATCTCGCGTGCGCAGCGCAGGGCTTCGTTCAGGTTTGCAGCGGGTGCCGGCAGTGGCTTGCCTGCCCGCCAGTCCCGGCAGGTTGTCACCTGGCCCGCGGCGATCAAGGCGTCGACGCCAAGGGTAATACGGTTACTGCCGTGTCGCGACAGTGTGATCAGGCCGACCGCCGCGCCAGCACTCAGGGCCTCGTAGAGCATCGACACGCTGTCTTCTGTTACCCAGACCACGGGGGTGATCGCCAGTTGCGCGGGCAGCCATCCGTCATCCGATTCGTGCCATCCAACGATGCTGGTTCCGCGGCCCGGCCTCGGTCCTCCTCCCTCTCTGACAAAGGGCGGGACAGCGTCCCGCAGCAGAAGGGAGGCGAGTTCTTCGCGCAGCGTCTCGATGAAACCGGCGGGTGTGCGGCCCGAGGTTGCGACTGTCCACTGCCGGTCCGGATCGTGCCCGACCAGTGACGCGATCTGTTCGACGACCTGCCGGTCTGTCCAGTCGAAGTGGCGGGAAGGCCCCCCGATCAGTACCAGTCCCAATGATGGGTCCTTTGTGCAGGCCGCATACTGGCGGCTCAGCACACCCTGCGTCACCAGGACGTTTTCCCGCCGGCCCGGCCGATCGTGACCGGGAACGACGCACAGATCAAAGCACCGCATGGGCAGACTCGGTTTCATCAATACGACAACGCGTCCGCCACGTGCGCGACGGGCGGCCAACATGGACACATGAGTACGGTGACCGGCGCCGATAATCAGGTCCGGATCGGGGAGGCCTGCGCCCGGTTGAAATCGGCACCTCACCCAGTTCATGACCGCTCCTTGCATCGCCAGGGGGGAGAGGCAATGTATTTCAGCAGGATGCAGCGTTGCAAGCGCCTCGAGCAGGCCCGCAGACTGATTGTCATGGCCCGCCTTGCCGTCACGAAACCGCCAAACGACGAGTGGCGATTTCTGGTTGTGGATCCCGGCGTTCAGTCCTTCAGCACGTAATCAGCGCCACAATAGGGGCATTTGGCCTTGCCGGTCTCTTCGATTGGCAGATAGACCCGCGGGTGTGAGTTCCACAGGCTCATCCCATCCAGCGGACAATGCAAGGGCAGAACCGCCCGGTTAACCTCATAGCGGTTCTCGGCATTGGGTTCGATGTATTTCGCGGAACCGGCCTCAGCTGCGGTATTGGGGTTGGGCATGATGTTGACCTCGAACGGTTGGTGAGGAGTCAGGAGTCAAGAGAAAAGCCGGGTCGCCTCCTCACTCCTCACTCCTCACTCCTCACTCCTCACTCCTCACTCCTCACTCCTCATCTCCTCGTACTCCCGTCTCCCGTCTCCCGTCTCCCGTCTCCCGTCTTCCGTATTCTGTATTCTGTCTTCTGTCTTCTGTCTCCTGCCTTCTGTACTGTCTGTCTTCTGTATTCTGCCTTCTGGCTCCTGGATTCTAGCTTTTAATCTCCTCACTTCACGTACGTCAACCAATCCGGATACACATCACGCCGCCCGTGCACCTGGTCAAAGTACAAGGCCTGCAGACGCTCGGTAACGGGTCCGCGGGTACCCGAACCAATGGGGCGGTCATCGATTTCGCGGATCGGCGTCACCTCGGCGGCTGTGCCGGTAAAGAATGCCTCGTCGGCGATGTAAACTTCGTCCCGGGTTATGCGCTTCTCGTGGACGCTGAGGCCTTCGTCCGCGGCGAGCCGCATGATGGTGTCACGCGTAATGCCTTCCAGCGCCGAGGTCAGATCGGGCGTATACAGGACACCATCGCGGACAACAAAAATATTCTCGCCACTGCCCTCGGCAACGAATCCCCCGACGTCGAGCAATAAGGCCTCATCATACCCGCAACGAAGCGCCTCATTCAGCGCCATCATCGAGTTCATGTAGTTACCGTTGGCCTTGGCCCGGCACATCGTGATATTGACGTGGTGGCGGGTGAAGGAGGAAGTCTTGATACGGATGCCCTTCTCCATGTTCTCGGCCCCGAGATAGGCACCCCATTCCCAGGATGCAACAATCACATGCACCTTGAGATTGTCGGCCCGCAGCCCCATCCCTTCCGACCCGTAGAAACACATGGGACGGATGTAGGCGGACTCGAGACCGTTGTCACGCACCACGCTGCGCTGTGCCTCGTTCAGCGTCTCCGCATCAAAGGGCATGGGCATGTTCAGAATGCGTGCCGAATTGAACAGGCGTCGGGTATGCGCCTCGAGCCGGAAGATCGCCGTGCCACGTTCGGCCTTGTAGGCACGCACGCCTTCGAAGACACCCATACCGTAATGCAGGGTGTGGGTCAGGACGTGAGTGGTCGCGTCCCGCCAGGGGACCAGCTCCCCATCCATCCAGATGACGCCGTCACGATCGGCCATTGACATCGTTCAGTGCTCCTTCCCGTTCATACGCGGATCACCCCCGGTCGAGTGCTGAATGGGGAGACCCAAATTGTCCCGCCTGCCCCTGACTCCTAACTCCTAACTCCTAACTCCTGACTCCTGACTCCTGACTCCTAACTCCTGACTCCTGACTCCTAACTCCTGACTCCTCACTCCTCACTCCTCACTCCTCACTTCCAACTCCTAACTCCTGTATTCTGTATCCTGTATTCTGTGTTCTGTGTTCTGTGTTCTGTGTTCTGTATTCTGTATTCTGTATTCTGGCTTCCGACTCCTCACCCCTCACTCCCTACCATCATTCCCTCCCAGATCGCCGTTACCCGCTGCCGATACTCGGCAAACTCGTGCTCACCAACAACCGTCGACTCTTCCTGCAGCGTCAGTTCATGCACACGCGCCCGGTAGGCCTTGTAGGCCTCGGTGAGCAGCTCGGCATCCGCTGAGGCAATCAGGCCGGCACCGGCAAGACCTTCCAGGAGCCGGACGTTGTCGCTGTACTGGGCCAGCTCGGGACGTTGGTGGGCGCCGGATAGAACCTTGTATTGGACCATAAATTCGATGTCTGCGATACCTCCGGGATCCTGCTTGAGATCAAACCGGCCGCTGCGCCGGGTACCGAGCTCGGCACGCATACGCTCGCGCATCTCGCGCACCGCCTGGCGCAATTCCCGCTCATCCCGTGCACGGCAGAGGATCTCCCGCCGAACTCCCAGGAACGCCTCTGCCAGAGTCCGGTCCCCGGCCACTGGCCGCGCCCGCACCAGCGCCTGGTGTTCCCAGGTCCAGGCCTCCCGGCGCTGATAATCGGTAAAGCTTTCCAGGCTGCTGACCAGAAGACCCGATGCCCCGCTGGGCCGCAGTCGCATATCAACCTCATACAGCACCCCTGCCGGTGTCAGGGTGTTGAGCAGATGGATAATCCGCTGTCCAAGCCGGACAAAGAACACGGCATTGTCGAGCGGGCGCGGACCATCGGTACGCTGAGCTTCGCCGCTGCTGTTGTGGAGAAAGACCAGGTCGAGATCGGACCCATAACTCAACTCGATGCCACCCAGCTTGCCGTAGGCGATGATTGCGAAACCCGGTCGCCGGGACTTGCCGCCCGACGTGCACACCGGCTTCCCGTGTCGGGCCACCAGGTCCTGCCAGGCCAGTGCCAGCACCTCGTTCAGCACCGTTTCCGCGATGTCCGTCAGGTAGTCACTGACCACCATCAGCGGCGCTGCCCCGACCACCTCGGCGGCTGCCACGCGCAGTGCATTTGCCTGCTTGAACTGACGCAGTGCGTCCATCTGTTGCTCGAGATCATCCGCCGGAATGGACTCCAGCAGCTGGCGCAAAGCGGATTCGAGATCGGCATGGCGTAACGGCGCATAGAGCTGACGTGGATCCAGCAATTCGTCCAGAAGCAGGGGATGTCGCGTCAGCTCATTGGCAATCCAGGGACTGGCGCTGCATAGCCGGACCAGCTGTGACAGCACCATGGGATTTTCGATCAAGAGCGCCAGGTACGTGCTCCGGCCGGCGATAGCCTCGATCAAATGCATCACGCGCGGCAAGATATCGTCCGGCTGTGGCCCCTCGCCAACAGCCGCCAGCAGCAGTGGCATCAGGCGCTCCAGACGCCTGCGTCCATTGCTGCCGATCATCCGTAACAGGCTGCCGTCACGAAACTGCAGCAACAGTCGCAGGGCCTCCTCTGGCCTGGCAAAGCCGGTCTCACTCAATACCTGCTTGCCCGCCGCCTCATCCAGCTGGCCGTGCCAGAGACTCCCCAGGCGGGTGCCGCGCGCAACACTGGCAGGCGCCGCTTCCTCGCGCGGCTCAGCGAAGATCTGCTCGAACTGTTGCTCGACAACGCGGCGGTGTCGAGCCAGGGTCGAGTGAAAGCTCTCCCAGTTCGCAAAGCCCATCGCCCACGCCAGGCGCGCCTGGCCCTCCGGATCACGGGGCAAGCGATGCGTCTGTTCGTCGTTCCAGGCCTGCAGGCGATTCTCGACCCGCCGCAGAAAGCAGTAGGCCTCCCCCAGCTGCTCGCTGGCAGCGGCCGGCATCAGTTTCAAAGCGACAAGGTTCTTGAGCACACGCAGGAGGCGGCGTTCGCGCAGCCGCGGCTCCCTGCCGCCACGAACCAGCTGGAAGACCTGCGCGATAAACTCGACCTCGCGAATGCCGCCTGGCCCCAGCTTGATATTGTCATTCAGGCCCCGACGCTCGACCTCGCGCTTGATCATGGCCTTCATTGCGCGCAGTTGCTCAAAGACGCCGTAATCGATGTAACGCCGGTACACAAAGGGCCGCAACAGTTCCATCAGTTCCGCCCCGGCCGCCAGGTCCCCGGCAATCGGTCGCGCCTTCACGAAGGCGTAACGTTCCCACTCGCGCCCGTGCGATTGGTAGTACTCCTCGATCGCACCAAAACTGAGAGCCAGTGGACCACTGTCCCCCCAGGGGCGCAAGCGCATGTCGACCCGGTAGACAAATCCTTCCTCGGTCGTCTCTCCGAGCGACCTGATCAGACTCTGACCGAGCCGGGCAAAGAACTCATCGGGCGAAGAATCACGCTGCCTCCCCGGCCTCGCCGAGTCCGGATAGGCAAATATCAGATCGATATCCGACGAAAAATTGAGCTCATGGGCCCCCAGCTTGCCCATGCCCAGGACCACAAAAGGCAGGGCCGGTGTGCCGCGTCCCTGTTGCCCGGCTGCCGCCTCCCCTGACTGCCAGGCGAAAAGACGTTCCAGCGCCGCATTGACACAGGCATCCGCCAGGGCGGAGAGATCACGCAAGACCTCATCCAGCCCCGCCCAGCCGGCGAGATCCCGCCAGGCGATGCGCACCATTTCACGCCGCCGCACCTGCCGTAGCAGGCGACCGAGCTCGGCCTCGTCACCGGCCGCTGCTACCGCGGCCCGCAACTTGTCGGCGTACTCTTCTGCAGCGTAGTCGCCAAGCAAGTCGCCCGTCTCGAGCAAATCGGGCAATAACAGGGGGTGCCGGATACAGCTGCGGGCCACAAAGGCGCTGGCGGCCCACACCCGTTGCAGACTGCGGAGAAAGTCCGGATGTGCCGGAACCGAGACACCCGCCGCTATCGCGGCCTCAGTGTATGCCTGCCAATGGTCATCGACCTCCTTCTGTAACCGCTCCGGCAAGACCGTTGCCGTCTTGCCTGGAGGCTCCGCCTGCGACTTCTTTCGTTTTTTTGCCATTTCATTCAATTAGTTGGTCACGGCTCGCGCCGGAAGCTGAAATACTTCGCGTGACTGAGCATAACGTAGGGAGTCAGCGATGCGTAGCAAGGTTCAATTCATGAATATGCGGCCCCTCCGGACGGCTCCGGGTCCACGAACCCGGACTGTGCCGGCAAACCGACGAGGCCCCCATTCCCGTGCTGCTGTTTCGCGCGAATTCCGCCGGTTCCCTGGCCTTGCCTTGCTCAAGCCGCGCCGGAATCCGCCGTCAATCTGGTAGTTAACGAGACGCTGGGGGCGCTATGGAATTCAAAGATTACCTGAAAATCCTGGTCATGAAAGATGGCTCGGACCTTTACCTGAGTACCGGTGCGCCACCGATTGGCAAGTTTCACGGCATCATGAAGGTAATGGATAAGGCCACACTGACGCCGGAGCGGATCAAGGACATCGCCTACAGCGTTATGGATAAGGACCAGATACAGAATTTCGAACAGAAGCCGGAGATGAATCTCGCTATCTCGGAGACCGGCGTCGGGCGCTTCCGTGTCAATATCTTTCGGCAGCGGAACAGCGTCGGCATGGTGGTACGAAACATCAAGACCGTCATACCGGGCTGGGAAAGCCTGGGTCTGCCGCCGGTACTTACCGACATCATCATGAGCAAGCGCGGGCTGGTGCTCTTCGTCGGCGCGACCGGTTCCGGCAAGTCGACATCACTGGCCTCCCTGATTGACCACCGCAACACGAATACAGCCGGCCACATCATCACCATCGAGGATCCGGTTGAATTCGTGCACCAGCACAAGAAGTCCATCATTAACCAGCGCGAAGTCGGTCTCGATACCGATTGTTATGAAGACGCGCTCAAGAACACCCTGCGACAGGCGCCCGATGTTATCCTCATCGGCGAGGTTCGTGAACGACAGACGATGCAGCACGCCATTACCTTCGCGGAAACCGGCCACCTGTGCCTGTCCACCCTGCACGCGAACAATGCCAACCAGGCCTTCGACCGCATCATCAACTTCTTCCCCGAGGATATGCGTGATCAGCTGCTCCTCGACCTGTCACTGAACTTCCGCGCCTTCGTCTCCCAGCGTCTGGTAAAGACGACCGATGGCAAACGCACCGCCGCAGTTGAAATCCTGCTCGGCACCCCGCTGATTCAGGAACTCGTACGTCGCGGCGACATACACGAGATCAAGGACGTCATGGAAAGATCCGAGAACCTCGGCATGCAGACTTTCGACAGCGCCCTCTACAAGCTGTACCGTCAGGGTACCATCAGCATGCAAGAGGCGCTGCGCAATTCCGACTCGCCGAACAACCTGCGTCTGAAGATCAGCCTGAGCGATGACCAGGCTGCCGAACAACTCACCGAAGACGCCAACAAGAAAATGAGTCTGGTTGATCATGACCCCTCGAAGAGTAACCTGTCGTTCGGTTAGAAGACGGTGAGGAGGTAGGAGTGAGGAGTTAGGAGTTAGGAGTTAGGAGTCAGGGAGAGGACATGAGATGCCCCCTCGGCTCCGCAGCCCCGCAAAAAAAGACCCCGCCGTAATAGCGGGGTCTTTCGTTTTTCCAGCTAAACAGCAGCCTGGGCTTTACATCATACCGCCCATGCCGCCCATGCCGCCCATGTCACCCATGTCCGGAACGCCACCGCCCTTCTCGTCCTTCGGCGCCTCGGCCACCATCGCTTCGGTGGTGATCATGAGACCGGCGATCGATGCTGCGTTCTGCAGCGCACTGCGCGTGACTTTGGTGGGATCGAGGATACCCATCTCGATCATGTCACCGTACTCACTGGTCGCGGCGTTGTAACCGAAATTGCCCTCACCGTCCTGGACCTTGGCCAGAATGACAGAGGCCTCATCGCCGGCATTGGCCACGATCTGGCGCAGTGGCTCCTGCATCGCCCGGCAGGCGATCGCGACACCAACATCCTGATCATGGTTATCACCCTTGAGTTCGGTGATCATCGCACGAGCCCGGATCAGGGCAACACCACCACCGGCGACAACACCCTCCTCAACGGCGGCACGGGTCGCGTGCAGTGCGTCCTCGACGCGCGCCTTCTTTTCCTTCATCTCGACTTCCGTGGCAGCCCCGACCTTGATCACGGCAACACCACCCGCCAGCTTGGCGACGCGCTCCTGCAGCTTCTCGCGATCGTAATCAGAAGTTGCCTCCTCGATCTGCGTCCGAATCTGCTTGACGCGACCCTCAATCTCATCCTTGCGGCCAGCACCGTCGATGATGGTGGTGTTCTCCTTGGTGATCTGGATTTTCTTGGCGTTGCCCAGATCATCCAGCGTCGCCTTCTCCAGGCTCATGCCGGTCTCTTCCGATATCACCGTGGCGCCGGTCAGGATGGCAATATCCTGCAGCATGGCTTTGCGGCGGTCACCGAAACCCGGGGCCTTGACGGCCGCCACCTTGACGATGCCGCGGATGGTGTTAACGACCAGTGTCGCCAGCGCCTCGCCCTCGACATCCTCGGCGACGATCATCAGCGGCTTACCCGACTTGGCAACGCCCTCGAGCACCGGCAGCAGGTCGCGGATGTTGGAGATCTTCTTGTCGTGAATCAGGATATAGGGATCCTCGAGCTCAGCCGACATGCTCTGCTGATTGTTCACGAAGTAGGGCGACAGATAGCCGCGGTCGAACTGCATGCCTTCCACCACGTCGAGCTCATTCTCCAGCCCGGAACCTTCCTCGACTGTGATCACGCCTTCCTTACCCACCTTGTCCATCGCTTCGGCGATGATATTGCCGATGTTCTCGTCAGCGTTGGCAGAAATGGTGCCGACCTGGGCAATCGCCTTGCTGTCAGCACAGGGGGTCGACAATGATTTGAGGCCCTCGACCGCCGCGATTACCGCCTTGTCGATACCCCGCTTCAGATCCATCGGGTTCATGCCCGCCGCAACCGCCTTCATACCTTCCTTGAAGATCGACTGGGCCAGGACGGTGGCGGTGGTGGTGCCGTCACCCGCGATATCCGAGGTCTGAGAGGCAACCTCCTTGACCATCTGGGCACCCATGTTCTCGAACTTGTCGGCCAGCTCGATTTCCTTGGCGACCGAGACGCCGTCCTTGGTCACTGTCGGGGCACCAAAGGCCTTGTCCAGCACCACGTTGCGGCCCTTTGGACCCAGGGTCACCTTGACCGCATTGGCCAGAATATTGACACCGGTGACCATGCGATGACGTGCATCATCGCCGAACTTGACTTCTTTTGCCGTCATGTTTCGTTTCCTCTTTACTTACAGAATTCTGATGGTTGAACGTTTAGCCCTCGATGACTGCAACGATATCTTCTTCGCGCATCACCAGGAGTTCTTCACCGTCCACCTTTACCTCGGTGCCGGAATATTTTCCAAACAGCACCTTGTCACCTACTTTGACGTCCAGCGCGCGGACATCGCCGTTCTCGAGGATCTTGCCATTACCGGCAGCCACAACCTCGCCCCGGATTGGCTTCTCGGCAGCGGTGTCCGGGATAACGATACCGCCGGCAGAAGTACGCTCTTCTTCCATGCGTTTGATGATCACTCGATCATGCAACGGACGAATATTCATATGGATAAGTCTCCTTCATCACAGATAATAAGGAATTTTCTGAGTCATTGAGCATAAAGGCAGAGACGCCATTATTAGCACTCTACCCGAGTGAGTGCTAATGATAGCGGCGGAATTGACTGAGTCAAGTCAAAGGACTGATATAAATAATCTATGCATGACAAATAACAATTATGGCCTTGCGCCCAGGCTCCTCAGGGGACCGGAAGCTGGCGCACGCTTGCGGCCGCATCAACCGCCGCCCTGTCCAGCATGTGCCACCGAACCCACGGAACAAGATTGGTTCTCATACTTCGTAGGACCCGGTAGATAGAAGCCTGTCGGACTTAGGCTGATTCTACTGCGGCGGCGGGAGAGCGGCCCAAAGCCTCCCGCTTTCTCGTTGCGTAGGGCCCACTATGCGCCTCGAAATCGTGAGGCTTTGTGCTCGCGCTCTCCCACCTGCCTCGTCACGAACCCCTAAGTCCGACAGGCTCCTAGCCGGCACCCCTAGGTTGGGTGCAGAAATCTCCGCCCTTCTTCTTCTGTCTACCGTCTTCTGGCTTCTGTCTACCGTCTCCTGCATTCTGCATTCTGCATTCTGCATTCTGTATTCTGTATTCTGTATTCTGATTTTTGACTCACTCGTCCTCCCGCCTGAACTCGCCCTCGATGGTGACGTGGCGCCCCTCCTCGGAACGCTTGCCACCGTGGCCGCCGGGCACGATCATCCGCCGCTCCACGATTCGCCTGATCACTGCCTGCCGCAGGGGAGGAATCAGACAGAGAAATCCAATCAGATCGGTAAAAAACCCCGGCGTGAGCAAGAGAGCTCCGGCGATGATCAGGACCACGCCCTCCATCAGCTCCATAGCCGGAAGCTGTCCCTGCGCCAGACTGAGCTGAAAGCGCTGAAGCGTTATCAGTCCCTGATGCCGCAGCAAGAGTGCGCCGAGCACCGCCGTAAACACCACAAAAAATATGGTGGGGATGGCCCCGATCCAGCCCCCGACTTGGATCAGAATAAAGATTTCAATCAGCGGTACGGTGAAAAACAGCAGCAGCAGAATGGGCAAGGGATTCATGCACCAGACCATAGCATATTGGGTGAGGGGTGAGGGGTGAGGGGTGAGGGGTGAGGGGTGAGGGGTGAGGGGTGAGGAGTGAGGAGTGAGGAACAAAATTGATTCCTATTTCTGCCTCTTCAGCAGAATCTGTGGGTCGCTGAAACCGTGCGGCAACGCTCACCCAAATATATTCGCCACGGAATCCACGGAACCCACAGAAGGAAGCATCAATAATTTTTCCGTGGATTCCGTGGGTTCCGTGGCCAACAACCAGGTCTTGATCGAAACGAAGCAATCGGTGCGCAAGACACACCCTGGCCCCACTTCTGTCTTCTGTCTTCTGTCTTCTGTCTTCTGTCTTCTGTCTTCTGTATTCTGTCCGTCCATGCCCGGATCACACATCATCGCCTTATGCACCGTTCCCGATACGGCGACTGCGGAAAAACTCGCCCGCATCCTGATCGAAAACCATCTCGCTGCCTGCGTGAATATCATGCCGCGCCTGACCTCGGTGTACTATTGGCAGGGTCAGATCGAGACCTCTGACGAGCTGCTGCTATTAATCAAGACGCGCAGCGACCGATACCCTGACCTGGAAGCGACTATCCGGGACAGTCATCCTTATGAACTTCCAGAAATTATCTCAGTCCCAATAGCACAAGGCCTCGACGCCTATTTCAACTGGATCGACCAGACACTGACTCCACAATGATGACCCTGCGCAATCACCCATGGGGCAGCTTGCCGCACTGGCTCACCCTGGTTCTCCTGTGCCTGCCCAGCTCGCTGTTTGCGGTCACGGAAGACGAGCTCCTGGAACCGGACGCGGCTTTCCAGTTCCGTGCCGAAGCCGTGCCGCCCGATCGTATTCGTGTTCACTGGAAAATCGCGGACGGGTATTACATGTACCGCTCGCGGATCAAGTTCCACTCCGAATCAGACGGTATCGATCTCGGCGAGCCCGACCTGCCGCAGGGCAAAGTCAAGCATGACGAGTTCTTTGGCGATATCGAGATTTATCGCAAGCAAGTCGATGTCGATGTCCCCGTTCAACGCGCTGCCGACGGGTCACCGGACATCAGGCTTGTCGCTGTCTCGCAGGGCTGTGCGGACCTGGGCGTCTGCTACCCGCCCCTCACCCAGGTCGCAGAACTCAGCCTGGCGGCACTCGATACACCGGCACCGGCCAAGACACCAGCACCCGGGCCCCTCGCCGGACTGGTGGAACTGGGCGAACAGCTGGGACTGGGCGGCCAGGATGAGTTTCTGGATCCGGATGTCGCCTTCCAGTTGAGCACCGAGGTACTCGATGCGCACACACTCCTGGTAAACCTGCAGATCGCGGACGGCTATTACCTGTATCGCGACAAATTCAAATTCGAAACCGACAGTCCGGATATCACCCTGCTGCCCGCCAGCCTGCCTCCGGGAGAGGTGAAGGAAGATCCCCTGTTCGGGCGTGTCGAGGTCTACCACAACGATGCCGAAGCGCGAATCCCGCTCCGGCGCGACACGCTGAATGCAGTGGACGTGCCGATCAAGATTACCTACCAGGGCTGTGCCGAGGCGGGTATCTGTTACACACCACAGGAAAAGACGGTTGCCTTTGCCCTGCCGGTTGCGGAGGCCGCGGAGCCACCGGCAGGCGCTGCGCCCGAGACCGTGCTCACCCTGCCCGCTAGCGCACCGACATCGAGCGCTCAGCCTGTTTCCGAGCAGGACAGGCTGGCGCGCATGCTGACAGAGAAACCGCTCTGGTTCAGCATGTTCATCTTTTTCGGGCTCGGACTGGGACTCGCGTTTACCCCTTGCGTGTTCCCGATGATCCCTATTCTTTCCAGCATCATTGTCGGGCAGGGCAAACACCTGACAACGAGCCACGCCTTTGTACTGTCGCTGGTTTACGTTCTTGCGGTGGCCGTGACCTATACCGTCGCGGGGATCGCGGCTGCGCTCTTCGGCGGCAACCTGCAGGCCGCCTTCCAGAACCCGTGGATCCTGAGCAGCTTTGCCATTGTGTTCGTCGTCCTGGCACTGTCAATGTTCGGCTTCTACGAACTGCAGATGCCCAGCAGCCTGCAGAGCAGACTGAACGAGATCAGTACCCACCAGAAGAGCGGCACGCTGTTCGGGGTCGCGGTGATGGGCTTTCTCTCGGCGCTCATCGTGGGCCCCTGCGTTGCCGCACCCCTGATCGGCGCGCTGCTGGTGATCGGCCAGACCGGGGATGTGGTGCTGGGCGGCTCGGCCCTGTTTGCGCTCAGCCTGGGTATGGGGGCACCCCTGCTCGCCATTGGCACGGGGTTCGGAAAGATTCTGCCAAAAGCAGGGCCCTGGATGGACGCCACCAAGGCCGTGTTCGGCGTGCTGCTGCTGGCGGTCGCCATCTGGATGCTGGAGCGCATCCTGCCTCCGGCGCTCACAATGGGTCTCTGGGCTGCACTCCTCATCGCCTCGGCGGTCTACATGGGCGCCCTGGACTCACTGGCGGGCGGTGCGAGCGGCTGGCGGCGATTGTGGAAGGCGCTGGGGCTGGTCCTGCTGGTCTGGGGGGCGCTGCTGCTGATCGGTGTGGCAGGCGGCAGCAGGGATACACTGCAACCCCTGCGCGGTGTCTTTGTGGGTAGCGGGACCACCGCAGGTGTCCAGACGGACGCGCATCTGCCGTTCAAGCGCATCAAATCGGTGGCTGACCTCGAACGTGAGGTCAGCACCGCATCCGCGGCCGGCAAGCCGGTGATGCTGGATTTCTACGCCGACTGGTGCATCAGCTGCAAGGAAATGGAGAAATTCACCTTTTCTGATCCCCGTGTGCACCAGGCCCTGGCCAATGCGGTGCTGTTACAGGCAGATGTCACTGCCAACGACGAGGAAGACAAGGCGTTGCTGAAACACTACGACTTACTGGGCCCGCCCACGATCATCTTTTATGGCCCCGATGCACAGGAACGTCGTGCCTATCGGGTGGTGGGGTATATGAAGGTGAATGAATTTCTGCAACACCTGACGGGAGCGTTGGGAGGGTAGGAAAAACGGAAATCAGAAGTCAGAAGACAGAATTCAGGAGTCAGAATCCAGCACCCAGAATGGCTGGCAAGCAAGGCCGACCACACGACAACAAACAACTCCGCCACGGGACCTTATGAAAAACAAGGAAGAGTGACGACACAGCTAAGGTACGTTCCGCCGTCAGCCGACTGTCCTGCATTGCTGCGCAAAGCGCACCCTCCTGACTCCTGACTCCTGACTCCTGTCTTCTGGATGCTGGATTCTGGGTACTGTCTCCTCACTCCTCACTCCTCACTCCTCACTCCTCACTCCTCACTCCTCACTGTCTTCTGTCTTCTGTCTTCTGTCTTCTGTCTTCTGTCTTCTGTCTTCTGTCTTCTATCTTCTGGATTCTGGATTCTGGGTGCTGGATTCTGGGTACTGTCTCCTGTCTCCTGTCTCCTGTCTCCTGTCTCCTGTCTCCTGTCTCCTGTCTTCTGTCTTCTGTATTCTGTATTCTGTATTCTGTATTCTGGGTACTGAATTCTATCTCTTCTCAATATTTCAAATTGTACTTCTTGATCAGGTCATAGATTGTCGGGCGGCTGACACCGAGCAATTCCGCTGCCTGGGAAATCTTTCCGCCGACGTGGCTCATCGCCCGCAGCACGGCCTGGCGTTCTGCCTGTTCGCGGATCTCCCGCAGATCAAAGGTCTTGGAATTCACCTGCTGTCCGTTGCCGAGTTCGAGATCCCCGGCGCCGAGCTGCTTATGCTCCGCCATGATCACTGCGCGCTTCACGCGGTTTTCCAGCTCACGCACGTTACCGGGCCAGCCGTAGGATTCGAGTGACGTCAATGCGTCCTTCCCGAAGCGGTGTATCTTTTTTCCATGCTGACGGCTGGCACGCTCGAGGAAGGCGTGCGCCAGCAACAAAATATCGCCGGTGCGTTCCCGCAGTGGTGGAATACGCACCGTGATCTCACTGATGCGGTAGAAGAGGTCCTCCCGGAAATCGTCTTCACTGATGAGCCCCTGCAGGTTCTTGTGGGTTGCACAAAGAACGCGCACATCGACGGGAATCTCCTTGCGCCCCCCCACCCGCTCGATCACCCGTTCCTGCAGGAAGCGCAGTAACTTCGCCTGCAGTGGCAGCGAGAGATCGCCGACCTCATCGAGGAAGAGCGTGCCACCGTGCGCGGTCTCGATCTTGCCGGGCGTCTGTTTCGCAGCACCGGTAAAGGCACCTTTCTCATAGCCGAAGAGTTCACTTTCCAGCAGGTTCTCCGGAATAGCGGCACAGTTGATCGCGACAAACGGCTGCTTGCCACGGTGACTCAGCTGGTGAAGGGATCTGGCAAGCAATTCCTTGCCGGTGCCGCTTTCGCCCAGCACCAGGACGGTCGCGTCCGTGGGTGCGACTTTCTCTACGGTGCGACAGACCTCCAGCATCTCCGGGCTACTGGTGATAACCCCCTCCAGCGGCGACTGCGTCTGCCCGCTGCTGAGGCGCCGGTTCTCGTTTTCCAGCTCGTGAAGGCGATAGGCTCGATTGACAATGAAGCCAAGCAGGTCGGAGTCAATCGGTTTGTAGAAGAAGTCGTAGGCCCCCAGGGCGACGGCCTTGAGCGCATGTTCGCGGTCGTTGTTACCCGTGACCACGATCACCTTGGTGTGGGATTGCTGGCTGAGGACCTGTTCCAGGGTTGCGAAGCCCTCGCCTGTCCCACTGGTCTCCGGGGGCAACCCCAGATCCAGCGTCATGACGGGAAATTCATGCCGGCTCAGCTCGGTGAGCGCCGCTTTGCGGTCCCCCGCGATAATGACATTCAATCCCTCGAAACACCAACGCAACTGGGCCTGAAGACCGGGGTCGTCCTCAACGACCAGCAATTTCCTGGTACTGTCCGTCATCCGTCTGCCCGCTCTCCCCCACGACTCGTAACTTTACGTTATTTTCCTGTCTATCGCTAATGGGAACCCGCAGTCGGAAGGTGGTACCTTCATCCACCCGGCTGATCACTTCCACATTCCCGCCCATGGCCCGTATGAATTCGCGTGACTCGTACGCGCCGATACCCGTGCCGGACGTACCTTTGGTCGTCTCGAACGGCTTGAACAGCCGCTCACGAATGAATGCCTCATCCATACCACAGCCGGTATCCTGAACTTCGATGACGGCCATATCATCCGATTTGAACAAACGCACCATGACCTTCCCATCATCGGGCGTCGCGTCCTGCGCGTTACGCACCACGTGGCCGATCACCGCCGCACAGCGTTCACGATTGCAGTAGACCCCAATCCCTGTCACCTGACAGTCAATACTGGGTACTGGCCAACCGTTTCCCATGGTTTGGGCAACCTCAGAGAGAAGCTCGCAGAGATCGAACCATTCCGCGCCGCTGTCGGCCGTTTCCCCGCTGCGCAACTGTGCCAGCAGACGGTTCATCTTCTGGACAGAGTGTTCAACGGTGCTGATGGCATCTTCCATGAACTGCGGATTGTTCTTGTGTTTGGCCGCATTGGTCACGACCAGCGAGAGCTGAGCGATCAGGTTCTTGAGATCATGCATGACATAGGTGGAAAGACGGCTGCACATCTCGAACTGCCGTGCCTCGCTCAGCGCCTGCGATGCCTCGAACTGAGCGAGGTGACTGGCCGCCTCCCGGCCCACCGTTTTGAGCAGATCACAGTCTTCCCAGTTCACACTCTTGCGGGCGTGCGAACCGGCGAGCAGGACGAAGCCAGTCAGCTCGCTGTGCAGCATCAGTGGCGTGATAAGCCATGCCTTGGGCACGGTCGACAGCCACCGGGGGAGCTCCAGCGTGGTGTACAGCTCCGGCCTGCGAGCGAACTCATCGATATCGATAACCCACTCGCGACTCTCCAGGAACTGTACCAGGGAACCGCGCGCTGTCTCTGTTGCATTGGCGGGCAACGCCATGTTCCAGTTTGCCACCGGCTCAAATCGCCCGAGCTCGTTCCGCATCCACAGGATACCGCCCGTGCTTTCGATGATTTCAGCTATGGCGCGAACCGCCCGCTCCCGCAAGTGCTCGTCCGGCTTGCCCGAGGCGAGGGTCGCAATGAACCGCAGCCATTCGTCCCGGTAGTCATAGCGGTAAGGGAAAAAGTGCTTACTGATAAGGACGCGAAGCCGCGCCCGCACCTGATCAGAGAAGAGCAGTATCGCCAGCAACAATACCGCACCGAACAGAAAAACAGCCTGGGCGACAGTTCCCCAGTTTCCGCCGTAGAGACGCACGTAGTAGCCGCCAGCGCCCATGGCAAGCAGATAGATGCCGGCACCGAGCAGGGTGGTGGTATGGAACACCACGCGTCGGGAAACGAAGATCTCGAGTGAAGACCGCGGGTCACGTGCAATGCCGATCCCGATGACCGGTACCACCAGGGCATTCACAAAGCCGCGTGCCTCCCAGACCGCGGGATTGATCCGCTGTAAGAGCAGGGCCTCTGAATACAGATAGAAATCGTAGACGAATATCCCGCCGATACCCATACACACATACTTGATGGCACGGCGCGCCTCGGGGCGTGAGTTGCGGCAGAGCTGCTCGACCAACACCAGCGCAAAGATAGAAACCACCAGACCCCCGGCGATCAACCAGTCGATACCCAGCAGGCTGTTAGCTGCGGAGCCGCCGAAGAAACGATTCACCGCCATGCTCGACAGCAGCAGTACGAAGGCCGCCGAGATCATCAGTGTTCTGCGGAAGCGACGCGCGGAAACGGCGGGGTCAAAATATCGCGACGCAAGAATATGTGTCAGAAAGGCAATCCAGGCGAGGTCCCGGATAAGCTCGAGGATGTTCGTGTAGAGCAGGGCGGATCCACGGAAATAGAGTGCATAGGCTGTCTCGCCCAGCCATAAGGCGCTGGCGACTGAGGCCAGCATCAGCATGGTCTTGCGCCGCCGCCCTCGCTGCCCGGTCATGAGCACCAGGCCCATTATCAGAAACAGCAAAGCGCCCGTCGCATAACCGAGGACGCCGATATTCAACATAGTGTCACGCTCCCTCCGCCCTTGGCATCCAAGCTATACTGCACTGCGGCTAGCGTCCCTAGCACGAAAACCTGCTGATCTGCCGGTCCGGGTTTCTGCTGTACCCGCCGTTACGTCCCGCTCGGCGTGACGCCCCTTGTGCAATTCACTAACCTAAATATAGCCCTGACAGCAAAAGCTATCCAGGCGCTGGCCGAGCGGGAAATATCTGACAAATTGTCATTCGGCAAGAACAACTCAGAATTCAGAAGCCAGAACCCAGAATCCAGCACCCAGAAGTCAGAATGTCAGCCCCGACTCACTCCTAACTCCTAACTCCTAACTCCTAACTCCTAACTCCTGACTCCTGCCTCCTGCCTCCTGCCTCCTGCCTCCTGCCTCCTGTCTCCTGCCTCCTGCCTCCTGCCTCCTGTCTCCTGTCTCCTGTCTCCTGTCTTCTGTCTTCTGTCTTCTGTCTTCTGTCTTCTGTCTTCTGTCTTCTGTCTTCTGTCTTCTGTATTCTGTATTCTGCCCTTTTACTTCATCCCCTCCAGCGTCTCCTTCGCTTCCGCGGAACCTTCGAACTCTCCGAGCTCAATCGCCTTACCCAGATGCGTCTTTGCGCCAGTCTTGTCTCCCTGCTTGTACAGGGCCATACCCAGATGGTACTGAAAAATGGCTACCTTGGGCGCCTTGTCCACCACACCCCGCAACAGTGGAACCGCCGCATCATAATCGCCGAGACGATAGTTGACCCACCCCAGGGTATCGCGCAGGGCGGGCTGCTCGGCATCGGCCAGGCGCGAAGCGAGCTCCTTGGCACGCTTGAGACTTGCCGCGTCCTGTTTGTGATCCGCCAGCAGCGCTGCGACATTGTTCACGGCGATCAGGTTGTCCGGGTTGCTGGTCAGGACCTGTTCATAGACCTTCAGTGCCTGGTCGTAATCCTTCTGCCGCTCATGCATCCCCGCCAGCCCCAGGAGCAGCTGCGGATCATCAGGCAGGATTTTCAGGCCGTCTTCATAGGCAGTAACCGCGCCGGCGGGATTGTCCTGGCCGATGCGCGCCGCGGCCAGCTGGCTATAGACGATCGCACTCTTCGGATTGATTTCGAGCTGCTTTATAAATGCTTTCTCCGCTTCCGGAAACTTTTTCTCCTGCAGGTAGATCGCACCGAGCAGATCGTTCGCCACAGCGTTGTCCGGCTCCTTCTCCAGAATCGTGTTCAGTCGGGCTTTGGTCGCATCGGTCTTGCCGAGAGCCAGTTCGGTGTTGACGATCTCTGTCAATAACTGCACCTTCGCCTGAGGCGTCGCGTAACCGAGGCCAGTCTCGTATTCCTTGATCGCCTCATCATACTTCTGCTGGGCGCGGTAGAGCCGCCCCATGCGGAAGTGACTGCCCGCCTCCTCCGGCGCGACCTCTTTTATCTTCGCGAGCACCACCTCGAGCGCCGCCTGGTCTCCCAGGGCCGCCAGGGCATCGGATTTTGCCGTCAGCGCCGCGAGGTTATCGGGCTGCTCGGCCAAAACGACATCGACATCCTTAAGCGCCGCGCTGGCATCCTTCTGCAGCAGATGCAGCCGCGCCGAACGCAGATAACCCTCCACCTTCCCGTCGTCTGTCTGCTTCAATGCCTCCAGCACCGGGACCACGCCTGCCTGGTCGCCCTTGGCGGCAAGGATGTCCGATTTCACGACCAGCGCCGTTACATTCTCGGGTGTCTTTGCCAGTACCGCATCCACCTGCTCCAGTGCGCCCGCGAAGTCCTTGGTCTGCATGAGATAGCGCGCCAGTCGAATACGGGCCTCGGCATTCTGCGGCTCGACATCCACCGCCCGACGCAGATTCTCCCCCGCCAGTTCCACGTCCCCATTGCGCAGCTGTGTCTCGGCGAGATAGGACAGCACGTCCACCGAATTCGGCTGATCCTTGAGCACCGAACGGAAGGCGGCGATTGCCTCGGGGAAATCGCCAGCATTCACGGCGAGACGCCCTTTCAGCGTCAGCGCGTCGTTATCCTTGGGGTTCTCCTTGAGCACCTCTTCGACCAGCACGCGTGCCTTGTCGAAATCCGACTGCGAGGCGTATATCTGGGCGAGGAGATTGCGTGCACGAAGGCCGGCGGGCTCGGTCTCCTGTTCCTTCACGACCCTCTGAAGGACCTCTACGCTGCCTTCGCTATTGCCATTCACCTGATAGAGTCGTGCCAGCGAAAAGCGCAGTTCCACCAGATCCGGCTTGCTCGAGATTGCCTCCTCCAGCTCCTTGATCGCTACATTGTTGCCCTGCTGTGCGGAGAGAAATTCGGCCAGGGCGACATAACGCCTGGCATCGTCCGGATCCGCCGCGATGGCCTCTCGCAGCACCGTCTCTGCCGCATCCACCTCTTTCCGCTCCACTAGAAACTTGGCCAGAGTCAGGCGGTATCCGAACTCCTCTGGCTTCTGCGCCACGACATCGCGCAACACCTGTGTGGCCTCGTCCTCACGCTTCTGGCGGTTATAGAACTGGGCCAGCGCCATCTTCAGTCCGACGTCATCCGGCTTGGCCTTTACGCCCGCCTCAAGCGTTGCACCTGCCTTATCCACGTCCTGATTCTGTTCGTACAGGCTGGCCAGCAGCACCACGGCCGGATTGTGATCCGGCGCACGCGTGACGATCTGCTCCAGTTGGGCAATCGCCGCCTGGCTGTCGCCTCCGCGCTGCGTTATGGCCGCCTGAATCGTCACTGCCTCCACATCGTCCGGCGCGCGCTTCAGAACCTCCTCGAGTTCCGCCGCGGCCCGAGCCAGTGCCGTCTGCTCGCCATCTGCGTTGCCATTGACCTTCTCGGCATTGGCCTGCAGCAGGTAAAACTGCGCCAGTCTGGCGCGGGGTCGAACGAGGTTCTCATCAAGCTCGACGGCTTTTGAATAACTGCCGAATGCCTTTGCCCATTCCTGCTCGCTCTCGGCGATCCTCCCGAGGTAGTAGTAGGGCTCCGCCGTCTTGGGATCGATCTGCAGCACGTTCTTGAATTCGATCCGCGCCTTGTCATAATTCTGCTCGTCAAAGTACGCCTTGCCCCGCTCGAGATATTTCGCCTTGCGTTCCTCGGCACCACCGCAGGCCAAGAGCACGGCGACAAGCGCCATAACGACTGCCGATCTGAAAACTCGGATATTCATAGAAAGTCCTCGGTAAATTTGTTCTTTCTCTATATTAGCCACGGAAAAGAACAGTTAAATGATCTTGATATTGCCCCGGCCTGGAGCATGCAGGTCCGATAACCACAGCACAAGCGACCCGGCAGCAAATTGGCATTGGGCTAAAGTTTCCGCATGCTCAGCCAATCAGCCCTCTGTTTACAAAGCGATTTTTTCATTCACATTTTTCCGTGTTCTTCCGTGGATTCCGTGGCCATCCCTATCCTTAGGCCTCCCCCTCGGCTCACACACTGGGCACTCTGTTCACAAAGCGATTTTTTCATTCACATTTTTCCGTGTTCTTCCGTGGATTCCGTGGCCATCAAATATCTTCACCCGTTCCCCATCCCACGCAGTTCGCCCTCGCTCAACTGCTTGAGATACCAATCGTATGTCATCCTGAGTCCCTGCTCCAAGCCGATTTCCGCCTTCCATCCCATCTCCCGCATGCGGGAGACATCCACCAGCTTGCGCGGCGTGCCGTCCGGTTTGGTGCTGTCAAACACAAGATTGCCCTGAAATCCGACCGTCTCTTTCACCAGCTCGGCCAGGCGGCGGATCGAAACATCTTCGCCCACACCAATATTGACGATGTCCTCGGCGGCATAATTTTCCATCAGAAACAGGCAGGCCGAAGCGCAGTCATCCACATGCAGGAACTCCCGCTGCGGCTTGCCCGTGCCCCAGATGGTCACGCTGGAAGCGCCGGCCATCTTTGCGTCATGACACTTCCGAATCAATGCCGGCATGACATGGGATGCCTCCAGATCAAAGTTGTCCCCTGGTCCGTACAAGTTTGTGGGCATAGCCGATATGAATCGGCAGCCATACTGCCGCTGATAGGCCTGGCACATCTTGATCCCGGCGATCTTGGCCACGGCATACCACTGGTTCGTGAGCTCCAGCGGTCCCGTCAACAAACAGTCCTCTCGCAACGGTTGCGGCGCCAGCCTGGGATAGATACAGGTACTCCCCAGGGCAAGCAGCTTTGTGACACCACTGCGATACGCGGCATCAATAACATTCGCCTCAATCATCAGGTTGTCATAGAGAAACTCGGCGGGACGACTCTCGTTGGCCAAAATCCCGCCAACCTTCGCCGCCGCCAGAAACACATACTCGGGTTTCTCCTCGGCGAAAAACTGCCGCACCTGCTGCTGTTCGCGCAAATCCAGCTCGCGACTGGTGCGGGTTAGCATGATGTCGAAATACCCCTCGGCCTGCAACCGTCTTACGATAGCGGAACCAACCAGTCCTCGATGACCAGCAACATAAATCTTCGCGTCTTTCTTCATAACTGATTAATGGCCACGGAATCCACGGAAAAACACGGAAAAATTCTCAATTCAATTAATGGATAGGCTGTAGCCTTAAAGCACCAGACGCTTGATGCTTGCTTTGGGAAAAGCGAAGTTTATCAGCATACCCACACCGACACCGGTTGCTCTCATGTAATTAAGGAGTTGCGCCTCACCTATCCTGTCGAGTTGCTGTTGTGCCTTTAATTCGAGAATCACAGAGTTGTCTACCAAGATATCCGCGAAATATTGCCCGACTGGCTTCCCTTTGTAGCAGATATCGATTGGAACCTGTGCCCTTACCCGGATGCCACTGAGCTTTAACTCTTCGAGCAGCGCATTTTCGTATACTTTCTCGAGAAAACCACATCCGAGCGTTCGATAAACCTCATAAACACTCTCACGTATCTTGTACGTGAGCTCTCGCTGCACCAGTCTCATAACGTCCCTCCCTGGACATCACGTGTGTTCTACAAACCAGCGTTCTGCTTGAGTGTTTTATCTATTTTACATTTTTCCGTGTTTTTCCGTGTTCTTCCGTGGCTAATTCTCACTCGTTATAATCGAATGTCCGAAACCCCTCCCGCTTACACAACTCATCCTTCTCGGCATCCTTGAGGTCTTCCCTCACCATCTCGGAAACCATCTCTTCCATCGAAATCTTTGCCTTCCAGCCCAGCTTTTCCTGCGCCTTCGACGGATCTCCCAACAAGGTATCCACCTCGGTCGGCCTGAAATAGCGCGGGTCCACTTCCACGAGTACCGCGCCGCTTTTCGCGTCGCGTCCGCGTTCCTCGACACCGGACCCCTCCCACTCGACGCTCGTTCCGATCTCCGCGAAGGCTGCGTCCACAAACTGCCTCACCGAGTACTGCTTGCCCGTGGCTATCACAAAGTCCTCGGGCTCATCCTGCTGCAGCATCAGCCACTGAGCCTTTACATAATCCTTCGCGTGCCCCCAGTCGCGCCTCGAGTCGAGATTGCCGAGATAGATTTTGCCCTGCAGTCCCAGCTTGATCCGCGCCACGGCGCGCGTGATCTTGCGCGTCACAAAGGTTTCGCCGCGAATCGGCGATTCATGATTGAACAGGATGCCGTTGCAGGCATAGAGACCGTAGGCCTCACGGTAATTCACGCATATCCAGTAACCGTACACCTTGGCCGCTCCATAGGGGCTGCGCGGATAAAACGGCGTCGTCTCACGCTGTGGGACCTCCTGCACCTTGCCGAACATCTCCGAGGTTGACGCCTGATAGAAGCGGGTCTTTGCCTCGAGGCCGAGAATCCGTACGCCTCCAGAATGCGCAGCGTGCCGAGCGCGTCCGCATTCGCCGTGTACTCGGGGGTTTCGAATGAGACCGCCACATGCGACTGCGCGGCCAGGTTATAGATCTCATCCGGCTGGACCTCCTGAATAATCCGGATCAGGTTGGTCGCATCGGTCAGATCGCCATAATGCAAAACGAACCGCTGGTCCGGATCATGCGGATCCCGGTACAGGTGATCGACACGGTCTGTATTGAACAGTGACGCCCGCCGCTTGATGCCATGCACCACATAGCCCTTACTCAACAGGAACTCCGCCAGGTAGGCGCCATCCTGCCCGGTAACACCGGTGATCAGCGCAACTTTCGCCGTATCATTGCCAGTCGTCATTCGGGATTCCCATCAATCAACTACGAGAGAGGATCTTTCGGAACGCCGGCGCCCTTCCCGCCGTCCAAAAGCATTCTTAACAATAAGTTTCTTTCCGTGGATTCCGTGGCTATTCTGTTTTGTTAGCGAATACGCCTACCTATTCCTCCACCGGCGACATACTATCAATATGATAGTAATCTGTCACAGTAAGAACCATCTCCTCACTCCTCACTCCTGCCCCCCGTATTCTGTATTCTGTCTTCTGTCTCCTGTCTCCTGTCTTCTGTATTCTGTCTTCTGTCTTCTGTCTTCTGTCTTCTGTCTCCTGTATTCTGCCTTTAACCCATCCCCCTCCACGCAATCACCCCAAACGCCCATAGCGCCGACAATGTCAGCCCGTTCCACCGGTTCTGCATATTCCTCAGACAGGACCTCGCTGCCATAGAAAAGGATCACCAGCTTTACGACGAGTGCGGCAACGTTATACCCGGCCAGGTGCGCCTGCGGCACAAACCCCAAAGCCACAACAATCATATCCGACCAGGAAATCTGTCGGGGTGACCCGAAACGCGTCGTTCTTTGTATACCTGACCCCAAACACCAAGGCCGCGACCAGTATTCCGTAATACGCGAATTCCACAGTGACCCACAGTGGCTCGGGTAGCCCAACCCCGAGATGCGCTGTGAGATAGACCACCAGGGCACCTGTCACATATATCAGGAGCCGCAAGAGCAGAAACCAGAGTTTGTAGCCGAAGACCAGGCGGAGTGAAAGCAACAGGAAGAGTATCGCCGCGGTGGCACCAAGATCCCACGTAACGTCCGGCGCCAGAATCGGCCCCACAAGCAACCCGAATGGTAGCAGGATCCTGACAGCTGTCAGCGGTACCCTCTGTATCACACTGCTCTCATCAAGCGCCGCGATCGCGCGCGTAAGGTTCGACTGCCTTCCTGGTTGATGTGCCCGCCACGGTGAGCGAGCTATCTTATATAGAATCATGGACAACAGAAGGTTGATTGCCAGATACAGCGACACCACGAACAAGTCCGACTGATAGCGAAATACCACAGCGCTCGCAACAAACACCGCCTGCGCCAGATAGATAAGGGCGACTGCTTCATAGTGATCGAAGCCCAGCGCCAGCAGCTTGTGATGAACGTGATTGTTGTCCGGAGCGAAGGGTGAACGCCGATGGTAAATGCGAGTGGCCATCACGTACAAGGTATCAAACACGGGCAGGCCCAGCAGCAACAGCGGGCAGAGCAGGATTAAGCGCGGTATTCGTCTTCTGTGTCAGAACAATGGCCAAAACACCCACCGTAAAGCCCAGAAACTGACTGCCCGTATCTCCCATGAAGATACGTGCGGGATAGGTGTTGAAACGCAAGAACCCCAGGCTCACGCCGATCGCCGCGACCGTGATCAACACGAGCTGTGTGTCGTTGGCATAAAATGCCATCAGACCAATCGCCGCGAGACTCAACAAAGTCGTGCCTGCTGCCAGGCCGTCTAAGCCATCCGCCAGATTGATCGCATTGGTAATCCCGACCAGTGCCACCACGGTCAGTGGAATTGAGAACCATGCAGGAACGGGGTCAAATCCGAAAAAAGGGACAACGGCCACAACGACGTCCCCATACAGAACCACAACGAGTACCGCCAGCAATTGCCCCAGGAACTTGAATCGATAGTCGAGATCACGGCGGTCATCCCATACGCCAAAAACAAACAGAATACCCAGCCCGACAAGGAAGGCCGAAAGTTGCCGGTTGATTGGCAGCCAAAACAGCAACGGCAGCACAAATCCAACGACCATAGCAATCCCGCCCACGCAGGGAATTGCGTTGGTGTGAATCTTCCGACTACCGGGAATATCCAGGAAGTCGAGCCGTGCCGCACCATGCATCAGCGGGGGAATCAGCGCCATGGTCAAGACGAGCGCTGTGATGAACGCGAAGAAAACCTCCATGTCTTGCGCCTTAGTCCGGCACGAAAGTTTCAAGCGGCTCGGTCACGACTTTCGCAAATGCCGTAAGTCTCTCATCAGCCTTCCGAATGTCTTCACCCAACGGCACCATCGTCGTGAGCCGTATCAGTGCACCATCCGTGCGGCTTCGGGTCAGCGCATCCCAGAGAAGATAACCACGCAGGACATACTCGTTCGTCATGAGCCGATCACGCTGTTTGAACCAGTAGTAAACGAGTTGAGTGTTATCGCCTTGTTTGATCACTACCCGATTGACGCGCAGCGGCACGTCAATCGCTGTGACGTCCTTCAGAGTGGGCTGAGACAGATCCTCGATGCGCCATCCTCCACCAGGCAGACAGTTTCGCGGCG
>CAVPOO010000004.1:0-190068 GCA_963707015.1 uncultured Gammaproteobacteria bacterium
CACCTCATCGTAGATGACTTGCAGCGGAACACCCACCTTCAGGCTCGCGACGGTCAACTCACCCTCACTGAGATGCTCTGCCCGCCAGCCGTTCTCCCGGCGGTGAATCTCGGCCTCCGGGCGGTCCTGGGAGAGCAGGATGTATTCCTGAAAGGATTCAATGGCCGTGTAGGCCAGCAGCTTCTCCCGGCGGTCAATGCGTTGTGTCGCGCGGGAAAGCACCTCGACAATCAGGCAAGGGCGCGTGCGGTAGTAGGTGGCACGGTCTTCAGGGTCGCAGGCCAGCATCAGGTCCGGGTAATAGAAGACCGTATCGCCGGCCACCGTCAGCCGTACTTTCATGTCGGCCATAAAGAGCTGGCAGCCCGTCCCCCGGGCGTGCGGACGCAGGGCAGCAAACAGATTGCCGGCAATGAGGTTGTGCCGGTCGCTGGCGCCGACCATGGCATGGATCTCACCGCCGAGGTACTCGTGGCGCACTTCTGCGGTCAGCTCGCCCTCGAGATAGTCTTCTACCGAGAGGGTATGGGGTTGAGGTGCCGTACCCATGGTGTGAATCTCCCTTACCCGTGTCTTGGAAAAATGCGCATCCGTTGCGCTCTGCGGCCATTGTATCGCCATTCCGGCCGGTGATTCATCCAGGCAAGGCGGAATGTTGCCGCTTCGGGTGCGTTCTATGACTGAAGGAAGGTACCTGGCGGCAAACCCAGCATCACGCTGGCTTTACGCTCCGATCAGTCGTTGCAGCTTGTTGATGATTGCTTCCACTTCCCCGGGAGCGAGCTGGGCCAGCCTTTCGGACTGGATGCGGCGAATCGAGATCGAGCGGCAGTGCTCGGCTAAGGCATAGCTTTGCACACGCAGGCTGTCGCGAGCCGCCAAGGCGACATGCAGGGCAGCGTATGCCGGATCAGAACGACTGCTTAAAGGGCAAACAAATATTTGAGGAGGCTCGATATCGAGCAGCAGTTGGTCGGTCAGCACCACCAATGGCCTGAGCCTGCCTATTTCAGCACCTTTGGCTGGGTCCAGGCGTGCGAGATATACCCCGCCACGAGTGAGTCCTTTCAACCCTCCCACCAGCTGTCGGGCTCTTCGGGCAAGTGTTCTGCCAGCCCGTCGTCGAGTTGGCGGCTTTCATCCTGATAGGCCGGGTCATCCCGCATCTTTTCCAGCCCGGCCGCCATGGCCTCCCGCTCCAACCGGGCTTCGATCTCCGCCAGTTCGTGCCTCAAGGCCTGCCGGATCAGCTCGGTGCGCGTAATACCGATCCTGTCCGCGATTTCCTTGCTCTCACGGGCCAGATCATCGGGAAGTTTCAATGAGATAGCGGCCACGATTCTATCCTGACTGCGGAGACTCTATAGCAATAGCACTGGGAAAAGATATCAATTTAGATATCTGAATACAATACCCAATCGCCTGGATGAGGTACTGATGGGAACTTGACACATAATACGTGTACACACTCTGTGCCAGACACCCGGAGAGCAGCGCAGCCTTATGAATCTGACACTTTCAATTGACGAACAAATCTTGAAACGTGCTCGAAAGATCGCTCGCGCGATGGGTAAGAGCGTGAACCAGCTCGTCCGCGAATACCTCGAACAGATTTCCAGCGCTAACGAAGCGGAGCGTGACGTGGAAGAGATAAGACGCCTGAGCGCCGAAGGCGGCGGGCATTCGAAGGGCTGGAAATTCGATCGGGACGAAATCCATGTCCGCTCGTAGCTTCATTGACACCAATGTCCTTATCTACGCAGACGATCAGCTTGTGCCGGTCGCTGATGTCGACCATGGCGTGGAACTCACCGCCGAGGTACTCGCGGCGCACTGCTGCGGTGAGTTCGGCCGTGAGATAGTCTTTTGCCGATTACGCAATAAATGGGTTCTCGACGAGTAGGCCATCAATGCGCTGCCCATGCTGAAGATCCTCGGTCAACAACCGATCCGCACCACTCGCCAGCGCTGTTTCGATAATCAGCGCATCCCAGAAACTGAATCCAGTCTTGCGGGTTCGGCGAACGGCATCAAGAACAAGCCGCGTTGTCACCTGTATCACTGGCAGCTCTGCAAGATCCCGGACGGCACGCTCGCCGTCCTTTGACGACAGCGGGTCGGCAAGCTTGCGTGTCGTAGCCACAAAAAATTCTTGCAGCACCTGGGTACTCAGTACCGCTCGCCCGTCTTCAACCTCGCGCTGTAGCACCGTGCGCGCTAGCGCCTGCTTTTCCGGCGCGTCATCGTCAAAGAGATACACCAGTACATTGGTGTCGAAGAAGACGCGCATCAGCGGCGCTCGTGAAGCTCATCCCGGGTCCAGGTGCGGCCGCCACGACGGCTCCCGCCCCGCTGAGACAACTGAAGAAGGTCCGCAACCGCCTCTCGACTGGTACGACGCGCCCCGGCATAGGCCTCCAGGAACTCGCGGAGCACAGCATTCACCGAAACCCCGTTTTCGAGGGCCCGCATCCGTGCCCGCTTGAGCACGTCATCATCCACCGTAATCGTCAGGTTGCTCACGATGACCTCCTCGCGTTACACGGGATCAGTGTAGCACAGGAGTCCGAAGCCATTACAAGCCGGTGCGCTACGCTTCGAGACTGTTGAACGTATTGGCGCCTTACTCAGAAAAAATCGTGGGCTACCCGCCGCAAGAATGGCACTCACTTGGAACCACAACTGGCATTCCCACGAAGGCGGGAATCCAAGCAAACGGGCTATTTATGTCACGCGCTGGATTCCCACCTTCGCGGGAATGACTGCATTTGTCACAGCGAATGGTCAGGTGAGTGCCCCGTCGGGTCTACCCCAATGGCACCTCATCGTAGATGACGTGCAGCGGAACGCCCACCTTCAGGCACGCGACGGTCAACTCACCCTCACTGAGATGCTCTGCCCGCCAGCCGTTGTCCCGACGGTGAATCTCCGCCTCCGGGCGGTCCTGGGAAAGCAGGACGTATTCCTGAAACGATTCCATGGCCGTGTACGCCAGCAGCTTCTCCCGGCGGTCAATGCGTTGTGTCGCGCGGGAAAGCACCTCGACAATCAGGCACGGGCGCGTGCGGTAGTAGGTGGCACGGTCTTCGGGGTCGCAGACCAGCATCAGGTCCGGGTAATAGAAGACCGTATCGCCGGCCACCGTGAGCCTTACCTTCATGTCGGCCATAAAGAGCTGGCACCCCGTCCCCCGGGCGTGCGGGCGCAGGGCAGTAGCAAGATTAAGCGCAATCAGGTTGTGCCGGTCGCTGGCGCCAACCATGGCGTGGATTTCACCACCGAGGTACTCGTGGCGCACGTCTGCGGTGAGCTCGCCCTCGAGATAGTCTTCTACCGAGAGGGTTTTCGTTTGAGGTAACGTACCCATGGTGTGAATCTCCCTTGCCCGCGTTTTGGAAAAATGCGCATCCGTTGCGCTCTGCGACCATTGTATCGCCATTCCGGCCGGGGATTCATCCAGGCAAGGCGGAATGTTACCGCGTTGGGTGCTGCGTGAGACTCGCGGCAGTTCCTTCGCGACACCCCGCGGAGGGCACCCTGGCACAGCCGTTCCCGCCGGATGCGACCATTCGCCGGAATACAACCTGGTGGCCTGTTCCACCCCAGGGTCCTGACGCCGGTGAATCACGTAGATCACTTTAGATCACTTCGACGCCAGCGGCTTTGCCGGCCGCAGCGAGACTTTTGTCGAGTGTTGCCAGGGGCAATTTGAGCCGGAGCGCAAGTTCAAGGTACATCGCATCGTAGACGGACAGGTTGCGTTCGTTCGCCACCGACAGCACGGCATCCCACACGCGGTCACAGGAGACGGGCTCAATGTTGATCGGTAAGGCCAGGAGGTCATCGCGAATGCGCGCGCGATCATCCTCAGTGATCCTGCCGCGGCGAAGGGCAACGAGCAACACGTTCCCGACTTCGACAGGCCAGAGCACCGGGACAATCGCACTTTCGGTTAGCAGCGATTCACGCAGGGCCTCAGTCGACGCGCTGGCTTCGTCCGCAAACACCCAGGCCAGGGTCATCGAACAGTCGAGCACAAATGACATCAGTACTTGCGGCCTTCGTCGATCATCTCCCGAACGGATAGACCACCCAGGCTGTGGGTCTGCTGGAATGCCTTGAGATTGTCGATAGCCGCGCGGATTTTTTCCGGCTCACGCTGTCGGTAAGGCACCAGCTCGGCGATCGGATGGCCGTGCTTGGTGATCACGAAGCGCTCGCCGTTTTGCACCCGTTCCAGGAGCTTGGGAAGGTGGGTTTTTGCCTCAAATGCACCGACTTCGGCCATCGGGTCACCCTTGAGTTTAGACTAGTTGCAGATCAGTCTATAGGGTTGTCGGTCAGGCGTCAAAACGCTTTTGCCCTTGAAGGCTTTACGCCCCGACCAGTCGCTGCAGCTTGTGGACGATTGCTTCCACTTCGCCGGGAGCGAGCTGGGCCAGCCTTTCGGACTGGATGCGGCGAAACGCCTCAGAGGAAACCACCGGCGGGAAAGCGGCCTTAAGGCCGGTTCATCCGAGCTTCACAAGTGTTTCACCAACAACCCGCTCAGGCTTTCACAGCCTCACTGCCGTCCAGATACCCCTCCCGCAACAGATACAGATAGATCTCCTGTGCCGCCTCCATGGGGTTCAGCCCGGTGGTATCCACCTTGATCTCCGCGTGCTCGGGTTCCTCGTAGGGATCGCTGATGCCGGTGAATTCCGGAATCACGCCCTTGCGCGCCTTGGCGTAAAGCCCCTTGCGGTCGCGCGCCTCGCAGGTCTCCAGGGGGGTGGCGACGTGGATCTCGATGAAGGAGCCGTGCTCTTCGATCATGTCGCGCACGGCGCGGCGGGTCACGGTATAGGGCGCGATGGGTGCGCACAGGGCGACGCCGCCGTTCTTGGTGATCTCGCTGGCGACGAAACCGATGCGGCGGATGTTGAGGTCGCGGTGCACCTTCGAGAAACCCAGTTCGCTGGACAGATGCTGGCGGACAACATCGCCGTCCAGCAGGGTGACCGGCCGACCGCCCGCCTCGATGAGCTTGGCGTAGATGATCTTGGCCAGCGTGGACTTGCCGGAGCCAGACAGGCCCGTGAAGAACAGCGTGAAGCCCTGCTTGCTGCGCGGCGGGTAGACCTTGCGCAGCTCACGGATCACATCGGGATAGCTGAACCAGTCCGGTATCTCCTGGCCCAGGTGCAGGCGGCGCTTGAGCTCCTGTTCGTTGAAGTCGATCGATTCCTCGCCCTCCTCCTGAATCCGCGAGACGGGCAGATAGATCTTGCGGCTGGGAACGTAGTTCATCTCCTCCACCGGGATGATCTGGATGTGCAGATCATCCTGGTATTCGGCGAGCAGTTGCTGGGCGGCGTAAGGGGCGTAGAAGGGGTTCTGGTTGCCGCGCAGCGGGATGGGGGCTGCGGACGGCTGGGCTGCCGCCACGGCCGCACCGATCGGGGCGACGGTGTGTGCGCGCGAGTCCGCGACGTGCCCGCCGCCGTTGTTCGCCGCCGGGGCGGGCGGAGAGGCATGATTGGGGCCGACGAGGAGGTGTGAGCAGCCGAAGTTCTGGTGGACGATGGCATGCCAGAGCGCCTCGCGCGGGCCGGCCATGCGCATGGCCAGTGGCAGGAGGGAAAGCGCGGCCAGGTTGTGCGGATAGTGCTGACGAATCGCCTGATAACAGTGGACGCGGGCGTAATAGTGCAGGTCACCCGGTTTGGTCATGCCGACGGTCGGGTGCAGCAGCAGGTGGCCCTGGATGTCCTTGGCGGCCTGCAGGGTGATATCCCGGTGCAGCCGGTGCATGGGCTTGCTGGTCTGGAAGGCCACCACCCGGCGCCAGCCCATCTTGTTGAAGAGGTGACGGAGTTCCTCGGGCGTATCCCACAGGCTTTCGAAATCGTAATGCGAGGGAAACTGGACTCCCTCGATCGCCCCGCCGATGTAGGTGCCCCTGACCTGCTCGTTCAGGTAGCGGACCCCGGGGTGCTTTGGGTCAGTCGTGCCGTAGACCTTCTCGGCTTCCCGGCGCTTGTCCGGCTGCCAGATTTCCTCGACACTGAGCACGGCCGGCATGAAGCCCTCATTATCCCTGAGTGCGATTTTCTGACCCTTTTCCAGCTTTTCAGCGAATTTATCTGGAACATCGAGCACGATCGGCACAGGCCACAGAAGCCCCCCGGGCAGACGCTTGGTTTCCACCACGGCGTCGTAGGCCGCTTTGTCCAGGAAACCGGTCAGGGGCGAGAAGGCCCCGTTCATGAGCAGCTCCAGGTCGCAAAGCTGACGCTGATTCAGCGTCAGCGAAGGGAAATGCTCGGATTCTGTCTTGAGGCGTTCGGCATCGGCGTCCGACACCATGAGGGTCTTCAGTTCACCGCCGTGGGGGGGGATAAAAAATTCCATACTTTCCTACCTTATTAACTGGGAGACACATGGTACGACCAGAGGTATTGCGGGTAAATACCGGCCGTCAGATTTTGGGGAGAAGTATCGACATCGAGCCCGAGACATTGAGAAAGCCCAGGGCACTGGCCCGAAGTCCAGTCACTCGCCGTGCCATGGCCAGCGACTCCACGAAAAAACAGCTGATGGCCGAGCAGCATAATGACCCTCGAAATATATTTTATCCGCAGGACTGTGGTCATTATTCTTACAATCTGTTTCAGAATTATCCGCTAGACCGACAACATCGGATCGCATACAGTCGCTCCTGACAGGGAAGTTTGGCTAAGAGCCCGATAACATGGAGGTTTCGGTCAAACTGTTTGCGCCGGGCGAAGGGATCAGCACGGCGAAAACAGTGGTACGGCATCCCGTAAGGCCCCAACCGCAAGGATGCGCGCGGGGCCTTGTCACTAACCACAGCCTGCTAGGACGCTTTCGACGTAATAATGACGGATGCTGACAAATAAGGCTGAGCGCCAGTATTTTTATTAGCCACGGAATCCACGGAAGAACACGGAAACAATTCTAATGCGTGTTCGCTCTTTCCGTGTTCTTCCGTGGATTCCGTGGATTCCGTGGCCATAACATGCGTCATTATCAGATTGAAGAAGAAGCGCTAGTCAAATATCTCAACGATACCGGTAACCTTGCCCGCCTCGTTGGTCGCTATCAGCGCCTTGATCTTGGTGTCGATCATCAGCTTTTCGGCGTCGACGAGCATGAGCTCTTCCGACACCGTCTTCGGGCCGCGGGTCATGAAATCATCGACGGGGTGATCCAGCGAGTCGAGGCCCTTGAGCATGGCGCGCCGCAGGTCGCCGTCGGTGATAATGCCTTCGAGCCGCTCACCCTCCATGATCAGCGCCAGTCCCATACGGCCATCGGTCATGGTCAGCAGGGAATCCCGCAACGAGGCGCCCTTGGGGATAATCGGCAGGCGTCTGTGCATCACGTCCTTCACCCGTGTCAGCAGCCGGCGGCCCAGACTGCCGCCGGGATGAAACCGTGCAAAGTCATCCGGCTTGAAGTTGCGCAGCTTGATGAGTGACACCGCCAGCGCATCGCCCATTGCCATGGTGGCCAGTGTCGAGGTGGTCGGCGCCAGATTGTTGGGGCAGATTTCGCGTTCGACGCTGATGTCCAGCACGACGTCCGAATGCCTGGCGAGCGTGGATGCCTTGTTGCCCACCATGCTCACGATGAAATTACCGAAATGCTCCAGTGAGGGAATGAGCTGGATCACCTCTTCCGTTTCACCGCTGTAAGAGATGAGAATCAGCAGATCCTCGGACGTGATCATACCCAGATCACCGTGAAAGGCCTCGGCCGGATGCAGGAAGAAGCTCGGCGTCCCCGTGGAGGCGAAGGTTGCCGCCATCTTCTTGCCGACCAGACCCGACTTGCCCATGCCACAGATGATGACCCGACCCCGCGTGTTGAGGGCCGCCTGAACGGCACGCACGAACTCCTCCCCAAGCTTCGCCGCCATCTTGTCAATGGCATCGCTCTGGGTCAGGAGCGCCTCCTTGGCGATAGCCAGGATATCCTGCCGGCTACCGGACTGGGTTTCGTCTTGTGCGAGCGGTTGGGGCATGGGGAAAAGACAGAAGACAGAAGACAGAAGACAGAAGACAGAAGACAGAAGACAGTATACAGAATACCTGGCTCAAAGTTCAGTATTCGGGATCAGGAATCCAGGAGCCAGAACCCAGCACCAGAATCCAGAAGATCAAACCCGGCCCCCGCCTCACTCCTGACTCCTGACTCCTGACTCCTGTATTCTGTATTCTGTATTCTGTATTCTGATTTCCTCACCCCATCCGTCGCAGCAGAAGCAGGGCAAAGCCGACGATAACCACCACCGGTGTCAGGGCAATCAAGGGTGGACTGAGGTTAAACAACAGGCCGAGGTTGGCGGTAATCTGATTTAACAGGAAAAACACGATGCCCACCGCGGCGCCGAGCGCCAGTTGCTGGCCGAAATTGGGGCTGCGTAACGAGCCGAACCCGAAAGGCACTGCGAGTATCGCCATCGCGCCGGCACTCAGCGGCAGCGCCACCTTCTGCCAGAAGGTCAGCTCAAAGCGGTTGGACGTCTGCTCGGTCTCCTTGAGATAGCGGACGTACTGGTACAGATCACTCGGTGCGAGGCTGTTCGCCGGCAGCTGAAAATCTTTCAGCTGCTTGTGTTTCAGGAAGGAATGCCAGCGCATGTTGGCGCGGTGCTGGTTAATCACCAGGTCGTCAGTGAAGATCTTCTGGTGCACGTTCTCGAGCTGCCACTCCGGTGATTCGCGCACGTCGGCCCGGTCAGCGTACACATAGCTGCGCAGCTTGCCGTCGTCCCCGAACTCATAGAGTTCCACCAGGGCGGGAATCTGGCCATGCTCCATCATTCGGACACGCAACACCTGATGTTCATCCCGCGCCCAGAATCCCTTTCCCTGGACGACGTCTTCTGTTTCATTCTTTGCAACCATGCGTTTTTTTTCGGCCAGTTGATGCAGCGGGGGCGCACCGAACTCGGCCAGCAGCGCGAGCGCGACGACCAGCACCAGCGCAAGCTTGCCGACCGACCAGGTAATGCGCCGCAGTGACACGCCGGCAGCCCGTATTGCGACCAGCTCGCTACCTTTCGCCAGGGCGCCCAGACCGACCAGACCGCCCAGCAGGATGGTGACGGGCGCCAGTTCCAGGATGCGTTCGGGCAGGGTCAGTGCCGTGTACTCAATCGCATCGACCATGCGGTAGTTGCCATCTCCGACGTCTTCGAGCTCCTGCACAAAGGCGAGAAAACTGAACATCGTCAGCAATACCGTCAGGACGATGGCAAAGCCCTTGAGCAATGTGATGCTGATATAGCGATCGAGGATGCGCATTGGCGTCAGTGGCGCGACGGCCGCATCGCGCGCACCGGCTGCATCAAGAGGATAACCAGCACGATCAGCGGCACCACATAGACCCACCAGATCCCCGGGAAGGTACCCACCCGCTCCTGTTCGACCCAGTTTCGCGCCACACCGGCAAGGTTGAAGAGCAAGGCGTAGACAACAATCGCCAGAATCACCTTGGAGTGCCGACCCTGCCGGGCAGGCATGCGGCTCAGCGGGACTGCCAGCAGCGCCAGCAGGATGGTCGTCAGCGGTGTGGAGAGCCGCCACTGAAACTCAGCGATCTCCTTTGGCTTGCCCGACTCGGCCAGTTTGAGCGTCTTCTCCGCCCTGCGCTTGTAACTCACCGGTGGCGGACCACTCGAGAAATACAGCTGCAGGGTACCGAACTTGAGGATCTGATCCTTCTGGCCAAAGCGGTCCAGCAGGTAGGCATAGCCATTCTCGAACTCGACGGGCCGCAACATCCCCTCCTCCGCCTCAGCGAGGTAAAGCGCTTCGGCCTGGATGATCCGGCTGCCAGTATGATCCCTGTCACTTTGCAGATAGACGCCACGCAGCCGCTTGTTGTTGCGGTCGATGCCCTCCGCATAAAGCACATAGTCACTGCGTTCCAGTTCGATAAACCGGCCGGTCTGCAACTTCTCGATATCCAGTTCGGCCATGGCACCGGCCTCGAGCTCGTAGCTCAGTCGGAATGCCCAGGGTCGACCGTAGACCGACAGGAACCCTACGATGAGGGCCACCACCAGCGCCAGGCGAAACACGGCGCCCAGGACGCGCAACTCACTGACACCCGACCCGGTGAGCGCCACCATCTCTGAATCGCGGTGCATGCGCCCGAGCCCGAAAACGATGGAAAAGTACAGTGCCGTGGGCAACAGAACCCCCAGCGCAATCACGGTGTTGAGCAGGATCACATAGGCGATCAGCTGCGGCTGCATCGCGCCGCTGGCGGCATCCGAGAGGAACACCGCAGACGTGTAGCCGGCGAAGATCAGTACCAGCAGACTGACACCAATCAGCAGCGGCTTGAGAATCTCGCGAATAATGTAGCGCTCTATAATCACCGCGGTTCGGCTCGGGCCATCCGCCTCAACGCATACGGGGCGGGTCACTTACGATCTGGGGGAGAATACAGAATTCAGAAGACAGAAGACAGGAGTCAGGAGTCAGGAGTCAGGAGTCAGAATCCAGAATCCAGAATCCAGAATCCAGAATCCAGAATCCAGAATCCAGGGACAGCATAGGTTGCGCCAAAGCGGAGGGCAATGCCCGCCACCGATTTGCCACGGAGGATGACTAACCTGGCGGTTGCATCAGTTTCCCGGCGAACACCATTTTCATATCGCCATGCCAGGCATGAAAGGGAATGCACCAGGTGGCTATGCAATTCACCTTCGGTGCAGTCCGTTATTTCTGCTTAGCTCGAGTTTCGCGCCAACGACACAAGGCGCATGTCGGGCTTCGCTCCTTTGCCCAACCTGCGTTTTCGCACGAGAGGGTAATCGTGTCTACCCTGTTGCTCCGTGGCTCTCACGGTTTGTGTCGCAGGTAAATCACGCGAAATAGACCCATGTGCGTCCAACTAAATCGTGCCGCCTGCCTCCCGTGTTCTGTATTCTGCCTCCCGTATTCCGCCTCCTGTATTCTGACTTCTGTCTTCTGTCTTCTGTCTTCTGTCTTCTGTCTTCTGACTTCTGGATTCTGGATTCTGAGTTCTGTATTCTGGGTTCTGTATTCTTAGCCCCGCCCTTCGTATTCTGAATCCTGACTTCCCCCGGTGCCTCCCCTCGCCACCAGCATTCAAGCCCCGCCCTCGCAACAACCCCGCGCCTGGTTGCTGATCGGCCACAAAGCCGGTGACAACGCCCAGCTTCTGGCACTCGCCGAGGCGCTTGGCTGGCCGTTCGAAACCAGGCGCATGCGTTATCGACCCTGGGAACTACTCACCACGCTGCTGTCTGGTGCCAGCCTGGCGGGAATCAATCGCAGTCAATCCAGCCCCCTGGCACCACCCTGGCCGGATCTCGTGATCACCGCCGGGCGACGCAATGAATCCGTCGCGCGCTGGATACACAGGCAGTCGGGGGGCGCGACGCGGCTGGTGCACATCGGACGCCCCTGGGCCGCGCTCGACCAGTTCGACCTCATTATTACGACGCCGCAGTACCAGCTGCCCGAACGCCCGAATATCCTCCACAACAGCCTGCCCCTGCACGCCATCACCCCGGCAGGTCTCGCGCAGGCAGCCAGTGACTGGGCACCACGCCTTGAACATCTTCCGCGACCCTGGATCGGCGTTCTGATCGGTGGAGACAGCGGGCCGTTTGTCTTCACCCCGGAGAAGGGCGCGCGACTCGGACGTCTGGTAAACGAACTGGCGACCCGGGACGGCGGCTCGCTGCTGATCACGGACAGCGCCCGGACCCCCGCCGCTGCCTTTGATGCCTTTGCGCAGCAACTGCAGGCCCCCGCCTGGATTTTTCGCTGGTCAGCCGGCGCCCGGGACAATCCCTACCGCGCCTACCTCGGCCTCGCCGATACACTGGTCGTCACCGGTGAAAGCATGTCGATGATGACCGAGGCGAGCGCGACCGGCAAACCGCTGTATATCTTCGATCCCGCCGACGCCCCCGGCAAACCCTGGTGGCGGCACCCGCACAACTTTCGCTACAAGCCGCTCAGCCACCGCCTGGGCATGTGGCTGGGACCCAGACGCATGCTGCGTGACGTGAGGGGTATCCAGCAGCAGCTCGTCGCAACCGGCCGTGCGGCCTGGCTGGGAGACAGCTTCAAACCGGCAACCGAACCAACGGCCCTGGATGATCTGCACCGGGCCGTAGAACGGGTGAAGGCATTGTTCCCTTGATCCGAGCAGGTATTGATGTATGGCCACGGAACCCACAGAATCCACAGCAGAATGTCACTGCCCCATGAAATGGAACTCCTGACTCCTGACTCCTGACTCCTGACTCCTGACTCCTGACTCCTGACTCCTGACTCCTGACTCCTGACTCCTGACTCCTGTCTCCTGTCTTCTGTCTTCTGTCTTCTGTCTTCTGTCTTCTGTCTTCTGTATTCTGTATTCTAACTCTACGCCCGCAACGCCATCGGTGGCTCGGGCGGCGGCGCCAGTGACGGGGTCCGCTCCAGCACTTCGAAGGCATCATGCCGTACGTGGTTGTGTTTCATTTCATCCCGCAGCATGTCCTCGGTGACGAGGCCCTTCTCCACACACTCCTTTAACAGGCCGAAGAAAAACCGCTCCTGATTGGCATCCGGATGCCTGCTGTAATTGCCGAGGAATGCATATTCCCCAAACAGGCGTCGCCGTGCGCGCATCAGCCAGGCCACCGGCGGAAACAGACGGAAGCGCTCGGCGGGCCGCCAGTCGACCGGCAGGCCGGTCTTCCAGGGCTGGGTCTTGCGGCGTGTGGTGTGGAGCATTTTGGTCTTGCGGGTGAGCCTGTCGAAATCATTCCATTCGTTCTCGAACAGCCCGATGCTCTCCCGAGGTTCCAGCTTGAGGCAGATCCAGGGCATGTAGTCGCGCTTGAATTCGAACATCTCGTTGAACTGCGCCTCCACCTTCCAGTGGGTGAGCCGCGTGTTGTCCAGCAGCATCACGCTGCTCGCCAGACAACGGTCGATCAGGCCCTTGGGACCCGAGCGCGGGCGGCACAGGATCGCCTTGCCCTGCATGTCACGCGACAGCAGTTCCCAGATGTCCGCGACGGCGAAGATATCCGGGTCGATCACCACGGCACGCCCCTGGTAGCCCATGAGCTCCGGCGGCATGAAGCGGGTTGGCGTGAAGGACTGCAGATCATCGTTCAACCACACGCGCTTGACCCCGTCGCGCAGATACATCTGGCCTTCGCGCGCCGCGAAGTAGGGGTAGTCCCGCATGTCGATGATGTGTACATCGAACTTGTCGTTGTGCCGGGAGTTGCGCCGCAAGGCATACTCGGCGACGAGCGCCCCGACAATCTGTTTGTGATTGGTCTGGATGAAGACGGCGTGGTCTTTCATCGTGGTTACACCCTGGCTAAGCTGTTAATTGAGCGGAAATTGTATCATGCTGACATGCCATCTCAACGGCCGACCTTGATGTAGGTCATGGACATCGCGCGCTGGCCCTCGGGCTGTTTCAATCTGATGGTGACGGAGATGATGGCCACGGAATCCACGGAAGAACACGGAAAGAACCAATACCCATTCACTGCTTTCGCGCTAACTCCCTCTCCTTTATGTCCGCTTTTTGGTTACATCGGGAGCACCCAAAGGGCATAAAAGGTTTGAGGAGAAGGAATTCCCCTTTGCACCGACTGGTGATTCGTCATGCCCTGCGTGCCATTACCCTCGTAATCAGTTTTGTCTACATGACGTTACTGGTTCTCCACACAACTTAGGGGACAGCATTGACACCCCTTAGAATTTTTTCCGTGTTTTTCCGTGGATTCCGTGGCTATTATAAAAATACTCGCCCTTAGCTTGAATGGCACTTACCTGGGCGGTTCCACAATCGATGTAGGGTGGGTCAGGCACGCCGTTTGTGCCGTAACCCACCGGATGTGCCGGCAGGCACTCATTAAAAAATGCGTTGTGTTGCTTCGCAACGCCTGGTGGGTTACGCAAAAAGCGCTAACCCACCCTACATTTCGACTTGAGTAAGTGCCATTCCCCTTAGCTTGAATGGCACTTACCTGGGCGGCTCCACAATCGATGTAGGGTGGGTTAGGCACGCCGTTTGTGCCGTAACCCACCGGATGTGCCGGCAGGCACTCATTAAAAAATGCGTTGTGTTGCTTCGCAACGCCTGGTGGGTTACGCAAAAAGCGCTAACCCACCCTACATTTCGACTTGAGTAAGTGCCATTCCCCTCAGCTTGCTTTGTCAGCATAAGTTATTATCACGTTGAAAAAGTACTAACTGCCCAGTTCGTGGTAAAGGTCTGCATAGCGATCCAGGCTGCGTTCGAGCGCCATCGTCTCCTCGACCCAGCGCCGCCCCCGCCGCCCCTGCTCCAGGCACCGCTCAGGGCTCGCCAGCAGATCGGCCAGCTTTGCCGCGAGTGCCTCGGCATGCGGCTCCGAGAGCAGGTAATGCTGGTCCGCGATACCGATGTCACGCGAAAGCCCGATGTAGGGGGTGACGATCACCGGCAGCGATGTGGCCATCGCCTCCAGAACCGAGTTCGGCAGACCTTCCCGCTCGGAGGCGAGCACCAGCACATCGGATGCCCTCAAGTAGGCCTCCACGTCATCGACGATGCCGGTAAAGTGAACCTGCCCCGGCACACCCGATGCACGCGCAAGCGCGTCGAGCCGCCGCCGGAAATGGGCCAGCCTGGGGTGCTCCAGGTGGGTCTGCGGTCCAACAAACAGGACATGGGCGCGGGGAAACCGCGCTATGATCCTGAGCCAGGCCTCCAGCAGCATATCGCCGCCTTTGCGCGGGATAACCGCGCCGACGGCGCAGATCACCGGATCCGAGGCCTCGATTCCCAGCGCCTCACGCAACCTGTGCCGGTCGCCTCCGTCCGTCTCCGGATGGAAACGCGCCAGATCGGTACCATTGGGAATCACCTCGATGCGTGTGGTGACGCCAAGCTCGCGGACCATGTCCCGCAGCGGTGAGTTGTTCGTGATAATGCAGTCGAGCTGGTTGTACAGGCGCTTCAGGTTCGACTTCCACAGGATGCGCTTGTGCGGTTTTCGCGAGTTATTTGTCGGGGCAATGGTCAGGGCATACACCAGCGGGATCCGCATGGCCCGCAGGCGCATCAGCCAGGGGATCACCCGCGGTCTCAGGTTATTCAACATCTGCAGGACGTCGGGACGTGATTCCGGCTGCCGGCAGCACTGCAGCAGGGTCTGGTTATAAATGATCGTGCGCCGCCAGCCCGTACGGTCGGGGAGCCTTACCCGGTACGCGGGAGCGCCGTTGATGGCCTGCGGGCCGAAGCGATAGCCCGGTCGATAGGCGAGCCAGTCTTCCTGAATGTCCGTCCCGGCAATTTCCTTTTTCGTTGGCGTGCCGGTGAGGATGTGGGTATCGATCCCCCGCTCCAGAAATCCCGGCAGATAGCCCAGGAAGCGCAGCTGAACCCCGCCATAGGCGGGAAACAGCGAGGGTGAAGCCAGACACAATCGAGTGCTTCGATTGGAGGTGTGCATCCTAGTACGCTTTCAACTCGATCGTTGCGGATGCTGGCAAATCAAGCTGAGTGCCAGTGTTTTTATGATAGCCACGGAATCCACGGAAAAACACGGAAAAATTCCAAGAAGGCTCTGATTAATCCGTCATGCCGGACCCCGGATTGCGTCCGGGATGACCGTGCGCCGGAATGGTGGCACAGGAATTAATGGGTATTCCTTCTTTCCGTGTTTTTCCGTGGATTCCGTGGCCATAATCTCCTTCATCATCAGTTTGAAAAAGCACGAGGACCTGTCTGTACCAGGCGCACTGGATCGAAACAGCCCGCACGAGCCAGCGCGTCATCGCGAGGTACATGAGAGAGGCTTCCGGGGCACTCGGATCGCCTGTGAAAACGGACCCGGCAATCCTGAGGGATGAATCGGCCGGAGTCTAGCGCCCGCTCAGCCGGGTGTCAAAGCACCGGCCCCGTTCCCTGCCGCGCGCGACGGCACCTTAATTGTTGAAAAACAGGGCGCATGGTGGCAGCCTGAGCGTCCCGTTCCCCTGACTGCCTTGACGCATCCACCGGGAGACCCCCTATGTGCGGCATTACCGGATTCCTGACAGACGCGGGTCGCTTCGATGCGCCCGCATTGCGCTCGATCGCGGTGCGCATGTCCGACACGCTCAGGCATCGGGGGCCCGATGACGCCGGGGTATGGGTAGACCCGGCCGTGGGCGCCGCGCTGGGCCACCGGCGGCTCTCCATCCAGGACCTGTCGGCGGCCGGGAAACAGCCGATGGTGTCCGCCTGCGGGCGCTACGTCATCACCTACAACGGCGAGGTGTACAACTTCCCGGCACTGCGCGCGGAGCTGGAGGCGCGCGGCCAGTCGTTTCGCGGGCATTCGGATACCGAGGTCATTCTGGCCGCCGTCGTGGAGTGGGGGCTGGCCAAGACCCTCGAGCGCCTGCAGGGCATGTTCGCCTTTGGCCTGTGGGACAGGCAGGAACGCACGCTCACCCTGGTGCGCGACCGGGTCGGTAAGAAACCGCTCTATTACGGCTGGTGCGGCAAGACCCTGCTGTTTGGCTCCGAACTCAAGGCGCTGCAGGCCCATCCCGACTTCGATGCGGAGATCGATCGCGATGCCCTGGGCCTGTTCATGCAGTACTCCTGGATCCCCGCGCCCTATTCCATCTTCCGGTCCATCCGCAAGCTGCCGCCGGGGTGTTTTCTGACCCTGGCGACAGGGGGCAATCGAGGCGCTCAGGCGCCGCAGGCCTACTGGTCGGCGCGCTCAGTTGCCGAACGCGGTGAGCAACAGCCGTTCTCCGGCACCATCGACCAGGCTGCCGATGCGCTCGATGCCCTGTTACGGGACGCGACCGGAAGCCGGATGATCGCCGACGTCGGCCTCGGGGCGCTGCTCTCCGGCGGCATCGATTCCACGACCGTGGTCGCCCTGATGCAGGCCCTCAGCCCGCAACCGGTGAAGACCTTCACCATCGGTTTCGAGGATCCGAAATACAACGAGGCTGAGCACGCCAAGGCGATCGCCGGGCATCTGGGGACCGAGCATACGGAACTCTATGTCACGGCAAGGGAAACCCTGAACGTCATCCCGAGCCTGCCGACCATGTACGACGAACCCATGGCGGATGTTTCCGCGATACCGACTTTCGTGGTATCCCAGCTTGCCCGGCGCAATGTGACCGTGGCCCTGTCCGGGGACGGCGGCGATGAGCTCTTCGGGGGGTATAACCGCTACTTCTCGACCCTGAAGCAGTGGAACCAGTGGCGCAGCAGGCCGCTGCCGTTGCGCCGCGGTACGGCCACGGCCTTGCGCTGGCTTTCCCACCAGGGCTGGGAATGGTTTGGCCAAACCGACGCAGCGTCGCCCGCCGTTCGCAGCCGCAAGACGCCCTTTGCAAAACTCGAAAAGAAGGCCAAACGCCTGCCGGCCAGGGATCCGGTGGATCTGTTTGCGCGCGTATCGGCCTATTGCGAAACCCCGGGCGAACTGGTCCTCGGCGCGAAGCCCGTAGCCACCGCCTTTAGCGAGTATCAGGCTCAGGCACGCCTCGCCGAAGACCTGCAATCCATGATGTACCTCGACTTCGTCGGCTTCATGGTCGACGACATCCTGGTCAAAGTGGACCGGGCCAGCATGGCCGTCAGCCTGGAGGTGCGCTCGCCCATCCTCGATCACCGGGTCGTGGAATTTGCCTGGAGTCTGCCGATCGGTTTGCGCATCGGGCCCGGCGGCGGCAAGTACGTCCTGCGCAAGGTGCTCGAGCGCTATGTGCCGAGAGAGCTCACCGAACGCCCCAAACAAGGCTTCAACGTACCGGTCAGAGAGTGGCTGCGCGGCCCCTTGCATGACTGGGCCGAGGCCTTGCTCGAGCCCAGACGCCTGGAGGAGCAGGGATTGCTCGATGCGGCGGCTGTCAGACGCATGTGGCAGCAACACCGATCCGGCTGGGGCGATCGCAAGAACGTCGTCTGGAGTATCCTGATGTTTCAGGCCTGGTATGAGGTATGGGGCAGCTCGGCAACCGGGAGCAGGGAACTGGACATCCCGGCAATCGCGCCGGCAATCGCGTAGACGCCCGGCGCACGGGCGCGGCCGATCCCGCCCCGTCAATCAGCGCGCCGGCTCGCGTGAGACGATATAGTTCAAGCCCATCTCATAGCCCGTGAAGCCGTAGCGGGATACGGCCTCGAGAAAAGCCTCCTTGCAGCCCGGCCTGAACCTGTCGTGCAGCTCGATGATCAGCGTGCCGACCTTGTCCAGCCACTCGACGTTTTCCGAGAAGAGCTCCTTCTCACCCCCCTCGATATCGATCTTGAGGATATCGACATGGTCTGCCTCAGCCAGCTTCAGCAGGTCATCGACGGTGACCGCTTCTATCGTGCCGGCGCCGGCCTCGGCCTCCCGGAACTGGAAATCGGACGTCTTCGCACCCACGTTGACCAGCGCCAGGTGGCTTGGCCGGCTCCAGATACCCGCCGCCACCACGGTGATATTCGGATAGTCCGCGGTATTCTTCCTGAGCAGGGTGACATTGGATGCATCCGGCTCCACCGCGATGATGCGGGCCTGGGGATATCGTTCCGCAAAATACCGGGCCGTGTAGCCGACGTTCGCGCCGATATCAAAAATCACCTGCGGCTCACCCCGCACCGGGAAGTCATATTCGTCGAGAATAAAGACCTCCTCGAAGATAAAGGGATCCGAGGTGTCGGGACGCACCAGAACCGGCCCGCCGGATCCGGGCATGGCGATACGCACCATCGCCGTGTCATGCAATACCAGGCGGGCATAGGCCATCAGCCCGTTCCCGAGCCCCAGCCTCTGGATATACCGGGCGACACCCTGGCGGTTTCTCAGGCGCCTTTTCAGGCGCCGCCGCAGCTCGCGAATCCGGCTGCTCATGACCCCACCTTGCGCGCGCGGGAACCGCTCGCGGCCAGCTCGCGGTAAAGCGCCACGTAGCGGTCCAGGCTTCGGTCGAGATCCATCGTCTCCTCGACCCACTCGCGGCCACGCCGACCCTGTTCGCGTCGCCGCTCGGGATCCTCCAGCATCTCGGCCATCGCCTCTGCCAGCGCCTCGGCGTTCGGCTGCGCCAGGAGATAATGCCGGCCCGGCACACCGATATCGTCGGACAGTCCGATATAGGGGGTAATCACCACGGGCACCGAGATGGCCATCGCCTCGAGCACCGAGTTGGGCAAACCTTCGCGCTCCGTCGGCAGCACGAACAGATCGGCCGCTCTCAGATAGGCCTCGACATTATCGACGACACCGGTAAAGTGCACCCGCTCAGCCGCACCGGATGCGCGCGCCAGATCCTCGAGCTGGCGACGAAAGTCACCCAGCTTCGGGTGTTCGAGATGGGTCTCCGGCCCCACCAGAATGACGTGCGTGCGGGGAAAACGCTGCAGCAGCCTGACCCAGGCCTCGAGCAGGAGATGCGCGCCCTTGCGCGGAATCACCGCACCCACCGTACAGATCACCAGATCCGACGCGGGGATGCCGAGCGCCTCGCGCACGGCACGCCGGTCATGCCCGTCCGCCTCGGGGCAGAAGCGCTGCAGATCGACACCGTTGGAGATGACCTCGATGCGCGTCGTGACACCGAACTCGCGCACCATGTCCCGCAGCGGTGAATTGTTGGTAATGATGCAGTCGAGCTGGTTGTAGAGCCGCCGGAAATTTGCATCCCGCAGGAACCGCTTGTGCGGCTTCTTCGAGGTGTTGCTCGGCGCCATGGTCACGGCATACACCGTCGGAATCCGCATGTGGCGCAGGCGCATCAGCCAGGGGATCGTGCGCGGCCTCAGATTGGTAACCAGCTGGAGTACGTCGGGGCGGGTTGCCGGATCGCGGCAGAACCTGACCAGGGTCTGGTTGAAAATGATCGTGCGTCGCCAGCCCTTCTCGTCCGGCAGGCGGACCCGGTGAACCGGGGTACCGCTGATCTCCTCGGTCGGGAAGATATGGCCCGGGGAGCGGGCGATCCAGTCGGCCTGCACCGTCGTACCGGCGACTTCCTTCGTGGTGGGCGTGCCGGTCACGACATGCGGCTCCAGGCCCCGTTCCCGAAAACCGGGCAGATAGCGCATGAAGCGCAGCTGGGCACCCCCATAGGTCGGAAAAAACGACGGCGAGGCAATGCACAGGCGGAGTGTTTGGTTTGCGGTATCCATCTCGGTGACATCAGGGGCCGGACCGCCGGCAGGCGCTGGGTATCATACGCGAGCCCGGCTGCCCCATGAAGAGCCCGCCTTCGTGCTTCTTCCAGCTGACGGCGACGGATAGTATGGCCACGGAACCCACGGAAAAACACGGAAAGAACACATTGCTGTCCCGTTAGGTTGTATTGAGATCCAGTAACGTCATATAGACAAAGCTGATTACGATGGTAACGGACCAAAAGTAGGCGCTTTAGGACATGACAAATCACCAGTCGAAGCAAAAGGCAATCCCATCTCCTTTATGCCCGCGAAACAGGGTGCTCCGGGAGAAGGCCAGGATGAGGGGATATAAAACTAAGCAGTTATTCTATGTTATCCCTTCTCCCCAACCCTTTTATGCCCTTTGGGTGCTCCCGGTGCGAGAGGGAGTTAACGGGACAGCAATGATACCCATTAGAATTTTTTCCGTGTTTTTCCGTGGGTTCCGTGGCTATAAATAAAAATATAGGCACTCAGCATTATTTGTCAGCATCCATTACTAGCAGGCTGGAAGCGCATGCGGGGTGCCAGGGCGCCGCTCACCGGCCGTCGCGTTTGCGGTATTTGCCCCAGATATAGTCCGCGGCATCCGGGCCCACCATGAATAACAGGTCCAGGACCGTGACGGCCGGCTCGAACGGCGCGGAGATTTGCGGGTACTCCGGGTAGCCGGCGTAATCCTTGTAGGCCAGCCGGATATCCGCAGCCGCCCAGATTTCGGGACGCATATAGGTCTTCGCTGCGGGCCCGGACAGGTAGACGTCACCACCCAGCTTGCGCACGAGCTGCAGGAGCCGGTCATCCCGGACGCCCGCCGCGCCCAGCGCGGATGCCACGACGAACTCGGTGTCGATCCCCAGCCAGGCGGATATCCGCTTGACCAGCTCGATATCGAGCTCGGCCAGCGTCTCGAACGCCTGTGCGTAGATGCCCTGCAACTCGCCGAAATAACGCCCGAAACAGGGCGCCTTGCCGTAGTTGTGCTGCATGAGAGCGAGATGCTTGCGCTGCCAGGGTTGCGCATTGTCGATCCTGACATCCTTGATCAGCTGGTTCCGCCCGCCCAGCGTCGGCACGCTCAACCAGAGCGTCTTACCGTCACGTGTCTTGATCCGGTTCCGATTGCGCCAGTCGCGAACCGTGTACTGCACGTCATCGAGAAAGACGAACACGTCGACTTCCTGGATGAAATCAAAGAACCCGCGCCAGGGAATGTAACTGGGCTGGATGATTCCGACGGTTCGCATTGCAGGCAACTCGCGCTTTTTCAATCTGACAATGACGGGCAGTATGGCCACGGAATCCACGGAAGAACACGGAAAAAAATTCTGATGAATGTTCGTTCTTTCCGTGGATTCCGTGGATTCCGTGGATTCCGTGGCCAATAATAGGCTTGATTTGTCAGCATCCGTTATCAGCAAGTTGAACGCGCACTAAGGGCAGCCCGGCGGCAGGCCCCGGGCCGCCGCGCGCGGCGCCGGTTCAGCGCGCACGCGCAACCACCAGGCAGCTCCCGCCGATGGGAATCCGCATCCGCTTGCGAATCGCACGGATTTCGAGACCGAGCAGCGCATTCAGCATACGACCCGCGATCCCGGACGGCGGGGCATGATCGCGCCGGGCGGCGGCCAGCGTAATCTTCCCGTGATATCCCAGCCGCGTGGGAAGCGTCCGCAACAGGAAGATCGGGACCGGCAGGAAGGCAAAAATGCAGGTGGAGTATTCCACGGTAAAACCGGCTGACTGCAGGAGATGCGCGAGTGTGCCGGCGGTATATCTGCGGTAATGGCCTGCCTCCTCGTCCTCATAGGAATACAGCCAGTTGTATGCGGGCACAGTCAGATAGAGACGACCCTGTGGCCGCAGCAGACCCCGTATCCTCTGCAATGCCTGTGCATCCGCTTCGATATGCTCCAGCACATCGAACATCCCGGCACCGGCTATTGAGGCCGGCTTGAAGCCGGCACCTTCCAGGCTCGAGCAGATGACCGTCGCCAGGCCTCGGGAACGGGCGTTGCGGGCGCCGTCTGGGCCCGGCTCGACCAGAATCGCCTCCAGCCCGGCGCGCACCAGCCCCAGGGACACGAAGCCGTTGCCGCCGCCGATATCCAGCACGGGACCCGCCGGGGGAAACTGGCGCACGACCTCCACGATGCAGTCGTTGCGGTGCCTGAACCAGAAGGACTGGTCCTCCAGCGCGAAGCACACCGCGCTTCCCTGGTCCGGGTAAGAGACCGGTGTCTGTGTCCTGCTGTACCAGATCCCGTCTTCCTGCAGCTCGAGATTTGTCGCGATGTCGGCTATCTGCACCATGGCAACGGCCCGTTGGCCGGTCCGCCCGGCCGGCTCGCGCCTATTCTAGCCGGTCTATCTGCCCAGGCGGGCAGGCCAGCGTATTTGGCAAGCCGGGCGGTGGTGTATATAGTACGCTGGCGCAGTGCCTTGTGGATTAATTCGATGTCCGGCAGGACTCCGTTGGGCTGCCGCCTGAGCAGCGCTCCCGCATGAACGAGAAAAACATCAGCGTCGATATCAGCGTGATTGTTCCCGTGTACGGGTGCGACGCAGCCCTGAGGCAACTGGCAGCGCGGGTGCGCGATGAATTACTGCGGATGGGTCGCAGCTATGAGCTGATACTGGTCGATGACTGCGGTCCCGGCCGCCCCTGGGAACTGATTACGGATCTGGCCAGGGCCGATCCGGCCGTCTGCGGGGTCAGAATGAGTCGCAATTTCGGCCAGCATGCAGCGATCACGGCGGGGCTGGCGCGGGCGACGGGTCGCTGGGCGGTGGTGATGGACTGCGACCTGCAGGATCCACCGGAGGCGATACACCGCCTGTTCGAGAAGGCGGCCGAAGGCTATGACATCGTCTATGCAAAGCGCAAGAACAAGCAGCACACCTGGCTCAGGCGCCTGGCTGCCCGTGCCTACTTTGCAGTCATGCGGGTCTTTACGCAGCAACGGCTCGATGGCGAGTATGGCAGCTTCTCGATCATCTCGCGCAGCGTCATCGATGCCTACCTCAGACTCAGGGACAAGGAACGACACTATCTGCTGATTCTTCACTGGCTCGGATTTCCCAATGCCCACATCGAATACGAGCACAGTAAACGCCATGCGGGCAGGAGCAGCTATACCCTCTCCAATCTGATCGGTCATGCACTGAGCGGGCTTTTTTTCCAGACCACCACGCTGCTGCGCTGGATTGTCTATACAGGCTTCGGGATCTCCACGGGCGGCATCGTGCTGGCGATCTATTTCGTCTACCTCTATTTCAGTCAGTCGCCGCCGCCCGGGTGGACGAGTCTGGCGGTTCTGGTCCTGGTGCTGGGAGGATTTATACTGACCAGCATTGGTATCGTCGGACTCTATATCGGGCGCATTTTCGATCAGGTGAAAGATCGCCCCCTGTATATCGTCCAGGACACGGTCGGTGGAAGGTCCGAGTGAAACCGGCACGCCGCAACAGCCTGCCCGTGCCCTGGCTCATCGCGGCCCCTGGCAGTCGACCCCGACCTGCCTGCGGCCGTTCACTGATTGAGGGAAAGACACACCCGTGAGTCACGTTCTGGTCCTGGTAACGGTACTGCTTACCGTGTATGCGCAACTGATCGTCAAGTGGCAGGTCCTGGAAGCCGGCCCGTTCCCGCACGGGCTGCCCGATCAGCTGCTGTTTCTGTTCAGGCTGGTGATAAATCCCTGGATCATCTCCGTCTATCTTGCCGCGCTTGCGGCGGGGCTCGCGTGGATGGCGGCAATGACAAAGCTTCAACTGAGCTATGCCTATCCTTTCATGAGTCTGTCCTTTGTGTTCGTGCTCGTCCTCAGCGCGGTATTTTTTCACGAACCGGTCACCTGGCAGAAATCCGCCGGCATCGCACTGGTGGTGCTGGGTCTGGCCATTGGCAGTCAGGGCTGACGCCGCGTGCACGGCAGGCAGGAAGAGCCCGGACAGATGGATCAGCTGATCGAGGATATCGACCGCTACTATACGCGGAAGCTGTCCGCGCACGGCGCCACACCGGCTGGCGTCGACTGGAACGGCGAAGAATCCCAGTTCGTCCGCTTCCGGGAGCTTGCCCGGATCCTGCAGCCCCAGGACGGCCTGGTCATCAACGACCTCGGTTGTGGCTACGGCAGTCTGATCGATTACCTGGAGGCGAACGGCTTCGGCCCGTATCGCTATCGGGGTTACGACGTTTCCAGCGAGATGATTGCGCGGGCAAAGCAACGCTACGGCGAGACCCCGCACGCCGCGTTCTTCCGGATTCAGTCGGCGCGGGAGATGCAGCCGGCCGACTACACCCTCGGCAGCGGTATCTTCAACGTCAAGATGCACTACCCGGACGCGGCGTGGCTTGCCCATATACTCGAGACGCTTGCGGCCATCGACAAGGCAAGCCGCAAAGGCTTTGCCTTCAACATACTGACCCGGTATTCGGACAAGGAATACCTGAAGGAGCATCTGTATTATGCCGACCCATGCTTCTTTTTCGACTACTGCAAGCGTCATTATGCGCGCAATGTCGCGCTGCTTCATGACTATGGGCTGTATGAATTCACGCTACTGGTGAGAAAGCAGGTATAGGATGTCAAAGATTGTGATCTTCGGGAACGGCGATATTGCCGAGCTCGCCCACTACTACTTTACCCATGACAGCGGGCATGCTGTGGCAGGCTTTGCCGTTGACAGCCAGTACCGGCAGGCCGATGCGTTTCTTGGCCTGCCCAATGTCGATTTCGAATCGGTCGAAGAACGCTTCCCCCCGCACGACTATGATTTCTTTGTCGCGGTCAGCTACGCCCAGATGAATGGCCTGCGCGACGCACGCTGCCGCGCGGCAAAGGACAAAGGCTACCGGCTGGTCAGCTACATCAGCAGCCGCGCAACCGTCTTCCCCGACCTGTCGGAAAATGAAAACTGCTTCATCCTCGAGGACAATACCGTTCAGCCGTTCGTGAAGATCGGAAACAACGTGACACTCTGGAGTGGCAACCATATCGGTCACCATTCCGTGATCGGGGATAACACCTTCATCACCTCGCACGTCGTCATATCCGGGGGAGTCGACGTGGGCAGGAACTGCTTTATCGGTGTCAACGCCACGGTCCATGATCACGTACGGCTGGCGGATTACACCCTCGTCGGCGCGGCATCTCTCATCAACAAGGATACCGAGCCGTACGGCGTCTACATTGGCATACCGGCGGAGAAATCCCGGGTGCCAAGCAACCGGCTGAAGCTGTAGGCAAGCCGATGAGATGGCAAAAGGTCGGGAACATTTTCTGCCCGTCCGGCCAGTATCCCTGGATGCAGTCACATGCCGCCAATCCGGTCGCCGACTGCCTGGGTGGCAGCCGGTTCCGGATCTACTTCAGCTGCAGGGATCGGGACAACCGGGCCAGCATCGGCTACGTGGTCATCGATATGCACCGGCCCCTGGAGGTGCTGGAGCTTTCTCCGGAGCCGGTGTTGTCGCCCGGCGAGCCGGGCACCTTCGATGACAGTGGCACGTCGATGGGCTGCATTGCCCGCGATGGCGAGCGCACCCTGCTTTATTATCTGGGCTGGAATCTCGGCGTCACCGTCCCCTGGCGCAACAGCATCGGACTGCTCATCAGTGAGGCAGGCAAACCCTTTCGCCGCTTCTCCAAGGCGCCGGTACTGGATCGCAATCATGCCGACCCCTACTCCATCTCCTATCCCTTTGTCATGAAAGAGGCCGATCGATGGCGCATGTGGTACGGCTCAAACCTGCGATGGGGCGACCGGCAGGAGGACATGGACCATGTGATCAAATACGCCGAGTCACCGGACGGTATCCACTGGCATCCGACGGGACACATCGCAGTGGATCTCAGCGGCCCCGGCGAATACGCCCTCTCCAGACCCAGCGTGATAAAGCAGGCCGGCATCTACAGGATGTGGTATTCCTGCCGCGGCAAGGCCTACCGCATCGGCTATGCGGAATCCGAAGACGGCATGGGTTTCCAGCGCCTCGACGCGCAGGCCGGGATTGCCGTATCGGACAGCGGCTGGGACGCCGAGTCCGTGGAGTACCCGCACGTCTTCGACCACGCGGGCCAGCGCTACATGCTGTACAACGGAAACCGCTACGGACTGACCGGATTCGGACTCGCCGTTCTGGATACCTGAACGACGGCCCGCCCGAGCCTGCCCCACGCTGCATCGATTATGCAACCGCCTACGTAAGTGCCATTCAACTGTGATGCTCGTTTACCTGAAGTCTTACCTGCTTTTCCCAGCCGCACTGTTTCTCGTCTTTCTCGTCTATTTCCGGGTGGCAGGGGACAGGGCCATGCGGCGCGCCGATTCTTTCGCGCTGTGGCTCAAGCGGCGGGGGCTGTTCACCGGCGACCCGATCACGGACGAAAAGCTGCTGAATATCATCCGCATCATACTGGCCTGTATTCTGCTGTACCGGCTCTATGCAATCGGCATCTTTCTCCACCCCCTCGATGCCACGACCGAGCAGCTGGTCTATTTCGCGCTCTTATGCGTATTGAGCTTCGCGCTGCTCATCGGCTTCCTGACGCCGCTGGCCGCACTGGCGCTGCTGCTGTTTCAGTTGCGTCTCAACAGCCCGCTGGGCACCTATACCCTCGGCGTCGACGTGACCGCCATGGCGCTGCTGACGATGCTGCTCTACCCGGGCGGCAGACGACTTTCTCTGGACGCCTGGCTGATCGACAAACGCGTCGGAGCGCCGGTAAGAGTCCTGTATGGGTTGTTTGTTCTGGCCGACCGGCGGGAGACACAAATTGCACTGGCGAAATTTATCTCCTTACTGGCCTATGCCATGCTGTGCCTGTATTCCGTTCTCCTGCATATCACGAACCCGTCCTGGACGAGTGGCGAGGCGGCCATCGACTTGACCGCGAGCACCTATCTGTCCCGTTACCCCGAGCTGTTTCAGACGCTGTTCAGCACGTCGGCAACCGCCGTGGTGCTCGCCAGGATCAGCATGCAGCTCATGGTTGCCTGGTACTTTCTGTTCCTGCCGGGGGTATTGATCGGTGGCTGGGCACGACAGGCGGTGCTGGCGTGGACAGTCCTGTTTTTCATCTTTTCCGCGTCCGTGCTGCAGCTCTCCACACTGCCGTATCTCGAGTTCTGTCTGCTGATTGTCTGGTTCTGGGACCTGTACCTGAACACCGGCCCCACCATCCACGTGCTGTTCGACGACCGCTGCAATCTGTGCCGCAGGACAATCCGGGTGCTGCGCGGCGCCGACCTGTTCCGGCGTATAGACTTCCTGCCGCTGTCAAAAAACACCGACCTGTGCGAGGAGCTGGGCGTCACACCCGATGACCTGTATGCCGATATCTACGCCTGGAAAGGCTCGCCCGGGGCGCTGCACAAGGGCTACGATTTTTATCTGCTGGTTTCCCGCAGCGTGCCGGTGCTGATGCCGGCCTATCCTGTCCTGCTGTTGTTCCGGCTGATCCGGATCGGTCCGGCGATCTATGCGTTTATCGCCAAAAGACGCCTGGCGCTGTTCGGCGTGTGCGACATCGATCGCCACCCCTACAGCGCCGCACGCGACGAACCGGCGCCCACCCGGCTGCAAGGCGCGTCCGCCGGATGGCAGGGCATCGCGAGCAAGTCCTTTGTTGCCACCTGGGGCGTGTTCCTGGCACTGTTTATCCTGTTTCTGCCGAATTCACCACTGGAAAAATACCGCTCGGTCGAACCGCTGCGTGCCGCACTGATATCCGCACACATACTCGGCCTGGTGCCCATTAATGTGTTCAACCGCCACGATCTGCAGATGACCGAACACTACTTCACGGTGACTCACAGATCGTCATCGGACGGCCGCGAGGTCTTGCTGCCGTTTACCGGGGCGAAGGGTGAAAGGCTGTCCTGGCATTTTTCGGATCGTGTGTACTTCGGTAATTCCCTGAAGTGGCGTCGACTCAAGAACGAGCAGCCCATCCTGCCGCCAACGGAAAGGGATCAACTGTTTTTCAGCGAAATCAAGCGCTGGGGAGAGGTCGTTATGGGGCTTCCCGAGGGCCAGTACCGCTTCGATTTTTATGAGGTCCGTCCGCCGGCGTTCAACCCCGAGACGGGCACCTATGTGTTCGCCGACCCGAACAGAATCGCGTCTCACACTTTCTGATAGCGCTGCGCCCGCACGAAGGGAGAGGCCCGGGACATGCGCAGAGGCGCTGCGCCGGGCGCTTCAGGCGCCGGCCTGTCCCCCGGCGAAAAATGCCGCGACAAGCTCGACGACCCGGCTCACCTCGGATTCCGTCAGCTCGTAAAAGAAGGGCAGGCGTATCAGACGTTCGCTGACATCCTCTGTCACCGGCAGCATGCCCCGCCGATAGCCCATCGTCTGTCCCACCGGTGAGGTGTGCAGCGGCACATAATGGAACACGGCGTTGACCCCCCGCTGATTGAGATACGCCAGGAGCCGGGTGCGCGTTGCCTGATCCCCGACCACGATGTAGAACATGTGATAGTTCGGTTCACAATGACCCGGAATCGTCGGCAGGCTCAGCAGCCCTTGTGAAGCCAGCGGCTGCAGCGCCGCCTGGTAGGCCGCATAGATCCTTTGCCTCTTCGCGGTAATCTCGTCCATGTGCTCGAGTTGCGCATACAGAAACGCCGCGAGCATGTCCGAAGGCAGATAGGAAGAACCGATATCCACCCAGGTGTACTTGTCCACCTCGCCGCGAAAAAACTGCGGCCGGTTGGTGCCCTTCTCGCGGACAATCTCGGCACGCCGGACGAGGTCCGGGTCGTGGGTCAGAAACGCGCCGCCCTCGCCACAGATGAAGTTCTTGGTCTCGTGAAAGCTGTAGGCGCCCATGTCGCCGATGGTGCCCAGATAGGCGCCCCGGTAGCGGGCGTTGACGCCCTGGGCGGCATCTTCGATCACAGACAGGCCACGTTGCCTGGCGAGCAGCATGATGGCATCCATCTCACACCCGATGCCTGCGTAATGAACCGGAATGATCGCCACGGTGCGGTCGCTGATCGCCTCTTCCAGGCGGGTCTCGTCGAGATTGAGCGTGTCAGGCCGGATATCGACAAACCGCAGGCGTGCGCCGCGCAGCAGGAAGGCGTTCGCGGTTGAAACGAAGGTATAGGACGGCAGCACCACCTCGTCGCCCGGCGCGATGTCGCAAAGGATCGCGGCCATCTCCAGCGCCGAGGTACAGGAGGTTGTCAGCAGCACCTGGGCGACGGAAAAGCGCTCCTCCAGAAACGCTTCACAGCGCCTCGAATAGGGCCCGTCACCGGCGGTATGGGCGCTCAGCACGGACTGCGCCACGTAATACAGCTCCTTGCCGATAATGAAGGGCTTGTTAAAGGGGATGTATCCGTTGTCCATAGCGTCCGCTCCGTCGCACGGCTGACATTCTGACGGCCCTGCCGCCGGCTGGTGAGAGATGCGCGCTAGCGGCCCGAGACGCCCGAATCGCGCAGCAATGCGGCCACGTACTCCGCAATCTGCGCGTAGCCATAGGCGGAGGGGTGGCAGTGGTCGCCACTGTCCGGGCTGATCAGATTGAACCTTTCCCAGTCGATATCCGCCATTCCCACATCACCGACCACCAGGCCGTCGGGAAAGCGGTCCGCATGCTCTGCAATGAGACGCGTGGCACTCTGGGTATCATAGACATTGCGTGGAATAAAAATCACGACAGGTGTCAGCGCGTGCTGCTGAGCGAACCCGGTGTACTGCTCGAGCAGCGGAAACAGCTCGGAGAGAAACGCCTCGGAACGCAAGGCCAGGAAATACTCCGGGATCCCCAGCTTGCGAAAGCGTTTCTGGAATCGTCGGAAATAAAAATAATGGCTGCTCAGGCCACGGATCAGAGACAGCGAGTAGGGAAAGCCGTCCGCGGGCTTGGCCCAGAAGTCCTTGTCGAAGGCATCATTCGCATACGCCTTGAACCGATCGATATCCGCGAGCGCGTCCGCCCCGGGATAGGACCTGATCGCCCCCCCCGCCATATAGGGCTTCAACCCGTAGTCGAAGGCATTTTCATAGAGCACGGCGCGGTAGGAGTTGACCATCCGGTAGATGTTTTCATACATGATGCCGAGAATGGCGACCTTGAGCGTCGGATACCGGGCCAGCTTCTGTTCCAGCAGCAACAGGCTCTGGACAGGCCCGTAACCACCGACGCCATGATTGGCGACGGAAACCCCGAGCGCGTGTGCCAGGCGCGCGGGGTAGGTTTCCGCGTCATTGACTTCCGCGCCGTTACTGTAGGAGTCTCCGACCACGATAATCCCGGCACGCGCCGCCTCATAGCCCGGGTACACCCTGGCACCCTCGCCATCGAACGAATACGCGATCTCCTCGCCGACACAGTTGGCCTCGCGGGCTAACCTGGGACCGCGATGGTCCCAGCCAAGCACGGGATCGCCGGTCTTCTCTGCGAACTCGGCAAGCCCCGACGCATTGAGCCTCGCCAGCACTTGCCGCCGGTGATCGAATATCTCGTCATCTCCGGAGGCTGCAAAAAAGGCGATGAGCTCGAACACGCCGAACACAAAGCCGAGCATGATGAACCAGAAGGCGAGCTTCTTGCCCGCGCCGATTCGCTCACTCACGACCTGTTCATCTCCGCCGCATCAGCACCACTGCGCCGGGGCCGCGCGGCAATACGGATCGCGCCCCGCGGCGCGCTCGCCCCCGGACACCCTGTGATAAGATGCCGTCGCATGCCGCGCCGGGCACAAGGAAAAACTTTCTGACTGCATGTTGACAACGCGCTCCCTGACCAAAGGAACCGCCCGGTTCGCACTTTTCACCTACGGTATCTTTCTGCTGGGTTTCTTCTTTGCGCCGACGATGCCCCAGCACTATGAGTACTACTACTGGGCAATCCTGCCGCCGGCACTGGTACTGACGCCAACCGGCCTGGCCCTGTTGCGGCGCAGTCCGCTCTTCTGGCTGGTGTTGACCTATGCGGGCTACATGCTCGTCGCCGGCCTGTGGAGTGAGCCTTTCATGCTCGAGCAATTCCTGCTCCACAGCAGGAGCATACTATACGTCCTTTCCTTTGTGCTTGTAACAGTGGTACTCGACCAGACCTTGCCCCGCCGGCTTGAACTGCTGTTCAAGCTGCTGTGCGCGGGGGTCGCCATCGCGGCCGTGATCGCAATCGTCATCTGGTACCCGCCGCCGCTTTTTCCGGAAAGCCGGCTCACCGGTCTGGGCAGGATGGAATACAGCATTCGTAGCGCCTATGCCTTCGGCTTTATCGGTATTCTGGCGCTCGTTTACGTGGTACGCACGCCGACACCCGTCTTGCGCAGTGCCTTCGCCATCGGCGTCGCCCTGTGCCTGGTCGCCGTTGTGCTGGCGCAGAGTCGCGCCGGCCTGCTCGCCTTTGTCCTCGCCGCACTGACGCTCATCCTGCCGAGGCACCCGCGACACGGCCTGGCGCTGATGCTGGGGTTTGCGTGTATGGCCGCGCTCGTGTGGGTCACCTTGCCGGCCTATGTCGACAGCCTCTTGCGGGGCATGACGAACCGGCCGGATATCTGGGCAGCCATAATCTCCGAGACCCTGTCTTCCCCCATCTTCGGGCTGGGCAGCCTTTCCGATCCCAGCGTGGCGCTGCCCGTGATGACCTTCATACATGCCCACAGCGCCTTTGTCGCGAGCTTCCGTGACGGCGGTCTCGTCGGGCTCGGCCTGCTGCTCGGCCTGCTCGCCTATGCCTGTCTGGCGGCGCTCCGCATCGCCAGGGCGAGCGGAGACTGGCACTATCTTGCCTTGCTGGTCTACGGGATAGTCTGCATCGTCTGGAACGACGACCGGCTTTTCGTTCGTCCCAGGGAACTCTGGCTGTACCTGTGGCTGCCACTCGGGCTCGTCATGTCCAGAGAAATCCTGACCCGGCGAGCCGCTGCCGGTAGAGCGGCGGATGAGGCCCGGCAAGTCACCGCCTGATGCCTGTGCGATCCGCGCCACCCCACCGCGAGGACCCGCCGACGATCTGGGTCATCACCAGTTACCGGGCCGGCGAAAACGCGCAGATTCTCGCGCTTGCCGAGGCCCTCGGCACAGGCTGCGAGGTCAAACGAATCGCCTACCGTCGCCTGGCGTCTCTCAGCGGGTTGTTGCGCCGGGTCAGTCTCGCCGGCATCGACAACGACCAGTCATCCCCGCTGAGGCCACCCTGGCCGGCCTTGATCATCTCGGCCGGGATGAGAAACGAGCCGGTCTGCCGCTGGATACGCCAGCAATCGGGCGGCCGCACACGCCTGGTCTTCATAGGGCGCACCTGGGCCGGGCCCGACACCTTCGACCTGATTGTCACCACGCCGCAGTACCGCCTGCGGCCACACCCGCACATCCTGCAGAACGAACTGACCCTGCACGGCATCACACCGCAGCGGCTTCAGCAGGCCGCCGCCGGCTGGGAGAGCCGTCTGGGACATCTGCCCGAACCGCGCATCGCGGTGGTCGTCGGCGGCAACAGCGGCCCCTACACCCTGGGCCCCCGGGCCGCCCGACGCCTCGGCAGGCTGGTCAGCGAGATGGCAGCCGCCCGCGGCGGATCACTGCTGGTCACGACCAGCGCCCGCACGCCGCCTCGCGCCATCGCGCCGCTGCGCGCGGCGTTGTCCGTACCGGCGCATTTTTTTGCCTGGTCACCGGACGCCCGGGACAACCCCTACACAGCCTACCTCGCGCTCGCCCGGGAGATTGTGGTGACTGCGGACAGTATCGCCATGCTGAGTGAGGCCTGCGCCACGGGGAAGCCGGTCTACCTGTTTGACCCGAACCGGCAGCGCGAGGTCCACGACTTCCGGATGGGCGGCAGCGCCTACCGGCTGTTGATGCGTATCGGACCGCAGCGCCTGACCCGGGATGTCGGACGGGTCCATGCGCGGCTTGTGGCCGCGGGCCATGCCGCGTGGCTGGGTGAATCCGCCGCAGGCGGGGCCTCTGCCCCGCCGGATGACATGGCGCGGGCACTCGCTCGCGTGCGGCAGTTACTCTAGCAGGAATGGCACTTACTGTAAGTCGAAATGTAGGGTGGGTTAGCGCTTTTTGCGTAACCCACCAGGCGTTGCGAAGCAACACGATGAATATTGTATGGGCGCCTGCCGGCACATCCGGTGGGTTACGGCACAAACGGCGTGCCTAACCCACCCTACATTGATTAGGGAACCGCCTGAGTAAGCCATTCGGGCTAGGAGCCTGTCGGACTTAGGCTGATTCTACTGCGGCGGTGAGAGAGCGGCCGGGTTCAGCCCGACGTCCGGCAAATCATTCAGGCGCTCCGGGTTCACAGGCAGGGCATGCCCGCCCTCCAGACGATAGACCTGGTCGGCCGCCTCAACGAGCAGGGGCTGATGTGAGACGATCAGAATCGTATAGTCGCCTTTGAGCCGCTCGAGCGTCTCGCTGATCACACGTTCACTTTCCGGGTCGAGGGCGCTGGTAGCCTCGTCGAGTATCAGCAGCTTCGGGCGATGAGCAAGCGCGCGCGCAATCATGATGCGCTGCCGCTGACCACCCGAGAGTCGCGTGCCACGCTCGCCGACAGAGCTGTGAATTCCTCCCGGCAGGGCCTGGACGAACTCCCAGGCGCCTGCCGCGCGTAAGGCATGCTCCGCATCCTGCTCTTTGAGCGCCGGGTCACCAAAGGTGACGTTGGTAAACACGCTGTCATGCAGCAACAGGTTTTCCTGGGGCACGTAGCCGATCTGCCTGCGCCAGGCAATGATGTCGATCTCCTCGAGCGCAATCCCGTCAACCGTGATGCGGCCGGATAGCGGCCGATGCAGGCCCATAATCATATCGATCAGGGTCGTCTTGCCGGTCCCTGAGGGTCCCACCAGCGCCGTGAGTTGCCCGGCGGGGATGACCAGATCCATGGCATCGAGTATCCGTTTGTCGCCGAAGGCATGTGATACCTTCTCGAAACGGACGGCCTCCTTGAGGACCGGCGTCACGCCACCGGTAAGCGACTCCTTTTCCTCCTGTGCCTCCCGGATTGCGTCCTGCAATGCCCAGTAGGCACTCTCGTTCGCCGCGATTTTCTGGTACTGATTCTGGACGGAACCGAGCTGCTTGAGCAGACGAATCGACAAGAGCACCAGCACCATGACGGTTGGCAGGGGCATCCTCAGAACCTCCAGCGCGAGGAAGATACCGACGACCATCACGGTCCCGAACATGGGTTCCTGAATTGCGCTCAGTGCCGCCTTGCTGAAAACCTCCTTGCGCAGGGCCTTGTTCAGGCTCGAGGTTTCGGCGGCGAGCACGGATTCAACAAGGTCCTGCCGGGCCATTGCCTTGAGCGGCTTCACGGACTGCAGGGTATCGGTCAGGCGCGCCAGCAGCGACTGGAGCAAGCGCGTCTGCCGGGCACCGGCGCGTCGTGACATGTTCACCAGGAAATGCGAAACGAGAAGGATGAGCGCGCCCGCGGCGAGGCACACCAGCGTTGCCCGCCAGGACACGAGTATGGCGATGGCGGCGAACACGCCTGCCTGGACGGCGGCGGTAATCAGTACCGTACTGTTCACATAGGCATCCGAAGCGCGCAAGGCCTCGCTCGCCAGGGAATTGGCCAGCCGACCGACCTGCTGGTTGAGAAAATACTGCCAGCGTGTTGCCAGCACCGAGCGCAGCAGCGTCAGGCGCAGGTCGGTGGTGATCTGCGCCACCGTATAGCCGATGCGTTTGCGGGCGATCAGCAACAGGATACTCTTGAGGATGATTCCCAGCAGCACGATCAACAGCAGCACACCAATCGTAGGCTCGAGTCCCAGGCTGGCAAGGGCGTCGACTGCCGCGCGTGCAAACTCCCCGCCCTCCTCCGCCCCTGCGCCATCAGCGCCAGCGCCGACCTCCTTCCCAATCGCCATATTGAGCATGGGCAGAAAGGCGGTGATGGAGAGGCCCTCCGCAATACCGGCAAAGAATATGGCCAGGATCAGGGCGAAGGTTTCACCCGGGTAGGCGCGGGACAGAATAAAGAACAATCGCATGGCGATCCGGATTCAGGGTGGCGAAAGCTCGTGGCGGGTCTGGCGGTTCAGGCGGAAGGCTGAGACCACCGCAACAGACGTTTTGCCGTATGGGTACCTGCCCTGGCGAGCTGCTGGGCATACCAGGCCAGCCGGCCGGGCTTGACCCAGCTCATCTGCACCATGCGGCGCTCGCCATGAAACTGCTTGTAGCCGTGAAATGACTTGTCGCTGCGGCGAAACGCCAGCACGGTACCGCCCTGCGGCGCGACCTCAACGGCATAGTCCTCGATGTCATCCTTCGAGCGCAGGAACCGCAGCCTGCCGCCTTCCTGTGTCCACTCCGGATTGAAGTACACCAGCAGCGTAATGATCTTGCTCCAGTGATCCGTGTGGATATTCCCGTCACTGGGCTCGGAATACCGGCGCACCGTGACGGTCCTGGTGGCCCCTTCGAGGTTCACACCGAATTTGCGCGCGATACGACGCTCGAATTCGGCACTGTGGAGCTCGTCCAGCAACTGCCCGAAAGCAGGTCCATAGCTCAGATCCTCCGGCGCGTAGTTGGCCGGTTTATCGATTTCCGGATAATCTCGATTGAGCGCCTCGAGCATCCCGGGCTCGATGGCATTCTCGACCACCACGAAATCGAAGGGATCGCTTCTGAGGGGTGTTTGGTCCAGCGCTGCGAGATTCACTATTGCCATGGCTTGAGTCCAGAAAGGCGGCTACCGCCAAAAGGCTCCTGTCATCGCCCGGCCAGGGCCTGGTTCGGGCCGTGGAAGGATAGCAAAGCTGCGCCAGTCTAGCGAGGTCTGGCCACGGATTCCGTGCCTTGGATCAAGTTTGATCACGACCTGACAGGTGCATCTATGTCTCTGTCCGGTTAAGATATTTCCACATTTTTCAGCTCCCCCACGGAATTCACCCATGCACGAGATCTGGGCAGTTTCATCACGGCACCTGTTACTCTGGGCCCTGTTTTTCCTCCCGCGCGACAGGCGGATTGCGCTCGAGCGGCGGCTGCGCGGAAAAGAGGAATACCGCAAACTGGGGCTGGCAGACTGGGTACTCGTGTCCTGGGGCAAGAGCGGCCGCACCTGGTTCCGGGTCATGGTGTCGCGCTTCTACCAGGCAAAGTACGGCCTGGCACAGCGCCAGCTGCTGAACTTCGACAACCTGCACGGCAAGAACCCGGCCATACCGCGGGTCCTGTTCAGCCATAACAATTACCTGCGCGATTACCTGCGGGACTGGACGACCCTGAACCATTTTCGGGGCAAGAAGGTTGTGCTGCTGGTCCGCGACCCGCGCGACGTCGCCGTCTCGCAGTTCTTCCAGTGGAAGTATCGTATGCGGCCGCACAAGAAGCTGCTGAACGCGTATCCGCCACACGGAGAGGACACGTCGATTTTCGAGTTCGTCACGCATCCCAAGGCCGGCGTACCCCGGATTATCGAGTTTCTCAATGCCTGGGCCGCGGAACTGCCCGCGCGGGAAGACATCCTGCTGATCCGTTACGAGGACATGCGCGCCAATCCGCAGGCGGTCATACAGAGGGTCCTCACCTTCGTCGGAACACCCGGCACGGATGACGAGATCCGCCAGGCCGTCGAGTTCGCCTCGTATGACAACATGAAGAAACTGGAAGAGAAAAGCTTCTTCCGGGCCAGCGGTGCGCGCGTCAAACCGGGCGACAAGACCAATCCGGACTCTTTCAAGGTCCGCCGCGGCAAGGTGGGCGGCTATCGCGACTATTTTGACGATGAGCAGGTCGCAGTGATCGACGCCATGGTCGCCGAACGGCTCGACCCGGTATTCGGCTACGGCGCCGGGAATCCAGAGGAACGTGCGCGCCAAACCCGGGAGGGAACAGGCTGACTGAAGAGACGGAATTCAGAAAATCCAGTGCCCGGAAACCAGAATGTCAGACCCGGCCCACGCCGCGATTGAAAGACGCCGCGATGTTTTGCGGCGTCCTGTTCGACCTGCTTTGTCAGCGTTCTACTTGCTCATCGCTTTTCTGATAAAACCAATAATCGCCATCAATACACCGCCACCGACACCGCCGCCTGCGACACTTCCAATGATGCTGCCAATATCCTCACCACCAGTGGTGGTGGCAATGCCTACCATCCCCAGGAGTTGACCACCAAGCCCACCCCCGATAATGCCCACGAGCGAATTGCCCAGAGTGCCTAATGAGAAATTCTTCATCAAAGCGCCAGCGATATTGCCCCCCACTGCGCCACTTACTAGCTGAATGATCAATGGCATTAAGTTTTCCATTTTTATTTCCTTGTTTGATTGATTGACCGAATGACTGGATGCAGATCCTGGAGAATGCATCCTCTTTATCATGGGAATATCCCCGCGACTCTTTGAAAGCCATGTCTGACTTCAGCGGCTTCCGTAGCAAGCCCGCGGGAAGGACATGATGCGCATTGATGCCTTCCCGCGCGATAGCACGAACGCGTGACGGTGCGCGTGTGCGGCCCCTGACCCGAGCTGGGCCCGCACTGGACAGGCCAACCCCCTGACCCCGTCGCCTTGAATCAGCCGGCATCCGGGTACCGAGGTGTTTCCAGATCGCAGCACTCGCACTTCGCAGCATCCGCCTTAGTACGAATGGCACTTACTTAGGCGGTTCCCTAATCAATGTAGGGTGGGTTAGGCACGCCGTTTGTGCCGTAACCCACCGGATGTGCCGGCAGGCACCCATCAAATATTCATCGTGTTGCTTCGCAACGCCTGGTGGGTTACGCAAAAAGCGCTAACCCACCCTACATTTCGACTTGAGTAAGTGCCATTCGCCTTAGTACCGGGTAGAGAGTGCCACCTTAATGGGCTCGTCAGGTGAAATTATTTTCCTTTTTCCCTGCGTGGAAACACCTTGAGCTTCTAGTCCGTCATGTCTTTTGCTCCCTGAATTGGACGCTCCCGGTACGGATGGTTTTTCAGCTGAATATCGGCTCTTTCATGGGGATTGACGATAACCTTGCCGGGGTCAGTCCAGTCCTTCCACTCGAAATCATCAATCACACTTGCCTGATAACTTTGCTCAATTGGGTGCGCAAAAACGTCATTCACATGAACCCACTGGTAGTACCGTAACAGATCCACCAGATACGGCTCCGGCTTACCCCCTGCCTTCTTGACCGCTTGTTTCAGCGCCATCACCTCTTCCATATTTACCTTGGGTTCCCAGTCGATCTTCTCCGGCAGGACCACCGGCTCGCCGGGAATGTTGTTAATTCCCTTCTTCCAGGTCGCGAGCACCGCCATTTCCGTGTCTTCCCTGTACAGAAGCATCGCATGCCCGTATTTGTCATCTTTAAAGAATCCCAGGGTGCCATATTGCAGTCGTGCGCCTGTCAGAAAGGCCACCGCATCTGACCAGCATGGCGAAGTCCCGGAGATACCGCGCAACACGCTTCTGTCAATGATCCCGTCCGGAAAGAGAATGCCGAAAGCAACTTTTGCAGCACCCGCGGCATGCGAAGTACCTTCACAATCATGACCATGCCACTTAATCATATCCTTGACGGTTACGGCATACGTATAAGCGTTGTATCTGCCACGGGTTCCCCGCGTAGCCAACATCTCAAATACCGGCGCATAAGGCTGGGCTACCATCGGCGCATACCATGTCGGTACGCGATCCGGTTCTGTTACGCCGGTCTCTATAAAAATGTTCTCGCCTTGCTCGTAGGTCGGTTCACCCGCCAATACCGTATTAGCTGTGTAAGCTAAGCAAAACGAAAAGGCGCAGAAGATTAACTTTTTCATGAGATCACTCCTGGCTCCAAATCCTGTTATCAGCAGTCCACGCACGACGATGCCTGGACCAGCCAGTCCTGCCGGGCCTGTACCAACGGTACCCGTTGAAAGTGCCGCACGCTGTTTGCCACTCCTGTTATTCGTCTCCGTTGATCTGTGCGTTGTTGATGATCGTTTGCGAATAGCGCTGTTCCTGTTCTCAGCGATCATCCTGTTTCGACCTGCGTCGCCTTTCCCGCGCTTCCCCGCTCGTGATCGATCCGGTAACTCAGGGTGTATTCAAAGGTGCCGGGGAGCATGTGCGTGTGAAAAGCAATGCGGATGACCGTCGGACTGAATGTGCTCTCTTTCCGGACGCTGAATGACGCGTTGAATCCACTCGTCCTTGATTCTCGCTCTATCAGGTCTGCCCACCCTGCTTATACATCTGGATCCTATAAATCCAGCCATTCATCCCGCAGCCGTTTCCACTCCTCACTCCTCACTCTGATCCCGTCGCCTGTCGCCTGTCTGCCCTGTCTCCTGTCTCCTGTCTCCTGTCTCCTGTCTCCTGTCTCCTGTCTCCTGTCTCCTGTCTCCTGTCTCCTGTCTCCTGTATTCTGTATTCTGTATTCTGTATTCTGTATTCTGCCTCCCCCCTTCCTACCCTCCCCCCTCCAGCAACTGCCGGATCCGCGTCACCACAACCGCGAGATCATCCGGCACCGTCCCCGTTGGTGGCGGGAAACCCTGGCCTGCCCACACCGCCAGGCCATGATCGATCAGGGTCTGATGAAAGGCGCGGAAATCCCGCGTGTGGCGGATGATCCCGGAGCGATAAATCATTCGCGCCAGATAACCGCGCAGGCGGTCCTTGAAGGACCCGTTCCCCGGCGCGAACAGCTGGCGCGCCCAGGAACGACGCACCTGGTCGAGCCCGCCCAGAAGACCCGTGGGTAAGGGCAGGATTGCCAGCGGCTTACGCAGGCGGGCAACTTCAACCATCATGGATATGCTGTCACCCGTCACGATGAAGCCATCGGCGAGCCCCAGTAATCCGAGATAGGGATTGTCCTGCGACTCCGGCGTCCAGGCGAAGAACTGTGCCTCGGGCGGCAAGGCCGCCCGCAGCGCTGTCACCACAGCCGGCGGCGTACGGCGGCTGGTCGTGAGGTAGGGCGTCCCGCCGCGCGCCACCACGTCCTCTGCCATCGCGACCAGGCGGCGTGCCACCGTGCGGTTATAGACGAACGGATTGGTGGGCCCCCCGACCATCACCGCGATCAGTGGCCGGGGCAGGCCGGCAAAACGCTCGCGCCAGACCTCGGCCGCCGCCGCCACGGCCGATGCGTCAACCTGCATGAGCGGCAAAGACACGGGTACGACATTCGGCAGCGGCGGGAAACGCGTCTCGGCACTGGCCACGATGAGGCTGAAGTGTCGCATCATGCCGGAAGGCTTACCCACCAGGACGATTTTGGTGTGTCCGCCGGACTGTTCACGAATCCAGAGCGCGACATTCGCCGGCCTGCGTCCCACCGTGATAATGAGATCCGGCCAGGGAGGCTCGAGCGGATCCGATTGCTCCCGGTCGATGTGATAGAGCGTCGGAGCGACTTTCGGCTTGCCGAAGACAAAGCGTTCGAGGACCTTGATATGCTTCAATTCACAGGGCCAGCCCAGCGCGGCCTCGATCGCATACACCTGTCCATTGTCGCCCTTCTTGTCGCCCAGCAGCAGCCAGACGCGGGGCGCGGATGGGGGAGGAGGTTGTCCTGCGGTCGCCGTGGAAGTCACGCGGGTGAGAATACAGAATTCAGGCGACAGAAAACAGGCGCGAGGAACGTCCTGGCCACGGGCTGCGCCCCGCGTGACTCAACCGCCGCCCCGACCCTGTTCCCGGGCGAGCAGCGCAATCTTCCTTTCCGTTCCCCAGCGATACTGGCCGAACTCCCCGCTCTCGCGGATGACCCGGTGGCAGGGAATCAGGACGGCGAGGCTGTTGTGTGCCAGTGCCGTACCGACCGCCCTCCCGGCCCTGGGCGAACCGGCACGGTTGGCAAGATCGCCGTACGAGACGGCAAGTCCTGATGGGACCTGCAGCAGGGCCTCCCAGACCTTGATCTGGAAGTTGGTGCCTCGCAGCAGCACGCTGAAGGGCCGGGGCTCGGTCAGTGCGCCAAGAACCGTTGCCGCCAGGTCTCTCGCCGCGGCGGTATCCCTCTGGAAATCCGCCTGCGGCCACTCGGCGAACAACGCCTGCTCCGCCGAGCCTTCCCTTCCCGGTGCAACAAACACCAGGTGGCACACCCCGCGCGGCGTCATGCCGGCAAGGATGTTGCCTAGCGGCGTGGGCGCAAGACCGAAGCGGATGGTCAGTCCCTCGCCCAGAGCGCCCACCTGGCCGGGGGTCAGCGCCTCGCAGGACACCATCAAGTCATGCAGACGCCCGGGGCCCGACAGACCCGACTCCATCGCGGCGGAAAGCACATCGCGCGAGTGCCGCAACAGGTGCCTGGCGTTTTCCTTGGTGAGGAACTGGACGAAGCGCTTGGGCGAAATCCCGGCCCATTCGCTGAAAACCCGCTGCAGATGCTGGGGACTGAGCCCGACGTGCTTCGCCACGACCTCCAGTGAAGGTTGCTGGCGGGAATGGGTCCGAAGGAAGCGGATAGCTTCGGCGATCGTTTCGTAACCGGTTTCCCTTGCCATGCCTCAAGTCCCTCCGGTTACCCGCACACCGTCGGCACGCCGCGGGCGTGCAGGGAAACAATTCGTACCAGACCGGCCATGTCCATGTGCGGTTTCCAGGAATTTCTCTCGCACATTCTTTCCGGAAAACGATCGAGCCGCCACCCGAGTCTTGCGATCCTTCTGCGCCGGCCGAACGGATAGTATGGCCACGGAATCCACGGAAAAACACGGAAAGAACCAACACCGATTCGAATTGTTTCCGTGTTCTTCCGTGGATTCCGTGGCTATAAATCAAAAATACTGGCACTCGGATCAGTCTGTCAGCATCCGTCATTATCAAGTTGAATCAGAACGCATTCTTCGCTTTCACAGCGACTGGAACCCGTCGGGACATCCCTGTTCTGCGGATAGTCTTGCGGTTGACCCGGGCCGGACAGCAAACGGAACCCGACAGGAATGCTCCGGATCTCATTGGGTAGAAATGCCCATAGATTCTGCCCGCATAACGGATTAGCTTGGAGTCAGTGGGTATCCGTAAGCGACCCTCTCAAGCCCGTCACGGTCCCTGAGACGGTTAGTGCTGAAGAAAAAAATTTCCCGCTTTTTTCAACCTTTGGTGATAACACTCCATAGCGGGCATGGTTGAGAAAAGAGCCGAGAATCAAGAATAACGCTCCGGCCGAATAAATAAGAATTGAATCCAGGGGGATTCACCATGAAGAAAGTACTCAAGACAGCCCTGCTGCTGGCTGCGGTCGGTGTGACCAGTGCAGCGCAGGCGGCGGTGTACAGCATTACCGGTGTGCTGGGCGGCAGCAGTGATTTTGGTGCGTCGTCTTTCCATGATGCCAGCGGCAGCAGCCCCATGGTGGGGCCTACGGTGGCAGATATTCTCGAAGGCCCTGGCCTGTTCGGAACTTATGACGATGTATCAGGCGCTCTGCATGCGACCGGCCTGAACATCAATGGCGGGGCTTCCTTCAGTCTCGACGGCACCCTGCTGTTCGATGCCGATGGATTGCTGACGGCAAACAGCGTCCTGAACGTCACCTTTACGGGTTCGTCTCTGTCAGATACCACGCTCGGGTTCCTGGCGGGTTTTGTCTGTTGCGGGAGCAGCGGGTTCCCCCCCAACTCGTTCAGGCCGGATGGCGCCAATATGATTCTGACCCTGTGGGGTGCCGATTTCAGCGGTGACTTCTTGGGCACCGGGTCATACACCGGCTCACAACTCGGTATGGACCTGCGGCTGGGGATGTCGGCGGCACCGGTACCGGCCGCCGTGTGGCTCTTCGGCAGCGGCCTGCTGGGCCTATTTGGGATCGCGAGAAAAAAAGCCGCGTAACCGTCAAAGCCCTGTCAACCGAAACGGGGGCTTCAGCCGCCGTTTTTGCTTCACGCCTATCGACCACGTCGAACGGCAGGTATTTGGCTAACCGAACGTTCAATCCGCAGGCGATTAATTTACATGCTGGAGGTCCGGAATCCAGCCGAGCTGGTCATTCGCCAAAAGCAACGTAAACGCAACCGCTCTCCCGCTCACTCTGCAGGCGTTCCCATCAACGCTCCCTGGCAACCTGAGCAATAAGAACCCCGCCGAAGCGGGGTTCTTGCTGACCGGGCAGATCTTCAGACGCCCTCAGAATACCTTGCGTCGCGTCACACCGAACAGTCCCAATAGTCCGGAACCGAACAACCACACGGCGGCCGGCAGTGGCACAGGAATCACTTCGAAAAGGCTGGTAAACGCCGCGCTGTCGCCGGCTGTCAGCGAGAACGTAATTGTTACGCCAATGGTTGAATCGATGGACTCTGGCGCACCCTCAGGCGCGGATAACCCGAAATTGATACTGGCGGCATCCTGAAGCGGAGTAGTGAAGCTCGTCGGCGCATCCCAGAGCGTGCGCGCGAGGTTTCCGTCAATAGGTGGCCTACGCGCCTTGCTCGACCAACCCGCCGCTCAACCTCTGCCAGAACCCTCAACCACTGAAAAAAGCTCCGCAGGCGGTTCGGCAGCGGGGACTGCCCCGCATGCATGCCACAGAGACCTCAGGTCGCGAGGAGTGTCTCACTTCCGTTGACCCTGTTGCTGTGCGAGACGAATTCGCAGACGGGGGAAGGTCTCCAGCCCCCCAGCGATACGCTTGTTACCAGCGTCGGAATCCCGAGTTCGGGATCCGTATCGACCTTCACGGTGTTTGCGAGAGGCGCCGGGGTAATCGACTTTGCGCCGGCGGCACGTCGCCTCAATGTGCGCTTTGCAGGACCCGACGGGATCCTGCGTGGGTCCACGAGCGTGGCGGTGAGAACAGATGAAGCGCTTTGAGCGCATAGGGTCCTGCACGGGCTGGCGAAAGCAGCTCAGCGGAGCACCAGCCACTCCTCACTCCTCACTCCTCACTCCTCACTCCTCACTCCTCACTCCTGTCTTCTGTCTTCTGTCTTCTGTCTTCTGTCTTCTGGATTCTTCAGCTTATCCTCCCGTCCCCGCCACCGGCTTCGCCTGCACCGATTCGCCGTAGCCAAAGCTCGGTGACAGCCGCGAGTTCATCAGTTCCTCCAGCTCGGCGACCTGTTCCGGGGTGAAGTAATCGCGGTACCCGCCAACCTTTGCCCGTCGCACCTTGAAGCTTTCCGGATCCTTGGGATTGCGCAGGGTCAGCCCCCCCTGCCGGAAGAAACCCTCGCTCTCGAGCTTGCGCAGGTTGTCGAAGGACCCGAAATCGACGGCCTCCTGAAGCTCGGCGTCAGTGAACGTGTCGCCCATCAGCGTCGTGATCTGCCTGAGCACGGCAGCCGGCTCGGCGCGCAGATCTTCATAGCGCGTGAGCAGGGTCTTCGGGAGTCCGGCGAGGTTGCGCTCCCAGGTATTCAGAAACTCGATCAGGGACGGCAGTCCGATGTCGCTGTGACGCACGAAATCCCACATCTCGATCGTGCGCCGGTCGATCGGGTGTTCGATGAAGTGATTGATGAGTTCCTGCTTGTGCGCCGATTGGCGCTTCGTGAACTGGAAATACCAGGACACGGCGATATCGATCGGGTTACGGGCCAGCAGCACAACCGGCTTGTGCCTGAGCTCCGAATCCGGCGCATCCGGTGCCAGCAGCCTGCCCACCGCAGCCTCGTAACTGTACCAGCCGTTGGTTGCGGCAAATCTCGGGATCTCGGGATTGCGATCCGCGAGCTCGTTGTAGCGCGCGAAATCGCTGGCCGGAATCCCGTGCCGGATGGCATACAGACGCGTGAGCATCACCTTCAGCCAGGTGTTGCCGCTCTTGGGGTGGGCGATGATCACCAGTTGCGAGCGGCGCGCGATCTCCGTCTCCAGGCGTCCCAGCAGCCGCTCACGCGCAGCAACCCGCAGCCGGCGCGGCAGCACCGCCGTTGGCCCGAGGATCATGCCTTTCTTTACACCGTCGCTAATATGCAGCATCGCACCGTTCCCGAATGAAAAAATATGCGGGGGAAAAGGCAGGCACCGCCGTCTTTTCCGTTTCTTCCGCCATGACCTATGAATTCGTCCAGTGTGTCAGATCGCGGTCCAGAAGACCCGAAAGCTTCGCCACATCCGCCGCGAAATAGCGGCGCAGGGTCGCGCGCATTTCATCCGACAGATCCTGCCGATCCTCCGGGACCTTGTTGAACTTCTTGATACGCTTGCGCAGCCCTTTCAGGCGTGACAAGACCTTTGCATCGCTGATTTCGATGAGGCGAAACGCCCAGGGTGGCGGATTCATCACGAACTGCTGCAGCCAGCGTGACTTGAATCCGGCAGTCTCGCGCTTGCGCTTGAATTCCGTCCGGCCGTCGTCATCCACGCCGAGAAAGTGGAGAAGCTGCTTATAGACGGCGTGCGGGTTCCGGACGAAGTCATCGAAGACCACCACGTGGCAGCGTTCGCGACCGGCGACCGCAAACAGCTGTTCGATCTGATCGCCAAGCTTGCCGGCATCCCCGTACAGCAGCAGGCGCGCGTCCCGGCAGCGCCTGGGAAGGCGGCGCCCGGCCCGGCGGTCGTCCTGCAGCGCCCAGGCCCGTGAAAAATCCTCGACATCCTCGTCGAGCGAAAACAGCAGCCGCGCATGATAGGAACGCAGCATATCCACCGGATTTCTCACCGAGGCGATGAATTTTGCCCGGCTGTCGAACGCCAGTGCCTGCTCGATCGCGCCGGGGGAGTACAGATACGACACCGAACCGTCGCCGATGGCCTGGGAATCACGGGCCAGATTGGGGTGGAAACTTTCCAGATACAGGCGCCGCACCGCCTCAGTGGTCATGTGTGAGCGGTCTTCGAGGAAGAAATGGGTTTCCTTCGGCTTGGAAAAGCTGATGTGCGGGTTACCGGCAAGCGCCGTGCTCAGAGCCGTCGTACCACAGCGCGGCGCGCCGACCACGAAGAAACTGGGCGGCATATCCGCCAGCACCTCCGTGACGAGCGCCGCGTCTGCGCCCTGCACAAAGGCGCTGATATCGGCCTTGGATTTGGGTAACTGTGTTTGCTGCATCAAACTGCCTTATCCGGTCACCGGGATGGATCTGGCCAAACAGGCCGCGGTCTGAAACGCGTCGTCAGCAACAGAACCCACGGAAAAATAAGTGCCTGCTGTCTGCCTTGTTTCCGTGGGTTCCAGGGCCAATACCAATAAAACGGGTCGGCATTATAGCGTCTTTATCAGTATGAAACGGCTCGGACCACAGCCTGAGCTCGACAGGCTCCTCATGCTTTTTCAATCTATGGCCACGGAATCCACGGAAAGACACGGAAAAAATTCTAATGGGTGTTGGTTCTTTCCGTGTTTTTCCGTGGGTTCCGTGGCTATCAAAAAAAATACTGGCACTCAGCTTACTTTGTCAGCATCCGCTATTCTCCCGTTGAAACAGTACTAGATCGCCAGGTCTTTCGGCCAGCGACGCTTGGAGCACATCCACTCGTGTGGCCGCTCGCGGATCCAGGACTCGAACAAGGCATTGAGTTTCTTCGTCATTTGCAGCATTTTCTCGTGCTCATCGGCGGACGCGTCGTCCGCTTGCACCGGCTCGTGAAAGATCACCCGATAGCGGGCCCCCTCCCGCCGCTGAACCTGCACCGGAATCAGCTCGCAATCAAAGCGCAGGGCGAGCTGCGCCGGCGTCATGGACGTGTTCATGTCATGCCCAAAAAAAGCAACGGGTTCTCCGGCATCCACGCGCTGGTCGACGAGCAGCCCAACCGATATGCCGTTCCTCAAGGCCTTCATGAGCTGCCGAACCGCACCCTCGCGTTTCACCATGCCGCAATTGAGCGCCAGGCGTGCCCGGTACAACATGCGGTCAAACCAGGGGTTTTGGATCGGAGTGTAGATGCCGGTCAAGGGCACGCCGACGAACACCACGGCTCCCGCCGCAATCTCCCAGTTTGCCAGGTGCGCGGACACGAACACGGCCGGCCTGTGCGCGTCCCTGAAGACCTGCGAATCCCCTTTCCTGATAATCTCGAGCCGCTGCGCCGCCTCGCTTCGGCAAATGGTTTCGAGATGGGGGTACTCCGCGAGAATTGCGCCCATGTTCCCCCAGATCTCGCGCACCAGCTCATCGAGCTCGGCCGCGCTCTTCTCGGGAAAGGCAATCTGCAGGTTACGCCTGAACACGTGCGTCTTGGCGAGGCGCGGCCCTATGGCGCGCATCAGGCGGCGGCCGGCCGCCGATGCACGGTCCGGTGAGACCCGGCGGCTCAATGCGGCCAGCGCCCCGATCAGCCCGCCTTCGATCGCCCACATCAGCCTGAGCAGGCGCGGCGAACGATCGGCTCGCTTGCGCAGGAAATTGGCCAGAAACAGCTTCGCCAAGGCGATAAATCCTCGCTAAGGTCCTGATCGATGAGGGTCGGGCGCCTATTGTGCGGCATGGGGCCAGGGATAGCCAAGCACACGCTGCCCCTGCGACCCGCTTGGTAAACCACCTGTCGGCGTTTACTATTGGGCCAAATCTTGATGTGCGTCAGGCCATATCGGCGGGACTCTGCCCCATAATCCCGCGCCAGACCCGGCTTCCCGCCGGTGACAGCGACTCACACCAGGCAGGCGCAGTATGACGATAAGCGGAGGACACAGGCGTGGACTACTGTGTATTCATTCAGGCCAATGACAAACAGATGCTTGGCGCGCGTGTCGCCGAGTATGCACTGCGGCGTAACTCACAGCACAATGACAGATTCGATGTCCGGATCATGTACTACGACGACTTCCCGTTCCTGCGCGCGCGGGAAGGCGATGTCTTTCTGCGCGATGGGGGACGGCGCGTATGGGTCAGGGACGACCTGCAGTCGTTCACGCCGACGCGCTTTCTGCCACCCCAGCTCATGGGTTACGAGGGACGCGCCGTGGTTATCGACCCCGACGTCTTCGCCGTCGCCGATGTGTGGGACCTGCTCTCGCGCGACATGCAGGGCAAGGCCATCCTGTGCCGCCCCAAGTCGGGGTCCAAGGGCAAGCGCGGCTGTCTGGCCACCAGCGTGATGCTGCTGGACAATGCCAGGCTGACCCACTGGAAGGTCGAAGAGCAATTCAACGAGATGTTCGAGTTCAAGCGTGACTACATGGGCTGGGTGTGCCTGAAGTACGAAGATCCGGACACCATCGGATTCTTTGAACTGGAGTGGAACGACTTCGATCATCTGACCGACCAGACCAGGATGCTGCACAACACGAAGCGCAAGACTCAGCCCTGGAAGACCGGCCTGCCCGTCGACTACCGGCCTGCGGACGCCTTCCGGCTGTTTCCGCCCAAGCACTGGATACGGCGGGCACGGCGGGCGCTGTTTGGTGATTACACCTTCACGGGCACCTATAAGCCGCACCCCGACCCCAGACAGGAGCAGTTCTTCTTTGGTCTCGTGCGTGAGTGCCTGGACAAAGGGATTATCACCGAGGCACAGCTGCGCGAGGAGATGGCAAAGAACCACCTGCGCCACGATGCACTGGAGCTGGTCGAGCGGATCCCGCCGCTCGCGGCGTGAAAAATTCAGAATACAGAATACAGAATACAGGAGACAGAATACAGAATGATTGGTGCGCTGCGCGCGGCCTTCGACTGTTGCAGGTCGCGGCGCCACTCCTTTCCCGGCCACCCTCCTAACTCCTAACTCCTAACTCCTAACTCCTAACTCCTAACTCCTGACTCCTGACTCCCGTATTCTGTACTCTGTATTCTGTATTCTGTATTCTGTATTCTGTATTCTGCTTTTCTATCCCCCCGACCCCGACACAGTCACCGTCACGCGCTCCGGTCGCGTATAACCAAACAGCGGTGACAGCGTGGCATCGACCAGCGCCTCGATCGCCTCTACCTGCTGGTCGTCAAAGTAGTCCTTGTAACCGCCCACCTTGGCGCGACGGACCTTGTAGGTATTCGGATCGTTTCGATCCTTGGGGACCATGCGTCCGCCGCTCAGCCAGAAGGTCTTTTTCTGCTCCATCTTTTTCATGTTTTCATACGATGAGAACTCGACCGCATCCGCGATCTGGGCGTCGGTCCCCGGCGTTCCCATGAACTCGAGCAGCTTGCGCAAAGTCTCCTCGGGCTGCGCCCTCAGATCCTCGTAACGCAGGAGGAAAAAGCTCCCCAGGCGCTCGACCTCGCTGGCCCACAGATTCATGAAGCCGATCACCTTGGGCAGGCCGGCGTCGGGATCCATCACGAAATCGAATATGGGCACCTCCTGCCCTTCCCCCGGATACTGGTTGAGCACCTTCTTGTTGGGCTTCATCCGGTACTTCCACTGGAAGAACTGGGACACGGCGACATCCCTCGGATCCCGGGCAAGCAGCACGACCTTCTTGCCATAGAAATCGACCTTGGAGTCGGTATGCCCCGTGTAGTCCTTTATATAGTTGTCATGGGTGAAAAATATCTTCGGAATGGCACGGTTCATACTGTGGAGATTGTCAAAACCGATAAGGGCTCGCGGCGGCAGGCCGTGCATCTGCTGATAGGCGCGCGAGAGCATGACCCGCAGCCAGGTCCGGCCACTCTTGCCAAAGGACACGATCACGATATCCGCGAGCCCCAGTTTCTGGAATTGCTCGCGGCCACGCAGCCAGCGCTCCGCGGCGAGCTTGCGCTCCTCGGGATAGAAAACCATCAACAGCCGCAGGCCCTGGCGGGAGGTCTTCTTCCAGATCGAGCGCAGGGCCTGTTTTCCGGAATGGATCAGATAAGACATATCGCAGAAACCCATTTCGCGCACCCGGCGCATTCCGGGGCGTTCACAACACTGCGAGGAGGCTACGCGTGCACTACGGTGAATTCAAGCCCTCAGCCCCCGTGCCCGCCCGATTGCCGCTCCCCGAGGCCTCTGATATCGTGCACGTTCCCGCACCAGGATGGCTCAGGATAATCAACCGTTTGCCCCCCAGGAAGAAAGGCTGCCGGCAGGCGACACTGGCGCTGGTCACAGCCCCTCTTCCACCTGCTGTTGGCCGTAAGGGTCACGGCCTCGGCGCGGCTGGGATGTCGTCGACTTACGCTCCCCTGAGTCAATGACTAATTTGCCCGCCACCACCACATTCCCAGCAGCCCGCGCTTCATGATAACCTTTGCGGCCCTGATCCGGCTGTCGCAGCCCCCTCTGCCACACCATGACACACATATTAGGAATTTCCGCCTATTATCACGATAGTGCTGCCGCGCTGGTTGGCGACGGGGAGATCATCGCTGCCGCCCAGGAGGAACGCTTCTCACGCAAGAAACACGATGCCCGGTTCCCGGCGCACGCCATCGAATATTGCCTCGCCGAGGGCGGAATCAGGCTGCAGGATATTGACCAGGTGGTGTTTTACGACAAACCCCTGGTGAAATTCGAACGCCTCCTGGAAACCTACCTCACCTATGCCCCCAGAGGTTTCCGGTCCTTCGTCGCCGCCATGCCGGTCTGGCTGAAGGAAAAGCTCTATCTGAAGTCGACCCTGAAGAAGGCGCTGGCGGCGCTCGGCAACCTCAAGGTCGGCGAGCTGCCCGCGCTGCTGTTCGCCGAACACCACCAGTCCCATGCCGCCTCGGCGTTTTTCCCCAGCCCTTTCGAGCGGGCCGCGGTCCTGTGCCTGGACGGGGTGGGGGAATGGGCCACGACCTCCGTCTGGCTCGGTGAGGGCAACCGGCTCTCCCCCCAGTGGGAACTGGATTTTCCGCATTCGCTCGGCATGCTCTATTCCGCGTTCACCTACTACACGGGCTTCAAGGTGAATTCCGGCGAGTACAAGCTGATGGGCCTGGCGCCCTATGGCGAGCCCCGCTATGTCGACCTGATCCTCGACAAGCTGATCGATTTGAAGCAGGACGGCACCTTTCGCCTGAACATGGATTACTTCAACTACTGCACCGGTCTCACCATGACCAATGCCCGGTTCGCGGATCTGTTCGGCGGACCGGCGCGCAAGGCGGAGTCGACGGTCACGCAGAAGGAAATGGATATCGCGCGCTCCATCCAGACAGTCACCGAGGAGGTGGTGCTGCGCCTGGCGCGCACGGTCCATGACGAGCTGAACAGCGACTACCTGTGTCTGGCCGGCGGAGTGGCACTGAACTGCGTCGCCAACGGACGCATCCTGCGCGAAGGACCCTTCAAGGATATCTGGATCCAGCCGGCGGCGGGTGATGCCGGCGGGGCCCTGGGCGCGGCGCTGGTCGCCTGGCACGGCTACCACAATCAGCCGCGCACCGTGAACGGCCATGACCACATGGCAGGGTCCTATCTCGGGCCTCGCTTCGGCGACGACGCGATCCGCAGCGAGCTCGATCGGCTCGGTGCGAAATACCAGCGCCTGGACGACGGCGAGCTGATGCCCAGGCTGGCCGAGGTGCTCGAGCAGGAGCAGGTCGTCGGCTGGTTCCAGGGACGCATGGAGTTCGGGCCACGCGCCCTGGGCGGGCGCTCCATCATCGGCGACCCGCGCAGTGAAAAAATGCAGTCGGTGATGAACCTCAAGATCAAGTATCGCGAGTCCTTCCGACCCTTTGCACCTTCGGTTCTCGCCGAGGAGGTCTCGAACTATTTCGAGCTGGACCGGCCCAGCCCCTACATGCTGATCGTCGCCCCCGTCAGGCAGGAACTGCGCATCCCCATGAGCGAGGAACAGCAGGCCCTGTTCGGCATCGAGAAACTGCATCTCAAGCGCTCCACGATTCCGGCCATCACCCACGTCGACTACTCGGCCCGGGTACAGACCATTCACAAGGAGACCAATCCGCGCTACTACGACCTGCTGCGCCACTTCCGGGAGCGCACGGGCTGTTCGGTGCTGGTCAATACCTCGTTCAACGTGCGCGGCGAACCCATCGTCTGCACACCCGAGGATGCCTACCGCTGTTTCATGCGTACGGAAATGGACTACCTCGTGATCGAGAATTTTCTGCTGGCCAAGCCAGACCAGCCCGCCTGGGAACGCGACGATTCCTGGAAAGACGAGTTCGAACTCGATTGAGCATGACGACTCAGCAGACAAGCGGAGCCGTCGACCGCAAGGAACTCCGTCAGTTCGGCCTGGTGATGGCCGGCGGGCTGACTCTCATCTTCGGTCTTCTGATCCCCTGGCTGTGGGATCACAGCTTCCCGCTGTGGCCCTGGATAGCGGGCGCAGTCTTTGCGGGTACGGGACTGGTGTTTCCGATCGCGCTCGCACCGGTCTTTCACATCTGGATGAAGATCGGTCACGGCCTTGGCTGGATCAACACCCGGATCATCCTCGGGCTGGTCTTTTTCGTGATTTTCCTGCCTGTGGCGCTGGCGCTGAGCCTTCTTCACAAGGATCCCCTGGCACGCCGATTCGAGCCTGAGCGACCCTCCTACCGGGTTCCCAGCACCGTATCACCACCCAAACAGATGGAGAGACCCTTCTGATGTTAGATCTGTTAAAAGACCTCTGGGACTTCATGAGAGTCAGAAAAAAATTCTGGCTGGCGCCGATCGTGATCGTCCTGCTGCTGCTGGGCGCCCTCATCGTCCTGTCCCAGGGCTCGGCCGTCGCACCCTTTATCTACACGCTGTTCTAGGAGCCGGTCGGACTTAGGCTGATTTCAACGTGATAAGAACGGATACTGACAAAGTAAGCTGAGTGCCAGTATTTTTTATTTATAGCCACGGAATCCACGGAAAAACACGGAAAAATTTCTAATGGGTATTCGTTCTTTCCGTGTTTTTCCGTGGATTCCGTGGCCATACTATCCGTCATCGATCCAGGGGGCAGAACGGCACGCGCGGGAGTCCTGAACGAGCTTCTGGTGCTGACGCGCATCATAGCCCGCGCGGGCTAGAGAAACGGATAATCGAGGTAACCGCGCTCGTCGCCGCCGTAAAAGGTCTCGGGATCCGGGGCATTCAGATCCGCGCCGCTGGCAAAGCGCTCGGGCAGGTCGGGATTGGCAAGATACAGCGTTCCGAAAGAAATGAGATCGGCGCTGCCGCTGGCCAGGGCCGCGTTCGCGCGCTCCCTGTCATAGCCGCCGTTGGCCATATAGAGCCCGCCAAAGGCCTCGCGCAGGCTGCGCCAGTCCACCTGCTGGTCGCTGGTGTGCACGCCGTCACTTGCCACCTCCACCACGTGCAGGTAGGCGAGATCAAAGGCCTGCAGCCGTTGTGCGACAGAGCGGAAGGTCTGATCGGGATCCGAGTCATACATGCTGTTGAAGGGGTTCAGGGGTGAGATCCGCACCCCGACCCGGTCGGAACCCCACACATCCGCCACGGCCTCGGTGACTTCGCAAAGCAGGCGCGTCCGATTCTCCCGTGCCCCCCCGTAGGCATCCGTCCGGTGATTGCTGCCGTCGCGCAGGAACTGGTCCAGCAGGTAACCGTTGGCGGCGTGTATCTCCACCCCGTCAAAGCCTGCTGCCAGCGCGTTGCGGGCCCCCGCGCGGAACTGCTCGACAATGCCGGGCAATTCATGGCTGCCAAGCGCACGCGGCGTGACAAACGGCTGCAGGCCCTGGTAGGTAACCGCCTCGCCCTCGGGCCTGATGGCAGAAGGCGCCACCGGCAACTCGCCGTCAGGCTGCAGGGAGGGATGCGAAATGCGACCGACGTGCCAGAGCTGGAGGAAGATACGCCCGCCGCGCTGGTGCACGGCATCGGTCACCAGCCTCCAGCCCGCCACCTGTTCCTGGCTGTGAATGCCGGGCGTGAGGGGATAGCCGACACCCTGCGGTGAAACCTGTGAGGCCTCGCTGATGATCAGACCGGCCGTGGCCCGCTGAGCGTAGTACTCCGCGTTCATGGCCCGGGGAATGTTGCCCTCGCCGGCCCGGTTGCGCGTCAGCGGCGCCATCACGATCCGGTTGGGCAGCGCATGACGCCCCACTGAGACAGGCGTGAAAAGATCAATTTTGCCCTGGGTCTGTTCCTGCACGGTTCGCTCCTCGTCTGCATGCCTGACGGCATTGATCTGCGTGCCGGCACGGGCCGGCCGCATCTGATCCTGGCTATCGCCGAATGGGCCGCTACGATATCAGATACCGCAAGCCGCGTCCCACCGGCGACTTCAGGGCGGCCGCAGGCCCATCACGTCAGGTTACTTTGCTCGCCAACCTCCGGCCGCTCACTCGACGCCCTGGGGTGCCTCCACCGCAAGCGACACACCGTGTGTACGTTAGAGAATTTTTCCGTGTATTTCCGTGGATTCCGTGGCCATTCATTCTTGTCAGGAACCTATGGGTCAGGGTTCAGGGCTTTATGCTGCGCATCGACTCGCGAAAAGCGTGGCTCCCACTGTCTGAGCTCAGTATGCGGCGGATCTCGCCGTCGTCAAACGAGCGATCACCGGGGTGGCTCCCGAGCCCGGGGGTCTCAGCGCCAAGCCGGGTCCAGGCATCGGCCGGCAGACCGTCTTCAAGCGCGGGCTGTGCCGGTGTGAACCTCCATTCACCGCCCTGGCGATAGAGCTCGCCCTCGCCCAGCCCGACCGCGACTGGCGAGCGGTGGCAACTCTGGCAGGATCGTGATCGTCCCGTGGTATGCGGTGCCAACGCCCCGAACAGCCGGCGGAACCGGGGTCGCTCCCATGCTGGATGATCGACTGTCATGATCATGCCCGGCACGAAAGAGGTAATGCGATCATCGGCGGTGACACCGAGCGGCCCCAGCGCGTTGCGCACCCCTGCCCGTTGCTGAGACCATCGCCCCGCGGTGAATCGGTCCTCAACGTGATCCCATTGGGTGCCGTCCGGGGAGAAGCTCAGGTGGCATGCGTAGCACTGCGGCACCCACTGGGCGTGACACGCGTTGCAGGTCAACCGGCGATGCTCCGTCCCCAGGCGATGGCTTTCCGCTCGCTGCGGGGGTATGCGCAGTATCTGGTCGGAGAGCTTCAAATGCAGTTTCAGACCATCGGCAGCGACCTCGATGTGCCACAAGGGGGTACCGCGCCGCGTGGTGAGAAAGACCGAATCCTCTGAAACGGCAAAGGGGATGCGCGTCAGCATCCACCGGTGCTCCTGTGGCCAGTCGGCCGGCCTGATGCGTGGCCTGCGGTTGGCGTGACAATCACTGCAGGCAATGTCGACGGCTTGAGCCTGGCGCGACCCCGCGGGCTGAGGGCCCATGAGGCCTGCGCCGGTGTGGCAGTCAATGCAAGCCATGCCCGCCCGATGGTGAAGGTCGGCCGCTCGGTGTTCCACGAGTCTGCCGTCTTCGAGACTCGCCAGCTTGGCGCCAGCAGCCGGAGCAGAGGTCGCGCGGTCCACTTCGGCGAGTCCGGCGTAGCTCAGCGAGACACGCGAGGATCGCGAGTGACACCCGAAACAGCGACCGTCTTCGACTTTCGCAGTGAGCATGGGATGGGCATCGGCGGGGTAACTGTTGAGGTGGCAGGCCAGGCAGCCACCACCCCGCGCGAAGCTGACATCCAGCCGGTGCTCGCGCTTCTCGTGGCCAAGGTGACAACTTGCACACAGCTTGCGCAGCAGGGAATCTGCGGGGCTAGCGGCAAGCGACTGAAGCGAAGGCGGGTCGCCCGCGGCCGCGTCACCATCGAGCGCCCGCCGCGTGAGCTGTACCATGTGGGTGCCCCTGTGCATGAAGCCGGCCGTAACAGAGGCCACCTCAGTCGGATGACAGTTGCCACAAGCGCGTTCCGCCCCGCTGAGATTGCCAGGGAACGCGATCAGATCCTGGTGCGCCCCCGGCAAGCTTTCCGCATCGCCGTCCCCGGCATGGCACTGGGTACAGGCGTTCGCCTCGAAGTGGTGATGTCCCGCGAGGCCGTGATTCATTTCCGGGTGGCACTCGCGGCAAAGTTCCGCCGCGATGCCGCAGTGACTCGCGGCGATCAACAATCCCGACAGCAGGACTAAGTGTTTTAAACGCATGCGCCGTCGAATGGTTTCCATTTGGACGCCCCGGGATGGCATGGAGATACGAGGGCGTGTGCCGCCCGCGAACCCCTGTATGTTAGTGTTGCGGAGCCTTTGCGTCGCCCCGCCCTGTCAACCTGTCCTGGTGGACAGGGGCAACGTCGGGCTCAGTTGTTCCAGGTCAATGATTTTTCCCGCCTGCATATTATAAGATGCGTTATTAACCTAACAATAAATGCCCCCAGCAGCGGGGTCATACTGACTATCATCAGGGAGACACGTTATGCCCAACAAGCGACTGGCAGTGGTTGTTCTGAGCCTGCTCATGGTCCCCGGTCTCGCGCTGGCCGACGAGGCGAAGGGACGTATCAAGTACATATCCAATAAGGCCAACACCATTCAGCTCGATGTCACGGGTAAGCAGCCGGTGGTTGTTCGTTTTGACAAGGACACCGTATTCGAGAACGCGACCGGCATTGACGATCTCAGCCCGCCCGATCTCCTCAAGGTCGAGTATGAGCCAGGCAAACCTGCCAGCCGCATCACCAAGATTATTTTTGGTCTTCCGCCGGGCGTGGAGATCGACATCAAGGAACTGGTGACCATTCTGCAAGGCAAGCGCGGCGAGTATGTGCTGGTTGATGCCAGGCCCGAGAAGAAATACCTGCCCGGCCATATTCCTTCGGCTATCTCGGCCTTTCCCAAGGACAAGGAGGCGTTCATCAAGAAGCTGCCTGCCGAAAAAGACCGGCTGCTGGTCTTCTATTGTGGGGGGCCGACCTGCCCCTTCACGGGCGAATCCGTCGACATCGCGCTTGCGCAGGGTTATACCAACGTCAAAGGCTTCCAGCAGGGTATCCCGGGGTGGAAGAAGGCCAAGCTGGCAGTACACACCAACGCGGCGTGGTTATCCAGAAATCTGGATGAACACCATGTGATCATTGACGCCCGCGACCCCGCGGCGAGCACCGAGCAGCACATTCAGTCGGCGGTTGCCCTGCCAGCGGCGCAGCTGGCGGCGATGACCCAGACCTTCGTCAAAGAGCAGACGCTCGCCGAACTGCCGGGCGTCGCCGATAAACGCGCACCCATCATAGTGTATGCCGATACCCATACGGCAAAGGAGGCGATCCTCGCCTACAAACAGCTGCGCGACTGGGGCTATACGAACGCCTCGATTCTGGAAGGCGGACTCAGTGTCTGGATGGCCGCGGGTTATCCAACGGCCAGTGGACAGGCCGCGACCGAGATCACGTATACGAAGCAGTTGGCCAAGGGCGCTGTACCCCCGCAAGAATTCGCCCAGCTCGTGAAGTCCCCCGGAAACGTAGTCTTTCTCGACGTTCGCACCAATGCCGAGGTGGCGCAACAGGGCATGCTCAAGGGCGCAGTGCACGTGCCCCTGGATGACCTGGAAGGCCAACTCGGCTCACTGCCGAAAGACAAAGAGATCATCGCCTATTGTGAGAACGGCATCCGGGCAGAGATGGCCTACGAGACGTTAAAGGAGAAGGGGTTCAAGGTCCGTTTCCTGAACGAGACCATTAAGTTCGATCCCGAGGGCAACTATTCGCTGTAACTGTGCTGTCTCATGCCGGCTGTGCGCACCATCTGACCGGTGTCACGCCGAGGCAGGCAATGGCGTTCCAATGGACATGAACCGAAGGGAATTCATCCGACTCGCCAGCGTGCTGGCGGCCGGTGCCGTCGCCCCACCGGCGCTGCTCTCGGGGTGTGCAACCCGGCGGCTGCCGGGAAGCGGCCAGGTCACGACCACCCCCACGGTATGTGACGTCTGCTTCTGGAAGTGCGCGGGTACCGTGTATGCGGAGGATGGCCAACCCTGGAAGGTAGTTGGCAACCCGGTGGACCCACACAGCAACGGACGCCTGTGCACGCGTGGAACCGGTGGTATCGGCGCCTATGCGGACCGCGATCGCCTCACGCAACCGCTGATACGCGTCGCCCACGACGGCGAGCAGAGTTTCAGGAAGGCCTCCTGGGATGAGGCTCTGGATTTTATTGCTGAAAAGATGCGGACCATCGGCGAGGCGCAGGGTCAGGAGCGCATCGCCCTGCTGGCACATGGGGCCGGCGGCGTCCACTTCGAGCGCCTTCTCAAGGCCTATGGTTCCCACGCCTACGCCCATCCGTCATTTGCCCAGTGCCGCGGCCCTCGCGAAGTGGCTTTTGCCCTGACCTACGGTGAAGGCGTTGGATCACCCGACCGCACTGACATGGAACATTCACAGTGCGTGGTACTCATCGGATCGCATATTGGTGAGAACCTGCACAACGGCCAGGTGCAGACGCTGGCGAGTGCCATCAACAATGACGCCACCTTGATTACGGTCGATCCGCGGTTTTCTGTGGTCGCCAGCAAGTCTCAATTCTGGCTGCCCATCAAGCCAGGGACGGACATCGCGTTACTGCTTGCGTGGATGAACGTGCTGATTAACGAGGGCCTCTATGACGCAGACTATGTGCGTCGCTACACCACGGGTATCGATCGCCTCGCGGCACACGTACAACCGTTTAATCCCGAGTGGGCCTATCTCGAGACCGGTCTCGAGCCGAAGTTGATCCGTGAGACCGCCTACGTCATGGCGGCCAATGCCCCGGCAACCCTGGTGCACCCGGGACGTCACGTCACCTGGTATGGGGACGATACGCAGCGCGAGCGCGCGATCGCCATCCTGAATGCACTGCTGGGCTCATGGGGCCGCAAGGGGGGGTTCTATATCCAGGAGAAGGTCGATCTTCCCAGCTATCCGGCGCCTCAGCCGCCGAGGCCCGAGCAAGACTGGAAACGCACCGTGCAACCCGACTTTCCGCTGGCGTCAACCGGCATCTCCCAGGCGATTATCGAGGCCTGCATCGGTCCGCAGGCGCACTTCAAGGGTTTGTTCGTGTATGGTACCAACCTGCCGTTCACCATCCCTGGTATCGTGGGGAAGCTCGAGGCGGCCGCCAACAGTCTGGATCTCGTGGTCGTTGTCGACACAATGCCTGCCGAGATCACCGGGTATGCCGACGTGATCCTGCCCGAGTGCACCTATCTCGAACGCTACGACGAACTGCGCAACGCCCCCGAGCGGGTGCCCTCTCTCGCACTGAGGATGCCGGCTTTTCAACCCAGACATCAGACCCAGCCGGCCTGGTGGATGGCGAAGCAACTTGCGCTTCGCCTTGGGCTGGAGTCCTATTTTCCCTGGGATGACTATGCTGAGGTGCTGGACTGGCAGCTCAGGCAGGTCGGCAGCTCGCTCGAGGAGATGCAGACGCTCGGCGTGAAGCGCTTTCCGCGCAAGACGCCGATGTACTTCGGCGAGGGGGAACCGCGCACGTTCCGGACACCAAGCGGGAAGATCGAGCTCTATTCCAGCACCCTGGCGGCGGCGGGTTACGACCCGCTACCGAGATACACGCCACCCGAGGCGCCCCGCAAAGACTACTACCGGCTCAACTACGGAAGGGCACCGGCCCACACCTTCGGCCGCACGTCCAATAATCCGCTGCTGTTCGAGCTCATGCCGGAAAACGCGGTTTGGGTCAATCCGCTGGTGGCGCGCAGATGGGTGTTGCGCAGTGGCGACTATGTGCGACTCAAGAATCAGGACGGCGTCATCAGCAACTACGTGCGGGTGCGGGTGACAGAGCGCATTGCACCGAATTCGATCTTCATGGTGCACGGGTTCGGGCATACCGCGAAGCGCTTGCGGCTTGCTTTTGGCGTGGGTGCCGACGACGCAGGGCTTATGACGAATGTGAAGGTGGACCCGATCATGGGTGGAACGGGGATGCGTGCCAACTTCGTAACCTTTATTCGATCCTGAGCACAAGGCAAGGAACCGGTCTATGACGCGCTATGCCATGGTTATCGACACCAGGACCTGTATCGGTTGCGGCGACTGTGTCGTCGCCTGCAAGACCGAGAACCAGGTTCCCGCCGGGCTAAACCGTGACTGGGTCGTTGAGCTTACGCGCGGAACCTACCCGAATCTGACGACAGAGTTTCGTTCAGAGCGCTGCAATCACTGCGCCCACGCCACCTGCGTCTATACCTGTCCGACGGGGGCGAGTCACTATTGGCGAAACAGTAACATTGTCCTCGTTGACCCGGACAAGTGCACCGGATGCAAGGCCTGTATTGCGGCCTGTCCCTACGACGCGCGCCTGATCATGCACCCGCAGGGCTACATCGACAAATGTACCTTCTGCCACCATCGGGTTGAGAAAGGTCTCGACCCCGCCTGTGTTGCCACCTGCCCCACCCGCTGTATGCACTTCGGAATCCTCGACGCCCCCTACACCACGGTGAGTCGCCTGCTGAAAACGCGGGACTACAAAGTGCTGCTTCCGGAGACAGGCAACCAGCCCAGTGTGTATTACCTCACATGAACAGCTCCGCGAATGCAGGCTGGGCAATGCATCCTGGAAGCGCAGGTAACAACACATGAGAGCGGGAAGCAAGATAGAAAAGCCCCGCTCCCATGAGAGAGAAGATTAGTCTGAAGGTGTCAGGGAAAAGGCGAGTCTCGAGGCAGTCATGATTGAAGAGATCCTGGTCACGGCGCGCGCTAACCCCAAGATTGATCCGAGCCTGGGCATCTGGAGCTGGGAGATTCCCCTGTACCTGTTTCTCGGTGGTCTCACCGCCGGGATCATGTGTTTTGCCGCGCTCATGATCATTCTGAGGAAAGAAGATCAGGCGCCTTATGCCGCACAGAAGCTGGTCCTGTGGGCACCGATTCTATTATCGGTGGGTATGGTCGCGCTGTTCCTGGACCTGGAACACAAGCTGTTCGTGTACCGGTTTTACACCGTGTTCAAGCCTTCCTCACCGATGTCCTGGGGGTCCTGGATTCTCCTGCTGGTGTACCCGGTCAGTATCCTGCTCGCGCTGTGCAGTATTCGTGATGCCTATCCTCGGCTGGCCACCTATGTGGATCGCTTCGCGCTGGGTCGATGGCTGACCGGCTATGCCTGTATGCACCGGCAACAGATCGCAGCGGCGAGTATCGTGCTGGGGGTCTTCCTCGGCTTCTATACGGGGATCCTCCTGAGCGCCTTCAGTGCCAGACCGTTCTGGAATACCGGTTTTCTCGCGCCGCTGTTTCTGACCTCCGGGCTGTCATCGGCGGCCGCCTTTACCGTGCTCGCCACGACCAGCCATCGGGAACGGTTTCTGTTCACCAGGATGGATATCGGACTGATTACGCTCGAGTTGGCGCTGATTTCCTTGCTGCTGGTAAATCTCGCAACCGGCGCACAGGTGCAATTGCAGGCGTTGGACCTGGTTATGGGCGGCGCGTTTACGATGAAGTTCTGGCTGTACTTCGTGGTGGTCGGGTTACTGGTCCCTGTCGTGCTCAACTACTGGGAGATCTCAGGACGCAGGATCTGGACCTTTGTCAGTCCCGCCTTGGTGCTCTATGGTGGCTACATGCTGCGCCACGTCACCGTCGAGCTCGGACAGGTCTCCAGCTGGACCGGGTATGCGCGGCAATTTGATCCGACCCTGTTGGAATTACTGAGATAGAGACCCTCATGAAGCGCAATATCTTCCTTTACTTTATCGTGCTGGGGATCCTGCTGGTGGTGGCGTCGCTGGTATTCGTCACCTACAACCGACCGCCATTTGGACTGGCACAGGGTGACGTTGGTGTGCTGGCCGAGCAGATTGTCAGAGGCGAGGACGAGGTTCTGGTGCAGGAACTGTCCGACTGGCTGGTGCAGGATCGACAGGATTTCATGCTGGTCGACATCCGATCCCAGGAGGCGTTTGCTCTGGGTCATATCCGCAACGCAAGGCACATCCCACTCACCGATCTGGTCAAACCCGACGCCCTCGCTTCGTTGCCTCACGACCAGGCCGTGATTGTCTATGCCAACGCTTCCAAGCAGGCCGCCCAGGCCGCTCTCATACTGCGACTCGCAGGGGTACCTGCCTATTCCCTGGCTGGCGGGTATCGGCAGTGGTCCCGTTATCTGACCGAGCCTGCGAGCCTGGGCGGCGCTGGTGAAGATGCCCTGGAGCAGGCCAGACACCAGGCGGTGAATTGCTACTTCGAGGGCGAGTACGTGGCCGAGGCGGGCCTGGTCGTAAAGACGCCAACCGCCGCGGGTTTCTTACCCCCATTGCAGCCGGTCCAGCAAGAGGCAACGGATGCGGATCCGGGAGTGCAGGCAGATCCGGATCCGCTCGGGTTGGGCCTCGGACTCGAGGTGGATTCGGATCTGGACGCAGAACCGGGCACCTCGGCTGGGCGCCCGCCAGCCGGGCTCAAGATCGGGGAAGGTTGCTGAACAGGCCACACCGACGGGGGTTGCGTGGGGCGGTGCGTTCATGGAGTTTCTCACACAGACAGTGGCCTGATCCGTGCGACAATTTGCCGCATTCCGTACCCGCCGGTTTGTGGTTACGATGAGTGAGGGTTGCAGCCGGGGCGCACGATGGCCTCCACCGCTTAGTTCATGCGCCGCGGCCGAATCCCGTCCTTCCGATGAGTAACCTTGAACCGGGGCGGTCTTGACCCCGGTTTTTCTTGGGGCCTGCTGGCCCTTCACTCGGGTTTTTTCAGTCCTGATCGCGCCACAGGGGCACCAGCGTTCGCGGGCAGGCGGCGCGCACTTCGTCATAGACCTGCGCGGGCTCCTCTGCGTAGCGCTTCGAAAAATGAAAGGGCACGAGCCGCTCAACCGCGGCGGCAGTGCCGATTTCACCGCAGGCGCGCGCCGTGAGATGCCCGGTGTTGGCAGCCTGTCGCGCATCGGCCTCGAGGAACACCGCCTCGCAGAACAGGGTATGAGCACCCTCGGCCAGGGCCGTCAGCCGTGCGCGGTTGCCGGGCGTATCGGCGAAATCCGTCGCATAGACGAGCTTCCTGCCGGGCGCGACCAGTACCAGTTCGGCGGCGAGTGAACCTGCCGGTGCGCTGCGACCATCGGGCAGGCTGATGCGTGCCTGCGGATGGTCTTCGGCAACGCAGCGCTTGAGCTCCCCCAGCCAGGCGCCGACCGGCAGCCCCAGGCTGAGCAGGCGGTCTTTGCGAATATTGATGGTTCGCGGCGGCTCGAAGGCATAGGCGAGCACGGGTGTGCCATGATCCAGGGTGACCGCGCGTACACGAAACTCGGGGTCGTCCAGCAATACACCCGAGCCGACTTCCCGCTGCCCGAGCAGGACCGGTTCCCGATGGCCCGCCTGCACCCGATAACGCCTCAGATGTCGACCGCCCAGCTCCGTTACCTCGAAACGGGGTCCCCGCTCACCAATGCGGTCCCAGTGAATACCCGTGACCAGACCCTGAATGTTTTCAGTCAGTCCCGGCGGGCCGAAGACGCGGCACGTCGCCGTCACGCCGATGCGCGAGCGCAGCAGCCACAGGAATCCTGCGATGTGGTCAAAGTGTGCGTGGCTGATAAACACGTCGGTCACCTGGTGGGCAATACGCGCCGGCAAGCGCCCGGCTTCGCCAAGATCAAACAGCAGGCTGCGCCTCTGGTGCCGCAGGCGCAGGTGCAGCAGCGGGTCACCGAAGACACCGTTGACCAGCGTGACGGTCGCCGCACCGACGCGCAGCACGGGCCGCGGCCCGCCGCCCACGGCCACGCCGGCGCCCGCGAGCATGTCCGGCGGCGGGGTGTACCAGTGGCTGCCGGGCGGGGCCGGCGCCGCGGTATTCAAAAGACCGTCCGCGCCGCGCCGGGCGTCGCGCACCAGCAGCGAAGCCGCCTCGGCCTTCACAGGCGGCATCCGCAGCACCAGGGTTCCGGCCTCGATGTCGACCACTTCGCCGAGGCCCGCTGTCCGGTGCTGCGAGTCGAGCAGCGCGACCTGACGCCCGCGCCAGGCCTCCGTGATATCCGCGGGCGGTGGTGTCCCGAGTAAACAAAGGTCAGTGAAGGCTACGCGCCGCGCCTGGGCGTGCTCGAGATAGGCATCCCACAGGCGTGTCCGTGATCTCGCACGCGCCCGTTTGCCAGGGCGGTGCGCGTCGGCGGCAACCGGCAGGGCAACCACCTCGGCGCCGGCCGCCGCCAGCTCGGCCGCCAGCGGCAGGGTGCCCGGCGCGCGCGTGAGGGCCAGCACGAGGTCCACGCCGGCGGCCCCGGCGATGGCCACCAGCAGCTCCGCCCCCGCCACACCCCGCACCACGCCTGGGCCGTCGATCAGGAGCGTGCCCGCGGGCGCCCGGGCAAGCAGACGGCGTAAGCCGTCAGCAAGCGGCAGACGAAAGCGTCCTGCATCCAGGGTACACAAGGCCTCGGTGGCCAGCAGCTCCCAGCCGCCATTGCTCCACCACCCGAGACTCAGTGCGCCGGGAACGCCGAAGGCGGGTGACCCCGGATCGGCGCTGATGCAGGCACAGGCACGCCCTGTCTTCCAGAATTCGCCCGCCAACTGGGCCGCGAGGGTGGATTTACCGACACCCGGCTGGCCAAACAGCAACACCCGCCGCTCGCCGGCAAACAGCGTCTCGAACAATGCCTCTGGCAGCGGCTTTTCCAAGGAAGGTATCCCGCCCACGGTCCTGTGACCCACGCGGAAACCATGATGGACCAGCGGCGGCACACTGAAAAGCCGGCGCTGCGGCGCCGGTTCCTCGCACGCCAGGCCAAATACCCACTGGGGGGATTTACTGCGGGGTGAAGCATGCGCCGCTGGCGCATCCCGGCTTGGGGATAGCCCTTCCCGCGAAGGCCGACGCCTCAGGATCTGCGGGCTTTTTCAATCTGATGATGAGGGACTGTATGGCCACGGAATCCACGGAAAAACACGGAAAGATCAAACAAGCATTAGAATTTCTTCCGTGTCCTTCTGTGGATTCCGCGGCTATGAATAAAAATACCAGGGCTCAGCCTGATTTGTCTGCATCCGTCATGATCGAGCTGCACCGGTACTCGTAATTCTTCAAACTGGTGATGACAAACCTTATGGCCACGGTATACACGGAAGGACACGGGAAGAACGAACACCCATTAGAAATTTTTCCGTGTTTTTCCGTGGATTCCGTGGCTATAAAGAATACCGGCGCTTAGCTGACTTAGTCAGCATCCGTTATGATCGGGTTGAAAGCGTACTAGCGCACGCGGCGGATGGTGATCTCCGCGACCGGGTTACGCCAGTCATAGAGACTGGGCTCCAGACCGCCGATGCCGTGGATACCGCCATGGATGTGCACATAGCCCTCCCCGCCGACACCGGGCGAACCGCCCGCGCCACCGCAGACGGGACCAGGAATATTGATACACAGCTCGTCGTTCGGCTCGCTGCCCGCATCGTAGGCTGGTGAGCGGACGGTGAGCGTCTCATTCCCTTGCGGCGCCCTGACCCCGTTGAGCGAAATGAAGCCATCGTTGGTCGGGATCAACATGGCGGCGAGACTGATGAATTTCGCGCCGCGGCGCGCGGAAACTTTCACGGTCACCGACTCGCCGGGCCCCAACAGGTCACCCGAGGCGTTGACATCAACGACCCGGGGATCGCCTTCCAGCATGCCCGTCAACGGCACGGTGTCACCACCTTCGGCCAGCGCGGCAAGCGCGTCCGAGGCCGGCTCCCCCGGCGTGAACAAGCTAACACCCGACCGGTGACTGGCCACCAGAATGGGGGTGAAAGTCTGGGTGCGGGTCAGATTGGTGACGGTTACCCTGAACTTCTCACCCCCGCCGGCATGCACCGGAAGACTCGAAACCCATGCCGCCAGCCCGATTGCCACCCAGGTAAACAGTTTCTTGCCTGACATTGCCTGCTCCTCCTCTCTATATAGTGATGTGTCCCTGCGCACAGGGACTCCAGGTTCACATGGCAACGACTCGCTGCCAGCCACAACTATGGCCGGCACAGTTCACACAGACATCACCTGAATCTCACAATTTGATCACGGCGGGGTCTGCCGCCCGCGCCAGCGGGCATCAGCCCGTCGCGGGCGCACGCCATGGCTCGCGGGCACGCGCGTCGGAGTTTGCGCCCGAGGCCTGCTCAGGGGCGGGCAAAATCGTGGGTGGGGAGGTCGAAACCGAAGACCGATCCGCGGCTCTGGGCGCTGTCCACCGACAGCCGGCCACCATGCAGCTCGACAATGCGCTGCGCGATGGCCAGGCCGAGGCCGGCGCCGCCATGACCGCCAGCCTCGGGGTCCTTGCGGTAGAAGCGCTCGAAGATGTGCGGCAAGTCCTCTGCGGGAATACCGCGGCCGGTGTCGGCGACCTTTACCCTGACATGGTCGCCCCGGGTTTCCAGGGCAAGGCGAATGGTGCCGCCCGCGGGTGTGTGCTGCAGGGCGTTCTCGATCAGATTATCGAGCACGCGCTCAATCATCCCGATGTCTGCCGCGGCAAACGGCGCGTCAGGCGCCATATCCACTTCGATCTGAATCCCCTGCTCACGCGCGCGCAGCCGGAACTTCTGCATCACGTCCTGGATCAGCTCACCCAGCGAGAAGGGCTCGACGTGCGGCTGGATTTCCCGCGCATCCAGCTTCGCCAGTTCGAATAGCTCTTCCACCAGCCGGCTCAGCCGTTCGGCATGCCGGCTGGCCGTCTCCAGGTAGCGGCAGCGCTCCGCCTCCGACAGGCTGGCATCCTTCAACAAAAGCGTCTCCAGATAGCCCTTGAGTGACGACAAGGGCGTACGCAGGTCGTGCGAGACATTGGCAACCAGCTCGCGCCGCAGGGCATCGGTGTCACGCAGGCGCGCCAGCTGCGAGCCGATGCGCTCAGCCATCCCGGTAAAGGTGAGGCCGAGACGATCGATTTCATCCGAGCTGCGGCCTGGCTCATAGGCAAGCTCGCGGCTGAAATCCGAACGTTTGAAGGCCTCCATTGCCTGACTCAGGGAACGCAGGCGGCGCGTCAACAACGCAAACACGAGCAGGCCTGCCGCCAGCGCAAACACCAGGGCCGCCGCGACGCCAGCGGCGCTCCAACGCATGATGTAACTGTTGCGGAGCAACCCGACAATGTCGTCGACCTGCTCGCCCCCGAGAATGGCATAGATGTAGCCCTGACGGCGGCCGTCGGTCTCGATCGGCGCCACCGAAAATGCCTTGCGGCGATCCGCGCTGCGCGGATCGTCACCCAACACCGGGAGCCGGGTAGTTCCCCCCAGCAGGCTCGCCACGGGCGCCAGAGACACCTGCTCGCGCTGCACCTTGCCGGGCGCCGCCGAGTAGGCCAGCACCCGGCCCTCCGGGTCGAGCAGATACAGCTCGACACTGGGGTTGATGATCATCAGGGTGTGAAACAGTTCTTCCAGGCCGGCCTGATTGACCTCATCGTCGCTCATCAGGACGTGTTCCTTGACGATATAGCCGGCGAGATCACGGTTGAGGCGCTGCACAACCTCCTGCTGGTACAGGTGCGCCGCATACAGCGCCGCCACGAGGAATACCCCACCAATCAGGCAGAACAGCACGCACAGCACCAGCGCCAGCTTTGCGTAGAGCGTGCGCAGCATCAGGCGCTGACCTGCTCAGGCGCCGCATCGGCGAACTTGTAACCGACCCCCCACACGGTCAGGATATAGCGGGCTCGGGCAGGATCCTGTTCGATCTTCTTGCGCAGGCGATTGATGTGCGAATTGACGGTGTGCTCGTAGCCCTCGTGTCCATAGCCCCATACCTGGTCGAGCAGCTGGGCGCGGGTGTAGACGCGGCCCGGGTGGCGGGCGAAGTGCAGCAACAGATCGAACTCCCGGGCCGTCAACTCGACCGGCCGGCCCTCGACCCTGACCTCGCGCCGCACCGGGTCGATGGCCAGCCGGTTGACTTCGATTGGACCGCCCTGGCCGCCGCCCGCACTCTTTGCAGCCACCTGGACGCGCCGCAGGATGGCCTTCACCCGCGCGAGCAGCTCCTTGATTGAAAAGGGCTTCGTCAAATAGTCGTCAGCGCCCAGCTCCAGGCCAAGCACGCGATCCAGCTCGGAGGACTTGGCCGTGAGCATCAGGATGGGCGTCTGGATCGCCGCGCCACGCAGGCGCTGGCAGATCTCCAGACCGTCCAGCCCGGGCAGCATCAGATCCAGGATGATCAGGTCATAGCGTCCGTGCCGGGCCGCGTGCAGCCCGCGCGTGCCGGTGTCCACCAGCTCAACGGCGTAGGACAGATCCCGAAGATGGAGCGCGATCAGGTGGGCGATATCCTGATCGTCCTCGATGACCAGTATGCGACGAGCCATGGTCCGGTTATGCCTTGGTGGCCTGAATGGTCAATAATAGACCGGCAGCTGTCACAAAAGTATCACGCTCAACGGGGGGCTTTTCCCGCGATAAGGGCGCGGTTATGCTACCGGCAGTTGCTCGAGGCAACGCCACCCGGAGGTATCATTGATGACGGAACAGAAACGCATCTGCGTGAAGGACGTGATGAAGACGGACTACGGCACCATCAGCCGAAGCGCGACCATCGCCGATGCCCTCGAGGAAATGAGGCGGATGGAAACCGCCCTTCTCATCGTCGACAAACGTGACGAGAACGACGAGTATGGTCTCCTGCTGGTGTCCGACATCGCGCGCCAGGTGCTCGCCAAGGATAAGGCGCCCGACCGGGTGAATGTCTACGAGGTGATGAGCAAACCGGCGGTGTGCATCCACCCCAACATGGACATCCGCTATTGCTCACGCCTGATGGCCAGCCTGAACCTGATGCGCATGCTGGTGGTCAAGGATAATGTTCTGCTCGGTACCATCAGCCCGCGCGCCCTGGTGATCGATGGCCTGGCCGCGCTCGAGGCGGAGGACTGAGTCGCGCACCCCTGCCGTGCCCGCCGGACGATCTATCGCTGCACCGATCATTCGCCGAACGGGCCGTCCTGTCCTGCATGAATTCGCATGGCCAATACCTGAAAATCAACGGCAAATCAAGGGGATCCGTGACTGACGGGAAGCATCAACCGTGCGCTTTGTCAGCGAACCCTTTTTTGGTTAAGGTTAGCCCCCCTATCAACAGCACAACAACCGGAGCAAAAACATGAATGAGGCAGCGAGTGAGACTGAGGCAGCGAGTGAGAAAGAGGTACTGTTGATCGTATCCAAACTCAAGAACTACATTCGTTCGGCATCCGGAATGAATACGGCGGGCAACGTGGCGTCAGTGTTGTCCGATACCATCCGCCAGCTCTGTGACCAGGCGATCGAGCGGGCCAGGGCCGACGGCCGCAAGACGGTAAAGGACAGGGACTTCATGTAGGCCCCGTGTCCGGGAAAGACACGCAGCACAGGCGCCCCTGCCTGCTGGCAGCATGCAGGCGACGGTGCGGAACATCCCCCCGTTGACGGCGGCTGCCAGAGGCCAGCCTGCTGATTAATGCCGGTGGCGACGCCCAGGCCGGACTTCCGGCCGACACCGCTTTCCGAGGAGATGCCGTATGCCGAAGATCGTCCGCTTTCATGCAACCGGAGACGCCGACGTTCTGAGACTCGAGGACCTGCCACTCGCAGAACCTGGGGACGGCGAGGTGCGCCTGAAGGTGGAGGCCATCGGACTCAACCGTGCCGAGGTCATGTTCCGGCGTGGACAGTACCTGGAGAACCCCGAGCTCCCGTCACGACTCGGTTACGAAGCGGCCGGCGTCGTGGACGCTGTCGGGCCCGGCGCCGGCGGCGTCCGGATTGGCGACCGCGTCAGCACCATACCGTCGTTTGCGATGGGGAGGTATGGCGTTTACGGTGAAAGCGCGATCGTTCCGGCCTATGCCGTCGCCCCCTATCCCGACACCCTGTCGGCAGTCGAAGGCGCCGCCATCTGGATGCAGTACCTGACCGCTTTTGGCGCGCTCATTGAATTCGGTCAGTTGCAGGCGGATGCCTGCGTCGTAATCACCGCGGCCAGCAGCAGCGTCGGCCTGGCCGCGATCCAGATCACCAGGGCGGCGGGGGCGCTGGCCATCGCCACGACCCGCGGCGCTGACAAGCGTCAGTTTCTCCTCGACGCCGGCGCCGACCAGGTCATCGTCACCGATGAAGAGGACCTGGCAGCAAAGGTGATGTCACTCACCTCCGGGAAGGGGGCGAATATCCTCTTCGATCCCGTTGCCGGGCCCCTGGTCGAAAAACTCGCCGATGCCGCCGCACCCGGTGCGACCCTCTTCGAGTACGGGGCATTGTCGCCCGCCCCGACGCCCTTCCCCCTGTTCCCGGCGCTTGCCAAGGGCCTGACCCTGCGCGGCTACACCCTGTTCGAGATCGTGAGGGATCCCGAGCGGCTGGCCCGCGGCAAACAGTATGTCTATGCCGGCCTTGAGTCCGGGGCGCTGAAACCGCTTATCGATCGCACCTTTGCCCTGGACGCCATCGTCGCCGCCCACCAGTACATGGAATCCAATCAGCAGAAGGGCAAGATTGTCGTAACCGTCTGAAAGCCATCACCAAAAGGGCTGCGCCCACCGGCGCAGGCAGCCATGGGTCCGGCCCGCCCGCCCGGGTTCCTCCGCTGCGCTTTCCTGCACCGCCCCACCCGTCAACTATTATTACTCTCACACAGACGTTGCAACGCGAAGCGTGGCGCGCGCGCAAGGAGGATCACCATGCAGACGATTGGCGGCATCGCGACTCATGACAGACCCACCCGCCTCGGCTTCGTGCTCGGCGCTGCCCTGACGGCCCTGCTTGGCACACTCGCAGGCGGGCCACTGCGCGCAGACGAGACCTGCATGTCGCCCTATATGGCGAAGATCGTGGGTCAGGAGGACTTCGTCTACGTCTGGACGCTCGGTGTGGAAGGCCTGGGCGATGCGCAGGACAAGCTGGTCACGATCGACGTGAACCCGAAGTCCGCTCAGTATGGCAAGGTCGTTCACGTTCTGTCTGTCGGCGGGCGCAACGAGGCGCACCACTCGGGCTTTACCGATGACCGGCGCTACCTGTGGGCCGCCGGGCTGGACACCAGCAGGATCTTCATCCTCGATGTCCATACCGATCCCGCCAGGCCAAGGCTGCACAGGACCCTCACGGATTTCGTGGCAGACAGCGGGGGTGTGGTCGGGCCCCACACGACCTATGCCCTGCCGGGCCGCATGATGGTTACCGGACTGTCGAACAACAAGGATCACGGCGGACGTACGGCGCTGGTCGAGTACACCAATGAGGGCGACTACATCGCCACCCACTGGATGCCCACCGACGACAACCTGCAGGGCGCTGTCAAGACCGGCAGTTTTGCCGACGGCTATGGCTACGATGTGCGCGTCCTGCCGCGGCGCAATGTGATGGTGACATCCTCGTTTACAGGCTGGTCCAACTACATGATGGACTTCGGCAAGATGCTCGCCGACGAAGCGGCGATGCAGCGCTTCGGCAACACGGTGGTCGTCTGGGATCTGCACACGCGCAAGCCGAAAAAGATCTTCGACGTTCCGGGCGCCCCCCTTGAAATCCGCTGTGCCTGGGGCTGGGACCACAATTACTGTTTCACGACGACCGCGCTCACCTCCAAAATCTGGCTCATTCATGAGGACAGCGACGGCGCATGGCAGGCGCAGGCAGTGGCCGACATCGGAGATCCGGCCCAGGTACCGCTGCCGGTCGACATCTCGATCAGCGCCGATGACCGGCTGCTGTGGGTCGATACCTTCATGGACGGCAAGACACGCCTGTTCGATGTCTCCAATCCCTTCAAACCCGTGCAGATTTATGAGAAGGTCATCGGCAAACAGATCAACATGGCGTCAGAGAGCTGGGACGGCAAGCGCATCTATTTCACCTCGTCGCTGCTGGCCAACTGGGACAAGAAGGACGCGGACAACGAGCAATACTTCAAGGCTTTCGCCTGGGACGGCAAGGAACTCAGCCCTCAGTTCGCGATCGATTTTGTGAAAGAAAAGCTCGGCCGCCCACACCAGATGCGCTTCGGCGCCTACGCGCTGTACGGCGAGCGGCAGGCGCCGGGCGGCAACCGGCTTGCGACCCTGCCTTAACGCGCCTGGGGTGCGGGCACGCCTTTCGCGTTGCCGAGGGTGCTGCGGATGCGATGCAAAACGCTGGCAGCGATGCTCTTTGTGGCGAGTGCCGCACCGGCCTTCGCCCTGACAGCGGCACTGCACGAACTCGAGGCGGATACGCCCGGGCAGGTGGTGTTACCCCCCGGCTATACCGAGCTCGCTTATGACCCCCCCGCCCCCGGCAGCTATAGCCTGCCGCCGCTGGGGCGGGCCGGCGACGGTAGGGTACTGAACACGGCCGGCGAGGCCCTGCAGCTCCACAGCCTGTACGGTGACCGGCTCGTGCTGCTGAGTTTCATGTACACCCGCTGCAGCGATATCCATGGCTGTCCGCTGGCGACCACGGTCTTTTTCAAGATCCGGCAGGCACTGAAGAGCGAGCCGGAGCTTGCGGACCGGCTGCGCCTGATCAGCCTGAGTTTTGATCCCGCACACGACACGCCGGCGATCATGCGCCAGTACGCTACCGGCTTCCAGGGCGCCGGTCTCGACTGGCAGTTTCTCACCACCGCCTCGCAGGCCGAACTGGGTCCGATCCTCGCGGCCTACAATCAGTCCATCCAGCCGGAATACGACGCCGCGGGCGAGCCGCTCGGCAGCATTGCCCATATCCTGCGTGTGTTCCTCATCGATCGCGGTAAACGCATTCGCAATATCTACAGCGTTTCCTTCCTGCACGCGGACGTGCTGATCAATGACCTCAAGACGCTGCTGCTCGAAGACGCGGTCCGCGTCGGGCCTGGCGATCCGCCAGCCGCTCGTACGCCGGGGGCCCGGCGCGTACAAGGCCCCGGGGACGACAAGGCGGGCTATGAAGACCCCGGCTACGTGACACACTCGGTCAGTCTCGGCGAACGCACGGGGGAAGACACCGACCTGCTGCGGCTGCTGGAATCGCCGCCACTCGGCCTGCCGCCGGTGCCCGTCCCGCGGGACAATCCCGCCACCCGCGCGAAGATCGAACTGGGCCGCAAGCTCTTTTATGACCGACGCCTGTCACTCAACCGCACCTTTTCCTGCGCCATGTGCCACATCCCCGAACAGGGTTTCACCAGCAACGAGATGGCAACGGCCGTCGGTATCGAGGGTCGCAGCGTGCGCCGCAACGCCCCCACCCTGTATAACACCGCCTACCTGACGCGGCTTTTCCACGACGGGCGGGAATACAGCCTGGAGCAACAGATCTGGGGACCCCTGCTGGCCGCCAATGAAATGGGCAACCCGTCGGTCGGGGCTGTCATCGCAACGCTGCGCCGTCTTCCCGACTACCAGGGGCGGTTCGAAGCGGCCTTTGCCGGCCGGGGCCCGGGCATGGAGACCCTCGGCATGGCGCTTGCCAATTATGAACGTGCGCTGGTGTCGGCCAGTTCACCCTTTGATCGCTGGTATTTCGGCAGGCAGGATGACGCGCTCAGTGCAACGGCCCGGCGCGGCTTCGACCTGTTTGCGGGCGACGCCGGCTGTATCGCGTGCCACACCATCGCTGAAGACCATGCGCTTTTCACGGACAACAGCCTGCACAACACCGGCATCGGTTACGCCGAATCCATGGCCCCCGAGCCCGCGGCACGCCAGGTAACGCTCGCCCCGGGTGTGCGGGTCAGGGTCGCACCTGAGCTGATCGGACCTGTGTCCGGCCCCAGACAGAGTGATCTGGGTCTCTACGAGATCACGCAGGACCCCGACGACCGCTGGAAGTACCGAACGCCCTCCCTGCGTAATGTCGCGCTGACGGCCCCCTATATGCACAACGGCTCGCTCGCCACCCTGAGGGATGTGCTGGACTTCTACCGCCGCGGCGGTCATCCAAACGCCCTGCTCGACCCCCGCATTCACCCGCTCGATTTAACGGACGGGGACATGGACGATCTGCTGGCCTTTCTCAACGCACTCACGGGCGACAACATCGACACGCTGGTCTCGGACGCCTTTGCCGCCCCCATCGGGAACTGACGGGGCGGCAAACCTTGGCGGCCCTGCTGGAGGCGAACCCCGCCTATCAGTAGACCGGATTGACCGCAACCCTGACCCGGATCCTGTCACCGGGATCGTGATCCGTGCGTGTCGTGAAGGTTTCGCCCTTGTAGCGATAGGTCACGCGATACCCCTCGATACGCTCCTCTTCATGGTAGTCGGCCACCTGCGTGCAGCGGGTCCGGGTCGTCATGTAGTAACCACTGTCCTGGCGACGCTGACTGTAGATATCGCGCCCGATTGAGCCGCCCAGCAACGCACCGGCCGCCGTGCCCCAGTCCCGGTGGGCACGCACCACCCGGCGCCCGAGCACGCCGCCGATGATGCCGCCCACGATCGTCGGCGTCCCTGATGTGTACCCGGCCTGGCGGACCGGCACCTGTTCGTCCCAGCACTCCTCGCGCGGCGTCGAGACGCGCACATAGTTGACGATCGGTTCCACGTCGACAACCGTGGCATAGTCGACAAACCCCGGCTGCGAGGCATGCCGGCTGTGGTCCGCGCTTGCCACGGGTGCTGCCGCGAGTGCCGAAACCAGAATTCCGAGTCTGTACCAGTTCTGTTTCATGTCTGCATCCTCTGTGTCTGTGCAACGGATTTGCATCGGATCATGCGGGGCTGACACCCGCAGCTCTGTTTCTCATGAATACAGATTACGCAGACAAGATGAACTGGACCTGAAAATGCGAGGCCGCAGCCTCACCCCCGGTGTGCGCGGGCCAGGCGCTCAGGCGGCAAAAGTGGCCTGTTCGGGGCAAATCACGGGGTGCACAAAGGCCTCGATCAGAGTAAGCCGTGCAGTGTGTCGCGTACGTGCGCCGTTATCCCTGCCAGGCGCTGCCTGTGTTCCGGCGGCAGACGTTCCAGGGCCTGCACGCGCGCGGCGTAGTCTGCGGTCACCGCCATCAACTCGGACAGGATAGCGGCCATCTCATTCCTGCGCAGACCCAGGCTGTGGCCGAAGTTCAGGCAGGCATCCGGCAGCCTGACGCCGGTATCGCCTGCGCCGGCAGGTTCGCCGTAGCGGCCGAAGGGCACGGCGGTGAGGATATTGTGCAGGCTGTAGGCCCGCATGGGCGTGGGATCGTAGACCGGTGAGAAGCGGGCCGTGTCGCCGGCGCCCAGCACCGAGAGGTTCTCCAGGTGAAGATCGCCATTGCCGGTCAACAGCGCCAGGATCAGGCGGCGATACAGATGCTGCTTGGCCGCGCGCGCGTCGGCGACCAGCGCAACCGCCGGGGTATCGATGGCCTTGCCGAGGCGATCGAGGGAGCCATCGTAGTGGGAGACGATGTCACGCGCACCGGATGACAGGATCGAAAACCAGCTCTCCAGGGGCAGCGGGGTGCCCTGCGCGTCACGGTCAAAGCGCTCGATGGCCAACGCCGGCAGTTCGGCGACCTCGCCGGTCCAGTACCGCGGCACCTCGAACCCGGCCTCTTTGTGTATGTCCAGGGCCAGCGCCTCCAGCTCGACGAGGCCCGGGTAAGTCTGGCTGCGCTCGATTTTCAACACCACGTCGATCCGGCCCGGCTGATAGCCACGGGTGGGCAGGGCGACCTCACCGGTCCAGCCGGTGTCGGGAATCGACAGCAGCAGCTTGGGAACGGCGCCGCCCACCGAGGGCGTGGGCCCGAGCGCCTGCAACAGCGCGGTGGCGTCGGCATCCAGCCAGGCAAGCAGTTCCCTGAGTGTGTTCCCGACGGTCTGGCCGATGGGCGCCAGGGGCGTCGGCGCCGCGCGGCCATACCAGGCCTCGGCGTGGGCATCGGTCTCGAAGACATCGACGTGCCCGATTCCACCGTGTCCCGCGATCATGAGAATCGCCCAGTCCTCGTCGAAACCGGTCCTGGGCGTGGCACCCTGCGCGCGCAGATAGGACAACAGCAGTTTGCGCTGGAAGTTCGCTTCACCGCGTGGCGGGATGAGCGCCGCGAGGCGCGGGTGGATGGCGTTCGGACGCCGGTAGACGATGGGTGTTTCGTTGAAAACCCCGGGTGGATAGACCAGGCTGAGACCGGGGAGGCCGGTCTCGACGAACGCGGCGGTATAACGGAACCGCGCCTCCTCCTCGGTCACATAGAGGTTACCCATCTTGACGGGTGCCCCGCCGGCGCGGGTCCAGATCACGGCCTGGTAATCGCGCATCAGAACAGGGTGCCCCGCTCAACATCGGCGATGAAATTGTCGTCGGCCACCAGCGTGAGGCGCAGGCCGACGGCGGCCGCCAGCCGGTTCAACGTGGCCAGTGAGGCATCATCCTGGGTCTTCATGCGCGAGAGCGTGCCGGCCGACAGCCCCGCCCGCCGGGCGAGCGTCTGCTGGTTCAGGCCCTGGGCCTTCGCCGCACGCAGGATTTCATCCAGGAGTTGTGGGACACCGGATTCAGACATGGTTTCTCCAGAACATCACGTATAGCGCAATTTTATTCTAATTATGCTGATTATTGCGCTACACCGCAATGTTTATCCAGAACAAATATTGCGTTATAGCGCAATATTGCGTCAATCCTACCATGTTATTGCGTCGGGTGCTAAATAACGTCAGGACACCACTCTCTGAGGACGGGGCACCCATCCCGGCCGATGCGCTGGCGAGCCTGCCGGATCCGGGGCGCCCTGGCAGCTGAAGGCAGCCGCTACAGCCCCGCCAGCACGCAGCGCAGGATGCCGTAATCGTATTTTTTATCCAGCGTCTCGTAGGCGGGTTTCAGCCGGCCCTCTTTGGTGGCATCCAGCATCTCCAGGGTGTTGACGATCTCCGCATACTGCGCGTCGTCCAGCGCCAGGAGCTCGCGCGGGTTCAGCAGCCCGGCCTCGGCGGCTTCGGCGAAGTGGGTATAGATGGTGGAGGGCTTGAGTTCGCGCTCGCGGGCGATGGCGGCCACGTCCTTGCCCTGCAGGTGCAGGGCAAGGGTTTCGTTGACCGTGTCGCTGAGCGGATTGTCGAGCAGCGCCGGCAGAGGATGCCTGGCCACCTCGGCGAGAAACCGCTGGCCGTAGCGTTTGAGCTTCTGTTCGCCGACACCGGAGATGTAACGCAACTGCTCGAGCGCCGCCGGGCGGGTGCGCGCCATCTCCTGCAGGGTGGTATCGTGAAAAATCACATAGGGCGGCACACCCTGTTCCTCGGCCAGTTCGCGGCGCAAGGCCCGCAGCGCCTCGAACAGCGGCGCATCGCAGGGACGCATGGCCGGCGCCTTGCGAGCCGATTTGTCTTTCGCTTTGTCGGGCTTTGCCAGGGTGCGCAAATCGAGGTGCACCTCGCCGCGCAGCAGCCCGCGACAGCGCTCCGTGAGCTTGAGGGCGCCATAGCCCTCCATGTCGACATCGAGATAGCCCTGGGCAATCAGCTGACGGAAGATGCTGCGCCACTCGGCTGCGCTGTATTCGGCACCGATACCGAAGGTGCTGAGCTGGTCATGCCGGTTGTGGCGGATACGCGCATCGTCCTTGCCGGTCAGCAGATCGACGATGTAGTTGACGCCGAAACGCTGACCGCTGCGGTAAACACAGGAAAGTGCCTTTTGCGCAGCTACCGTGCCATCCCAGGTCTGTGGTGGCCGGGTGCAGTTGTCACAGTTACCACAGGGCTCAGCCAGGGTCTCGTCGAAATAGGCGAGCAGCGCCTGACGGCGGCAGGTCGTGAGCTCACACAGACCCAGCATCGCCTCCAGCTTCTGGTGGGCCACCTGCTTGAACCGTTCGTTGGCGTCGCCGCCCTGCACCATCTGTCGCAGGGTGATGACATCCTGCAGGCCGTAGGCCATCCAGGCGTTGGCGGGTTCACCGTCGCGCCCGGCGCGACCGGTCTCCTGGTAGTAGGCCTCGACACTCTTGGGCAGGTTGAGATGCGCCACAAAGCGCACATCAGGCTTGTCGATGCCCATGCCGAAGGCAATGGTCGCGACGATAATCAGCCCGTCCTCGCGCAGAAAGCGCTCCTGATGCACGCGGCGGGTCGCGTCCGGCAGGCCGGCATGATAGGGCAATGCCTCCCGGCCCTTCGCCTGCAGCCAGGCCGCCACCGTGTCCACCTTCTTGCGTGACAGACAGTAGACGATGCCGGCATCGCGCGGATGGTCACGCTCGATGAAACGCCACAACTGCTCACGGGCATTCTGGCCCTCACTCAGCGCGTAGTGGATGTTCGGCCGGTCAAAGCTGTTGATGAAGACCGCCGCTTCGCGCAGGTTGAGCTGCTCGATGATCTCGGCGCGGGTGCGCCGATCGGCCGTGGCCGTCAAGGCGATGCGCGGAACACCAGGATAACGTTCGTGCAACACGAACAGTTGTTGATACTCGCGGCGGAAATCATGCCCCCACTGGGACACGCAGTGAGCCTCGTCTATCGCGAACAGCGCGATCCGCGCCCGATCCAGCAGGCCCAGCATGCGCGCGGTCAGCAGCCGTTCCGGGGCAACGTAGAGAAGATCCAGCTCACCCGCGAGCAGCGCGGCCTCGATTCGCTGCTGAGCAACACCATCCAGCGTCGAGTTGAGGAAGGCGGCGCGGATACCCAGCTGGGTCAAGGCATCCACCTGATCCTGCATCAGGGCAATCAACGGCGAGACGACGATGCCGACACCCTCGCGCACCAGGGCCGGAATCTGATAACACAGCGACTTGCCTCCACCCGTCGGCATCAGCGTCAGGACATCGCGGCCCTCCAGCAGGGACCGGATGATGTCCGCCTGATGGTGGCGGAACGCACTGAAGCCGAAAGTCGTTTCGAGGAAATGCCGGGCCCGCTCCATCTCTGTAATTCCTGTAATCCCTGAGGGCGTCTTGACAGCCCTCTCTGCCGACCAGCATACAGGGTGAATTATTCCGAGTTCGCGCGGCGCATACAATGGCTCGCGCCCACTCCGGCGGCGGCGTTCCGCCGACACCAGCCCCCGCCTTTTACCAGACGCCGCTCATTGACACACGGTGCGAGCACACATTAGTATATTAACATACGCTTGATACAAGAGACGGTTGCTGGTGATATCAAAAATCACCGCAGTCGGAAGAGACAGGAGGTAGCCATGACAAATCTTGTCGAGCAACTCCGCCTGCTGGAACGGGCCAGAGAGGACATCCATTTTGCAAAAATTGATCGCGAACTGATCGCGGCCCTCCACGCGCGAGCACGAGAGCCCGCCGGAAACCGTGGCCAAAAGACCGACAAACCAGCACCGACACCAGCCGCCGGCCCTGAACGCTGACTCCTGTCTCCTGTCTCCTGTCTCCTGTCTCCTGTCTCCTGTCTCCTGTCTCCTGTCTTCTGGATTCTGGATTCCTGACTCCTCACTCCTCACTCCTGACTCCTCACTCCTCACTCCTGTCTCCTGTCTTCTGTCTTCTGTCTTCTGTCTCCTGTCTTTTGTCTTCTGTATTCTGTATTCTGTCTCCTGTCTTCTGTCTTCTGTATTCTGTATTCTGTCTTCTGGATTCTGAATTCCTGCCTCCTGCCTTCTCGATCCTGATAAACCCCCCTTCCATCCAATGGCCAACGCCCCTTGTTAGCAGTACGATAGGCCTATCCTCGGACGCCCGCGACACGCCCTGTGCCCGCTGAGGCAGGGGCAGCGAACGGCGACATCGGTATGGAGAGGCTTATGCAACGCGTAATAACCCTGCTCTGCGTCTTACTGCTGACTCCCTTATCGATCGGAACCGCGGGCGCGGTCGAGGTGAATCCATACCCACCAAAACTCTCTGCCGACGGCAAGCTCGGCATCATCGGACCCAGTCTGGCAGCGGGCACCAACAGCTCGCAGATGTGCGACAGCGAGGACTCTGTGCAGTGCATCGAGAACGTCCTGGGGGTCCAGAGCCGGGAGTGGAGTCATGCGGGTGGCAACAAGAGCTGGTCGATTGCCTCGCTGCTTGGCTTCGACGCGGACCACGTCGTTGACGCATCGGACGATGGCGAAGAGTGGAAGGACGCCCTGGGACAGGCGAGCACCATCATGGCGGATCCGCAAGTCGAGGCGGTCTTTATCATACTCGGCGGCAACAATGTGTGCGCACCGTTTGGCCATGATTACACGGGCGATCTGACTGCCATCTCGGCGCATATTGACGAAACCCTGCTGTTTCTCACCGACACCTTACCCGCGGGCGGGCGCATCTACTGGAGCGGGGTGCTTGATGTCACCCAGCTGCGCAGCCTGATGGCCGACCGCGATCACAACTACTGGTTCGAAAACTGCCAGGCGTTCTGGGATCTGGACGGGGAGAAGATCAAGGACAGTGCGGCGAATGACATCTGCGACCATTACTTCGATCACAGGGTCTGTCAGGCCGCGAGTGCCGTGGAGGAGGCCAAAGACCGGGTGCTGGAACTCGTGCTCGACAGGGCACTGGACTCCGCAACGGTCAGGGAAGGACCCTGCGGCAAGGTGCTGAACAGCCGTTCCACTGCCCAGGATGTGGAGGAGGCCCGCCAGTTCACCCTGGCACTGAATGCGCTGATGGCGAGCAAGGCCCAGCAATACAATGGCCGGAACGATGTCACCATCTACTACAATGACAACCTGTTCAGTGCCTCGGCCGGGATCAAGCCCTATTATGTCTCCCGGCTGGATTGTTTCCATCCGAACCGCACCGGCCAGCAGTTTCTCGCCAGCGAGATCTGGCGTGGTTTCAATCCGAATGTCGGTTCGCTCAGCAAGGTCTTTTTCGATGAGTTCGACAGCCAGGACTACTGTGCGCAGGAATTCCCCAGCGGGGAAGGCTGCTGGACCGAGGTTGGCGAAGCGGATGGACCGTTGCTCGGCGACATTCAGATCAACCTGCGCGAACTCCGGGTTCAGAACAACAACCGCGGGCTCGAGCACCGCCTCAACCTGAAAGGCCTCGAAGAGGCCTGGCTCTCGTTCAATTGGCGGCGCGAGGATCTCGACCAGCTCGACGACTATGCCTCTCTTGACATCTCGCCCGACGGCGGCCAGACCTGGCACTTCGTGGTCGACTGGTTCCGCGGGGATGCCGACGACTTCAACATGCACCGGGGCTCTTACTACGACATCAGCCCCTATGCCACGGCAGACACCTTGATCCGCTTCATCGGTTCCAGCAGCCTGGGTGATCAGGACAAGGTCTTCTTCGACAACGTGAAGGTCAGCGGCTGGTACCCTGTGACCAATCAGGCCCTGCAGTCCGCCATCTTACCCGCGAGCCGCTCGGTGCAGGTGGGCAGCACCGCAACAGCCTTTGCCGCCCTCATCAACTCGGGCGACGCCACCGCCACGGGCTGCGCCATCGCCCCACTGACCAGCGTCGCCGCGAACTTCTCGTATCAGACCATGAACGCGGCGGGCGCACCGATCGGCAGCCCGGATACGCCAGTCGATATCCCGGCCGGTGCCCTGCAGACCTTCGTGCTCGCCTTTACGCCCACGGCGCCGTTCGACTCAACCGACGTCAGCCTGAACTTCACCTGTGACGCCGTACCCGCACCGATCATCACCGGCGTCAATACCCTGCTGCTGTCGGCCTCCGCCACGCCGGTTCCCGACATCATCGCCCTGGCAGCGACCGCCTCCGGCGACGGCATTGTCCGGGTGCCCGGCGCAGGCGCCTCGGCGGCCTTCGCGGTGGCAACGGCCAATACCGGCTCGGGCGGGCTGATCACTGCATCCGCCGACACCGGCAGCACCAGCCTGCCGCTGGCGCTGTTCCTGTGCGAGACGCAGCCGGGCACGGGCGCCTGTCAGGCGCCGCCAGCGGCGAGCGTGACAACAAACATCGCGGCGGGAGCAACACCGGGCTTTGCGGTCTTCGTCGTCGCCACCGGCGACGTGCCCTTCGACCCCGCCGGTAAGCGTGTCTTCGTTCGATTCAAGGATTCGCAGGCCGTCACCCGCGGTGCGACCAGCGTCGCCGTGACGACGGCACCCTAAACACTCCTGACTCCTGACTCCTGACTCCTGACTCCTGACTCCTGACTCCTGACTCCTGACTCCTGACTCCTGACTCCTGACTCCTGTCTTCTGTCTTCTGTTTTCTGTCTTCTGTTTTCTGTCTTCTGTTTTCTGTCTCCTGTTTTCTGGATTCTGGATTCTGAATTCTGAATTCTGCCACTCAGCTAATGCAGTCGTGCATTGCGCGCATACATATCTGTGATGGACTCCATGAGCAACAGGATCTTTTCGCTTGCATCTGCCACGATCAATGGATAAACCGTGCCATCCTGCATGCCTATTGCACTGTCCAGCCACATCCATTGACGTGCGACTGCCTCGAGCTTGTTGCTGATAGCAGGCGTGTTTTCAACAGCGGAGATCAAGGTATCCAGGCCTCCCTTGAACTCATTTGCGGCGCGCAGCATCTGCTCCCGGGCCGCGCGCGTTTCCACGTTCGCCGCATATAACATGTAGTATTTCGCAAGACGCTGCGACAGCATGCGCTGCCGGCCGGAGATATTCACCAGGCGCCCAAACTCACTGCCAGAAGCATCTTCCAGCAGCTGTACCACGTCCTCACAGGCCTGCAGCAAAACTTCCCCCGCCCGGTTCAACTCTGCTGCATCCACCAGCGACGGCGTGGCCAGCGCCTTCTCCCTGAAGGGTTGCCACAGCGTCTCGATCCGGCTGAGTGCCATGCTGACTTCCTGTGTAGAAGTGAAGCGCTGCAGCTTCAGCAGCTGCCTCTCAAACAATGCCACTGACGCCTGTAATTGTTCCCGTGACAGCTCGGTGTTTGTACCCAGCTCAATCTGCAGGTAGCTCTTCGTTATGCGCTGCGTGAGCATGCGCTGGCGCCCCGCGACATTGATGGCAGCGGCGTAGTCGAGTTCGCCTGCAATAACCGGGGTGACCGGCCAGGCACTGAAAAATACGGCAACAAGCCACGCCACCGACACAGCACGAAAGTAAGTCATACGATAACTCCTACAGCGTCACAGACTGTCACCGCTCAATACACATCCGGGACGAAGCCATTGACTCAGGCGGTTCCCAAATCGACGCAGGGTGAGTCAGGCACGCAGTTTGCGCCGTAACCCGCCATGCGTTGTGTTACTTCGTAACGCATGGCGGGTTACGCAAAAAAAACCAACCCATACATTTCGACTTGAGTAGATTCCCTTCACATCCGAGACCGATAATTCGTCAGAACGTTCGATCGCTTGGCAACCAGCCGTTGGCCGCCTCGTGACAGAGTGATACAGGCTAGTCCAGTGCCGGCCCGAGGGTGAACTCCACCGGTTCGAACCCGTGATCTTCCAGCACGGCGGCGATGTCGTCCCAGTCACAGTCCGGGTTTTCTTCCTCGACGCTGGCGATGAGTCCGGTCACGTGCCGAAAGGCCTCGTGTTCTTCGAAGTCATCGGGCACCCGGATCAGTCGGATCAACGTAGCGTCGCTGGCCGGCAAAACCATCAGTCCTGCGCTCATAACATCCCTCCAAGTTCAGTCTGGCGCGTGCCGTTCAGGGCCGCCTGCGCAATTCAACGCGGCGGTTTCGCACGAGCCCTTCCCATGTGCTGTTGTCTGCCACCGGCTGCTCGGCACCGTAGCCATGCGCGGTGAGGTTGTCGCGGTTGACGCCCTGCGTAATCAGGTATTTCCTGACCGTCTCGGCCCGCTGCTGGGACAGCCATAGATTGTAGGCCGGGTCGCCCTGCGCGTCGGCGTGACCCGCAACCTCGAGCTTCAGATCCGGGTACTGTTCCAGGATGCCGGCAACCCGATCGAGGATCGCGTGCGATTCATCGGTGAGCTCATGCGAATCATAGCGGAAACCGACACCCTCCAGCGTCATGGTGGCATTGAGCACACAACCGGTCGGCCCCACGGCTACACCTTTCTCGGTCTCGGGGCACAGATCAAGGCTGTCCGACACGCCGTCCTGGTCGACGTCCAGGCTGGCGGGCATGGTTCCAGTGGTCATCATTGCGACACTCTCCTGCGCGGTCTGCGTTGCGAGACCGCCAGCCAAACCTCCGGCGGCCTGACGAAGCTGTTCCGCCTCTTCACGGGCGACCGTCACGGCAGCCTCGGCCTCGGCCAGTTCCGTCTCACGCGCGGACAGCGCACGGTCCAGTGCGTCGCGTGCCGCAAGCGCCTGGGCCAGCGACTGACGGGCGCTCGCCGTTTCGCTGTTGGCTCCCTCCAGCTCAGCGTCAAGCTCGACCAGTTGTGCATGACACGCCTGGTACTGCGACTGCGCGGTGACCAGCTCCTCGCGGGACGCAGTCGCCTCGGTCTGCACACGCAACAGTTCCTCGCGGGACGCAGCCGCCGCGGTCTGCACACCCAACAGTTCCTCCCGGGACGCAGCCGCCTGGCTCTGCGCACTCAACAGCTCCTCGCGGGACGCAGCCGCCTGGCTCTGCGCACTCAACAGCTCCTCGCGGGACGCAGCCGCCTGGCTCTGCGCACTCAACAGCTCCTCCCGGGACACAGCCGCCTGGCTCTGCGCACTCAACAGCTCCTCGCGGGACGCAGCCGCCTGGCTCTGCGCACTCAACAGTTCCTCGCGGAACGCAGCCGCCTCGGTCTGTGCCTGGGACAACGCTGCCGTGGCGTCCTGCAACTCGTTTCTCAACTCGGCGAGGTGCCGCTCCCGGTCCGCAAGCTCGCTGCGCAGTTGCGCGCCCTCCTCCGTCCGGCTCAGTGCCAGGGTCTGACTGCTCGCCATCTGCTCCCGGTTCTGGGCCAGCGTGGCTTTCGCCGCCTCCAGCTCGGCCTTCATCTGCATCGCCAGGGTCTGCGCCCTGTCGCGCTCAGCCGCAGCCCCGGCGAGTTGCTCGCGCAGCAGACGCTGCTCGGCCAGACCCTGCTGGTAATCGGCGTACGCACGCTCGAGCGCGGCCTGTGCGTGCTCCAGCAAGGCCTGGGTATTCTGCAGCTCCTGATGGACGCTATACAGCTCCGCGCGGTTCGCCTCGAACTCGGCCTGGAACTGGTACCACTCGGCGGTGACTGCGGCCGCGGCAGGTTGCGGGGCCGTGACGCCGGGCTGCGCCTGGCCTGGCGCCATGGGTGGCAAGGGCTCCCAGGAACCGGCGCTCCATGCCGGGTTCGGGGGCGCCGGGGCATACCAGTCCGGTACCGCCCGGGTTTCGGGAACGGCGCCCATTGCCGCCGTCGCCTCATCGGACCAGGCCGGGCCGCCGGCCAAAGCGAACAGGACGGCAGTGATACTCCTCACAGCAGACAGACGTACTTTCATGACGCGCTTCTTCCTCCCTGACCAGGATTCTGTATCGCGGGACCGCTGCACGTGCCGCTCCATCGACGTGCACGCCCTGCCCCATTCCCCCCAACGAATGCCACGAAGTATAAGCGTATAAGCGGGCGAAGAGGTACCGGTGACAATTGAACCCGGCCCTGCTTCCGGCGACAGGTGGCTGCGCCAACCAAGCGTTTGATCGGAGCCGCCGACCGCAAACCGGTTCAAGCCAACGCGGGTGAACTCGGACTGAAAGGGTCGTGCGTATTCTGCGAGGCCTGCGCGATCAACAGGGCCAGGATCCCTTCGGCCGCACCCAGGTACGGCGCAAGGCGGATCTGCACGGATGGGTATTCTTCACGGACAAGGTCTATTTCCGCGGGTATGTCGGCAACGACATGGCGCCCGGCCGAGAGGAAATAGGGCAGCACCACCACCTCGTCGGCGCCCGCGGCAATCGCCCGGCGCAAGCCGCCCGGAATCGAGGGTTCCGCCAATTCCAGAAAGGCGCACTCGACGCAGGCAAAGCTGTGCTCGGCTTCGCGCAACTGCCGCGCCAGTGCGCGGACCTCTTCGTTGGACGCGGCGCGACGGCTGCCATGCGCGACCAATAACAGACTCTTCATCTCCAGATTCTCCTGAAATGCGCTCTTCTGTGCGGCGCCGCGACCCGATGACGGCGCGGGGATACGACTTCAGTTCGTGGCCCCGGCCACCAGCGCCCGGGATTTGCGCTGTGCCAGCTCGACATCGCGCGCCGCTCCCGTTTCCGGCAGTACCCAGCCCTGCACGTGCTGTGCAACCAGACCGGCAAGCATGTCGATGTGCGCGGCCCCGTCGTTCAGGCAGGGGATATAACCGTACGTTGCCCCGCCGGCCTGCAGAAATGTGTCGCGGTTTTCCATCGCGATCTCTTCCAGGGTTTCCAGGCAATCGGCGCTGAAGCCGGGGCAGATGACGTGCACGTTTTTCACACCCTCTTTGGCCAGGGCCGCGAGGGTGTGGTCGGTATAGGGCTTGAGCCACTCCCTGGGACCCAGCCGGGACTGAAAGGTCAGTCGCCAGCGTTGCGCCGGAAGCGCGAGGGCATCCGCCAACAGGCGGGCCGTCTTGTGACACTCGCAGAAATAGGGATCGCCGGCCAGCAAGTATTCTTTGGGAAGCCCGTGAAATGACATCACCAGGGTCTCCGGTTCGCCGTGCGATGACCAGTACTCGCGCACACTGGCCGCCAGCGTCTCGATGTAGGCAGGGTTATCGTGGTAATGATTGACAAACCGCAGCTCCGGTAACCAGCGCCAGTTGCGCAGCTCGGCCGCCACCGCGTCGAAGGTCGAGGCCATTGTCGAGGCGGAGTATTGCGGATACAGCGGCAACACCAGTATGTGACGGGCGCCGGCCTTACGCAGTTCTTCCAGACCGGCGGCGATGGAAGGTTTGCCGTAACGCATTGCGAGCGCCACCTTGACCGGTGCGGCGAAGCGCTGCGCCAGCGCGGCCTGCAGCGCCTCGGCCTGCTTTCTGGAAATGACCAGCAGGGGCGAGCCCTGCTCCGTCCAGACCTTTGCGTAGGCGGCCGCCGAGCGACGCGGGCGGGTATTGAGGATGACCAGGTTGAGCACCAGCCACCACACCGGACGCGGCACCTCCACCACACGGGGGTCCCACAGAAACTCCTTGAGATAGCGGCGCACGTCCGCCGGTTCGGCGGAATTCGGGGTGCCCAGGTTGGTCAGGAGAATGCCGAGGCTCTCCGGTTCGTCGTGCCTGAAGTCGGCGGCATGCTGTTTCATGGCTGTCTAGGACTCTTTCAACTTGATATGAACGGATGCTCACAATTGAGCCGGGTGCCAGTATTGTCGTGTATAGCCACGGAATCCACGCAAGGACACGCAAACAGGTTTGATGGGTGTTGGTTCTTTCCGTGTTTTTCCGTGGATTCCGTGGCCATACTATCTCCTCATCATCAGCTTGAAAAAGCACGACCTTTCCGCTGAATTGACTGACAGGGCCTGACTCGATCGTCCCCCGGGTCTGGCTGTCCGGCACCGGATCACGAGCCTCCATGGTACTCCATGCTCGGCGCTCGCCGGTGGCCGGCGCATCAGCCAGCGGCCTGACGCAGGCGCGCCTCCACCCGTGCGCTGTTCACCGTTTCCGGATCGATGATGCGCGGATAGAGGCGATACTGATCCTCGACCAGCATGGCCCGCGCGCATGCCGCACGTTCCAGCCTGGCGCGTGTCGCGTCGTCGAGATCCTGCAGGGTCAGTAAGCGCGGCGCCAGCCACCCGACCCACTCCGCCACCAACGACTCGGCGTCGCAATCACCCCAGACCTCGCGCACGGTGAGTTGCGGAAACAACGACTTGTCCCAGGCGTCACCAGAAACAAGGCGGGCGGTGGCGGCCTCTACTGCGCTGCCATTGCCGTCCCCGCCCCGCAGGATCCACTGGCACGGGCCCGCCGAGTCCCGCACCTGCTTCTCGAGCCGCTCGGCATGTTGCTGGCGATGCCGGGTATCGGCGTCCGGCGGCGCCTGGTGCGCGAGGGCGCCGGCCTCGAATGCTCGTTCGAGAGGCGTTGTCACCCGCCATTGCGACGGCGGGGTCTCACGCAGATAGCGGCCGTCCACAGCACTGGAGAGCAGGGCCAGCGGCCGTCGGTCGTGATCCAGCAGCCAGCACTCATAGCGGTCTTCCAGAGGAAACGGCAGCCGCTGCAGACAGCCGGGAAGCACCCCGGATAACTGCTCCCAGGCCGTCAGCAAGAAGCTGATGTCGAGTTCCGGGTTAACCGGGGTTCGCGCGAGGCCGTCGGCTTGCGACCAGTATCCGAACCGGTAGTACCGGCGAGCCCTTGTCGCCAGACCCAGGGTTCCCCAGGGCCGCGCCGGACGTTCGGTGCGAATCTGTATCTGCCAGGCTACGCCGTCCACGCTCAAGGCCCGCGCGTGACCGATGTCGACCACTTCCGCCACGCCGAGGAAGGGGTTGAGGCGTCGCACTGCAAAGCAGTGTGGCTGTTCAGGTGCTGCCAACCACCTGCTCCAGTTTGGCACGCAGACGCGCGATCAGATCAGAAGCCGTATCCTGAAGCTCCGGATCCATAATCTCGAACAGGTACTCCATCTCGTCCAGCGCGTCCTCTATCTCTCTGCGCTCCTGCAGCGAGTCCAGGCGACCCGCAACGAGCTGCATGTAAGCGACGGGATTCACACCCTGCATCAGATCTTTACTCCCCACACCGCATAGACGGGATCGGAAAAGGCCAGGCGATCCGCGTACTTGTCATCCCGGGGGCGCGGCAGACCGCGCAGCGACCAGGTCTCGAGATCTCTATAGCCACCCGCCTTCAGCAAATACTCCAGCACCAGGCCCGGGCGCTCGAATTCATGAATATCCTCCCACACCCTCACGACCTTTGGGGGGAACCAGCGGTTGGAGAAGGTGACGACGAAGCGACCGCCCAGCCTCAGCACACGGTTCACCTCCGCGAACACCTGCACGGGTTCGGTGAGATACTCCACCGAGACCGTACAGACCACGGCATCAAACGCGGCATCGTCAAAGGGCAGTGCCGGCGACAGGTTGAGGTCATGGACCCGCCTGTCGCCCAGCAGCGGATTGGCATCCAGTTCCTCACGGTTCATGCCCAGCCCCACCACCTCATCGAGCGCCAGCGCGCCCGGCAGATGCGACTTCCAGCTTGCCATCAGGTCCAGCACCCGGCCACCCGCCGGCACCAGGCGCGCATAGAGCTGTTCTATCCGCTCGCTTGCGGTGCGATCGATGTGATCAACAAAACGCGGGTTCCGATAGAACTCGGTATCCGGACCTGGTGCCGAGCGGATAAAGGGAATGTCCGACCAGAAATCGGTTGGCTGCCCCCGCCAGCGGGCCTGCATGCCCGGACCACCCGCCGTCACCAGCTCACCGACCTCATTGCAGCGGCCGCCATGCTCGTCGCCCGCCGACCAGATATCCAGGATACGGCTTGCCAGGGTGAGCTCCTGGCCCGCCAGCGGATGATTGAGGTCGATAGTCAGTTCATCACCGACCTCACCAACTCGGAAGGGCGTCATATCCTGGGCGAAGAGGCCGCGCACGCCGGCAATGAAGCCTTTGGGGTAAAACCGGCCGCCGCGGGGCACCACGTAGCTGCGCTTGCGAAAGCGGCGATTGAAGGCGCTGGTCCGCACACGCAGGCAGTCGTCTGCGCGATACGGCGGTATCAGGGTACCGGGCGCGAAGTGCGCCGCATGCGTGTAGCCAACCGGTTTTCCCTCCAGCTCTGCCTCGAGTTCGGGAGGCAGGAGGTCGCGCCAGAGGTTAAACTTCTGCTGGACGAGACAGTCCGTGTGCCGGGCGTGCTGACTCTGCCACTGCAGGGCAAACTCCATGGCAGTTATCGAATGCGAATCGGTGCGTTCCTTGCGCCGGCTCGAGCGAGGCGCGAGATCGACTGTCCCAATATCGCTGTCGAATACGCAGGTATCTGCATGGCTCATGATACGGACTCCGTTCACCTCAGGCGCTACCCCGACAGGGCGCGGCGCCCGGACCTGTATACCACGAATGCGGCAAATCACCGCGACTGGACAGTTTTGTACATGTCCTGTACAATTATTTACCAATGCAGCGAGAAGTCAAGCGGTCTCTGTACAACTTTCGGAAAGGACAAACGGCACATGCAGTCCATCGCGCCCAGGATCGAGCCCCGCCCATGAGCGAGGCGTCTCTTCGCGGCACATTTCCACGGGTAAGCATCGGTGTCAGCGCCTGCCTGCTGGGACAGAAGGTCCGCTACGACGGTGGCCACAAGCGCGATGCTTTCCTGATCGGGCCACTGGCGAAATTTGTTGACTACCTACCCGTTTGTCCAGAGGCTGCAGTCGGCCTGGGAATTCCACGTCCGCCGATTCAGCTCGTCGGTGATCCCGGGCACCCGAGGGCGGTGGGTGTCAGAGACCCCGCGCTGGACGTCACCGGAAGGCTCGAGGATTTTGCCCGCCAGACAGTCCCGCGGCTGCAGCAGATCAGTGGTTACGTTCTTAAGAAGGACTCACCGAGCTGCGGGATGGAACGGGTCAAGCTGTACGGCGAGCCAGGCCACATGCCCGAGCGCAAGGCCACCGGCGTGTTCGCCCGGGTCATCCAGGAGTCACTCCCGCTCCTGCCCCTGGAGGAAGAGGGGCGGCTGAATGACCCGGTATTGCGCGAAAACTTCATTAACCGGGTGTATGCGTACCGCCGCTGGCAACAGCTGGAAACGGACGGATTGACGCGGGCCGGACTCATCGCGTTTCACACCCGACACAAGTACCTGGTCATGGCTCACTCCCAGGCGGCCTATCAGCGGCTTGGCCGGCTGCTGTCCGACCTGTCCCGCGAGCCCATGGACCGCATCGCTCACGCCTATATTCACGAACTGATGACCGCCCTGAAACGCCGGGTCAACCGCAAACGCCACAGCAACGTGCTGCAGCACATCATGGGCTACCTCAAGCGCAGCCTCGATCAGGGCGACAAGGCGGAACTGCTCCGCACCATAGAGGCCTACCGGCGCGAGGAGGTGCCCTTGATCGTACCCATCACCCTGCTGCGCCATTATTTTCGTCGCCATCCGGACCCCTACATGCAAGGCCAGTACTACCTGTGCCCTCATCCGGATGCCCTGAGCCTGCGGAATGCCCTGTGATCCCGGCCCGTGAGCGAGCAACCCGACCGGCGAAGCGCGTGTCGTGCAGTGTCTCACTGGCGTGTACTCACCGCGCTGGCACTGCTGTTTCCGGGGACAGTCATGCCGGCTGAGCCCGCGCTGCTGATTCTCGATGAGCGCAGTGCGCAGAACACCGTTGCGAGCACCGGCACATCCTGGCGTCTGATCACCGACACCGTCATGGGCGGCGTCTCGCAGGCCCGCATGACGCATGACAGGCTGGCTGGACGCAGCTGCCTGCGCCTGCAGGGTGATGTCAGTCTCGACAACCAGGGTGGCTTCGTGCAGATCGCGCTCGATCTCGCCCGGGAGGGAACCCTGGACGCCTCCGGTTACCAGGGCGTCCTGATCGACGTCTACGGCAACGCGGAAACGTATAACGTTCACCTGCGCACCGCAGGGATGTGGCTACCCTGGCAGTCTTACCGCGCAAGCTTCACCGCCCCGGCCGAATGGCGCACGGTCCGAATCCCTTTCGCGCAGTTCCAACCCTACCGTATGCGCAAGGATCTGGACACCCGTCGTCTCAAGCGTCTGGGGTTGGTGGCCATCGGGCGCGCCTTCAGCGCCGACCTCTGCCTCGCCAGGCTCGCGCTCTATCGAGCCGCCGCACTTGATTAGGCAGACATCTGTGACAAAGGTAACACGCGAGCGTCTGCCCGCCGCGTTGGCGCAGAACCGGCCCTTTCATTGAGACCTTTGACCGGCAGGGTATCCGTCGTCAGCTGATCGCGGAGATTCCGCGCAAAAGTGCGCATGCCCTGCAGTAGGTCATCAAGACGACGATCGCGCTGTGGGCGCCGCCGGCTGGGCGGGTGGTGCGTCCCCCGGCGGCGCCGGCTGCGCTGCCGGGCGCATCCATTCGGACAGCAGGGCGTAGGCTACCGCCAGAATCACCGGCCCGAGGAACACACCGATGAAGCCGAAGGCCAGCAGCCCGCCCAGCACGCCCATGAACACCAGCAGCAGCGGCAATGCACCACCGCGGCTGATCAGGTAGGGCTTGATGAGGTTGTCGATGCTGCTGATAACCACCAGCCCGTAGACCGCAAGGAAGATCGCCCAGGCGGTCTGTCCCTGCACATACAGCCACAGCGACGCCGGCAACCACACCAGCGGCGGCCCCATCGGGATGATAGACAGGAAGAAGGTCAGCAGGCCCAACAACATGGCGGCGGGAACTCCGGCGACCCAGAATCCGATCAGCGCGAGCACCGATTGGGCCAGGGCCGTACCGAGGATGCCATTTATCACCCGCGACACCGTGCCGGCGGTCACCTCGATGAGTGCCTTTGCGCGGTGCCCTGCCAGGTGTTCCATGACTGTCTGCACGCGCATCGTGATGGCCGGCCCGTCGCGGTAGAAAAAGAAACAGATCAGCACGCTGAAGCTGATCAGCACCACCCCCTCGCCGAGTGCGCCACCTGCCTTGATGGCCCAGTTCTTGAGCGGCAGCTGCAGCAGGTAGGCTTTGAGCTGCAGCAGCACCGCACCCTCGTCACCCTCCATCAGCAGCAGCCACTTCGCCTCCAGATAGCCACCGGCGAATGGGATAGTCTCCAACCAGGCCGGCGGTGGCGGCAACGGCCGGTTCATGGCTTCGCGCAGCAGCCGCAGCAGCTCCACGGCATTGTCCACCAGACTCACGCCCATGACCGCAAAGGGGATCACGAGGGTCAGCAGAAGCAGCACCGTCATGGCCAGCGCCGCGGCTCCGGGTCGTTCGTGCAGATGCCTGAGCAGCCACTCGTAGACCGGCCACGAGGCGTAGGCCAGGACCGCGGCCAGGATGAGCGAGATGATGAAGGGGCGCAGCACCACCACCGTGCCGATGATAAGCAGCGTCAACAGCGCCACACCTGCCATCATTTCTACGCGACGTGTCGAGTACAGGGTAGTGCCTCCGAGGGGCCGGAAAAGAGCAAAGTATAGGCAGGGTGCGCCTGAAGGTCGATTGCCATCATGTTGGCAAGCCGCAAATATCAGCCGCCGCGCTGGCGGTATGGGTTGCGGTCAAACACCGCATCCAGCACTCTTTCCCGACTTTAGTCGATGGCGGCGCCGAAGCGTTCCAACCGCACCTCGGTTTGACCCACCACGGTGTTCGGGCTTTCGCTGCTGCAGACCACGGACCGTTGTGTCGCCAGCGTCGCGTGGTGATGTTGGTGGTGTGCACCAGCCACCCGGCATGACGGCAGGACACACACCCGGGAGATAATTCGAGCCGTTCTATCAAGGTCAATACGGCAGTGACGATCATTCTGGTTTGAACGCTAGGAGATTTGCACGCCCGCGGCCGCAAGCTGCCTGCGGAACTGATCTTCCCACTGGTTGTGGTTGCGGATTGCCTTCTTGACGAACGGGGTTTTCCTGATCACTGACATCAGCAACGCATTCGTCAATCGCCCCAGCCTGTTCATCGGACGGTCAAAGTGCAGAAGCAGAACAATGCGTTCCTGGTCAGTATTGTTCTGGACCTCGTGGCGATAAGTGTCGTCGAATACGAGCAGTTTGCCTTGCTCCCAGTGACAAATTTCATCGTCGACTCGAAGGAAACACTTCTCCCGTTCTTTGGGAACGCGCATCGCGAGGTGGCCACGCAACAGTCCCTTGATATGTCCGCGGTGATTGGGGATCTGTGCGCCTGCTTCGAGGATCGAGAATAGCGCCGATCGCACGCCCGGTATCTCCCGCACGATTCGCGCTGTCTCCGGGCACATCCGCTCGCCTGCTTCAGACACATGGCCCCAGCCTGATAGAACAAATACTTTCCAATTGATATCCGCGCTGACCCGATATTGTTCGCGCTGCACTTCATGGAGTTGGGGAAGTGATTCACGAAACTCCATGACCCGATCAAGTTCGCGCTGGATAACGGGGAAGTTTCGTTCCAGCATCGCTGCCCAGGGAAAATCACTCGGATCCATGACCGGTTGGGCCGGAATCGGGGACTGGCGGATGAGAAAATTGCCGATGCTGTTCAGGGATTCCTTGGCCGCCTTTCTGCCTGATTTGTAGAGCCGCTGGTGAAATTTCAGTTCTGTCTTAGCCATTGTGGAACTCCATTGAGTACCCTGGACACGCGAATAAGGTGCGCGGATTGTACGGGTGGGAGGCTCAATTACCAAGCCATTCTGAAATATGCGCCCGGGCGCCGTCAGCCTGCTGTCCAACGATCAGTAGCAGCTGACCTTTACACTCGGCAGTCAGTCGCTTACGGAGCAGGACGCCACCGGTCTCTTGTCATTCCTTGGCACCCTCGACGGTGCGGGTTTTTCTTCAATTCTGGGAAATCTCCAGCAGGAGCCGTTCCTGTAATGACCGGTTCCGGCAAAAACGAACCGCCGTTCACGCTAACCTCATCGCGAGAAATGGCTCGGACGACCAGGTGCAACCCTCTGCTCCCATGCGGGGCGCCACACGCTTCGTGCGAGTAGATATACGTATTGCGTCCCCGCGTGAATGCTATAGGCTTCGGGTTACTTACCCCTCTCTTTTTGCTCCCACAGAAATCCAGATCGGCGAGTACGCTACAGCACGCCGACCAGGTCGGTCTAACAATCAAAGTTGACGGTTACTCCTTACCAGCTGAAAGCTGATTCAAGGCATATAACCTTTTGCTTGCGGTACGCCTCGCCACGAGACGCACACCTGTCACTAGAGGACTAGAGGAGAATGATAAAGAATAATGATGTCGCGCCGATATTTTCTCCCCATCTGCTTGATTCCATGGCGGTCACATAAAGACCAGAAAGACCCCGTCTCCTCCTCTCTCCAGAACTCCAGGTCAATTCACTGCTAAGCTTTGCATATAGGACATGGACGCGGTTAAGGGAAGAACCGACAAGGCAGTTTCCGATGCATCGACCCGACAAGGAGCACAGTCATGAAGACCATGATCACTTCCTCAAATCACCTTCTGGCCCCGATCACTTTAACGCTACTGTTGTTTGGTATCGCCGAGCCGACCCAGGCCGGGGATAGCTGGCAGGAGCAAATGCTCGTTAATCCATCAGCGACTCAGCTCCAACTCGAGACGCGCGGCAGAATCATGATATACGATGGCCTGAAGGACACCCAGATTGCTCAGGCAATGGAGACTCAGTTCGATCGTATACAGTCAATGATGTTTATCCGCACAGTGGCGACCGATTCCGAGGGCGAAATCCTGCGCGACGAAGAGACGGACACTGTGGTGGTTGAGGATGATGGTTGCTGAAACGCCCCTCAACCATTTGGGCAAACACAACGTTCGCTGGATCCGACCATAAGGTCGTTGGAGTTGGGAGGAGAGCTTGTATGACGATGATCAAGCAGGTTTTGGATTCCAAGGGTCGTGATGTATTGTCGATTGCTCCGGATACCTCGGTATACGAAGCCGTCAGGCTCATGGCCGAGCGGGGAATCGGAGCACTGCTGGTGATGGAGGGTGACAGACTCGTCGGCCTGATTGGGGAAAGGGATTGTGCGTGGAAGGTGCTGTTGGAAGACCGGCCCCCGCGAGAAACCGAAGTCAAACAAATAATGACCAAGAATATTCTCTGCGTCGTACCGGAGCAGACGGTGGAGCAAGGGATGGCCTTGATGACCGACAAGAGAATCCGCCATCTACCGGTCGTCAACGGAGATCGGGTGGAAGGCATCATTTCCATCGGCGACCTCGTCAAGGCGATTATTGCCGACCAGCAGTTCGTGATTGAACAGCTGGAACACTACATCAACAGCTAACTCAAAGCTGGACGCGCGCTCGCGCCGGACATGGCTGAGATTGTTTCTGCAACAACAGCGAGGCGGCTGGCACGAGTTTCTCCCTCGGATCACGAGGGTCACCCGTTAGGCGTCTCCGGTCAAGTACACGAACCCCTAAGTCCGACAGACTCCTGGTACTGTTTCAACTTGATAATGACGGATGCTGACAAATCAAGCGGAGTACCAGTATTTATTTATAGCCACGGAATCCACGGAAGGACACGGAAAACATTCTAATGGGTGTTTAATCTTTCCGTGTTTTTCCGTGGGTTCCGTGGCCATAGTATCCGTCATCATCAGATTGAAAGCGCACTAGAAGTCGATCGTAATCTGCCCGCCAACCTGATTGACCTTGTTCAGCGCCCGTTCCTTGGAGTCCTCCGCCAGGCCACGCCTGAATGTTCCGTGCAAGTACTCGAGGGTAAGACTCGCGTTCCTCATCACGCGCCAGGCGACCGCCGCCCCGCCTCTTAAGCGGGGCGCCCCATCGAGTTCCTTGCTGCCCTCCAGCCGCAGGGCCCACTCGAATTTGCCACGCGGGTAGAAGGCAAGTTCAATATTCCAGGCGCGCGGCTTGTTCCGGTCGGGTTCCAGCTCCTTGTACGAGCTCAGGGCACGCACGAACTCAGCGGTCACTTCAAAGCGGTCAAAACCCAGGATGGCATAGGCGCTCAAGCCGCTAACGCGCGTCTCGTAGCGGTCATTTTCGTCGCGCAGCAGCCCGTCTTGTGAATCGGCGAGATCGGACAGATAGCTGATCCCGAAGGAACCGACTGCAAAAGGCGACACCTCGGCGGCAAGACCCCAGCCCCAGCCGCTGCCATCCGACTCCACCTTCTCGGCACGGCCCTTATAGGAAAATGCGGACAGGTCCAGACGCTCGTCGGGTCCGTAGGACAGTGTCGCTCCACGGTCCCGCGTTTCGCCAAATTCGAGGAGCGGACCGCTGACAAAATGGCTGAAATAGACGCCGAACGGCAGGTACTGTTTTCCCACCGCCAGCTCGAAATCGCCGGCTTCGAATGCGGCAATCGCCTCGTCGAGGGTGTGCCTGTTCGCCTCGTCATCGTACTCATAGATCAGTTCGCCTTTAACCCAGGACCAGGGTGTCAGCTCTATCCCCAGCTGCAGCGCCTTGGAAAAGTCGTCATCGCTGGAATGCGCGGCGGTGTCGTAGAGACGGTATCGCTGATACAGGTATTCGAACTCGATCAGGCCGGATACGGCGAGCCACCGCGTAATCTGATACTTCAGCCCGGCCTCGCGCCGCTCCTCGGGTGTCTTGTAGATCCGGACCTGTTCCCCGACATCGTCACGAATAACCTCCGGCTGTGCCGTCACCAATCCCGGGACGGCCAGCGAGGCCAGCACGGCGGCAAGGCGGCAGACTGCACGTTCACCCGGACCGTGTGAGTGGCGGTGTCGCACATGATCAGCGGCCATACCCACCCCTGTTTAGCCCCTGTGTGTCCCGAGAGTCAAAAAGCCGCCTGCTATTAGACACAAAAAAGGCCAGCGAGGCGACTTTGCGCCCCGCTGGCCCAAGCGACGAGTAAATGCCGTATCTCGCGAGGATTAGCGCGCCTGATACTGTCCGCGCTTCATGGCGCCGGAACCGGGCAGTTGCTGTCGAAATTGCACTCGACCAGCTCGGTGATAACTTTCTCGGTCAGGTTCACCTCCAGAAACACCCCGATGCCTGGCGCACGGTACTTGCGCTCTTCCACGTCCGGCTCGAGCGGGGTGAAATCCCGGGTGACCAGACAGCCCGCCGTTTTGTCGCTGCAGAATTTTTCAGCCAGGTCTTTTGGCACCAGATAGTCCAGGCTTTTGGGGTTGTTGGTTTCACTACCAAAGACATAGTCGGTCGAGAGCACCTGAGCCACATCCTCGGCGTTGCCCAGCGAAAACTCCTGGCGATAGGCCTGTCGCTTGTGAGGCCTGTCAGGCACGAGAATACCGGCCTTGTCGCCGTCGCGGCCTGCCTTGAACGAACCGTCGATGCTCACCAGCTCGGGGAGCGCGGGGCTATCCTCTTCGAACGTCTCGAAATCGCGGGCAAGCTCGCCGCAGTACCACACGTCACCGGTGTACAGGTTACGGGCATACCAGTCATCGGTGTCCTCGATGACCTCACCGTCTTCCTCGACCAGGTCATTCACCACCAGACAGGTCACACCGTCGACGTCTTTCGTGGCATGGTTTCCGGGGTTGTCCGGGTCTTCCAGGACTCTCACCGTGATGGTCTCGGTGACCTCGTTGTCGTCTTCATCAGTGAACTCGCTCTTGTATTTCCACTCGTTGCCGACGGTCAGCGGGAAGTACTTATTGCCGCCAGGCTCAAACCTGTCCGGATCGAAGTCCGGATCATAGGGACTCCCGCCTACCAGGTCACAGACGTCCAGGCGGGCGTCGAACTGCTCTTTACAGAGCTCCAGGAACTCTGAATTTTCTTTCCGGACCTCTCGCTTACAGCCTCGCCTGTCGTCTCGATCCTCGAGGTTAATACAGTTCGCGGTGGCAACCAGCAGGTCATCGCGCGCCTCGGCCCGGCAGGCCTCCAGGGCCAGCTTCGCCGTTGTCGAGCAGACGCCGCGTTTCCCGTGACGGTCGCCGTCCTCATCATCGTCGCCATGCGCAAGCAGCGGGCCCGCGGCCAGCGCCAGCGCAGCCGCCGCGACGAGCAGCCCCCAATGGAAGCCACTCGTGGGCTGGCGGTGCTGCACAGCCGGTTTCACAAGATACGTACTCATTATTGTTTTCCTCCTACGTTTGACGCCCCGGCACGGGGCACCCGGTTTACTGGGATCGTGTTGAACGCCGTTCAGGGGATGGTGTCGGTGCCCCCGGCCTGTGCGCCGGCAGCGACGCCTGGCACGTAAATCCGATCCCGACGCCACCGTCCTCGTAAACAGTCTAGTCTTGCGATCTTACCCGGAGCTTTCCGAAGCATTACCAAATGGTAATGTGCTGCGCGCGCGGTCCGGCTATGATGAACTATGATGCATATCCTGTTGATCGAGGATGATATACAGGCCGCCGAGTATCTGGTGAAGGGACTCGGCGAGTGTGGCCATGTCGTCGATCATGCGGCCGACGGCGAAGGCGGCCTGCATCTTGCGTTGACCGGCCAGTACGAGGTGATCGTCGTCGACCGCATGTTACCGGGGCGCGACGGCCTGTCGATTATTCGCCTGCTGCGCGCGGACCGCAACCAGACGCCGGCACTGGTGCTCTCCGCGCTCGGCGAAGTGGATGACCGCGTCGCCGGGCTGCGCGCGGGCGGCGATGACTATCTGGTCAAACCCTACGCCTTCAGTGAACTGCTGGCGCGCCTGGATGCGCTGAGCCGACGCAATCATCCTGCCATGCAGGAACAGCGGCTTCGGGTTGGCGACCTGGTCGTCGACAGGCAGAGCCAGATGGTCACGCGCGCCAACAAACGCATTCGCCTCCAGCCCCGCGAGTTTCGGCTGCTGGAGTATCTGATGCGCAATGCGGGACGGGTGGTGACGCGCACCATGTTGCTGGAACACGTGTGGGATTTCCATTTCGATCCGCAGACCAACGTAATCGACGTGCAGATCAGCCGCCTGCGCAGCAAGATAGACAAGGGCTTCGCGCTCCCGCTGCTGCACACCGTCAGGGGCGCGGGATACAAGCTCAGTGAATCTCCCTAGATTATATCGAACGACGGCGGTCCGGCTCGCGCTGCGCTATGCGCTGGTCTATGCACTCATGCTCGGCCTCGCGCTGGCCGCGTTTTACTGGTACAGCAGCCGTTACGTCGATGCGCGACTCGAGGCCGGGCTGGAACAGGAACTTCACGCCCTGACCGAACTGTTCGAGACGGGGGGCATGGACGGGCTCGCGCAAGCCGTCCGGCAGCGTACCCGGGACGGCCTGCACGAGGGGCGCTTCTATCTGCTCGTCTCGCCGGCCGGTGAGACCCTGGCCGGTAACCTGTTCACGTGGCCGGCCGGGGAGTCTGTGTCACTCGACGCCAAGGTTCACGGCGCCTGGATCGAAGATGACAATATGGCCGGTCACCTCTATGACGACGATGCCTACGTGCCTGTCGTCGCCCGTGAGTTTCCCGACGGCAGCCGGGTGTTGCTGGCCGCAGGCGTTGAACAGGCCGAGGCATTGCACGAAATCACCGAGTTTCTGATCGAAGTCCTGGGCGCGAGTGTCGTGCTGGCGCTGATCATGAGCGTGATTCTGGGACGCACCATTCTGGCGCGAATGGACGCGATCAGCCGCACCGCGGGTGACATCATGGCCGGTGACCTGTCTCAGCGGGTACCCGTGAGTGACCACGATGATGAATTCGACGCCCTGGCGAAGCGGCTCAATACCATGCTGGATCGCATTCAACAGCTCATCAAAGGGATTCGCGAAGTCACCGACAATGTCGCGCACGACCTGCGCAGTCCCCTGAGCCGTTTGCGTAACCGCCTCGAGGTCACCCTGCTGGAGCCTCGCAGCGAGCCGGAATACCGTGAGGCGATCAGCAGCGGGATTGAAGACGCCGAGGCATTGATCAAAACCTTCAATGCCATGCTCGGAATCGCCCAGGCAGAGGCGGGCAATCACCGTACACAGTGGGGTCGTGTCGACCTGAATCGGCTCGCAGCCGATCTCACGGACCTCTACCAGCCAGCCGCCAGACACAAGGGTCAGAAACTCGAGCTCACGACAGGCCGCAGCGCCGAGATCACCGGCAGCCGTGAGTTGCTCGCCCAGGCGATCGGCAACCTGCTGGACAATGCCATCAAGTACACGCCGACGGGGGGCAGGATACGCTTGGAGGTCAAGAGTTCGGCTGCCGTCGCCGGGGTGAGCGTATCGGATTCGGGTCCCGGTATTCCTGTCTCGGAAAGAGACCATGTCCTGGCGCGTTTCGTGCGCCTCGACAGTTCACGCCATACGCCCGGCAACGGGCTCGGGCTGAGTCTCGTGCAGGCCGTCGCACGCCTGCACAAGGCCGAACTGATGCTCGGCGATGCCGGGCCCGGGCTCGTCGTCAGCCTGCGCTTCGCGCGTCACGCGGCCTGACCCGCATTTCTCACCGGGCGGCGATAGAGTCACATAATGCACTGAGGTAAGGAACAGAGCGCAGATCAGGAAAGAGACAGTGTGTAATCAGGCCGTGCCTATCCCAGCCCTGGCTAGTTCTCGCGCGCCCGGATTTGCGCTTCACTCAAGTGGTAGCTATAGCTACCACTTTCGCTCCAGCGCGGCGTCCGGACACACGAGACCTGCGCCAGCATCCGGAATCCCGGTGAGAAATGCGGGCTACCAACACCAGCCGGCCGGCAGCCCGCCTACATGTAGGTCTTCGCCTCTTCACCCGGATCCGGCAGACCGGAGATCCGCCAGACCTGCCGGCAGCTGCCGAAGAGGGTCTTTATGTCTTCCCGCCTGATCTCGTTGGCCCGGCACACCAGGCGCATGAGGGGCACGCAACCGAATTTTGTGTGGTACTCACGCAGGTAAAAGATGATCCGCCAGTGGGCGCCGGTCAGCTCTTCGATGCCGTCTTCCCGGGCAATCCAGCTGGCGACCTCCCTGTTCCAGGTGTGGGGGTCGGCCAGAAAACCGTCCTCGTCGAATGCCAGGGGCTGCGCCCGGGTCTGCCGGTTCACTGGGTCGGTATGCCAAACGCCGTCACTGTTCATGGGTCGCCTCCAGGTTTGTGGTCAGGATATCAGTCAGGTTGGCGCCCGCTGGTCGGGCCGGTTCTCGATTCATTCTCAGACCTCCGGCACACCGCACAATGCCGTGCGAACCCTGACTGGTCGCTGCCGGACAGCTATGATGGAATCTGCTATATATCTTGTAAAACGATTATTTATGATTATTAATCACGTTTTCTGATATGGAACTGAGACAGCTCCGCTCGCTGGTTTCGCTCGCCGAAGCGCATTTCAGCGTCACCCAGACAGCCGAGCGGCTGCATCTGGTGCAATCGGCGGTCTCCCAGCATCTGTCCAGACTGGAAAATGAGCTGGGCATGGAGATCTTTGTGCGCCGCGGGAAACGACTCGTGGGACTGACCGCTGCCGGTGAACAGGTGCTGCACTACGCGCGCAAGACCCTGGCGGATATCGAAAACATTCTTGCCGTGGGACGCGACCATGCGCAGGAGTCCAGGGGCGTGCTGCGCATCGGAACCACTCACACCCAGGCCCGCTATGTCTTGCCGCCGGTCATCCGCGCGTTCCGCGAGAGCTATCCGGAGGTAAGCCTGCAGATCCACCAGGGCACCCCGCAACAGCTGGTAGAGATGGCCACTGCAGACAGCGTCGATTTCTCCATCTGCACCGAGGCACTGGCGGACGACCCTGCCCTGGCCGCTGTGCACTGCTATCGCTGGAACCGCAGCCTGATTGCACCCGCCGGTCATCCGGTGCTCGCGCGCCGGCCCCTGTCTCTGGAGGCGCTGTGTGACTACCCCCTGATCACCTACGTATTCGGTTTCACCGGCGCGAGTCATTTCCGGACCAGCTTCGCGCGGCTCGGATTGCAGCCGCAGGTGGTGCTGAGTGCCGCCGACACCGACGTGATCAAGACCTACGTCAGGGAAGGTTTCGGCGTTGGCATCATCGCCAGTCCGGCCTATTCCGAAGCCATCGACAGCGACCTGCAGACCCGTGACCTCAGCCGTTTCTTCCCCTGGGAAGTCACCCGCATCGCCTACCCGCGCGGCAAATACCTGCGACGCTATGAGCAACGCTTCATGGAACTGCTGCAAAATATGGTTACCGACAACGGCGTCATCGTACGCCCCGCATCTGTGCCAACAGGCCTGGAAATCTGACGGTTCCCAGGCAGTCCCTGCTGCCAAAGGGCGTCGGCGAGATGGCCGGATAGCCCTGTTGTGTGACACCCGACTTCGCGCCGCCATTGTGTTTGTGCAGAACCCACGTTTTGGCGGACTGGATCGCATCACGTCGGCGTATGCGGTCACCCATCGGGCTTCTAAATCATTTCAATACAATCCCTTACGAGAGCATGACCAAGCCCGCACGAAAACTGGCACGTGCCCTGCAATTACCCTGATCAAGGCGCACGGCCCGCCGGGCAGACCGCCGATAAATCTCAACCTCAACCAAACTGGAGAACTGACAATGGCAACTCTGACAATCAAAGATCTGACTGCAAGCAAGGAACTCGACGGCAAGGCCATGGCGGCCGTGGCCGGTGGTACCTCGGAACTCGCCGCGCTGGTACTGGGCTACACCTCGATCGCGACCAGCTTCCCGGTGAGCAACGCCGGCGCGAATGTCGGCATCCAGTCCAACTCCGTTGGCTCCTTCAACTTCGGCGTGGTCAACCAGTCGAACAGCCAGGACCAGTACATCGACCAGCTCGGCAATCTCCTCGGCGCCGTCTGAACCTGACACGGCAACGCAACACGGGCGGAGGTCTTCGGACCTCCGCTTTTCCTTGCGGCGGTTCTTTATTTGCGCATCGACCGCGCGCCGTACGAAAACCCTGATCAGCCTGTTGCGACCCGAATCCGGCGGGACCTTGCATGAACACGGTGGTTCCCTGCGCTCGAGAAACGCTTGCAGCAGGACCAGCGTCCAGTCGTTGGCAAACACGCCACAACGGAGTTACCATCAGAGTTTCCCGGGAAGCGTACCGACTCCGGACATACATATTAGCCGCACCCATGGCGCATGCTGTTTTCCCGGCCCGGTCCTGGACCGGTTTCCCTCCCCCTAGCTGGCAATGATCCTTGAAGTCCGTGGGCCTGAAAGTGTGGATTAGGATAACGCTGATCCTGGTGGCAGTCGGCCTTGTCGCCGGGCTCGTCCAGCAGCGCCTGGAGAGTCTTGCCGAAGCACCGGCCGGCCGTGGTGAGGGGAAGCGGGCGGTGCCGGTGGAAGTTGCCGCCATCGAACAGGGTCCGATCGAGCTTCGCCGCTCCTTTGCGGGCACGCTGGAGGCCAATGCGGAGTTCGTCGTCGCGCCCAAGGTGAGCGGGCGCATCGAGCAGCTGAGTGCGGACCTCGCTGACATCGTCACGCGGGGCCAGCTGGTGGCGAAGCTGGACGACGCCGAATACGTGCAGGCGCTGGCCCAGGCAGAGGCCGGGCTGGCCGTGGCGAAAGCGAATCTGTCCGAGGCCGAGAGTCTGCTGAAAATCGCCGAGCGGGAGCTGGAGCGTCTGGACAAGCTGCGCGAGCGCGGGGTGAGCTCGGAATCGCAGCGCGACGCAGCCAAGGCGGATCAGCTCGCCAAGCAGGCTCACGTCCAGGTGACGACAGCGCAGGTGACGCGTGCCCGGGCGGAGCTGGAGACGGCTCGCATCCGTCTCGGCTACACCGAGGTGACGGCAGGCTGGCGGGGCGGCGATGACCGGCGCGTGGTAGCGGAACGCTATGTGGACGAAGGCGAAACCGTGTCTGCCAATGCACCCCTGCTGCGGATCGTGGAGCTCGACCCCATTACCGCGGTGTTCTTTGTCACGGAGCGGGATTATGCCCTGCTGCAGCCGGGCCAGAGCGCCGCGCTGAGCACCGACGCCTATGCCGACGCGTCCTTTCAGGGGCGTATCACACGCATCGCCCCGGTGTTTCGCGAGAGCACACGCCAGGCGCGGGTAGAACTGCGGGTCGACAATCCGCAGCTGCGCCTCAAACCCGGCATGTTCGTGCGCGCCACGGTCGTGCTCGCGCGGGTACAGGAGGCCACCATCATACCGGAGCAGGCGCTGACGAACCGCGGCGGACACAGCGGCGTGTTCGTCCTGGCCGCGGACGGTCAGTCGGTGCTGTGGCGCGAGGTGCAGGTGGGAATCCGCGACGGGAACCGGGTGCAGGTCATGGGTGAGGACCTGGCCACGCAGGTGGTGACGCTGGGTCAGCAGCTGCTGGATGACAACTCCCGGGTCTCCATCGCCGCCGGCCAGCGAGGACCCGACCCGTGAGCCTCGCCCGCGCGAGTGTCGCCCGGCCGATCTTCACCAGCATGGTGACCCTGATGGTGGTGGTGCTGGGAGCGGTTTCTTTGAGCCACCTGCAGATCGACCTGTTGCCCAGCATCGAGCTGCCGACTATCACCATTCGCACCCAGTACGAAGGCGCCGACCCCGTCGTGATGGAGCGTCTGGTCACCCAGATCGTCGAGGAGATCGTCGCCACCGTGCCGGGGGTGGAGGAAATGACCTCGCAGTCCTACGAGGGCAACAGCAGCGTGCGCGTCAGCTTCGGCTGGGGCACCAACATCGACGCCGCCGCCCTTGACGTGCAGGCCACGCTCGAAGACGAGATCAGCGAGCTGCCCGATGAGATCGTCGGGCCGCGCATCAGCAAGTTCGACGTCGACAGCTACCCGGTCGTGCTGCTCGGCGTCTCCAGCAGGCTGGACCCGGTCGAGCTCACCCAGATCGTCGAGGACCAGATCCGCTACCGTTTCGCGCGCATCCCCGGCGTGGCCCAGGTCGACCCATGGGGGGGGTTCACCCGCGAGGTGCGCGTGGAGCTGGATCCGGCCAAGGTCAGCGCGCTGGGACTGCCACTGGACGATGTCCTGAACGCCATCCGCGACGCCAACCTGGATCTGCCGGCCGGCAAGATCGAGCAGGGCCGCTACGAGGTTACCCTGCGCGCCCCCGCCGAGTTCATCGATCTGGCCCAGATCCGCAACACGGTGATCGACCGGCGTGACGGGGCGCTGGTCACCCTGAACCAGATCGCCCGGGTCAAGGACACCTATGAGAAGCTTACCCGTATTATCCGCGTCAACGGCGAGCGCGGCCTGCGCCTGGCCATCCGCAAGCAGGCGGACGCCAATACCGTGGAGGTGGCGCGCCGGGTACTCGCGGAGGTGGAGGCCCTCAACCAGACATTTCCCCAGATCCGCATCGTGCCGGTCATCGATCAGGGCAACTTCATCGAGCGCGCCATTGCCAACGTGGCGCAGTCGGTATTGTACGGCGGCTCGCTGGCGATACTGGTTCTGCTGTTCTTCCTGCGCGACCTGCGCAGCACACTGGTCATCTCCCTGGCCATCCCCATATCCGTGGTGGCCACCTTCGCGCTGCTGTATTTCGGCGGTTTCACACTCAATCTCATGACCCTGGGGGGACTGGCCCTGGGCGTGGGCATGATGGTGGACAGCTCCGTGGTCGTGCTGGACAACATCTTCCGCCGCCGACAGGAGCTCGGCGAGGCGCCCGCCGTCGCCGCCGTCAAGGGCTCGGGCGAGGTGGCGTCCGCCGTGATCGCCGGCACCGTCACCACCCTGGTTATCTTCCTGCCCCTGGTGTTCGTGCGCGGCGTCGCCGGCGTGCTGTTCAAAGAGCTCGCTTACGTCATCATGTTTTCCCTGTCCTGCGCCCTGCTGGTGTCCCTCAGCCTGGTGCCCATGCTCGCCTCGCGGCTGCTCGCCGCCAGGGGACAGGCTGAGCGCCGCGGCTGGATGGCCCGCCTGGCGGCGCGCGCCGGCGCCGCGCTCGAGGCCCTGGAAAATGGCTATCGCGACCTGCTGCACGCCGTGCTCGGGCAGCGTCTGCTGACCGTGCTCTTGGCCTTGGCCATTTTCGGTGCGAGCCTGTTCCTATGGCCGTTTATCGGGACCGAGTTCCTCCCGCCCAGCGACGAGGGTGAGGTGCGCGTGACCGGTGAGATGGAGGTGGGCACCCGGCTGGATCTGATCGACCGCCAGACCCGGCTGATGGAGGAGCGCGTCTATGCGGCGGTACCGGAGACCACCTCCTCGGTGGTCACTGTCGTCACCTCCGGCAGCCGCGGCAGCTCTTTGGCCAGCGGCGAGATCAGGCTATCCCTGTTGCCTGCCGCGCAGCGTCAGCGTTCCAACACGGCAATTGCCGAGGACTTGCGCCGGCGTCTGGACGGTGGTATCCCCGGCATGAAGATCCGCGTCCGGGCGCCGCAGGGGCAGTTTCTGCTGGAGCGCATACTGGCAAGCGTGGAAGGTGTCACCGTGGAGGTGCGCGGCTTCGACCTCGACACTCTGGGCGTGCTGGCGCGCCAGGTCAGCGACAGCATCGCCGACGTAACCGGGGTCACCGACGTGCAGCTGAGCCGCGAGGCGGGCATGCCGCAGCAGGAGATCCGCATCGACCGCGACAAGGTGGCCGATCTCGGGCTGAGCGTACGCGACGTGACCGAAGTGATCGAAACCGCGGTGGCCGGATCGAAGGCCGGCGAATTCCGCGTCCATGGCAACTCCTACCGCATTCTGGTGCAGCTGGAGGATGCGGAGAAACGCTCGCTGAATGAGATTCTGGACCTCACCCTGCGCACGCCGGGGGGTGATCTGGTGGTGCTGCGTAACCTGGTGGACACCGAAACCGGGCAGGGCCCGGTGACCGTCGAGCGAAAGGACCAGCAACGCCTGGTCAGGGTGACCGCCAACGTCGCCGGGCGCGACCTGGGTGCGGTAGCGGCGGACGTACAGGCGCGCCTGGACCGGATCCCGCGCCCGGTGGGCTACGACCTGCTCATCGCGGGCAACTTCGAGGAACAGCAAAAGGCCTTCCACGAACTCCTGATATCGCTGCTGCTGGCCCTGCTGCTGGTCTACATGGTCCTCGCCTCCCAGTACGAATCCCTGGGCGATCCGCTGGTGGTCATGCTCTCGGTGCCGCTGGCGGCGGTGGGCGTGCTGCTCACCCTGTTTCTCACCGCGACGACCCTGAATCTGCAGTCCGCCATCGGCTGCATCATGCTGGGGGGCATCGTGGTCAACAACGCCATCCTGCTGGTGGATCAGACGGCTCAGCTGCGCCGCGCGGGCCTCGACACCCACGCGGCCCTGGCCGAAGCCGGTCGACGGCGCCTGCGCCCCGTCCTCATGACCACACTCACCACGATTCTGGCACTGCTGCCGCTGGCCTTCGGCGTCGGCGAAGGCGCCGATGCCCAGGCTCCACTGGCGCGCGCGGTGGTGGGCGGACTCGCCGCCTCGACCCTGATCACCCTGGTGCTGATTCCGGTCGTGTATTCGCTGTTTCATGGAGAACGAAACAGACAGGACCAGGGCATCGCGAAGAAGGTGCCCGCCCAATGACACCTGCCGAGCGGCCGACTCCCTGATGCCGCCCGCGGGCGAAGCGTCGATCGAGCCGCTCCGTGTTTGCGCTATCCTGTTGTATTTGTGGCTTTAATGTGACCGTTCGCAGATGAAGGCGCGCGGCCGGCAGGGACAGCGAGGCCGTGTCAGGACCGGACGGTTATCCGTTGTGACTTGTTGGCATGAGCAATCCTGCTCTAGACTGTTCAGCGTGTACCGGCTGAGACACATCGTGCAGCGATACCGACAGGGCCTGTGGGCGCTGGCTGCGGCGGTAATCTGCGCGCAGCTGGTGCCGCTGCACCTGCATTTCCACCACGCCGCCGGTACCCCCGATGCCGGAGTCCTGCATGTCCTGGACCTGCATGTGGCCGGCAATGCGACGGATAACGTGCATCATGGCGACGCGCATGTGATTGACATGAGCGCCGAGACCGTCGTCAAGCAATGGAACAGTGTCTCGGCCGCGCCTGTGCTCATCGCCTGTCTGTTGCTGCTCTTTGTTGCTCCCATCGCGCTCGGTGTGTTGCGCCGCCCGCCCAGGCGCAACCCGCTCCCTCGCTCGCTGTTCGCCGTCCCCCCGCCTCTGCGCGCGCCACCACGCTCCTGACGCTACCCGTTTGCGCGACGGCACGCACGTGCCGTTTTACAGCCCGCGTTCGTCCGTCACAGGCGACCAGGCAGACCGTGTCGAGCAAGTCATCGCATCGGCCTGGGAGAGACCAGACACATGAGAACCTACCTGTTGTCATGCCTCGTGGCATGCTGCGTGATGGCCAGCCCCTGGCCCGGTCAGGCGGGGGCGCCCGACCAGGATCCGCCGCTGTCCCTGCAGCAGGCGATCGCGCTCACACTTGGGCACAACCCGGCCCTACAGGCTGCTGACTACGCGGCTCAGGCCGCCGATGCCCGCATCCGCCAGGCCGAGCGAGCGCCACCGCTGCGCGCCGGAGTCGAGCTGGAAAATCTGGCTGGCACCGGCGCGACGCGGCGGCTGGAGGCCGTCGAGGCGACCTTGAGCCTCACGCGGGTCCTGGAACCTGGCGGCAAGGCAAGGGGGCGCGGCGAACTGGCGCGGCGGGAAGCCAGACTGCTGAGCGATGAGCAGGATGCCCGGCGCCTGGACCTGCTCGCGGAAACCGCGCAGCGGTTTCTCCAGGTCGTAACCGACCAGGAACGACTTGTCGTCGAACAGGATGCCACCGACCTCGCGCGCAAGACCCTGGAGATTGTCACGCAGCGGGCACGCATCGGGAAGATACCAACGGCAGAGCAGCAGAAAGCCGAGATAGCATTCGCGCACGCGGAGCTCGACTTGTTACGCGCACAGCATCAACTGAAAAGCGCGCGCCACTCACTGGCTCTCTCCTGGGCTGACACGGATGCCACCTTTTCCGCCGCCCAGGCGGATCTCTTGACGCTTCCTCCGGTCCCGCCCTTCGCGGCGCTGGAGGCACACCTGGAACGCAATCCCGACCTGGTTCGTTTCGCGACGGCACAGCGTGTGGGCGAGGCCCGGGAACGGCTGGCGCGGGCCGGGCGCCGGCCCGATATAGAGCTCGCCGCCGGTGTGCGCTACCTCAATGCGATTGATGACACTGCATTCGTGCTGGCAGCCAGCGTGCCCCTGGGCACAGGCCGGCGGGCCCGGTCAGAGATCGATGAGGCGCGCGCGCTGCGGCGGCACGAACCGCTGGCCCATGCCGAGCGCCGGCTCACCCTGCACGCCACCCTCTATTCGCTACACCAGAAACTCGTGCAGACCCGTCTCGAGGTCGAATCCCTGCGCGGCCGCATCATCCCTGCCGCCGAACTGGCACTGCGTGACTACGCGCACGGCTATCGCGCCGGCCGTTATTCCTTTCTGGAGCTGGCCGATGCGCAGCGTGTGCTGCTGGATGCCCGCCGCGAGGTGATCAGCACCGCTGCGGACCACCACCGCTTTCGCATCGAGATCGACCGGCTCACGGGCGGCGTGGCGATATCGGGGGACACACCATGAACCGCAATACACTTCTCACCCTGGTACTCGTCATCGCAGTCGGTGCCGCCGCTGCGTGGGTGTTGCTGAACCCGGGATCCGACGGTCCGGAAAAGGCGCTGCATACCGATCATGATCACGCGCACGACGCAGATGCTGGCTACGATGGGCACCCGGATGACGAGGCGCCGGGCGGGCCGCACGGCGGCCGCTGGCTGGCTGACGGCGATTTTGCTGTCGAAATCACCATCTTTGAAGCGGGTCTGCCGCCCGAGTTTCGCGTCTACGCCTTTGCGGACGGCGCGGCGGTTGCGCCCGAGGCTGTCGGCCTGGACATTGAACTGACGCGTCTGGGAGGCCGAGTCGATCGCTTCACCTTCACGCCGGCTGGCGACTATCTGCGGGGATCCGGTGTGGTCGGCGAACCGCACTCGTTCGATGTGGCAGTCAGCGCCCAATACCAGGGACGACAGTACCGCTGGACGTACCTCAGCCACGAAGGGCGCACGCAGATCCCGCAGGCGATGGCCCGGGAAGTCGGTATCGAGACGGAGTCCGCAGGACCCGCGGTGATTCGCGAAACGCTCGCACTGACCGGTCGGGTGCAGACCGACCCTGACCGTCTGTCACACGTACGCCCCCGCTTTGCGGGTGTCATCCAGTCCCTGCAGCGTAATCTCGGGGATATTGTCCGCGCCGGGGATGCACTGGCGACCGTGCAGAGTAACGAGAGCCTGCAGACCTATACCGTCAAGGCGCCGATCGGCGGCCTGATCGTGCTGCGCGATGCCCAGGTCGGCGAGGCGACCGGCGAGCAACCGCTGTTCATCATCGTGGATTTGTCCGCAGTATGGGTCGAGCTGGATGTGTTCGGCCGCGACCTCGCCCGCGTGCGGCCCGGTCAGTCGGTGACCATCGAGACGCTGGACGGCTATGCCGTCGAAGGCCTGATCGATTTCATCTCGCCACTTGCCTCGCACGCCAGTCAGAGCGTCCGTGCCCGTGTGCCCTTGCCCAATCCCGACGGCAGCCTGCGCCCGGGTCAGTTCGTTCGGGGGCACGTCGTGGTCGCCGAGCACGAGGTACCCCTGGCGGTGCGCCAGTCGGCCGTGCAACGTTTTCGCGACTTTTCGGTGGTCTTCGCCCGCTTCGGCGATATCTATGAAGTCCGGATGCTCGAACTCGGGCGCCGCAACCGCGACTGGGTTGAGGTACTGGATGGCCTGGCGCCGGGTTCGCACTACGTGACGAAGAACAGCTACCTCATCAAGGCAGATATCGAAAAGGCCGGCGCCAGCCATGCGCACTGAGGGTCACCCGCCATGCTGAACCGAATCATTGCATTTTCACTGATGCATCGCTGGATCGTGCTGGCCGTTGCCGCCGGTGTCGCGGGGCTCGGCTTTTACAATTTCGGTCGCCTGCCTATCGATGCCGTACCGGATATCACCAATATCCAGGTGCAGATCAATGCCGAACTGCCCGGTTACTCGCCGCTCGAGGCGGAGCAGCGCGTAACCTTTCCTGTCGAAACCGCCATGTCCGGCCTGCCCTGGCTGGACTATACGCGTTCCCTGTCGCGTTACGGGCTATCGCAGGTAACCGTGGTCTTCGAGGACGGCACCGATATCTACCTGGCGCGGCAGCTGGTGAACGAACGTCTGGCCGAGGTGCAGGAACGCCTGCCGGATGGCATCGAGCCGGCCATGGGCCCGATAACAACGGGACTGGGTGAGATTTTCATGTACACCGTGGGAGCCAGTGAGGGTGCCGAGCACGATCCCATGGCGCTGCGAACGATACAGGACTGGATTGTACGTCCCCAGCTGCGTCAGACGCCCGGCGTCGTCGAAGTCAATACCATTGGCGGCCAGACCAAACAGTTCCATGTCCTGCCCGATCCCGAAAAACTCCTCGCCTACCACCTCACTTTGCAGGATGTGCTCGCGGCCCTGGCGCGCAACAACCTCAATACCGGCGCCGGCTACATCGAACGCTTTGGCGCACAATATCTGATTCGCTCGCCGGGTCAGGTAGCCGGCATCGATGATATCCGCTCGATTACCATTGCCCGCCGCGGTGATGTACCGATCGCGCTGGACGATGTCGCCGATGTGCAACTGGGCACCGAGTTGCGTACCGGGGCCGCTACGCAGGACGGGCAGGAGGTTGTCCTCGGCACCGTATTCATGCTGGTCGGCGAAAACAGCCGCCTGGTAGCGCGCGCGGCGGGCGAACGGCTGGAGGCGATCAAACCCTCGCTGCCTGCGGGGGTCGAGTTGCGGCCGTTGTACGATCGCACCTCGCTGGTGGATAAGACGATTGCCACCGTGCGCAAGAATCTCACCGAAGGCGCCCTGCTGGTTATCGCCGTATTGCTGCTGCTGCTCGGCAACTGGCGCGCGGCGCTCGTGACGGCGGCTGTCATACCCATGGCCATGCTCATGACCATCACCGGCATGGTGCAGTCACGTGTTGCGGGCAATCTGATGAGTCTCGGCGCACTGGACTTCGGCCTGATCGTCGACGGCGCCGTCATTATTGTCGAAAACTGCCTGCGTCACCTGTCTGAGCACCAGCGGATGCATGGGACACCGCCCGACCTGCGCGAACGCCTGCGCCGCGTGCGCGAGGCGACGATTGAAGTCATCCAACCCAGCGTATTCGGTGCGACCATCATCCTCGTTGTCTATGTCCCCATCTTCGCGCTCAGCGGCGTGGAAGGGAAAATGTTTCATCCGATGGCCTTCACGGTGGTTACCGCCTTGTGCAGTGCCTTGATCCTGTCGGTAACCGCCGTGCCGGCGGCAGTCGCCCTGTTCGTGCGCGGGCGAATTGCGGAACGGGAAAACCTGTTCATGCGGCTCATGCGCCGTCTCTATGAGCCGGCACTGCGCACCGCGCTCACGCACCGCTGGACGGTGGTAACGGCGGCGACGGTGCTGGTCGTGCTGGCCGTGTTGCAGGCGGGCAGGCTCGGCACCGAATTCGTGCCCAGCCTCGATGAGGGCGACATTGCCCTGCATGCCCTGCGCACGCCCGGCACCGGGCTGGCGCAGGCGGTCGACATGCAGACCGTCCTCGAGGCGCGCGTCCAGGCATTTCCGGAAGTCTCTCATGTGTTCACAAAGATCGGCACGGCGGAGGTCGCAACCGACCCCATGCCGCCCAATGTCGCAGACACCTTCGTCATTCTGAAGCCGCGGGATCAGTGGCCGGATCCGGAAAAGCCGAAGACCGCGCTGGTCGAGGAGATGGAGACCGCGTTACGCAGGATTCCCGGTAACAACTACGAATTTACCCAACCCATTCAGATGCGCTTCAACGAGCTGATCTCCGGAGTACGATCGGACCTCGCGGTGAAGGTCTATGGCGACAAGCTGGAGACGCTGGTTGAGCTCGCCCGGCAGATCGAGGACGTGGTCGCGGCAACGCCCGGCGCTGCCGACGTGCGGGTGGAGCAGGTCACGGGGCTGCCCATGCTCACCGTCACACCTCAACGCGAGCGTCTCGCCTACTACGGGCTGGATGTTGCCGCCGTGCAGGATACCTTGCGCACTGCGATTGGCGGTGACGTCGCCGGACAAGTCTTCGAAGGCGATCGCCGCTTCGATCTGGTGGTCCGGTTACCCGACCGGCTGCGTACGGATCTCGATGCACTGGCGCGCCTGCCAATCGCCCTGCGCGATGTGCAGACGCCGGAAGTGCCGGGCGACGCGGATGTGCTGGGGGTTGCGCGTACACCCCCGCAGACCGTGCCGCTCGGTGAAGTCGCCGACATAAGCTTTGAGATCGGACCTAATCAGATAAGCCGCGAGAACGGCAAACGGCGGGTGTTCATCACCGCCAATGTGCGCGGCCGGGATCTCGGAGGCTTCGTCGCCGAGGTGCAGAGTGCAGTGGCAAGCAAGGTCGATCTGCCGGCCGGCTACTGGCTTGATTACGGCGGTACCTTTGAGCAGCTGAGCTCCGCCTCGCGGCGCCTGGCGATTGTGGTACCGGTGACGCTGCTGATCATCTTCGGTCTGCTCTTCACCGCGTTCAACTCGGCCAAAGATGCCGCACTGGTGTTTACCGGCGTCCCCCTGGCATTGACAGGGGGCGTGGCGGCACTGGCACTGCGGGACATGCCCCTGTCAATCTCGGCTGCCGTGGGCTTTATCGCCTTGTCGGGTGTGGCGGTACTCAACGGTGTGGTGATGCTGTCGTTCATTCGGCAGCTGCGCGCTGGCGGCAGCTCCCTGGATCAGGCCATTGTCACAGGCGCACTGCGGCGACTGCGACCCGTGCTCATGACGGCCCTCGTGGCCAGCCTGGGGTTCGTGCCCATGGCGTTCAACGTGGGTACCGGTGCCGAGGTGCAGCGGCCACTGGCGACCGTGGTGATCGGCGGAATCATCTCCTCGACGCTGCTCACGCTGCTGGTGCTGCCGGCCCTGTACCGCCTCGCCTACGGGACATCGGCCGGCATGCATAATGCCGATTCCTTGTCGGCGCGAGACCGCCGAGCCGCAACCTGACCCGGATAGACACATGGATCGCTCAGGGCGTATTAGCCGTTCGCGGGCATGTCGATTATCATACGGGCCACGAGCCTGAATGACGAATGTTATGGCCACGGAATCCACGGAAAAACACGGAAAGAACGAACACGCATTAGAATTTTTTCCGTGTCCTTCCGTGGATTCCGTGGCTATAAACAAAGATACTGGTGCTCAGCCGGATTTGTCAGCATCCGTCGTTATCACATTGAAGGAGTACTAGTCCTGCGGTGCCGTTGCCGATCCGCGCGATGCGCGCAGCAGCGCATGTAGATCTTGCCCCACTACGGCTAACATGGAAGCCGATGCTGTTGAACAACAAGACCGAATCTGCACTGATGCGGCACGGCTGGCTGGACAAGCTGCCCGCAATGCTGCGCGCAAGGCCCGACGCCGCCCCGCTGCTCATCCTGCTGTTGTTAAGCGCCGCCATTCACCTGTCGGGCTTGTCGCATCCCCGCAGTGTGGTATTCGACGAAGTGCATTTTGGCAGCTTTGCCTCGGCCTATTGCTGCAGTCACGAATATTTTTTTGACCCGCATCCCCCGCACGCGAAATTGCTGATTGCCGGCGTAGCCCGTCTGCTGGGTTACCGGGGTGGAGCTGTTTTTGACCACATCGGGGAATCTTACGGGGAGATTTCTCCGGTTCCGCTGCGGCTCGCGCCGGCGCTGGCCGGCACGCTGTTGCCACTTATAATCTTTGCTGTGTTGCGTCAACTCGGTGCCGCCCGCGCGGCAGCCTTTTTCGGCGGTCTGCTGTTGGCGTTCGACAATGCACTGGCAATACACACCCGCGTCATCAGCCTGGATGGCATCCTCCTGGCTGCAACCTTTGGCGCGCTGAGCCTGTATCTGGCGGCCGAAAAGGCCACCACTGCAAGGCGGCGGGCGCTGTTGAGTTTCCTGTCCGGTTGTGCGGCAGGGCTGGCGGTCGGCAGCAAATTCACCGGACTCGCCATCGTCGGTCTCATCGGCCTGTGCCTGGTACTGCGACTCTGGCCAGGCAGGAACCGGGCGGGTATCGCGCCCACGCTGCGCCAGGCTGGCTGGCTGCTGACTGGCGCCACGCTGGTCTACCTGATCGGATGGACACTGCATTTTGCGCTGCTCACCAAACCGGGGCCTGGCGATATCTGGGGCGTGCCGACCGGGAAACTGGCCACGGATATAGTCCAGATCCATGGCAAGATGCTCTCGGCCCATGCCAATCTCTCGGAATCCCATCCCTACGGCAGTCCCTGGTGGAGCTGGCCGCTCATGAAGCGCCCCATATACTTCTGGAACTCCTCAAGCGCTGCCGCCCGAATGTACTCAGTGGGCAATCCGGTCGTGTGGTGGGGCGGGACCCTGCTGTTCGTTGTCGTACTCGTCAATCTGCTCCTTGCCCGTGTCACGCAGTTCACGCCCCAGCCCGAACCCGGGCGGCAAAGGCCGCGATTCTGGTTGCCGATCGTGGGGTTCGCCGCCGCCTATGCCCCGCTCGCGGATGTCTCACGCGTGCTGTTCATGTACCACTATTTTACGCCACTCATCTTTTCCCTGATCCTGGTCGTTCTCTGGCTTGACTACGTGGGCTGGACGCATGGCGACAGCTTGCTCCACCAGCGCGCAAGCTACTACGTCGTCATCGCCGTGCTGGTGCTGGGCTTTGCGACCCTTACGCCCCTGACGTACGGCCTGGAGACCGGCACGGCCATCACGGATACGCTATTCAGGATCTTTCCGGGCTGGCCCTGAGCCGCCCCGCTGCCGTTGCGCCCCGCAAACCCACTACCATTGACCGGCGGTTGCGATATCAGCAGAATGAAAACATACACACTTTGAGGCCCTTCGGGAAAAGTCCAGTGAGACTGGGAATCGTCGTTCCCTGCTATAACGAAGAAGCAGTCCTTCCCGAAACGGCGCGCCGATTGCTGGCTCTGCTCTCGGGCATGGTTTCCGCGGGTCGTATTGCGGCGGAGAGCAAGATCTTTTTCGTTGACGATGGCAGTATCGACAGGACCTGGGCGATTATCGAAGCACTGTCGCGGCAACATCCGAACATCGCCGGTATCAAGTTGGCCCGAAACTGCGGCCACCAGCATGCCTTGCTGGCGGGCCTGTACACCGCCGAGGGCGATGCACTGGTCAGCATCGACGCTGACTTGCAGGACGATACCCGTGTCATCGAACAAATGGTTGAAGATTTCCGTAACGGCGCGCATGTCGTCTATGGCGTGCGCAGGCGGCGGGACGCGGACAGCTTATTCAAGAGATTAACGGCCAAGACGTTTTACCGGCTGATGAGTCTGCTTGGCGCCGAGTCAATCTACAACCACGCCGACTATCGCCTGATGAGCCGCCGGGCCATAGAGGAACTGAAGCAGTTCAAGGAGGTCAATTTGTTCCTTCGGGGCATCGTACCTCTGATCGGCTTCAAGTCGTCGATAGCCTACTATGACCGCATGGAACGGTTTGCCGGCGAATCCAAGTACCCGTTCAGGAAGATGGTCGCGCTTGCGTTCGACGCGATTACCTCGTTTTCCGTGGTCCCGCTGAGATTGATCACGCTGATAGGTTTTGTCGTGTTCCTGCTGACGATCCTGATCATATCCTGGGTGCTCTACGTGCGTATCTTCACCACCCAGGCCGTGCCAGGCTGGGCATCGACCGTGCTGCCCATTTACTTCGTCAGCGGTATCCAGATACTGTGCATCGGGATCATCGGGGAATACCTCGGCAAGATATACAGCGAAGTCAAGCAACGGCCTCGCTACATTATCGAAAAACTGGTCAATGCCTAGCCCATGCGATCTTCCGGCATGGCAGGCGCGCCGCGATGACCTCCGAGCGGGTGCCCGCAGCAGCGGGGCGCGCGGCGCCATGACAGGGTCACCCCGCATTGCCCGGCAGTTCCTGCACTTTGCCATGGTTGGTGGCATAGCCACGGCGATTCATTACCTCATCCTGATTGCACTGGTGCGCGGCGCCGATATGAATGCCGTGTGGGCATCGACCTTCGGTTTCACGGTCAGTGCTGTCTGCAACTACTACCTCAATTATCACTTTACGTTTCGGAGCAACGCCGAGCATAGACGCGCCATCATCAAGTTCCTTTCGGTCGCCGGCGTAGGTCTTGCGCTGAACTCGCTGACGATGATGATTGCCGCGCAATTCCTGGGGTTGCACTATCTGCTTGCCCAGGTCATTGCGACCGGACTGGTGTTGCTGTGGAATTTTTCCGGCAACCGATGGTGGACGTTCAAGCGCGTCTGATGACCGGCCCGGGCGTTGCCCTCCTCACCCCGGGGCAGACTTTGTACTCATGGCGCCTTGTCCTGCCAGAAATGCCTGAGGTCACTGCCGTCTTCATCCTGTGAACAGGGCCTGGGACAGCCTGACTGGGGCAGGAAAACGGCCGCCTCGCCCAGGACCGCGGCTGAGTCGCATGATCCGCTTATAAATCAGTACCTTTCATCTCCTGCCTTGGCGACTCCAGAGTTTCCGCCCGCCCTCCTTCCCGGGTCTGACCCCGACGGAAAGTCCACGACTGACCTCATTTTCGGTGATTTCGTGAAATCGACCCTTGACATTGTGTCAACCGCCGACCATGCTTTCGCTGACGATTGGGACTTTTCTCCCAATTGCATCAGGAGGAAAAAACATGAAACAGCGTCATCAAGTCAGCATCCTGGCGTTTGCTCTACTCCAGGCCGCCTGTGGCGGCGGCGGTGGAGGCGGCAGCACCCCCAGCAGCATCACGTCCTCGCCGGCGGGCGCGTCGATTATCGGGACCGTACCGGGAACCATGATCGAAGCGTTCGGCGATAACGGGTCTTACTATGCCGTCGAATCGAACGACGACGGAACGACCCGGCACCCCTTCGAGCTCGACGTGCCCGTCGGCGTCGGTTTTCAGCTCGTGATGACTACCGGAGAAGGCACTCCCGATGAGGTGGTTACACCCATCGGGTTCCGGGATTCCACAAACGCAATCCGGACCCGTATGAAGCTCGGCGACGGTGAGCGGGTCGACCTGGGGCATGTCCCGCTGTATCTGAGCCGCAATGAAGCAGCGGCGGACGATCTCGATAATGACGGTGTGCTCGACAAGCCGCTGGTGCTCGACGATGTCGGGGCTCGAAACCCTTTGACGCAAGCCGACGCTGATGGGGATAACCTCGACGACTGGAATGATCCGGACCACGGCGGGTACCAGTACGACGATAGCATCATCAACCCGCAAGACATTGATGACGATGGCATTCCGAATGTCTATGACAAAGATCATTCAGGCAGCACGGATGACAGCGATCGCGATGGTCTGCCGGACATCATGGACGCGAATCGACACAATGACCGGGATCACGGTAACGATGATCTGTCGGACGATTGCGATAAGGACGGATACAGCGACGACGACCGGGACCACGACGGCTTTCATGACGATGACGACGATCGCGACGGATATCACGATGATGACCTGGATCGCGATGGCCGTCATGACGATGACGACGACGACACCGGCACCTGCAGTACAGCGACGCCGACGCCGACACCTGGAGCGACACCGACGCCGACACCTGGAGCGACGCCGGCACCGACCCCTGGAGCGACGCCGGCACCGACCCCTGGAGCGACACCGGCACCGACGCCTGGAGCGACACCGACACCGACGGCCTCTCCGACACCGACACCGACGGCCTCTCCGACACCGACACCGACGGCCACTCCGACACCGTCGGCTACGCCTACGCCGACGCCAGCACCTGCCGGCAACTTTGCGGCAGGTCAGGCAAAATATGATGCGGCCTGCGCCAGCTGCCATAGGGCAGGGACCCATGACACGAGCGGGTCTGACGGAGACCTCGCGGGTAGAGGCGGCGCACTGGTACCGAACCTCGGTAACATCTCTGGCGGAATGAACGGCATCACGCTGACGAACCAGGAGATCCTTGATCTCCGGGCCTTCCTCAACAGCTCGTCGATCTGACAGCGAGCCCTCAGCAACCGGCCCCGGGGACTCCCGGGGCCTTCTTCCGACGACCCCCTCCCTGACTCGCCCATCCTGCGGCCAGACACCTGCCTTGGCTGAGGGTGCTCGCCGCCCGCGACATCGCCGCAGAAAGCGCTCCCGAGGCGGAATGACTTGCGCGTAAATACCCCCTTCCAAGGGGACCGTGGCCGCACTGCCGGCCCGCAGGTGGCTGCCGGAACGCAACCGTACTAGAATCCACGCGGGTAACCATGACAACCGGGCGCATACGCCCCGAAGCCTGTCTGTGTACCGGCGATCTGAGTGCGAAGACTTCCGGGGTTACCTGCCCGTTTCAGTTTCCAACCTTTCAGTCTCCAGAGGGATCACGCATGCCTGCAAACAAGCACCTTGCCGCTGTCGCCTTGACCGCCTGGCTGTTCGCCCCGATCACACAGGCGACCAACGGCTACCTGTCTCATGGATTCGGTATTACCTCCAAGGGCATGGCGGGAGCAGGCATGGCCTTGCCCCAGGATACGCTGTCGGTGTTCAACAATCCGGCGGGGCTGATGCGCCTTGGCAGACGCTTCGATGTCGAGCTGGAGTTATTCAGCCCGAAACGCCAGTACCAGGCGAATGACGACTTTGCCCCGCCTCCCAGCCCCAGCGTGCCGCCAGGCAGGCAGACGAGTGATAACGATCTGTTCCTGATCCCGGGGTTCGGCATCAACCTGCCGATAGACGAGCAGAGCACGGTGGGTATCGCGTTGGTCGGTCAGGGCGGCATGAACACGGAATACGCTACGGCGACCTTCACCAACTTTGCTGCCCCGCCCGGAACCCCCCAGAACCCCACCGGCGCCTTCACGGCAACCGAACCTACCGGCGTCGATCTGGCCCAGCTGGGACTGGCCATCACCTACGCGCGGGAACTCGCGCCGTTTGCCGGTCTCGGCATTACGCGTCAGTCGATCGGCATCACCCCGATCCTTGCAGTACAGCGATTCAAGGCCAGGGGCCTGCAACCCTTCAAGGCCTTATCGGTTTCCCCGGACGAGGTTACCAACAATGGCTACGACTATTCCTACGGCGCTGGCGTGCGGGTGGGCTGGCTCGGGTCACTGTTGCAGGACCAGCTCAACGTGGGAATCTCTTATCAGAGCAAGTTATGGATGACGGATTTCGACGATTACGCGGGTCTGTTCGCGCAGGGCGGCAATTTCGACGTCCCGGCCATCTTCAATTTCGGCCTGGCATTCATGATTACCCCGAGACTGACCCTGGTGACCGATTTCAAACGGATTTTCTACGACGACATCGATGCCCTGTCCAATCCCAATGACATTTCCTTCACCGAGATAAGCACCAGCCCGGATAAGCGGCTGGGTGGTGAGGAAGGACTGGGTTTTGGCTGGGAAGCCATCAATGTCTACTCCATCGGTCTGCAATACGCGGCGAGTGATAAATGGACGCTGCGGGCCGGCTACAGCGATGCCGACGAACCCTGGAAGAACGTGAACACTCTGTTCAATGTTCTGGCCCCGGCCACGGTTGAGAAACATGCCTCCCTCGGTGCCGCCTATCAGTTCGACAAACAAAGCCGGCTCAACGTTGCCTACACCCACGCCTTTACCAACACCATCCAGGGGACCAGCACCTTTACCGGGCCCCAGACCGGCTACGTGCGCATGCGTCAAAACATGCTGCAGATAGGTTATTCGCGCGATTTCAAGTTCTAGCTCCGGTCTGAAAGACCACGCGGCATCAGCCAACACGGGCAGGCCACGCGCCCACAGAACGTCGCGTCGCAGAAGTCGCGGAACAGACTGATCGCCGTTCGAGCAGGGATGAGGTTCGACCTCTCATAGCCGGTGTCGACAGCGGCTGGATAGTGCGACCCTGCACGGGGCTTCAAAGGGGCACAACGGCCTCGGGAATGTCGGCTTGTGCAAGCGGATTCTAATATGCTTGACGCGCATTCCTTTCAGGTATAGAAGCAAGGCTGTCAAGGGTCATGCCGGGCTTTTCTCCGTGCTGCCGGGGGGTAGTGGGGCGGATGGTGCACGTGCCATCCATCCACGGGATGGATAGCGCCGCAACAACGTTCGTTTGTGAGCTCTCAATGTCCATCAGGGCGTTACCCCGACCCCCTCGGGCAAAGTTTCACGCTGCGACCCCGGGCAGCCGACGCGAGACGCCGGATTGTGGACGGAACACGCATACCCGCCCGGCACCTCGCCGACTTCCAACAACCCCATAGCGGGTTACCGCCGGGGGAGAGAAAACATGACTGATATCTCGAAAGAGGATGGTGTCATAATGGCGCTGGTGGAGAGGTTCGAGAAGCAGAGACTTCCAAGAGTGCTTGCACTCAAGGCAAAAGTTGACCAGGGCGAATCGCTCGACGCATCGGATATCGCATTCCTGGAGGAAGTTCTGGTCGATGCCAGACGGAACAAGCTGCTGATAGACAAGCATCCGGACTGGCAGAGATTTTGCGCGCACGTGGTCCATCTGTACGAAGGCATCACAGAAAAGGCGCTGCACAACGAAGAAAAGCGATCCTAGTGCTTTTTCCCGCTGATGATAACGGATAGTATGGCCACGGAATCCACGGAAAAACACGGAAAGAAGCAACACTCAGTAGAATTTTTTCCGTGGATTCCGTGGCTATAAATTGGCTATAAATAAAAATACTGGCACTCCGCTTGATTTGTCAGCATCCGTTATTATCAAGCTGACAGAGTACTAGGAGTCTGTCGCACACTTGCCACCGGCCGGCGTCGGGCCCCCGCCCGGGCTGATCAGCTTACCGGCCGTGCCGGGTCTGGATGACGCCTGCGAGACAACACCAGCCGCGGATCCCGTATCGTGATCAAACGCATGGATGAACGCAGCGGCCCGGCGAAGCAAGGCGCGGCCGCCGTGTCTGGCGGCCGGCGCTGGCGGCTGTGGCTCTCCGGCGCGCTGATTCTGGGCGGTCTGATTGTGCTGGTGGTGCACCGCGGCGAGATCGGCCAGGTGCTGAACCTCGCCGCCGCGGCACAGCCGCTGTGGCTGGCCGCAGCACTCGCGCTGCAGGCACTCACCTACGTAAGCGCGGCCAGTGTCTGGTACCTCGTGCTACGGCGCGCCGGGCATCCCTACCCCTTGCGTGCGCTGGTCCCACTGGGGCTTGCCAAGCTCTTTGCCGACCAGGCCATGCCCAGCGCGGGCATGAGCGGGACCGCCTTCTTCGTCGCCACCCTCTCGCGCCGTGGTGTACCCGGCGCAACCTGCCTGGCCGCATTGCTGGTCAGCGTCGTCGCCTACTACAGCGCCTATCTGGCCGTCGCGCTCGCAAGCCTGGTCGTGCTCTGGCTGCACCATGCCATGCATCGCTGGATCGTCCTCCTGGCGGCGCTATTCATGTTCGTCGCCCCGGCGATCCCGGCGGGCCTGCTCTGGCTGCAGCGCCGAGGCCAGCGGCCGCTGCCTGCGTGGCTGCGGCGACTGCCCGGCGCGGAGCTGTGGCTGCGCTACCTCGACGAGGCTCCCGATCCTCCGCTGCTGCGCGGTCCCTGGCTTGTCCTGGCGGCGGCCGTTCCACACGCAACGGTGTTTCTTCTCGATGCGGGGACCTTGTGGATCGTCCTGCGGGCCATCGGCGAACCCGTCAGCTTCCTGATTGCACTGCCGGCCTTCGTACTGGGGTCCATCGCGGCGACCCTGGGACCCATTCCACTCGGCCTCGGGACTTTCGAGGCCACCTGCGTTGCGGTCCTCAGCATACTGGGGGTATCGATCGAAGGGGCACTGGCGGCGACGCTGCTGCTGCGCGGATTCACGCTGTGGCTGCCCATGCTGCCCGGACTGTGGCTCGCGCGCCGGGAGATCAGCCGGCCGCCCACGCAAGGCAGCTGAGGCCCTGATTCATGCAGATCACGCCGCCCCGCCGGGGCGGGTTCCCAGGCTGCGAGTGCGATGCGTGACCGCCGGCAGACCGCGACGCTCTGCCTGGCAAATGATCCGGCCAGCGACCCGCTTTGCCCGACGGCCTCAGGACAACTTGCAGAGAGCGCCGGGCCGAAGCACGGGACAGACGGGCAAGACCTGGCCGTTTACCGTTGCCGGTGCTCTGGCGCGAAACCTTTGGCATCGGTACAGACATCCCTGCCGTCACCGGATAACTTCTGCTCGAATAGCCATTGCAGGGGGACTATGGCGACACTGCCGGCCCACTCGACTGCACTGCTGAACAGCTCATGCAGCCGGTTGCCGGAATCACTGTCATGCTCATCGACCTCGAACACCACGTCGGTCACTGCGCCCGACGGTTCCAGATAACCATGAAACCCGGCGGTACCGATCCGGGCGTGAAAGTGGGAGCGTTGCAGGCTCCCCGCGCGGAGCCGGCCGGAGAGGTTGACATCTGTTATGTCAACGGGTTTGAGCAGGATGCGCGCGATGCCCAGCCTGATATCGGCATCGGGTATCTCGACAGGCCTGGGCAGGACCGGCATGTCGATCGTGACACGGCTCTCGTTTGCATCCGCCTCGCGGGGACGAAACAGCGGGACAAACGCTTCGAGGTCGGCGGGGGCCAGCTCATCGAAGTGCACACTAGCCTGCGGCGGAGTCCCTTGCGCATCCCCGGACCAGTCCAGTTTACCGTTGAGCCGTGTCCTGCCTGTGTGTACCTCGAGAGACTGAACACGCCCCACCGGCCCGGCAAAGACCAGCTGAGCGCGGGCCGTGTAAGACGCCTCCGCGCAAGGTGACACGCCGAACCAGCCGGCAAGATCGCCGAGGCGTTCACCGGCAACATCGAGGTCCAGCCGGGACTCGGTCCTGGTGCGGGGATCTGCCAACCGGCCATTGACATTGAGCTCGGCACCCGCGCCCCGGGCAGACAGGGCGACCGGACTCGCCTGCCCGCTAAAGAACGATTCCAGCCGCGCAGCTGTGAACTCGACGGCGAAGGGCGCGCCACGCAGGGTTCCCTTTGCGGTGCCTGACAGTGCCTTTCCTGCGGGTACCGTCAGAGCCAGCGCCTCCAGGTTGAGGTCGACCGGCCGACCACCGGCGACATGACCGTATGAGAGCGCGGCGCCGGTCAGGTTCAGATCCATGGCAAGTCCGTTCAGGAAATCCGGCGCGCCGTTCCTGCCGGCGGCGGCCTGGAACTCGAGGCGGCCGATCACACCGCGGATGCCCTGGCTGCCCGTGAGACCCTCAGTGAACCTTTCCGCCCTGGCGTTCCTGGCCGTCAGCGCAAGTGTCAGCTCGGGCCCCTCATTCTGCCTCGCCAGGACCAGCTTTCCGCGGAAGGGCACCTCGGCGATCTTCAGGCTCAGGGGCGCGGTCAGCCGCCCATCGCGCGCGGAAAGCGTCAGTTCGGCATCACGTATCGGGATCGGCACGTGCAGGATCTTCCGGATGCGGACCCCTGCATCGACAGCGACGGTGTCAAGCCAGTCCGGAACCGGCGCCGGACCTTGCGGCTGCAGCTCCCCCGCGCGGCGCTGAAGAGATGACTCTCCTGTGTCGGGCCCTGTGACGGCAGCGAACAGGGGCGCGGCGTCGAGCTCGGAGACGCGCAGCTCGCTGGTGATACGCGGTGGTTCTTCGTCCAGACGTGCGGACACCCGCCCCTCCAGCACGGTTTGCCCAATACTGGCCACGAGCTCCGTGAGGTCCAGACCGGCATCTGAAACCGCCAGCCGGCCACGCATCACAGACGCTTCGCTGGCGGGCAACCGGTCACGGTCATCCGACCATGCGGCCTGCAGCTCGAATTCCATGGCCAGCGTGGACGCCTGACGGGGTGCGTGCAGGTTACCGTCCAGCGTGAGGGTCGCCTCCGCAAAGCGCGTGGTAACGTGCAGCGGCCAGGGCTCGGCCGACGCCAGCAGCGCCGACAAGGTCCCGCCGGTGAGGTTTGCAACATAGGCCTGTTGCCGAACAGAGCCGCGCAGCAGCAGATGCAAGGGCCGCTCGCTCAGGGCGCCCCCGCTGAGTTCGTCAAATCTGAACTGATAACGCCGATCCGTCCTGGCATCCGTGTAAGTCAGCAGGATGTTGCGCAACGACACATGCTGCAGTTCCCGCTGCCGGATGACCGGCGTTGTGCCTTCCGGCGGCACCCCGGCCTGCGCGCGTTCGGCAGGTGCCAGCGCTTCTGCAGGCCGCCAGTTCCGTGAACCGTCCGTACGGGTTTGCAGGTGGATGCGGACGTCCTGGATTCGAAGCCTGACGATGTGAAGCCTGCCGCCCAGCAAGGCCGTGAGACCAAGCGATGCATCGGCCCGCTTGGCCCGCAGCAGATCTGCGCCACCCCGGTCCCCGGGGTCGCCGATGCGCACGCCCCGCACGATGATGACCGGCCGGAGCGTGGGCCGCAGCGCTATCGATCCGCCGATGCGGACTTCCCGGCCGAGCGACTCGGATGCCGCGCTTTCCAGCGAATCCCGCAGGGCATCGAGCGGAATCGATACCCCCACGGCCAGCACGGTCAACCAGACGATGCTCAACCCGGCGAGCACAGTGCCCAGAAACGCGCCAATTCGCCGGCTCACGTTCCACGAGCTGTTGTTCATCGAACCGGCACTCCGCAGCGCATAATGGGCAGGAGGATAGGAACCCCACTGCCCGCTTACCAGCGACTGCGTCGCATCTCGCGCCGCGCCCCCTCGCTCCTACCGCATCGTCTCTGGCCTGGCCGCGGCGTTACGGAACGCTTCGGACTGCAAGGGCGACGGCATAACCGAAGGATCAACGCCTGAATCTGCCTGCGTGCGGCCCTCCCAGCTCGCCGCCTTCCTGCATACTCTCACGCGCGAGCGACCACTGGGGCTGCACGACACGACCATCGGTTTCAATCACGTACGCAAGGTGGTGGTGATGGAGGAACTCGGGGAGGTCGTGCGCCATAGCGAAGTCCTGCAGACTGCGGTAGGGTTTCGCGGGACGGTTGCCATCGGCTTCTCGTCGCCGTCCTCGGCCTGCAACCTCAAGGTGATCTGCGATCAGCCCACCGACGAGCACAAACGGGGTGAATTCCCCGGCGTCGACGGGGTGCCCGCCAAGTACAGCCAGGTACACGAGATCAATCGCACCGGCAGCATGCTCGACAATGTCGTTATCGCCCAACCACAACCAGTCGGCTTTGCTGGTCGGGTGGCAACATTAAGCACCAATGCAAGTTCTAAGCTCCGGAGAAACCGTGGTCTGTCCCCTATAGAAAACTTCGACTCCGGGAGTCCGTCTGCAGAAGCCACTGGCTGGCGGACCTGATCGATGAAACTCTCCGGCAGGATACGGGTGCCATCCCAGAACCCGCGACGCAGATACAAGTAGCCAACGCGAGCCATCGCATCGACGGATGCGCTGATACCGGATCCGAACTCGCGTCGTTTGATACCATTTATGGTATCGCCCCGATAGGCATTTTTGCGCCAGACCAGGTCCGTTGTACGAATACCCAGCTTGGAAAACACACGATCGAACATGACGCTATTGAGATCAGTACCGAATATCGCCGTGAGCACGTCTGCCAACCAGTTGGCGCCGCCGTCGCTATAGGACCACGTAGTGCCCGGTTGATAAAGCAGGCTCACAAACTATCAATTGGATTACATCAGGCAACCCGGAAGGCCCGGACCCCGCACTTGGAAGGCGTAATGGACTGGCACGCCACCCCCCGGGAGCTAAAAAGCTGACCCTGTATCCATGGCGGTCTGGTTCTCCTGACTGCCTGAACAGATTCACTTCCCGTATCGCTTCAGGGCGCGTTCAGCAACCACCGCGACAATCAGGTAAATCGCGAGAAAGGCCAGGAATCGAAGCGAGAACCCGAGCCAGGACAGCAACGGCAGGGCGAAGTACGCCACGATGGCGGCAAGCAGTCCAGGCAGGAGGCGCATGCTCAATCCTTCCAGAACCCGTTGAAGCGATCAGGCGCCAGCTCCGTATATCCGACCGTGTGCTGCATGTTCTTGTGTCCCATCTAATGCTGAATTGTTCTGGTGCCTTGCCCTTCATTGGCGAGTTTAAATCCGCCTAAACTGCCTAAACTGCCTGAATCGCTGTTTCGTGAAAATAGCGGCGCCTCCAGCCTCTGAGGGCCAAACCGAAGCGATGAATCAAGGTTACCGCGCCGGTGTGAACGGTCCGGGTTGCTTGTTCAGACTTCTTGATCAAATGCGCGACGATGACGCGGTAGACGACACTGAGCCCTTGCTCCATGATCTCTCAGCGCGACTGATCGCGCAACAGCGCCTGTCACGACCAGAGACTGAGCGGTGGGTCATTGGCCACGGATCGCAGGATATCGCTGCGCGATACGAGCCCGGTGAGCACATCCCGCTCGTCGACGATCGGTACGGCACTCAGCTGGTAACGCAGCATCACATTTGCGATACGGCGCACGTCGGTTACCGGGTCCGCGGTGATCACTTCCGCAGACATAACATCCGCCACGGTCTTACCGCGCACATAGCTGACTTGCGCGTCATCGATAAGCAGAAAACGCAGCAGGTCGCGTTCCGATACAATTCCCACAATCCGTTGCCGCTCATCCAGCACCGGAAGCTGATGGTAGTCGCGGTCACGCATCTGCTCCCAGGCAGAGACGATATCCAGCGTGAGCTGCACGCTGGCCACCGGGCTGCTCATGATCTGGTGAGCATGCAGAATCGCCTCCCGTTCCGTGAGGTGCAGCATCTCCCGGTAAGCCTGCCTGGCCTTGACTGACACCGGAAAGTTGGCAGGCGTGTGGCCGTTGGCCTGCTCGGCTCGCTGTTGCAGCGCCTGTTCCCCGTCTTGCGGCCGAAGCCAGGCCCTGTGGCTGGCTTGCGTCTCGCGGATCTCTTGCAGGTGCTCCAGGGTATTTCTGAAACGTCTTCCCTGGATGTCGTAAATTGCGAACATCTTTCGGTTTCACTTAGCCCGCGGCAGCAACTGCATGGGACGTCTCTTTGCGGCTGAGATGGCTGCGCAGCAGGCAGCCGACGCCACCCAGTGCCTTCAGCGCGTCGCACTCTTGCACCACTTCCACCGGGCACCTGGACTGCGCAGCCAGGCGCATCAGGGCTTCCTTGATGTCCAGTGGCCGAACGGCTTCTTTACCGCAGCACGGGCATGCCGACGCCTCGGGGACTTCGGTGCGAATGGTTTTGCAGGCGGTGCAGATCCAGCCGGGATCCGGCTGATAATCATTGAGCATGACGAGTGTGTCGACGTCACCCCAACGCAATGCGTCCAATGTGGCGGTGGTACCCGCTACCGCCAGATCCTGGCTGCACAGCCCTTCGATAAGGCGTTGGGCAAGCGTGCGCGACTCCTGCTCTTCGTGTTCAACAAAGCGGGCGAGCGTTGCCATGACGACATCTGCCTGCTGATCGGCCTGGTCCGCGGGGACCAGTTCTACCAGCTTCCTTGCCAGATAATTGGGCAGGGCCTGGCGTACGTGCCGGGTTATCTCGGGATCGCCGGCCAGGATGAGGTGTGTATGAGCACCCGACCGCATCAGTTGCTGGAGAATAGCGATCTTTCCGTGCACAAAACGGTCGCCGCGATGTGACTGGTTGACCTGGTAGTGGGGTCGGGACCATTCCTTTCCCACTCGGGTGCGCAGTTCTGGCTCGTTTATCCAGGCGCGGATGGTGGCAGCCCCCAGGTTCACCTCCAGGATGCAGGCGCGGTCCGGCATGGCGTGCAACAGCAGATAGTGGTGGTAATTGTCCTTGAGTTCCACCAGGTGATAGATGTTGGGTGTAGGATAGACAGCGATCCAGTTCGGGAGCGGAGCAGCAAACTGCATGGGCAGCATGAAGCTTCCCCCGAAGTTGCCGCGCACGAAGATCGCCACCCCTTTTGCCTGTGGTAGCAGATTGGCGGTCATCCAGTCCTCGATGCTGGTCAATGCTTGCTCGAGGTCGGCGAGGTCGTTGCCCTTGAGAATGCGCCGCAGTGTTCTGGCTCGTTCTTCCAGCACGTCGCGCCAGCCGCTTGGCCCGTTTTCAAGGCTAAAATAGCAACTGATGAACGGTGCATCGGTCTCTTCCACACCGGCCAGCACGCTGATGTGCTGTTTCAATTCCTCGAGTGTCGTCAGATGGCTCATGCGCGTATCCGTCTGTGCTGCGGCAATCATCATTCTTCACCGTTCATGAAGCCCAGCAGGTGCAGCAGGCTGGTGAACATGTTGAAGATCGAGACATACAGGGTCACGGTAGCCATGATGTAGTTGCTCTCGCCGCCGTGGATGATGTTGCTGGTCTCGTAGAGGATGAGCCCCGCCATCAACAGCACAAACATGGCTGAAACCGCCAGGGATAAGCCGGGCATGTCGAACAACACCGCGCCCAGCCCGGCGAGGAAGGCCACCAGAATGCCCACCATCAGGAATCCACCCATGAAGCTGAAGTCCTGGCGCGTGGTCAGCGCGTAGGCGGACAAGCCGAGGAAGATCACGCCGGTGGCGCCCATGGCGGTCATCACCACCTGGCCTCCGTTGGGCACGGCCAGATAAGCGCTGAGAACTGGCCCCAGCGTGTAACCCATAAAGCCCGTTAAAGCGAATACGAAGGCCAGTCCGAGGGTGCTGTCACGGAACTTTGCGGTCAGGAACAACAATCCGAGGTAGCCGCCAAGGGTCAGCAGCAGTCCAGGGTGAGGCAGGTTCAGCGCCAGCGACACACCAGCGGCCAGTGCGCTGAACAGCAGCGTCATGGACAGCAAAGTATAGGTGTTGCGGATTACCTTGTTGGTCGATAAGGCGGCCGTTTCAGCGCGGACCGTCGTGTTGGCCATGTATGTACTCATCCCGGCTTCTCCTGTCGTCTTCAGTCACGTCATTGCGGACTATCTGCCGATCGAAAACTTTCGAACTGCGATAGCTGCATTGCCAGCGGCCAGCTTAGTCGTTTTACGTAGCCGGTAAAATACGATTATATCCGTCATTATATTCGGAAAAACCGAAGTTTCTGAGTATAAGCTGAGTTGCCCCCTCTCCTGCATCCATGCAGTCGTCGGCATCGCGTTCCAGCTCGACTTCCCCCGAGTGGCTGTCTCCCCTGTTCACCGATCGCGTTCGGCTATTCTTGAACTCGCCGCCTCCCTGTACTCGGGCTGCGATTTCGGGCCTGAGGCTGTCCTCGCTCCGCCGCCCCGGTTCACCGGCTTGTTCTGACCGGCTACAGACAGTACCCTCAAAGAACCGGGATGATCAGAGGCTTCCCCAGACGGGTGATGTAGCGCCTTGGACGAACACATTGCGAAGGCAGCCAGCGGCGACGCGTCGAGCGAGCTGTATCTTATCGATCTGATCCGTCGCGCCAGGAGCGATGCGGAGAAGGCCCGGCTCACCGCGAAGTGGATTCTGCAGGAGTTCGAGGTCTATTACCTGGACTCTCGTGCCATCCCCGCGCTCGCGCAGCGCGCCTTCGAGGCCCGCGACCCCAAGACCTCGCTGGCCCTCAGCAAGAAACGCCTTTCCTTTTACCACGAGAGCGTCTATGAACTCGGCCCCCAGATCAAGGCCGTCTTTCCGCGGGTCGCCGCAGAGGAGTCCATCTGGTCGGAGGTGGAGGCCTGCTATATACCGCTGATCGAGGGGCGCTACGAGGCAGACCTCGCGTTCGCTTACCTGCACTCCGTGAAACGCACGCTCAGCCTGGGCGAGTGGAAGCCAGTGGCCTACGACTTCGGAGAGCGGACCAACAGGGCCTCGGATTTGGGCACCAAGGTGTATCGCAGCTTTCCCGTCGGCGGCGCCGTCACCGCCGGGGTCATCGCGCAGCTGCTCGCCATCCCGGGCTTCTCGGCGCCGTATCGTGATGCGCAGGGCGACGCCCGGCTCATCGCCGAACGCCTGAATCAGATACTCGCGCCTGAGCAGACGCCGTCGAACCGGGTCCGCACCATCGAGATGATCGATGGCGGCTTCTACCGCAACCGTGGCGCCTATCTCGGCGGGCGCATGGTTCTCGAATCGGGGCGGCTGATGCCGCTGGTGATCGCACTGCTCAACGAGCAAGAGGGCATCTACGCCGACGCGGTCATTCACCGCGAGGCCGACGTGCACAACCTGTTCAGCTCAACCCTCGCGCACTTTCACGTCACCAACCCCCACTACCACGAGCTCTCCGCCTTCCTCCACACCCTCATGCGCGAGCGGCCGCTGGGGCTGCACTACACGACCATCGGTTTCAATCACGTCGGCAAGGTGGCGGTGATGGAGGAGCTCGGCAACGAGATCGAGCGCTACGGCGAAGTTCTGCAGACCGCCGTGGGCTTCCGCGGGACGGTTGCCATCGGCTTCTCGTCGCCGTCCTCGGCCTATAACCTCAAGGTGATCCGCGATCAAGCGACGGACCAGTACAAATGGGGCGAGTTTCCCGGCGTCGATCAGGTGCTCGGCAAGTACGGCCGGATACACGAGATCAATCGCACCGGCAGCATGCTCGACAATGTCATCTATTTCAATACGAAACTCGACCGGTCCTGGTTCGACCCCGCCTTACTCCAGGAGCTGCGCGCGAAGGCCGGCGAAAGCGTCTTCCTGCAGGGCGACGATGTGGTGTTCAAATACCTCATCGTACAGCGGCGCATGACCCCCCTGCCGGTGTTCCTCGAGACCGCCTCGCCGGAGGATGCCGAGACCGCGGTCATCAATCTCGGGCACTGCATCAAGAACAACGCCGCGGCCAACATCTTCAACAAGGACCTCGACGGGCGCAACTACGGCGTCAGCCGTTTCCTGAAGGTCTTCCTCTACGACTACGATGCGCTGGAGTGCTTTACCGACGTCAAGATCCGGACCAATCTGGACCGGATCGAGGGTGAGGAAGATATCCCGGACTGGTACTTCGAGGACGGCGTGATCTTTCTCCCCGAGGAGATGGAGGCGGGCTTGAGGATACCCAACCGGACCTTGCGCCGGGTCTTTCGCGAGGTGCATGGCGACCTGATGACCGTGACGTACTGGGAGCGACTGCAGAACGCTCTGCGCGCCGGCGAGGTGCCCAGCATCCGCACCTACCCCGAGGCCTGCGAGCTGCGGCGTCCCTGACACGTGCGGCGCGCATGGGCGCTGCCGGATCACCGGTCTATTGCGGAAAGTGGGCTCTACAGGCTGCCGGCGTCAGACGCCCCGCGCGGTCGGATCACGGTGCGAGCAACTTTTCAAGTGGTTCAGGTCGACTGATGCCATACCCCTGGGCGTAATCCACACCGATCTCCCGTAGCTTTTCCAGGATAGCTTCATTCTCCACGAACTCTGCAATCGTCTGCTTACCCATAACCTGCCCGATCTCATTGATAGATCTCACCATAGCCAGGTCCATGGGATCATCCAGGATGTCTTTTACAAAAATGCCATCGATCTTCAGGAAGTCCACCGGCAGATTCTTGAGATAGGCAAAGGACGATAGACCACTGCCGAAATCATCCAGAGCAAAGCGGCAACCCAGCTCTTTCAGCGACTGAATAAAGACAGTGGCATCGGTCAGATTGGTTATCGCCACTGTCTCAGTGATCTCAAAGCAGATCTTCTCTGGTGGGACGCGCCACTTCTTAAACTGTGCCTTTACAAAAGCCAGGAACTTTTCGTCGCCCAAGGAGAGACCTGAGAGGTTAATGGCGCAGAGAAACAGACGCTCCAGATTCGCCGGGTGATCCGCAAACCATCGGAAAGCCGTGCTAATGACCCAGCGGTCAAGCCGGCCTGACAGGTTGTAACGCTCGGTAGCGGGCAGGAATACGCCCGGTAGTATCATGTTTCCCCCGTCATCTTCCATACGCACGAGCAGTTCGTAGTGCTCTGCTTCATTCTTGTGACCCACAACCGGCACAATCTGCTGAAAGTAAAGCTGGAAGCGGTCTTCTTCCAAGGCCTGCGGCAAACCAGCCGCCCACCGCATCTCGCCATGCCGCCTCTCCAACGCTTCATCGTCCTCGCGGTGGACGTGTACGCGGTTCCGCCCCTGTTCCTTGGCCATATAGCAGGCCGTATCCGCTGCACTCAACAAAACAGTAACGTTCTCGCTTGCCTCATTTATGGCCACTAGCCCGATGCTGACACCGATGCTGAAGCTCCTGTCTTCCCAAGCAAATCGAAATTCCGCGATCGTCCTTATCAGCTCTCCCGCCACTCGCGCGGCTTCACCAAGTGAACAGTGCTCCATTATCAGCCCGAACTCATCTCCACCGAGGCGGGCCAGAGTATCTTGTTGCCTCACGTGGGTCTGCAATAGCTGTCCAAGCTGGCGCAACAGTTCGTCACCAGCCACGTGCCCGCAAGTGTCATTGACCAGCTTGAACTGATCCATGTCGAAATACATGAGGGCGTGTTCCGCCCCTTCACTCCGCGTCCTCTCTAGAATCGACGTCAGACGGTGCTCGAACTCCCGACGGTTGATCAGACCCGTTAACCCGTCGTGCGCAGCATGGAAGGACATTTCCCGTGACATCCGCCGCGCCTCTGTCACATCCTTGAAGACCAGCACTACGCCCAGAAGCTCGCCGGCCCTTCCGAAAATGGGTGCCGCCGAATTTTCGATCGAGGACTCCTCGCCCGACCGGCTCACCAGCAAAGTGTGATCGGCCAACCCGACGACACGGCCTTCTCTTAAGCAGAGTGCAACCGGATCCTGCGCAGGTTCCCGGGTTTCTTCACTGATAATGTAGAATACCCGCTCCAGGGGCAGGCCCTGCGCCTCGCCGGCCGACCATCCGGTCAGTCTTTCTGCAACTGGATTAAGATATTCGATACAACCGGCAGCATCCGTGGTGATAACGGCGTCGCCAATGGAGTGTAGCGTTACGCGCACCCGCTCAGTTTCCTCAAACAACGCCTGCTCGGCGAGCTTGCGATCCGTGATATCGGTAGCAATACCTTCGATCACCACACGCTCGCCCTCCCCGTGCCTTCCTACCGATCGGTCCAGGAGCCAGCGCCACTGTCCCTCGAGGTCCTTTATCCGGTATTCCAGCTCGATGGACGTACCCTCTGCGAAAGCCTTTATGGCCTGATCGACACGCGGCAGGTCATCCGGGTGGATGGCGTCATGCCAGCAAAACGGCTCTGTCTCCAGTTGATTCGGCTCGAATCCCAGAATGTCTCGAACCCTGGGAGACCAATAGCTTGCACCGCTACTCATCGAATAGGTGTAAACAATGTCCGGCAGCCCCTCGACCAGTCGCCGGTAGCGCGCTTCACTCTCTTGTAGCGCCATCTGCCCGCGCTGCGTTGTTAGTGCACTCCCGATGATCTCTGCTGACAGTCTCAGCAGGGCCAGGTCCTCTTCTCTCCATGTGCCGGCTTCCCTGACGTTATCGAGGCCGAGAAAGCCCATAACTTTCCCCGCAAGATGAACCGGCATCAGGATCAACGACTTGATGCCCTGACTCTCCAACGTGGTTTTCTCATTAGCCGCCGCTTCCGGCAGCGCCGACACGTCATGAATGGGCAGAATCTTGCCATCCTGCAGCTGTGCCATTGACCAGCGGAATGCTTCCAGCGGTAATCCCTGCAAATTCTCGATCTCGCCGCTGACACCCTCGGCACACCACTCGTGAGTGTTGTCCATCGTCTTCCCATCGTTCCCGAAGAGAAACAGATACGAGCGGGAGGCTCCGCTCAAGCCGCCGATCCTTTCCAGAGCGTAATCGATCACGGAGTCAATGTGTGAAGCGCCTATAAATCGGGAGGAGATTTTGGTGATCGCATTTTCAACGGCAAGCCGGTGTCGCAGAGCGTTCTCGTTAGTAACCCGCTCGGTCACGTCGATAGACATGGTCAGCTCCCCGGGCCGCCCTTCGTACTCCAGCGGGTACGTGATGATATCCAGGAAGACAAGATCCCCGTTCTTTTTCATGTAACGCCCGATGCCAGCGTGATCCAGTTTGTCTCCGACCCCGCTGATTTCATCCAGCCGCCCGGATATATCCTCCGGTGAACGAACGTCCTCAAGCTTCAAACTCAGGAATTCCTCCCTGGAGTATCCATAGCTCCGGACCGCTGCCTCGTTCACTGCCAGAAACTGCTGTGTCTCAAGGTCGCAAATCCACATTGGCGTCGGATTCATCAAGAAGAATTTCTGATAGCTGCCGTTGCTCTTCATCTCTAATCGACTGCATTGGTAACCCCAATGCGTCATTATTTAGGATTACCCGGTAAACATCCATAAGATCGGTATGAAACCGATCGCTATCCGCTTAACGGGTGTTTCACCTGATAGCTCACGCGGTTTACTCGCCGGATTTTCTCACAGGGACCCCGGATGCTTGCGCAGGCGTCGGATGTCTGGAAGCCGCTTTGGGCGGAGCCAGAAGAGCGAAAGGTCCAGTGGACCTTTCGCCTGCGGAGCGGGCATGGCACAGCCGAGCCCTGGGCGCGATAAAGGGGTAGCGACGACTACCACTTGCGATTAAAGGGGTCGGTTACAATGGCACTTACGTAAGACCAGACAACGTCATCCCGGCGCAGGCCGGGATCCAGATACGCGCCGACAGTGGCTGTTTTCATGGATTCCGGCCTGCGCCGGAATGATGACAACCGTCGGCGCGATCGCCGAGTTCGGTGTAATGATGAACAGGAAGCTCTGTGAGCCGTTGGCCGGGATCTCGCTGGGCGCGTTGACGTTCCCTCTCGGCTCATTGGTCGCCGGATTGGTGATCTGGAAGGTGAAGTCGGCATCGAGCCCCGCCGGTAGTGCGAGGAAGCAGTCGCGCGCCTGCCCTCCGCCCGTATTGATAACCGTCGCGACCGCGCCCATGGTGACGGTGCGGCTGCTCGGCAACACTGATGCGAGCAGGTTCGCAGGAGAGAAGAGGGTGAAGTCGGCTGGATCGGGTCCGATCTCGTCGCCGGGTGCGATGTCTTGAAATATTTCGTACTTAGAATGGGTGATGTGCGTCAGGTCCGCGGTTTCCAGGAATCCTTTGTCATTGATGACGATCTTGACATGGTCCGCGAGGGCCTGCGCTTGTTTCGGATCGAGCCCTGTCTATGTGGGCAAAGTCCTTCGCCGTTATCTCATCAAAATCCACTTTCTGATAGAAGGTGTTCCAGTACTTCCTGAGGGTGCCATCGGGAAAGCGCACCCTCAATATCGGTAGTTCGGGCTTTCTCATGAAGAGCTTGCCAAGATGTTCTTTGTGCGGTAAGACCTGTCCCTCAGGTCTAACGGCGCCGTTTCCATCCCAGAACTCGTCCCAGTCGATGAAGAAGTCCCGATAGGGCGAATCCATGCCGTTTATCAACAGGTCCTGAAACTGCGGCGAGCGCACGGACAGATGATTGAGCACCATATCGAGCCTTATCTGGATGCCAAGCTTGTTGAGCTCATCCAGGTCCTCCGGACTCACGAGCGCTTCATTGATGTTGTAATCGATGATGGAAAAGCCGCGATCCAGGTCGCTGTTGAAAAAGGTGGGGAGGATGTAGAACAGTGAAAAGGCATCCCTTAGCTCGGGCCTTTTGAGTAATTCCACAGTGTCTGACAGCCGTTTACCAATGCTGTCTGGGTAGGCGTTCAGCATTACACCCTGGGGAAGGATCTGTGCTTTCGACTCTTGATCACTCTTCATGATGCAGCCTTCTTATCGGTACTTTGCTTTGAAATGCGCCGCCTGCTTTATGCGACCGCGTATACTGCCAGTATCCGATACCGCGTCACGCAGGGTGGTGCCGACGTCGGATGAACCCGCTATCACACCTATGCCTGAAACGGGAATCACCGTATCGATTTGAAAGCGCCCGCTGGTGCCGCGTAGAAAACATTCTTCATCAAAATACAAACGATCCCCGTCCGGGCCAATCTCATCGGACGTGACGGTGTCAAAACCTGTCAGTTTCACGATGTCATCGTGGCCTGCGATGTCTATCACTTCAATGGACCGCGTGTCGGGGGTGATTAATAGGGCTTAGCCGGCGTGACCACCGCCATCACGCCAGCCACCTGTCGAATCGTCCAACCCCTAGCGCATCCGCCGACGCCGATAAAAGAGAACCGCCATCAGCACCAGGGCCCAAGGGGCGATGAGGACTACGATGAAGAGGATCTCGCTGCGCATGGTCGAAGTGTATCCCAAGCGGCCTCCCCGCGCCTCCGTGCGCGGGGCTGCCTGTGCAATAGACACAGCCGAACAAAACGGTGCTCACTCATGCCGCGTTTCTCGTGCGCCCGACGAGATACTGGTCCAGGTCCTCGGAGCCACCGATGTACTCACCGTTGATGAACACCTGCGGGACCGTGGCCTTGCCGGATACCGCACGAAGGGTGGCCTCGCTGTAGTCACGGTTCAGCACCAGTTCCTCAAAGCGGATACCGGCATCGTGCAACAGGCCCTTGGCGCGGACACAATACGGGCAGCCCTCGCGGGTGAAGACGGTGACGTCCAGCGGCTTGGCGGCACCGGGGGCCACGTACGCCAGCATGGTATCGGCATCGGATTGCTCGAACGGGTCGCCTGGCACATCGGGCTCGATGAACATCTTCTCGATGACACCGTCTTTCACCAGCATCGAGTAACGCCAGGAACGCTCACCGAAACCGAGGTCGTTCTTCGGCACCAGCATACCCATGCCGCGCGCAAAGTCGCCATTGCCGTCGGGCAGAAAGGTGAGGTTCGAGGCCTTCTGACCGGCCTGCCACTCATTCATGACAAAGGCGTCGTTGACCGAAATGCAGACAATGTCATCGATCCCTTGCGCCCTGAAGATCGGCGCCAGCTGGTTGTAGCGTGGCACGTGGGTCGACGAGCAGGTCGGCGTGAACGCCCCGGGCAGGGCGAAGACGATCACGGTCTTGTCCTTGAAGATCTCGTCGCTGCTGACATCGACCCACTCGTGCTCGCGCCGGGTCCGGAAAGTCACGTTGGGTACCGCTTGTCCTTCACGATTCGTAAACATGTTTGGCTCCTTTACTGTGTGATTGGCACAAATTAAGTTGACGTTGACAGGTTTGGGCTCATGATGCCTAGCCGAGCAGACTGCGCAGCATCCAGGCGTTCTTCTCATGGACCTGCATGCGCTGCGTGAGCAGGTCGGCGGTCGGCTCGTCGTGAGCCTCGTCGGCCAGCGGGAACACCTGGCGGGCAGTGCGTACCACCGCCTCCTGACCGGCCACCAGGCGCCTGATCATGGTTTCGGCGTCCGGTGCATCCGTGTCCTCGTCGATACTCGTGAGACCGGCGTAATCGCGGTACGAGCCAGGCGCGGGGTAACCCAGCGCGCGGATACGTTCGGCGATCTCGTCCACCGCCTGGGCCAGCTCGGTGTACTGCGTCTCGAACATCACGTGCAGCGTACTGAACAGGGGACCGGTAACGTTCCAGTGATAGTTATGGGTCTTGAGGTACAGCGTATAGCTGTCCGCGAGTACCCGGCCCAGACCTGTGGCGATCGCCTGCCGGTCGTTGGCGGGAATACCGATGTCGATAGCAACTGTGTTCATGGTCTTACTCTCCTTGAGTGAAGTGGAAAGGTTTTAAGGGGATGCGTAGTGCCCGAGCCCGTGCGCAGTACGGGCGCGGAACTGCTCAATCCGACGCCACACCCGTTCGTGCAGGTGGTAGGCCACGGTGTTGATCGCCGGCTCCACGAGGGCAATCGCACCGCCGACCAGCACGCTTCCGGTCATCAGATAGCCGACACCAAAGGCCACCGAAAAATGCACAACGGCGAATGTCAGGGTCTTGGTCATGGCACAGTGTCCTCCTGGGGTTGTCAGATCACGGTTGACAGTCTGCCATCAGGCCACTGATAATAAAAATGGATTATATTAATCACTATGATCGTATTTTACGAACGTTAGCAGCCGCCGAACCCAATGATTAATCTGCCAACCCTCAGGCAGTTACGCTATTTTGTCGCGCTGGAGGAACACCGGCACTTTGGTCGGGCCGCTGAGGCCTGCTTTGTCTCCCAGTCGGCGTTCTCGGTGGCCATACGCGAGCTGGAGACCCTGCTTGCCGTCCAGCTCGTCGACCGCACCCGCAAGCAGGTCACCATCACCGCCATCGGCAGCGAAATCGCCACCCAGGCGCGGCTGTGCCTGCGCGACACCGAGGCGCTGGTGGAAATGGCGCGCTATCAACAGGAACCGCTGGCCGGGCGTCTCAACCTCGGGGTCATCCCGACGATCGCTCCCTTTCTGCTGCCGCGTTTCATGCCGCCGCTCCAGAGCGAGTACCCGAGACTCCAGCTGTATCTGCAGGAGGATGTCACCGCGCGGCTGCTTGACAGTCTGCTGGAAGGCGAACTGGATCTCGTCCTGATGGCACTGCCCTTTGAGTTGCGGCACGTGGAGGTGATGACGCTGTTCCGCGATCCGTTTCGCCTCGCCTGCCGCGAGGGCAGCGAGCGCGTTGACCCCCGGAACTACCGCTTCAGCCGTCTGCAACAGGGGAGTGTGCTGCTGCTCGAGGACGGGCATTGCCTGCGCGATCACGCCCTGTCTGCCTGCCGGATCCGACAGCAGGAAAAGGTCAGCCGGTTTGCCGCGACTACCCTGCTGACCCTCGTGCAGATGGTCGATGCGGATCTGGGTATCACCTATCTGCCGGCCATGGCCGAGGACTCACCTCTGCTGGCCCATACCCATGTACGCACCTACCCCCTCGACGAGAAGGCCTACCGTGAAATCGGCCTGGTGTGGCGCCGCGGCAGTGCACGCAGCGAGGAATTCCGTCAGCTCGGTGAATTCATTGGCCAACACCGACCTGGCGCGCAGGAAGACGCGGGTTAACCCATTGAGCGTCGCAGCCGGCGAGCGAAAACAGCGACGGCGTCGTCTACACTTGCCGTACGTCACTGACAACGTGCCGTTACCAGGCTTTAGGAGCCTGTCGGACTTAGGGGTTCGTGACGAGGCAGGTGGGAGAGCGAGCACAAAGCCTCACGATTTCGAGGCGCATAGTGGGCCCTACGCAACGAGAAAGCGGGAGGCTTTGGGCCGCTCTCCCACCGCCGCAGTAGAATCAGCCTAAGTCCGACAGGCTCCTGGACAGCCCGCTTACCTGGGAGGACCAACACCATGCGCAGCTGGATTTCTGCCCTCATAATGCTGATCGCAATGCAGCCGCCTGCCTCCCTGGCGGCGAGCGGAAGGCCCGTCACGTACGAAATCGACGGCCAGGCCTACGAAGGCTATTACGTGTCGCCCGCTGAGAACGCGCCCCTGGTTCTGCTGATACACGACTGGGACGGACTCACCGATTACGAGATAAAGCGTGCCGACATGCTGGCAGCAATGGGATATGCCGTCTTTGCAGCCGATCTGTTCGGCGCCGGGGTGCGACCGGTGAAGCTCGAGGACAGGCGCCAACATACCGGTGAGCTGTACAAGGACCGCGAGAAGATGCGCGCCCTGATGTCTGGCGCGCTGCAGGCGGCCGCCGCGCAGGGTGGCGATACCGGCAACGCCGTGGCTGTGGGCTACTGTTTCGGCGGTGCCGCCGTGCTCGAGCTGGCACGGACCGGCGTCGACCTGAAAGGCTTTGCCACCTTTCACGGCGGACTGCAGACGCCGGACGGACAGGACTACTCCAGGACCAGGGGTGAAATCCTGGTCATGCACGGAAGCGCAGACACCGCCATCACGCTGGACCAGTTCGCGGCCCTGGCCGGGGAGCTGGAAAGCGCCGGCGTCAAACACCAGATGGTAACCTACAGCGGGGCGCCACATGCCTTTACAGTGTTCGGCGGCGAACGCTACCGGGAAGATGCTGACCGCAAGTCCTGGGCGCTGTTCACCGAGTTCCTGAAAGAGCGGCTGCAGTAAAACAGCCCGCGGCGGCGCGCCCCGAACCCGGCTGATTGCCCGCGGGCAGGGCATGCGAATGGCGATTCCGAGCCGCACGCCGCCGGGGTGGAACCCGTCGAACTGGCGAATGTCTCATGGAGGAACACCTGATCAGGAGCAAGCTCATGGCAAGACTCACACGCCGGCGCCTGGTGCTCGGCGCCACCGGATTACTGGCGGCCTATGCCCTGCCTAGCCTGGCCGGCTTGCGGCGCCCGACACCCAGCCAGCCCGCCGGACCCTTTTACCCGGCGGAACGCCCGCTCGACGATGACAGCGACCTCACCCGCGTCCAAGGGCAGGAACGGCGTGCCGAGGGGCGTATCAGCGATGTCGGCGGCCGCATCCTCGACCGCAACGGCCGGCCGCTTCCCGATCTTCGTATCGAGATCTGGCAGTGCGATGCCAACGGCCGCTACCGGCACCCGCGCGATTCAGGCGACCGTCCGATCGACCCCGGTTTTCAGGGCTTGGGGCATACCGTCACCGACACTCAGGGCCGTTACCGTTTCCGCACCATCCGGCCCGTGCCCTATCCCGGCCGGACACCGCACATCCACGTCGCCGTGTTCCCGGCAGGCGAGCGCCCCTTCGTCACCCAGCTCTATGTCGCCGGCGAGCCGCGTAATGGGCAGGATTTCCTCTATCAGCGCGTGCCCGAAGAGCAGCGTCAGCTGGTGACTGCCGAGTTCAAACCGGCCGGTGCGGCCAACGTTGAGTTCACCGCCACGTGGGATATCGTTTTGGGCATTACCCCGGCCTGACGCGCCGGGCCGCAGTGCGATCACCGGCAACAAACCCGCCGATCCCGGCCCACGTACCCCTGAAAAAACGAATCAAATAACGAAACGCGCACCCCAGCTCATTGCCGTCTGCCTGCTGACCCATTGCCATTGCGCGAGTCCGGCGGCTTTTTCTCCACAAACCGCCTGGCATCCAGTCTGCTAACATTGGCCTTGACATAACATCACGCGCTTCATCCAGACACAGATTGTCACGCGTACGGAAGGCGGTACTCTATGGTACGACTTCGTGAGCTGGGGCCTGGCATCGTAATTGCCGCGACCGGGCTGGGCGCCGGCGACCTGATTGCTGCCTCGGTCGCCGGCGCAAAGTACGGCATGGCGGTCTTGTGGGCCGCCGTCGTCGGCGCGCTGCTGAAATTCACCCTGAACGAGGGCCTGGCTCGCTGGCAATTGGCCACGGGGACCACACTGCTGGAAGGCTGGGTCAGACGGCTTCCCCGCTTCTGGTCAGCCTATTTCTTCGTCTATCTGCTGCTGTGGAGCTTCGTTGTCGCCGGCGCCCTGATGGCAGCCACCGGCCTGGCCGTTCATGCGCTGGTCCCCGGCGTCAGTGTCGAAGCCGCCGGGGCATTCCAGTCAGTCATTGCGCTGGTGCTGGTACTGTCCGGGCGCTACCGTCTGCTCGAGTTTCTGATGAAGGTCTTCATCGCCATGATGTTCGCCGTCGTGCTGTATTGCGTCTTTGCCCTGCAGCCGGACTGGTCGCGTGTGATCAGCGGCATGTTTTTTCCAGTTTTACCGGAGGGTTCCCTGTTCTTCCTGCTGGGTGTCATGGGCGGTGTGGGTGGCAGCGTGACACTCCTGAGTTACGGCTACTGGATCCGCGAACGGGCCTGGAGCGGTGCCGAACGGTTGCCGCAGGTGCGCACCGATCTGCTGGTCGCCTACGGGCTGACCGGCTTGTTCGGCGTCGCGATCATGATCATTTCGGCCGGTGTATCGCCCCAGGTCATGGCCGGCAGCACGATGGTGCTCGGCGTGGCCGAACAGCTGGGCGCGACAGTAGGCGATGCCGGCAAATGGTGCTTTCTGGTCGGGTTCTGGGGCGCCGTCTTCAGCTCCATGCTGGGGGTGTGGCAGGGGGTGCCCTATCTGTTCGCCGACTTCGTGCACGAGTGGCGGAAAAACACCGGCGGCAAAGACATCGGTACGCGATCCACGCCCTACCGCGCCTATCTCGCCTATCTCGCCTTTCCGCCCATGATCCTGTTGTGGTCGGGGAAACCGGTGTGGGTCGTGTTGATCTATGCCGTTACCGGTGCTGCCTTCATGCCGTTGCTGGCAGGCCTGCTGCTTTACATGAATGGCTATCGCGACTGGCTGGGCCGGTTGCGCAACCGCTGGCCCTCGAACCTCGCCCTGCTGGGCGCCATGGGCTTGTTCGCTGTCCTGTTGATTCGGAAGCTTGTCGAGTCGATCTAGCCCGCCGCGCGCGTCCGAGTGCTATCCGCAGGCAGGTTTGACGTCCTGGCTGAAAGCAAAAGAAAGCCGCCCGAAGGCGGCTCTGGATGTGATGATGTGATGATGCTCTGGATTTGCTCGCCCGGGCCAGTCCGTCGCCGGCTGGCCAGATGCGGCGATCAGCCAAGGAGATATAAAACGAAGGCTTGAACCATAATGCCTGCTACTACCGCGATCACTACGCCGGAGACCACTCTACTGGCGTCACCCTCCCTGGCCTGATCAATCCCGTCTTTCCATCCAGCCTGGCTATCCATAACCTTCCCTCCTTAGAGAATGATGGATTACGAAGCGACTGTCGGTGTCGCTCGACGGAGTGAGCCGCAGGCTGGAAATATTTTCCGTGAACCCGTTCACATTTTTTGCCAGTCGGCGCCAATACAGCCGATTGGACGCCGCACGTCCCGTCAAGTCCTTTTACGTCAGACGCGCCTCCCGATCGCAATCAGACCGATCATGGCGAGAGCCATCAACGCCAGGGCCTGGGACGACGGCACGCCAATTTCGCCACGTCCGGTCATGACCGTGGTTGCACCCGACCCATTGCTTTCGTAACTAATTGTTTGTTCATGGCTTGTTATTGTTGCAGCTGCAACAGGCAGGCATGCCAGCGTCATGCCGAGCGCCACACCTGCGACCACACTTCGAATCGGTAGCTTCATGGTTTGTCTCCCAATTGACGTGGCTATTTTAACTCAAATGTTCTGTTGCCACAACAGGTGTCGCCTCTCAGCAACAGGGCGTCGCTGCGCAACATTTTCTGGCTGCTTACGACGACTGATGGGAAAACCAGCCCATCATCACGCGGCAAGCCCCGCCCCGCGCGCCCAGGTTATGCCCACAGTGTGTCGAGCTTGTTACGCTGAGGCCGGAATTAAGCGCCCAGCTTGAGGCCGCGCTGCCTCCTGCCTCCTGCCTCCTGCCTCCTGTCTCCTGTCTCCTGTCTCCTGTCTCCTGTCTCCTGTCTCCTGCCTCCTGCCTCCTGCCTCCTGCCTTCTGCCTTCTGCCTTCTGCCTTCTGCCTTCTGCCTTCTGCCTTCTGCCTTCTGTCTTCTGTCTTCTGTCTTCTGTCTTCTGGATTCTGGATTCTTACATTCTGTCTTCTCCCCATGCAGCCGCGGCTCGACCGCATTTCCCGCTTCCGGCAGGGCATCATCGGGAGTATGTTTGGCGAAGCCGGGGAATGGCCACCGCCGATCGCCCGGCGCGAATCGGTTAGCGCAACAGAGGATTCCAGGACATGAAGGTCACGGTCTTAGGCGCGACAGGATTTGTCGGCAGCTATCTGATCGATGAGCTGCTTGCACAGGGCCACCTGCCGGTGGCGCTGGTGCGCCCGGGCAGCGAGCCGCGACTGCGGCAGGCCGAACACTGCCGGGTCATTTGCGGGGACATTGCTGACAGTACGGCCGTCAAGGAATCGGTAACCGGGTGCGACGCGGTCATCTACAACATCGGCATTCTGCGTGAATATCCGCGCCGCGACATCAGCTTCCAGAAACTGCACTTCGAGGGCGCCAGACGCGCCATGCATGCCGCGACCGAACAGGGCGTGAAGCGCTTCCTGCTGATGAGCGCGAATGGCGTACGCGCCGATGGCACCGCCTACCAGAGAACCAAGTACCTGGCGGAAGAGTATCTGAAGACGACGCCACTCGACTGGACGATCTTTCGCCCTTCTGTCGTGTTTGGCGATCCCCGCGGAAAGATGGAGTTTGCCACCCAGCTGTATGACGAGATTGTCAGCTCACCCTTGCCGATGCCCCTGTTCCATACCGGCCTGCTGCCAACCGGGGCCGGCAGGTTCGCTCTGTCACCCATTCATGTCAGCGATGTGGCGAGAGTCTTCGTCCAGGCACTGGGCATGCCGGGAGCCGCCCGCCGGACCTACGCGCTTGGCGGACCGCAGGATCTTGACTGGAAGACCATCCTCACGACCATCTCGCAGGCGACAGGCAGACACAAACTGGCCCTTCCGGTACCAGCCTGGAACGTCAAGCTCGTCGCGAGCCTGCTTGAACGCTTTGAGTGGTTTCCGGTCACCCGCGACCAGATCACGATGCTGATGGAAGGCAATACCTGTGACGCCTCGGCCACGATGGCCGCCTTTCAGATCGAACCCATACCATTCGATACCGACAGCCTCGCCTATCTCCGGCTCGCACGCAGCAGCTAGCCCGGACCGCCAGTCTCGCAGGCTGCGGATGTGACCCTCGCCTCGAGAAGCCTCTTGAGGTTGCGCACGACCCGGTCGCTGCCGCGGCGAACCGCCCTGTCGAGCAGGCGCTCAAAGGGTCTCAGGAACAGTTCGGGCTGGAGCTCGAAGCGAAAGGTGACCCGCGTGGCGGAGGCGACCGCTTGAAAACGGTAATCAACACGGTAGCGCGGCCCGGAGATGCTGGCGAAGGCTATCGCCCGCATTGGCTCGTACGTGGTCACACGAAATCGCGACTCGGATCGGTGGCCGGCATCACAGCGCACCTGGCGGCCGGTACTGCCTCGACGCAGCGCCCCTGCTGAGGTCTGTTCCAGCGCCACGACCTCGGGGGACCACTTGCGGTAATTCGCGAAGAAGTCGACCGCGACGAACTGGAAGACCGCTTCCACCGGCCGCTCGATCAGGACACTGGACTCTGCTCGTATCATCGCCTGTCTACATGGCGCCGGCGGCAGAGCTTCGGCGCGCTTCCCGGGTAGCACCGCCTGAGCGGCCCAATGGACCCCGAGCCATGGCGGCGAGGACAACCGCAGCCTCGGCGCATGAGACGCGGGCGCCAGGGAAACTCATCGCAACTGGCTGCCCGAGCCCGGCCTGCAGCGCGCCGCCTACATCTCCATGCTGGTACCGGTGGTGGCGTTAAAGGCCTGAACACTGTGGCCATCGAGCCGCTCCAGCTCGACATCGAGATAAACCTGCCGGCTCTGCTCGGACTCAAAGTAAATCTTGAGTCCGTCACGGCCGTGCCCCTCCATGACAAAGGGCGCGTGGTCCAGGTCTTTCACATCATTGCCGGTAATCGGATCCGTGGTCTCTGTGCGCATGTCTTGTCTCCTCTGGCGCTTGCGCGACGGTTGTGCGCAATATCTGTATAGACTATGTATAACATCAGTCCTGGAAACATTCAAGCGGTCACGGCAGAGTTGAAATAATTATAGGGTTGTAAAGGTACTTGGAGATCGTCATCCGCTCCTGCGAGTTTACCGGGTGCGAGGCCGCAGCCTGCCAGAAAGCCCGGTATTCTTCTACATAAATGTTACAGCCAGACCGGGCGACGGTGAACGCCTGGCATCCGAACCACCCCGAGCAGATCCCAGCCACCCGGGTGGAAGCCGCATTTCTCGTGCCTTGACAGCGTGCGCTGGCTCTGCCCGTTTGCCCAGTGCGGACAACCGGAACCTGACTTGATGCGCGGGAAAGAAACCGGGCCCTGGCGGAGGGATCCGGTACTCGCAGACGGCGTGCCTGACCCGTTTCAGTCAGCGCGGTGTCGTCGGCTGTCACAACTGCAAGGGTTTGACGGGTGCATCCATCCACGCATCTGAATGCTGCCAGTCGCTGCCAGGATCATCGACGTAGAGTTCCACCTCATTGCCGTCGGGGTCACGCAGATAGAGGCTCTGGCTCACGGTGTGATCGGCCATGCCATCGATGCCGTAACCCGCCTCGGCCAGCCGATCACGCACCCCTCTCAAGCTCTCCAGTGACTCACCGACTTTCCAGCCCACATGATACAGGCCGATTCGCCTGCCAGTGAGCGGTCCCGGCGCCTCACCCACCTCGATAAGCAGCAATTCGTGATGGGTGCGCCCGCCGCTGAGCAGCGCCGCACGACCGTCGAAAATACGACCCTTTGACGTCAGCCCCACTGCGCGGGTGTAAAAGCGCAGCGAGCGCTCAAGGTCGCGCACATAAAGCACCACGTGCCCCAGCTCTGGCATCGTACAACTCCCTGCAATTACCTGGTTGGGCGGACCCGCCAACTCCGCTTGCAACGCCATGATACGACACCGAGGCCAGGCGGCGTTGCTCGCCGCTCAGTTGGAATGGACCAAGCTCTCCCCGTGCCTCGCCTGGTCTCTTCTGAGACGGCAACACTGCGGCCGGGCTAGCCCGCATTTCTCACCGGGCGGCGATAGAGTCACATAATGCACTGAGGTAAGGAACAGAGTGCAGATCAGGAAAGAGACGGTGTGTAATCAGGCCGTGCCTATCCCGGCCCTGGCTGGTTCTCGCGCGCCCGGACTTGCGCTTCACTCAAGTGGTAGCTACGGCTACCACTTTCCCTCCAGCGCGGCGTCCGAACACACGAGCCCTGCGCCAGCATCCGGGATCCCGGTGAGAAATGCGGGCTAGTGCTTCTTCGATCTGATAACGCTGCATGGTATAGCCAGGGAAAAACACGGAAAGAACGAACACTCATTAGAATTTTTTCCGTGTCATTCCGTGGATTCCGTGGATTCCGTGGCTATAAACAAAAATACTGGTGCTCAGCCTGATTTGTCAGCATCCGTCATTATCACGTTGAAAGCGCACTAGATGCGCTGCAGGGTCTGGAGGGGAGGATGACTCAGTACCGAGCGGGTACCCATCATGCCTGCGATACCGATACCGACGGCCCCGCCCAGCGTCCCGGCCAGCCAGATCCAGGGATTGGGCCGATAGGGCAGATCAAAGACCTGATCGGCGAGCACATAGCCCAGCGCCGCGGCGCCGGTGGCCGCCAGCAGCCCAGCCAGGAAGCCAAGCGCCGTGAACTCGGCAAACAGGCCCAACAGCACCTGCGTGCGGTTTGCGCCCAGGGTCCGCAATATGGCCGTCTCGTGCTGACGCGCCTCGCGGCTGGCCTGGATCGCGGCATAGAGCACCATCAGTCCTGCCGCGAGCGTGAACAGGAAGACGTATTCGATGGCGAGTGTGGCCCGGTCCATGATCTGGCGCACCTGCCTCATCAGCGCCTCCACGTCCAGCAGGGTGACACTGGGGAATTGTCTGACCAGCTCGCTCAGCACGTCGCCCCGCTCCCCGGCGAGGTAGAAACTTGTGATATAGGTCGCCGGGTATGCCTCGAGCAATCCGGGCGGCGCAATGACGAAGAAATTCACCCGAAAAGAATCCCATTCAACCGAGCGCAGACTGCTGACCCGGGCACTCAGGTCCTGCCCGGCAATCTGAAATCGGAGACGGTCACCCAGACCTATCCCCAGCGTCTCCGCGAGGCCGGCCTCGACCGACAGCTCGTCCTTCCCCTGGGCGTCCTTACCCCACCAGTGCCCCGTTACGATCTGGTTGTCGTCCTGCAACTCCGCGGCCCAGGACAGGTTGAATTCCCTGGCCACCAGGCGCCGGGCCCGTGGCTGGGTGAAATCGTCCGGCGCGACGGGCACGTCGTTGATGGCCGTAAGGCGCCCACGCACCATGGGAAAAAATTCCGGCACCGCAACACCGGCGTCAGCCAGCAGCCCGGACAAGGCGGCGACTTCTTCCGCCTGGACATTGATCAGGAAGTGATTCGGCGCGTCCGCCGGCAGGTTCGCCTGCCAGGACTCGAGGAGATCGACCCGCACAATCCCGAGGATGAGCAGGGCCATGATACCGAGACCGAAGGCTGCGAGCTGGATGCCACTCAGCTTGCCGCGCTGGGCGAGGCTGGCGAGACCGAACCGCCAGGCCAGACTGCCGCGCCCGCGCAGCAGGGACAGCACGCGGATCAGGCCGTAGGCCGAGAGCCAGAGCACCAGACCGGTGAGAGCTATGCCGAGCATCAGCCAGCCGGCCAGCCGCAGGTCACCCGCCACCCAGACCAGCAGGCCGCCCAGTGTCAGACAGGCCAGCAGCAGGACCGTCCACGCCGAGGGGGGCGGGGCACCCAGTTCCCGACGCAATACGCGCAGCGGTGGTACCTGCGCGATCCCCAGCACGTACGGCAGCGCGAACCCCATCACCGTCACCAGACCGGTACTCACGCCCACCGCCACCGGCCACAGCGACGCACCCGGTGGCGTGGACGTGAACCAGTGGGCCAGCAGGAGCACGAGGACCTCCTGGGCGAGAAAACCGATGACGCAGCCGATCAGGCTCGACCACAGCGCCAGGGCGCTCAGGCGGATGGCAAACACCCGCAGCACATAGCCCCCGCTCGCACCGAGACAGCGCATGACGGCACTGGCGTCGGCCTGCCGCTCGGCATATTGGCGCGCCGCCACGGAGATCGCCGCACCGGCCAGCAGCACGGCCGTGACCGCCGCAAGCCCGAGGAACTGTTGTGACCGGTCCAGGGCCGCCCGGAGCTCGGGTCGCGCATCCCGGATACCCTGGAGCCGCTCACCGGGTTCCAGTGCCCCGTCCAGCGCCGTCCTGAACCGGGCGACCGCCGCATCCGAGCCCGCCAGCAGCAGGCGGTAGCGTACCCGGCTTGCCGGCGTGATCAGCCCCGTGGACGGCAGGTCGGCCTCGTTCAACAGCACCCGCGGCGCCAGCTGGAAGAGATCCCCGCCGCGGTCCGGTTCATAGGTCAGGAGCCGGCTCGCCGTGAAGCTCCGCTCGCCAAGCTGAACCGCGTCCCCCAGCTGCATGCCCAGTTGCTGAAGTACCCGCAGATCCACCCAGATCTCGCCCGGCGCAGGAATGCCTTCCACCTCGAACGGCTCGTCGAAGGGTCGGGTGGCCACGCGCACCCGGCCCCGCAGGGGGTAGCCATTGCTGACGGCCTTGACGTCGGTGAGCAGTGTGCTGGCCCCACGGAGGATGACACTGGGGAAACTCACCGTCTGCGCGAGGTCCAGTCCCGCCACGGAGGCCGTCCGACGAAGGTCCGCCCGCGGACGATTCGGCGAGGCCACGACGAGATCGGCGCCCAGCAGTTCGGAGGCCTGCTGCGACAGGGCACGCTGGACGCGGTCCGTGAAAAAGCCCACGGATGTCACCGCCGCCACCGCCACCACGACGCCGAGCGCCAGCACCCGCAGCTCGGGAATACGCCACTGGCGCCCGAGCGCCAGCGAGGACAGTCCGCCGCGGAATCTCATACTGCGCTCAACACACCCTTGTCGAGCAGGTACTGCCGCTCGCAGCGGCTCGCCAGCAGCGCATCGTGCGTCACCAGGACGAGCGCGGTGTCATACTGCGCCTTGAGCGAAAACAGCAACTCTATCACCTGCTGACCCGTCGCCTGATCGAGGTTACCGGTGGGCTCGTCGGCAAACAGCACCGCCGGGCGCGCCGCAAAGGCCCTCGCGATCGCGACGCGTTGCTGCTCGCCGCCCGACAACTGCGCCGGATAGTGCTGGCGCCGCTCCGACAGCCCGACAAGGTCCAGCGCCGCCTCGGCGCTCGCGGTTCCCCGCCCGGAGTCACCGGAAAGCTCAATCGCCAGCCGCACGTTCTCGAGCGCCGTCAGCATCGGCAGCAACTGGAAGGACTGAAACACGAACCCGACCCGACCGGCCCTGAGCGCGGCCCGCGCGTCTTCATCCAGCTGACCGAGGGCGTGTCCGAACAGGCAGGTGTCCCCCCCGCTCGCGACGTCGAGGCCCGCCAGCAGACCCAGCAGGGTGGACTTGCCGGATCCCGAAGCACCGAGGATGGCCACCGCCTCACCCGCTCCGACATCGAGATCCACGCCACGAAGTATGGACAACCGCCCGCTCGGCCCTGTCACCCATTTCGTCAGTTGACGCGTCTGGACCATCATCCCGTTACAATGAACCCCCATGAGACTGGTGCTCCTGTTGCTCCTGCTTTGCCTGCCGGGTATTTCGGGCGCCGACCCCCCCGCGATTCTGGTCCTCGGCGACAGCCTCAGTGCGGCCTACGGCATGGACACGGCGCAGGGCTGGGTGCGGCTCCTCGAACAGCGCCTGCAAACCCCAACACGTCGTTTTCGTGTCGTCAATGCCAGCATCAGCGGCGACACCACCCGCGGCGCCCTGGCACGCCTTGGCGGCGCACTCCGTACCCATCGGCCCGCGATCGTCATCATTGGCCTCGGCGGGAACGATGGCCTGCGCGGGATCAGTCTGCAGGAGATGAAGAAAAATCTCGGCGAACTGGTCGCCGCCAGTCAGCGGCACGGGGCCCGTGTGCTGCTGCTGGGTATGCGGCTGCCGCCCAATTATGGCAAGTTTTATACCGAGAGGTTCCATCAGGTGTACGTCGAGGTTGCCGACGAGAAGCAGGCATCCCTGGTGCCGTTCTTCCTGGAAGGCGTCGCCGAAGATCTTTCACTCATGCAGGATGACGGCATCCATCCGACGGTCGCCGCACAACCCCTGCTGCTCGACCGGGTGTGGCCCTATCTCCAACCCCTGCTGTCGGATGTAAACAGCCCTTCCAGCGCGCCGGCGACCGGGCCTGCCGAGCCGGGCGGATAACAGGCGCCTGGCGGGTCGGGTGCTGGCACTACCGATGATGTGATCGCGCCAGTGCGCGGGCGCCGCCCGGCGGGCCGGGTCGATATCGAGAACCGGATTCGGCTGGTCTCTTCGCAGACTGAACCCAGGTTTTTCGCAATCGCGGCACCCGTCTTCCCTGGCTCATATGTGAACCGGCCAGTTAGACCGGGCCGTGTCGGGAATCGGGCGCCACAAAGAGTGCGCCAGGTCGCACCCCACGCGCCGGCGTAAGCATGCCTCAGCAGCAGCTGGCAGGCGCCTATTCCTCTTCCTGATGTTTTTCCACCCACGCCTGCGCGAGGTTGCGCGCCTCCGCGATCTGATCGGGCGTCATTTTCTTCTCCAGGGTATCGCGGTTGGTGCCGGCATTTTCGACGATTCCGGATGCGCTCGCCAGATTGAACCACATATGGGCCTGAACGTAATTCTTCAGAACGCCTTGTCCCTGATAGTACATGATGCCCAGATTGTATTGCGCGAGGGCGTACCCCTGTTCGGCCGCCCTGCGATACCACTTGACGGCCTCGGGATAATCCTGCGGGACACCCCGCCCATAGTGGTACATGTAACCGATGTTCAGCTGCGCCAGGGTATTACCCCGCTCGGCCAGCAGCCGCCATTCATCCAGTGCCGCCGCATAGTCCCCGCGCCCGTAGGCTTCCAGACCCTTGTTGAAGCCACTCCAGGCCGGACTGATTCCGACCAGCAACAGGCATAATCCGATAATTGCTGCGCGCATGAGCCTCCCTCCGTGTAATGATTTTCTCGCCCAGAATCCGCCCCCACGGCACTTTCACGGGCTGGCAGCCCTGGATTGCCGTACCGTAGCGAATGTCACGACAGTGTCTGCATCCCGCCGTTCACCCCCTCATCGCCACAGGCCAGACGCGTAACGAATGCAGTCCGGCCAGACAGGCGATGGTTCTTTGTCCGCCACCCCCTTCGCAGAACACGGGGTGCGGCGCCTGGGACGTCTGCAGTATACGCCGCGGCCATCATACAATGCCGACGGCTGAATCAGCACCTACTAGTACGCTTTCAACTTGATAATGACGGATGCTGACAAATTAAGCAGAGTGCCGGCATTATTATTTATAGCCACGGAATCCACGGAATGACACGGAAAAAATTCTAATGGGTGTTAGTTCTTCCCGTGTTTTTCCGTGGATTCCGTGGCCATACTATCCGTCATTATCAGATTGAAAAAGCACTAGGAGCCTGTCGGACTTAGGCTGATCCCAGCCCTGCCGCACGGGGTGTTCGAGCGCATGGCGCTCACCGGCAGACAGCCAGAACACGGGGGCGCGGAACCGCGCAGTCGTCACCGCGACACACATGTTTACCCGATCCTGGCGTATCCTGCATTGCTTCCGCAGGCGGGACGGCCACGAATGAGCGCCGCGCCGCGAAAGCCTGTACGACAAACCTGACCACCAGGCCAGGATTAGAGGACGACCCTGCCATGAAACATGCGCTAACGTTTCTCAGTATGCTTACCTTGGTGACTGGCGTCGCGGCAACGCGCCCCTGGGCAGCCGAGCCCAGCCCGGCCCGCAGCGTAACCGGTCAGGCATCGGCCTACGCGCCCCCCGGGCCCTACCGCAGCTCTGTACAGGGTACGCCCGACTATCACACACCGTGGGATTATCATGGCAGACCCCTGCCATACCCACAGGGTGTGCCGCAGGTAACCGAAGCCGCGACGACCGTTGAGACAACGGCGGATGCAGCCCGCGGCACGGCGCCGGACACGGCCGTAGCGGAGGCGGCGACGCCTGCGGTTACGACGACAACCGGCGGCGAAGCGACCCGCCAGGCTGGCGACCCGATCGCGGCTGAAGAAGTCGCCGTGGTGCGGGCCGAGCGCCGCCTGTACCAGCTCAGGGTTCTGCAGGAGCTGCTCGATGACGGAATCCTTTCTGCCGACGAAGAGCAGCGACTCCGCCGTCGCATCCTCGCGGCAGGCCAGTAGGACACACAGCAAACCGGTAAGGCGAAAGCGCAGATCCGGACACCCTCGCGTGTGACAATTATTCACAAAATCATCTACTCTTGCCGCGCCGGTTGTGAAAACATGGCCGCATAGTGACGATCAGCCCAGGACCAGTGTCAGCGCCTGAGAGGAGGCACCCGTGCGTATTGCAGTTCTGGAAGACGATGCGGCCCAGACGGAACTGATTCAGTCCTGGTTCAGGGAAGCGGGCCATGACTGCCATGCCTTTGCCGCCGGTAATGAATTCAAGTCTGCGCTGCAGCACGAAACCTTCGATCTGCTGGTGATGGACTGGAATCTGCCGGATACCAGCGGGCCGGACGTGCTGACCTGGGTGCGGGAAAACCTGGACTGGCATATCCCGGTGCTGTTCGTGACCAGCCGCGACCACGAGGAGGATATTGTCTTCGCACTGGAACATGGCGCGGACGATTACATGACCAAGCCGCTGAAACGGCGCGAGACCCTGGCGCGGATCGCCGCCCTGGAACGCCGCAGCCTGCCGGCTGGCGAGCAGGGGCACTCGCTCAGACACGGGCCGTTCGAATTCGACATCCCCAGCCGCCGCGTGACGATCGGCGAGGACCGGGTTGAACTGACTCACAAGGAATTCGAGCTCGCGTTACTGCTGTTTCGCAACCCCGGCCGCCTGCTCTCGCGCAGTTACATCCTCGAAAATGTGTGGGGCACACGCGCCGAATTGAGTACGCGCACCGTCGACACGCATGTCAGCCGGGTGCGCAACAAGCTTGGCATCCGCCCCGACAGGGGCGTGCGTCTGAACGCCATCTACAACCATGGCTACCGCCTGGAACCCCTGCCCACCAGCGATGCCACGTCACGGCCCTGAGGCCCTTCGTTTATACTTGGCCTCTTCGTGCGCGACCGGAGAAGCGGGTGTGAGAACAAACAGGAATGCCGGCGATCGGCCCAAGCCGCGGCCCGGTATGCGCCGGATACGGCGCACCAAAAGTGTCTGGCTGGCGGCGCTGCTGCTGGTGCTGCTCATCCCTGTGGCGGTCGCCGAGAACTGGATCTACACGGTACGCCCGGGTGACAACCTCTGGAACCTGAGCGAACGGCACCTGACCAGTATGAAGTACTGGCGACCCCTCCAGCAGCTGAACAATATCATCGACCCGCTGCACATCCCACCCGGCACCCGCTTGAAATTCCCCCTCGCCTGGCTCAAACACCAGCCGGCTTCCGCCGAGGTCGCCCAGTTGCAGGGCAGTGCACAGCTTATTCGCGCCGCCGATGGTAAGACCCAGCCGTTGACGGTCAAGGCCCGGCTGTACAGCGGCGACCGTATTCAGACCGGTCCGGACGCCAATCTGAGCATACGCTTTGCAGACGGCTCCGAACTTCTGGTGCTGTCCGACAGCGAGGTCGTCATGGACAGCCTCAGCGCCTACGGTACCACCGGCATGGTCGACACCCGTATTCGGCTGCCGGGTGGCCGGGTCGACACCCGGGTAAAGCCCAGCAAGGGACCGGGCAGCCGTTACCAGATCATCACGCCGGCCGCGGTTGCCGCGGTGCGCGGCACCGGATTCCGCGTCAGCTCGGACCGTGAAAAGCCCGTCGCCCGCAGCGAAGTCATGCAAGGGAAGGTCGGGGTCAGCGGGGCCGGTGTCGATCAGTTGGTGCCGGCCGGCTTCGGGATCGTCGCCGAAGCCGGCCAGCCGCTGCAGCCACCCAGAAAACTGCTGCCAGCGCCAGATCTTTCCGCTGTCCCGGCAGTGCTCGAGCGTCTGCCACTGCGGTTTGCCTGGCCGGGCGTGGCGGGTGCCGTACACTATCGCTTCCAGATTGCGCCCGATACCCGGTTTGACCGCCTGCTCGCAGACGCCGTCACCGAGGCAGCCGAGGCCAGCTGGCCGGACCTGCCCGACGGCGAGTACCAGCTGCGCGTGCGCGCCATTGACCAGGACAGACTGGAGGGACTGAACGCGGTCCATGCCTTCAGCGTCGATGCCCGACCGCCACCCCCACGGCTGATCGGGCTGATCGACGGTGTCCTGACGCGTCAGGCACGACCCGAATTCAGCTGGTCGCAACCGGCCGGCACCACCGCCTATCATTTTCAGCTGGCACGAGACGCGGCCTTCCGGGACCTGCTGGCGGAACGTGGCGACCTGCGCGAACCGCGTTTCCAGCCCGAACAGGCGCTGCCGCCGGGGCGCTACTACTGGCGCGTCGCCACCCATGACGGAAGCGGCAGGCCCGGACCCTTCAGTGACGCACAGGCTTTTCACTTCCGTCCGGTGCCGCCCGCCCCGGATCCGGCAGCACCGCAGATCGGTAAACAGGACGTGAGCTTCCACTGGCAGGCCGTCGAGGGCGCGGCACGCTACCACTTCCAGCTCGCGCAAGATCCGGATTTCAATGAGATCATCGTTGACCAGACGCTCGCCGAGCCTCGCCTGACGATGCCGCGGCCACCGGGCCGAGAATATTATTTCCGCGCCCGGTCACTGGATACCGACGGTGAGGCCGGGCCGTACAGCAGCGCACAGCCAGTCACCGTACCGCCCGCCAGCTACTGGCCATTATTGCTTCTGGTGATCCCGCTGTTGTTGTGATGCCCGGCAGCCCACGCCAGCATGCGCTGCCGGAACGTCTCACCCTTGCACTGGTACTGGTCGGGCTGGCCGTGCTGTGCGTCCAGCAGGGCTGGCTGTGGCGAGGGGACCAGCTCATCTACGATGCCCAGCTGCGCTTCTGGTCGCGTCCCGCACCGGACGACATCATCATTGTCGCCATCGATGAGGCCAGCCTGGCACAGTTCGGACGCTGGCCATGGCCGCGCCAGGTTCACGCCCAGCTGCTGAAAAAGATCATGGACGAAAGTCCGCGCGCAGTCGCCTTCGACATCATCTTCGCCGAGCCCGATCTGAAGAATCCCGCGGGTGACGCGCAGTTCGCCGAGGCAATTCACGCCAGTGGGCGGGTGGCGTTGCCGGTACTGATGGCGCAACGGCGCGCGGGCGGCCAGCCACTGGAGATCCTGCCCCTGCCAGCCCTGGCCGATGCCGCCGCCGCGCTCGGTCACGTGCATGTGGAACTGGACCCGGACGGCATCGCTCGCCGGCTGTACCTGCGCGAGGGTCTGGGCAGTCCTTACTGGCCGCATCTGAGCCTTGCCCTGCTGAAGATTGCCGGGCAGCGACCGACCCGGGCGGAGATGGCGCCGCACGATGCTCCCGAGGCCTCACACGCGCCCCTGGTATGGTTCCGCGAGCAGGCCCTGCTTATCCCCTATGCCGGCCCGCCGGGCCATTTCCGGCAGGTGTCCTTTGCGCAGGTCATGCACGGCGACTACGCACCCGACACCTTTCGCGACAAACTGGTCCTGATCGGCAGCACCGCCGCCGGTTTGAGTGACGCGCTGCCGACGCCGGTGTCCGGCTTCAGTCACTCCATGACCGGCGTGGAGATCAACGCCAATGTGCTCGACGCGATACTGCGCGGCATTCACATTGCGCCGCTCGCCAGGGGCTGGCAGCTCGCCTTGAGCGGCCTGATTGCGCTGCTGCCGATGCTGATCTTTCCGTATCTGGCGCCACGCGCCAACTTGCTCGCGACGGTCGCCTTGATGCTCGCCGCGCTCGCCCTGAGCGCTACGCTGCTGATGGTGCTCCAGCGCTGGTTTCCCCCCACCTCCGCACTGGTCACGCTCGCCGTGAGTTACCCATTGTGGAGCTGGCGTCGCCTCGAACAGGCGATGCGCTACCTCAGCCAGGAACTCGACCAGCTCCACGAGCAGGAAGCGGGCCTGGCGTCTGCACGCACTGCCGAGCTCGAGCGCGGCCTCGAATTCCTGCAGTACATCCTGCCACTGCGCGGCTGGAGCCTGTCCGGTCGGCAAGGCCGGGAAGCAGCCAGCCAGGGCGAAAAACCCCGGCTGCCGCCCGGTGAAATACCCGCGGGCCAGTGGCTGGGCCAGGGTGATGACCTGTGGACCACGCTGGTGTATCGGGGCCGGGAAACGTATCTGGGTCTGCGCTGGGAACCCTCCCGCACGCCCAACGCCCGCGAGCAGGCACTGCTCGATGCACTTCCGCAGCAGTTTGCGCAGCCCGTTGAGAGCAGTCCGTGGGGGACAGCCGAAGTCGTGCAGGCCCGGATTCAGCAGGTGCAACAGGCCGCGGCGCGACTGCGCACATTGCGCCGGTTTGTCGACGACAGCCTGTCCAATATGGCCGACGGCGTCCTGGTAACGGACGCCCTGGGACAGATTCAGCTGTCCAATGCACGCGCCGGCTGGTACCTGCGGGGCGATGATGACGCCACCTTGAGCGGTGTGCCGCTCACTACCCTGCTCGCGGACCTGCAGCTTCAGGAGGCCGGCAACTGGCAGGCCCTGTTACGTCTCGCCCTGCTGCAACAGGCGCGCGTTCAGGCCGATGCCCGGCACCGCAACGGGCGCCACCTGCTGGTGCAGATCGCGCCCCTGTCCCAGGACTCGCTGCAGCCTGGCGGACTGATCCTCAACTTCTCCGACATCACGCCACTGAAGGCCAGTGAGCACAAACGTAACGAGCTGCTCAACTTCCTGTCGCACGACCTGCGGTCACCGCTGGTATCGCTCCTGGCACTGGTGGAACTGGCCAAGAGCAAGACTTCAACCGACGAGGTGCAGGCGCTGCTCACGCGCATGGAGAGTTACACGGAAACAACCATTCAGCTGGCCGAGCAGTTTTTGCAGCTGGCACGCGCCGAAAGCAGCCAGGACCTCCCGTTTCATGAGCTCGACCTTGTTGCGGTCACAATGAACGCCCTGGAGCAGGTCTGGGGCCAGGCCCAGGCCAAGCGCATTCAGCTCAGGCAGACATTTGATCTGGACGAAGCCTGGATTCGCGGTGAGGGCGGGCTGCTCGAACGCGCGCTGGTAAACCTGCTCAGTAACGCGATTAAATACAGCGAATCCGATCGCACGGTCGGCGTACGGCTTTTCAGCCGCGCCGATGAACTTTATTGCTGCGTCATTGACGCGGGATACGGCATCCCCGCGGCCGACCTTCCGCGTCTGTTCGACCGCTTTCGGCGCGTACACCGCAGGGACCGCCCAGTACAGGCCGGCGCCGGACTCGGCCTGGCCTTCGTCGATGCGGTTGCCCGGCGTCACGGCGGGCGCGTTGAGGTGGAAAGCGTCGAGGGCCAGGGCTCGCGGTTCTGTCTCATCCTGCCGGCGCCGTCGGCGTGACGGGCGGATGCGTCAGAACCGTAGTGTACAGTCCCGCCCGTCGCGTCAGTACCTGACGACCGGCTGCAGCGTTTTCGCGTGCTCCACCCAGTTACTGACCTGTCTGCTATTGGGAACCTGGCGAACCAGGCGCTTGTCCTTGTTCAGTTTGATCATCGTTTCCGCGAGATTGTCGGGATTGCGCGTACGCAGTTCCCGGACGGTATCGACCCCGGCAGCCTCCAGCAGCTCGGCGTACTGGCTGGCCACACCCTTGACCCGGAACAGGTCGCTCATGTTGACCCACCTGAGAATCAGCTTCTCATTGATACCCGTTGTCTGCGCCAGGGCTGCGCGGCCTTCGCGCGTGGCTCCGGCCTGCAGCAACCGCTCGGTATTGGTAATGCCCGCTGCCTGCAGTGCTTCGGCGTAGCGGGGTCCGATCCCTTCAATGGTCTGGATACCTTTTGCCATCATCACGTCCTCCACGCTGTTTGTATCGAATGTCAGATGCAATTGACCTGCCGGTTCCAGTCAGCCGAACAGGTTTTTTGTGAGCCCGCCCAGGCGGCTGGCGCCGCCGCCGGTGAGTTTGTTGAGCAGCCGGGCGCCCTTACTGCTGGCAAGTTCCCTGGTCAGACCCATGTGACTTGCTCCCGCAATTTCGCGCCGAAACGTCCCGTAGGGCAGCTAGCCGGAAACCACTGCGGATGCGCAATACTTGCAGCGTTTCGCCGCGATCGGAATCTCCGACAGGCATTCCGGGCATTCCTTGGTGGTCGGCTCGGCGGGTGGCGCTTCCTCGGCCTGCTTGAGGGCGTTCATTCCCTTGATGGCCATGAAGATCGCGAAGGCCACGATAATGAAGTCAAGTACGGTATTGACGAAGACGCCGTAGTTGATCGTCGGCGCACCGGCCTCCTGGGCCGCCGCCAGCGTCTCGTAGGGAACACTTCCCAGGTTGATGAACAGCTCGCTGAAGTCCACGTTACCCATCAGCTTGCCGATGGGCGGCATAATCACGTCTTTCACCAGCGAACTGACAATCTTGCCGAACGCGGCGCCGATAATGATACCAACCGCCATGTCGACAACATTGCCGCGCAGGGCGAACTTCTTGAATTCTTCAAACATGTCTTTCTCCTGATTAGCGGGGCATATGCAATTTCGCGCACTGCACATGGCCGGACAGCAGCGAGTCAGCCGGAGCCGCCATGCCCAGACTCCGGACAGACAGAATTCCTCCGATACCTGTCAGCCAGTGCGTTCACAACCGGCCGCCAGCGTGCGTGAGGGAATTGTTCGGCACAGGCGGCACGGACACAAGCCGGGCAGGGGCGTTTTGTGTGAACATTCATCACGTGACTGCAAACAAATGTTACGGAGATGCTGACGGGTAAAGCGGGCAGGCCCGCGCGCCAGCATGTGGAACACACGGGGCGGCACCGCGCTCGCAGGCGGCTTGTTTGCGTCCTCAGGCGCGGCGGGTCAGGAAATCCAGAAGCTGCCGTGCATGCCCCTTGGGTGCGACACCGTACTCGGCATAGCTTATCGCGCCGTCGGGATCGATCACGAAGGTCGAACGAACGATGCCGGTTTTCTTGATTCCATCTTTTTCTTTTTCCTGAATGACCCCGAATTGGTTGCACAGCTCACCGTCAACATCGGCGAGCAAGGTCAGCTTGAGACCGTATTTCTCCCGAAACGCCTGATGACTGAAACAGGTATCACCGCTGACGCCAATGACCTGCGCGCCAGCCTTTTCGAACTCGTCAATCAGGTCACTGAATTCGTTAGCCTGGATCGTACACCCGGGGGTGTCATCTTTGGGATAGAAGTACAGCACCAGATTCTGTCCCGCGAAATCCGCCGACGTACGCAGCTTCATATCCGCATCGGGCAAGGCGATGTCAGGGGCCTTATCACCTACGCGTAGCATGTTCGCACTCCTGTTCGAAGGCCAAGAAACGTTTCACTGCAGCCACACCGCCCAACCGTTTGCGCGGCGGTCTACCGTGATGGTTACCGGTATATCAATAATCCGACACACGCCGGTGGTACTGACCGGGCCTGTTTACACCCACCGCCGGCAAGCCGAGCGAAGCCTCCAGCATCAGAGATGGTGGCTGAAATGCCCCTCGACCGCATCGCCCATGAGCCTGCGAAACTGCTCGCCGGTCATCCTGACCAGCAGCTGGTGATCACCTGCCTCGAAATAGATTTCGGGCTGGCTCGCCAACGCGCTGTCCCACAGTGTTTTCAGTCCATAGGCTGCCCCGAAGGGCGGAATCGCCCCCAGCGCACAATCAGGGAAGAGTTGTGCGAGTTCGTCCTCCGAAGCCATGCCAATCATGGCTTCCAGGTGTTCGCCAATGCCGTCGAGCTCCAGATGGTGGTCGGATGGCAGGACGATCATCACGTAATGCTGTTTGTCTCTGACGATCACTGCCTTGGCGAGGCGATCTCCCGGCACATGTGCCACCTCGGCAGTCGCCATACTGCTCCCCGTCAGCGGATGGGCAACGAGATCGTATGCTGCGTCCCGGGCACGCAGATAGGCATCCAGTTTCTCTGCAATCGCCATAACAGGCTTTCTCCTCTACAACCGTGACCCGAAGATTCTGGCGGTCCAGTTTCAGGACCTAAACCAGAAGGATAGCGTACTTTCCTTCACCTGAGATAGACAGCAGACATTAATTGCATCTGTCACACGTACGGCCGCGCGAATCCTCTGCTGCCCCGCAAACGACCGCTCAGGCGGGTGGCACCGGGCAGGCAGGCAGGACCACGTCCGTCACCGCCCGCAGACGTCTCCGGTTCGGAAGCCATGCCTGTCTCCACGGGCACCCATCCCTTGCAGTCCCCGCCCCGAAAGGCCATCATAGCTCGCAGGCGGCCCTGAACGGGAGTCACCCTCAGCGCGGTACTATTTCAATTCAAACAACGATCCGAGGGGAGCGCGATGAAACTCAAATACGATGTCATCGAAGACGTTTTTGACGATACCACTCACATCAGGACGATGACGGAGCAGGCACCTGTGCCGGGCGGGGGATGGCTGATACGAACCATACTCTATACGCCCAATCACATCACGATGGATGTCACTCACGTCGCCGGAACGGACAAGAAGAAGAAACCGCTTTTCGATCCCATTGCCTAGCCGCTCCCGGGCCTGAGCCGTAAGTCCCAGAGCGAGACCGGACCACCCCACATGGATCAGGAAACAAAAGCATTACTCCGCAGCATCGCCCATCACCTGAAATGGGTGATTGCACTGTTGGTGGCGATACTGGCATTTCTGCTCGCCCAGAGTCTGGCCGGAGCCTGACGGTCCCGGTGTCGGACTCGGGCGCGTCGTGCCAGGCGGCCCCACCCCGAATAACCGCGGCATACACAGCTACGGCGCAGCCACCGGCAGGCAAGACCGGTTTGCCGGGCGCGGCCGGTTGTGAGACCGGGGTCGCGCGTCGGGGCATTGAGTGTAAAACCCGTGATCCCGCTCTGGATAAAGCTACCCTATACGGCATTCGTCTGCGTCCTGGTACCCGTCTACTGGGTGGAACGCGGCCCGGCCAATTTTCTCTGGGCATCCGACATCGCCTTGCTGGTCACGGTCGCCGCAGTGTGGCTGGAGAGCCGTCTTCTGGCCGGCATGATGGCGGTGGGCGTGCTGCTTCCAGAGCTTGCCTGGAACCTGGATTTCTTTTTGCGGTTGCTTACTGATACTGACGTGTTGGGCATGAATGCCACCGGCTACATGTTTGCGTCGCATGTCACCCCGCTGTTCAAGACCCTGTCGCTGTTTCACGTATTTCTCCCGGTACTGCTGTTGTGGCTGGTCTATCGCCTGGGCTACGATGCACGCGCCCTTCCCGCCGAGACACTGCTGACGTGGGTGCTGCTGGTCGTCTGCTATCTCTTCACCGATCCGGAGCGCAACCTCAACTGGGTGTTCGGCATCGGCAATCTGCCCCAGACCTGGATGCCGGGGCCGTTGTTCCTGCTCCTGTTGATGGCGGTATACCCGCTGTTCATCTTTGTTCCCACTCACCTCCTGCTGCGGATGGCTTTTCGCGCGCGCGCACGGTGATCACCGGTCTGATCGTATTGCCGGGCGTGCAGGACCCGGGACACCCGGCTGACATGCCCCGGCCCGCCCACCGTCTTCCGGCGGCCTTGTCTTGTGCGGCAGCCGTAACGGGAAACGGCCGCGCCGCGGCCACGGTTGTCCGCTTTCGCTTCCCCCGACCCGGCGCGCGGTTATAGAATTCCCGGTGCGCCCCTCAGGATGCGGGGCAGACTGGACAGGGACGGTCGCCATGACAAACAGCGCACAGGAGGAGTCCTGATGGAAACACGTCTCGCAAGTGCAGTGGCCGCTTCCCGCTCCCTGCCCGCTGCACGGATCGCACTCCGCGCGGTGCCGGGCATAAAGACGCTATGCTGCAGCGCGCTGGTCGCGGCATCGCTGGTGATGCTTGGCGCCCCACCGGCCGATGCGGGCCTGACTGGCGAGGACGACACGGACACTGACACGGACAGCAGTCGCACGCTGGATTTCAACGAGCAAACCCATCTGGTATTCATGTGTGAAGAAGAGAAGCTTGCGCGGGATGTCTACATCACGCTGGGCACACAGTATCCGGGCGCGAAGGTGTTCGGAAACATCGATGATTCGGAAGAACGGCATAAATGCAGCGTCGCAGACATGCTGACAAAATATGCCGTCGCCAATCCCAGCACTAACGACAACGTGGGCGTATTCACCGGCGAGGATTACGGGTGGTACTTTACCGAAAAGTACGCCGCTCTGATCAAACGCGGCTCGGTGAGTGCACTCGAGGCATTGTATGTCGGTGCCTTCATTGAAGAGCTGGACATGCTGGATATCAACCAGTGCCCGAAGGTCATTGTCGAAACCGACAACGGCATAAACGACGTCTCCGAGTGCGGGAAAGTCTATACGGACAATCCCGATATCCAGCGCCTTTACGAGTCGTTGCTCGAAGGTTCAAAAAACCACTTGCGAGCCTATGTGGGTGATATCGAGACCGTCATCGGTGACGGCAACTATGTGGCTCAGGTGCTGACGCAGGAACAGGTCGACGCCATCCTTGACCGTTGACACACCCTCGACCGGCAGGCACTGCCCTGCGTGGCATCGCCACCGGTCGGATCGCGATGGCGCGCACGCGCAATGCGGCAGCAAAGGTACACGCCGCTTTTCGGCGGCGGCCGACGGATAGGCGTCCCTGCGCGAGGGTGAGAGCCCGCGGACGGCCGGGTATTTACCAGCCACACACTGGCTGTGCTTTGCGGGCCTGGGGGAGCGGCAGGGCGAGGGCCGTAAACGAGACCTGGTTCACAGACTTGCCGGCGGGTTCCCCGTAAAAAGCGAGTTGCAGGCTGCCAGGAGTGGCGGCCCGCAAAGATAGCGATATCTTTCATCAATACCACCTCACTTATTAGCCGCCTTCGGGCGGCTTTGTTTTGTCCCGCAGCCGGCAGACCTGGCCGCGCAGCGCCGCTCGGTCCTGCAGGCGGCTGTCCAGACTTGTCTTTTGGGTCTATGCTTTATTCTGATAATTGCCTCGCATGTGCGTTTGCGTGAAGGAGACTGTCCGATGACCTTGAATTTCCGCTCGGCACTTCCCGGCTTGTTTCTGGCAGCCGGTTTTTCGCTGATCTTTGCCCTCGATTCGCTTGCACAGGAGGTCGGAGATCTGGAGGGCGAGTGTCGCAATGAAGCCGAATATTACGGGATCTCCCAGGAGCAGCTTGACGAGTACGTAGCGGGTTGCGTGCTGTCCAAGGGCGGTGCTCCGGCCATGCCTGCAATGGAAGAGCCTGCGATCGATGAGCAGAGGGCGGAAGATCAACGCATGGAAGAACAAACGCTCGAGGAACAGCAACTGCAGGAACAGCCGGAGCTTGACGAATCGGCCATCGAGCAACCGGACTCCGGCGCCGTTGAGCTGCAGTAATCGGAGCCTTTAGTCAGGGAACGACACGACACCCGCCTCCTGGAGTGCTCTTTACATAGCCTGTCGCCGCGGGCAGATCACGCTCGCCGGGATGCTTGAACCTGCCAGGGTGCAGGCTATAAACCGTACAGCTCACGTGGGTTACGAGGCGCGGTCTTGCCGCCTCGTGAAGCGACTTTGACTGAGATCAAAGCGAATCCGGTGCGAATGCGTGTAAATTGAGCGGCAGGCGTCTGGCATTGCGGAGTATTCCTGCAGCGCTCCCGTAGTGCTGGTTCCCTGGCAAGCCGCCGGTTGGAGGAAAACAAGAATGAAACAGCATACTCATCGGACAGAATCCAATTACCGCGCGGAAAAGGACAGAAATCGCGTGTTGCTGATGGCAATCATTGCCATCCTTGCGGGCATCATGATCGAAGCGGTACTTCTGTATCGCTCTTTGTAGGAGCCGCGCAGACATCATCTCGGCTCTGCGCCGGGCTCGCGGGCCGGGGCGGGTCTGCGCAGTTTGCTCAATTGGCTCAATCGAATGGGGTCGTCCAACGCTGCCTTTTGATAAATCCGGGCTAGGCGACTGGCAATGGCTGCACACCGACTGCCAGGTCTTCACACAGGCTCGCGGCCGTCACCCCCAGCGTGCGACCGATCTCCTGCAGTGCCCGGGTCAGTTGATGTCGTTGCCCGGCAGTCAGATCCTGGTAGGGCACCCACACGCGCTTGCCTTTGACAACAAACGGATAGTGGTCCCAGGGGTGGGGCCAGGGTGAGCCACCCTTTGCCTGCTCAACGCTGATCTCCAGGATTATCTCTGCTGCGACACGCATCACTGCTCCTTACGTCAATGCTGCTGAGGTGGCAAGTTCACCACCGTTGGGGTTTCTCCCTGCGACATTCCCTTGGGCTGCCGGTAAACGGGCACCGGAAGTTTAGTATGGTCCCGTCGAGAGATTTTGTGATGCAGGTTGCATATCCGACAGCACCGGTCCCAGGGTACCTGGACGTTCTGTCTTCAGCGCACGCGGTATGTGCATGAGTCCGGGCGTGTGGGCAGCGACCGTCTTCGGTCACAGAGAAGCGCCCGCCGGATCAAACCGTCATGGTCGGGGGGGGGGGTTGACGCGCCTGCGGTTGCCTGTCGGGAATTCACCGGGGACCGGCTCATTCCGACCCGCTGACCACCCGCGCGGGAGACGGCGACACTTGGGCCGCCGGCTGTAAATCACGCGCCTGCCGTTTCATGAGTTCCACAATGGCATATACGCCGACGTGGCGGTTCGGGGAGAGATGCTCATCGAGATTCAGCCGGGAGAACAGTTCATCGACATCCAGCTGTTCGAGCTCGGCGACCGTTTTACCGGCGCTGAGCTGAATCAATAACGCCAGCACACCCTTGATAATGCTGGTGTCGCAATCACCGTAAAACCGCACCAGGCCGGGATCGGCTTCATCACACCAGGCGCTCACCCAGACCTCACTCATGCAGCCCTTGACCTTGTTGTCTTCAGTCTTCAGGACCTCGGGCATGGCCGGCAGGTGTTCACCCAGCTCGATCAGGTACTGATAACGCTGATCCCAGTCCCCGAGCAGTTCGAAAATGTCTACGATGTCATCCAGGCTGGCCATGCTGATATCACTCGTTGCTTAGACGCTGAATGATTCGCCGCAACCGCATGCGTTCCTGACCCTGGGGTTGCGGAATTCAAACCCCTGGTTGACGGCATTGGTCTTGAGGTAATCCACCTGCATGCCATCAAGTTGCGCGAGGCTGTCTGTGTCCACCACGACCTTCACGTCGTGGTCTTCGAACACAACATCGTCATTGCCGATCTCGTCGGCATACTCGACAACATAGCTGAACCCGCTACAGCCCGACTTGCGTGTTCCGAGGCGCAGCCCCAGCCCGTGACCCCGTTTTTCCAGCATGCGCTTCACGTGTCTGGCAGCGCTCGCAGTCAGTTCAATTGCCATGCCTTGCTCCTCTCCTCGTTCAGAACAGACCCAGGGTCAGTTTCGCCTCGTCACTCATGCAGTCTGCGTTCCAGGGCGGGTCCCATACCAGTTCCACCCGGGCATCGCTGACACCCTCAACTGCCCGTATGGCGGATTCCACCTGGCCGGGCAGGCTGCCTGCCACAGGACATCCGGGCGCCGTGAGCGTCATTTTGACAAACACTTCTGAGCTGGCATTGATCTGTATCTCATAGATGAGACCGAGATCGTAGATGTTCACTGATATTTCCGGGTCGTACACCGTCCGCATGGCGGCGATGACACGCTCTTCCAGCGAGCCGTTGCCAGGCCGCGCAGCAGCTCCACTGAGTGCATCGGACTGTTGATCGAACATGAGGGATTCCTTGACCATTGGGCTTTATTCCTTCGATACCACGACGTCGTTCAATGTCTGCGCGAGTTTGTCGGCAACATGTTCACGCAGTGGCTGCACGCCGATGCTGTCGAGAATTTCACCGGCGAATCCCAGACACAGCATCCTGCGGGCGGCGGCTTCATCGATGCCGCGCGAGCGCAGATAAAATACCTGCTGCGGATCCAGTTGACCGACCGTGGTACCGTGGCTGCATTTCACGTCATCGGCATAGATCTCCAGCTGCGGCTTGGTGTCCACCTCGGCGTCACGGGTCAGCATCAGGTTGTCATTGGAGAGAAAGGCGTCGCTGCGCTGGGCCTGTTTCTCTACCAGAATGCGGCCGTCGAACACCGCCCGACCCCTGCCGTACAGAATCCCCTTGAACCGTTCGCGGCTGGCACAGCCGGGAACACTGTGCTGCACATTGAGATGAAGATCGGTCAGCTGTTTATCGCCGGCAGTATAGAGGCCGTTCAGCGTACATTCGGCGCCTGCGTGCCTGAAGCGGACGTTGTAATCGGTCCTGGCCCAGGCACCACCGAATGCCAACGCAGTGCCATGGTAGTGACTGTGACCCGCCTGGGACAGATACAGGCTGCTCAGGTGATAGGCACTGCGGCTCTCATCCTGCAAACGGTAGTGGTGCAGCGCGGCACCTTCACCCACGGCAATCTCGGTGAGGTTGTTGTGAAAATACGGCGATTGCCCGCTGCCGATGCAACGCTCGACCAGCGTGGCACTGGCACCGGCCTCCAGCACGACGAGATTACGCGGCTGTATCATGATGGCATCGGTGTCGGTGACACTGAGATAGACCACTTCAAGGGGCCGGTCCAGTGCGACGCCGTTTGCAACATGGATGAAGACCCCGTCATTTACCAGTGCCGTATTGAGTGCCGTAAATACATGCTCGGTGTGATTGGCGGTCTGACCGAACCAGGTCGCGAGCAGGCCGGGATCGCTGGTCAGGGCCGTGCGCAGGCTGCCCAGCGTCACCCCGGCGGGCAGCGCCTCGACGCTGGACAGGTGCGCCACGCACCGCCCATTGACGAGCACCAGTCGGTAGCTGTCCAGCGCCGGCAATACGCAGTCAGCGACAGTGAGTGGCGGCACGGCGGCAGACGCGTCGGCGGCCGGTTCAAAGCGGTTCTTCAACAGGCCGTCGATGCTGGTATAACGCCAGGCCTCCTGTTTACGGTGCGGTATCGCGAGTTCCGAGACAGCCTGTCTGGCCGTGTCGCGCGCCTGGGCCAGCCAGGCCAGGTCCGACCCGGGCAGGTCCGGCCCTGCCTGCGCAAGCAACTGCTGAAACCAGCTGCGCTGATCGTTTGCCGTTATCATGCCGCGGCCTCTCCGGCTATCCAGCCATAGCCTTTTGCTTCCAGCTCAAGTGCCAGCTCTTTGTCACCCGAACGCACAATCCGCCCATCAACCAGCACGTGCACATAGTCGGGCTGGATGTAATCCAGGAGACGCTGGTAATGGGTAACCAGAATCATGGAGCGGTCCGGACTGCGCAGGGCATTGACACCTTCAGCGATAATGCGCAGGGCATCGATATCGAGACCGGAGTCCGTTTCATCGAGGATGGCGAGTCTGGGTTCCAGCATGGCCATCTGCAGGATCTCGTTGCGTTTCTTCTCGCCGCCCGAAAAGCCGACGTTGACGTTGCGCTTGAGCAGCTTGTCGTCGAGATCGACCAGTCTGGCCTTTTCCCGCACCCGCTTCATGAAAGTGACCGCATCGAACTCGGGCTCGCCACGCGCTCGGCGTATGGCGTTCAGGGATTCGCGCATGAACACCATGTTGTTGACACCCGGCAGTTCGACCGGATACTGCATGGCAAGAAAGATCCCGCGGTGCGCGCGTTCTTCCGCCTTCAGGTCAAGCAGGTCCTGTCCGTCAAACAGAACTTCACCCCCGGTGATTTCGTAACCGTCCCGCCCCGCCAGCACGTGCGACAGAGTGCTCTTGCCGGAGCCGTTGGGCCCCATGATGGCGTGTACTTCACCCGCGCCAATTTCAAGATTCAGGCCCTGGATAATGGGTTTGTCATCGACGGTGACCTGCAGATTCCTTATTGAAAGCATTGAATAAACCTCCGACTACCGAATTAACCGACCGCGCCTTCCAGGGTGATGCTCAACAGCTTCTGCGCCTCTGCCGCAAACTCCAGCGGCAGTTCCTTGAAGACCTCCTTGCAGAACCCGTTGACGATCATCGACACGGCGTTTTCTTCCGAAAGCCCGCGTTGTCGACAATAAAACAGCTGGTCTTCGCTGATTTTTGACGTGGTCGCCTCATGTTCCACCTTGGCAGTGGGGTTGCGCACCTCAATGTAGGGAAAGGTGTGCGCACCACACTGATCACCCAGCAGCAATGAATCACACTGGGTGTGATTACGGGCGTGTTCTGCACGTTGCGCCATGCGCACCAGACCGCGGTAGGTATTCTGACCCGCACCGGCAGAAATGCCCTTGGACACAATGGTGCTGCTGGTATTGCGGCCCAGGTGGATCATCTTGGTGCCGGTGTCGGCCTGCTGTTTACCACGGGTCACAGCGACCGAATAGAACTCACCCACGGAATCGTTCCCGCGCAGAATGCAGCTGGGGTATTTCCACGTGATGGCCGAGCCGGTTTCCACCTGGGTCCAGGAAATGTGTGAACGGTCGCCGCGGCATTCACCGCGTTTGGTAACAAAGTTGTAGATGCCGCCGCGGCCCTGTTCGTCGCCCGGATACCAGTTCTGTACCGTGGAGTATTTGATGCGCGCATCCTCCATGGCGACGAGCTCCACCACCGCGGCATGCAGCTGGTTTTCGTCTCGCATCGGTGCCGTGCAGCCTTCCAGATAGCTGACATAGCTGCCTTCCTCGGCGACGATCAGGGTGCGCTCGAACTGGCCGGTTCTGGCTTCGTTGATACGGAAGTAGGTCGACAGTTCCATAGGACTACGCACACCCCTGGGAATGTAGACAAAGGTTCCGTCGGTGAACACGGCCGAGTTGAGACAGGCAAAGTAGTTGTCGGTGTGCGGCACGACCGAGCCGAGATATTTTTGCACCAGCTCCGGGTATTCACGAACGGCTTCCGACATGGCGCAGAAAATCACACCCACATCGGCGAGATTCTTACGAAAGGTGGTGGCTACCGAGACACTGTCGAAGACGGCATCCACGGCCACACCCGCCAGGGCCTTCTGCTCTTCCAGGGGGATGCCAAGCTTGTTGTAGGCGTCCAGCAGTTGCGGATCAATCTCGTCCAGGCTTTTCGGACCGTCAGTTTTTTTCCTGGGCGCGGAGTAATAGGAAATGGCCTGATAATCAATGGGCGGATGTGCGACATGCGCCCACGCCGGCGCGTCCAGGGTCAGCCAGTGCCGGTACGCCTTCAGCCGCCATTCCAGCATCCATTCCGGCTCCTGCTTCTTCGCCGAAATCGTGCGGATTGTGGCCTCACTCAAGCCAGGGGGCACCGTATCCGACTCGATTTCGGTCACGAAACCGTGTTCGTAGCCTGTCTGCACCAGATCATCAACGGTTTCTTGTGTTGAGCTCATACTCGCTAATACTCCCAGAAGGTCAATTCCTGACTATTTTACTCGGGCTTTCATTTATAGTGCCTGTGGGTGCCAATTACAAGGGGTGAAAAAGTAGGGGCTTTGAAGGAGGACGTCGTCTTGCGGAGGCTCGCGCAGGCGTTTTGCAGGCAGGCTGCGAGGTCCAGCCCGCTCCATCGGTCGCTGGGAAGATTGCCGCCGACACAGGACTGAGCCCTTAACGGACGCGACGTTGCTCAACCCTTACAGGTCCTCCCGCCATCCCCGCGCGACAGGACAAAACGAAGCCGCCCGAAGGCGGCTTTCAAGGTGGAGGAGGTGGGAACTCTTTAGCGGAGTCCACGCTGACCACCCATGCAACCGGCGTACCAGCCAGGGCAGCCTACCTAAGTCATTGGTTTACTGGAGTCTGCGCGTGCAACAAGACAACAGTGTCAAGTTTCTTCGATCTCAAGTAGTGCAGGATCTGGCAACCGGCGCCCGTTATCGGTGCAATGGATCGCCCTGCACTTCTCGTTCGGCAACGGCGGGGGTTGAACCCCTGCCATTATACCCCACACGCTAGTGCTTCTTCACTCTGATAATGACGAATGATATGGCCACGGAATCCACGGAAAAACACGGAAAGAACGAAAACTCATTAGGTAACGTCTGATTAAGTCATTTGCCGCCATTCCGGCGCATGCCGGAATCCACTAACACATTGACTTCCAAGCAATGGATTCCGGGTCTCCGCTACGCTCCGCCCGGAATAACAACTTAATCAGAGATTCCTTAGCATTTTTTCCGTGTCCTTCCGTGGATTCCGTGGCTATAAATAAAAAATACGGCTCTTCAGCCTGAATTGTCAGCATCCGTCATTATCACCTTGAAGGAGTACTAGGAGCCTGTCGGACTTAGGCTGATTCTACTGCGGCGGTGGGAGAGCGGCCCAAAGCCTCCCGCTTTCTCGTTGCGTAGGGCCCACTATGCGCCTCGAAACCGTGAGGCTTTGTGCTCACTCTCCCACCCGCCTCGTTACGAACCCCTAAGTCCGACCGGCTCCTAGGGACTGCTCTCGAGCTTGTAAAAATGTCGATTCAGATAATCCGTGACATCGTCTATTTCCTCGCTCCCCCAGCCGAGCCCGGAGTGGGTGCTCCACGCCGCTACCCGCTGTCGCAGGGAACTGACCGAGGTCACGCGACTGCCGCCCCGCGTATGTGCCCAGCTTTCATGGCAGAACCTGCAGTGATTTTCATACAGTGCCTGGCCGCGCTCGAATTCCGCCGCAGCTGGCGGCGGGACCAGCGAGAGCACGCCGCACAGAGCCACCGCCGCAGCGAGGGCCCGGGTCTGTCGTAGCACAAAGGTCATAGCCATTCCTCCAAATCCCCGATGCATCACTCGGTGCCGCCTGGCTATTCACAAGTATAGCGATTCGGCATAACGACGGAAGCGATTGCCCAGTCCTCCCGAATCCCCCGGTCTGTCGGCCGCGCGCCCTTTTCAGCATGATACTCGCTCTCGGCCGGTGGCGCGCAGGATCCTCAGCCGTGCCTCCTGCACTGCCGAAACGCCCGGCACCTTGCCGGGCGCCAGGTTCCGGGAGAACGCGGCCGGTTGCCCGCCGCCCCTTGCGGCGCCAGCGCTGCGCTGTCACGCCGCCCCACCCGGTCCTGCAGACAATTCTGGCCTATACTTGACGGGAAACCGAAAAAACCGAGGTCAGAAGAATGAACAAGAATCCAAAGACCCGTCTCGAGATAGAGAAGGGCGTCATCTGGACGGAATACACAGGGACCCGGGAGGCACTGATTGCAGAGGGAGTCGCAACATCCGACATGTTTCCGATCGGGCGAAAGACGATCAACAGTCATTTGGGCAATGATGTCACGGAGGGCTGGCGCGTCACCCGTTTAAGGGAAGAGCGCTTCAGGGTCACGATCATGCACGAACGAGCAGCGCGACCTGACGCGCCGGCTCCCTGGGACCCGCTGACGTTCAAGCAGAAACTGCTTCGCCATGCAGCCGGGGCCCTGGATTACATGATCCTTCAGCCGGCGGCGGGAGACACGGAGAAAGAGAAGTACGGAACGGCGACGCACCGCCTGAACGTGAAGGATCGACAGAAGCTGCTGGCATTGCGCGAGCAGCTGATCCACGCGATCAATCAGGCCACCGTAGAGCGCGTCGATGGTCGGCCGCGGTTAAGGCTGCTCGAATGAAGGGCAGGTTCCCGCGCGGCGGGACTGGGCCGCCGTAAAGACAGGGGTGCTCGAAGACCACGGCGTTTATCGACCAGCGCATGCCTGTCTGGCGCGTACAGCGACGCAGCGCGAGCGAACAGGAGTCCCCACCCGGCACTTCCTGACTGCTCACCTGGCCCGGATATCTCACCAGTGAGCTTTCAACGTGATAATGACGGAAGCCGGCAAATCAGGCTGAGTGCCCGTATTTTATTTATAGCCACGGAATCCACGGAAGAAATTCTTATGGCTGTTCGTTCTTTCCGTGTTTTTCCATGGATTCCGTGCCCATAACATTCGTCATCTTCAGATTGAAGAAGCACCAGGCGGTGAAATATCCGACCTAGGAGCCTGTCGGACTTAGGGGTTCGTAACGAGGCAGGTGGGAGAGCGAGCACAAAGCCTCACGATTTCGAGGCGCATAGTGGGCCCTACGCAACGAGAAAGCGGGAGGCTTTGGGCCGCTCTCCCACCGCCGCAGTAGAATCAGCCTAAGTCCGACAGGCTCTAGAACGCATAACTCAGGCCCAGCGCGATGATCGGGTAGTAGCGGTATTTGTCCACCTTGTCGTTCAGATCGTCTTCTTCCCGGGAAAGCGCGGACTGGAATACGGGATCGTTGGCCAGCGTGTCATTGCTGGGTTCGAGCGAGACATCCGGACTGCCCTGGTAGCCGACGCCGAGGTCGAGTGACAAGCGGATACTGCCCTTGCTGTTCAGCGCGTTTCCCCATCCGATTCCGATGTACGGGACTGCGGTATTGAAATCGATGTCACCCTTCAGCTCTCCGATATCGGCAACGTTGAAATTTGTGCCCCCGATGCGAACGCTACCGGAAAATGCGGGTTTTCCCGTTACTTCGATATCGTTCTTGTTATACATCAGCCCGGCGAACAGGCGGAATGTGCCCCCCAGGGGATACCAGTCGAGCGTTCCCGTGGCCGAGCGGAAGGATATCTCTGCATCATAATCCACCTCACTGGTATTGATTGTCCTGCTCGGATCGTAGTCGAGGTAATTGCCGCCCACCCGCAGGTGCAGCTGTTCCGTCAGGCCGAAGATACCCTCGAGACCGACCCCGAGGGTGCCGACCTTCGCGTTCAACCCAAAGGCCCCGCCGGCAGCGGGTGATGCAAGGCCGAGAGCCAGTGTCACCCCCATTGCCCAGGCTAGCGCGTTACGCTGGTTCATCATCGTCATTAGTCACCCCTTCAGTTGCTGCCACTGGTCGTTCGCCGCTTCCCCGGGTGATTGCTCCGACTACGCGCGTCATGGAACCGGGGCGCGGCTGCTCCTGCTACGCCACGCGGGACTCGACCCAGGGAGTCGCCTTTCCCGCGGCCCAGCACGCCGCGGTCTTTCCGTGGGGATTATCAGCGACAGACAGGCACTGCAACTGTAGAGACAGGAGCGAAAATTCACCGAACAATGCGCTTGGATGGGTGTTAACGGGCCTGAGGCACCCGCCCCAAACCCGGACCGGGTACGCCGTTGCCCGCGCGCGCTGCGCAGCCGGTTACCGGGACCTACAGGTCGAGGTCAATCCCCCGTCGCCGCGACCACCAGAGCCATTTCGGCAGATCGATGACATTCTGCGCGCCGTTGGTGTGTTTGCCGTCGATCATCACGTACCTGGAATCCGGATCGACGGGAGACTGACATGACCAGTTCGTCTTGTTTCTGACCACACAGTCCGTCATTTTGCGGGCCTCCCTGTCCCGATCCGCGCCGTCCGGGTACCAGTAGAGCACCGTCTGGGTGTCGGGAAAGACCTTGAACGACATTCTGTCCAGACTCACAACTTTCCCGGTGCATTTGTCGAACTTGATTGCCTGGTCGCAATGGGCACGGTAGAGGGTGACTTCAGAGGACCAGGGCTCCCACCCGACGGCCCACACGGCGCCCAGAATGATCAACAGTAAGACTATCCGCACCGGCAGGCACCCAATGATGGCAGGGAAAGATGTCTCGCATCGAAGACCCTATCACAGCCAGCCCGTCGCTGCCCACTGCGCGTTACCAGCCGCCGGGCACGCACCGACAGGCCCCTTAGGGGACCTCCTCTACGATAAAGGCACTGCAGACGCGCACCTGCGGTTCGCGGAGGCCGGATCTGATGTGGAACACATAGCAGGGACCTTCCATCCGGCCCTTGTCGATTGCCCTGTATGTCGCCACCACCTTTCCGTTCGACAACACCTTCACGATCGCGACGGTGTGCAGATCGTCTCGCGCGGCGGAAAATCCTGCGGCGCAGGTCGCGGTCGCGCACACAAGCAGCATGACGCGCCCCAACTGTGGCAGCGACCGAGCCCGGTTCATAAACCCCTCCTGCACTGCGTTGCACATGCTGTGGCCACCGCGCCACGCCGCCAGGCCTGCCGCCCGGACGGACTGCTGTGTAACAGTTGCGCAGCTGCGGGCTGCACATCAGGACCCGTCAACCACCCGGGGCCCTGGCGGGTTTCTGTTCCCTGCTTGCGCCGCTTTCCGCGCCTAACAGACTGGAAAGAACCCCAATCTCCTTGTCTTCGACTGCCTTCAGGGTCTCATGGTAGCGAACCCGCTCGGCGGCGAATGTACGCAGCTTCTCGTCGATTTCAGCAATCATCATCTGCTCGCGCCCCTCTCTTGCATCAACCTTGTTGACCAGTTCAGTCACCGAAGCGCCGAGACTTTCGAGTTTTTCAATAATGCCATCGAACTCATCGCTCAACTCGCCGTGTTTTTTCAGCAACCCGGCCAACTCGGTAATTCGCTGTTCCAGCGTCGCAACGTGCTGCGCGCCCGACCTGTCCTTGCTGGTAATCTGACCTATCTCTTCTGCTCGTCTGGATCTTTCATTGGTTATTTCCTCCTTGAGCATGCCCACTTCCTTCCTGAGTTCTCTCTTGTCCCTTTTTATGAGATGAATTTCATCGGCATGAGCGTCGCTCGACAGCTCAAGCCGTTCATTCGCGGCCCTGGAGTCCGACAATTGGCGTTTGAGTACAAAATAGACCACAGCAACAACAGCTAGCGAGGGAAGATTACTCAGCAGGTACCCGGCGAACTCACCCATCTTGGCTCTCCTCAATCGTTCTTAAAGGCGGTATTGGAGATATCCATCTCACATCGGTCGCCGGCCTTGGCAGCGCATCTAAAGAGGTTACTCTCAGCCCGGCCGGAACAGAAGTGATGCAGGTCAACTACCACGGGCTCGCCCGCGTGGTTCGCCGCAAAACCCTGCAAGGCGTTCAGCCGCCGGTCCGGTGTATCTACCCCGGAGTGGGTGATGCCGACGTCACGCCCGGGTTTGCCTGCCGCTCGAACAGCGCACAGATTGCCACTGGCAACGCCCACCGAAATCCCTGCCAGCGGTCTCACAATGTCGCCATAATTCTCGTGTTTCTTTCCTGTCGATCGCTGTCGGGATCCTGAAGCGCCTCCACAACTTCAATCGTGCGAACATAGGTTTCCGGCAGTTGGTGAAATCTTGCACCGACGCTTACGTAGTCCCTGTACCAGGTGTAGGGAACGAGAGACTCATCGATAAAACCGGCGCCTGCTGTGTAGCAGAACACCTCGCCGTAGCGACCAACAGCCAGGGACATTTCCTCGTATCCGCAGCCGAGACTCTCTGCCTCGTCCAGGGCGTGTTTTTCCACTGGATCAATCTCGTACACCGCGGCATATACCCGGTCCGCCGGCACAGGCGAGCGAATGATGTTGCACTTGCCGGAATGATCCCTGCCACGCTTGTGGAAGCGTAACCGCCATCCATCAAGACCGATAACGGCGACCGGCCGGGCGGATGGAACCCGTTGGCGGAGTCGCATCGGGTGAAGATTGGATCCGTAGGCGAGATATTTCAGTGTTCTCGTGTGCATGGCGACTCCAGTGCTTTTTCAATCTGATGATGACGGACAGTATGGCCACGGATTCCACGGAAAAACACGGAAACAGCCAACACCCATTAGAATTTCTTCCCTGGATTCCCTCATGCGCGACAGACCCGCTAATGCGTCACCGTCTCCTGATCGTGCGGAACGAACAGGAAGCGTGCGTATAGATAGGCAACCGACTCGCCCACGACGGCACGTACCCCGCTGCTGGTTGTCCACCACCTGTCCGCATCATAATCGGGCTGCGCCGCAATAATGCCCACGGCAATATCGCTGCCGAGCGCTTCCTGGAACAACAGCCAGGTCCTGCGGGCATGCACACCCTTCGTATACACATCCAAGGATTTGACGGCCGGATCTGATCGCGACAGCCAGTCCCTCAGGGCGAGGGCTGATTCGAAGGTCCTGTCTCTGCGAGCGGGCGGTGAGGAGACGGCTACGATCCGCTCCTGGGCAAGCCCGAGCTTGTGCAGAGTCGCGGCCGTCAACGCTGCTTCTGTGCCGTAGGCCGACAGATAATGGCCTTTTACCAGCGGTCCCCCGGTGGTGACAAGCAAGCGGTAGCCCTGTTCATTGAACAGCGCGACGGTGGCCTCCAGTCGGTGGTCGGGCATCCAGCCCTCCACGACGAGAATATCGCCATGGACTGGCCGGGTGACCGCCAGGAAGGGATGAATGGAGACAGCGAGTAAAGCCAGGGCCGCGCTGAGGGAGAGCAGTAACAGAGTCCAGCCCCGCCAGGTAAGGACCCGGCTTTCCTTGCGCTTCAACAACCCCCAGTATGCCATCTGTCATTCCGCCGCTGCGCTGGTGTGGCGGTTAGCCTGCCAGAACCGAAACCTGCCGGCGCTTGACCCCGTAAGGCCCGACAGCCCGGCGTCCTGGGCGCCGGGCTGAGGATCTGTGTTCAAGCGGTCATTCTGTGCGCACCTCGATCCGGCGCGGACGGACTTCGGCGCGCTTGGGGATGCGAACGCTGAGAACCCCGTCCTTGATGCTGGCGTCGATCGCGTCGGTGTCCAGCTCGCTGCTCAACGCAAAGCTGCGCCGGTAACGGGTCGACCGCACATCGGCATACAGCGCATCCATACCCTCCGGCATCTCGACGGCCGCATCACCCTCGACGAGCAGCGCGTCCTTGTCCACCCGGATAGTGAGCCGCTCCCTGGACACCCCGGGCATGTCGGCCACCAGCGTAATGCCATCGCTGTTCTCGAAAATATCGACCGGCGGGCGGAGTACCACTTCTGCCTCACGGCTGCGTGCCGGAACATCGCCGGACTGGCGGGTCACGACGTCTTGTTTGTCAGTCATGTCTACCTCCTAAGCTGGAGCCTGCTGACAGGCCCTGATCACTTGACCTGGATCTGGCGCGGCCTGGCCGCCTCGTGTCGCTGCACGGTAATCTGCAGGACACCATCACGGTAGTGAGCCTCCACCTGGTCCGGATCCACGTCGTCCGGCAGGGTGATAACCCGACGAAAATCTCCGATGAAACGCTCTTGGCGGTAGTAGTTCGCCTGCTCATGAACCGTCCCTTTGCGTTCACCGGACACCGTCAGCAGATTGCGCTGCAGGGAAATATCCAGGCTCTTCGGGTCGAGTCCGGCGGCAAACAGATACACGTTCACCCTGTCGGGCGCAGCCCCCACATTGATAGGCGGATAGGCACCCTGCGCGACGGACCGGATGCTCGCCGGCCAGGACGAACGGACGAACCGCTCATCCATCTCCTGTTCCAGGCGCCGGAAATCGTCGAACAGGCTGCCCGGGAAACTGGTTAATCTGCCAAACATTCAGCACCCCCTTTGATGTCGATGATCGTCTCTTATGCTGATATGAGGACGCCGCCGGCGGTTTCAAGTCCTTAGTCACGAAAAAAGCCCCGGCGCCCCGGGTTCTTCTTACCCGGTGTCCGGCAATACGTTTTTCCTTGCCCGACAGAGGCCGCTAGCGAATGACGATGAATAACGCTGCGTGGCCGCGCTGCAGGTTCACCAGCAGACAGTCCGTAGAATGCGCGATCCGCATCCGGGGCGCCGGCGACCGTGCTCACCGCCTGCCGGTCGATCGACAGGATGATACCCCCCTGCCCCCAGTTTGGCATGGCATGCCGGACAGCCCGGCTCGACGTCAGCGACAACGCCCCCCGGCATTTCCCGCCAGCGGGGGACGGCACGAACGCGGAAGTCCCCTAGACCTATCGGGTTCGAACCGCGACACTGGTCGATCCACGTGTCACACCACTGCCATCCTCGAAGCGGACAAAGATGCGGTTATTCGCCGGGTCAAACGCCACCGTTCCAGAACCGGTCACGAAGACTGAGAAGGTGGGCGTAGCCCCCGGGTCAATCGTCGTGGTCACACTGGTAGCCGGTGTTGACAGGCATTCACCTGTGGCAGGATTACTCTCGCAGAGGAACAGACTCACCGGCAGTGTCGCGCCGCCCGTGTCTGCGGTCGCGGTGATGGCGGCGCTGGCGCCGACATTCACCGTCGCCACGGCAAAGGCATTCGCGCCCAGGCTGCCAGGCAAATCTACAATACCGTCACCGGTCGGCGTGGCAGCCAGGGCGACAATATCGGCTACCGGCGTGCTGGACGCCGACAACAACAAGGTATTCAAGCCCACTGTCGTTGGCGCCGGTTCGCTATTGGTGCAGTCAAAGCTCAGTTCAACATCGGTAGGATTGAAGGGTGCGCTCGGCGTAAACGCGAACAGGAAGGTCTGCGCCCCGCCCGCGCTGATATCGATGGGGGTGTCCGGCGTGCCAATGAGTGCGTTGGTGGCCGGGTCGGTGGTCTGATACGAGAACCCGGCCGGCACCCCCGTCACTGCGGCAATGTCGCAATCGGTGGCGGTCGCGCCGCCCGCGTTGATGATGGTCGCAAACGCCGTCGCGGCACTGCCCACCTGTACCGAGCGGCTCGCCGGCAGCACCGCCGAGGCGAGCGGGCCGGTGAGGGTCAGCAAGGCGTAGGGATAGGCGGCGTTGGCACCGAAAAAGGTCGAGAACTGTTCGCTGGCGCCCACCAGGGCCAGGTTCTGAGTCAGCGCCACGCCGCCGCCAAATTCGCCGGTGTCCTGCGCGTCCGATGCGGTCAGCTTGCCTGCCTGGCTCCAGCTCGTTCCCACCCGCTCAAACAGGTAGGCTGCCCCCGCATCGGGAAGGCCGTCCAGATCGGTCCGAGGCGCCCCGACCAGGGCAATGTCTCCCAGCAGCGCCGCCGTGTTACCAAAGCGACTTCCTCCAATCCGAAGCGGGTCCTCGTTTTGCGGGAAAAGCTTGGCCTGCGGCACCCAGTTGGCGCCACTCCCAACGAATACATAGGCGGCCCCGGCCTGATCGATGGCGCCGTTCCCGGAGCGGGCACCAAGCAACGCCGTGTCCCCATCGAGGGCAGCCGAATAACCGAAGGCGTCGAATGCGGTGATATCCGCTGGCACCAGTTTCGCTTGCTCAGTCCAGGTGCTGCCGCTGCGCGCGAACACATAGGCGGCCCCGGCATTCTGCGCCCCACCTGGATCATGGCTGGGGGCCCCGATCAGGGCGACATCCCCGTCGAGGGCCACGGCGGCACCGAAATCATCGCCGTCCTGCCCGTCAGCCGAAAACAGTGTGTCCTGAAGCGTCCACATGGTGCCATCGCGAACGAAGACTAATGCAGCGCCCGGCCCGTTGGACCCGCCACCAGGCGCCTCGCGCTCTGCCCCCACGATGACCGTTTCACCGGATATCGCCACGGAGCCGCCAAAGTTGTCGACACTGCCAATGCTGGCGGCGGTAAGCCTGGTCTGTTCGACCCAGGTGGTGCCATTGCGTACAAAGACGTACGCGACGTTACCGATATCGCCCCCCACGACGATGGTATCGCCGGCAATGGCGACCGATGCGCCAAAGTGATCGAGGGCGTCACTGTCACTGCCAAGCAGTTTCGCCTGTTCCGTCCAGGTCGTCCCGTTGCGGACGTAAACATAGGCGGCGCCCTGGTTGGTTTCCCCGGCCACGTCCTGCACGGGGGCCCCCACGACTGCGGTGTCGCCATCGACCGCCACCGCGCCGCCGAAGTCGTCATCGCTGGTACTGTCCGAAGGCGTCAGTATCGTCTCTTCGGTAAAGATCAGCGGATCGATCGTGACAGGATAGCGCGCCGCCCGATCGTCTATGATCAAGCGAATCCCCGCCGGCGTCGTATTCTCCGCTGCCCTGACTTCCATGCGAACGGGCAGCATGTCCCCATCGCTGTCAAAGGCCTTCAGGTGGGCGTAGTGAAGCCTTGCGATCCCTGCCGGATCGCGGAATACGATGGCCTGCCCCGGCTCCGTCACCCCGGGCTGGAGATTTCCCGAAACTGCCAGCTCCAGCTGGAGAGGCGCTGATCGGTGAGACGATGCCGGGCGAGTCGTGAGGGTAAAGCCCTGCTCCACGCCGGCCGCACCGTTGTCGTACCATTCGGTGATGGTGTCACGACGGTATTCCATGCGCTGTCCCTTCGCCACCAGCGTGGGACGAGATACGGACCGCATATCTCCCGCCTGCCCGACTTGCACCAGTCGCATGCCCCAGCGCCAGGACTGAGTCCCGGACGCACCATCGAGGCCGATCTGCAAGCCGTCCTCTGTGAAAGTGAGATGCAGACCCTGGGATGGATTCCTTGCCTGGTATGCCACCTGGCGGGCTGGACCCGGAACAGGCTTGGTCGGCGCTATGCCGTAGGTCGCCTGCAACAGGCCCGCCCGCTGCAGCTGCGAGAGCGTGGGGCGCGACACATCGGCGTTTTCGGCCAGTGCCCAGACCGCTGCGGGGATGGTGACGCCGCAGGCAACCCAAAGGCAAAAGAGGACTGTTGTAACGACAGGCTTTGGACGCGTCGGCATGGCCGTGTCTCCTGTTTCGGTTATTTGCGTTATGGTTCGGCCACAGGCCATGTGCCGGGATCCCTTCGCCCACCGCCGGGGTCGCCTACGCTGGCCCAGCCAACTGCCGAGCTTGGCGCGAGGGTCCCGACCCGAACCTCGACCCTGGCAAACCCGCGGCGACGTTATGCCCGGGACTGAGCACGCCATGGGCCATAATGCCAGCGGACAGGAGATCCAGTGACATATTTAAGGATAGGAGACAGACGGGCTCTTTTCCAGACGGCGACCCGGGACTCGCAGCGAGCTTGACCCCTGCGTCATTGCCTACTCACCCCTGCGCCATCCAGCGGGCACTTGATGAGGCCGCCGACTCATCCCATGAAATACACGGCGACGGCGATCAAGGCGCAGAACCAGCCGAACGGCATGGAGAAGAGCACGCCGATCAGGAAGCCCAGGTCGTAAACCCAACCGGCATTGGGAAAGGCGTACATCCTTACGTCCAGGAACAGGCGCGCGATGAGGCTCCAGGGCGCGAGCAGCCCGTGCCAGACTCCCAGGAAGAACCCGGGCAAGTCGTAGCCGCCGTAACCCGCCGTCGCAAAACCACAGGACGCGAGGACGAGTGAACTCGCAGCGACTAATGTGATCCGTATTACCCTGCTCTGCATGTCTCAAGTCTCAGGCGCCGCTACATCTTAGCGCATTTTCCGCCAGCGCCTGCCCACAGCCGCTTGAGTGTCCCTCGTCTGCCTCACGCCTTCGGACCACAGCCACCTCAGCGATCCGCCGCCTGTCAGGACAAAGCGGCAGCGGCGGCGTCTGGATGCTCGTGTCTATTTCCGGCTCCGTTGACCTGAGTCACTTCCCTGCGTGCAGCGCAGAGCGTAGCCTCTGGGTAAGCCGCCTCTTTGGCGGCCGATCGGTGAGGGCCATGTCCGAATCCATCTCCAGCGAGTGCAAGAGAGCCCCTGAAATCCGGTCTGTTGAGCACGGTGCTGGCCATGCGTTTCCGTGCAACGTGCATACAGATCCCGGAAGAGGAATAACCATGCGAGTCACCTCCCAGCCCCTGGCCTGCCTTCCCATTTTCATGCTACTCGTCACACTGACGACGGGTCCCGCACAGGCTGCAGTGATGGTTTTTCTTGATCGGCAGTCCTTCAACGCGGCACATCCGGGACTCGTCGTGGAGGGATTCGAGGCGGGTGTCCCGAACATCAGTTTTGGCTCGCCACTGGACAGTACGAGTGATAACGGTGCCTTCAGCCCCGGTGACATCTTGCCCGGTGTTGCATTCGCCAATGTCCCCGACGATGCGCTGAGCCTGGTCGGTGACTCCGATTTCCCGGGGTTGACCAGCAAGACGCTGATCAAGGACGCCGAGTCGCAGGGCGGAACGGGCTCCCTGGACATCAGTTTTCCGGCTGGAACCTTTGCAGTCGGGCTGGATCTCTACCATACGACAGGCGGAAACACCGGCCTGATAGCGGCCGAAACAACGGTCTCGTTCTTCGGAAGCAGCGGGCTGCTCGATTCGATCGTCCTGGACACCTCCGCGAGCGGTGCGGTCTTTCTGGGTGTGTCAGAGACCGAGACCATCGAACGCGTGAACGTGGATGGCGTGGTCCCGGGCTTCTTCTCGTTCGAGATGATCGACAATGTGGCCTTCAACCACTCGCCGCCAGTCTGGTGGCTTCTGTCTTGCCGGGCAGCCGCTCGGTGCAGCTCGGCAGCACAGCGTCAGCCTTCGCCACGCTTATCAACGCGGGCGCCATGGATGCCACCAGTTGCGATATCGCCCCGCTGACCGTCGTACCCGGTGGATTCGTCTACCAGACCACCGATCCGGTGACAAACGCGCTGACCGGCACACCGGACACTCCCGCCGATATACCAGCGGGCGGGCTGCAGACCTTCCTGTTCGCCTTCACGCCGAGCGCGGAGATTGCACCGACGGATGTCCAGTTGAGCTATGACTGCACCAATAGCGAACCGGCACCTGTCGTGCCCGGGTTGAACACCCTGCTGTTGTCATCCTCAAGCACCCCGGTGCCCGATATCGTCGCCCTGGCCGCCACGCCGACCGGTGACGGCATTGTTGATTTACCCGGCAGCCTGGGCGCCAACGCCTTTGGCGTGGCGACGGTCAACGTCGGCAGCCAGGACACGATCACGGCATCGGCAGACACGGGTACTGCGACCTTACCGGTGACGCTAGCGATCTGCGAGAGTAATCCTGCGACAGGCGAATGCCTGTCTGCGCCAGGCACCGGCGTGACCACCGTGATTACTACCGGCGCCACGCCCACATTCTCGATCTTTGTGACGGGTACGGGAAGCGTGCCGTTTGACCCGGCGAGCAACCGTATCTTCGTGCGCTTCAGGGATGCGGGTGGCGTGACCCGCGGATCGACGAGTGTGGCGGTACAAACCTTATAGCGATCGAGACAGGGCCATACTCAGCCCACCAGCCCCTCGGCTTACCGGTCCGAACCGATCGGAAACAGGGAACAAGTCCTTGGAGTGCGCCTGCAGCTACCCATCCGCCATGAGGGGAAACCGCAGGTATTGGCACATCATCGATCCGTTCTAGAAACATACGGATCAATGATCAGTGGCGCATCTGTTTTCGCTGGAAGGATGGGGATGCGCTGGATGTTGAGATCGTGGCTTACCACAAGGGGTTGAGAGATGGCAAAAGCACTGAAACCAATTCATCCGGGAGAAATTCTCCGCGAGGAATTCCTCAAGCCCATGGAGATCAGTATCAACCGCCTCGCGCGGGATATTGTGGTGCCACCGGGGCGTATCAGTGGAATTGTAAACGGTAAACGCGGGATTACCGCAGATACTGCCTTGCGACTGGCCCGCTACTTCGATGTATCACCGGAACTCTGGCTGGGTTTACAAGCAGAATACGATCTCCGCATAGCCAAACACACGATTGGAAAAGAGATTGAGAAACGCGTACGTCCTTATGCCGCGTGATGACCATTCATTTGGCTAAAAGTAACTATTCAGCTAGAAACTGAAAAAAGTACTTGACAGGGTTTTTCTGCATTTTTCCCGATTTCAATGCTGCCTGCGTGCCTGCCTCTAGAGTCATACCCATAAGCCACAAGAAGCTTGCTATGGGTTTCTTATAGGCGCGGTGATCATGGCGCCGAATCACTTTTTTAATCGTCTCAGATTCGCTTGCAGGGGCTAGAATTTCGTTCTGAAAACCCGTGCGATAATGATTTTAGTCGAGATCATTTGAGTGCAGGCAGTTGAAGATAGACAGTATTGACGTTGATTCCGCAATCAACTCAGTCAAAGAACTTCTCAAGAAAGAAAGCGAACTGTCACCTGCACTGAGGTCGGCACTGGAGGTGTTACTCATTCTGGTAACACTGCTACTCAATCGGATAACTCTCAACAGCAAGAACAGCAGCAAGCCGCCTTCCACTGATCCAAACCGAAAGAAGTCGGGCAAGCAGGGAAAAAGCGATAGAAAGCCGGGGGGGCAGAAGGGACGTAACGGGACCACGCTTGAACAGGTGGATGATCCCGATGAAGTGACCGAGTTAAAGGTCGATCGCCGCACCCTGCCAAAGGGGCCGCAGTATCAGGAGGTAGGCCATGAAATACGGCAGGTCATCGATATCGACATCTCACGGTTCGTTACCGAATACCGGGCACAGATCCTTGAAGACAATCAAGGGAATCGATTTGTGGCCTGTTTCCCGGAGGGGGTGAACCGAGCGGTTCAGTATGGCCTCAACCTGAAGGCTAACGCAGTCTACATGTCGCAGTACCAACTGATCCCCTATGATCGCATCCGAGATCACTTTCAGGATCAGATGCACATTCCAGTCAGTGCGGGCTCTGTCTTCAACTTCAACAAAGATGCCTATGATCGGTTGGAGTCCTTCGGGCAATGGGCGAAGACCCAATTCGCCAAGTCTGATCTCATGCATGCGGATGAGACCGGCATCAACATCGGCGGAAAGCGCCACTGGTTGCACTGTGCCTCCAATGCCTCACTGACCTGGTTCTATCCCCATGCCAAGCGTGGCACAGAGGCTATGGATGAGATGGGCATCCTGCCCTTTTTCAAAGGGGTGTTATGTCATGATCACTGGAAGCCGTACTACCATTACGAATGCATCCATGCCCTGTGCAATGCCCACCACCTCAGAGAGCTGGAGAGGGCCTGGGAGCAAGATCACCAGCAGTGGGCCAAGCAGATGCAGGCATTGCTGATCGATATCGCAACAGCGGTAGAGGATGCCGGTGGCCGGTTACCGCCGGATGAGGCCGAACGGTGGCGCCAAGCCTATCGAAAACTCCTCGAAAAGGCGGAGACCGAATGTCCACCGCCCGATGAAAGCCAACGAAAGGGAAAACGGGGCAGGCTCAAACGATCGAAAGCCAGAAACCTGCTGGAGCGATTACGAGACTTCGAGCAAGATGTCCTGCGCTTTGTGGATCTGGAGAACGTCCCCTTCACCAACAACCAAGGTGAGAACGATCTGCGCATGACCAAGGTACAGCAGAAGATCTCCGGTTGCTTCCGCTCGATGGACGGGGCAAGGATCTTCTGTCGGGTTCGAAGTTACCTGTCAACTTGCCGCAAGCAGGGCATGACCGCCACTCACGCATTGACCTTGCTTTTTCAGGGCAAGAATCCAGATTTCATGGAAATGGATGAGACCCAATGTGGCTGACTATGGCAGCATGTGCTGAATAGTTACGTTTTTGTTTAGCAGTCACATCATAATCCCGCTGGCATTCGGACGCGCGCTGAAAATATTCCTGCACCACTCGCACTTAACTCCTGATTGCGGCCGCGTCACTACCGCGCTGCGCTCGGTAGTGACGCGGCCGTTCGTGCGTTGCACCCCGTGCGCCAGGCTTGCGCCTGTCACACAGGCTGCAGAAGGTTGCATCGGGCATACTTCGGTACAAGCATGTTGTGGTGGTTTCGTGAAACCACCCGTTTATATTCATATTCGCGGTTTACGCTACGAATTCACGGCACCAACAGTGCATTCGAGCTGCGCCGTGGCAGCTTGCAGGCCATGACAACGTGACTGTGTCAGTTGCTTCATGCAGGACGTGCGCTCACTGATGGAGCCGTGGGCGACGCTCGGATCTCTGCAACCTCATCGGCATACTCCAGCCGGAAATGCCCGGTCTCAAGCCGGTGGACCATGGCATGGAGGTAGCCGAGTGGAGAGGTTTCGATCCGACCGGTAGCCATAATGCCAGCCCATTCGTCGATCACCATCTGTGCCTCGACGGAATTAAGCCTGGCGACCTTTGCTAGGGCTGCATCCCTCAGCTCCTGTGGAATCCAGGTTGCGAACTCCACTGTGCCGATATTATTTTGACAACTACTACGCTCTTTGGTGTTGTTCGGTGTTGTAGTAGTCGTCCTTCTTAAGTCTGGTTCGGTAGTAGGTAATGCTACCGGCTTTTCCGGATAGGGCTCAGCCGTGTCAGGTTCAACCGTGTCCGGTATATCCGGATGTGGAGATGTTGCTACTTCCTGCACAAAGTAGGTGCCACCACGCAAACGGCCATGCCGGTCGCGTGATGGCACATATCGCACATATCCCGCATCGCGAAGTTCGCGCAGGAGACGGTAGATGCCATCGCGTCCGAGGTTCCCGCGCTTGCGCAGATCGTTCACGATTACCTTCCAGTCGTCCGGACGGGAAAGCAGGTAACCCAGCAGTCCCCTGGCGGCCCAGGACAGTCGGCTATCCTCGACCGCGTGCTGATCGATAATGACGAACCGGTGGCGCCGGGGAGAACGGATGATGGTCTGACTCATGATTCACCGGTGCCGATAATGATCTGTGCGACCTCGCTGGCCGGGTAGTAGATACGCCGGCCGATCTTGCGACCGCAGGCCTTGAGTGAACGGGTCTGCTGGTCGCAGGGGTAGCACAGGCTGTAGCGCAGGCCGCCGGTAGTACGGCCCAGCAGCTCGGCCAGTTGTGTCTGTGAAAGCAGCAGGCCATAGCGTTCGGTAATCTGGTTCTGAAGCAGCGCCGCATTCGGGCTTTCCTTGTCTTGCATTTTCCACGATCTCCATGGATATGATTCGGAGATCAGAGCTTGCACAATCTCGTAAGTCATTGCCAGCGTTGAATTTATTTAGCAGTGCGCTAAAACTCCTTGTTTCAAGGACTTGAGAGAAATACGTGATGAAAAAATGTTTTTAGCAGAATCCTTGTCGTCAGAATGGGTATTGTCTGCTTGATATGGATGATGACAGGTTTGTGCAGTTTGGATTTGGATAGTGCGGACATGAAGATCAGCATATGTATCGAGGAATCAGATGCGTGCGCCTTTTCTCTTGGTCTCGCATTCATTCAGGAGAGCCCCAGCAAATGCGCTTAGCAACACACTCTATTCGGCCTTCAGCAGGCAGTGAGTAAACGCAGTACCTTTTCCGCAGGGTTGTATTCCAAAGAGACCAGCATCCGTTCGGGGGTGCCTCCTGCCCTCGGGAACTCCAGCATAATGTTGAACTTGCTGAGCCGGTGAGTGGGCTCATCGACCCATTCCAGGTTATAGAGGTAGTTTGTTCTGAGCTTCTTGCGGATGGCGGCTTCCAGCTCAGTCTTGTTCAAATCGGCAATGCCAGCTCTCTCCAGCTTCCCACGCTTCTTGGTCTTCAGGTAATTGTTGAACTTGTTGTCCTCAATGAGCACTGTGAAATCGACCAAAGGAGCAACTTCCTGGGACATAGATCTAGCAGCTATTTCAAGGTCATCGTCCGAATTCTCCAGAAGCATACGTTCTATCTTGTATGCCAAGAATGTATTGAAGTACATGGACTGGATGCTCTTGATCTTGAGTCCAAGGGCCGTGTAATCGTGCAGGTGTAAGTTGTAGTCCTCAGAGTTAGGACGGTCGTCTTCGTGCCCGAGTATGACAGTATCCTTGTGCTTGATGACCAAATTTACCAAGCTCAGGGAAATGAAGGTTTTGGCTAGACTGGCATAGGTACAGGGTACATAACCCAGATAAGCCTTGTGGGCCTTCAAGCCGTTGTGGATTGTGCTGACATCCGTAGTCGAGAGGTTGTTGACATAGAGGACATAACAGAAGCACGGATGCTCGAAGTTAAGATCCTTAGCAACAACCGCGGAATCGCCAAGCAACTTACGTGCAATCTCGTCTTTATTGTCTATCAGGTCTCCACCAAGGATGCTGTGGGTCGTCTTGCGGCCTAGCAGCTTGAACAAGGCATCCGCACATTCCACGCCAGAAATGAATTGATGGTCACATCTTTGCTCGTCAAAGAGAAAAGCGGCCTCATGCTTATCCTGTTGTGGGGTAAGAGCTGTCCGGAGGGAATTGTAGTTGATCTCCTTGGCATTGAGGATGTCCAGAAGATCTTTGTGGAATCGCTGTATTTCGCGGAAGGTCTGTGCATCTGTCAGCGAGAAGTATTCTCGCAGGGCGGGAAGCATTACATTGCCGCGCGCATTGATGGTGTGAATGCCTGCCATATTATTTACGCAAATGACAAGCCTGCTTTACCCACCCATTACCTTATCCAGCTTTTCCACCAGATCCTCCGCCCGCAGGTGAGTGTAGCGCTTCAGCATCTGCATGGACTTGTGGCCGGATATGGAGGCTACCTCCTGATCACCGAGGCCTGCCTCGACCAGGCGTGACACTGCCTCGTGGCGCAGATCGTGGAAGCGCAGGTTGTCGATCTGCGTATCCTTGATGATCTTTTTCCAGGCCATGCGGAATTCGTATGGCCGGCGTTTCCGGTCGCGGCCGGGTTCGCCCCAGAACACATAATCGGTATCGATAGGCCGCACGGGATTGTCCAGCGCCATGCCCAGGATTTTCTTGGCTTCCTTGCAGAGTGGCACGGTCCGTGCGCTGCCGTTCTTGGTGTCGGTGAGCCGGACCACGCGTCGCTCCAGATCGATCTGGTCACGGCGCAGGCTGGTGATCTCGCCAGCCCGCATGCCGGTGAGGATCGCCGTGCGTACGATCCAGCCCAGCATCGGGTTGGAGTAGTTGTCGCAGGCTTCAAGCAGCTTCGTTTCCTCGTCAGCACTCAGGCGCCGGTTGCGGCCTTGTCCGGGCGGCGGCTTGCGGATATTCATGACCGGGTTATAGATCAGGCCCAGTCGCCATTCCTTGATGGCAATGGTGAACAGGTGTGAGAGCAGGGAGAGTTCCAGCCGCACGGTGTCCGCCGACTTGCCGGCGGCCAGTCGGTCGTCGCGGTATTTCGCGACCAGTGCCGGATTGATTGCCGCCATGCTGTAATCGCCGAGTTCGGCCTTCAGCGCCTTGGCCTTGTGCTTCTCGGCCGTATGGGTGCTGGGCTTCTTGGACGCTGAAACTTCCTTCAGGTAGCGATCGAGCGCTTTCTTCAGCAGGAGCTGGATGGCATTGCTGCGGTCGATGTAGACGCCGCGCACCATTTCATCTTCCGTGCTGCGTGCCCAGTCCTCGGC
>CAVPOO010000005.1:0-83093 GCA_963707015.1 uncultured Gammaproteobacteria bacterium
CCTGTTTCTCCGGGACATGCCGAGACTCTCCGTCGACATCGACCTGACCTACCTCCCGGTGTCCGATCGGGACGCGGCGCTGACCGACATCCGCTCCCGGCTCGCCACGATCGCCGAAGCAATCCAACGCTCCGTGCCAGGCGCAAAAGTCCAACTCGTGGAAGGCGATGCGCCCAAGCTGCTCGTTGACAAGTCGGGCGCGCGTATCAAGGTGGAGCCGAGCGTCGTCATCCGCGGCAGCCTGGTGCCGCCGGTCTCAAGCGGACTGTGTTCGGCCGCGCAGGAAGCCTACGAGCTCTTCGTCGAAATCCAACGTCTCGACTCGCCGGACCTCTACGCCGGTAAGCTCTGTGCCGCCCTGGACCGACAGCACCCGCGGGACCTCTTCGACGTCATGCATCTTCAAGCAGCGGGGCCGATCCCGGATTCCATAAGGCAGGCGTTTGTCGCCTACCTCGCTGGTCACCGGCGACCGATTGCAGAGCTTCTGCAACCGAACCGCAAACCGTTCGAGGATCTGTTCGCCAACCATTTCGCTGGCATGACCGAGGAGCCGGTTAGACTGGCGGAGCTGGAAGCCGCCCGGACGCAGCTGTTTGAGTGGGCCGCGAGCGCCCTCACCGACAACGAGCGCCGTTTTCTCCTGTCCATCAAGCAAGGCGAACCGGATTGGTCGTTGCTGCCGTTCGAAGGCCTGGACCGGTGGCCCGCCATTCAGTGGAAGTTGCACAATATCCGGCAGATGGGCGTTCGCAGCCACCAGAAGGCACTCGATCGATTGAGGAAAGTGTTGGGGCTCTGAAAACCATCTGGTATCGACCAAGTGGGCCTGTCATTCCACGACGTGCAGACAGTGATACGAATCCTCGATCCACAGGCGCTGATTTCCGAGGATTCGTATCGCAATCCCCCTTGGTGAAGACCACCCGAAATCGCGCGCCCCGCCAGCGATTGACACGGGAAGAGGTGATGGTTAGGATTCCTACCCATGAAGTTCGACCAGATCACAGAGCCCCTCGATCGCCGACTGGCAGACGGCCTGACCCGGCTGGCCGCCGTCGCCCGTCAGCTCGACTGGCAGGCCGCTGAGAGCGCTGGCCTGTCACCGACCCAAGCGGACATCCTGCGATTCGTCGTCAATCGTCCAGAGGGCGCCCGGCTCACGGCCGCTGCTGCGCACGTCGGTGTTCGCAAGGCTACCGCCAGCGACGCCGTGGCGGCCCTCGAAAGGAAAGCGCTGGTCAACAAATATGCAGACGCCTCCGACGGTCGCGCCGTGGCCCTGAAGGCGACGCCCAAGGGCAATCGGGTCGCCCAGGCGTGGCCCAGCAGCTTCGCGCCGATCGTCGCTGGCCTGTCCGAGAGCGAGCAGGAGGCCCTGCTCGGCCTGGTGGTCAAGATGATTCGGCAACTGCAGCAGCGTCAGCTGATCGCGCCGCAGCGCACCTGCGTGACGTGCCGACATTTCCGCGAGAACGTCGCACCGGGCGCGGCGACGCCGCACTACTGCGCGTTCGTCGGCGCACCCATGGCCGAGCGGCACCTGCGCGTCGACTGCGCGGAGCACGAATCCGCCGCCTGACGGCGGTTTAACCGCCCCGTTCGATGTGACCGGGGTTTTATTTGACCTATATAGTTAGGAGTCCTTACATGAAAACGAGCGCCATCTTCTACCACGCTGGTTGCCCCGTCTGTGTCGCCGCCGAGCAGCAGCTCGCCGACGCCATCGATCCGGCTCGCTTCGATGTCGAGGTCTTGCATCTGGGCGAGGCCAGGACGCGCATCTCTGAGGCCGAGGCGGCCGGCGTCCAGTCGGTCCCCGCGCTGGTCATTGCCGGGCAGCCGTTCCACATCAACTTCGGCGCGGCCATCGCCGATCTCAAATAGGAGAACCAACCGTGAAAATGAAGATCCTAACCTTGCTGGGCATCACCGCCGCCACTGTCGCATTGGCCGCGGAACCCGAGGTGCCTTACCCGACGGGCTACCGCGACTGGCACCACGTCAAGAGCATGGTGATCGAAGAAGGCCATCCGCTGTATGGCGCCTTTGGTGGCATTCACCACCTCTATGCGAACGACAAGGCACTCGAGGGCTACCGGAGCAACACCTTCCCGGATGGGGCCGTGATCATCTTCGATCTGCTCGAAGCCGTGCACGACGGCAATGCCGTCACGGAAGGCGCCCGGAAAGTTGTGGGTGTCATGCACAAGGACGCCAAGAAGTTCGCCGCCACGGGTGGCTGGGGCTTCGAGGGCTTCGGCGGCGGTGATCCGACGAACCGGGTGGTGGGCGCCAACGCGGCCTCCGCCTGTTTCGCCTGCCACCAGCCGCAGAAGGCACAGGACTATACCTTCAGCAGGCTGCGTGACTGAGGCTCTCCCGTGGATCAGCCCGTACTCGCGCCGCCCTGGCGCATCTTGGAATGGCTGAACACGACCAAGGCCCTGAATCTGGAGACGCAGCGCGGCCAGGTCGTGGTCGCCTGCGCCTTCCAGATGCTCTGTCCGGGATGTGTCAGTCATGCCATACCTCAGCTCAAGGCCGTACACGATCTGTTCGCGCCCCTAGGCGCGATGGTTGTGGGCCTGCACACGGTATTCGAGCATCATGAGGCCATGACGACGACCGCATTGCGCGCGTTCCTCCATGAGTATCGAGTCCGGTGTCCGGTCGGCGTCGACGCCCCAGCGGAGGACGGCACGCCGATTCCGCAGACCATGGCGGCATACCGGATGCAGGGTACGCCGACGTTTCTCTTGATCGACCGCTCAGGGCGCCTGCGCCGGCAGATCTTCGGCCACGTACCGGATCTGCAGCTCGGAGCGGAGATCATGCAATTGCTGTCGGAATCCGGCGACCCTGACAGTGCGTCATGATCGAGACCGCGCTGTGCGAGCATCACCGAATGAAGGGGGGCAAAGACGAGCTGCTCGAGTCATCGATTCCCGGGCAGAAGCGCAGCGACCCGGGGCGTTCTTGACGGACACTGAAATCCAAGCTCGACTTAGCTAACGAGCATCGAGAGCGGACGCTACAGCGGCTTCGATGGGTACGCGCCCTGATCGGCATCACCGAAACGCTGAAGCGATTTGCGGCATCGCGAGCGCCTGAAGAGCGATAAAATCTGCCTGAATCTAGCCAAAAAGCCAGGCGAAGCGATCTGGGGGTATCTATGGGGGCATAATCGGCATTTCGCATTTTAAGCTGTTGATTTACAAGGCAATGTGATTGTCGCCGCCTCCACCAGTGTTTCTGAATTAAATCAATCGGTGATGATGTATATGACCGTCCACTATGCGGCCTTTTCTTTGCCGGCGGTTCGTCAGTGTGATTTCCACTCTCGTAATTTCAGTCCCCCGCCGGCGAAGAATGCCTCTCCCCGACAGCCGATCATGATGGCGCCTCATTTCAGTCCACTCCAAGACGGATTGCGGCGTCATCAAATGAGACATCGCGGCCGGTCTCGAGATCGTTGAGACCGACGGTCACAGCGTGGATGAAGTTGGCCCGCTCATCAGCGGCGCGCGGAACCAAGTAGCCTTTGGCCGTACCGGTCGTTACACGGCGCATACTCGCATCGTCGTCAGCTGGGTTTGCCATCGCCATATCTGCCTTGGAAACGCCTCGTTGAACAGAGTGCAACACCAGGTTGGAGTTCATCAAGACGGCGACCGCGCTAGCAAGAACAAACCGGGCAGCGTTTCGAATCCTCCGGAATTGTGGCGAAGTGCCTCCCGAGCCGGAGACCGCGGCCAGGTTTGTATACACCCCCAGATGTCGCCTCGCAGTAGACACGCCGGCGGCAAACTGAACCAAACCGACGTTCGGGCGCTCGTCGACAGCGTGGCGGCCGCGATTGACGACCTCAGATTCTTGATTTTGACATATGCTTTGACATATGCCTTGATGGAGCCTGAACTATGGCTGAAACCGAGCGACACGTCCGGCTGTTCCGCAACGGCCGCAATCAGGCCTTGCGCATTCCCCGCGAGTTCGAGTTGGAGGGGGATGAGGCTATCCTGCGCAAAGAGGGCGACCGCCTGATTATCGAGCCGGTCCGGAAGGGCCGGCTGCTGGCAGTGCTGGCTTCTCTGGAGCCACTGGAAGAAGAATTCCCCGACGTCGACGAAGACCTGGCGCCCCTGGACGAAGTGGAACTCTGAGCGTGTCGCTCCGCTATCTGCTGGACACCAACATCATCTCGGACCTCGTTCGACGACCACGAGGCAAGGTGGCCAGCCGGATTGCCGAGGTGGGCGAGGATTCGATCTGCACCAGTATCATCGTGGCCGCCGAGCTCCGCTACGGTGCGGAGAAGTCGGGATCGGAGCAACTTTCCGAACGGGTCGACCTGTTGTTGTCCGCGCTGGAGATCCTGCCGCTGGAGCCGCCGGCAGACCGCCGCTACGGAGAGCTCCGCCAACACCTCACGCGGCGGGGCATCCCGATCGGACCCAACGATCTGTTGATCGCAGCTCACGCGCTGGCCGCCGACGTTACGCTCGTCACGGCCAACACGCGCGAATTCGAGCGCGTCCCGTCCCTGCGCGTTGAGAACTGGTTACTCGAGTGAACGGACGGCATCGCCCAAGGTTCACGCCGGGCCTGATACAAATCCTTGTCGCTGAGGGCGTGAGGTCCGAGGATTTGTATCAGGTCGTGCGGGCAGATTTCGAATTCCAGGTGGGCAACCGGCTCGATGTCAAACGAATCCGATGAGCTGACAAGGTTACGAACCGAAAACGCGCGCCTCATCGTCCTGCTCGAATCCCATGGCATAGATTGGCAGCGTCAACCGGTACCCACCTCCGCGCCGACACCTCAGCCAACTGAGGCACCGCACCTCTCGACAGCGGAAAAGGTCGCAGTGTTTCGGCGCCTGTTCCGAGGACACGCTGATGTGCATCCGGTACGCTGGGAAAGCGCGACTACCGGCAAATCAGGCTACGCTCCCGCATGCGCGAACGAGTGGCGTCCCGGCATCTGCGAGAAGCCGCGGATCAAATGCGCAGAGTGCGGCAATCGTTCGCTGATACCGGTATCGGATGCGGTCATCTACAGCCACCTTGCCGGCGAGAAGACAATCGGCGTCTATCCCCTCCTGCCCGACGGCACCTGCTATTTTCTCGCCGTCGACTTTGACAAGGCCGAATGGCGCGAGGACGCTAAAGCCTTTGCTCAATCATGTCGTGAGCTGGATGTGCCGGTCGCACTGGAGATATCGCGCTCAGGCGACGGCGCACACGCATGGATCTTCTTTACCACCGCCGTGCCGGCACGAGACGCGAGGCGCCTTGGAACCGCCGTCATCAGTCATGTCTGCAGCCGGACCCGCCAACTCAGCCTGACCTCATACGACCGGCTGTTTCCGAACCAGGACACCATGCCCAAGGGAGGATTCGGCAATCTGATTGCCCTGCCCTTACAGAAGAAGCCGAGGGAATCGGGCCATAGCGTATTCGTCGACGACGACCTGCGCCCCTTTGCCGACCAATGGGCATTCTTGGCCTCGATCGAGTCAATGTCGCCGCAGGATATCGAGACCGCGATTCTGCGCGCCACCGGCTCCATGCACCCGCTCGACGTTACGTTCATCGACGAAGAGGACCTCGCAACGCCTTGGAAGCGGTCGGCCGCCAACAAAGCGACACTTCCAGGATCGTTACCTGAGGCGCTCACAATCACCTTGGCGAACCTCGTCTATTTCGAGAAATCGCAACTGACCCAACCACTGACCAACCGCCTGATTCGCCTCGCGGCCTTTCAGAACCCGGAGTTCTACCGGGCGCAAGCCATGCGCATGTCGGTTTGGGACAAGCCCCGGATCATCGGCTGCGCTGAAAACTTTCCCCATCACATCGGACTTCCGCGTGGCTGCCTGGATGCCGTAAAGGAACTGCTTCGAATCAACGGCGTCCGCTGTGAAATACAGGACGAGCGGGTAGACGGCACGCCCGTCGACGTAAAGCTCGTCGGGACGTTGCGGCCAGACCAGGAAGACGCTGTTGCCGCCATGCTGCCTCACAATGTTGGTGTGCTGTGCGCGCCGACGGCGTTCGGCAAGACGGTCACAGGGGCCGCCATCATTGCTCGTCGTCGCGTCAACACACTGATTTTGGTGCATCGCACCGAACTACTCAGGCAATGGCAGGAGCGCTTGAACGCTTTCCTAGGCATTGGAAAGGACGTCGTCGGCACCATCGGTGGCGGTAGGCGCAGACCCACGGGCAAAATCGACATCGCCGTGATGCAGTCGCTTTCTCGCAAGGGAGAGGTTGATCTGTTAGTCGAGGGCTATGGACAGGTCATCGTGGACGAATGCCACCATGTCGGCGCGGTCTCGTTCGACGCCATCCTGAAAAGCGTCAAAGCACGCTACGTCCTCGGGCTCACCGCAACGCCGATTCGCAGGGACGGTCAACAGCCGATCATCTTCATGCAATGTGGTCCGATTCGACACACAGCAGCACCTCCGGCCAGCGCTCCGCATGATCTCGAGGTCGTCCCGCGAACGCTTAGCAAACCAACGCAACTGCCGGACAACGTCGGCATTCAGTACATATTTCGAACCTTGGCGGAGGACCAAGATCGTACAGCCGCAATCGCCGAAGAAACACAAAGCAGCGTCGCGGACGGCCGCAAGGTGCTCGTATTGACAGAACGCACCGACCACCTGGACAGCATCCAGAACGCGCTGGAAGAACAGGGATTGAAGCCCTTCGTGCTGCATGGCCGGATGTCGAAAAAGCAGCGTGGGAAACTCATCGCCGAACTCGATGCGCTTCCACCGGATACACCGCGAATCCTGCTCGCGACCGGGAGGCTCGTCGGGGAAGGTTTCGACCATCCCCCGCTCGACACCCTGATCCTGGCCATGCCGGTATCCTGGAAAGGCACGCTGCAGCAGTACGCCGGCCGACTGCATCGGGAACACGCCGCCAAGACTGATGTTCGAATCGTCGATTTCGTCGACGTAGGCCATCCCGCGTTGGTCAGGATGTGGGAGAGGCGTCAGCGCGGCTACCGAGCGATGGGCTACCGAATCGCGGAACCCTCGGCTTCGCTATCTTCGGGTCACTTTTTCTAACATCGGTCGCTGGGGGTATTTGTGACAAACGGCCTCTTCACGCGTTGATTTATCGGGCGATGTGATTGTCGCCGCCCCACCAAACACATGGCCCTGGCATAATGCCAGGGCCATCCATTTTTTTAATGAGGACAACCATGGGTGGTTTCCTGCAGAACAATAAATCCCTTATCACCCACCGATACCGCCTGTATTGCCGGCCTGCTCGACGGAGAAGGCGCCGTAACGCTGTGCTGGAAACATCGTAACGAAAACCATCAATTTGCTGTCAGCATCAGCAACACACAAATCGAGCTGTTGCATCACGCTCCTTAACCACCATTGGCGGCCGCCGGGAAACTTCCGCCGCGGCGCCTTTCGCATCGAGTTGAGCGAGGATCTTCTCGGTCACCTCCAACGGGTCCTCTATGCAGGCGAGAGCCTGCCTCGCGCGCGCAGCGAGTGCTTTGCGCATGATCCGCACCGCCCCACCGCAGGCTGGGCACGTTTCGTCGGGCACCTGCCTGTGCCCGCCTCAAGGCGGGCGCGCAGCGGCGGCTCACAGCCCGATATGTCGAGGCTCGCCCTCCGCCACGCCCGCACTGCGGATTTCGCGCAGCAGGCGCCAGAAGATGTAACCGTGCGACACCAGCAAGGGGGGAACGAACAAGGCTGGAATCCAGAACGCCGCACCCAGTGCGCCGTCCGGCGTGTAGGCGATGCCTCGTGCGACTGCATTGAACAGATCAACCAGTCCCCATACGTTGAAGATCCAGACAGTTGTCAGGGCCACGGGACGGGATAGACGCAGCGCCGCCAGCGCAGCGAAAGCCAGCCCGGACGCGGCCAGGTCGCCGTATGCCGCCGGTACTGCAAAGCGTGCATCCAAGGGCTCTGCCGTCACGCCGGGGATCAGAAACATCAGGCCGACGTAACGAAAGCAATGTAACAGCAGCAAGGGTTGTGTTGCATCTGCAAAACTTCGCGTACGCAGCACAGGATGAACGTACCAGACGAAAATCAAGATCCAGCTCGTAACCGCCAAGGTCATGCTCAGGGGGAGAATAAGGTCGATTGGCATGTCGCGCCTCCTCTAGTCACTTGCATTTCACAAGTGAACAATAGTCGAGTCACTTGCAAAGTGCAAGTATTAAAGGCTATGCTGGCGGCATGAGCCCACGGATGCCATCCGCCAATCTCCCGACGCGTCGATCCTCTTGCCCGATCGCCTCTGCATTAGACCTGATCGGCGACAAGTGGTCTTTGCTGTTGATTCGCGATATTGGGCTCTTCGCCAGGCACCGGAACAAGGACTTCCAGTCGGCGGCGGAGGGAATTCCGTCTAACATCCTGGCCGATCGTCTGAAACGCATGACCGCCTATGGGCTGCTCGAAAAAAGACGCTACCAGGAGCATCCGCCGCGTTACGAATACCACCTCACGCCACAGGGGACGGCACTGCTGCCAGTCTTGCGCGAACTGGCCAAATGGTCCGAGAACAACCTGGTCGGGGTGAAGATCCCTCGGACCATCAAGGCTGGCGCGCCGAAGGATTAACCCGGCTCTCTCACCGGCCGGCCAACTTCAAGCGCCCGTCCACCCCGGGCGCTACCCCACACGCGGCAAGGATTCGGCTGTGTCACGTATCGGCTTTTCTAGTAGGTGTCGACCCGCTGATTGTAACCTGACGGCGTCGGGATCGGTCGTCCGGCTAGCGATTGCGCTGCAGGTCGCTGATGAGTGTCCCGCGATCCTTGCGCACGTCATGCATGTCCGCCGGGTTGAAACCCAGCGTCACGTGCAGGTCGCTCTCGGCAAGCCCCGCCTGGCGGCGCAGGCTCTGAAGAAGTGGTGACTCACAGACGACGAAAAATGCCCGATCGCCAGCGCTTTCGGCAACACCGAGACCCAACATCGCCACCGACCCACCTTTGCCAAGCAGGCCTTCGAGGATCGTGGCCGGGATCGCCACGTACTCACGCGGGTTGATGAATGTGATGTGGTACCTGCCTCGATCGCGTATCTGCTGGTTGTCCGTGTACAGACGGTAATCCGCTGCGCTCAGATAGCGCCGCAGGGCCTCGAGGTAAGGTCGTACGTGTTCGCCAGGTACCGGTATGCCGAGATAGGGTTCGTCGTCCTCGGTGACCATGCGCTCTATGCTGCCGGCGATTGTCACTGGCACTGTCGGTCGCCTCCCAAAGGCTATCTGTTAACGTCTGAACGGAATTTCACACTTCAAGACCTGACCGCAATTTCCCTCAATGCCTCTCGCAACCGTAGCATCGCCAGGGTGTCCAGCCCACAATAGGCCTTCAATGCGGCAAACACTCTCTGCCTTTGCTCCGGGCTTGGGTTGTCCAGCGCCTTCGCGTACATGACTGCCGCGGTCTGCCCGTCCTGAATTTCCAGGGCATCGTAACCAGGCGCTGGCACCAGGACCGGAAGCACCTTCTTGATTGACGATGAGCCATGAAACCCGGGGTGGTAATAGTGGTTCTTCACAATCCTGTGCAGATCCCAGAGTCGATCGAGCAGGGCCTCGAGTCGATCAGCCAGATCGGGCAACGCCGTTGCCAGTTCACGTATGACGCGGGCCTCATAGCGCGTATAGACACAAATCGATCCGCTGGAGCCCAAGGCAGCGATGAGACGTTCGGCGAACGGCCTGCGTGGATCACCGTCCTGTTCATGCAGATATTCCAGGTGTTCGATATCGCCCTCCTCCCGTTCGATATGCACCGAAAACTGAAAAGGGATGGCGTCATAGGGACGCGTCCCGACGAACTGCGGAACAGCCGGGGCGCAGGTTTCGAAGTCGAGGTGATACACGGGATACTGAATCGCGGCAAGCTCCGAGGCCAGCGTGTCCGATACGTATTCGGTGCCATGCATGACCGACTGGCGGACAAGTTCCTGGCGCGCTGACAGGGGGAAATCGTCCGGCACCTCGGGAACCGTCTCGACGCCGGCCTCTTCGAGCTCCTGACGACGTCGCCAGTGAAGATTCGGCAGCTCTGTTATGGGATGTTCGGGGAACACGCTGTCGCGCGTGCAGTGCCCGTAATAAGGGCAATCATAGGGATCAAAGCAGTGATCGCCCGGCTCGATATCGGGCGCCGACCTTCCGGCAAGCATCTGCATGAACGATGCAATATCCCTTGCTACGTCGGGGAGTAAACCCTCGACGAGCTCCGACCGATCGTGAAAGACGAACAGCCGATCGGTATCGAGTGTCAATCCGTCGTAGACATAGTCACGATTGAGAGTCAACACCCCTGCCCGTTCGAGCGCGACACCGGCACCCTGAAGCACCCACACCTGCACCGCGACGTCACTGTCATGGACACCCTCTTTTACCCTGGTGCCGGACTTGACCTCGATGAGATTCCAGCCGTTTGTGGTGCGCTCCAGCACATCGGCGCGGACCAGGACGTCCTTGTGTAAGAACGCCCCTTCAAAGATCGCCGGCACCGAAGGGTCCGAGATGAGCGTCAGGGTCCGCGCGATGGCTTCCCTCGTATGGCGGTAACCGATATCGACGCACTGGCCGCCCGGATAGCGTCGTTGCGCGAGCAACCCCACCGCGTGCCCCGTAGCGAAGATTGCCTGCTGCACGACATCAGGCGGAGGCGCTAAGTGCGGCGCGTTAAAGTCGTACCAGAGCTTGAGGCGGCACTGGCAGCCAGACAGGTAGCGGGACTTGGAAAGTCTGAGCGGATTCATGGTCGCCTATGGCTGCGTCTCGGACCAACATATGATAAGCAGGAAAGATGCGTTGTGTTGCTTCGCAACGCTCGGTGGGTTACGCAAACAACGCTAACCCACCCTACCTCATGGACGCAGGGTGGGTCAGGCACGCCGTTTGTGCCGTAACCCACCGACTGTGCTGACCCAAATTGCCCCTTGTTGCTATACTTTGCATAACACCTGCCCTAATCGGTTGAGTTTAAAAGGTGAGTGCGTCCGCAGCAGCAGTCGGCCCGGGCACGAGTCTGGGTGTGATTGCCGCTGGAGCTGCTTGCCGGGAGCCTTATCGATGTTAAGACCTGTGTCTGCCAAGTACCCGATCCTCTCTGCACTCGTGTTGTTCGGGCTGCTGGTGTCCGGCCTGGCATCGGCCGCGGCGCAGACGTCACCGGGCCAGCCGCCGACCGGCGGAATCCCGCCGGGCCCCGGGGCGCCGGGTTCCTACCTGGGGGTTCAGCTGCAGGCGATGACCGACGAGCTGCGCGAGGTGTTCAAGGTCCCCGCTGGACAGGGGGTGATCATCGTGAAGGTGGCCGAGGACAGTCCTGCGGCGAAGGCCGGCCTCCAGGTGGGTGATGTGATCGCGCGCATGGGTGACAAGACAATAGCCGACAGCGCCGACGTGCAGCGCGGGCTCGAGTTCTATGAACCGGGCGAGACGGTCGCGTTCGAGATCATCCGCAACGCCACGCCGCAGACGATAAGCGTCGTCCTGGCCGAGCCGCCCATCGCGGAGGCGCCATCCGCTGGCGCCGGGCAGCCCCCGGCACCGCCCTTCCGGCTGCCGGATCCCAAGGTGTGGCGCGAGCCGCTCGAGGATCTGATGCAGGAGATGCTGCGCCAGTGGGAGGAACTGCTGCGTGAGCTGGAAAAGGCGCCCACACAGGAGCAGCCGGACTACCTCTAAAAGATTCAGCCGGTCACGATACGCCGCAGCTGTGCAAGTTTGTCGTTCAGCGTCGTCGTGCGCACCGTCTCGATCAGTTCGCCCAGCTTGAACGGATGGTGGCGTTGGCAGGCAACGCCGACCTGCGGCATCTCAGCCAGGCCAATTTCGCGCGCATGTTCGACGAAGCCGGCGTTCTTCCAGAAAAACGCTCCCGGCATCGTGGTGGGGATTACCACCACGTAAAACAGGGCCCGACCCATCACGGCCGAAGCGGTGGTCAGCAGCGCCAGCAGGACGAACGCCAGCGGGCTCGGGCTGCCCGCAGCAGCCATACCGGCCGCCAGCAACAGGCCTGACACGAGCAGGCCGTTGCGCAGCCAGTACGGGTAACCGTAGGTGGTGGTCTGGGCATAAAAGGAGGCAGCGCCCTCGCTTTCGGCAGCTTTAAGGTCACGGGCGTGTCCGATCAGACCCACCCCTTCCAGCGCCAGTCCCAGCGCTGTCACGCCCGCCAGCAGCCCGCTCAGGTGCGCTGTCAGGACGCCGAAGATCAAGGCGGCGCCGACGAGCAACAGCGCGCCCAGGCTCAAGGCGGTAGCGGCGAAGGCCGCGGCGGTATGCCAGTGATCCCAGAACGGGCGCGCCGGGATACGGTAGAGTTTGTACATGTAGTATCCGCCGACGCCTCCACCGGCGAGCGCGAGCACAGCAAACAGCCCGCGCAGTGCGCCGGCTATCGCGCCATCGAACAGGGAAAAAAGGGTGTAACCCGCCAGGCCGGTAAAGAAGGCCGACACGCCGGCGATCTCGCGACTCACTGGCGATAACCGCAGGTTGTAAAAGCCTCGATAAAAGCGCTGCGGTTTACCCAGGTGCAAATTGAGTTTGAACAGGCCAAAACCCAGCAGCACCAGCATGGCCAGCAAGGTCGGTACCAGGGCCACGGTTTGCCTGAAGGTCGCGAGCGGCTCGATCCCTGTCCAGGCCCCGAGTGTCAGCAGCGCAAAGGCGCCCATCACCGCCTGGGTACTCAGCGTAAAGGCGATATGCGCGTTTTCGTGTGAGCCGAGCAGTTTTCTCAGGTTCCATTCGCGCCGGAATCCCCGTTTGGGATCGAGCAGGGGCTTGAACACCCCGGTGGCGTCGTCGCGACGATACTTCACCGGTGTGTCGTCCAGCCTCACCATGTCGCGCTGCGTCACCCGCTTTTGCTCAAACCGGATATTCGGGTGGGTAATGTCGGTACGCGGAAAGCCGGGGATGTCGGTCTTCGCCTGCGAGCGTCCTTCCGGAATGTTTTCAATTACGCCGAAGTCGAGCGCCTTGCCGAGGCAGGCGGACACACAGGCCGGTTTGAGTCCCAGCTCGAGCCGGTCCACGCACATGTTGCACTTGCTCACCTGACCTTTCACCGGATCGAGCTGCGGGGCGTTGTAAGGGCACACCCAGGTACAGTAGCCGCAACCGAAGCAGATGTCCGGGTCCTGCAGTACCGCGCCGTACTCGGCGAATTTGGTGTAGGCCCGGGTCGGACAGCCCTTGAGGCACACCGGGTTGTCGCAGTGGTTGCAGGCCATCGAGATATTGATACGCTGATAATCCGGGTAGGTGCCGCCTTCCACGAAGCCGACGGAGCGAAAGGCCAGGTGCGCGGGGTTGTCGTTCTTCTCGCTGCACGCGGCTTCGCAGGCATGGCAGGCGATGCAGTTATCGGCGTTGAAATAGAACCCGTGTTGCTTGTAGCGGTTGGGATTATCGCCCTGTCCGTTGAGGTTGCTGATGTTCAGGCTCTGCCCACGGCGCGCATCCCCCTCCGGCACGGTCTCGACAGGCTTGCCGTAGCAGTTGTGCGTCTGGCTGACCGCGTCGTTCAGCCGCGCGTAGTCCGGCTCGTTGTCGCGTGCGTGTAACATTCCCTTCCCCTTAAAACTTGCGCATTTCCATACTCAACCTGGCCGCGGCGACCTGATCCGCGATCTTTTCGATGCGCACGGACGACTGCTTGTAGGCGGGCTGGCGGGAATGCGGGTCCAGCAGTCCCAACGTCAGGCGGTTGGCGCAGTCGTGGAAATGAAACGGCAGGAACACCATGTTCTTCGGCACCCGCTGCGTCGGCTGCGCCATCGCCACGGCATCACCGCGGCGTGACACCAACCGCACGTATTCGCCGCGCCGAACCCCGAGCCCGGCGGCCAGGTCAGGATTGATTTCGATGAAAGGAATGGGGCTGTACTTGTTGTTGTTACCGATCTTGCCGGTCTTGGTGCGCCCGTGCCAGTGCTCAATCAGCCTGCCAGTATTGAGCCAGATGGGAAATTCCTCGTCCGGTACTTCGTTGTTGTCGGTGAAAGGCAGCGGTATCAGCCTGGCGCGACCATCGGGGTAACTGAAGGTTGCGTCCTCGGTGTAGATTCGCTTGCCGCCTTTCGGCGGGGCTTCGCCCCGGTCGCGCTGCTCCGCCGTGTAAGGCCACTGAATACCGCGGTGCTGCTCGATCAGCTCATGATCCATGCCGGAAATGTCGGCAAGGCGCCCGCGCGACAGTTCGCGCATTTCCAGAAAGATGTCGCCGGCCTGTTCGGGGAAACTGACCTTACCGTCTGTGTTGAAGCGCTCCGCCACCCGGTTGAATATCCACAGGTCGGGCTGAGCTTCGCCCGGCGGGGGCGTCAACGGCCTGACGCGGTTGATGCGGCGTTCGGTGTTGGTCATGACCCCGTCTTTTTCGGCCCAGGTGCCGGCGGGCAGATAGAGGTGCGCGTACTGCGCGCTTTCGGTATCCAGGTAACAGTCCTGCACGCAACAGAACTCCAGTTGCTCCATGGCCTTGCGGACGCGCGCGGTATTGGGTAACGAGGACATCGGGTTCGTGGCGATCAGCCACAGGCCCTTGATCTGCCCGGCTTCCATCGCCTGGTAGATATCGGTTTGGAACATGCCGCGCTTTTTGGGGAAGAATTCCTCGTCCACGTTCCAGAACTTCGCCACCTCGGCGCGGTGCTCCGGGACTTCCAGCAGGCGATAATTGGGCAGCCCGGAGCAGGACGACCACTCCCGTGTACCCATGGCGTTGCACTGCCCGGTGATGGACAACGAGGTGCCGCCGGGTCTGCCGATATTGCCGGTGATCAGCGCCAGGTTGTTGATGCCCACCACGCCATCAGAACCGTGGGTGGACTGGTTGATCCCCATGGTCCAGATCTGCATCGCGGCCGGCGCTCTGGCAAAGGTGCGGGCCACCACACGGATGGTGTCCTCGTCGATGCCGCAGATCCTGGCCGCCGTCACAGGGTCGTATCTTTCGACTTCGGCGCGCAGGTCCGTGATGCCGGTGGTGTTGGCTTCGATGTAACGCGCGTCTTCCAGGCCTTCCTTGAAGATGACATGCATCATGGCGTTCATGAGAACCACATCCGTACCCGGCGTGATGGGCAGGTGCAGGTGTGCGTTCTGTGCCAGCATGGTGACCCGCGGATCCACCACGATCAGCGGAAAGTTACGCTGTTCCTGCGCTTCCTTCAGTCGCCAGTAGATTATGGGATGCTGCTCCGGCAGGTTGGACCCCCAGGCGATCAGGCAGTCCGTGTGTTCGAAGTCCTCGTAGCAACCCGGTGGCCCGTCCGAGCCGAAGGACCGCTTGTAACCGGAGACGGCGGAAGCCATGCACAGCGTGGTGTTGCCGTCGTAGTTGTTGGTGCCGATAAGACCACGGGTCAGTTTTCCGAGGGTATAGAACTCCTCGGTAAGCATCTGCCCAGTGGATATGATGGCGAATGAATCACGCCCGTGCTTTGCCTGCACACGGCGGATCTCGTTGTGCAACCGGTCCAGCGCCGTATCCCAGTCAGTGGCTTGCCATGGCCTGTGCCAGTGCGCGCGCCGCAGGGGCTGGATGCCACGCCCGGGGGATTCGAACAGTTCGTGCTCGAAGATGCCCTTTAGACACAGCTTGCCGCGGTTGACATCGGCTTCCGCGACGCCGCGTGACGCAACCGGTCTGCCCTCGGCGTTCAAACCGACCTCGATGGAACACCCCGTGGAACAGTAACCGCAGGCGGCGTACTTCCATTCCACGACGCCTTTGTCCGCAATCTGGATGGGATTTTTCTGGGTTCGTCCGAATAGCATACAAACCTCACGCGTGCCTGAAAGATTGCAGACAGATGCCATCGTCCAGGGTCTGTTTGCCCATTTCGAGCCTGTATCCTCACAAAAAAACCCCGGGACGCACTGACCGAACAGGTCAGTCCGTCACAGGGCTTCGTTACCCTACCTGGTTGATGCGCCATCGAGCCGCAGCATCGGCGCACAAGACGCCATCGTCGTTGACGGCATCTTTGCAATACCCGGCTCCAAGCAGTTGTTGTGCCAGGCCCATGATTGAACCGCAATTCAGAGACATAGCTGACGCCGACGATGCGAAGCGCGGTGAGATTGCACCACATAAGTGCGCGCGCGTTGTGTCCAGGCCCGCTCTTGGTGCTGTACACGCCGACTCAACGCGGCGGTTTGTCTGCGCCTGGTTGGTTGGCGGATGGCGCCCTGCGGTCGCTTTGAGCGGTTTGATCGCCCTGGCCAGTTTGTACCGTTACCACTCGTGGTGATTCTGTTGTTGGCGTACGCCTGGATAATGTAACCGTGTTAATGAAATCGTGCCTGCGGGGCACGTCCCCCCGTCGCCAGGGAGCGCAGCAGGCGGGTTGGCCGCTGCGCCATGTGGACGCGGCAGGCGCCGCTGGCGCACAATGCGTCACGCACGAGGGCGGTCTGTCGACGCATGCCGTCCCTCCCGAACGGCCAGTTGCCCGCCTGCCCGATGCACTGACATGCCTATGATCGAATCGCTGCTGCTCACCGCGGCCCGCGTCCTGACCTTCGAACAGGAGCGGGTACTGACGAATGCCAGCGGCTTCTTCTTCGAGCGCGATGAACGGCTGTTTCTGGTGACGAGCCGGCACGTGGTGATCGACGAACCGAGCAAGCACTTCCCGGACCGCGTCGAGATTGAACTGCACATCGACCCGGATAACATCGCCAAGTCCACCGGATTCTCGATTCCGCTATACCGCGAGCGCAAGAGCGTCTGGCGCCAGGGCCTCGACACTGCCGGAGAGATCGACGTGGCGGTGATCGAAATCGATCGCTCTGCGCTGCCCCGGACGACGGTCTACCGGGCCTTCACGCCCGAGCACCTGCACCGCCCGCCCGACCAGGTTGAGGTAGGCACCTCGCTGCTGGTGGTCGGTTTTCCGCTCGGCTTCCACGACGCGTTGCACCATACGCCCGTGGTGCGCCACGCGGTGGTCGCGTCTTCGTTCGGGCTGCGTTTCCAGGGCGAGGGCTACTTCCTCACCGATGCCCGCACGCACCGGGGCACCAGCGGCGCGCCGGTCGTGATGCGTGCTTCCGGACGAGATCGGATGCTGGGCGATCTGCCCTGGATACTGCTCGGCGTCCACTCCGCACGGCTCGATGTCGGTACCCGTGACCTGGAATTGGACGAGGCGCTGGGGCTGAACTGCGCCTGGTACGCCGACATCCTGCTAACGCTAACCGAGCGCTGAGCGACCTTGAACTCAATGCGGACCATCAGACTGTGCGTCTCCCCGTCCGACCACTCGCCTGGGGCCCCATGCGGTGCGCGGCCACCAGCGACGCATCTGGCAGCAGTCAGTGTCGCACCGGGCGTCCACTGTCTACAGAGCGCATGTTGAGCATCTGCCGCCAGCGGTTCCTGCTCCCCGAGCTGAAGGTCTCTCACGATGCGCACTGATTTGCGGGAGATTGTGCGGGAAGTCAGCAGCGCATCGAACCTCGACGAAGCGCTGGCCATCCTTGTTCGCCGGATCAGAGATTCCCTGCCTGTCGATGCCTGCGCCGTGTATCTGACCGGTGCCGAAGCCGATCAGTATGTCTTGATGGCGTCGGAGGGATTGCGCCCCGCAGCGGCTGGCCAGGTCCGGTCAGGTCCACAGGCTGGCCTCCTCGGCCTGGTTGGCGAACGCCGGGAGCTGGTTGTTCTGACCGATGCAACGGCCCACCCGCGCTACTGCCCCGCGCCTGAAACAGGCGACGAACCTTTCGATACCTTTCTCGGCATGCCGCTCATCCATTATCACCATGTCCTGGGCGTGCTGGTGGCCTGGAAACAGGGACATGGCCAGTTCAACCAGGACGAGGTGACGTTCTTCATCACGATCGCAGCGCAGCTTTCGAAGGTCATCTATGAAGCCGCGAAAGTCGACGAAGTCGCCAGGCTTCTCCGCAGGGAGGCCGGGGCAAAGGCATTCATTCAGGGCGTTCAGGCGGCCACCGGGGTAGCCATCGGCACCGCTGCTTTGCTCGACCCGCTGGCGAGGCTCGAGTCTGTGCCGGATCGCCACATCGACGACATCGATGCCGAACACACCGCTTTCAGGGCCGCGATCGCTGCGGCCCAGGCGGAACTGGGTGCCAGTAGCGAGCGCCTGGCCGATGTCCTGCCACGCGAGGTGCGTGAGCTGTTCAACGTGTACATCATGTTGCTTGGCGGTGACAGTCTGGTAGCAGGCACTCTCGAGCGGATCCGCGCCGGAAACTGGGCCCCCGGGTCATGGCGTAACACCATTGCCGAGCATGCGCGGGTCTTCGATCAGATGGAAGCCCCCTATCTGCGCGCACGCGGGGAAGATATTCGTGAGATCGGCCAGCGTGTCCTTGTGCACCTCCAGTCAGAGTTCGAGGGCGCGAGATGGTACCCGGAACGCTGCATCCTGGTGGGAGACACCGTCAGCATCCAGGAAATCGCCTCGGTGCCAGCGGGCCGACTCGCCGGTATTGTATGCCGGCACGGCACGGCCCTTTCACACACCGCTGTCCTGGCGCATTCCCTAGGCATTCCCGCCGTCGTGAGCCTGTCATCGCTGCCCGTTGGCCTCGTAGAGGGCTGCACGATGGTGGTCGACGGGGATGAAGGTCGTATCTACGTGAATCCGTCTCGCCCAACGGTCGCTGCCTTTGAACGACGCATCGGCGAGCAAAAGGCAGTCGCTGCGCGGCTCCTGGCCTGCCGTAAGCTGCCAGCACAAACGCCAGACGGTATCCGGCTGCCCCTGTACGCCAATATCGGGCTGGACTATGAAATCGACGCCGCGCAGAGCAACGGAGCCGAAGGCGTAGGCCTCTATCGCACCGAATATCAGTTTCTATTACGCGACGCGTTTCCGGTTGAAGAGGAACAATACCAGCGCTATCGCCGCCTACTGGAAGCCTTCGCGCCGCAGCCGGTGACCATGCGCACGCTCGACGTCGGTGGCGACAAGATCCTCTCGTATTTCCCCCTGGAGGAGGAGAACCCCTTTCTGGGTTGTCGCGGGATTCGTTTCTCCCTGGAGCACCCGGAGATCTTCGTGATCCAGCTGCGAGCAATGCTGCGAGCCAATGCGGGGCTCGAGAACCTGCAAATACTCTTTCCCATGATCGCCAAAGTGGGGGAGCTCGATGAGGCGTTAGAGCTGCTGGCTCACGCGCATCGCGGGCTCGTGGAAGAAGGCCAGGCGATGGCAAAGCCAGAGGTAGGCGTGATGATCGAAGTACCTTCCGCTGTCTTTCTGACCAAAGCCCTGGCGAAACGAGTGGATTACCTTTCCATCGGTAGCAACGATCTTGCTCAATACATACTTGCGGCAGACAGAACCAACGCTCAGGTAACGACCCCCTACGACGCGCTGCATCCCGCCGTCCTTAACGCGATTTGCACGGTCATCCGCGACGCTCATGAAGGAAACACGCCCGTAAGCGTATGTGGTGAAATGGCCGGTGATCCCGCCGGAGCTCTGGTACTTCTCGGCATGGGCGCCGATGCGCTGAGCATGAGCCCCGGGAGTCTTGCGCGCGTCAAGCTGGCGATTCGCGCCTTCACCATGAAACGAGCCCGAGCGCTCGCAGATGAAGCGCTCGGGCAAGAGGACGGAAGGCAAGTCTGGCGCCTGCTCAATGGTGCGCTCGAACGGGCTGGCGTCCTGACGGATCGACCCGGTGTCGGAAGTAGCGCTGCATGAAACGCCGGAGCCGCTGGCAGGGCGACGCGAGCGCGGATGGACTGTCGTTTGCGACGTCGATCACGTCGAGTATGGGAATCTCCTCGGGGTGTGAATAATGCGTCGACGAGTACACCGCAAGCGTTTCATCTTCTTCCCGGAACTGAACAGTTCAGGGGGCCACGCTTGCGAGTCGACGCTACATTATCGATGCAGGGTGGGTTAGGCACGCCGTTTGTGCCGTAACCCACGGGACGTGCCGGCAGGCACTCATTAAAATATGCGTCGTGTTGCTTCGCAAAGATTGGTGGGTTACGCAAAAAACGCTAACCCACCCTACATTTGACTTAAGTCAGTGCCATTCAGACCTGACCCCGACTTTGCTCAGTCATCCGCCCATATCCTGGTAATCAGGATCCGCGGCCAGGCCGGCAAAAGCTTCGCCCCCGGACCACTCACCCGCGCGTATATACCAGAATGACCACATTACCAGAGAGTATAAGACCAGCGTAAGCCCGGCGATTGCCGGTCGCTTGCCGGCCATGGTCTGCAGGACTTCCTGCTCATCAATCTCTGCCATAACTGCCCAGCGGAATGCCCCGATCTGTGTCGCGCTGTAAGCAGAAAGCACTGTTACACCGCGATAATCGGGGACAAACAAGGTCCCGCTCTCTCCGCCCAATGCCCGCTTCACCGGCTCGGTATCGACCTCAGTCTTCAAAATCGTGGAATCCGCGCTGAAGCGCGAATCGCTGCGCATCAGCAGGTCCTCGCCAACCAGGTAGGTCTCACCGGTTGCTCCCATGCCGGCCGTGAACTGCATAATGGATTTGATGCGTTCGGTCGGCACCTGCAACCCCAACACGCCGAGGACCTGTCCGTCGGCATCGCGCATGGCCGTGGCAACGAACATGGCGGGCTCGCCGGCACTGGGGGCATAGGGTGCGAAATCACTGAACACAACCTCACGTTCTCCCGCCGCCTTCATGGCCCCTCGGAATACCTCTGCCAGTCCGGTTTCACGCCAGGGCCCGGTCACCAGATTGGTTTCCAGATCGGCTTCCTTTTCCACGCTATAGAGAACGTCACCGTCTTTACCGATGAGAAAAAAATCATAGTAGCCGCGTTCTGCGACGAACCGTTTGGCCAGAACATCCAGGTCCGCCTGCAAGGCACTCACGGAAAAATCATAATCGAGCCTGGCATTGGCCTTGTCTCTGGAGCCCTGATAAGCCTTCCAGTAGCTGTTAATGTCAACCTGTTTGGACAGCAGTCCTTCGTTGAGACTCCAGAACGTGATCTCAGCCCTGACCGTATCAAAGTAGGACTCCAGCGCCTCCTTTCTGAGCGAACTCAACAGCAGAAAACGCTCCGCAAACTGCTCGAGCTGCGAACCTACAACAAAGCGGATGGCCGCAAATCCGATTCCGCCCAGCAGCAGGGCAAGTGAGGTCGCTGTGATCAGCCAGAAACGCAGTGCGTTGCGCTTTTTATGCATTCTTATGTCTCCTCTCACTGGCTCTGGTATCGGACGAAGACAGCGGATGGCCTGTCAGCGCCAGGCTGTCCCGCACCACCGTATCCACGGCCTGCCAGGTAAAACTGAAATGCTCGAACTCTTCCTGGCTGACACGATCCTTGTCCAGATCCTGCACGACCTGATGCAGCATATGGATCAGTCCGTCTTTCAGTTCATAGAGGGTTTGCACTGACTCGGTATTGCGCGCCTGTTTCGCAACCTCCATCAGCTGCATCGTATATTTGCTGATCCGTACCTTGCGCCTGCGTGTGAAATGGGAACGTAACGCCAGGGCCGCCGAGGTCAGTATGGCGACCACATACAGAAGCGATGCAAGAAGACGTGTGTTCTGTTGCCAGAAATCAGGCTTCTCACGGTCATAATAGCGTCTGGCCCCGGGATGCAGCGGTGTGGAAATCCTGCCCTCGCTGTCAACCGCGCCAATGAACCCGGCGAGGTTGTTCAACGCGATCAGATCGGAGCGGCGCTCGAACAGGGTACGCGTGAGGGTATGCACCAGATTGGTATCGAGATCCGCACGCGCGACCAGCAGCCGTTCCAGCACCGCAGTGGGCAAATCACGGTCCGGGAGCGGCGGCGATCCGCGGTAGGAGCCGAGCGGGATAACACCCGAGCTCAGGGTGGGCTTCCTGAGCGCCAGTGCGTCTGACTGTTGAATGGGCACCAGCCGCATCGGATGATCACGCACCAGCTCGCGAATCGACAGGTTACCGGGTGCGCGCACCCTGAACACGGCGTCAACCTGGCCCATGATCATGGCGAAATTGGCGGTGTCCTCTGACATCGGCAATGCCGTGAGTTGCTCACTGGAGAGTCCGTAGTGCTCCGCCGTGAACACGAATGCACTGCTCTGTCCGCTGCCAGCCGGCCCGATAGCCACGCGATAGCCCTCGAGATCCTCGAAACCCTGTATGTCGGATGATTCCTTCACGATCAGCTGGTAGGCATCGAAATACAGGGACGCTACCGCGTTCACCGTATCATCGGCGCGGATATCGGCCTGCATGGTGGCCAAATCGACCTGTCCGGCCTCCAGCAGCCTGACATTTTGCGACGAGCCATTGGTTTCGAAAACATCAAGGGTTGTGTTCGGTACCGTCGCATTGAACACCTGCGCGATTGCGGAGGCCAGCTGGAAAGCCTCGCCGCTGCTCGGACCGGCGGCAATTGACAGGCGGGTCTCGCGGGTCCCCAGCGCCCAGGCCAGAATGGCGGACAGCGTGGCAACTCAGACAATCGCCACGACGATCGATCGGATCTTGCCCTCCATCACGGGCGCTCGTGCTTCCCCGGCTCAGCGGTCATCATAGCGCGAATGATAGGTTAAAGACGCCGTCCCGGCAGGGCTGCGAGGCGGGTTAACTGGCCCGGCGACGTCACGACCGGTTCGACCGGTTGCACCACCCCTTGGCTATGACGCTCTGGTCGCACACATGTCATGGGACGAAGTAGTCTAGCGCGTCAGGGACAAGCAGCGGGTCATCGATCTGATCGGCGACGGCCGCCGTGACCTGCAGTCCCTGTTGTTGCGACGATTACTCATCGAACAGGCTTAGACACGGACGCCCTGCTCAGAGTCGCAGAGCGGGTCCGAGCGCTTGCTGTTGCAGCATCCGGAAAGACCTCAAAGTCAGTCGTAGCACTGGGAAAGCGGTTGTTTCGCTGAGGCAGTTATGGGACCCTTAGGGGCCCAGCCTGCTGGCCTTGCCGAAGCCACAATACTTGCGGAGCACTGTCATTAAAACGCCTGCAGCAACGCAACCAGAACCGGGCCGAGTGCAACCCTGGCAGCGACCCGTGGCCCTGGGCCTGGCCGCCGTGGCGGGCGCCGCGGTGATGGTCGTCGAGCTGGGTGTTGCTCGAATCCTCACGCCGGTGTTCGGCGGCTCAATCACCGTGTGGGCCCTGGTGATCGCCACCACCATGCTGGCGCTTGCTGCGGGCTATGCCTTCGGCGGGCGGCGGGCCGATGTGAAGGGGGGGCTGCTGGTAGCCCGGCGTGCGGCGGTGTTTGGCGCCCTGTTGTGCGCGGCGATTCCCTTCGTTCGTCCGCCGCTTATCGCGGCAACCATCGATCTCTCTACCATCACGGGGGCCGCGATCGCCGCGTTGGTCCTGATTGCGCCCTCGCTGTTCTTCCTGAGTCAGGTCTCGCCTGCCCTGATCCGTGGTCTGTCGTCGGACGGGATTGGCCATGTGGGCGGCACCGCCGGTGGTATCTATGCGGTCTCAACGGTCGGTAGCCTGGTCGGCACGCTCGGCGCGGTCTGGGTCTTTCTTTATGCCCCGCTCACAGCCGCGTTTCTTGGCACGGCACTGTTGACCGTCACGCCCGCGCTCCTGCTGCGGGCGCCCGCAGCAGGAGCCGCAGCCGCGATGCTGACGATCGCCGTGCTGCTCGGCATGAGTCTGACAGGTGGCACGCCAGAGGTCAGCGCGCTCAACGCGGACGGCCAGGTCTACCGGCTCCTGGCCAAGCGGCAGACCCTTTACGGCGAGCTGCGCGTCGTGGAGAAGGGCGAGGACTTCCGCTATATGATTGTCAACGGCACGGACCAGGGCGGCATCGACCTGCACACGGAGCGGTCCGCCTACGCTTACGACGATGGCATGATTGGACTGGCCAGACTCTATGCTCCGGGCATGACAAACGCCTTGATCATCGGCCTGGGCCCCGGCGTGATGGCCGAGACCCTGACGCGGGAAGGCGTACAGGTGGATGTGGTCGAGATCGACGCCGAGGTGCTGCGGGCCGCCCGTGCGTATTTCGCCTACCAGGGCGAGGCGGTGGTGGCAGACGGCCGGCGCTTTCTGCAACGAACCGACCAGAGATGGGACGTGATCTACATGGATGCCTTTCTCGGCGGCAACCCACCGTGGCAGCTCTACACGGAGGAGGCATTCGCACTTTACCGCGCGCATCTCAAACCCAACGGTGTGGTGGTGCTCAACCTGATTGGCAGTCATCTGGACCCCGCTCAGCGCCCGGCACTCGAGGCGGTCGTGGGCACCGCACGTACCGTATTCTCTACCGTGGATGTCTATCCCGATCCCTGGGAGCTGGATGACTACCCCACGCGTAACCTCTTTATCGCCGCCAGTGAGCAGCCCCGGGTGATGCCACGGCGCGCCGGTAATCCGCGTGCCGCCAGGCGACTCTCCGAGGCGCTCGCGCGCAGTCTGCCCATCACGGTTGACTCCGGACGACGACTCACCGACGACTCGGCGCCGCTGGAACCCCTGGTGCGTCGGACCACCGAGATCCTGCGTTCCCGCACCCGCGAGTATCTGCCGTTTGATGTCCTCTTCGACTAACTCGGCAGTGTGGGGTTAACCGGAAGCGTGTAACTCACCGAAAGACCTGTGGCAAATGGACTTGAAAGGCCATTTTGCGACCACGGCGGGACACTGCCAGCCACTGACGGTGCTGGACGATCATTCCCGCTTCAACCTGGCCGCGCAGCCCCTGGAGAATCGGATGCGGCTTAGCCGGGTTCTCGCACGTTCGTCCACCGGCATCTTGCAGAACCCACACCTGCACAGCGACATCACTGTCATGGACACCCTCTTTCACTTTGGTGCCGGACTTGACCTCAATGAGGTTCCAGCCGTTCGCGATGCGCTCCAGCACATCGGCGCGGACCAGCACGTCCTTGTGTAAGAACGCACCTTCGACGATCGCCGGCACCGAAGGAGGCGCCACGCTCTAGCAGCGAAAAAGCTGTTACGCGAAGATGCCGCGGCCGCATAGCCAGGCACATGGCACCCTGCACCAGTTCATTCGGCGGGTTCAACGGCCCGTCCCCTCACTGTTTGTGTCGCTGTTACCTTGTAATGAACTTCAATTGTCGCAGCTTCCTTACCCAGGCGGTTCCCTAATCGACGCACTGACGCCGCTCGTCCGGAAAGAAAAGTTCGCCTACAATCCCTTCAATAAGCGATGTGGAAAAACTGCGTCAACAACGGTTGGGTTTGACCGCTTACGTATAACAACAATATCCCGCCATAACCGAATCAATATCAATCTATTCAACCTCGATGTCGGCACGACCGCTGACGACCCGTCATTTTTTCGAGACATTTTTAATGATTTCCGTCTTCTTGTACCCAGCACTTTGCTGGTACTTAGCGGAAATAACTCACGACTCCTCTCCTGGGATGTAGGTGATCGCATCCTGTTGAACAACCTCCCCGATGGAGATCCTGCTCCGGATGGCAGTACGCTTTTCAGTTCGGTCGTTGCAGGACGGCCGTCCCAGCTTCTTGAGAACGACGTGATAGGCCTGGACAAGGAGATTGCCAGCGTGACTCCTATCACCCCGGCCGTCGATCTGGTGGCTTCTGTCTTGCCGAGCAGCAGCTCAGTGCAGCTCGGCAGCGCAGCCTCGGCCTTCGCCACCATTATGAACGCGGGTACCGCGGACGCCACCAGTTGCGACATCACCCCGCTGACCGTCGTGCCCGGGGAATTTGTCTACCAGACCACCGATCCGGCGACGAACGCGTTGACCGGCACACCGAATACGCCGGCGGATATCGCAGCGGGTGGGTCGCAGAGCTACGTCTTCGCATTTACGCCAACGGCGGAGATTCCACCGACTGAGATAGAGCTGGCCTTTGACTGCACCAATTCCGATCCGGCACCTGTTGTGCCCGGGCTGAATACCCTCCTGTTGTCATCGTCAAGCACCCCGGTGCCCGATATCGTCGCCCTGGCCGCCACGCCGACAGGTGACGGCATCGTTAAAAGGGGCGGAGATATCAGGGGCGAGGCTACGCTCGGGTGTGGTCGGCGCCACGAGGGCGCTACCCGAGCGCAGCCCGCCAACTACTAGCGCCTCGGCACGCGGGTCAGGTAGACCCCGGCCATGTCGTCTTCTTCCTCGCCGCCTTCAGTGCCCATCTTCGCACTGACCGCCAGCCAGTTGCCGCGCAGGCCCTCGCGCTCGAGACCCAGCTCGGTGATGGTCGAGCCTAGCGGCGCCTCGGGATCGAGCAGCTGCCCGTCCATAGTGGTGTCGAGGACGGTCACGGTAGCCAGCCCCTGCCCCGGCCCTCTTCTGAGGTAGATGCCGTCCACCGGGTCGACGTAGACCCCCGGGTCAACCAGCTCGCCCGTCCTGGCCTTGAAGGCGGCCTGGTAGGTTGCGCCCACCCCGCCCGCAACGGCGACGAACGCCGAGGAACGCCAGCGCGCCGGCTCGCCGTCGTCTGCGTCACCTTCCTCCGAGTGTCCGCCGCCCGTGCAGGGGGTCTTGCCGGAGTAGTTCCAGAACAGGAACTCATCGAACGGCGCATCGGTCTTCGCCACCACCCGCGTACTCTGCGTTCTGATGTCGTGGACAAAGATGCCCTGATTGACCGGCACCTCTTTGTCCTGATAGCACCTGATGCCGAAGTTCGGGTCGGTCTCGTCGTCGCAGATACTGTTATCATCCCCTATCGTCTCGCCGGTGTCCTCGCAGACCAGATCTTGGTTGCAGTAGTCGATGCGGTCCCGGTTGCCCTCCGTCGGGCAGTACAGGCGCACCGTCTTGGTCTCCTCGCCCCAGGCGCCCCAGAAGCCCACGAAACGTCCGTCGAACGCACCCCCCTCACCCAGACCGTTGAAGGTGTCGTTGGGGGATTCGCCGGGAACCCGTTCGCCAATTCTCACCAGCGGGGTGAGCGTCGGGCTGGCTGCAAGCGGCGCCACGTAGATACCACCCAGGGTCGGGGCCTGCTCGTCGTCGAAGCCGGCGAACACCACCTGGCCGTTCGCGGCGCTGGGCGGGGAAGTGGAGCCGAACACGGTGTCGGTGCCGGGAATCAACGTACTCGTGCTGTTGGCGATCAATACCACCGGGAGGATGCCGCCACCGGGGCCATCCTCGATCGTATCCTCTACCAGCTCACGGTAGTAGACACCGGTCCGTGCGCTGTCGTCGTCGGGATTCGTGTAGTTGCCCTTGAACACGATGGTGTCATCCCCGGTCACCGAGGGCGCGCCCGGGAATACCTCGAACGTGGTGCCGGGGAATTCGGGCACCTGGAAGAAGTCGAAGTCCGGGACCGCGCCCAGCTTGGCGGCGCCGGTGATCAGTGGGCCGAACGGGTTGGTGTAGATCCCCGTGGTCCCGGCCCGGGTCTCGGTTCCGTCGTCCAGGAAATATCGCCACACCGGCTGGTGGTTCCCGCGGGTGGCGATGGTGTCCGAGTCCATGTCGATGCGCGGGAAGGACGGGGTCTCGACGAAGAGAGTCCCCAGGTTGTTGGGCTGCGGAACCTCGACGGTCCGGTCAAGGATCCTGACGATGGCGCTATTGTCGGACATATCGCGGGTGTAGATGCCGTGGATCGGCCCGCCGCCGCCACCGCCACCGCCGCCGCCACCCTTGCTGCGTGCCCGGATGACCACCAGCCCGTTCACGTTCACCGAGGGCTGGTTGTAGCTGTTGAAAAAGCACCTGGCCGGCACCTTCCCCGGGGTTGGTGGTGTCAGGCAGGTTCCAACGACAGGGGGCATCAGGTCGTTGTTGTTCACCACCGTAGCCCAGTCGAACGTGGACTTGGGCTTGGGCGCGGCCGCAGCGGTTGCCGCCATCGTGGCCACCCCCACTGCCAGACACAGTGATTGCAGGTATCGGGTTTTCATTGTGTTCCTCCTCGATTCTCGCTAAAGCATAAGATAATGTCGCCGGGGAAGGGGTCGGTGCCCTTCCCCGGCTTTGCCGTCAGCAGGCAGTGCCGCCGTGCGCTACACCGGCACCGCCCGCAACCTCATTTCTTCTTGCCGCCACCGGGCGTCTTGGCGTTGATAACGACGTCGATGTAGCTGAGGCCGCCGCCGAGATCCCCGTTGAGGCCAGCGTCACCGGCCGGCACGATAACCGGGGTCGCGACGGGGTTGGTCGCAACGTTCACCACCGCGGTTGCCGGGGGCTGCGTCGCTGGATCCGTAGGTGCGGGCGCGAAGGCGGTAGTAAGAGCGGTGGTACACGAACCGCCCACCTCGCCGCCTCCGTCCAGGACGTAGGTCAGGCGGTACAGCCCCGCCCCCTCGCCGACCTTCTTCAGGTTCCAGTTGTAGCCGTAGATCAGGCTGCCACCCACGTTGATCTCGGCGGAGTAGCTGTCGGGAAGCGCATCCGCGTAGACCGCGCCGTTGAAGACCGGGTTGTTCACGCTGGATACCGGGCCCCAGTAGCCATCCGCCGGGTTCCACTGCAGGCTGGCGGGGTCCCCCACGACCTTCTGGATGATCAGACGCGCACAGGCCGAGTACATCGTGGCCTGGAAGCCCGGGCGCACAAACGTCGGATCGATCAGGGTTTGTGTCCCTAAAGTGGGGTTCTCTGGGCCGCCGTAGTTGGTGCCCTGCATCTCAATGGGGGAGTTCGCGGTGCCGGGCACCGCCCCGCTCATCTGGAAGGCCAGAAAATCGGCCGTAGCGAACTCGGTCGTGGGGTCATCCGCCACGTTCTTCAGCAATACCACCTCGGTACGGATGATCGAGCGGGTGGTGAAGTTGTCCCTCGACTCGAGGTCGTCACCCCAGTCCACGCCGGTGACCGCGACGGGCGACGTGGCCGAGGGGTTGTACGCCTGCCACTTGTTCGCCTCCCGCTGCTGCAGCCACCACACGTGGCCCAACGCTGGAACCGTGCCATCGTAGTAGCACACGGCGGCGTCCGGGACCGGCAGGCCGCCGGTGTCACCCGTAAAGCACTGGCTCGTCGGGTCGGTAATCGCCGCAAAGGTCCACTCGGTCTCCGGCAGGGGCGCCACGATTGAGACGCCGTCGGACCAGATGACCGGATAAGACAGGTTGTTGCTCGGCGTCGCCTCGCCGGTGTCACGGCAGGGTGGGCGCGTGCCGTCGTCGCACAGCCGCGGCGCGGCCTGGGCACTGCCGACGAATACGGTGGCACCCAGCAAGGCCGCGCTGACGGCGCGTGCCAAGGTCGATTGTTTCATGATCTCCTCCTCTGCGCGGGATCGCGCAGGATCGAACTGCAAAGAAAAGTGGGGGGCGGTTGCCCGCCCCCCTGAGCTGTTATGGTTCCGGCGGTCCCCGGGCCGTTGCGGCCCGGGGCTGTTGCGTTGCTATTGCCGATAGCGTTGGCCGCTTATTATGGCCTGTTGCCGTTACCGCGGCCACCGCCACCACCGCCACCGGCGTTGTTCCTGACGTTGGTAGTCTCGGTGACGCTGTTGTTGGCTAGGTTCGGGTCTGTTCCAGGGTCGTCTGCCGCAACCTCTGCCACCCAGGTGATTGTGGTTGTCTGGCCAAGGTCAACGAGGAAAGGCTCAAGAAAGGACGCGGTCGAGCCCGCAGCGAGATCAGTGAAAGTATTGACCCACGGGGAGCCGGGGACGGGGCCGCCAGCCGCGGCTGTGGCGGTCACCGTGACGGTGCCATTGGCGGGGTCCGGACCCGCGTTAGCGACGGTCACGGTGAATTCCCTCTCCGTGCCGTTCACGTACGTCGTGGGCACCTGCAAGCCAGACTGCGGGCTGATCGAGAGGTCATAGAAGATCGCGCCCGAGGCTGTGCAGGGCACCAGGGTCTCGAAGTCGACTGGGACCTGGTTTTCGTGCATGTAGGCGATGACCGCACGGGCGTCGTCAGCCGCCTGGGCGAAGCCACCTACGTTGCCGTCCGTGAAACCGGGATCGATAGAGGCGGGAGTAAGGCATAGCCCGCCGACAGGATCACCCAAACAGAACACGGCGTCCAGAATCGGGCCCTGCAGTATCGTGAACAACGGCACATCCGGATCAGAGACAGTCAGGTACTCGAACCAGCCGTCCACGGGTACCGCTTCGGGGATGTACGCCGGAAACGGCAGCGACGGCGCTAAGGTTGAGAAGTTGTCCGCGCGGGTATACAGATAGTTGGCTCCGGATGGGGTTGTGAAATCGGGCCCGTAGTTCAGGAAGCACTTCTGCACCAGCTGCACCACGCCCTGCACTTCTTCCCTGACGTCGATGCATAACTTGCCAAGGACAGTCGGCGTGGCCGGATCGCTCAGGCCCATGATCTGGTTGAGGTAGGCCACCAGGTCCACGTTGACCTCGCCGGCCTTGTCGGAGGCGGCGCCAAGTCCCCTGGCCGCGGTGTCGAATATGCTATCTCCATTATCCGGCAACACGATCGGAGTGGTCGCATCCCCCAGGAAGCCGGTCAACATCAGTTGCCGGTAGATGGCGAGGTTCTGGAGCGGCGAGTCGATGGTCTTTGCCAAATTGTCCAGGGTGGTGTCGTCGAAGGTGCTGGCGACCAGCCGTCCGGCAGGATCCAGGCTGACGCAGTCGGCGGTGGCCAGAGTGACCACGGCGTCATCCAACTGGGACTGAAATACCGAATCCGGCGAGCGCGCGTCGTTGATGCGGCCGAAGTTGACCTCCTCGGTGCAGGCTGCGCATTCAGCCGTGACAGCACAGGTGGTCGGGTCGACCGGTACGACAGCTACGTTTGCGTCCGGCTCTCCCGCTGCTAACGTGCACACGTCTGTATCGCACGCAGCGGACGGGAGGGGCTGCTGACACCTATCAGCCGCTTGGGGCCCATCGAGCGTGGTGAGGTTGGGGACGCCGTTCACGTTACGATAGAGCTTGATGAGGTCCCCGAAATCCACGGGGGGCGCACCACCACCGCCACCATCGTTGCAGGGCGGGCGCGTCCCATCGTCGCAAACCCGGCCACCGGGGCCGGCGTTTGCGCTGCCAATGAGGCCGCTGGCACCGTGCGTGCCAATGTCAATCGCCACCGGCGCTGCGAGCAGCACCACCGCGGCGGCGAGTCCTACAGATAAACGTTTCATGTGTTTCATGTCTCTCTCCTGTCTCCTCTCTCTCGATCCGGATTTTTCCGGTCCTTTATCACGGGCGAATCGTTCGCCCATCTTGCCCAATCGACATCCAATCCACCGCGCCGGTGTCGATTAAGTATTTGCCCCTACGTAAGTATTTGCCCCTACGTAAGTATTTGCCCCTACGTAAGTATTTGCCCCTACGTAAGTATTTGCCCCTACGTAAGTATTTGCCCCTACGTAAGTATTTGCCCCTACGTAAGTATTTGCCCCTACGAATTTACCGCTAAGTATTTACCTAACTCGCTTATACGCTGCCAGATGAGTGGTGTCTATACGGTAGCTCTGAAGCTGATGTAGTAAAATTCGTACAGAACTCGTTTCCCTCTCATCAAGCAAAACATACGCCTGGCGAATCGCGGGAGTTTTGCCCCAGATCAAGTTTGTTTCGAACTCCTCCTTACTCGTTTCCGCACAGCCTGGGGCAAGGCTACCGCCGGGTCGACACAACGCCGCCGCTGATCCGTTGATCGCCAGAAATTCCAGGATTTCGATGCCAAACGCGGTCTGCCATCCCTGTCAGTTTGTCATGGCAGTCATGACACCTCTGTCATACTCATACTGCCACGTCTCCGGGTTACTACTTAGCTCTGGGCAGCGACCCTACCCCGGGCAGGACCTCGGTACTGTGATGGCAGTCTCACTGTGCGAGAGAGGGGACGGTGGGCTACACCGCCTCCGCTACGGCCCCGGTCCGGAAAAGCGTTTTAAAGGGTGCCCGGCACGCACCGGAATGCCGCAAACGCCGGGCTGGCCGGCGCAGCACGCGACAGGGTGCACGACGTACACGCGACGTTCCGGCGCACTCGCGGTTGTTCACCGCAGGCTAGTCTCGCCGCGGCGCGTGACGCGCTGCGCACCTGGCGGCACACGGGTGACGCGTTCCGGCTTCGGCGTCTATACTGGCGGCGCACTCGAGCCGGCTTCGGCAGTGGCCGTCGGTCATGGACGGGCGGTGTCCTGCTCAGCCTCCAGCAACAGGACCCATACCCAACAGGAGGAAGGAAACCACCATGAAATGCGCATTTCTCAGTGTCAGCCTGATGGCCGTTGTCGTTTCGGTTACGGCCGTTGCCGAGGAATCTCACCCGCAGGGTGCCCCATCCGGCCTGGCCAAGGCCCGCGCCGCGATCGCACATCTACTGGCAGACAACGCCAGATTTTCCGCCGCCCGCCGCCCGGCGTACTTCGAGCCTTTCACAGAAGGGCAGACACCGCTCGCGACGGTGGTCGGTTGTTCCGATTCCAGAGTCCACATGCACGCCGTCGACCAGACCCCCGACAATGATGTGTTCGTGATTCGCAACATCGGCAATCAGCTGGCTACCGCGCAAGGCTCGGTCGAGTATGGCGTGCGTCACCTGCACACACCGCTGTTGCTGTTTATCGGTCATTCCGGCTGTGGCGCCGTGACGGCAGCCTTGGGTGACTATTCCAGGGAATCCCCGGCCATCAAACGGGAACTGGACACGATCCAGGTCGACACAGGCAGTCGCGTTGTCAAAGAGGTGATCACCAATGTCAACAACCAGGTGGCCGCGGCGCTTGAGGTGTTCGCGCCACAGGTACAGGCGGGGTCTTTGACCGTCATGGGCAGCGTCTATGACTTTCGCGATGACTACCAGCATGGACAGGGCAAGCTCATCGTCATCAACCTCAATGGTGAAACGGACGCGGCAAAGATCCGGCAGTCCCCCTTGCTCGCGGGCATCAAGGACGTAAACGTGGGCATAGCCCTGCCCTAAGGGGCTCGTCGGCCTGGCGGTTCAGGGGTCTTGAATCGTGAATGCGACTTCAGGATTCCGGACCCGACGACCCTTTCCCGCGTGCCAGCGATCGATACAGCAGTGGCATGACGATCACCACCAGTGGAATCTGTACCAGCAGGCCGGAGACGATGGCGACCGCGAGGGGTTGCTGCATGGCCGAGCCCTGCCCGAGCGCCAGCGCCAGTGGCAGCAACGCGAGAATGGCGGCCAGGGTGGTCATGACGATGGGCCGCAGGCGATTGTTGCCGGCCTGAACCAGGGCCGCGCCTGTGTCTGTCCCCCGCCGCAGCAGATCGTGATATTCCGAGAAATAGAAAATCGACACCTCGGTGACGATGCCCACGATCATGGTCATGCCCATCATGGCGGTAATATTCAACTCGAGACCGGTCAGCCACAAGCCGGTAAACACGGCGGCCATGGCCAGCAGTGGCGACGTCAAAATCGCGATCGCGGCAGAAAATTCCTCGTACAGGAACAGCAGCAACAGGAATACCAGCGCCAGTGCGGCGACAAAGACCGCCAGCAGTCCGCGAAAGGCAATCTGCTGCTGCTGGTAAAGGCCGCCGAGTTCGTAATACATGTCACCGGCTAACAGACCGGGCTGTGCCAGAGCCCGTTTGACGTCGCGAATGGTCGAACCCAGGTCGCGCCCGCTGATACGGCCGGTGACAGCGAGCATACGTTTGAGGTTGTCACGCGCTATCTGCGGTTGGCCGGTCTCCACCGACACCGCTGCGATGCGCCTGAGTGGAAGGCGATGGCCGTCCGGGGCGCGCAGCCAGATCTTGTCGATGCTACCGGTCTTATCGCGCGCCGAGGGAGGCACCCAGACGCGTACCCCGACCAGCTTGATATTTTCCTGAACCTGGGTGGTGACCAGTCCATTGAACCAGGCGTCGAGCTGCTGCGTGACCAGGTCGGGGTCGATGCCTTCCAGCGCGGCCTTGTCACGATCGACAACGATATTGATCGCGTCGCCGGCCAGAACGATACCGTCCTTGACATCGACGACGCCGGGAATAGCGCCGATGGTGGCGGCGACCCGGGGGGCCACCGACATCAGCGCGTCGAGCCTGTCGCTGTAGAGCTTGATTTCGATCGGCTGGGGGACGGCTGTCAGGTCACCGATCAGATCTTCCATCAGCAGCACCATCTCCACCTCCAGGCCCGGTACTTCGTTTTCGATGCGGCCACGAATGGTGTCCATGACCTGATCGATAGGCGGCCGGGGCAAGGGTTTCAGGCGCACAAAAAAGTCGCCCTCGTTGGCCTCGGTGAGGCCGCCGCCAAGTTGCACGCCGGTGCGTCGCGAGTAGGTTTCCACGGCCGGATCGGCGCGAAGAATGGCTTCTACCAGCTGCAGCAGGCGGTCGGTTTCCGTCAATGACGTTCCTGCGGGCGAGCGGTAATCGAGCACAAATCCGCCTTCGTCCATGTGCGGCATGAAACCGGAACCGACCTGCTGGTACGCGATATAACCGACCACCAGCAGCGGGGCGATACCCAGGATGATCAGCACGGGTGTCTTCATCAAGCGCCGCATCAGCCACCCGTAGCCCTGTTGCAGGCGCTTGAACAGCGCGCCCACATCGTCTCTTTCTGCGTCCTTCTCGCTCAGCAGATGTTCCGCAAGTAACGGGACCGCCAGCCAGGCCAGCAGGAAGGAGATAAACAGGCTGCTGGCCATGGTCAGGGATAAGGCCTTGAAGAAAGCGCCGGTGACGCCACTGAGAAAAGCCAGCGGTGCAAAGATGACGATGGTGGCGGCAGACGAGCCGGCCAAGGGCGGCGTGAACTCGATGGCGGCCTCGCGGATGGTCAGTGCCAGGTCACCGCTGCGCTGGCGCAGGCGGCGGATAATGTGCTCGATCATCACGATGGCATCGTCGATGATCAGGCCGACCGCCGCCGCCATGCCGCCCAGCGTCATGATGTTGAAGCTCATGTGCAGGAACTGGAGCAGCAGGATGGTGCTGGCCAGCACCGAAGGCACAATCAGGATCGCCACCAGGGTGATCTTCAGGCTGCGTAAGAACACCAGCAGCATGATCGCGGCCAGTGCCACGCCGATCGCGATGGCATCGCGGACACTTCTGGCTGACTCGGTAATCAGCTGGCCCTGATCATACCAGTTGGCGATATGTACACCTTCGGGCAGCCTGTCCCGGTAAGCGTCCAGGCGCTGTTGGACGCCATCCACGATCTGCACCGTGTTGCCGCCGGGCTGCTGGTAGACCTGTACCAGCACGGCATCGTGGCCGTCGGCGGTGACCCGCAGCCACTGCGGCGCAGTGGTGGGATAGACGCGGGCGACATCTTCGAGTCGCACCAGACCGTCGGCGCCGCTGCGCAGTACCGTGTCCTCGATGGTCTGCAGCGAGCGGATACGCGTATCGGATAACAGCAGGTAGAGCTTGTAATGATCCTCCAGGCGCCCCACGGCCTGCAGCACATTGCTGGCCGACACGGACGCTGCCACGTCGCTGAAGGTCAGACCGTAGGCGGCCAGTTTTTCAGGGTCGATCTCCACCCGGTACTCAGCCTGCTCCCCGCCCAGCACGGCTACCTTCGCCACGCCGTTGATGGACGACAGCAGCGGTACCAGCTGGTAACTGGCCAGATCACGCAACTGCACGAGCGACCGGCTGTCCGAGGTCAGGCTGTAGGCGGCCACCGGAAACACCGTGGGATCCATGCGCCGGATGCTGAAGCGGGTGCCGGCCGGCAATTCCGCTAACACCTGGTTGATGGCGGACTCCACCTGCAGCAGGGCGGCGACCATATCGTCGCCCCAGCCGAAGCGGATCGACAGCTCGGCACTGCCGCGGCTGGTCGTGGAGCGAAGGCCGACGACCCCCGGCACGGAGCGTACCGCCTGTTCGACCGGGCGGGTAACGACGATGACCATCTGGTCGGCGGGGCGGTCACCGGCTTCCAGCGAAACCACCACGCGCGGGAAATCCACGTGTGGAAACAGGGCGACGGGTAATTTGAAGCCGGCGGCGATACCGCCAAGCGCCAGGATGGCGACCAGAAACAGAATGGAGCGGCGATGCCCGGCCGCCCAGTGGGCGATGTCCATCAGGGCGATTCCCTGACAGCCATGCCGTCGTTCAGCTCGTAGTTTCCGGACACCACCACGATATCGCCGGCGCTCACTGCGCCGGAGACTTCGATCAGGTCATCGGCCTCCGCGCCGGTCCGTACCGGCACACGCCGGGCCTTGCCGCCCTGCACGGTGTAGAGATAGGCATCGGGTGCATCACCCAGTACGGCGCTGCGCGGCACGACGAGCGCCGTATGCGATGCCAGCTGAATCCGGCCGAGAATCCGGCTGCCCAGTACCAGGTGATCGATTGCCTGTTCGGGGATCGGCACCAGCACCTCCACCAGGTGGGTCGCGGGGTCGATCATGGCGTGTACTTCGCGGACGGTGCTTTCCACCTGGACGTCGGGAACGAAAACCGACGTAATGGTAACCGGCGTGCCGGGCTGTACCGCGTCCAGGTCCTCCGGCTCGACACCAAGCCGCGCGATCAGTCGTTTCTCCGCTGCAATCAGCATGGCCGTCGTATCTGCCTGCACACGCTGACCCTGGGAAAAATCCAGCCGTGTGACAATCCCGTCCATGGGGGCGCGCAGGGTTTCCTGGGCGACATCCATGCCCCGCTGCTGCAGTGCGTCCAGCGTGGCGCGCGCATCCTGGAGGTTCTTTTTCGCGGCATCGACCTGGGCCTTGGTGGCCAGTTGCTCGTCCAGCAGCCGCTGCTGCCGGTCCAGCTCGCGCCGCGCATAGTCAACCGCGCTTTGTGCCTGCAGATACTGCATGCGCGCATCCGGCGCGGTAATCACTTCGAGCAGTCTGTCGCCTCGCGTGACGCGCTGCCCGAGGCGTACCCAGACCCGGTTGATGAGCCCGGCATGCGGCAGTGACAGACTGAGAACCTGATCGGGGTCGGGGTCCAGCACGCCGAATGCCGTCAGGGTCTCGGTCACGGTTTGCTCCTGGACAGGCGCGGTGCTGACCAGCACGCTGGGGGTTTCCGCACCGGCGGAGAGTGCCAGGGCCAACCCCAGGATCAGGCCCAGCCGCTGGAGTGCCCGGTGTAATTCCGGCTTCGTCTTCACCATGGTTATTCCCTGGTTTCGGATCGTGTCGTGACGGGTGTTTCAGGATAACCGGGTAATGCCAGCAGCGCCTCCAGGGCGATGCGGTTTTCCCAGCCGGTCTGGTCCAGACTGATCTGCTCCAGTCGCTTGTTGACCCAGGTCGATTCCATGTTGAGGAACGTCAGCGCGTCGATATCGCCCCGGCTGTAGGCCTGGCTTGCGCGGTCCACCAGTGTCTTCAGATGCGGCAGGTAAGTCTGCAGATTGTCCTGCTGCTGCTGCACGATCGCCTGCAGGTTAAGCAGCCGGTCGACATCCACGCTGGCCTGAGCAAGACGCGCGCGGTATTCCTCGCGCAGTTGTTCGCGGGTGGCGCGCTCGATGGCGATAGTGCCGCGGTTGCCGCTGAACAGCGGCAGATCGAGACTGACGCTCAGACCGATCGTCCTGACATCGCTGGTATCGCGGGCACGGTTGATACCGATACCGAGCGATGGAAACTGCGCAAGGATCGCCGCTCTCACCCGGGCTTCCTGACTTTCGTAGCCGGCTTTCAATGCCAGCAGATCGGGGCGCAGTGCGGCAGCCCGGCCAGACGGGCCCGCACGGTTTCCGCGTCCGGGGCCCCCGGCTGTGATAAGGGTGAAATGGCAATCTTCACCTCAGGGTCGAGACCCAGCAGCAGATTGAACTCATGCCGGGTCTGGTTATGCGTCTGTTCAAGCTGGTTGATCTGACTGAGTGTATCGACCAGCGCCGTGAGGTCAGTGCCATTGACGTCAAGGGTGGTATCGCCCTCTTTCAAGGCCCGCGCCGAACGCTGATAGCGTTCCTGGTAGAGGCTGCGCATCCCGTGCAGCAGCGCCAGCCGCTGTTCTTCAAGATGCAGGCGCACGGCAAGGGAACGGGCCTGCTGAATGACCTGCCACTCCTGCCACAACAAATCGAGGCGGACTTTTTCCTGCCCCTTGCGCTCGGCATCGACGCGCGCCTGACGGGTAATGAGGGGAATGATCTCGTAACCAAGCCCCAGAGCCCAGGCATTGACCAGCCCCCCGGTGTGACCTGTCGGTTTGTCCACACCCGCACTGATCTGCGGGTCCGGCAGCAGTCCGGCGGCAAATGCCTGCGCGCCGGCAACCGCTAAGCGCGCGCGCTGCACGCTGAGGTCGGGGTTATTGACGACGGCAATTGTCCCCACCTCGACGAGGTCCAGCCCGTCGACGGGATTAAATTCATGCTGGTTTGCGGGTCCGCCGTCTCGCTCGGCCATCTCGACCCGTAGCACAGCGAGATCTGCCGCCAGCGGCGACTGGTCCTCGAGGGGGTGCGGCTGATAGGTGGCGCAAGCGCTCAGCACGGCAAGCGCGCCCGCGGCAGCCGGAGCTGCGCGCCACGGGCGCCGTCGACCAGGGGTGTCTTGCATACTGTGCCTGTTTCTCAAAAGCTTCCGAGCGCCTGGCCATTGAGCTGCACGGTTGATGCCACAGTGACTCCCGCGTCATCGACCAGCCGCCTGCGGAACCAGGGGGTACTTCCAGGGAGTACTCAAGGCGCTCTGATTGATTCCCTGGATTTTCGATAATACGTCATCCTATCTGATATGTAAGGGAAAACGATACGTCAACCGGCACTGGCCGACGGCAGTTTCGAGGCCTTCCGCAACAAGACCGGCAGGCGCTGTTCCTGAATCACTGGGAACGGATTATTCCGTGGAAGAAACTTGGAATTATTGGGGTAAAAACCGCTTGCCGACCATTGCCGAGTTTAGAACCAGAGGCATGGAGCAAAAGGCGGCATGAACCCCTTTTTTCCCGATTTGATCAACCATCCCTCGGTCATCAGGCAACTATCCATCTATCCTCCAACGCGGTGTCGGCCTGAATCCTAGCGTCCCGAGCCGGGAAATCGCTCGCACGCCGGCGGGATTCCCCGACGCATTCAGACCGTCAGTACGACCGCTACCCTCGGCCACTGTTCCATGCGTCGCCTGCAGTCGTGCCGCGCCCGGCGCTGTCGCAGCGCGTCGGGACCTGTCTATCAATCGAACAAGCCCCCTGCGGCGGCGCCCGACAGGGCGGCAATCGAGAGGCTTCTGCTGAAGCGTCTTTCTTGTCGAGGTGGGTGAGAATCTTCTCGAGAGCCTGCCCCACGAAGTGTTTTGGGTATCACCACCGGGTCTTAGATGACGTGCAGGGACGCACTAATGCGGCGGGCGCAGGATGCGCCGCAGCGGCGATCCTGACGGCGCCACCCCTTCTCCTCCCACCCACCGGGCAAGATTCAAGGGCGGTGCCATCGCAAAGCGATCACCGGGGCTGACCAAACCAACCCATTCCGGGACGAGGCATAACTGGTCCGTTTCTATTAAACACCTATGTGTAATTAATTACTTATCTTTTAATCATACTTATATGATTATTTTGTTGCATAGATATCATATATATGTTATTCAATAATAGTTCCTTGATCAGTTAAAGGTGATAATCATGCGTCCCGAAGATCGGGCTACAGCCCGCCGTCAGCTCGATAAGCGATTGATTTTTCTGCAACACTCGGAAGTGCTCGCCCGCCCGCCACGGGGCTGGGTTAAGGCGATCCGTGAAGCCCTGGGCATGACAACTGCCCAGCTGGCAGAGCGGATCGGTCTCAGCCAGTCGCGCATTGTCGCGATTGAGCAAGCGGAAGCCAAGGGCTCAATCACACTCAACAGTCTGGAACGGGCGGCGCACGCTTTGGACTGCCGCCTTGTCTATGCCCTTGTGCCGCGAGAGCCCCTTGAGGAGCGGGTCAAAGACCGTGCTTTTCAGGTGGCAAAAAAACGCCTGAAATCCACGGCCCATAGCATGGCCCTGGAGGATCAGAGCGTGGCTGCGGCAGATGAAAGCGAGCAACTCAAGCGGCTGACCCGGCGGCTGATCGAACAGGCTGGTTCCAAGCTGTGGGATGAGGAATGACGGACCCGCTCGCAGAACAGGACGATGCCGCAACACCGCTCAGTGAGGAAGAGCGGGAAGGATTGATACCGTCCTATATCACACTGCGCAGTGAACTCAATGAGGCGGAACAGGCTAACATCCAGGAAGCCGAAGACTGGGCCTTGAAACGCAAGCGCGATGTGCTCGACGAGCGTTTCCTGAACACTCTGCATAAGCGGATGCTTGGCCGTGTCTGGCACTGGGCCGGTCAGTACCGCCGCACCGGCAAAAATGTCGGCATTGATGCGTATCGTATCCCGACCGAACTTCGCGAGCACCTCAACAATTGCCGTTACTGGATCGAAACCGCCACCTACGAGCCGGATGAAATCGCCGCGCGGTTTCATCACAAGCTCGTGTGGATACATCCTTATCCCAACGGCAATGGCCGCCATGGCCGGCTCGCCGCGGACCTGCTCCTGATAGCGATGGGCCAGCCGCGCTTCACCTGGGGCAGCGCCAACCTGGTTGATCCCGGCGAAACGCGGCAGGCCTATGTCGCAGCACTGCGTGCCGCCGACCATCATGACATCGCTCCCCTGTTGGCATTTGTCCGTTCCTAATCACCGACCGGTCGGGATTCAGGGGCGGCGCGCAATACGCACCGGGGCTGACCAAAACAGAAAGCACGAGCAAAAAAAACAGCCGCCCCGCCGCAGCGGGAGCGGCTGCGAGACCGCAAGATGCAGGCGCACGGCAAGGGAACGGGCCTGCTGAATGACCTGCCACTCCTGCCACAACAAGTCGAAGCGAACCTTAACCCTCGTTTCGACTTAAGCAAGTGCCGTTCGGGTCTGAAGGGCACGTGCTCAGTTTGCAGGCCGAGGTGGATCAGCTTTGTTCTCTTGCTGGTGAGTGAATCCGGCTGGCTAAGTGCAGAACAAGGTGCTAAGTTGCGGCGTAGAAGTTCACAACGACAAGGACAGGCCATCGTGTGCAGGGCAGCGCTTCTGAGTCTCCTTCTCCTCACCTCGTGCGCCATCCGCGACCTTGAGGTCACCCCGGTAGACACGGCGTCCACGGAGCCCGTCACCGTGAGTTCCCCGGTGAAGGTCCACCTGACCGACGGCTCAACCGTGGTCTTCGAAAAGGGCATCACCGTCGCGGATGGCCAGGTGGCGGGTGAAGGCCGAAAGTATGACCTCACGCTCGATACCAGCGTACGGGTGTCATCGATCGCGCTCGACGACGTGGCAGCCATGGAAAACTACCAGACGCCGCTCCAGACAGGCGAGACTGTTGCGGCCAACACGCTGGGGGTGCCGATGGCAGTCATGGGTGGTCTCGTGCTCGCAAAGGCACTGTTCGGCTCCTGCCCGACGACCTATGCGCTCGTCGACGGTGCCCCCGTGCTGGAGGCCGAATCCTTTTCCTACAGCATCGCACCGTCGTTCGAGGCCCGCGATGTCGATCGTCTGAACATACCGGCCCGAAATCGGGACACCGTCGAGCTGATTGTCCGCAACGAGGCGCTCGAGACGCACTACATCAACCATCTCGAGCTGCTGGAAGTCGTTCACGAGGAAGGACAGCGTGTCTTCCCCGATCCTCAAGGTCAGCCGCTGGTCGTCGGCAAGCTTACCCCTCCCCTCCTGGCTGTCGATCGCGGGGGTCGGCACATTGCGGGGGTCCTGGATCTGGCAGACGGCACGTCATGGAGCTCGGATGCGGCGCAGCTGCGTCGTGCGTCGCTGGACGATTTCGAAGACTCTATCGACCTCGAGTTCGAGGCGCCTCGGAATTCTGACCAGGTCGCGCTCGCCTTCCGCCTCCGCAACAGCTTGCTCAACACGGTGCTGCTTTATGACGTGATGCTGAAGGACCAGGGATTCCGGGCGCTCGACTGGCTGGGACATGATCTGGACCGGTTCATTGACAAGGCAAAGCTCGGCCTGTGGTACCGGAATCGCATGGGCATGCGGATCTCGGTCTGGGACGGCGGCAGGTTCCGTCAGGTCGCACGCGTGGGCGACCAGGGTCCCATCGCCTGGAAGGACGTCGCCGTGACACTGCCCGTTCCCGAGGGCGACAGGCTGCGCGTTCGCCTGTCATTCGTCGTGGACAACTGGCACATCGACTGGCTGGCCATCTCGCCCGAGGTGCATCGCGCCGACGTGCGGGCCGTACCGCTGGCACGGGTCGAGGTCCCCGAAGTGGGCACCCTGGGCGGGGCGCTGGAAAATCTGGCCTCGCCGGATAAAACGTACGTCGTAACGCGGCCGGGCGAGGCGCTTCACGTCGGGTTCGATGTGGGCGCTGTTCCCGAAGGCCACACCCGGACATTTCTAATGGCGGCGCAGGGCTACTACATTGAATGGATGCGCCGCGACTGGCTCAACGAGACTTCGCGCGAGCCCTTCCAACCCTCGGACGCGTCGCTGATCAGAGCCATCAGACTCTGGGAGGCAAAGCGCGACACCTTCCAGCAGCATTTCGAGTCGTCACGGATCGCGCACCCATGAAGTTCCTGTTGACCTGTCTGCTGCTGTCTCTCGCGATCACCGGCTGTCAATTCGGGCCAAAGATCGAGAACTTCGAACAGGCGCGGCGCCCGGAGGGCATCACCGCCAGCATCGAGCTGCGCCGCGGCATCACCGAAGATGGGCGCGTCGAGGGCGAGCTGCTCGAGGTCCGGGACGACGGCTTGCTCCTCAACACCCGAGAGGCTCGGGAAGGCGGCGTGGTAAAAAGGCACCTGGTGTTCGTGCCCTATACGGCAATGGAAACCGTCGGGGTCGAGGAACTGAACCTGAGGGTGTTGAAGGAAACAAGAGGCACGTGGACCGAAGGTGATGCCGCGCCAACCTGGAACCCAGAACAGGATCGAGAAAAGCTCCGACTGCTGAGCCGGTTTCCACAGGGGCTGGCCGATCCGTTGCTCGAGGCGCTGCTGGCGGCCGAGGGCCAGACGGCCGTCGACGTCATCGGCGGCGAGTGAGGCGCTGGCCTCACACAAGCCGCAATGCCTTTTTTTGGGAGATTGAAGCGGCACGCGGGGTGCCCCAGCCCAGTCAGCTACGCGTGCAAAGCAGGCCGACGTGCGAGCGGTTCATTAACGCGGCGGGTGTCCGTGCACCAGAGTGAGGAACTTGAGCCTGGTCCCAACTCTACGATGCTCGGAAAGGGCCTGATAGTCGGGATCGTTGTACCAACCACGTGCGGCATCCTCGGATGGGAAGGTAAAGATCACCAAGCGTCCCGTCAGCGCTTCGAACCCCTCGAAGGTCTCCGTCGCATCGTCGTAGGTGACAAATTTTCCACCGTGCCTTTTGAGGATAGGAAAGAATCCCTTCTCGTAGACGCGATATGTCTCGGCATCTTCGATCTCGAAATTGGCCACCACATACACTGGAATGTTTGCCATGGGTTTCATTTTATTCCTTCGTTTCAAAGAGTTCCGTCACGGCCTGTTCGCCGCGAGTAATGGGCTATTTAACCACCGCACACTAGCAGGCCTTCGATCATTAATTTGTAGCTGCTCGCCTAAGCTGAACGACTACCCTATACTTCGAAGTGCGTTTAGCGTGGTTGGATTGTGCTGCCATTCTCAGGCGATATTTCACAATGTCGTTGTAACGGAAAACTCTTACCATAAAAAATCGGGAGGGACAGGAAATGGCGCGATTTCTAAAGAACATATGCATCACGGGGTGCGGTTTCATATTGTCAATAGCCAGTGTCATGGCCGATGAAGTTCTGATGCCGTTCGTCCTGGCCAGTACCTCAAGCGGTGAGGTTGCATCCGTGACCTCGGAAGTCAAATCAAAACTGACCGGTGCCGGTTTTGAAGTTGTCGGTGAATATTCTCCTTACGACGGGGCCCATATCGTGGTCGTGACCAACGATACCCTGAAGGACCATGCGGCCAAATCGGACTTTGGTGCTTATGGCGCCATTGCGCGTGTTTCAATCACCAAAAACGGTGATGTCACCGAAGTTGCCTATACCAACCCGGAGTACATGGCCGCCGTCTACCGTATGGCAGTTGATATGGTAGATATTCGCAAGCAACTTGAGGGGGCGCTCGGTGCGGAGAAGGCTTTTGGCTCCGAGAAGAAACTGACTGCCGCGGATCTGCGAAAATATCACTACAAGTTCGCAATGCCCTATTTTGACGACCAGAGCGAACTGGCCAAGTATGGTAGCCACGCCGAGGCCGTGAAGGCAATCGAGGATTCTCTGGCTGCGGGCAAGGGTGCGACAGCCAAGGTCTACCGTGTGGATATTCCGGGCAAGGACGAGACCATCTTCGGTGTGGCCCTAAATGGTAAAGATAGCGAAGACTGCAGCAGTGATCAGTACGTTATGGGAAAGATTGACAACAGTACCCCGCGGCATACAGCGCATCTGCCATATGAGATTGTCTTGGCAGGCGGCGTTCCTTATGCCTTGTCCGCAAAGTTCCGCATCGCAATCAATTGGCCACATCTGTCAATGATGGGGGAAGGTTCGTTCATGAGTATTATGTGTTCGCCTGATGCCATCGAGAAGGCCCTGATCCAGGCATCCGGTGAATAGCCCACGCAGACAGGACTTGCTGAACGCGCGCAGTTCTCTCATGATGAGGACAAGGCCTTTGCAATTGTTGCAGGGGCCTTGTCTGCATGCATCCTTTCACTCGCCATCCATGCCTCTCCTCGAACATTGAAAAACCGCACCAGGGAGACGGATCTTGCTAAGGCATTATAGTCAGAGAGAAATGGAGACGGATCTTATTTCAGGCGGTTGGTGAAGAAACGCGAGCAGCCCGAGCACGATATAACCTGCATTGTTGTGCAAATCGCTTTCCTCGTCACCGGTCAGATAAGCGAGAGTCAAAATAACTACCAGTGACCAGTGGAAGATACGCACGGCAATATCCCACACTCTCACTTTTTAATTGGTTGTCATGTCCGTAACCTCTCATCGCGAGGTTGATACCCCTGCGAGGCATGCTACCTGGCCAAGTTTGTCAGATTTTATCAAGCTTGGACTAGGGAACTCCTGATATACCTCATGACCGGAACGGGTCGTCTCGAGGCCTTCGCGCGCGGACCGCCCGGCCTGCTCGAAATAAAGAAAATAGCCGCTTCAGCAGAATCTGTCGGTCGCTGACACCGTGCGGCAACGCTTACCCCAATACGTTAGCCACGGAACCCACAGAAGGGAGCATTAATAATTTTTCCATATATGGATTCCGTGGCCAACAACCAGGTCTTGATCTAAACGAAGCCATCGGTGCGCAGAGGACACTCTGGCCGCCACCTCCGTATTCCGTATTCTGTATTCTGTGTCCTGTCTTCTGTGTTACGGTCAGTGGCTCGCCCGCACTGGCAAGGCTGGCAACACCTGCAAACAGCAGTGCGAGGATGCACTCTGGATGTCGAATCATGCTTCTCATGTAACCGATCAACCGGAGCTGTAGTGAACGGGCCGGCACGATTAGCGCAACCTCGTCGAATCACAAAGTGCCTTACGGAATCCCCTGATACGTCCCTCGACAGCGGCTGATCAGGCGGCAACGGCGCATGAATTTTCCTGATTACTGCAGCGGGTTTCCCGGGCTGGCAAGGGCCTTTCTTCTCCCTCTAATGGAATACTTGACACACGCGCTCAGGTATATATAGTAGCGATTACCTGAGTGATTCCATCGGGTATTTGTTTGACTTCAGAGCGGCATCGATACACTGATATTTCAGTGGGTTAAGGAGTTAACCTGATGAACAGATTCGTTAATTGGCTCGACGCCCTCAGCCAAAGGGCTTTCTCGAAACTCAAGTGGCTGCTATCGGTTTTGTCCGGTGCCTTGGCGGCATCGCTCGTGATGGTTCTGGAGGCTCAAGCCTGATAAGGCACTGGTTACGCCAGTCGGACGCCCGCACCGCTGGATTACGGCGCAAACTGCGAGTCTCACCGCCCTCTGCATCGATCAGGGAACCGCCGATTCAGGAGCTGAGCCCAACGAGGCGGTCGCGGGCACCGCCTGCGCGCGGGAACCAGCGCGCCAGAACGTCGGCGAGGTCCTGCTGCAACACCGGCTTGGCCAGAAAGTCGTCCATCCCTGCCGCCAGACAGCGTTTGCGCGTGCTCTCCACCGCCGAGGCGGTCAGGGCCACGACCGGCGTGTGTCGGCTCGCGCCCTCGAGTCGGCGCAGCTCGATCGTGACCTCGTAGCCATCCAGCCCGGGCATCTGGCAGTCCATCAGCACCAGGTCGTAGCGCTTGTCCGTCAGGGCCGCCAGGGCCGCGGGCCCGTCGTTTACGGCCTCTGGTTCATGGCCAAGGACCTCGAGCATGGCGCAGATGACTTCCCGGAGTACCGGATTGTCGTCCGCGACCAGGATATGTGCGCCCTCCCCTGGCCGCTTGATCAGCCGCGGGATGCGCTGCCGCGTTGTCGCTGGCTCGGCGAGTCCGGCCACGACACGGAGCGACTCGACCAGCGCCGCGGCGCCCACGGGTTTGTTCAGCCAGAGCACCGGTCGGCCCAGCGCGGCGCGGGCTGTCTCACCTGGTGCGTTTGTTTCGCCGAGCATGATGACCGCCAGCGGACCGATGTCGGCATCATCCCGGATGTGTCGCACGAGCGTGATCCCGTCCGTTCCCGGCATGACGGCGTCGATCAGCGCGACATCGAAGGGCCTGCCCGCGCGCCTCGCGTCCTGCAGCCGGGCCAGGGCCCGCTCGGCGTCCTGCGCGGACTCGGTCACGCAGCCGGCCAGCCGGGCTGTGCGCGCGAGGAGACTGCGCGTCGTGTCGTTGTCGTCCACAACCAGCAGGTGTAAGCGGGCGAGTGCGGCGTCCTCCGCCGGTCCGATCCGCTCGCTCGCCCCAGTCTCGGCAAGCGGCAGGGAAAACCAGAACGTGCTGCCCGCGTCAGGGCGGCTCGTTACGCCGATCTCGCCGCCCATCTGTGTCACCAGCTGCTTTACGATGGCCAGTCCAAGGCCGGTACCCCCGTGGTGGCGGTTGGTCGCATTGTCGACCTGCGCAAAGGATTCGAACAAACCCGTCAGCGCCTGTTCAGGAATGCCAATGCCGGTGTCCGTGATCTCAAAGCGGATGCCCGGGATTCCCTGGCTGCCGGCCTGGCTCTCGGCGAGCAGCACCACCTCCCCCCGGTCGGTGAACTTCACGGCATTGCCGAGCAGATTGAGCAGGATCTGGCGCACGCGGTGCGGATCACCCTGCACCGTACGGGGCAGGTCGGGGGCGAGGTGGGAGGTCAGCTCGAGGCCCTTGTGATGGGCCGTGGCAGTCATGATGTCCAGAGTCGACTCGACCAGGGCGGGCAGGTCGAAATCGACCCGTTCCAGGGTGAGCTTGCCGGCCTTGATACGCGCGAAATCGAGAAGATCGTTGATCATATGCAACAGGCTCTCGCTCGACTCGTGCAGTGAGTCGGTGAAACGGCGCTGCTCCTGATTGAGCGGCGTACCGAGCAGCAGCTCGGCCATACCGAGAATCGCGTTCAGGGGCGTGCGGGTCTCGTGGCTGACCTTGGCCAGGAATTCATCCTTGGCACGATTCGCGGACCTGGCCGCAACCAGCGCCCGACGCAGATGTTTCGTGCGCCGGGCTACCCGCCCTTCGAGCGCGCTGTTGGCGTCGGAGATGGTTCGGTTCGCGGCATCCAGTTTGGCGACATAGGCCTGGAGGGCCGCGTCCTTGCGCTGCAGGCTGGCGCTCATCGCGTTCAAGCCCTTCGCCACCCGTCCGAGCTCGTCATCCGACCAGTTGGTGAGTTGAAAACCAAGCTCGCCGGAGGCAATGCGCTGGGTTGCCAGGGCCAGGCGTTGCACGCGCACCGACAATGACCTCCCGAGCAGGAAGGACACGCACAGGGCCAGGAGCGCCGCGCCGAGCGCGAGGCCGAGCAGCATCTTCTGCCGGCTTTCCTCCTGGACGATGGTTTGCCGCTGGTCCTCCCGGATGTCCGCGCTGAGGACGCGATTGAGCTCACTCAACGCAAGTTCGGTTTTCCCCCGGGCCTGGAGGAGCGTTTCCTCGAGGTCCATATCGAGGCGGCCGTTGTCGTCCGTTCGTTGCTGGCCGGCGTAGCTGCGCAGGGTGCTCTGATAATGCTCGAGTGCCTGCCGGACCCCGTTAAGGGCCACCGCGGCCGCCTGAATATCCAGAGGTATGCGGATGCTGCGCAGCAGCTCGAGCGCCTGCTCCACGGGCAGAATCACCTCCTCCAATGCCACACGCTCGCGCGCCGCATAGCGATCCAGTGCGGATTCAGCCCCGTCCAGTGCCAGCCCGGCCTGCTCGAGCCGGAAGCTCAGCACATCGGGTCGCCCCGCCGCCCCCCCGGGTGCGCCAAGCGCCCCGAGTTGCCGGCGCAGCACCGCAAACTGCTGTGCGATTGCGCGCAGCGCCGCGGCAACGGTGTCCGAGGCGGGGTCGTTCGGTTCTTCCTCGAGATAATAGAGAAAGTACAGCCGCAGCCGGTGTGCGGGGGACGGTTCCGCCGCGAACCGCCGACGCTCCGTGTCGAGCGCTGCATCGACGGCGGCCAGACGCTTCGCCAGCGCCTGCAGGGCTGTCAATACCTCCTCCGGCGTTATCCGGTCGCGGCGCAGGTAAATGGCGAAGGTCCGGTCGGCGCCCATGAGCAGTTCGTTGATCCGCAAGAGCCGCTGCTGGATCGGTGTGTGCTCCTCGACGACGTGGCGCAGCGTGAGCACGACGTCCCTGCTGCGCTGATAGGCTACGAGGCAGACAAGTATGACGATGAGCAACAGCAGCCCAAGCCCCAGGTTTCTGGTCGAGCGGTAGGAGATCATGGCTCTGGCGGGGAGCGCTCGAAGCTCAGCGTCAGGGCCTCGGCGGTATCTCCCATCCCGTACTCGGGTTGATCGACCGCGGGATCGCGCTGGCGGCCCGCGATTTCGTAGCGCGAGACGCCAAACAGATAGCACTTGCCGGGATCAAACTGCACATCGTCAGCGTGCCCGGTCGCGAGCCTGCGCCCGAACTCAATGGTCCAGGTGCCCGCGTGCCAGCGCCCCCTGGCGCGGATATCGGCACGGCTGCCGGCAGGCTCGACGGGCCGATAACGCGGTACGGTGTCCCCTGCATAGTGGTCGTAAATCAGCAACTCATAGGCCGGGCTGCCCGCGTCACCGGGTCGAAACAGGTGGAACAGCTTGCCACTCCTGGAAAATACCCGTTTCGCCTGGGCGAGCGGCGTGATGCTGTAGACCTGCATCTTGTCGTCGGCATAGCCCGCAGGGTCGGTCCGGTATGCCTTCCAGAACCAGATGTCCGCCTTGTAGGGCCGATCCGCGGACAGGCTCAGATCCGCCGGCTGTGGCTCCATACTCCACTTGAACACGAACATGTCTTCCCGTTTGGGGCCCATGCGGTACCCCTGCTCCTCGGCATCCCACCGCATGGTCTTGTGCTCCCGGTTCTCGGTGGGATCCGGGTAAGTCACGAGAAAGAAAATGGCCTCGTCCGTGTACACGGCCTTCAGGGTGACCTTGATCTCAGCGACGGTGTCGATCGTGGTGATGCCTGCCGTACGCTGCCACAGGGCCTCATCGCCGATGCCATCGACGACGGGGGCCTCTTCGACTTTCACCGCAACCAGATCCCGGGAACCCGCCGGCGTACTCGTCCCGAGCAGTGCGGCCAGTACCAGTGTAACCCAGCGCCCGTCCATCCTTGCCTCCTAGTAAGAACATAGATTCAGACGCGCCTGTTGTCGAGCTTGCGCAAGAACTTGCCCGCGATATTCCCGCAGTTGTTGATAATCGTGTGTTATTCAGGTGGACGCACCCGGTGCGCTTAATAAGTTGCCATGCTCAGACCCGCTGCCGAACGCCAACCTCGACCGCAGTAAGGTGGTATTCTGAGAACCTATCACGTGTTGTTCTTGAATAGGATCCGGTCCCGAACATGATCGAACGACTGCAAATTGCTCGAAACTGGCTTCCTCGTTATACAGGAATGCCGCTGGATAAGTTCGGCGATTACATTCTTCTGACCAACTTCCAATACTACCTCGCCAAGTTTGCCGAGAAGTTCGACTGTGACATCTACGGGGAAGGCAAGCCGATGCCGGCGGCCACGAACGATGCCGGTTTGAGTATGGTCAACTTTGGGCTTGGCTCGCCCAACGCCGCCACCATCATGGATCTGCTCAGTGCGCGGGCACCCAAAGGTGTGCTTTTTATTGGCAAGTGCGGCGGTTTGAAGAAATCCAGTGAGATCGGGCACTTCATCCTGCCTATTGCAGCTATCCGGGGTGAGGGTACCAGCAACGATTACCTGCCGCCCGAAGTGCCGGCACTGCCATCTTTCAAGCTCCATAAATTCGTCTCCGACAAGATCAGCGAGCACGGCTACGACTATCGTACCGGGGTGATCTATACCACCAACCGTCGCGTATGGGAGCACGACGAACGCTTCCTCGCCCGGCTTAAGGCGATGGCTTGTATGGGTATCGATATGGAGACGGCAACACTGTTCATCGCGGGCCACTTTAACGAAATCGCACGCGGTGCCCTCCTGCTGGTCTCCGATGTGCCCATTACACCGGACGGTGTAAAGACAGAAGAGCTGGATGTGCGGGTGACGGAACAATGGTCAGAGATTCATCTTCAGATCGGTATCGAGGCGATGATGGAAATCGGTGAGCAAGGCGAGAAGATCAAACACTTCCGGTACTGACCGTGTCGTAGGTAAGCCGCGCTGGTTGGGAAAATGCGATCAGGGCAAGACGTTTCGGTTGTGGCACTTTCGGCTTCGCTCCCGTCATAAGAGCATTCTGCTCTGAACCCATTCCCCGGGAGACCCTGCTGGCTATATCGCGTAGTCTTCTCTCCCTACGCGTTCTCTGGATCACGAGGAGTCGAAACATGACTGAGATACTGATGCAATATGGCCTATTCCTGGCCAAGGCTGCCACCATGCTGATCGTTGTTTGGTTGTTAATCGTCCTGTTCACATCCTATTCGCGACGCGGCCGAAAGTTGGAAGTACTGGAAATCGAACATCTGAACACAAAGTACCGCGATATGGCACTGGTGATCAAACAGGGAGTGCTTCCGAAGGATGAGTTCAAAAAAGCTGTGAAGGCGGAAAAGGCCCGTTTGAAGCTCGAGAAAAACCCATCCGAACGAAAGAGCAGAAAACGTGTATTTGTACTCAACTTTCATGGGGATCTCAAAGCCACGGCGGTTTCCTCCCTGCGCGAAGAGATCAGTGCGCTACTCAGTCTGGCAACGCCGGAAGACGAGGTGCTGCTGCGACTGGAAAACGCCGGCGGACTGGTCCACGAGCACGGTCTGGCTGCATCACAGTTGCAGCGGATTCGGGACCGCAACATCCCGTTGACGATCGCGGTCGACAAAGTGGCAGCCAGTGGGGGTTACATGATGGCCTGTGTGGGCAATCGAATTCTGGCCGCCCCTTTTGCCGTACTCGGTTCCATCGGCGTTTTGGCGCAGATTCCCAATTTCCACCGGCTGCTCGACCAGCACGGCATCGAGTTTGAGCAGATCAAGGCAGGTGAATTCAAACGAACCATCACCCTGTTCGGCGAGAACACAGACAAGGAACGTGCCAAGATGCAGGAATCGCTGGATGACCTGCACACCCATTTCAAGGAGTTCGTCATGAGATATCGTCCCGGCATCGATGTTGCCCGCGTGGCTACTGGCGAGCACTGGCACGCGGTTGGCGCGCTTGGATTAGGGCTGATCGATGAGCTGTTGACCAGCGATGATTACCTGCTGACGGCCAGCACGAATGCCGACCTCTATGAAATCACTTATACCGCGAAGAAGACTTTGCCAGAACGCCTGATCGGATCTTTTCAGTCCGCAATCGAAGAGGCGGTCACCACCCTCTGGCAACGCCTGATGCAAGTCCGTTTGTTGCCTTGATCCGAATCCGTCCAGGCGACGACACGCACGAGACCCTGTGAAAGCGAAGCGGTGACCGCGTGTGTGGTCACCGTATTCCTGAACAACCCGGCATCCGTTACAACCATCCGTTCGGCAAGGCCAAGAGAGGATGACAACGAGCCACCCCACGGGAAAAAGACGGGCCGGGGTCGGCCCGTCAACGGAGGGAGCTCAGTTCGATTTGTCCCGACAGGGTTTGTTAGAACGCAAAGTATCCAACTCGGCACGCTGCTCGGGCGTCAGCAAAGCGCGGATCTGTTGGCTTGTTTCCGCTCGTTTGAGAATCATTTCGGTCACGGCATTGCCCTGCGCCTCCGCCAGTTGCTGCACCTGCGCGGCGTCATAGGGTTCCGCGTTCATGGCCTCGCGCAGGGTCTTGCGTGCCTCCTTCATCGAGCGCATCTGCTGACGAGAAGCCTCACGCATGGGCTCCATGAGACCGCGTAGTTGCGCCTGCTGTTCCTCGCTCAGGTCGAGCTGCCATACTGCCCGGAACATCCCTGAAGGACGATGCATGCCGAATTCCCCGCCCCGGTCCAGATGCCGTGCATGACGGCCATGGCCGTCCATGTCACAACCCATTGGGTGCCCGGATAGAGCGCTTGCAGAAACCAGAAGACCGACCAACACGGCAGTCGTTGAGCCAATAACCATCTTTCGCTTGTTCATCACTTTGACCTCCACTTCAGTTACTGAGTAGTTACCATAAGATATTGATTGCAGGAACGTCGTTCGCCCAAGTGAAGCGCTCAGTTCACTACTTCCCAAGATCCATCGGGCTGCAGGCACGCAGTGCCGTAGGCCTGTTCCGTCCTGCCTCCAATGGTCGCGGTCTGTTGAAATTCGCGGCACTGGCGACCGGACGTGCTGGTTCCGATCCGTGTCGTGGTCACGGCACCCGAGGCACCCGCGTCTTGCCAGACGATGGTCTCGCCCAGGTTCGCGCTGGTCGCACGAACCTGGGCCGCCTCGGGCATGCGCTGCTGTTCCTCGTTGAGGTTGTCGAGGACCTTCAGAGCGATAGCGGTGAACGCCAGGTACTTGTAGGCATCGTCATCGGCGTAGAAATATCCGTAGCCGAAATAGGGCCTACCATGGGGACGGATCACCCTGACGCCCCGGTAATAACGGGTCCGAGGCACCACTACGGCCCTACCGGCCTGGCCTGGCGCCGGCCGGTACTTATGGGGCGGCGGCTTGTCGATCACGATGACCCGGTCGGCATAGGCGTTCGATGCGACCAGGACACCGGAGGCTGCGGTTACCAGGCTGAGTGCCGCGACGGCAATACGTCTGGATACGTTCATCTTTCTACGCTCCTGTTTGAACAGATCATGGACCCTGCGATCCCGCTATCACCGGGCAGCAGCAACTGTCCCGTTATGCACAGGCTAGGCGGTAAACGAGGAGGAAATTAGGAGCAATTGTGAAAAGACTGTGAAAGTGAGGGGGTTACACGGTGCTTCCGCTTTACGAGGCTTCATTCCTCGTTTTTTCCTGGGGTTCGTAGCGATAGCCGGCCCCATAGACCGAGTGAATGAGCTCCTGGTCCGGCAACAGCTCGGCGAGCTTCTTCCGCAGTTTCTTGATGTGGCTGTCAACTGTGCGTTCGGACACGACGCGGCGATCGTCATAGATGCGGTCGATCAACTGGCTGCGGGAAAAGATCCGTCCGGGTTGACAATACAGCGCATCGAGGAGCTGGAATTCCACGGTCGTCAACTGGACTTCCGCTTCACTGGCCCGTACGCGGTGGCTGGCATGATCCAGCGTCAGCAGGCCCTCTGAGACAGGGTCCTCCTGAGGCTGGGCGCGGCGCAAGACCGTCTTAACCCGCGCCACCACTTCGCGGGGACTGAACGGTTTACAGATGTAATCGTCCGCGCCCAGCTCCAGTCCGAGCAGGCGGTCGACCTCCTCGACGCGGGCCGTCACCATGATGATCGGCACCTGGCTGAACCCGCGCACCTTGCGACAGATGTCGATGCCGTCCATCCCGGGTAACATGAGGTCCAGCAGGATCAAGTCCGGCGCGTGCTCCTTCACCCACGGAATGGCATCCGATCCATTGTCGAGCCAGGTTGAACGGAAACCCGCGTTCGACAAATAGTCTTCCAGCAGGCGCGCCAGCTTGGCTTCATCCTCGACGACGAGGATATGCCGATCCGTGACTGGCGTATTCATGGCACGATCGGCAACTCCACCCGTATCCACAGCCCACCCATAGGTGAATGTCTTGCGACGATATGACCTTCATGCGCCTCGACGATGTTGCGGCAGATCGCTAGGCCGAGTCCCGCGCCCCCGGTTGCCCGACTGCGCGAACGCTCGACACGATAAAAGCGCTCGAACAGTTGCGGCAGCGCGTCGTCCGGCACGCCCGGATCCGTGTCCTGGAAGTCGATCACCAATTTGTCCTCTGCAAGGTCGACGCTCAGTTCAACACGGCCGCCCGGCTGAGTATATTTGAGGCTGTTCGTCAGCAGATTGCGGAAAAGCTGTGACAGCCGGTCCACATCCGCATGCACAAAGACAGCCGCGCTCAGCCGACTGTCCCGCTTCACCGTGATGTCTTTTTGCTGGAATTCGTTCCTCAACGCCTCCAGGTTTTTGTCGAGTAGCGTTACCGGATCGGTCTTTGCCTTGTGGTAACTCAGGGCACCGACATCGGACAGGGAGAGTTGGTAGAGCTCATCCACCAGGCGGCTGAGTTGCATGATCTCCCCGTGGAGCGAGCCAAGCGCCTGCTTCGATAAAGGTCGCATGCCGTCCTGCAGTGCCTCCACTTCGCCACGCAGCACCGACAGCGGCGTACGCAGTTCGTGGGAGATGTCCGCCACCCATTGGCGCCGTGACTGCTCGGTTTTATGCAAGGCCCGGGCAAGATCGTTGATGTCCTGGGCGAGCTGGCCGATTTCGTCACTCGATTTTACCGGCAGTCTCGTCTCGTAATTACCCAACGCCAGTTGCTTGGATACCTCGGCGATACGGCGCAGCGGGCGCACCAGGGTATACGCGAGCGGAAATCCCAGCGCAGCTGACAGCAAAAACATCACCACGGCAATAAAGGCCAGAGATTCCGCGTGCCGTTCTTCAAAGCGTATTTCGGCGAGCTCCTTTGCCGGAGGCCCCGGCAAGACCCCCAGATACCCCACCGTATCGTTATTCACGACGATGGGGTGAAGCTCGAGTCCAGTTGTTTCTCGTGCCAGGCCGGCGATCACGGACTTCTCGACATCCAACAGCGCCACCCGCGGCATCCTCGGATGATCCGGTGCGCCCCGAGCGGAATCCAGCCGTGATGATTCTTGATGGAAAGGACGGCGTTGTTCCGAGCCGCCGAGTCTGTCCGGTGGAGCCCCGGGGGCGGCCAAGGGTCTTTCGCGCAGCAGCCGAAACCAGCGCCGCCTGTCCTCGCGCAGCCGGTCCCAGCTTTCGGCATCCTGGTACTCTTCTGCGAGGCGCTGAGACAAGTATTCGATATGCTGCTGCTGCCGAGCCTCGACGAAGTGAATGAATCCCTGCTCGAAGGAGCGCTGCATGAACAAATACATCCCCACCACGACCACAGCGGTGGCTGCCAGCAGGGTTGCAAACACTTTGATGGTGATGGATATTCGCACGGCCTTATTGTCTTAGCAAAATGCACAAGAAATGAGCAGATCAGCGCGCGTCCTGGCGTCCCGCTTCGTGCGAGTCGCAAAACGCGCATACCCGACACCGAATACCTGATGCCACTTGTTGCCATCCTGGGATCCGGCGGGTCAGGCGGTCATGTAGAAAGAATCCATCACAGCTTCAATTACGGCGATCTCGGCAGTCGCGTTTGGTAAACCAATGCAATACTTGCGTTGATCAGATGATCATGGGCTATGAGCATCGCGGTTTTCAAGTGCTCTCGCCGCCCCGCCCAGAAGTTTCTGCAACTGTTCCAGTTCGCGCTGAGTAAGCGCGCCGCCGAGCAGTTTGTTTTCTGCCTGCATAACGTCTGCCATTGCCCGCTCTATGGTTTTTTCCCTTCCGGGGTGGGTCGGTCTCAAGCGCCGCTTAGCGGGCAGGTCTTGGATCGTGATCGCGAATTTACGATCCAAGACCCCGGTTTCCTCGAAATGATGGCTGCTTCAAGGCTGAAGCGGCAGGGCATCTGCCGGCCTCTGGGCTGGAATTGGCCGGAAAGTGGAACGAAAGGCGAGGGGTTTCTGGCAAGTGCGCCAGGATTCAGCAGGATTTTTTGACTATCAAGGCAGATTAAGGAGCTGCACGGCTGATCAGTAACCGTGGACGGTAGCGAAAAGGGCGTTTATTCCTTGTAGTGGTCAGTGAGCCCACGCGCCCGGGTGAAGCGGCCGCCGGCGCGCAGTCGAAGGGAGCAGGTCTGAACGTCTTAGGAGTCTACCATCGAATTTGCAGAGTGACGGTAACGCTCCGGCGCATCGTCACATCAGGTCGAACTGGTTTCAGACGCCCTCAGATGACCGAATACGAACCCCAGCACAAGCCCGTAGATCGCATGGTCTATGAGGGTTACCACGGGCTGCCAGATGGTGAGACGCATACCGAAGGCGCCGCCACCAACGAGTGGCAGAATCGCCCAGATAACCACGAGCCCGGCCGCCAGGCCGAAGTACAAGCCGCGAATCACCGGTCGACGACCCGGTATGACCGGCTCGATGATGGCGAACCAGGCTCCCCACCAGACCGTGCCGATCAGCACGTGCCACATCCAGCCTGCAAAGGGCACGGGTAGATTCAGCGACGTGAAGAACCCCCGGGCTATGGTGTCCAGCACGATAACGGGATTGAGCCGCGGGATGTGGCTTTCGCTCAACATTATCAGCGACAGGACCAAGGTGGCGACGAATCCGGCCACTCCACCACGCACGATCTTTCTTAACATTGTCGTCAGACTCCCTCAGGGCGGGTAGTGCGTTATTATCCCTATCGCCAGGAGACTGGCAACGACATGTGTATCGCGGTCCAACGCGCCGGCTTATTGACGTCGTTCGCGCCGGTAACGGTATCCAGATCATCGCTTGACCTGCATGTCCACGGGCAGGCACCATCACCTGCCCGCACCACTGACATCGGCCAAGCATGGAACACTGGACCGAGTACACCCGCTTCTTCACCGCTCTGCTGGTGATTTGGGATACCTTCATGGCAGTACTGATGCAGCAGCGACGTTTCCCTTTATCGTAAGAGGTCGTAGTGTGCCGCCCGGCCCTGCAAAGCCGCCAGAAAGACAGCAATGAAATCGATGACCGCCCCCGACACCCTGCCGCCGGCTACCGTGCGGGCCGCCACCGCCGAGGATCTGGACACCCTGGTGGCTGTGGAAAACGCGAGCTTTGAGGAGGACCGCATCTCGCGTCGCCAGTTCCGCCACCTGCTGACCCGCGGTAACGCCGCCGTGCTGCTGGCCGAGGACGGCGAGGGCCACATGCTCGGCGACGCGGTGGTGCTGTTCAGCCGGGGTACTGCCACCGCACGGCTGTATTCGATCGCCGTCGATACCGGGGCGCGAGGCCGGGGTGTCGGTCGGGTGCTGGTGGAGGCGGCCGAGGCGGAGGCCTGGCGGCGCGAGCGCGCCTGGATGCGGTTGGAAGTGCGCAAGGACAACAGCGCTTCGATCAGCCTGTTCGAGTCCCTTGGGTACCGGCGCTTCGGCGAGCACGCCGACTACTACCCCGACCACATGGACGCCTGGCGCTACGAGAAGGCCATCGACGAGCGGCTCAAGCCACAGCTGGCGCGCGTGCCCTATTACCGCCAGATGCTCGAATTCACCTGCGGGCCGGCGGCTCTGATCATGGCCATGAAGGCCCTGGACCCGACCCTGGAGCCCGACCGTACCCTGGAACTGCGACTGTGGCGCGAGGCCACGACCATCTTCATGACCGCGGGCCACGGCGGCTGTGGGCCTTTCGGGCTGGCGCTGGCAGCCCATCGGCGCGGCTTCGCGGTCGAGGTCATCGTCAGCGATCCCGGCGTGCACATGGTCGACTCGGTGCGCAGCAGGGAAAAGAAAGAGGTGATGACCCTGGTACAGGCGGACATGAAGGCCGAGATTGCCGAGCGCGGCATCCCCGTACACTACCGCAGCATGAGCCTGGCCGAGCTGGAGGAGCGCTTCCATGCCGGCGCCGTGCCCGTCGTGCTGATCAGCTCCTGGCAGATCTACGAGGAAAAGTCCCCGCACTGGGTGGTGATCACCGGCTTCGACGAACACTTCGTGTACGCACACGACCCGTTTATCGACGAGGAGGAAGGCGAAGTAGCCACCGATTCGATCAATATGCCCATCGGCCGGGAGCAGTTCGACCGCATGACCCGCTACGGCCGCCGCGGGCTGCAGGCCGCCGTGCTGGTCTCGGCTCGCGCCTGAGGTCGCCCCGCTACTCCGGCGGCGGCCCGAACCGGACGGCGGGGTCCACGCTGCGCAGGTGCAGGTCGCGCTGGGGAAACGGGATCTGGATATTCGCCTCGCGCAGTGTCTTCTCAATGGCGAAATTGAGGTCACTCACGGTGGCGAGGCGCTGGTCGACATTGCGGATGAAGAAGCGCAGCTCGAAATTGAGCGCGCTGTCGCCGAAACCGCGGAACAGGACCCTGGGCGGGCTGACCCGGATGCCGTCGGTAATGGCCAGCGGGTGTGCCCTGGCGATCTGCAGCAGCAGCTCGCGGACCTTTTCCACATCCGAGCCGTAGGCTACCCCAATGGGAACGATCACCCGGCCCCAGGGATCGCGCAGCATCCAGTTGGTGACCTGGTTGGAGATGAGTTCCGAGTTGGGCACGATGACATCCGCGCGGTCGAAGGTCTCGATCTGGGTCGAGCGGATGCTGATCCTGCGCACGTAGCCCTCGGTGTTGCCGACGATGATCCAGTCGCCGGTGCGGATCGGGCGTTCGAACAGCAGGATGATGCCGGAGATAAAGTTGTTGACGATGTTCTGCAGACCGAAACCGATACCCAGGGAGAGGGCACCCGCAATGATGGCCAGGTTCGTGAAGCTGAAGCCGGCAAGCGACAGGCCGATGATCGCGGCGACGATGATGCCGACGTAGCCGCTGATGGTGATGATCGCCTCCTGGGCGCCGCGCTCGATACTGGATTTTCTTATCCACCCGGGCAGGACCTCGTTCCGGATCCAGCGCACCAGGCCGACCAGCAGGGAGAAAACGACGATGCCGATGACCCAGTTGATTGGGACGATGCGCACCGGGCCAAGCTGAAAACCCTCGGTGATGCCCTGCCTGACCAGGGTCCAGAAGGTGTCCGAATAACCCCACAGGCCAACGACCGTGATGCCGAAGGCCAGCCAGATCAGCAAGACCGTCAGGAGGCGCAGCCAGATCAGACCGGGCACCGGTTCGCCCTCCTTCAGGCTCAGGCGGTCGCGCACCTGGCGTACCCAGGCGTAGCGTCCGGTGTCCAGCCCGTCGAAGAAATCCTGCAGCAGGCTGTTGAGGAGCCACAGACCGACCGCCAGCAGGGCCGTGCCAAGCAGGCCGCTGAACAGGTACAACGACAGGTTGCGGAAGCCCAGCAGCTCGATGACGAGACCGGCCAGCAGCAGGAGCACGATCAGCCCGCGCAGTCTGGGTTTGTCCAGGGGCGGGGGGGCACCGCGCAGCGTTGACACCAGCCACACCAGCTGCACGGTGGCGACGGCAAAGAATACGGCCCGTATCAGGTACCACTGTTCCGGCGTGAGCGCCGAACGGATACCCGTGCTCCAGATCAGGATCAGGGCAAGCACCAGAAACAGCAGGCCGTGGATGCGCCGGCACACGGACCGGGCATAGTCCGGGTCCATGGCGAGAAAATGCACCGCGGGCGGGCAGGGTGTGAGCAGGGCCTGGAGCACCGTCAGGCCGCCCAGATAGATCAGGATGCTGACGAGCAGCGCCACGGCCGGCGGGATGGGGTCGATCGGCAGGAATAGCAGGAACGTGCCCATGGCCGCACAAAGGCCGAGGATGAGCGGCAGGCGCCTGGCGAGACAGGCCTGCAGCGAGGCGTTCAGCCCCGCACTGATCCCCTCCCCTGTCCCCTGCATCAGCCGGGTCCGCCAGCGGCCGCGCCACCACAGGCCCAGCGCGACGCCCAGGGTGGACAGTGTCACCAGCGTGATCCAGCCATTGCCCCGCAGGTGATTGAGCTCCATGCGTTCCAGTAAAAAGGCCTCCATGGCGGCAGGCAGGGTATTCGCCTGATGCAGGTTGGCCAGGACGACGGTCCACAGATCCGGGCCGCGTCCGAGCAACCGGTATTTCAGCACCTTCTGCTGAGCGGAGCGGATCTTATCGCCGATCGTCCGGGCGTCCAGCAGGAGGCTGCGGCAGGCTGCCTTCTGGGCCTCCAGTTCGTCCAGCCGTTTGCGTGTCTCCGGTGGGACAGCAGCGGGGGCCTCGCCTGCCGCCGCATCGTCGGCAGGTAGGGGAGTGCCCTTGAGACGATCGATTTCCTCCACCCGCGCATCGACGCACTTCTGGGCATTCAGGCGGATCTCGCCGAGCACCCGGACCCAGGGGTCGAGCTCTTCGGTGTCATCCGTACGCGGGTCGAACGACTCTACGGTCTGCCGGGCAACGCCAAGGGCGTCGCCTGCCGGCTTCAGCCAGTCGCCACTGCTGCTGGTGGCGGCCATGCCGGAGGACGCAAGCGTGATCGCAGCCAGCAGGAGCAGCACCTGCAGGACCCTGCCAAAGGGGTGCGTCCTGTCATGCGTGGGTACTCGTGTCATCCGGACTGTTCGCCGCACCGGCGGGGTCGATGGGTGGATCGGAAGCATAACCCAGGCATTTCGCGAGAATCCACCGGAATTATGTATTGCGGACAGGAAACCACGGTCCCCCCTCGCGGGACGGGGTTAGGCGCAAGGGGCGGGGGCATAGTGACTCAGAGCCTTGAACCGTGCCCGCAAACTCACGATGCAAGGACCTGGCCGCAGTTCCCACAGACGCCGCCCGGCCGCCTGTTACACTTGCAGGGGGGATTACGAGCATGGCGACCAGACAGCATGAACCGCACGAACCTCTCGACGAAGGTGTGGTGTTTCACGTGCACGGCGTCACCAGGATCTACCAGATGGGTGAAGTGCAGGTGCATGCGCTGCGCGGTGTGGATCTCGATCTCTACAGGGGAGAATTCACCGTCCTGCTGGGGGCCTCGGGCAGCGGCAAATCCACCCTGTTGAATATTCTCGGCGGGCTGGATACGCCGACCGGCGGGCACGTGTATTACGGCCACCGCGACCTCACCCGCGCCAGCGAAAGCGAACTCACCGAGTACCGGCGTTACCACGTCGGTTTCGTGTTCCAGTTCTACAATCTCATACCGAGTCTCACCGCGCGCGAAAATGTCGCTGTGGTTACCGAGATTTCCCGCACCCCGATGCAGCCCGACGAAGCCCTGGAACTGGTCGGCCTGGGTGAGCGCATGGATCATTTCCCGGCACAGCTTTCCGGCGGCGAACAGCAGCGGGTCGCCATCGCGCGCGCCATCGCCAAGAATCCGGACGTGTTGTTGTGCGATGAACCCACCGGTGCTCTCGATTCCAAAACCGGCATCGTGGTGCTGGAAGCCCTGCAGCAGGTCAACCAGACGCTGGGCACCACCACGGCGGTTATCACTCACAACGCCGGTATTGCGCTGATGGCCGATCGCGTCATTCACCTGGCCGATGGGCGCATCAGCGACGTGCATGTCAATGAAACCCGGCTCGCACCGCGCGAACTGAGCTGGTAGGGCCGAACCGTGAAAGCCATCGATAAAAAACTCTGGCGCGACCTGTGGGGCATGCGCATGCAGGCGCTGGCGATCGCCCTGGTAATCGTCAGCGGTGTGGGCATATTCATCATGTCGCTGAGCACGCTCGACTCCCTGCACCAGACCCGCGAAACCTATTACCGCCAGCATCACTTTGCGGACATGTTTTCCTCGCTCAAGCGCGCGCCGCTGTCCCTGGTCGAGCGCATCGAAGACATTCCCGGTGTCGACAAGGTGGAAACGCGCGTCGTGGCGTATGTCAATATCGACGTGGAAGGTTTTTCCGATCCCGTCAGCGGGCACCTGGTGTCGCTGCCGGATAACAGCCTCGGCCTGCTGAATCGGATCTACCTGCGCAACGGGCGCCTGTTCGAGCCGGGCCGCGACAATGAAATCCTGGTCAGCGAGGAATTCGCGGGGGCGCACGGGCTGCAGTCCGGCGACAAGATACGCGCCACCATCAACGGACGGCGCAAGACGCTCAGCGTTGTCGGTATTGCCTTGTCGCCGGAGTACATCTATCAGATCGCACCCGGTGCGATGTTTCCCGATTACCCGCGTTACGGGGTTTTCTGGATGGCCCGCAAACCGCTGGCAAGCGCCTATGACATGGACGGCGCGTTCAATGATGTGGCGCTGACGCTGAGCCCGGGCAGCCACGCAGAAGACGTTATCGATCGGCTGGACGCCCTGTTGAAACCCTATGGCGGTACCGGCGCCTATGCCCGCAAGGACCAGCTTTCCAATCGCTTTCTGTCGGAAGAGCTCAAACAGCAGCAAACCATCGCCAGCGTGTTCCCGGTGATCTTTTTCGGTGTTGCGGCGTTTCTGTTGAACGTGGTGATCAGCCGCCTGATCAGCCTGGAGCGCGAGCAGATCGCCGCCTTGAAGGCTTTTGGTTACAGCAATTTCGCCGTCGGGCTGCACTATGCCAAGCTGGTCTTGATGATCGTCACGCTGGGCATTGCCGGCGGCATCGGCGTCGGGATCTTCCTGGGCAAGGGTCTCAGCAACATCTACATGACTTTCTACAGCCTGCCCTTCATGATCTACGTGCTGGAACCGCAGGTGGTGCTGGCCGCCGCGTTGATCAGTATGGCGGTGGCGATGCTCGGCACCCTGTACGCGGTGCGCCGTGCCGCCAGGCTGCCGCCGGCCCAGGCCATGCGCCCGGAACCACCGGCCCTGTATCACGCCACCCTGGTGGAGCGGCTGGGCATGCAACGCTGGTTCTCGCAGCCGACGCGCATGATACTGCGCCACATCGAACGCCGTCCGTTCAAGTCCTTGTTGACGACCCTCGGCATCGCCATGGCCTGCAGCATCATGATGATTGGCGGTTTTCAGGAAGGCGCCATCGACTACATGGTGGACGTGCAGTACGGCATGAGCCAGCGCGAGGATCTGATCGCCCTCTATTCGGATCCGACCTCGGCGCGCTCGCTGTATTCCCTGACCAGTCTGCGCGGTGTGGAGCAGGCGGAAGGCTTTCGCACCGTACCGGCGCGACTGCGTTTTGAGCAGCGTTTCTACCGCACCGCGGTGCGCGGTATCGAACCCGACGGCAGCCTGATGCGGCTGCTCGATACCGATCTGAATGTCATCGACCTGCCCGCGCAGGGCGTGATCCTGACCGACTACCTGGCCGCGCTGCTGCACATCCAGCCCGGCGATCTGCTGACCATCGAAGTACTGGAAGGCAATCGCCCCACCGTGCAGGTGCCGGTGGCCGGCACCGCCAGACAGTACCTCGGCGTGAATGCCTACATGCAGCGCGAGGCGCTGAACCGCCTGCTGAAGGAAGGCAATGCCATCTCCGGGGCCTTGCTGCGGGTGGATGAGCGTTACCAGCGCGATGTGTATGCCGAGCTCAAGGAAATGCCGCGCGTCGCCGGGGTCATCGAGCAGAAATCCGCGATCCGGGCGTTCTACGCGACGCTGGCCGAGACCGTGCTGTTTTTCACCTTTATCTCCACCCTGCTGGGCGCGACCATCGCGTTTGGCGTCGTCTACAACAGCATGCGCATCGCCCTCTCGGAACGCAACCGCGAACTGGCCAGTTTACGTGTCCTCGGTTTCGAGCGCAGCGAAGTGGCCTACATCCTGCTCGGCGAACTCGCGCTGCTGACGCTGGTGGCGATCCCGATCGGTTTATTCATCGGTTACGGCCTGTGCGCCTACCTGGCGTTTCGTTTCGACACCGATCTGTACCGGATTCCGCTGGTGCTGGGCATCAATGTCTACGCGTTCGCCGCCCTGGTGGTCATCCTCTCCGCGCTGGTTTCCGGGCTGATGATCTGGCGTAACCTGGCCCGTCTCGATATGGTGGCGGTGCTCAAGAGCAAGGAGTGAACAGACATGCGCGTGCCGCTGCGTAGACATCCCGGGGTTGCCGTCATCGCGGTCGCGATCGTCGGCCTGCTGGTCTGGGGTTTCTGGCCGCGCCCGGTACCGGTGGAAGCGGTGGCGGTGAAACGCGCACCGATGACCGTGACCATCGAGGAGGAAGGCCGCACCCGCGTGATCGACCGCTTTGTTATTTCTGCGCCGGTGGACGGCGTGGCCTGCCGCGTGCAACTGGACGTCGGCGACCCGGTCGAACAGGGCCAGACGCTGCTGACCATCTCGCCGCTGGAATCCCGGGTACTGGATCCGCGCAGCCGCGCCGAGGCCGAGGCCCGCGTCGCTGGCGCGGCGGCGGCACTGGAGTCGGCGCGACACACGGCAGATTCGGCCAGGGCCACCGCCGATTTCCAGGCGCTGGAAGTCAAACGCCTGCAGCCCCTGGCGGGCAAAGGCGTGGTGTCGCGCGAGGCGCTGGACCGTGCCGAGATGCAGCTGCTTACCGCGAATGCCGCGCTGCGCTCGGCCAGCCATGGCGTGGACGTCGCCCGCTACGAACTGGAAGCGGCGCAGACCGCGCTCCAATACAGTGCCGGCACGGTGACCGGTGACCCGGCGGTTCGGGTACCCGTGCGTTCCCCGATCAGCGGCAGGATTCTCAAGCTGCCGCGCGAATGCGAAGGCCCGGTGCGCACCGGTGAGACCCTGCTGGAAGTCGGGGACCCGACACAACTGGAGGTGGAGGTGGATGTGCTGTCGGCGGATGCCGTGAAAATCACACCGGGAATGCCGGTGCTGTTCGAACGCTGGGGCGGTGAACAGGCGCTCGACGGCGTCGTGCGCGTGATCGAGCCGGTGGGTTTCACCAAGATCTCGGCGCTGGGCGTGGAAGAACAACGGGTACTCGTCATCGCCGATTTCACTTCGCCGCCGGAACGCTGGCAGCGCCTTGGCGACGGTTACCGCGTCGAGGCACGTTTCGTCCTGTGGCAGGATGATGACGTGTTACAGGTGCCGGCCAGCAGTGTGTTCCGCTACAACGCGGGCTGGGCGCTGTTCGTGGTGGACGGGGGCCGTGCGCGGCGCCGTGAAGTGCAGCTCGGGCAGCGTAATGGTCTGATCGCACAGATTCTTGCCGGGGTTGAAGACGGCGAAACCGTGGTCAACCATCCGAGTGACGAGGTTGAGGACGCCAGCCGGGTGACCCCGCGTTGAGATCAGAGTCTTCAGACCTGACCCCCATCTGCCAGTCCGTCAGTCCAAGATCAGAAATGTAGGGTGGGTTAGCGTTTGTTGCGTAACCCACCAGGCGTCGCGAAGCAAGACAACGCATTTCTTAAAGTGCAAAAAGGAGTGCAAAAAGAGTGCAAAAAGGGGTCGGTGACAAATGAGAATCGTTTGTCACCGACCCTTTTCGCCCTTTTCGCTCCCGACCCCTTTTCGCTCTTTTCGCTTTTCGTTCCTCGTGCATTATGTGACTCTATCGCCGCCCGGTGAGAAATGCGGGCTAGACGTCCCACCGTCGGGTGGCCTTCGATATATCGAAGCTGTTCAGTTGCGCCAGGATCTCCTCGCGTTTGGCCGTGAGGATATGACTGGCCATGGGCAGGAAGATTTCCTCCTCCTTTTCGTGGTGCTTGAACATGAGCTGTTCGAGCTGCGCCAGACTGTCCAGCACATGGTCCGAGTCCCGGCTCTTCAGCAGCCGGACCATATCCTGCACAAGCCGCACGATTTCGTCATGTTCCTGCCGCAAGGCCGTCGTTGGGCCCTGCGGCGCATGGCTTGCCGCTTCGTAGGCCGGATAGAGCACCCCCTCCTCCATCGCCATGTGCGTTTTCAGACGCTCGACCAGGTTCTTGAAGTCCTGATCCGCCGCCGGCCAGTCTTCACCCGATACGGCCAGCTGACAGCGCAGCATCAATGCCTCGTACCATGAGTGGTCGTGCACGAGCCAGTTGTCCGAGTCGCTCATTGTTCGTGCTCTCTGCTGTTATCTGTGCCTGGCCGAATCCGGTTTATCGGTTGCAGCCTTTCCCGTCTGTCTCTTCCTTGACCCAAAGGGGTCGGTGACAGACGCGTCTCTTTTGTTCACCAGCCCCTTTTCTCTGCGAAAGATACGATTGTGGCATACAAAAGGCCAGACTCGCGGACGGACGGCACCGGGGCTGGCCGCGTGTGCCCATCTGAGAGGTGCATGCCGCACCGGCAGTCGCAGGGAAACCGATGGTTTGACGCCGCTGCTCATCGATAAGCCGCTCAGCGACGCATTCCGAAGGCTTACTCATCAATAGCATTTATAAGTCGGCGGTGATGCCCGGGTGGCGCTTATCGTTCGCGTGCCCTGTGCCTCGGTTCGTACTGGTTGCCTGTCCGGAAGAAATGGTGCAGTCTTAACGCAAAGTCTGCAGGATTATGCACTGGAATGTAAAATATGCAGGATTTCGGCGAGGCCTTTCGCCTGGCATTCGGACTGGTCCTTTCGGCAGATGCGGACCTGATCGAGATCATCGCGCTTTCGCTGCGGGTGAGTCTCACGGCCGTGGCAATCGCCTGCGCTGCCGGTTTGCCGATAGGCGCCGCCGTCGCGATGGCGCGGTTCCGGGGACGTACGGCCACCATCATTCTGCTCAATGCACTAATGGGTCTCCCGCCGGTGGTGATCGGTCTGCTGGTTTACCTGTTGCTCTCGAACGCCGGGCCGCTGGGCTGGCTGCAGTTGTTATACACACCGGCGGCGATGATCACCGCGCAGGCGATACTGATCACGCCGATCGTTGCCGCCCTCTCGCGCGAGGTCGTCGAGCAATTGCACAACGAATACGCAGAGCAGTTCCGGTCGCTCTGCGTCCCGACTCTGACGGCCGTGGGCACCCTGCTCTGGGATGCGCGCTACAGCCTGATAACCGTGGCCCTGGCCGGTTTTGGACGGGCGGTGGCCGAGGTGGGCGCAGTGATCATCGTCGGCGGTAACATCGCGCACCTCACCCGGGTCATGACCACGGCCATTGCCCTGGAAACCTCGAAGGGTGACCTTGAATTGGCACTGGCACTCGGCATCGTTCTGATCACCCTCGCACTCACGGTCAACGCGGCCGTTATGGCCCTGCGGCTGACCGCGACGAGGTATGCCTATGCTTGACTTGGCGGCAACGGCCAAGCGGGTAGAACAGGCGGCGTCGACCGGGATGTCCGTACTCCCGGGCGAGGCACGTGGCCTGGTTTACAGGGTCGCAGACAGGACGCTCATCGACGGGATCGATCTCACGCTCTGTGGCGGAACCGTGACAGTTGTCATGGGCCCCAATGGCGCGGGCAAGAGCCTGCTGCTGAGACTTCTGCACGGCATGCTGACGCCGACGGAAGGAAAGGTACTGTGGGGTGGTGAACCCCTCACAGGCGCTCTGCGTCTGCGCCAGGCAATGGTGTTTCAGCGGCCCGTGCTGTTGCGCCGCTCGGTCGCCGCCAATATCCGTTTCGTGCTGAAGTTGCGCGGTGATGGCGCGCGAAAGCGAACGGACGAGATCCTGGAAGAAGCCGGTCTTGCCATGCAGGCCGGCCAGCCGGCCCGCCTGTTATCCGGTGGTGAGCAGCAGCGCCTGAGTCTTGCCCGCGCCCTGGCGCTGGAGCCACAGGTGTTGTTTCTCGACGAACCGACAACGAGTCTCGACCCGGCCGCCACCGCCGCTATCGAAGCCATCGTCACGCGGGCGCACAGACGCGGCACCAAGATCGTCTTCGTGACCCATGACCTCGGGCAGGCGCGGCGCCTGGCGGACGAGGTTGTTTTTCTGGATCAGGGGCGGATCGCCGAGCACACGCCCGCCAGCCGGTTTTTTGCAAACCCCGCATCAGAGGCGGCACGCGACTACCTCGCCGGCCGCCTCGTCCTGCGATGATCACCCTGCGAGGAGACAAGGAGACTAGGCGTGTTGAGAAAAGGCTTTGACACATTGGCCGGCCTGGTCTGTCTGGCCGGCGCGCTGATGGCAACATCCGCCGGGGCCGCCGGAAAGTCCATTATTCTGCAGTCAACGACCTCCACCGCCAACTCCGGCCTGTATGACTACATTCTGCCGATGTTTACCGACAAGACCGGCATCCAGGTCAACGTCGTGGCCGTAGGCACGGGGCAGGCGATCAAGAACGCACAGAATGGTGACGGCGATGTCCTGCTGGTACACGCCAAAGCCGCGGAAGAACAGTTCGTCGCCGAGGGCTACGGGGTGGCGCGTTTCGACGTCATGTACAACGACTTCATCCTCGTCGGTCCGCCTTCCGACCCGGCCCGGATCGCTGGGATGCGGGACGCCGCGGCGGCATTGAAGAAGATCGCCGCGTCCCGCTCCACCTTCGCCTCGCGGGGCGACAATTCCGGCACCCACAAGAAAGAAGTCAGCCTGTGGAAAGACGCCGGGATCGACCCGACGGCGGACAGTGGCAGCTGGTACCGCGAAACCGGCTCCGGGATGGGCGCGACCCTCAATACCGCCGTCGGCATGGGCGCCTACGCCCTGACCGACCGTGGCACCTGGATCAGCTTCAAAAACAAGGGCGACTTCCGCATCGTGGTGGAAGGAGACAAGAACCTCTTCAATCAGTATGGCGTCATTCTGGTCAATCCGGAGAAACACCCGAAGGTGAAGGTCGATGAAGGTCAGGCCTTTATCGACTGGATACTGAGTGACGAGGGTCAGTCCGCCATCGCCCGCTATCGGCTCGGCGGCCAGCCGTTGTTTTTCCCGAACGCGAGCCGATAGGCCCTCACGCCTTTCCCATGCAGCGTATGCAGCGGGTGTCTCCGCAGATCACGCTGCGCGAGGTCGATACGCCCTTCCGGCTTGACGGCGACAGGGTAAAAAATCAACAATTCCAGTCGCCGAGCACATGCCTCGGCAGCAGCAACGCCGCGAAGCGGGAATGACGCGCAGATGGCGTAAAACCAGTGACCTGGGGAAGAATCGATATGACGGCTATGACGAGTCAGCAGGCATTCCTGGCAAATGACGAACTTCTGAGCCGCCTCAAGAACTGTACCAACCTGCCAAGCCCACCCGGCGTGGCGGTGCGCATCATCGAGCTGGGTCAGGATCCGACCGCGGATATGCAGATGATCGCGGATGCCGTAAGCCTTGACCCCGCGCTGACCACGAAGATCCTGCGGATTGCCAACTCCCCGCTGTATGCCCGCCAGCGAAGGACGGACAATCTGCGCCAGGCCATCATGCTGCTGGGTCTGAACGGCACCCTGACACTCGCGTTGAGCTTTTCACTCGTGAGCACCCTGCGCACGAAGAAAGAAAGCGGCATTGACTACAACCTGTTCTGGCGTCGGTCCCTGGCAGCTGCGTCCTGCTGTCGACTCCTCGGTGCGCGATTCAACATCGCACCCCCGGAAGATCTGTTTCTTATCGGTCTGCTACAGGACATCGGCATGCTGGCGATCGACAAGGTTTACCCGGAGTTCTATCGGCAACTCGGGGCCAGCCAATCGGATCATATTCGAGTGCAACAGGCAGAGCGTGCGGCGCTGGGCACCGACCACGCGGCCGCGGGCGCCTGGCTGCTCGATCATTGGAACCTGCCACGCCACCTGGTGCACGCGGTGGCGGGCAGCCACGATCCTTCCCTCGACTTGATCGATAAAGACTACGCGCTACTCGCGCGTTACGAAGCGGTGGCCAGTGCGGTCGCCGACATCTGGGTGCGGGAGGATCATGAGCAGGCCTCGCGGGAGGCTGCGCAACTCGCGGATAAACACCTGGGCATCGATTGCGCAACGCTGGCCGGAGTCCTCGATGCCATCGGTGGCGAAATGGAAGAGACGGCCGCGATGTTCGAGGTGGATCTCGGTGACACCACCATGATGGAAACCGTGCTCGATCAGGCCCGGGAAATTCTCATGCTGCGCAACCTGCAGAGTATCCAGGAGGCCGCCGAGCTGCACAGGACCGCCGAATCGCTTGAATCACGTACGCGCGAACTGGAGGAGCAGACCCGCCGCGATAAACTGACGGGGCTGTATAACCGTGCCCACCTCGATCAGGTCCTCGACAAAGAGTTCGACATGGCCAGACAGCATGGATGGCCCCTGGCGGTCATTTTCATCGATCTGGACCATTTCAAGCACGTCAACGATATCCACGGTCACCATGCGGGTGATGAGATCCTGCGTGGTGTGGCCCGACTCCTGACGGAGACCACGCGGAATACGGATATCGTGGCGCGCTACGGCGGCGAGGAGTTTGTAGTAGTCTTACCCGGCACCCCTATCGAGGGTGCCCGTATCACCTGCGAACGCGTGGTGGATGCTTTTCGAAACGCGACCCACGATATCGGGAAGCAGGAACCCCTGAACGTTACCGTGTCGGCCGGCCTGGCCATTCAGGGCGAAGGCCGCAACTTCGACAATGCCAAGGACCTGTTACGCGCGGCTGATCAGGCCGTTTATGCGGCGAAGAAACAGGGGCGCGACCGCTGGGTAGTCGATTCGCCCGAGCTGTAGGGATTCCGCCGCAGACCGGCCGGCCGCATTACCCTCTGCCAGAGCCGCATGTCGGCGGCGCCCCGGCTAACCCTGGTCCTGTGGCTCGCAGGGTGCGCGGTATTGCTCGGGCACATTGTCCGGGCACTCGCCGCACTGCCGGTTGCCCGGTACGGCGAAATCAATCTTGCGTGGATAAGGCAGGTCGAGCGTGTTCATGATGTCGACGAATGCCTGCTTGTGACCGGTTGCCTCCCAGGCGCGGGTTGCGGGCCTTTTCCTGGGCAATGCTGGAGACAAAGCGGCCCTCGTAATCATGGCAGGGATACACCAGGGTCTCGTCCGGCAGGGTGAAGAACTTGTCGTGAATGCTGCGATACAGGGTCGCCGCATCGCCGGACTGGAAATCGGTCCGTCCGCAGGCATCGATCAGCAGGGCGTCGCCGCTGAACAGCAGCTTGTGCGTGCCGTTGTCGATCAGGTAGGCGTGATGATGATCGGTGTGTCCCGGCGTAAACAGGGGATGCAGCTCGAGTTGCCCGATGCGCAGCACCTCACCCTCTGTGACACCAATATCGGCGCATGAGAGTGCGTCCATCGCCGGGCAGGCGATCTGACTGCCGGTCAGCTCCCGGAGGCGGCGTGCACCGCTCAGGTGATCGGCATGAATGTGGGTGTCGATCGTGTAGTCAAGCGTCAGCCCCATTTCCTGAAGGATTTTCACATCGCGCACGGCGCTGTCGAGCACCGGATCGATCAGCGCGGTCTTGCCCGTCGCCGGGCAGGCGATCAGGTAGGTGTAGGTACTCGAATCCGGCTCGAACAGCTGTCTGAAGATCATTACCTCTCCTCCTGGCATCAGGACGTGCTGCGCACCGCCCAGCGTTGACTTGACTTGCTGTGAGACAACGATGGCAGCATCGATTTTACGCGACCCGGCCGCGACCGTCTGCGCCCGCGGCCGGTGCTCAGTCGCCGTGGTAGCCGAGCCACTGCGCGATGTATTTCGGGCTGACCCGCTCGCTATCGCTGACGTTAGCGCCCTGGCGCACCGTGAGCGTGTGCTCGCTGCGGTTGCAGCCGGCGTTTTCTGCTCTACAAACCGGAAAAAATGTGCAATAGTGGCCCAGTGTCTACGGATGGCTGCCTGTTAATTTGCACTGTTCTCAAACAAATCAGGTAAACATTAGACATGCCACGCAGTCTATGAGTGTGTCCTGTTGATCAGGATTTAACCAGAAATTGCATATGTCAGACACTGAATCACGGACAAAGTCACAACCCGTATGGCCGCAGACCGAATCGGGCACTCAGCAGGTGCGAAACCATGATGAGCTGCTGCTGGCTTTTACGCAGATACTCGAGCAGGAATCCTTGCCGGCCGAGGGTGGACTGCTGCCATTATTTGAAACCCTCTATTTACCCATGGCGCAATGGGTGGCCGAGTCACACCAGCACAAGCCGTTGTTGCTGGGTATCAATGGCGCCCAGGGCTCCGGCAAATCCACCCTGACCAAGATTCTCCAGGCATTACTCGAAAAGGGTTTTTCCAAGCGCGTTGTTTCACTCTCGATTGATGATCTCTACCTGAGACGCTCGGAACGTGAACAGCTGGCGCGGGATATTCATCCCTTGCTGGTTACCCGTGGTGTGCCAGGAACCCATGACGTGGCGCTGGCCAAAGACCTGCTGTCAAAGTTAAAGCAGGGCACACAGCAGAGGATAACGATTCCCGTGTTTGATAAGGCGCTTGATGATCGTGCTGATGAAGCGTTATGGCAACAGGTAAGCGGCCCGGTCGATATCGCTATTTTTGAAGGCTGGTGTGTTGGTGTTGCCGCAGAAGACAGTCAAGCGCTTCAAAAGCCTATCAATCGGCTCGAGGCCGAGGAAGATCCTGATGGCGTGTGGCGAAATTATGTCAATGAGCAACTGAAGGGCCCCTATCAGGAACTGTTTTCGCTCATCGACAAACTGATTATGATGAAAGTGCCGTCTATGGAAAATGTGTTCGAGTGGCGTTCCCTGCAGGAACAAAAGTTAAGGGTCGCAAGGCAGGACGAGACGTCAGCGACACGTATTATGTCTGAACAGGCATTACAACGGTTCATCATGCATTACGAACGCATTACCCGGCGTAGCCTGCAGGAAATGCCCGAGCGCGCAGATGTCGTGCTTGAATTGAATGCTGAACACCAGATTGAACGAGTCAAAGTGCAATAAGACTCTCCGGTTTTTTCGATACCGTAAGCGACCCCGCGGCATTTTTTCAAAGGCAGCCAAGTGCGAGAGAAGACTATGCAACGCATTCGAATTTCCTGGCCGGCAGGCGACGTGTCGGCGCAGCTCGACGACACACCGACCACGCGCAAACTGCTCGCCGCTCTGCCCTACGAGGCCGCGGCGAGCACGTGGGGCGACGAGGTCTATTTCAGGCTTCCCTTCGCGGCCGAAGCTGAGCCCAACGCGACGTCCGTCGTGGACAAGGGTGCCGTCTGCTTCTGGCTGGACGGCAGCTCGCTGGCCCTGCTTTTCGGGCCAACGCCGGTCTCCACGGGCGATGAATGCCGGCTGATAAGCGACGCCAATGTGCTGGGTATGATTGAGGGGGACCCGACGCTGCTCGGCTCGGTTCGCAGCGGAGATACCGTTCGCGTGGAGTTAGTGTAGCGCTCGATTGGAACGAGTCTGTACGGCCGGCTGGCGCGCAGAGGAAGCGGATTTTTGTTGAGCGGGAATTCGAAATGGTGCCCGGCTTACCCTGAATGGCACTTACTTAAGCGGTTCCACAATCGATGTAGGGTGGGTTAGGCGCGCAGTTTGTGCCGTAACCCACCGGATGTGCCGGCAGGCACGCATCAAATATTCATCGTGTTGCTTCGCAACGCCTGGTGGGTTACGCAAAAAGCGCTAATCCACCCTACATTTCGACTTAAATAAGAGCCATTCGGCTTACCCTGACCTCCCAGAGCCGACGGCGGGTCGCTGCCTCAGAGCACCGCGTCCGCCTTCACGATTTCGCCCGAACCCGGTCGCGCGCTTGCGCATCGTCGCCGGGCGGGTGCAGCCGCCAGTCGGGCAACCGCCCACCGAGCGCCTCAGTAATCTCGGCCGTCGCTTCCACCACCATATTGCCCAGGGTAGCGATGCGATCGCGGTCGATGCGTGCCCTCGGACCGGAAAGAGAGATCGCCGCCAGGGGCTCGGCATACTCGTCGTGCAGCGTCGCCGCGACACAGCGCAGGCCGATGGCATGTTCCTCGTCATCGATGGCGTAGCCGCGGCGCCGGATGTCCTCCAGAACCGCCCGCAGCCTGGCCGGCGTGTCGACGGTATTGGGCGTCACCCGCGCCAGCCCGCGACGATGCAGGATGGCGCTCACCTCATCATCGGGCAGTGCCGCAAGCAGCGCCTTGCCCACCGCCGAGGCGTGCACGGGCGCACGTCCGCCCAGTTTGGCGAGCATGCGCATCATCTCGTGGCATTCAACTTGCGATAGCAGCACCGCCTGACCGTCATCCAGCACGGAAAGATTGGCGGTCTCGCCCGACTCCTCCATCAGGCGACGCATGACCGGCCGCGACACCTCGACGAAGTCGCGGTGATAGAGAAAGGCGTTACCCACGGTAAACGTCTGCACGCCGATAAACCATCGCCCGCGCTGGGCGTCCTGGCTCACGAAGCGCATCTTTTCGAAGGTCTTCAGCAGCCGGTGGGTGGTCGAAGCAGCGAGTCCGACGCGCTGGGCGAGGTCGGTCAACGCAACACCGTCGCGCGCCTCGGCCAGGCGTTCGAGGATAGTCAACCCGCGGATCAGCGACTGGACCTGTCCGGTGCCTTCACGGGCGGTGCGCGCCGTTCCGCGGTGGGTTTTGATGCTGGCGACCTTCGTTTCGTTGGCCATGGAATAGGGGTTCTCGCCGTTTCGGGTAAGCACCGATGATATCCACGATCGCGCCCCCTGTCCACATGGCAGAAATCCATTCCAAAACCTGCCGCCGCTCCGGTGACGGGCGCGGTCTCAACCGGGCCCCCAAAGGCAGCCAAGCGCATCCTTAACCTCTCTATTTGCAGGCGTTTTTATATTTCCCCGTCGCTTTATGGAGCCGGACACGCCGCTCTTATGGAGCGCGAAGGCGTTTTCCGGCAGTCGGAATCGATTTCCAAAACCTATTGACGTCACGCCCCGACCCCCGATACACTTGCGTCCAGAATTGAATCCCGGCTCGCACCGAATGGAGGTTACAGACCCATGGCCATGATGAAAACGACCGAAGCCGCTGTGCATGTGATGAAGAAGGAAGGCATTGCTGTCGCGTTCGGTATTCCCGGCGCAGCGATCAACCCTTTCTACGCGGCGCTGCGCAAGCTTGGCGGTGTCAATCACGTACTGGCTCGTCATATGGAGGGCGCTTCGCATATGGCCGAAGGCTACACCCGCGCCGCCCCCGGCAATATTGGTGTGTGCATCGGGACCTCGGGCCCTGCCGGCACCGACATGATCACCGGCCTGTACTCTGCTGCCGCGGACTCCATTCCGATCCTGTGCATTACCGGTCAGGCCCCGCGCGAGCGCCTGTACAAGGAAGACTTCCAGGCGGTCGACATCGAGAGCATCGCGAAGCCTGTGACCAAGATGGCGGTGACCGTGCGCGAGCCAGGCCAGGTGCCTCGGGTGTTCCAACAGGCATTCCATGAAATGCGTTCCGGTCGTCCCGGTCCGGTGTTGATCGACCTGCCTCTCGATATACAGATGGCGGATATTGAATTCGACCCGGATACCTATGAGCCTTTGCCTGTTTACAAGCCTTCAGCCACCCGCGCGCAGGTTGAAAAGGCGCTGGCCATGGCGAATGAGTCTGAACGACCGGTGATCGTTGCCGGCGGCGGGGTGATCAATGCCGATGCCAGTGCCTTGCTGACCGAATTTGCCTCGATCACGAATATTCCCGTGATCCCGACCCTGATGGGCTGGGGTGCGATTGCCGAAGACCATCCGCTGATGGCCGGGATGGTAGGCCTGCAGACATCGAATCGCTACGGTAATGCCACCCTCCTCGAATCGGACTTTGTGCTGGGTATCGGTAACCGGTGGGCCAACCGTCATACCGGCTCGATACCTGTGTACACGAAAGGCCGCAAGTTCATTCACGTGGACATCGAGCCCACCCAGATCGGTCGGGTGTTCAACCCGGACTACGGCATCGTTTCGGACGCCAAAGCCGCCCTGGAGTTGTTTGTGGAAGTCGCGAAAGCAATGAGGGCTGCCGGTAAGCTGCCGAATCGCAACGACTGGGTTGATTCCTGCCAGCAGCGCAAGCGCACAATGCTGCGTAAGTGCGACTACAATGAGGTGCCGATGAAGCCGCAGCGCGTTTACAAGGAGATGGACAAGTTCTTCGATAAGGACACGCGTTACGTGACAAGCATCGGCTTGTCGCAGATCTCGGCTGCACAGCATTTGCGCGTCTACAACCCACGCCACTGGATCAACTGTGGTCAGGCCGGTCCGCTGGGCTGGACGATTCCGGCGGCGATTGGCGTCAAAGTCGCTGATCCCGGTGGTGATATCGTCGCCATTTCGGGTGACTTCGATTTTCAGTTCATGATCGAGGAGCTGGCCGTTGCTGCGCAGCACCGGGTACCCTACATCCATATCCTGGTGAACAACGCCTACCTGGGACTGATCCGTCAGGCGCAGATGAACTTTGACATGGACTTCAACGTGAGACTGGACTTCGAGAACGTCAACTCGCCGGAAGTCAACGCCTATGGCGTCGACCACGTGAAGGTGGCTGAGGGCCTTGGATGTAAAGCGGTGCGCATCTTTGATCCCAAAGATATCCAGGCCGGTCTTGCCCGCGCCCGCCAGTTGATGGACGAGTTCTCCGTACCGGTTGTCGTCGAGTTCGTGCTGGAGCGCGTGACCAACATTCCGATGGGGCCTGAAATCGATAACATCAACGAGTTCGGCCAGGCTATCGATGTACCGGACAAGAAGGCGGATAAGTCCAAGAAAGCGGCTTAGTCTCCGTATTTTCACAAGGATGGGCGCACCCCACTTCCGGGTGCGCCCTGTTAATAACCGGACCTAAGGAGCTCAGATGCCAAAATTCGCTGCCAATCTCACCATGATGTACAACGAGGTCGACTTCCTCGACCGTTTCGAGGCCGCCGCCAGATCGGGCTTCAAGGGGGTCGAGTATCTGTTCCCCTATCCCTTCGGAAAAGACGAACTGGCTGAACGCCTCGAACAGCACGGCCTGACCCAGGTGCTGCACAACCTGCCCGCCGGCGACTGGGGGGCGGGCGAGCGCGGTATCGCCTGTCTGCCCGACCGCGTGGGAGAATTCCAGGACGGCGTCGGTGCTGCCATCGAGTACGCGCAGGCGCTCGGCTGCAAACAGATAAACTGCCTCGCCGGCATCAGCCCGGCGGGGGCGGACCCCGAGACGGTGCGCGCGACCTTCGTGTCGAATCTGAAGTTTGCCGCCGACAAGCTCAAGCAAGCCGGTATTCGACTGCTGATCGAGCCGATCAACACACGCGACATCCCCGGCTTCTTTCTGAGTCATACCCAGCAGGGCCTCGATATCATGGACGACGTGGGCTCGGACAACATCGCCCTGCAATACGACATCTATCATATGCAGATCATGGAAGGTGACCTCGCCCCCACCATCGAGCGCAACCTGGCGCACATCGCGCACATGCAGCTTGCGGACAACCCGGGTCGTAACGAGCCGGGTACCGGCGAGATCAACTACCCGTTCCTGTTCGGATTCATCGACAGGCTGGGTTACGACGGCTGGATCGGATGTGAGTACAAGCCGGCTGCCAGGACCGAAGACGGGTTGGACTGGATCAAACCGTATCTGTAAACCACAACTCACGACGTGCCATCCCCGGGATGGCCGCTGACTTAACACTGGAGGTTCTGGATCATGAGTAAAGTCGGGTTCATCGGTTTGGGCATCATGGGCAAGCCCATGGCGGGTCATCTCATCGACGGCGGACACGAGCTGTACGCCTTCGACGTCAACGGCGTGCCCAAGGAGCTGGCCGACAAGGGGGCAAAGTCCTGCACGAGTTCCAGGGAAGTGGCGGAAAACGCAGAGATCATCGTGGTCATGGTGCCCGACACGCCTCACGTCCAGGCAGTGCTGTTCGGAGACAATGGCGTGGCCGACGGTATCTCCAAGGGCAAGATCGTCGTGGACATGAGCTCCATTGCCCCTATCGAGACCAAGGGGTTCGCCGCCAGGATCAACGAACTGGGCTGCCAGTACCTCGACGCGCCTGTGTCGGGGGGTGAAGTCGGGGCAAAGGCCGGGACGCTGACCATCATGGTGGGCGGCACCCAGGAGACCTTCGACAAGGTCAAGCCCCTGTTCGATCTCATGGGTAAGAACATCACCCTGGTGGGTGGCAACGGCGACGGCCAGACCTGCAAGGTGGCAAACCAGATCATCGTGGCCCTCAACATCGAGGCGGTGTCCGAAGCGTTGTTGTTTGCCTCACGCGCAGGCGCCGACCCGGCAAAGGTCCGCGAGGCGCTCATGGGTGGCTTCGCCTCCTCCAAGATCCTCGAAGTCCACGGCGAGCGCATGATCAAGCGCACCTTCGACCCGGGCTTCCGCATCGAGTTGCACCAGAAGGACCTCAACCTCGCGCTGTCCGGAGCCCGTGCGCTGAGCATCAGCCTGCCTAACACGGCCACCGCTCAGGAGCTGTTCAACTCCTGCGCCGCCCACGGCGGTGCCGGCTGGGATCACTCGGCGCTGTGCCGGGCGCTGGAGATGATGGCCAATCACGAGATCGCCAAGGGCTGATCAAGGTATCTCTGCGGCCACACCGGGCGGTGGACTCTCCCCGGGAACTCCTGCAGGAGCTGTTCGAGGCGGCGGTCAACGCCGCCTCCCCGGCTCACTGCCTGCCGGCGCACCTGCCTGAACCACCCAGGGGTCGCACCGTGGTGGTCGGTGCGGGGAAAGCGGCCGCGTCCATGGCACGCGCGGTGGAAGCACACTGGGCGGGACCGCTGTCGGGCCTGGTGGTCACCCGCTACGGCCATGGGCTGCCGCTGCAACGCATCGAGCTGGTGGAGGCCGCACACCCCGTTCCCGATGCCGCCGGCCGCGCGGCGGCGCGGCGCATCCTGGATAGGGTGCAGGGACTGAGTGCCGACGACCTGGTCCTGTGCCTGATCTCGGGCGGTGGGTCCGCCCTGCTCGCCCTGCCCGCGCAGGGACTCAGCCTGGAGGATACGCAAGCCGTCAACAAGGCGCTGTTGCGTTGCGGGGCCAACATCACCGAGATGAACTGCGTTCGCAAGCACCTCTCCGCCATCAAAGGCGGCCGCCTGGCCGCGGCAGCGGCCCCGGCACAGGTCGTCTCGCTGCTGATCTCAGACGTACCCGGTGACGACCCCGCCGTCATCGCCTCGGGACCCACGGTTGCCGACCCGACCACCTTCCGCGATGCACTGACCATCCTCGAGAAGTACGGGATCGAAGCGCCCAGGGTGGTTCACGAGCATCTGCGCCGTGCGCATGAGGAGACGCCCAAGCCCGGCGACCCGCGCCTGGCGCGGGCGCGGACCGTGATGCTGGCCACCGCGCAGGATGCCCTCGAGGCGGCCGCGGCCATGGCCGCGGCCGCCGGCTACAGGCCAGTGATCCTTGGCAACAGCATCGAGGGCGAGGCACGGGACGTGGCCCTGGTGCATGCCGGCATAGCACACCAGGTCGCGGGACACGGACAGCCGGCTGCGGCACCCTGCGTGCTGCTGTCGGGCGGCGAAACGACCGTAACGGTACGTGGCCAGGGCCGCGGTGGTCGTAACCTGGAGTTCCTGCTCGCCCTTGCCGTGGCGCTCAAAGGCCACGCGCGCATCCATGCCATCGCCTGCGATACCGACGGCATCGACGGGACCGAGGACAATGCCGGCGCCATCCTCACGCCGGACAGCCTCGCGCGTGCCGAACGCGCCGGCCTGAATGCCAGAGAGCGCCTGGCGGACAACGATGGTTACGGCTTTTTCGCCGCGCTAAACGACCTGGTCATCACCGGCCCGACGCTTACCAACGTCAACGACTTTCGCGCGATTGTCATCGACCCCTGAGTGCGACGCGCCAGCGGCACGGCCTTCCCGGCCTGAGGTACAATGGCGCCCATGACAGCCGGGCGCGGTAGAATCAGCCTGAGTCCGACACACTTGATGCTCTTTCGGCTTGATACGAACGTGTGCTGACAATTCACACTGAGTGCCAGTAATCTTATTTATAGCCACGGAATCCACGGAAAAACACGGAGACAACAAAAACGCACTCCAATATTTTTCCGTGTTTTTCCGTGGATTCCGTGGCCATACTATCCGTCATCATCAGATTGAAAAAAATGTTAGAGGGACGGGATCATGATTCAAGCCGTGCAACAGACAGCGACTGAACCGGTCGACCGGACACGGCTGATCGCGCGCCTGCAGAAAATCCTGCCCGCCGATGCGCTGCTGCACCAGCCGGAGGACCTGCGGCCCTACGAGTGCGACGGGCTTTCGGTGTACCGGCAGCTGCCGATGCTGGTCGCGCTGCCCGAGAGCATCGAGCAGGTGCAGGCGATCATGCGCCTGTGCCATGCGCTGCGAGTGCCGGTGGTGGCACGCGGCGCCGGCACCGGCCTGTCGGGGGGCGCCCTGCCGCACGCACAGGGGGTGCTGCTGAGTCTCGCCAAGTTCAAGGACATCGTCGCGATCGATGTCGAGCAGCGGACCGCGGGGGTGCAGCCGGGGGTGCGCAATCTGGCAATTTCCCAGGCGGTGTCCGGGCACGGTCTGTATTATGCCCCCGACCCCTCCTCCCAGATCGCCTGCAGCATCGGTGGCAACGTCGCGGAAAACTCGGGCGGCGTGCACTGTCTCAAGTACGGTCTCACGGTGCACAACATCCGCCAGCTCCGGGTCGTCACGGTCGAGGGTGAGCTGCTGAGCATCGGCGGCAGCGGCCTCGATGCGGCAGGTTACGATCTGCTGGCTCTGATGACGGGTTCCGAGGGCATGCTGGCGGTCATCGTCGAGGTCACCGTGGGCCTGCTGCCGAAACCGGAAAGCGCGCAGGTCGTGCTCGCGGCGTTCGACGATGTGGTCAAGGCCGGCAGTGCGGTCGGCGAGATCATCGCGGCCGGCATCATCCCGGCCGGCCTGGAGATGATGGACAAGCTGGCCATACAGGCCGCCGAAGACTTCGTGCACGCCGGATATCCGCGCGACGCACAGGCGATCCTGCTGTGTGAGCTCGACGGCACACACGAGGAGGTCGCCGAACACATCGCGCGGGTCCGTGAGATTCTGAACGCACGCGGCGCCACCGAAGTCCGCACCGCGAAAGATGAACAGGAACGCATGACCTTCTGGCAGGGCCGCAAGGCGGCCTTCCCGGCGGTGGGGCGCATCTCACCGGACTATTACTGCATGGACGGCACCATTCCGCGCAAGCGGCTACCCGAGGTGCTGAAGGCAATCTCCGAGATGTCCGCGGAGTATCAGCTGCCGGTGGCCAACGTCTTTCACGCGGGCGACGGTAACCTGCATCCGCTGATTCTGTTCGATGCCAACAAGCCGGGGGAACTCGAACGCACCGAAGCCTTCGGCGGGCGGATTCTCGAACTGTGCGTGGCCGTGGGTGGCACCATCACCGGCGAACACGGCGTCGGCATGGAGAAGATCGACCAGATGTGTGTGCAGTTCCAGAGTGCAGAACTCAGCCAGTTCCATGCCGTCAAGGCCGCCTTCGATCCCCTCGGCCTGCTGAATCCCGGCAAGGCCGTGCCGACGCTGCACCGCTGTGCGGAGTTCGGCGCCATGCACGTGCATCACGGCGAACTCCCCTTCCCGGAACTGGAACGTTTCTGACACTGCACCGGCGCGCCATGCTCAACGATATCGGCACACAACTGCAGGACCGGGTCCGGGACGCCGTTGCGGCGGCGACACCGCTGTGCATCGCCGGTGGCGACAGTAAGGCGTTTTACGGCCGCACGCCGGTCGGTGAGCGCCTCGAGGTACGCGAACACCAGGGCATTGTGAACTATGAACCGACCGAACTGGTGATCAGCGCCCGTGCCGGCACGCCGCTGCGCCTGGTCGAAGACACCCTGGCGAGCGAGCAGCAGATGCTCGCTTTCGAACCGCCCCACTTTGGGGAGGCGGCGACCCTGGGTGGCACCATCGCCTGTAACCTGTCCGGTCCGCGCCGTCCCTACGCGGGGGCGGCGCGGGATTTCGTGCTGGGCACGCGGGTCATCAACGGCAAGGCCGAGATCCTTGCCTTCGGCGGCGAGGTGATGAAGAACGTGGCCGGCTATGACGTCTCGCGCCTGATGACCGGCGCCATGGGTACGCTCGGGGTGCTGCTGGAGGTGTCGCTGAAGATCCTGCCGCGCCCGGAGGTGGAGCTCACGCTTGCGCAAGCCCTGCCGGTGCAGGAGGCGCTGGAGCGGCTGCACGCCTGGGGCCGTCTGCCGCTGCCGGTCTCGGGCACCTGTTACGACGGCAGGCAGCTCGTGGTGCGCCTTTCCGGGACCGCCGGTGCGGTCAGCGCGGCGCGCGCCCGGATTGGCGGTGACACGATCGATGCCGGGCACGGCTTCTGGGAGAGCCTCAGGGAACACCGGCATCCCTTCTTCGCGAACGAACGGCCGCTGTGGCGCCTGTCCCTGGCCTCCAGCACCCCGCCCCTCGAACTGGCGGGCGACTGGCTGTACGAATGGGGTGGCGCACAGCGCTGGCTAGCGACCGAGGAACCTGCGGCGACGGTGCGCGCCGCCGCGCAACAGGCGGGCGGGCACGCCACCCTGTATCGCAACATGGCCACACGAGAGGCAGTGTTCCAGCCCCTGTCCGCGGGGCTGATGACGCTGCATCAGCGCCTCAAACAAGCCTTCGACCCGGCCGGCATTTTCAATCCGGGACGCATGTACCCGGAACTTTGACCCGCCCGCCCACACAGCGATAAGGCCCCGCCCCCATGCAGACCCAGCTCAGCGACAAGTACCGCGATACACCCGAAGGCCGCGAAGCCGATGCCATCCTGCGCGCCTGCGTTCACTGTGGTTTCTGCACCGCCACCTGTCCGACCTATCAGTTGCTGGGTGACGAGCTCGACGGCCCGCGCGGGCGAATCTATCTGATCAAGGAGCTGCTGGAGGGCAACGCGGTCAGCGCCAGGACCCAGACCCACCTCGACCGCTGCCTGACCTGCCGTTCCTGTGAGACGACCTGTCCTTCCGGGGTGCGCTATGGCCGCCTGGTCGACATCGGCCGCGAGCTGGTCGAACGCGAAGTGCCGCGCACGCCGCTCGCATCCGTGCAACGCTATGTGCTGCGCAAACTGATTCCCTATCCGCGACGGGTCGCCCCGCTGTTGCGTCTCGGCCAGTTCGTGCGTCCCCTGATGCCGGCTTCGATCCGGCGCAAGATACCCGCGCGCGAGCGCAACACCGCCTGGCCAGGCCGGCCGCAGGCGCGCCGGATGCTGGTGCTCGAGGGCTGCGTACAGAGCGTGGCCACCCCGCAGACCAACGCCGCCGCGGCACGCGTGCTGGACCATCTGGGGATA
>CAVPOO010000006.1:0-87500 GCA_963707015.1 uncultured Gammaproteobacteria bacterium
GGAAGGCTACCTCACCCTGATGCTGGAACCGGGCGACGGAAGGGTCACCAAGCCGTCGCTTCTGGCACGCCAGACTCTGGATCCCACGATCCGCCGCCACCGCTACAGTTTCTTTCCCCTGGACTACTCGGTGATGTTCTGCGACGATTATGACCGGCTCACGGGAAACATCAATTTCCAGGACAACCTGCTCAACATTCTTCTCGGCCGTGACACGCGGGTGCCAGGACAATAGCGGCCAGCACCTCACGCATAAGGGCCCGTTCACTGGAAGCCATTCAACTTCCGGTCGATCCACAAATCAACACTGAAGAAACGCCCGGCACCAATGAAGAACAAAACCAGCAGCATAATGAAATAGGTGGCCGCAAATTTGATGCCGTTGTTGAGTACCACAAAACCGCCCTGTCCGGTCAGCCAGTCATAGTTACCGCGTTGCTGAAGTATGTCTCTGGCTGCACTGAGCCGTTCAGCCGCTTCCTGCGCATCAGCGCAGTTGAACAGGCAAAACTTGGTGTCGGCGATCGCCTGCCAACCGTGTTGCCAGTGCACTGAAACGATCGCGACAAGCATGGTGAAGATCAGAGGGACCGAAATCCAGCGCACCGCCAGCCCGATTACCAGCAAAACGGCGCCGATGGTTTCGGTGGATACGGCCAGCCAGGCCATGACGGTAGGGAAAGGCAGGCCCAGACCCCAGTCCGGATTACCCAACCAGACGGCGGTGCTTTCGATGTCGGCAAGCTTGCCGGTGCCCGCCATCCAGAAGATCGGCGCCAGGTACAGTCTCAGGGCCAGCGGACCCAGGAAGTCGAAGATGCGTGTGGTATTCAATAATCGCTGAAAAAAAACGAAGTAAATCCATGTGCGCTATGCCTCAGAACATTGTTTTTTGGAACCGGCGCAGATAAGCGCCGTCCAGGGGTGGCAGGCCGACCACGCCTGCTCCCTGGACGAAATCGCTTCCGGCATGCGTGGATAGCCGTACCCTACCTGCTGCCACCGCACTTGCCTTCGCCGCATTTACCTTCGACGCCGCTCTTGACCTTACCCTTTTCACCTTCACACTTTCCTTCGGCCGCTCGTGCGACCATGTAACCGCCCGGCAATTGCGCCATTGCGAAGGGATTGTCCGCAGCATTGCCAACAGCGGTACCTGACAGCGTGGTTGCAAATGCAGCACCCAGGGGTTTCATCGATACTTTCTAAGCCATTTTCGGTAATCTCCAAAATAGACACGGCCAATCGCCGCCCAAGGTGTCACGCATTTCCGTTAATCAGCGCGCCCACTGAACATTGGTCGAATTCAGCGCTCCCGCATTACAAGTGTTTTCCAACCTCACCGGTCCTCAATGCCTTACAATTAGTTCACAGCTACGTTTACGTCGGCAGCGCTTACGCCCGAGAAACGCAAACGTGGCAGGTTGTCGACGCCCAAAAATCATCGAATACCCCTGCCAGCAAGTCCGGTCTAAGACGCATTTCCTATAACGGTTCCCGCGCATGCTCGACTAACTGAGGGTTACAGATCGGACGCGCTGTTTACTGCTGCCAGATCTGACCGGCAACAACTCTATCAGCTTGCCTCGGGAGTAAACCGTTGGCAGAACAGCCCGACACAAACCGCGACTTTCCTGTTTCATTAGGAAGAACTATGGTGCATATTTCCCTGGGACGCCGCGAATGCGGCACATTTCAAAACGCTATCGAGCAGGAATGGCTGGTGGCCAACGTTATCGGTGGATTTGCCTCGGGTACGATCTGTGACACCAAAACCTCCCGTAACAGTACCGAATTGATAGTATGGCTTGTAGATCGGGATGTTGGTGGAAGCCGCAAGGGACCGATATCAATATACATTTATTCTCGCAATGCCGTAATCTAAACTACCGACCTCAGCATTATGAGTGGCAATCTTGGGTTGTATCTTATTGTGTTACACGCGATCAAACGGGGCGCCCGTTGCCTCGATTGCATAACCGTGCTCAACCCAGTCCCGAGAAAGTCCCGTACGGATTGCTGGCTCCTAACAGTACACATAATGAAGTCGACCATATCTTTACCCACAGCTGATGCATTCTTTGTGAGTTAACGTAGTGGCACCTGTGGAGCCAGCGGTGGTTTAAGAGACGTGACGATGCGATCAAATGCCGCGGGCGCCACGAGTTCAAACAGACCGGTCCCGAGAACAAGAAGGGCAAAAACCAGCGTTATGACAGCGCCAATACGATGTGGCAGTGTCGCAAGGAACATAAGAATCGAGGCGTTCATGCCTTCTTCGCCGCATAACCAGCCCAACGCTGTACACAGAAAGATAAAACCAAGAGGCGCGATCACAAACCCGGGTCTTGCGCTGATTAGACGCTCGGTTGCATCGCCGGCTCCAAAAAACACGACTCCGGCAATCACCAGGATTCCGATGCCTAACGTAAAGGACAACAGACCCCAGAACACAGCGCAAAGACCTCGAAACTTAAAGCGGGAAGTGCTCGTGAGGCTGTCCGAACTCGGGTGCATTTCAAAATAGCGAAGGCGGAGAGAATCCACACCCACGGAGACAAGACCAAACCCGAGGATGCTAACACCCATGGCCAGCAGTTTCGGTAATGACAGTTTCTCGCCAGCATAAATGAGAGCCACGGCCAACAGGAATATGGCTGGAAGTACGTATGCTTGATGCTTGTTATTTTTCATGTGATACAAGCTGCGATGCGTGGCGAATTCCTAATTGCCCCAGAAAACCATAACCCAGACAGTTTTGCTCCTGAACGTAACCATCCCTGCTATCTAGCCCGCATTTCTCACCGGGATCCCGGATGCTGGCGCAGGGCTCGTGTGTCCGGACGCCGCGCTGGAGGGGAAGTGGTAGCCGTAGCTACCACTTGAGTGAAGCGCAAGTCGCGGCCGCGACACGGGGCCGTAGGCTAGTCGCGGGAGTGGCCGTAAGCGCGCCGGCTTCGCACTATACTCCGCGCGACCGCTGCGCCCCGTCTCCGCACCTACGCATGCGCGCCCGCGAGCCGGGGCGCCGGGGCGCCGGGCGCGCGAGAACCAGCCAGGGCCGGGATAGGCATTGCCTGATTACACACTGTCTTTTGCCTGGTCCGCACTCTGTTCTTTACCTCAGTGCATTACGTGACTCTATCGCCGCCCGGTGAGAAATGCGGGCTAGGGCGAATTCGTAATTTTCGCCCGAAAACGATGACTTGGATAGTCTGTCCCAGATAGCGGCATTCCCTACTTGCTCTGCCATGAAAGATCTGTTGGCACTCCTCATACAACTGTTAACCACAGTCGCCAAAGTCCTGAGACCTGGCGGTGCGAAGGCCGTCGTCGCTGACAGCCTGCCGATGAAACAGCAGCGCCTGATCATCAATCGCTCCCGGCGACGCACACCCTATCTCTCGACGCTTGATCGATTCCTGGACCATGCGATCTTCTGGAACGCCAGCGACCTCGAGAAAAAGCCGGAAGAATTTCACCACTATTACAACACTCATCGTGTGCACACTTCGCTCGAAAGCAATACACCGTTAGAAACCTGCGGCAAACCTAGTATCCGCCGCGCTGATCTCAACCATTTGCGGTGGAAATCTCATTGCAGCGGGCTATACCAGTTACCCTTAGTAGCCAGAGCAACAATTCGCCATACGCAGGCGGCTGACCGCGACTGCGCGGAAAACTCCCGCACAAGCCCCCCCGCACTGGTATTGCTGCGTCAAGCGTAGCCAATAACGCTCTTATTTCAGGGCGTGATAGAAAAGGACTGTTATGGTGGCTACGGGTGGACTTGAACCACCGACCTCAGCATTATGAGTGCCGCGCTCTAACCAGCTGAGCTACGTAGCCAAATCTGGAAGCGGCCGTCTGTACAGGCCGCCGTTGAGTGGAGCCGAATTGTAGGTTTTCCGGCTTATATTGTCCAGCCAGCGGCACTGACAGCCCTGCGTCCTCACCCTCAGCTTGCGCAGAGGCGGAATCTGATGCCTCAGACATTGAACCGGAAGTGCATTACGTCACCGTCCTGGACCACGTAGTCCTTGCCTTCCAGGCGTAACTTACCGGCCTCACGCGCGCCTGACTCACCGCGATAGCGAATGTAATCGTCGAAGCCTATGACCTCGGCGCGAATGAAACCCTTTTCGAAGTCCGTGTGAATGACCGCGGCCGCTTTGGGGGCAGCACTTCCAACCCGGACGGTCCAGGCGCGCACCTCCTTGGGTCCAGCCGTGAAGAAAGTCTGCAGGCCGAGCAGGCGGTAACCGGCGCGAATGACACGGTTCAGGCCAGGTTCCTCCAGCCCCAGTTCCTCGAGGTAGGCGCTGCGTTCCCCAGCATCCAGTTCAACCAGTTCAGCCTCGATGGCCGCACAGATGGCAACGCACTCACTGCCCTCGACCTCGGCAATCTTCTGAACCGCATCGAGATCGGGGTTGTTCTCCAGGCCATCCTCGGCGATATTGGCAATGTACATGGTCGGCTTAAGGGTCAGCAGATGCAGCTCATGAATCTGCCGGCGCTGCTCTTCATCAAGTTCCAGCGTCCGTGCCAGCTTGCCCGCGTCGAGATGCATGCGAATTCTTTCCAGCAGCACCAACCTTGCTTTGGCTTCCTTGTCACCGCTCTTGGCGACCTTCGACACGCGGTTGATATTCTTTTCAACGGTCTCGAGATCGGCGAGCGCCAACTCGGTATTGATCACCTCGATATCCCCGACAGGATCGACCTTACCCGAGACATGCACGACGTTCTCGTCGGCAAAGCAGCGCACGACCTGCGCAATCGCATCGGTCTCGCGGATGTTGGCGAGAAACTTGTTGCCGAGCCCTTCGCCCTTCGAGGCACCGGCGACCAGCCCGGCAATGTCGAGAAAGTCGACTGTGGCATGCAGTACCTGCTCGGGGCGCACGATCTCTGCGAGTTGCTCGAGACGTGGATCCGGCACCGGCACCACGCCGACGTTCGGCTCGATGGTGCAGAAGGGATAGTTTTCCGCCTGAATTCCCGCCTCGGTCAGCGCGTTGAAGAGTGTTGACTTGCCGACGTTGGGTAGACCGACGATACCGCACTTGATGCTCATAACAGCTCAGGTAAAAGAGGAAAGACTCGAGGCGTCAAGCAACACCCTGCTACTTGCGTGGCTGTTGCACTTCAGACTTCCATACGTTCTATCCGTTGTCATTGATCTTTCCGCCAGCCCCTGAATGCAACTTGTGCATTGCCCTTTCCAGCTCCCCGGAAACCGCCAGGGGCATCACCTCGAGCGCCTGATCCATCGCCTGCTCGATGCACTGCCGCTCGTCCGCCGTGGCCCTGTGAAGCACATAGTCGATCACCTGGTCCCGATGACCGGGATGGCCGATGCCGATGCGCAGCCGCAGGAAATCGTTGCCACCCAGATGCGCGATCAGATCGCGCAGACCGTTGTGGCCGCCGTGGCCACCGCCCTTTTTGAGACGCGCCGTACCCGGCGGCAGATCCAGCTCATCATGGACGACCAGAATCTCGCCACGCGGAATCCGGAAGAATCCGGCCAGCGCTGCCACCGCCCCGCCACTGCGGTTCATGAACGTCGTGGGTTTCTGCAGGCGGCAGTCGTGGCCCTTGAGCTCGCAGCGGCCGACATCGGCATGGAACTTTGCCTCGTGGTGCAGGCGACAGCGATGGTGGTCGGCAAGCCGGTCAACAAACCAGAACCCGGCGTTATGCCGGGTCTGTGCATATTCCGGCCCGGGGTTGCCCAGACCGACGATGAGCCGGACGGTCATCACCGCTGCCGTCGCCGCACAAACAGTCGGGATCAGTCCTCGCTGGTCCCCGCCCCCTTGGCGGGCTTCTCCGCTTCAGCGGCGGGCGCTACTACTACCGCCTCTTCCTCTTCCGCTTCCTCGACCTCCACCGCCGGCGGCTGGACCGCGATAAGCTGCTGGTCGACCTCGTTGCGCTCATCCTCGTCGAGTTTGTCGAAGTTGACCAGGTCAACCAGCCTGACGCCGTCGGGCATTTTGATTTCACTCAGATGCACGCTGTCACCGATGCTCAAACCGGAGGCATCGATCTCGATGTATTCGGGCAGATCCTTGGGATAGCACTCGACTTCCACGTCCATGGCGTTGTGGGTAACCACCCCGCCTTCCAGCTTCACGCCGGGACAATCGTCCTCACCCACAAAATGCAGCGGCACACTCATGCGCAAGAGTTCTCTCGCCTGCACGCGTTGCAGATCGACGTGCAAGATGGACGGCTTGCTGGGATGTCGCTGCATATCGCGCAACACCGCTTGCTCGGACTGGTCACCGATATGTATCGACAGGATATGCGAATAGAACGCTTCGTTATCCAGGCTTTTCAATAACTCCTTCTGTACCAGTGACAGGGACCGGGGCGGCTTGCCGCCACCGTACAGGATCGCCGGCACCTTATCTTCACGACGCAGGCGGCGGCTCGCACCCTTCCCCATGTCATCGCGCGGCTCGGCGTGCAATTCAAATGACGCACTCATTTTTTACTCTCCACTATCGATCAACACTATGTCCCCCGCGACCAGGGGAACCCGTTGCGGCAGCGGCCCTGGCCGCGAACCATGCTGTGCAGACGGTCCGCAGGCAAACCCGCTCCTGCATCAATCCATAAACATCGAGCTGACTGACTCTTCCTGGCTGATCCGCAGCATGGTTTCGGCCAGCATGTCGGCGATGCTCAGCTGCCGGATCCGCGCACACTCGCGCGCATTATCGTGCAGCGGGATGGTATCCGTCACCACCAGTTCGTCCAGCTCGGAACGATTGATATTGTCAATCGCCCGGCCGGACAGCACCGGGTGCGTGCAGTACGCCACCACGCGCGCGGCACCATGCCGCTTCAAGGCCGCGGCGGCCTGGCAAAGCGTGCCCGCCGTATCCACCAGATCGTCAATCAGCACGCAGTCGCGGCCTTCCACCTCACCAATGATGTGCATGACCTTGGCTTCATTGGCCTTGGGCCGCCGCTTGTCGATAATCGCCATGGCCGCATCATCCAGGCGCTTGGCAAGCGCCCGGGCACGTACCACGCCACCCACATCCGGTGACACGACCATCAGGTTCGGGTACTTCTGCCGCCAGATGTCGCCCAGCAGGATCGGCGAGGCATACACGTTGTCGACCGGTACGCCAAAGAAGCCCTGGATCTGGTCCGCATGCAGATCGACGGTCAGCACCCGGTCGGCGCCGACATTGCCTATCATGTCCGCTACCACCTTGGCCGTAATCGGCACCCGGGCCGACCGTGGCCGGCGATCCTGACGGGCATAGCCTAAGTAGGGAATCACCGTGGTGATGCGATAGGCGGAAGACCGCCGAATCGCGTCGACCATGACCAGCAACTCCATCAGGTTGTCGTTGGTCGGCTGGCAGGTGGGCTGCACAATGAAGACATCGCGGCCACGGACGTCCTCCATGATCTCCACCATGATCTCGCCATCGCTGAAGCGGTCAACAATGGCCTTGCCGAGCGGCATGCGCAGCTGGTTAACGATGGCGCGTGCCAGCTCCGGGTTGGCATTACCCGTAAATACCACCATACGGCTGTCTGCAGTATCCGCCACCCGCGTCCTCACTATGTTCCCGGACAATGCCGGCCGCGGCCGGCTGCGCCAATATGGCTGGGGCGGGAGGATTCGAACCTCCGCATGCCGGCACCAAAAGCCGGTGCCTTACCGCTTGGCTACGCCCCAATGGTTCCGAACTCAGAATACAGTTCGCATTGATTCAGAATGCTGTATCCAGGGCCTCAATAAGCGGTGAGCGATTGCGGCCCCGGGCCACCGATCCACGCCAGCCCGCCGGCAGTTTCGACAGGACGTCCTCGGCCGTCTCACGCCGCTGAAAAGCGGCAAACACACACGCGCCGGTGCCTGTCAGCCGCGGCGCGGCATAGCGGCCAAGCCAGTCCAGTGCCTCGGCAACCTCCGGATAGCAGCGACGCACCACCGGCTCACAGCGATTCAACCCACCGCCCGCGAGAAAGTCGGCTATTGTGATAGGGGGCGCATCGCGTGTCAATTGCGCATCTGAAAAAACCTCAGCCGTTGATACTCTTACGTCAGGGTCGATGACGAGAAACCAGGGTTCCGGCAGTGCGATCGGGCGCAGGTCTTCGCCCACACCCTCGCCCCATGCCGCCTGCCCTCGCACAAAAACCGGAACATCGGCGCCCAGTTCCAGTCCCAGTGCCGCGAGCGCATCAACCCGCAGGCCGGTCTGCCAGAGGCGGTTGAGCACCACCAGTACGGTTGCTGCATCCGAACTGCCGCCACCCAGCCCGCCGCCGACGGGAAGTTTCTTGTCGAGCCGGATATCGACGCCAAAGCTGCTGCCGGTGGCGGCCTGGAGCAATCGCGCGGCACCGAGTGTGAGATCAATCGCGGGCGCGATATCCTGAACAGCCTGCGTCCGTCGGATGATGCCGTCATCCCGCACAGCAAAGTAAAGCTCATCTGAAAAATCAATGAATTGGAAAACTGTCTGCAGCAGATGGTAGCCATCGGCACGCCGCCCGACAATGTTCAGGAACAGGTTCAGCTTGGCCGGTGCCGGCCAGGGCCCGGATACCCCTGCATCGCCGCCAGCCGCGCCCTGTGCCGCATCAGAGGCCACTGCCACCGCCGTCGATGACCTCCCAGCGGTCGATGATCAGGCGCGCCTGGAGATCGGGACGTTCGAAATCGATCCTGCCAGGCAGGCTGCCACCCCCGGGGGCTGGTTGATACCGGCTGTAGTCGATCCGCCAACCTGACTGGATCAGTTGTTCCGGCCTACCCTCCACGTCACGCTGCCACTGGGCGGTCGGACCCGGTTGCGCCTCGCCCCGCACCCAGTACCGCAATCCGGAGACAGGCAGTTCCCATCCCAGATGCTGCCGCATCAGCGTCTCTGCGTCGCCGGCCGTGTCGCGTTGGCCCCTTGCATCCTGAAGCGCCACCCTGTCACCATCACCCTGCAGCAAGAGCGCGCCCTGCCCCAGCGGGCCCTGGAGGCGCAGATCGAAGGTCTCCGGCGACTGGCGCCACACCAGACCCGCGTGCCAACCCTCCTCCCCGTAGTGGACCGAAATACGCCCCGTCAAGCGCCACGCCGTCCAGTCCGGCGGCCGCCAGTGTTCACGCAGGCCTTCCCGCTCGGACACTGGCGCGAGGCTGCATGCTGCAAGAGGCAGGGCGAGTAGGGCGAGCAGGAATAACCGGGCAGGCTGGGAACGATTCACTGCAGAAAGTTGGACATCACATCCCGCAGAATCACACTATCGGGGTTCTTCTCCCGCGCCTGCTCCCACACCTTGCGCGCACCGGCCTGGTCACCTGACACCCACAGAACCTCACCCAGGTGGGCGCCAATCTCGCCGTCATGGCCGCTGTCTTCATAAGCCTGGCGCAGATAGCGGATCGCAGCCTTGGTATTTCCCAGGCGATACTGAACCCAGCCCATGCTGTCGATGATTGCCACCTCATCCGGCGCCAGTTCCAGCGCCTTCTGGATGTAGCCCAGCGCTTCGGCAAGCCTGTCGGTGCGATCGGCGAGGGTATAACCCAGGGCGTTGAGCGCGTGGGCGTTCTCGGGATCCAGCTCCAGAATGCGCAGCAGGTCGCGTTCCGTCTGAGCGATATTGTCGAGCTTCTCGGCGAGCAGGGCCCGCGCATAGAGCACATCCTTGTTGTCCGGACTGATCGCAATGACCTTATTGTAGAGCGCCATGGCCTGCTCGAGCTCACCGGCCTGAACCAGAAGATCACCCTCGACGAGATAAAGACGCAGCGCCAGTCGGGGATCGCGCGCGCGCACCCGCGCCAGCAGCCGGCGCGCACCCTGGAGATCGCCCTGTTCCATCAACAGGTTCGCGGCCCGCACCTTTGCCTCCAGGGAATAATCGCCCTCGTCAACCTTCTCGTACCAGTCGATGGCCGCCGGATAATCCTCTCGCTGCTCTTCGATGCGACCCATGAAGTACTGCGCTTCATTCTCGCGCTCGCCGACCTCGATCAAGCGCCGCAGGTAGCGTTGCCCGCGGTTGAGTTGTTCATTATCGATGGCGAGCAGGGCGAGCGCGTACAGCGCATCGGCGTTATCGGGCGCTGTCTTCAGCACGTGTTCAAACTGCATTTCGGCGTCGCTGTACCGCTTCTGTTCGATCAGCAGTCGCGCGTATGCAAGGCGCAGATCCACGTTCCCCGGTTGCTGCTGAACAGCCTCGCCAAGCCCGGCCAGCGCCTGTGCGATATCCCCGCCCTTGAGCTGTATCGTCGCACGCAGGATCAGGGCCTCGGCCCAGTCGGGTCGCAACGCCAGCGCCTGTTGCACATTACTCAAGGCAAGCGGCCAGCGGTTGTAGTGGACAGCCAGTTGCGCATAGGCCAGCCAGGCCCCGGCGGATTGCGAATACTGTTTGGTCAGCGCACCCATGACACGCAAGGCAGCCTCCTGGTCCTGCTCATTGGCAAGCAGTGAGGCCATGCGCTGGAAGGCCTCCGACGTCTTGTCGGAGCTCTCGATCAAGGAAACAAGGTGCTTCAGCGCGCCCGCCTCGTTGCCTTCGCGCAATTCGAGCGTCGCCAGGGCCTGCAGTGCATCCGGCTCCCGCGGCGCAAGTTCGACCCAGCGGCGTGCTGCGAGGACGGCGGCCTTTTCGTCCTTGGCGTACAGCGCCACCCGCAGCGCCCGTTGCGCGACACGCGCGTCAGCCGATGCTTTCATGGCCCGAAGATAATGCTCGACCGAGACGTCGAGTTGCCCCCGCTCACCGGCCATTTCGCCGGCGAGAATGTCGAACAGCAAGGGCCCTGTCAGGGTTTCCTGAATAACACCGGGGGAGCCCACGTTTTCCGAGTGCGGCTGCGCCGCATCCGCACCCGGGACGGGTGCCGGTTCTACCGCGCCCTGCGGTTTCGGAGCAAGCTCCGCGCAGCCGCCAGCCAGCACAAAGAACAGACTAATCAGAGGAACTGCAAGGTGTTTCATCATACTCGGCCACATCGACTGGCGTCATTCCCATCATAACGGATATCAGGCAACATTGTATTCTATCCCCCTGAGCTTACGGGAGAAACCATTTAGCGACTGATTCCCTGGTTTAGCTGACCCTATCTGACACCCGAAAAATCCAGATGGTTCGCTGATTACCCCTGCCGAGGCAGCAAGCAATGTTCCCAGATTCCAGGTGCACACGGATTATTCGCAGGCTTCCGGCTTGTATTCGCGCAGCCCATCACGCAGAATTTCGTCGCTGTCTCCAGTCCGATACGCATCCATGCCTCTGATCATACTCGGGATTAATCACCGCACTGCCCCGGTTAAAGTGCGCGAGCGGGTCGTTTTCCCAACGGAGGCGCTGCCCGCCGCCCTGCATGAGCTGACAGAGATCCCGAACGTAGAAGCGGCGTCGATCCTCTCGACCTGTAATCGCACGGAGCTCTGCTGCATCGTTGAAAGCTGCGCGCCCGACGTCGAGGATGACGATGCCATAAAAATACAAGAGTGGTTGAGCCGCTATCATCAACTGCCACTCGCTGACTTACGGCCTTTCCTCTACGTCCATACCAATCACAGCGCCGTACGCCACATCCTGCGGGTTGCATCCGGACTCGACTCAATGATCCTGGGTGAACCGCAGATACTCGGCCAGATAAAGACGGCCTACCAGGTGGCTGACAATGCAGGTACCCTGGACATCCATCTGCGGCGCCTGTACCAGCATACTTTTTCAGTTGCAAAACAGGTACGTACCGACACAGAGATCGGGGCAAGCCCGGTCTCGGTCGCCTTTGCCGCGGTGAGCCTGGCGCGACAGATATTTGGCGATCTCAACAGCCACACCGCACTGCTCATCGGTGCGGGCGAGACCATCGAGCTGGCGGCGCGTCACCTGCACGAAAAGGGACTCGGACGGATGATTGTGGCGAACCGGACCCAGGAGCGCGCGCATGCGCTGGCGGGCGAATTCGACGGTTATGCCATTTCACTGTCGGAACTCTCGGCGCACCTGGCGGAAGCCGACATCATTATCTCCTCCACGGCCAGCCCGCTGCCCGTCGTAGGGAAGGGAAGCATGGAGACGGCACTCAAGCAGCGCAAGCACCGCCCGGTCTTCATTGTGGATATTGCCGTGCCCAGGGATATTGAACCGGAGATCGCAGATCTCGAGGACGTCTACCTGTACACGGTAGATGACCTCCAGGAGGTTATCCAGGAAAACCTCAAGTCACGCCAGGACGCCGCCAAGCAGGCGGAAGAAATCATTGACGTCCAGGCCGGCCACTTCATAGGATGGCTGCGCTCGCTCGATGCGGTATCGACTATCTGCGAGTACCGCGGCGAAGCGCAACGTCTGCGCGACGAGGTGCTTGCGAAGTCACGTCAGCAGCTCGCTCAGGGCAAGGAGCCGGGCGACGTCCTGGCCTATCTGGCACACACGCTCACCAACAAGCTGATTCATAGGCCAAGCGCCAATCTTCGGCAGGCAGGTTATGAAGGCAAGCGGGAGCTGGTTGAGGCCGCCCGGCAACTCTTGTGCAATAGGGACAAGGATCAATCCTGAAAGGATTTCCGTGAAAGAAAGTATTCAACGCAAGCTGGAATCCCTGCTCGATCGCCATGAGGAGATCGGCGCGCTGTTGTCAGAACGGGACGTTCTGGCAGATCCGGACCGTTTCCGTTCCCTCTCCATCGAGTACGCGCAACTCGAACCCGTGGTCAAGTGTTTCCGGGAATACCGCCAGGCGAGCAATGACCTGGCATCCGCCGAGGAGATGCTCAGGGATCCGGACCCGGAGTTGCGTTCCATGGCCAGCGAGGAACAGGCGGCGACCCGCTCACGTCGTGAATCGCTCGAATGGGATCTGCAGAGGCTGCTGCTGCCACAGGATCCCAACGACAACAGCAACATCTTCCTCGAGATTCGTGCGGGCACGGGGGGTGATGAGGCGGCCCTGTTTGCGGGCGACATTTTCCGTATGTACGCCCGTTACGCCGAACTGCGGGGCTGGCGCATCGAGATACTCAGCGAGAATCCGGGTGAACATGGCGGCTACAAGGAGATCATTGCGCGCCTCGTCGGACAGGGCGTTTACTCACGCCTCAAGTTCGAGTCAGGCGCCCACCGCGTGCAGCGGGTCCCGGCCACCGAATCACAGGGACGCATACACACGTCCGCGGCTACCGTTGCGGTCTTGCCCGAAGTAGAAGATGTCGAACCCATTGAGATCAACCCCGCAGACTTGAAGGTGGATACCTATCGTGCCTCGGGCGCAGGCGGACAACACGTCAACAAGACCGATTCGGCGGTGCGCATCACACATCTGCCGTCAGGCATTGTCATCGAATGCCAGGATGAGCGCTCGCAACACAAGAACCGCGCCCGCGCCATGTCGCTGCTCGCGGCCAGGCTGGTCGCCGCCGAGCGTGATAAACGTGAAGCGCACCAGGCGCAAACCCGCCGCAACCTGGTCGGCAGCGGTGATCGCTCCGAGCGCATTCGTACCTATAACTTTCCGCAGGCACGGCTGACAGATCACCGCATCAATCTGACCCTCTACAAACTGGAGGAGATCCTGGCAGGAAACCTGGACCTCGTCATCGATCCGCTGACCAGCGAGGACCAGGCGGACCGCCTGGCCGCCTTGCAGGAGGAGGGATGAGAGCCAGCCGGCCTGCGAATATCAACGCCACGATCGGCAACCCGGTTGCCGCGGAAAAACACGGACGAACGCATGAACCGTCGTTGCCGTGCGCGACTGTGGATTGCGCGGCTCTTGTCATGGCGAGCTGTCTCTCGCAGACAGGCCCCTCCGCCCTGCCAACGCCTCGCCGCTCAGGCTCAAGCCAATGACCCCGTGGAGTATCCGCCGGGCCCTGGAAAACGCCGTACGTCGACTCGCGCCCTTGCACAGCTCCGCCCGCCTGGATGCCGAGGTGCTGCTTGCGTTTGCCCTCGGCCGCCCGCGAAGCCACCTTCACACATGGCCGGAACAGCCGCTTGGCGAGCTTGCGGCACAACGCTTCAGGGAACTGATCGCGCGGCGAGTCGCAGGCGAGCCGGTGGCCTATCTCACCGGCAGACGCGAGTTCTGGTCGCTCGAGCTCGAGGTGAGCCGCGACACACTGATACCGCGACCGGAAACCGAAACGCTGGTCGAACAGGCGCTCGCTCGCATCCCCGGGGACAGCCCGTTGCAGATCGCCGACCTCGGCACGGGCAGCGGCGCCGTCGCACTCGCCATAGCCCACGAACGTCCGGCCTGCCGGGTGCTCGCCACCGAGCGTTCAGCGGCGACGCTGCGGGTCGCAGCCCGCAATGCGGAGCGACTGAAATTGCGCAACATCCGCTTCGTTCAGGATGACTGGTGCGCCGCCCTGGGTGCGGCGACCCTGGACATGATCGTCAGCAACCCGCCCTACGTCGCCGAGCAGGACCCGCATCTGGGTCGTGGTGATGTCCAGTTCGAGCCCCGCTCGGCGCTGGTTGCCGGGCGCGAGGGCCTGGACGCAATCGCAGGCATTGTCGAAGACGCCCGCCGATCACTGCGACCCAAAGGCCTCCTGCTGCTCGAACACGCCGACGACCAGGCCGATTCCGTATCCAAGCTGTTGATCATAAAATCCTATTCCGGAATTCAGTGCTATCGCGATGACAGTCACCAGCGCCGTGTCACCGTTGCCCGGCGGGGCTGAAGCAGCAGACCCGCCCTGTCGCGACAATAAACAGCAAACCTGGAAATCACTTGATTATCCGGATCAAAGGGATAGCATGAAGCCATGGGCGCCCCAGACCCTGAACGCACCAAGCATCGGGAAGTTCATTTCCGCGCACCCCCTTCGGCGGCGGATCAGGCTCACCATGCGGCATTGGCGCTGAGGAAAGTGGAAGGCATACTGAATGCCCATGCGAGCGAAGGGCCCGTTGTTCACGTCAGCTACGATCTCACCGAGATCTCTCTGCAGCTCATCGATTGCCTGCTGATCGAGCTGGGGTTCCACCTCGATAACAGCCTGCTCGCCAAGCTGAAGCGTGCGCTGTACTACTACACGGAGCAGGCCGAACAGGAAACGCTCGGTTGTCAACGCGGCCGCGATTGCACCCGGGCCATCTTCATCAACCGCTACCAGCACCTTCAGCACGGCTGTCGCGATGACCGTCCCGACCACTGGCGACACTATCGCTAGCAGGCGCATCGGGGTCAGCGGCGATTGCTCAGACCCGTGTCATGTGCCCGGAAAAACTGCCGCAGGAAAGCGGTCGCCGACCCCGATTTACGCTGAGACCGATGTTGCCGCATGGATCTGACTGATTCCGAGCTCCTGCGTTACAGCCGTCAGATCATGCTGCCGGACTTCGGCATCGAGGCCCAGGAACGCCTGCTTGGCTGCAGGGCGCTGGTGATCGGCGCCGGCGGCCTGGGTTCGGCGGCTGCCATCTATCTGGCCGCTGCCGGCATCGGCGGCCTGATTATTGCCGACCATGACACAGTGGATCTTTCCAATCTGCAGCGACAGATCCTGCACGGGACCGCGGATCTCGGGCGACCCAAGGTAGACTCTGCCCGCGAACGTCTGCGCGAGATCAACCCGGCGCCGGAAATCATAGCACTGGCCGCACGGCTGGAGGGAGAGGCGCTGGAACGCCAGGTTCGCGAGGCCGATATCGTTATCGATGCCAGCGACAACTTCACGACTCGATTCGCCATCAATATCGCCTGCGTCCTGAGCGGTACGCCACTCGTTTCCGGTGCGGCCATCCGCTACGAGGGGCAGCTCACGGTGTTTCGCTCGGACCTCGCCACGGGACCCTGTTACCACTGCCTTTATCAGGAAGGCATCGAAGAAGAACAGACCTGCGCCGAGAATGGCATCCTGGCGCCCGTGGTCGGCATCATCGGCAGTCTCCAGGCACTGGAGGCGGTCAAGGCGCTGACTGGCATAGGCGACACACTCTGCGGCCGCCTGCTACTGTTTGATGGGAAGCATCTCGAATGGCGCACGCTGGCGCTCAAACGTGATCCCTCGTGCCGGGTTTGCAGCACACGGCATGTATCCTAGTACTCCTTCAGGGTGATAATGAGGGATGCTGACAAATTGATCTGAGTGCCAGTATTCTTAATCTTATAGCCACGGAAGGACACGGAAAAAATTCGAATGGGTGTTGGTTCTTTCCGTGTTTTTCCGTGGATTCCGTGGCCATACTATCCGTCATCATCAGATGGAAAAAGCACTTGGCGTACGCACTCTGAATCAACCCCGTCATGTCAGGTATCAAACTGCCGCGTCCGCTGGTAAGGCAGCTACTCAGCGAGGCACAACACTCGCCGTCCGCAGAGGTATGCGGACTGATCAGTGCCCGTGATGGCGAGCCGTTTCGAGTCTACCCGGTTCCCAATGTATCGCAGACACCCGCGCGGTTTTTCACCCTGGATGCAAAGGCCCAGATCGATGCCATGCGAACCATGCGCGCGGCGGGCGAAGAGCTATTCGCGATATACCATTCTCACCCCGACGGTCCCGCCACGCCCTCTGCCGAAGACCTTGCGCAGGCCGCCTATCCCGAGGCGCTTTACCTGATCATCTCACTGCAAGCGCAACAGGCACCGCAGCTGCGCGGCTTCTGGCTGCGCGGCGGGCAAGCCGAACCTGTCGAACTGGAAATCTAACGGCAGCCGATACCCGCCTGGCTGCCAATGCGGTGCTAATGCCTGGTGGGCGGCACCCTCGGCTGATCGCAAGCCGCAAATAACTGCTCGACGTCGACCGGATCAAACGCGTAACGCTGATTGCAGAACTCGCAGGTCACACCAACTTCGCCTTCCTCGTCGATAATTTGCCTCACTTCGTCATAACCGAGCCCGCGCAACATCAGTTCGATGCGTTCGCGCGAACAGCTGCAGCGGAAACTGACCGGCCGGGCGTTGAACACGCGTACATCCTCCTCATGGAAGAGTCGCCGCAGCAATTCCCGGTGGGGTAACTCCAGAAGCTCATCGTCCGTCACGGTCGCGCCGAGATGCACCGTGCGTTCCCAGACGTCGGAATCCGCGAGCGTATCAGGCAATGCCTGTATGAGCATACCCGCGGCGCGTTGATCGTTGGCCGCCAGCCACAGTCTCGTATCCAGTTGTTCGGAACGCTGAAAATAGGTTTCCAGTGCCTCGGCGAGGGAATCCTCTGCCTCGAGACCCACGATCCCCTGGTAGCGCTCCCGCCCCTCGCCGGGGTCCAGCGTAATCGCGAGGCGGGCACTGCCGACCAGCTGGCGCAGGGGGCCGGCAACGACCGGCCCTTTCCAGCGAGCGAGCCCGCGTAGCGTCTGGTTGGCGCCTGCCTGAACAACGATCATGTTCACCGGGCCATCACCCTGGATCTGCAGGGTCAACGAACTGCTGGACTTTATCGTCGTCACCAGCAGTGCCGCGGCAGCCAGTGCCTCGCCGAGCAGATCCCGCACCACAGGTGGATAGCGGTGGCGCTCGAGTACCGCTTGCCAGGTGGCATCCAGATGGACCACTTCACCCCTGACATTCGTATCCTCGAAAATAAAGCGGTTCAGCGTATCGCCATCTCGCTGGGGCATTCGCCGCCTCCCGTCAATGGTTACTCGTAAGATTCTACCCGCCGCCTGCTGACACGAGACGGCAGCGGCTCGCAGCCACGCCGTCACGGCTGCTCCCGCACTCCGTCTTGCCTGCGCTGCCGCGGGGCAGGCTCCCGCCCGGTTCGCGGGGCGCGAGCGTCGCGGCAGGGGCGAGACTGCCTGCAGCCGATCAGCCCTTCAGCATCTGCCTGAGTAATTGATTGACCTCGGCAGGGTTGGCCTTCCCCTGCGAGGCCTTCATGACCTGACCGACGAAGAAACCAAAGAGCTTGTCCTGACCATTCCGGTATTGTTCCAGCTGCCTGGGATTCTGCTCGAGAACCTCGCGGATGACGGCCTCGATCGCAGCCGGGTCGGTAATCTGTTTAAGACCTTTCTTTTCAATGACCCGATCCGCGTCACCCTCCCCGTCCCACATCGCCTCAAAGACCTGCTTGGCGATCTTGCCGGAGATGGTGCCATCGTCAATGCGCTGCAGCAGCCCGCCGAGTTGCGCGGCGGAAATCGGACTGTCCGTGACCTCGAATCCGGCCTTGTTGAGTGCCCCCGAAAACTCGCCCATCACCCAGTTCGCCGCCAGCTTCCCCTTGCCCCCACAGCCGGCCACAACCGCCTCGTAGAAGTCTGCCATCTCCCGGGTGGCGGTCAGGACCCCCGCATCATAGGCAGACAGCTCGTATTGCTCCACGAACCGTTGTTTCTTAGCATCCGGCAGCTCCGGCAAGCTGCCCGCAACCTCGTCGATCAGCCCCTCATCGAGTTCGAGCGGCAGCAGGTCAGGATCGGGAAAATAACGGTAGTCATTGGCCTCTTCCTTGCTCCGCATCGACCGCGTCTCGTCCCGGTTCGCATCGTAGAGCCGGGTTTCCTGCACAACGGCGCCGCCTGACTCGAGCACGTCAATCTGGCGCTCAATCTCGTAGTTGATCGCCTTTTCCACGAAGCGGAAGGAATTGATGTTCTTGATCTCGGCGCGCGTGCCAAAGCGATGTTCTCCCTTGCGGCGAATGGAGACATTGGCATCGCAGCGAAACGAGCCTTCCTGCATGTTGCCGTCGCAGATGTCCAGATAGCGCACCAGTGTATGCAGCTTCTTCATGTAGGCAACGGCCTCTCGTGCAGAGCGCATATCGGGCTCGGAGACAATCTCGAGCAAGGGCGTACCCGCCCGGTTCAGATCGATACCGGTCATGCCATGGAAATCCTCGTGCAAGGACTTGCCGGCATCCTCTTCGAGGTGGGCACGGGTGATCCCGATACGCTTTGTCGATCCCTCCTCCGGCTCGATATCGAGGTAGCCGTCATACACGATGGGCAGCTCGAATTGACTGATCTGGTAACCCTTGGGCAGATCGGGATAGAAATAATTCTTGCGCGCGAAGATCGAACGCTGCGCCACCGTGGAATGCGTGGCCAGACCAAACTTGACGGCCATGCGCACGACACCGGCGTTCAGTACCGGCAGCACACCTGGCAGCCCGAGATCCACAGCACAGGCCTGGGTGTTCGGCTCCGCCCCGTAGGCGGTTGCCGCACCGGAAAAAATCTTGCTTTTGGTGGCAAGTTGGGCGTGGATCTCCAGACCAATGACCGGTTCCCATTCCATAACTTATGATTCCAGAATCAGATTAGGTGATAAAAGAGGAATACACGGCAGCTCGAGCCTCAATCCATTATTCAAGCCCCGGGGGCACACGCAGATGCCAGTCGGTTACCTGCTGATACTGATGGGCCAGATTGAGCAGCCGCGCCTCTTCGAAGTAATTGCCGATAAGCTGCATACCCACCGGCATGTCTTCCGAAAAACCTGCCGGGATCGACATGCCCGGCAGCCCGGCCAGATTGACGGCAATCGTATAGATGTCAGACAGATACATGGTCACCGGATCGTCGACCTTTTCACCCAGCCGGAAGGCGACTGTCGGTGAGGTGGGCCCGGCGATGACATCAACCTCCTGCAGCACCCGCCTGAAATCATCGGCAATAAGACGCCGCGCGCGCTGGGCCTTCAGATAGTAGGCATCGTAGTATCCCGCCGACAGCGCGTAGGTGCCGATCATGATGCGCCGCTTGACCTCGGACCCGAAGCCTTCCCCGCGTGAGCGTTTGTAAAGATCCTCAAGGTCCCTCGGATCGTCGCAGCGATAGCCGAAACGCACACCGTCATAGCGCGACAGATTGGAGGAACATTCAGCCGGAGCAACAACATAGTAGGCTGGCACCGCGAGCGCGGCGTTCGGCAAGCTGACCTCCACCGGCTCGGCCCCGAGTTGCCTGAGTGCCTCGATGGCCGCATCCAGCACCTGGGCGACGCCGCTGTTGATACCCTCGCCGAAATACTCCCTGGGCAAACCAATGCGCATGCCCCTCAGGCCGTTGCCCAGCTGGGCGACATAGTCATCCACCGGGCGATCCACGCTGGTCGAATCGCGTTCATCAAAGCCGGCCATGGCGCCGAGCACCAGCGCGGCATCCTCCGCGCTGCGCGTAAACGGGCCACCCTGATCAAGACTCGACGCAAAGGCAATCATGCCGTAACGGGAGACACGCCCGTAGGTCGGCTTGATGCCGGTTATGCCACACAGTGCCGCCGGCTGGCGAATCGATCCGCCGGTATCCGTGCCGGTCGCAAAGGGCGCCAGACGGGCCGCGACCGCGGCGGCCGACCCGCCCGACGACCCCCCGGGCACGCGGTCCTGGTCCCAGGGGTTCCTGACCGGTCCGTAATAGCTGGTCTCATTGCTGGACCCCATGGCAAACTCATCCATATTTGTCTTGCCCAGCATCACCGCACCGGCCGCCTCGAGCTTCGCGGTCACCGTCGCATCATAGGGCGCGATAAACCGGTCGAGCATGCGCGAACCGCAACTGGTCCTCACACCCCGCGTACAATAGATGTCCTTGTGCGCATAGGGGATACCCGTCAGGGGACCACCCTCACCGCGCGCCAGCAGGCTGTCGGCATCACGCGCGGCCGCCAGCGCCGGTTCTCGCGTCATCGTGATAAAGCTGTTCAGTTTGGCATCGAGCGCCGCAATGCGGTCCAGCATCGCATGTGTCAGCTCCTCGCTGGAAAAATCTCCGGCCCGCAGCCCGGCGGCCAGTTCAGAAACGGTTTTGTTATGCATCGATAGACCTGCGGAAACTGTGAGTATAGCGACTCATTCGATGACCTTCGGCACCAGGTACAGGCCCGCCTCGACCTTCGGGGCATGCGCCTGGAACTGATCCCGCTGGTTGGTCTCGGTGACCTCGTCCGGGCGCAGGCGCTGGGGCGCATCCAGCGGGTGCGCCATGGGCAGGACACCCGATGTGTCGATGCTATTCAGCTGCTCGACGAAGGCCAGTATGGCGGAAAGGTTCCTGGCATAGGTGTCTCTATCAGCCGCGTCGATGCTCAAGCGTGCCAGATGGGCAATGTTTTCGACCTCGGAAGGATCCAGCATCATTAATGACTTCCCTGAAAGATAAGGTTTGAAGCAAAGGCGCAAATTAGCACACTCGGCGCCTTGCCCAAAACCCCCGGCGTTGTTACAGTACGCCGGATCTCATCGCAGACGTATGCCTATCCATGTTTGGGTTCAACCGTTTACTCGGCGTCTTTTCAAACGACCTTTCCATTGACCTCGGTACCGCCAATACCCTGATCTATGTGCGGGGCCAGGGGATTGTGCTGAACGAGCCCTCGGTTGTCGCCATTCGGCAGGACCGCGGACCCGGCGGCCCCAAGACGATTGCCGCCGTGGGCCTCGAGGCCAAACGCATGCTCGGCCGGACACCCGGCAACATCACGGCCATCCGCCCGCTCAAGGATGGCGTTATCGCCGATTTCACGGTCACGGAGAAGATGCTTCAGCACTTCATCCATCGCGTCCATGAGGGCCGGGTGTTCCGCCCCAGCCCGCGTGTGCTGATCTGCGTGCCCTGTGGATCCACGCAGGTGGAACGGCGCGCCATCAAGGAATCGGCGGCCGGTGCCGGGGCACGGGAAGTCTACCTGATCGAGGAACCCATGGCCGCAGCCATCGGCGCCGGCATGCCGGTCGACGAAGCGCGCGGTTCCATGGTGCTGGATATCGGTGGCGGCACGTCGGAAGTCGCCGTTATCTCCCTCAACGGTATCGTTTATTCGGCCTCGGTACGAATCGGCGGTGACCGTTTCGACGATGCCATCTTGAATTACGTACGGCGCAACTACGGCACACTCATCGGCGAGGCCACCGCGGAACGCATCAAACACGAAATCGGTTCCGCCTTCCCCGGCAACGAGGTACAGGAAATCGAGGTAAAGGGTCGCAACCTGGCCCAGGGGATTCCCCGCAGCTTTACGCTCAACAGCAACGAGATCCTGGAGTCCCTGCAGGAGCCCCTGTCCGGTATCGTGGGATCCGTCAAAACAGCACTCGAACAGACACCGCCCGAACTCGGCGCGGATGTTGCCGAACGGGGTATCGTGCTGACCGGAGGTGGCGCCCTGCTCAAGGACCTCGACCGTCTGATCATGGAAGAAACGGGCCTCCCGGTTGTGGTCGCCGAGGACCCCATGACCTGTGTCGCACGCGGTGGCGGGAGAGCTCTTGAACTGATGGACGAGCGCGGCGGCGACGTCTTCTACGTGGATTGACTGGTAGCCCATCGCAGCCAATCCCGGCGGTCCCCGCATCGAGCCATCCTGCGGGGACCGGAAACAGGCCCTTTGGCCGCCCTTCGCAGGCAACGTATAATCTCTCCGGCCTCTGAGGGCCGGCGATAGACCAGCTTTTCTGCGGGGACTGCGATCAAACTTCTGTTCACACAAGGACCGCCGATTACCGCCCGCCTGGTGGTATTCGTGTTGCTGTCGGTTGCGCTGATGACGCTCGATCATCGGCAGCATCACCTGGGCACCATGCGGGCCAGTCTCTCGGTTATCGTCTATCCGCTGCAATTCCTGGTCAATCTGCCCGGCACCGCCCGCGACTGGCTGGGGGAGTCCTTCGCCACGCGCCGGACGTTGCAGGAGGAAAATGCCCGACTGCGCACGCAGCACCTGGTACTCAAGGCAGACCTGCAAAAACTGGCCGCGCTGGAGGCCGAAAATCTCCGCCTCCGCGAGCTGCTGGATTCTTCCTTTCAGGTGGGAGAACGGGTGCTGATCGCAGAGATCATGGCTGTTGATCTGGACCCATACCGGCACGAGCTGCTCTTGAACAAGGGCACGGGTTACGGGATCTATCCGGGCCAGCCGCTGGTCGATGCAGAGGGGGTCATGGGCCAGATCGTCCACGTCGGACCGCTGACATCGACGGCCATGCTGATTACCGACCCTAACCATGCGATCCCCGTGCAAGTCAACCGCAACGGTCTGCGCAGCATTGCACTTGGGATCGGATCGCTCAGCGCCCTGTCTCTGCCGCACATCCCGAACAATGCCGATATCCAGATGGGCGACCTGCTGGTTACCTCGGGCCTGGGCGGTCACTTTCCGCCCGGCTATCCGGTCGCCGAAGTGGTCGAGATTGTACGCAATCCCGGACATGCCTTCGCCTACATTGAGGCCCGCCCCCTGGCCCATCTCAACCGCAGCCGGGAAGTCTTGCTGGTGTGGCTGGCCAAACAGCTGGAGGCGCAAACTGCCGAATCAATCCCGGCGGAAGACCTCCCGGCCACCGGGCCCAGCCCGTCCGCCCCCCCCACAACGGCGGCGGCCTCGCCGACAGAAGCCGTGGAAGCGCAGCCATGACCAACCTGACACGTCATCACGGCGGTGCGGTTATCGCGCTGACGTTCATGGTGGCGATGATGCTGACCATCATGCCGCTGCCCGAAACTGCGCGGGTATTCCGACCGGACTGGACGCTTCTGGTACTCGTCTACTGGACACTTGCGCTACCGCTGCGTATTGGCGTAGGCATCGGATGGTCGGTCGGAATCTTTCAGGATGTTCTCACCGGATCGCTGCTTGGCCAGCACGCTCTGTCCTACTCGGTGGTGGCGTATCTCACGCTGAAGCTGCATCAGCGCATCCGGCTCTACCCACTCTGGCAACAGGCCCTGAGTATTCTGGTCCTGCTGACGCTGGGGCAATTACTGATTCTGTGGGTCAACGGCATGATCGGCCGTCCCATTCAATCCTGGCTTTACTGGTCGCCCTCGGTGTTCGGCGCTGTCGCCTGGCCAGTGGTTTACGTTATTCTGCGCGGTTTACGCCGACAGTTCCGCGTAACTTGAACAGGTCATCAAGCATAGCGACAAGATGAACCGATCTGTGGCTTGCGGCGCCTGGATTCTGGATTCTGGCTACTGAGAGATGCCGCGTCCCGTTGCCATCAAAGACCACCTGCTCGAGAGCCGCCTGTTTTTGCGGCGTTCGATCGCGGCGCTGGTTGCCAGTGGCATCCTGCTCCTGGCACTCATCGGCCGGCTCATCTATCTGCAGGTATTTGCCTACGAGCATTACAAGACCCTGTCGGAAGACAACCGGATCAAGATTCAGGCGGTGCCGCCCAACCGCGGCCTGATCTACGACCGCAACGGCATCCTGCTGGCAGATAACCTCCCCTCTCACCGGCTGGAAATTACGCCCGAGCAGGTGACCGACATGGACGCCACGCTGGAACGGCTCGGCAAATTGATTCATATCCGGGAAATCGATCTGGAGCGTTTCGAGCGTGCCATCGTACGCATGAACCGTTTTGAAGGGGTGCCGCTGCGCTTTCATCTCAGCCCCGTTGAGGTGGCGCGTTTCGCGGTAAACCGACACCTTTTCCCCGGCGTCGATATCCAGGCGGGCCTGTCGCGTTTCTACCCGGCGGGCACGCATGCGTCCCATGCCGTTGGCTATGTGGGACGAATCAACGAAAGCGAACTGCGCCGTCTCGATCCCAGCAGTTACCGCGGCACCACCCACACCGGCAAGGTAGGCATCGAGCGCACCTACGAAGACGTGCTGCACGGCAAGGTCGGATACGAGGAGATCGAAACCAACGCCCAGGGCCGGACGCTGCGTGTTCTTGACCGCCAGAATCCGGTTCCCGGCGCCAGCCTGTACCTCAGTCTCGACTCCCGCTTACAGATCATCGCCGAAGCCGCCTTTGGCGACTTCAATGGCTCGGCGGTCGCTATCGATCCGCGCAGCGGTGAGGTCCTGATGCTGGTCAGCCTGCCCGGCTACGATCCGAATCCCTTCGTCAACGGTATCGAGCTGGCGGACTACCAGGCCCTGAAGATGGACGAGAAACAGCCGCTTTTCAACCGCGCACTGCGGGGTCAGTACCCACCCGGCTCCACTCTCAAACCCTTCGTCGGCCTGGCGGGTCTGGAACTGGGTATTACAACCCTGTACAGCAAGACATTCTGTCCCGGCTTTTACACCCTGCCGGGCAGTGAGCGCAAATACCGGGACTGGAAACGCTGGGGTCATGGCACCGTCGATCTGGATCACGCGATCGTAGAATCCTGCGATGTCTATTTCTACGATCTGGCCCGATCCCTGGGTATCGATCGCATGCATGATTACCTGATCCAGTTTGGCCTCGGCAAACGCACCGGCATTGATATCCAGGGCGAACTGCCCGGTCTCATGCCATCCAGCGGCTGGAAACGGGCGGCCAGAAACGAGCCCTGGTATCCGGGCGAGACCCTGATCAGCGGTATCGGCCAGGGATTCGACCTGACAACACCGGTGCAGCTGGCCGTTGCCACCGCCGCCCTCGCCACCTACGGCCAGATCGTCACGCCCCGAGTCGTGAAGGCAATCAGGGCGCCAGGGGCCGATACCGTCACACCGGTTACACCCCCCAAGCTCGACCCGATACCGATTGCGCAGCGCGCCAACTGGACGGCCGTCCTTCAGGCCATGAAGAACGTTGTGCATGGGCAAAAAGGAACCGCGCGGCGTATCGCAGAGAACCTTTCCTACTCCATCGCGGGCAAGACCGGTACCGCACAGGTGTTCGGGCTCAAAGAGGAGGAGAAGTACAACGCGGAGGAGATCGCGTTGAAACTGCGCGATCACGCGCTGTTCATTGCATTCGCCCCGGTGGACGACCCGCGTATCGCCGTGGCTGTTATCGTTGAGAATGGTGGTTCCGGCGGTGCCGTTGCCGCTCCCATAACCCGGCAGATTCTCGATCGCTTCTTTGAGGACAACCCGTGATTGATTACATCACGCCCGGCTCCGGCACGCGTCGCAGCTGGGCACAACGCCTGCATCTCGATGCCATGCTGCTGCTGGGCCTGGTCGCCGCCTGCATGCTGGGCCTCATCATTCTCTACAGTTCGGCGGGCCAGAGCGAAAACCTGGTTATCGGCCAGGCAGTCCGCCTGGCGATTTCCTTCGGTGCACTCTTTTTTGTTGCCCAGATTCCGCCGCAGTTTCTGTTCCGCTGGTCACCCTGGCTGTTTGGCATCGGTATCGTGTTGTTGGGTGCCGTACTGGCGTTCGGGGACGTCGGCAAAGGCGCTCAGCGCTGGCTCGATGTCGGTGTCGTGCGCTTCCAGCCCTCGGAGATGGTCAAGTTGTCGGTGCCCATGATGATCGCCTGGTATCTGTCTGACACCAAGCTGCCCCCCTCCATGCGGCATCTTTTCACGGCCATTATGTTCATCGTCGTGCCAACACTGCTCATTGCCCGCCAGCCAGACCTGGGTACCGCGTTGCTGATCGGCAGTTCCGGTTTTTTTGTCCTGTTTCTGGCCGGACTGCAGTGGCGCATCCTGATCATACTGTCACTGGCCGCCGCGGGCTGCGCGCCCCTGCTGTGGTATTTCATGCACGACTACCAGCGGCAGCGCGTCATTACCTTCCTCAACCCGGAACAGGACCCGCTCGGTACCGGTTATCACATTATCCAGTCGAAAATCGCAATCGGTTCCGGCGGCCTGTATGGAAAAGGCTGGCTGAACGGCACCCAGGCGCACCTCGAGTTTCTGCCGGAACGCTCCACAGATTTCATTTTCGCCGTGCTCGGCGAGGAATTCGGGCTGATGGGCATCCTCATGCTGCTCGCGATCTACAGCCTGATCCTGCTGCGATGCATCTACATCGCGACCCAGGCCCAGGATACCTTCACGCGGCTACTGGGCGGCAGTCTCGCGCTGACCTTCTTCGTGTATGTTATCGTCAACACCGGCATGGTGACCGGGCTGCTGCCCGTCGTCGGCCTGCCTTTGCCGCTGATCAGCTTTGGCGGCACATCGATGGTGACCCTGATGGCAGGATTCGGTATCCTCATGTCAATTCATACGCACAGAAAACTCCTGCCGGCATGAAACCCGGCAGTCTTGCACAGAGTCAATCGATATCTGGAGGTAACAGGCGAGCGATGCGCAGATTCCGCTTATCCCGACAGCTGATCCGTACCTATCTGGTACCTTGTAGTCTTGTTCTCTCACCGGTGGCGTGTGCCACGACTGTTCCGGCTAACAACTATGGCGCACACCCGCAAGCCAACGAGTTCGTTGAAGACATGGTAAAGCGGTACCAGATGTCACGCCCCGAACTGGAGGCCCTGATGACCGACGCCCAGCGGCGTCAAAGCATTCTCGATGCCATGGCACGGCCCGCAGAGGCCAAACCCTGGTTTGAATACCGACCGATTTTTCTGAAACCGGCGCGCATTGAAGGTGGTGTGGCCTTCTGGAACGACAACACGGCGATACTCGACAAGGCAGCGGAACACTTCGGCGTCGATCCTCGAGTCATCGTGGCGATCATCGGCGTGGAAACGCGCTACGGTTCCAATGCCGGCCGCTACCGGGTACTGGACGCCCTCGCGACACTGGCTTTTGACTACCCGCCGCGGAGCAAATTCTTTCGCGGCGAACTGGAACAGTTCCTGCTGCTCACGCAGGAAGAAGACGTCGATCCCCGCGCCGCCCTGGGTTCGTATGCGGGTGCCATGGGCTACGGGCAGTTCATCCCCAGCAGCTACCGGCGTTACGCGGTCGATTTCGACCAGAACGGCAACCGCGACCTGTGGGGCAGCCCCTACGATATCATTGGGAGCGTCGCCAACTACCTGCATGTGCATGGCTGGCAACGGGGGCAACCCGTCGCCGTCCGGGCCGGGGTTACGGGCAACAAGTATGCCGGACTGATCCGCAAGGACCTCAAGCCCAGTACAACCGTTGCGGAAATGCGCAAACTGGGCGTGAAACCCGAACAGGAGGTTGAGGCCGGTCTTCGCGGCGCCCTCATTGAACTGGAGGGCCAGGACGGGCCTGAATACTGGATTGTATTCAACAACTTCTACGTAATAACCCGATACAACCGGAGCCCGCTCTATGCGATGGCGGTGAATCAGCTCAGCGAGGCAATCGATGCCGAACGCCGCTAACAGCGTCGCCGAGCAACAGACTGGCGGTAGCGACCGTGCGGTCATGAGGGCACGCTTCCACAGCGGGCGCGGTGGCATCTGGCCGGTGTCACTGTCCGTCACCTTTCTGGCTGCGGCACTGAGCGGATGCGGCACCAGCCCCCAGCTTGATCGTGATGGTGGCCCTGCCCAGGACATCGATGTTTCGGAAATCTCCGATGCGGTACCTCGTGTGGAGCCGCGCAGCCGTTACGGCAATCCGCCCTCGTATGTGGTCAACGGCAAGCGCTACTACGTAATGGAATCGAGCCATGGCTACGTGGAGCGTGGGATCGCCTCCTGGTACGGCACCAAATTCCACGGGCGCCGCACCTCCAGTGGCGAGCCCTACGACATGTATGCGATGACTGCGGCGCACAAGACATTGCCGCTGCCTGCCTACGCGCGGGTAACCAATCTGCGTAACGGTCAATCGGCGGTCGTCAAGATCAACGACCGCGGACCCTTCCATGAAAACCGCGTAATCGATCTCTCGTATGCAGCAGCGAAAAAACTCAGTATTGCCGGTGTCGGCACCGGGCTGGTTGAGGTCGAGGTCATCAAACCGGGGGAGCCCCAACCGAATTCGAGCCTTGCCAGTACACCCCAGCGGCCTGCGCAGGAACCGGAGCTCTACCTGCAGGTCGGCGCGTTCACCAGCGAGAGCAATGCCCAGCGTCTGTCCAAACGCCTGCAGGAGATGCAGCTTACGGCGGTCAGCGTTACGCCGGCGTATCGCGACAAGCAGCGCATCTTCCGGGTACGCATTGGCCCGGTAGAAAGCGTCGAACAGGCAGACCACCTCAGCGAGGTGCTGCTACAGCGCGGGATGGAACATCCGCATGTCGTCATCGACTAGCACCCTGCCAGGGCGATGTTGTGGAAGGGGTCTCGGCGGGGCGATTGCAAATCGGCGCCCAGGGCTGGACAATTAGCACTTGAAATCTTGCCGTTCAAACTCACGAAAGGAACCATGTTGCGATTTGTACTGACAGCCATCTGTTTGTTCTCCTGTTCGCTTGCTTTCGCCGTTGATACCGCGTCACTGCCGATCCCCAAAGCACCGACGGTTGCCGCGAAGTCGTATCTCCTGATCGATTTTGACAGCGGGCAGATCCTGGCGGAAAAGGATGTGGACGCGCAAGTCGAGCCGGCCAGCATCACCAAGATGATGACGGCCTATGTCGTCTTCAAGGAACTTGCCGCAGGCTCATTGCAGCTGAACGACATGGTGACGGTGAGCGAAAAGGCCTGGCGAACCCCTGGATCACGCATGTTCATCCAGGAAGGCAAACAGGTCAGCGTCGAAGACCTGATCCAGGGCATGATCGTGCAGTCTGGCAATGACGCCACTGTCGCCCTGGCAGAGCAGGTAGCAGGCAGCGAAGAAACCTTTGCCGCCTATATGAACCGCTATGGTGAAGAACTCGGTCTGACCGGCAGCCATTTCACCAACAGCACCGGCCTGCCCGACAAAGAGCATTACACCACGGCCAACGATATCGCACGCATCGCCAAGTCGCTGATCAGCGACTTCTCCGATTACTATAAATGGTACTCGCAGCGGGAATTCACCTTTAACGAGATAACGCAGTATAACCGCAATAAATTATTGTGGCGGGATGAATCCGTCGATGGGATCAAAACGGGACATACCGACTCTGCAGGCTATTGCCTGGTTACATCGGCGAAGCGCGGGGACATGCGGCTGATATCTGTCGTACTCGGCACCAAGAGCGAATCGGCGCGCGCCAGTGCCAGTCAGGCCCTGCTCAACTACGGTTTCCGGTTTTTCGAAACGCACAAGCTTTATGATGCCCGGAGTAAACTCACCGAGGCCCGCGTCTGGAAGGGCGCGGTCAATGAGGTGCCTCTCGGACTCGACAATACACTTTACGTGACAGTCCCGCGCGGCCGGTATCAGGCACTTGCCGCAAGCATAGAAGTCCAGAAAACGATCCTGGCACCCGTCGCTGAAGGGCAAAGCTTGGGATCGGTCCAGGTGCGCCTCGACGGGGATCTGCTTGCCGATCCCCCGCTGGTTGCATTACAGTCGATCCCCGAAGGCTCCTTCTGGCAGCGTATCATCGATGAGGCCATGCTGTATCTCGAGTAACACCAACCGTGATGGCCTCATGCCTTAGACCAACGCCATGACCACAGCATTCCTGAACGGATCATTTGTTCCGCTGGAAGAGGCGAGGATTCCCGTGCTCGACCGCGGTTTCCTGTTTGGCGACGGTGTCTACGAGGTAATCCCGGTCTACGGGCGTCATCTGTTTCGCCTGCCACAGCACCTCAAGCGGCTTCACAACAACCTGCTCGCGGTCAGCATACCCGAGCCGATGACCGCCAATGACTGGGGCGACATGCTGGCCGACCTGGTGGGACACAATGCCGGCGAGGACCAATCGGTTTATCTGCAGGTGACACGCGGCGTCGCGCCCAGGCGCGACCATGCCTTCGGCAAGGACCTGCAACCAACGGTGTTCGCCATGAGCACGCCGCTGGAGGCATCCGATCCGGCAATCACTGAGAAGGGGATCGCCGCCGTAACGCTGAGTGACATCCGCTGGCAACACTGCCACATAAAGGCGATCACCTTGCTGCCCAACGTGCTGCTTCGCCAGCAGGCCATCGAGGCCGGCGCGAGCGAGGCGATCCTGGTTCGCAACGGCTTCGCGACCGAAGGCGCTGCCAGCAACCTGTTCGTCGTAAGCAATGGCCTGCTGCTGACCCCGCCGACAGGCCCCCTCCTCCTGCCGGGCATTACGCGCGACCTGCTTCTGGAGCTGGCCGTCGCAAACGCCATACCATTCCGGGAGGTGGATATTCCCGCCGAGCAACTGCAAACGGCCGACGAGATCTGGTTGACCAGCTCCACCCGCGAGATCATGCCGGTCACCACCCTGGACGACGAGCCGGTGGGCACGGGAAAGTCCGGCCCCCTGTTTCACCGCATGCGCGACCTCTATCTTGCATACAAGGACCGTGTGCGGACCGGCGAAGCGGACTAATACTGAAACAAGGTGGACAGCACTGAGCTCGGCAATGTCGCCTTGACGCCACGCGGATCTAACCTTGACCATCTGGCGCGGGGATGATCCTGTGAAGACGATGCCTGATCGCGATGATTCCCCCCTGCAGTTTCCCTGCGATTTTCCCATCAAGATCATGGGACACAATACTCTGGATTTCGAGGTGCAGGTCCTGAGTTTGATTCGCCGGCATGTGCTGGACCTGGGTGAAGGCGCGGTGCGCAGCCGCACGAGCCGCGGCGGCAAGTACCTGTCTGTCACCGTTACCGTCCGCGCCACCAGCCGTATTCAGCTCGACGCCATCTACCGCGATCTGACCGCCTGCGAGGCGGTACTCGTCGTGTTGTAAGGCCTGTGCCGATGACGACAGCCAAGCCGTTGCCGCACCCGGCGAACCCCACCACCTGGAAGGTCCGCCGGCTGGGCCTGCAGGATTATGAGACAACCTGGCGAGCCATGCAGGACTTCACTGCGCAACGCGACGCCGCCACCACAGATGAGCTCTGGTTTGTCGAACATCCGGCCGTTTTCACCCTCGGGCTCAACGGCAAGCCGGAGCATGTGCTCGCCAGCAGTGAGATTCCGGTCATCAAGGTCGATCGCGGCGGCCAGGTCACCTACCACGGTCCCGGGCAACTGGTCACCTATGTGCTGCTGAATGTCGCAAGCCGACACCTGGGCGTACGCGAACTGGTACAGCGTCTGGAACAGGCCGTTATCGATCTGCTGGGTGAGTTCAATGTCGTGGCAACAGCACGCCGTGAGGCACCGGGGGTGTACGTGGGCCAGCGGAAAGTTGCCGCCCTCGGGCTGCGCATCCGCAAAGGCTGCAGCTATCACGGACTGGCGCTGAACGTGGCGATGGACCTGTCACCGTTCAGTCTGATCAACCCCTGCGGATACCGCGGTATGGAGGTCACCCAGCTCAGGGATCTGGGCATAGACCTTTCAGTTGCGGCCGTATCTGAACGGCTGGAATCGCACCTCAACGAGGTTCTGGGCTACACTAGTGCAGCCTCAGCGGGAAACCCTTAGCCGTGGTTCCCGTCTTGTGCGGGAACTGGGCCTGAGGACTGCGGGCACTAGCCGGCTTTGGATATCAGCAGAATCATGTCAGATGACGATCTGAAACACCAGCGCGGCGCGGCGAAGACGGCCCGGATACCGGTCAAGATTCAGGTGACGGTCCAGCCGCCGCGCAAGCCCGCCTGGATCCGCGCCAGATCGCCGGCGAGCCCCGCCGTGCAGCGTCTGAAGGAAGTACTGCGCGCGCATCGCCTGCACACCGTCTGTGAAGAGGCATCCTGTCCCAACATCGGCGAATGCTTCGTGCATGGGACCGCGACCTTCATGATCATGGGGGATATCTGCACGCGCCGGTGTCCGTTCTGCGACGTCGCACATGGACGTCCGGACCCGCTCGATCCTGAGGAACCGGTGAATCTGGCGCGCACTATCCGGGACATGGGACTGAGATACGTCGTCGTCACCTCGGTCGACCGGGACGATCTGCGCGACGGCGGCGCGGCGCACTTTGTCGCCTGCATACAGGCCATACGCGAGCTGAATCCGCAAACCCGCATCGAGACACTGGTGCCCGATTTCCGTGGCCGCATGGATCGCGCGCTGGAGATTCTGCGCCAGGCGCCACCGGATGTGTTCAATCACAATCTCGAAACCACCCCGCGCCTGTACCGCAAGGCACGACCCGGCGCCGATTACCAGTGGTCGCTAGCGCTGCTCGAGAACTTCAAGGCAGCTCACCCCGACGTGCCGACCAAGTCGGGGCTGATGCTGGGGCTCGGGGAATCCATCGACGAGGTCAGACAAGTGATGTGCGACCTGCGGGCACACAACTGTGAGATGCTGACCCTGGGTCAGTACCTGCAACCCTCGCGGCATCACCTGCCCGTGGAGCGCTTCGTCCATCCGGATGAGTTTGACGCGCTGGGTGAGTTTGGACGGTCGCTCGGGTTTACGCAGGTCGCCAGCGGGCCGCTGGTGCGCTCCTCCTACCATGCGGATCAACAGGCCGCGGATGTGTTCAAGCGGAGAGAAACGCCCGAAAAATCATAGGATGGATTTTGCAGTTGCTTGTTTGCGACCGCAGGGAGGGCGATTCCGGCAAATGACAAGGCCAGCGCCACACCGGCATAAGCAGGCCCCGCATGTCATTGCCAGGGCATCGGATATTCGCCGCCATATTCCAAAAACCGGCTTACTCGCCCGGGCCCGCATTTTAGGTGGATCCGGTCGCTCATGCGGTGAAAGGACGAGCCAAGGCCTGGTGCATCATCAGGATGCGGCATGTGATCAACAGCACTCGCGGTTGACGGTTGCAAAACCCTGTCACGCAATCAGGAATGGATTCATGGCGTGGCACCGCTATCAGATGCCGCGCTCCTCGATACGGCGCAGGAACTCGCCCATGATCAGGCGATAGAGTTCCCCCCCGAGGTAGCCATCCTCGACACCCCGGTCGATACTCGGATTGTCGTTCACCTCGATAACATACCCCTTACCGTCCTTTTCCTTGACGTCGACCCCGTACAGGCCGTCGCCAATCGGCTGGGTCGCTGCCCGTGCCGAGCGCAACACGTCACGTGGCACCTCGAAGGTGGGCAGCGTGTCGAAACTGCCGGCGGCCGTACGCGCACCGCCGTGCTGGTAGATCTGCCAGTGGTTCTTGACCATGTAATAGCGGCAGGCATACAGCGGCTTGTTGTTGAAGATGCCGATGCGCCAGTCGAAATCGGTATAGAAAAACTCCTGCGCCAGCAGCAGCGCGGACTTTTTGAACAGGTCCTTAAGGCTGGCCTGCAGCTCCTTGCCATCATGCACCTTGACTACGCCGCGTGAAAACGAACCGTCGGGGATCTTCACCACCATCGGGTAGCCGAAGTCCGCCTCCAGTTTCTCGACCAGCCCGGTACTGCCCTTGTGCAGGATGTGGCTGCGCGGTGCCGACACCTTGCGGGTGCGAAACAGGTCAGCGAGGTACACCTTGTTGGTACAGCGCAGGATAGAGTCCGGGTCATCGATCACGATCAGGCCTTCGGCAGCGGCCTTGCGTGCAAAACGGTAGGTGTGGTGGTCGATCGCCGTGGTCTCGCGTATGAACAGCGCGTCGAACTCAGGCAGGCGCGGGTAATCGCGTTGCTTGATCAGCTCGACATCGATACCGAGTTCGCGGCCGGCGCGGATGAACTGCTTGAGCGCCGCACTGTCGCTTGGCGGCAGCTTTTCTTCCGGGTTGACCAGGATAGCCATATCGTAGCGGTAACGCTTGCGCTTGCGTGCGCCGCGCCATACCTGGCGACTGTAGCGGTCCAGTGCCTCGGCAAAGGCGGTCTGCGCGGCGTCATCCAGCTCGCGCGGCGCCACGGCCTTGAGCGACACCACTTCCCAGAGCTGCCGAAAGCGCAACTTGATCTCCAGCACCGGGCAGGGGAACAGCTCGAACAGCTTGCGCACCAGGTCACGATAGGCGGGTTCAGGGGTGGTGCCAAAATAGCTCATGACCCTCAGCTGCTCGGTCTTTTCATGATCCGCAAGACTGCGTTCCAGTGACCCCGCCAGCTCGCCAAACTGCAACTGGTACAGCGCACGCTTGCCCAGGTCATTGATCACCTGCACCGAGGGGATGACGTGGTGGCTGCGTGCCTCCGCCAGCAACGAGCAATAGTAGCCATCCGCCAGATAGCGGTAGCCCTTGCAGAGGTTGATGATCCGCATACGTTCCGAATTGTTGAAGTGACCACCGTCCAGGTAGTCCTTGAAGCTCATGACCTGCTCGCTGGGATAAAAGGGCGCCCAGTCCTGCAGATCATCAACCACGATCAGGGTTTGTGACATCGAGTGCCGTCCGTTCGGCAGTGCTGTTTATAAAACGTCTGATTGTGCGCGCAGCCGGCAGGTACCGGCAAGGGGATTGTTCCCGCAGTCGCCAAGAAACTTTTCCTTGCAACCAACGTGCCCGGGTTTATGCTTCCCTGCTCTATATGCAGCTTGAACCGTGTCAGTGCTGATCTCCTCCACCAAACCGTCACCGGCCGTTTTTCCTGACAGCTACGCCGCGGCGCGCGCCCAGTGGCAGACATACCTGTCGCGTGCACCACTGCCGGCCGGGACTCGCCACTTCCCGGTTAACGGCAGCTCGCCGCAAGGCATGACGCTGGCGACAGACAGCGCCTGGCTCGGACCGGAAACCGCCACACGGGTGCTGGTCGTGATCGGCGGAACCCACGGCATCGAAGGCTTTGCCGGCACGGCTGTGCTTTGCGATATGCTGACACGACTCACTGCCCGACTGCCCGACGATCTCGCCATCCTGTGCATCCATGCGCTCAACCCCTGGGGCTACGCCTGGCACCGCCGTTGTGATGCCGATGGTATAGACCTGAACCGCAATTTCATAGACTTCAGTCAAGCCTTGCCGGACAACCCGGGCTACCGCGAATTGCGGGCCGCGCTGTTTGACGAGGACAGCACCCGGCGGCAGCAGGTCCTCGATGATTACCTGCGCCAGCACGGCCGGACTGCCTGGGAAATCGCCATCAGCGGCGGCCAGTACTGCGACCCTCTGGGACCGTTCTACGGTGGCACAGAGCCGGCGCATGGACGGCACACCATAGAAACACTCATGAGCGACTACCGGCTGGCAGAACGCCGGCTGGCGGTCATCGATATACATACCGGGCTGGGGCCGTACGGTTATGGCGAGATCATCTGCGATCACCCACCGGCATCGGCGGGCGCCGCCACGGCGCGCGACTGGTATGGCCCGGACTGTACCCTGCCCGCGCTCGGCACCTCCAGCTCGGTCCCCAAGCTCGGCCTGCTCGACTACGCCTGGCATGCCATCATGCAGCCCGGCAGCTGTTTCATCACGCTGGAATTCGGCACACTGCCGACCAGCAACCTGTTTGAGGTCCTGCTGCGCGACCACCGTTTCCGGGCCGTGCACGGCAACGAACCTTCGTCGCACCCGGGTTACCCGGCACTGGTCGCCGCCCTGCGCGCGCACTTTTGCCCGGCTGACCCGGTATGGCGCACGCAGGTTCTGGTGCGCGCCCGGCAGGTCATCAACGGGGCGCTGGAGGGACTGCAGACATGACGAGTAACGAGGTCAGGCTGCGCGCGGTCACGACAGAGCGAACAGGCGGTCATCAGGCTCTGCAGGCATATAACAGTCCCGGTCCATTCGTACCACCCAGTCGCTAACCGCCGATCAGCTCTGCAACCAGTTCGGCTGCCTGGGATGCCCCGGCGGCTTGCGGCCAGGCCGGACTTGGCAGCGACCAGCAACGTTCCAGTGCCGCATGGATGTCCTCTTCTGTCCGAGTCTCTCCGGGCAAGGCCTCGCAACGCCCGTGTGTGCGCAGCCAGTCGAGCAGGATGGGTTCTTCCGGCCAGTCAGGGCGCGGGAAATAAAACAGCGGCGCACCGTTGCAGGCACACTCGCAAACCGTACCATAGCCACACTTCCCCAGCAGACCATCGCTGCTGCACAGGACGTCGGTGAAAGGCAGTTCGAGTGATTCGAAGCTGCAGATATCAGGACGCTCGAGATTCCAGGCAGCCGGCACAATCCAGCGAACACCCGCAAGCGATGGCCAGGGGCTGAGCGGAACACCGGTCCGCGTACCTCCCAGCGACACCAGGACGAGCCGCTCATCCCGGGACGCTCCGAGGCGTTGATTGATCTGCGCGCGGCGCTGCCGACCCAGCCGCGCCAGACAGCCTATGGGCACTGAATTGGCAAGTTCCGGCATGTGCATGGCGGGTTGCGGACACAGAAATGCCTCGGCACTGTTGTAGGCAGCTTCTATCTGCCCGAGGATGGCGGGTGCCTCGGGGCGGTCCGAAAAATAATGGCGGTAAATGCCGGCCCAGTTCAGGGAGCAGAGTGCAACGCTGGGAATCCCCAGCGTCTGCGCGGCGGCAAGCGGCAGATAGGCAACATTCGAGAGGATGAAATCCGGGCGCAACGCCCTGATCCCTGCCGCCTCTGCGCTGACGCGCTGGTCCCAGTTGCGGTGCAATTTCGCGTAATCGCGTGCACTTTCCTCGAGATCGATCTGCAATGCCGACTGCATGCGCAGACCGAAATCGGTCTCGCGCGCGACATACTCGAAGGGTCTCCGGATGCGCTCTTCGAGAAACTGGCGCGGCACGGTCGTCTGTACGGTGACGCTCAGGCCCGGCAGGCGCTGTTGCAGGGCATTGATGACGACGGCGGTTTGCGCCGCATGGCCGAAACCGTGCGGCGTGATGGTTACCAGAAGGCGCACGCGTTATGACTCCGCAGGTGTCAGGATGTAACGCTCCATCAGGTAGCCCAGACAGTCCTGGCGGATCACGCGTTCATCGAGGGTAAACATGGAGGGCATTACCGGTCGGCGGGTGCAAATCGTGCCGTCGACAACTGCAAAGTAATGCTGCCCCACATTCTTGCCGTATTCATCCCAGGCCTCAAGACAGGCTGCTTCCCCCTGCGCCTTGCGCGCCAGCTCGGTGCCTGCGGGAAGTTCGCGGAAATTGAGCTGGTCCAGGTCGGGCACGAAACAGAGATCGGTATTGCAGTCCTTGAAACTGAAACTGCACGGCTCGGGCACCTTGACGATCGCCACGGTGTGGAACAGATCCAGATCATGCAGTGCCACCGGGTGAACCGGGATATCGGAAAGCCGCAGACAGGCATTCAGGAACTCCAGTGCGTGATCAACACCGTGCGGCTGTCCAGGCTGGCCACATTCCACGGTGACCGCTGGGCATAAGCGGGCAAAGGCAATCGACTGCACGCCGCGAGGTCGCGTGAAATAGACCACGGTGCGGCTGAACAATGTAGCAAGGTGAAGGTAGCGGTGGTCGATACGGTTTACACAGGCATAGTGCGGGTTGAGGCCTGTGTTGTTGTGGATATCGACGCTGGCGAAAACCCTGCGTTTCTCCATTTGCTCGGTGATCCGCGCCATCATGGCGTGTTCGGCCGTACCGCCAGTATCCGCACCCGGCCAGACGCGATTGTAGTCTGGCTGATTATCGAAGCGCCGCAGGCCCTTCTCGGCGGCCTGCACGTTGCCGAAGAAGACCGACAAGGCCCGTGGCAGGGGTCGATGCTGATACCGCTGCAACAGGGCACGCAGCGCGTAAAAACTGGTATCCTCATTGCCGTGCAGCAGCACCGAGACGAACAGCGGTTCCGTGCGCGAGCCGGGCAGATGTATGAGCGTGGGCCCGCCCAGTAACTCATAAAGGTCAGTGACCTCCGCCTCAAGCAGTCCTTCGGGAACATGATCCAGAATCTGCAACATACCGCTAAAATCCGAACCTCTCAGACCTGCCATTCATGCACGGGCCGCCCGCTGTTCTGACGTTCCCGATAGGCTTCCACAAGCCCGGCCATGTTGGCCCCGTGCTCCGCAACATAGGCGCGCTGCCAGACGGCCCCGTTGCAGGCCTTGCGCGCCCGCTCCTCGATGATCCCCAGATAGTACGCAATATCCGCAGGGTCAATGGCAAGCTCATGCAGACCCTGCCTTGCCTGCGCAAGCAGATGCTCAGCCAGCAGCACCTGCATTTTGCCTCGACGTCCATCCAGCCAACGGACCTGCGCCTCAAAACCGTCGCGCGCGGCGCTGTAAAAGTTGTCGCGCGCATCGGCAAAGCTCAGCTTTAATTCCGCCGGCATTTCGCTGTTGCCCAAAGACTGGACCAGCCCGAAGAAGAATGCCGCATTGGCGATCAGATCCGGTACCGAGGGTCCGCCTGGCACGACGCGATGCTCGATGCGCAGATGCGGCGTCCCGTCGTCATCGAAGCCGAGCAGCGGGCGATTCCAGCGCCAGATAGTACCGTTATGCAGGCGCACATGCGGCAGTGTCTCGTCCTCCTCGTCAAAACGCTCCGGCAACAGGGCCGGATAGTGCTCCAGATTCTCCTGGAAACACTCCATCAGCGACTCGTGAAGATAGCCGGTACCAAAGCTGACCCGCCGCATCGGTCCGTGTGCAGCGCCATCAAAACCACCAACCTCGACAGATTGCTCAAACAGCGGAATACGCGTCTCATCCCAAAGATCCCGGCCGAAAAGGAAAGGCGAGTTCGCGGCAACCGCGACCATGGGTGCCGAGAGGATGTGTGCCAGGTTGTAGTAACGCAAGGCAGTGGTCTGTGCGACTTTCAGATGAATCTGAAACGAGGTTGCGGCCGACTCGAGCATGACATCGCGATGGGTCAACTTCAGATGTTCACGACCAACGATATCCAGCGCCAGCGGTTTACCGTCGCGCTGCCGCAATACCTGCTCATTAAGCGCCCGGTAGCGTTCCAGGTTGGACATGTTGCGGGCGGTGAGTCTGGCTTCATCCAGTGTCGGCAGAATGCCAATCATAAGCATGCGCACGTCGAGTTCAGCGGCGACCCGCTCGCAATTGTTCCAGGTGTCCTGCAGATGACGCTGCATGAGACTCAGGGCCTGACCCGTGAGTTGCTCCGGTTGTGTATTGAGTTCGACATTGAATCGGGCAAGCTCCGGCACGACCAGCGGATCACCCAGCCGGGCAAGGAAACGCTCGTTGATGGAAGCCGGCTGGCTGTTGCCGTCGATCAACCAGGCCTCGAGCTCAAAACCGCCGACGCGGTCATGCGTGGAGAAACGCCCTTCGCGGAACCATTCGGCGAGCCGCGCCGTTTCCACACGCAGGCGTTCCTGATAGGCCAAAAAGTCCGCATCGCTAAAATGCCTGCTGCTGATTTCCTGGCCCACGTCGCTACCTTGCCGATCCTGCGGAAAGTCTGCGGTCGACTTCGGCGAGCCGCGCCGGGGTACCGATATCAATCCACAACCCGCGATAATGTTCTCCCGTCACCTGCCCCCGCGCCATGGCCTTGCGGAGCAGCGGCGCCAGCGGGAACCTGCCCCACTGGCATCCGGAAAACAGCTCGTGTCGATAAACCCCGATCCCGCTGAATGTAAAGCGCGGTTCCCCCGTGCTGTTCACGGTGTCGCCCTGCAGTGCGAAGTCGCCTCCCGGGTGATGCGGCGGGTTATCCACCAGCACGAGATGCGCGAGACCGGTAATTCGCCGGGGAAGTTCCAGGTAGGCATAGTCCGTCCAGATATCGGCATTGACAACGATGAAAGGAGCACTGCCGAGCAGGGGCAGGGCATTGAAGATGCCACCGCCCGTCTCCAGCGCCCCGGGCGGTTCCGGAGAATAGGCGATCGTTATGCCCCATCGTGCGCCGTCACCCAGCGCCTGCTCGAACTGTTCACCGAGGTGCGCATGGTTGATCACGAGGCTGCGAACGCCGGCCTGCGCAAGGGCCTCGATATGATGCTCGATCAGGGCCTTCCCGCCCGCCTGCAGGAGTGGCTTGGGTATGCGATCGGTCAAGGGCCGCATGCGTTCGCCCCGACCGGCCGCCAGAATCATGGCCCTCATAGGGCGGTTACCACCCTCATGCGGTCCAGGCTTCCTGGCCGGCAATAAGACCATCCAGCACCTGCCCCGTGAGACAGCCTAGTCCGCTAAGCTCCGGATAGCGGGAACTGACCTCAATCACGTAACCGAGGGTACGCGGGATGTCGCCAAGAAAGCCCGGCTTGCCATCACGGCGGAACAGGCGGGCGAAAATCCCCGCTGCCTTGAGGTGACGTTGTACTCCCATCCAGTCAAACCAGCGCAGAAACTGCTCCTGATTGTCATGGCCCTGCTGCAATACCCCGGATTGCAGTGCGAGCTCGTGGTACCCACGCGCCCAGGCTTCGACCCGCTCCCGCGGCCATTCGATATAACAGTCCCTCAACAGCGACACAAGGTCATAGGTAACGGGTCCGACAACCGCGTCCTGGTAGTCAATTATCCCGGGATTGTTCTCGTGCGTAACCATGAGATTGCGCGAATGAAAATCGCGATGCACACATACCCGCGGCTGGGCCAGTGCAGCGTCTGCCAGTCGGGTGAATGTCTCATCCAGCATCGCCCGTTGCCCGCCGGACAGCGGCATTGACAGGTGGGTGCCTATCAGCCAGTTTGGAAACAACTCCATTTCGCCGAGAAGCAGACGCCGATCATACGAAGGAAGACCATGCGAATTTGGACCGCGTGCCTGGATAACCAGTAACGCACCCAGGGCATCACCATAGAGGCGGTCCACATTGTCCTGTGACAGAACGTCCAGATAGAGTTGCGTGCCGAGATCCGCCAGCAGAATAAACCCCTTGTCGAGATCAACCTCCAGTAACTCCGGCGCATGCACACCGATGTCGTGAAGGATGCCCGAGACATGAACGAACGGCCGCATGTCTTCCTTGTCAGGCGGGGCATCCATGGCAATACAGGTCCGATCATCGAAGCTGACCCGGAAATAGCGTCGAAAACTCGCATCCTCCGAAGCCGGCTCGACATGGAAATCCGTCAGTCCCGCTGTATCCCGAAGCCAGTGCTTCAGTTCGTCTAGCCGTTCCGCCACCTTGTCTCCCCTGGGTATTTGCGACGATTATACATCTACCGAAGACGGCTTCGTTGCCTCAGCCCGAGCCGGCCCGACGCTGCCAGCCGCACGGGATAACCTGATCGAACTCAGCCGCGCTCAGAGAGATGCTGGCGGTTACCACCGGAATCAGTACGGCTGCCATGCTCATTCCTGACCGGCGATCTGTGCGCGTACGGGTGTCGCGCAAGGCGACGATCTCACCCTTATCAGGACGCGCCGGCCCTGCGACGCGCAGCGTCTCACGCTGCCTGCGGTTTTGGGGGCTAAGAATCCTGATCATCGATAGCCGCTCCATGGAGCTCCGCGCCGACGCAGCTGACTACAATTGAGCTGGCGCGGCCCGCATCTCCAGGCTGAGCGGCACCTTGCGCGCCACTTGCACACGATCGAAATACCTCTGCACACAGAGGGCCGGGCTCCCTCAACGCGACAGGCGCAAACGACGCGTGGCGCTGCCACCTCCGCGAGACAGGGCACCGGCCCGGGCGCACCACTGACAGTGGAGCTGCTGTGAATATCCGACCGCGAATAACGCCGATTCCAGAGAGCTGAACCACGCGCGCTACACCCGCTGACTGGAAACTCGTTGAAGGAAGCCGCATTCTATGCGATTTTACGGTACGCTCGCCAGCCGGAACGGCAATGGAAGTCGAGATTTATCCGTGAGTTACCAGTACTTATTCGGAAAGCTGTCGATTGGCCTGCTGTACTGGGCCGGAATAGCCGGTGCTGTGGCCAATTCTGCGGACTGGAACTGCCGACCGGCAGCGGACGGGGATGCCTGGGTGTGTGACGCGGCGTCAGCCGGCGCCGCCCAATTCGCGGCGGTAAGCGCCGAGGCGGACGCGCCTGTTGGCGCGGAGCCTCCCGAGACACCAACGAGTGACTCAGACAAACTTGATGACGAACCACCCGCAATTCGGCCACAGGAACCGCTGACGGAGGATGGAGCGGCTCGGAGCACCCCAACCGAGTACGACTACAGCACATGGTCACTCTGCCCACCAATGCCGAGGAGAGACGTCACCTTCAGCGACGGCCCGGCTGATAACGGAAAGATCACCACGGAGTTGACAGGTCTCAGTGCGACGATCTACCAGGAAAAGATCTACGAACTGGAAGGTGAGGCGGTGGCTCAGCATGGCAACCAGCGGATTGCAGCCGACCACCTTATCTACGATGCGGAGGCCGGCACGCTGGATGCGAAAGGCCATGTTCAACTGGATGAACCCGACTATGCGCTCTCTGGAAGCCGGGCTCGCCTGCTTATTGGTCAGGACCGGGGGGAGCTCTATGACGTCGAGTACCAGGCCTTTGAAAAACATGCCCGCGGTACGGCCGAGGTCGCCTCCCAGAAAAACAAGAACCTGCGGCGTTTCAAGAAAGCGACCTATACAACCTGTCCACCGGGCAAGAACGCCTGGCAACTGAATGCCCGTAAGGTCATCCTCGAGCAAGACACGGGTGTGGGTACGGCCAAACATGTCTATGTCGAGCTGAAAGACATTCCGGTCTTTTACAGCCCCTACATCAGCTTTCCAATTGATGATCGTCGCCAATCCGGCTTTCTCGTCCCCAGCTACGGTCAGTCCCAGGAATCGGGCACCGAGCTGCGCGTGCCTTATTACTGGAACATCGCACCGAACCGCGATGCCACCATCACACCGCGTTACCTCAGCCGCCGCGGCCTGCAGATGATCGGCGAGTTCCGTTACCTGACACCCCGACATGAGGGGCAGATCGACGTGGAGTATCTTCGCCACGATGAGGAATTGGACGATCGCAACCGCGCACTCTATTCCATTGACCATGTGGGCAGGCTCGCCCCACGACTCGGTATCTCCGCCAAGGCCAAGCAGGTATCGGACAAGACCTATTTTGACGATCTGGGCAACTCCTTGAACGTTACCAGCGCGACCCATCTGGAACAGCGCGCCGATGCCACCTACGCGGGTGACGGATGGTTTGTGCAAACGCTGGTGCAAAACTTTCAGACCATCGATGAGACCATTCCGAGCGCCGATCGACCCTACAAGCGACTGCCGCAACTCCTGTTCCAGCTCCATCCCAAGACCGCGCCGCTTGGCACTGAAATGGAACTGCGCGCAGAAACGGTCCGCTTTGATCAGAATGGCCGCCTCACCGGTTCCCGTGTTGACCTCAAACCTGAGATAAGCCGGCCATTCACGGGCACGGCCTATTTTGTAACACCCAGGCTGGGGCTGCGTTACACAACGTACAATCTGCACGATACCGCGTCCGACGAACCCTCCAGTCCCAGCCGTACCATCCCGATCGCCAGCCTCGACAGCGGCCTGTTTTTTGACCGCAACCTGACATTGGCGTCGAGCCGCATGGTACATACACTGGAGCCGCGCCTGTATTACCTCTATGTACCGGAAAAAAACCAGGATGATCTGCCGGTTTTTGATACGGCGAAGTTTGACTTCAATTTTCAGCAGATGTTTCGTGATAACCGTTTCAGCGGCGCGGATCGACAAGGCGATTCGAACCAGCTGACACTGGCGCTCACCAGTCGCCTGTTTGACCCGGCCTCCGGGGTCGAGCGCATCGCCGGGAGTATCGGCTCGATCGTGTATTTTCGAAACCGCGACGTGGTATTGCCAGGGGAGACACCGGAAACCGACAGCACGTCGAACCTGGTGGGCGGTCTCAGGGTAAACCCGGGCGCTGCCTGGCAGATGGGCGGTGGACTACAATGGGATCCGCAGACAACACGTGTCGATCGTGCCAGTGTTACCCTGCGCTACTGGCCCGATCGCGGGCATCTTGCCAATCTCTCGTACCAGTATCGCCGGGGGGTGCTGCAACAGATTGACATTTCCAGCCTCTGGTACATCACCCCGTCATGGCATGGCATTTTTCGCTGGTACCATTCACTTCGCGACGAAAAACTCCTGGAAGGCCTGATTGGTGTAGAATACGAAAACTGCTGCTGGGCATTCCGTACGGTGGTGCGCAATTTTATTAACGACAGCAGTGGCGATAGTACAACTCTATTGCTGTTTCAGCTCGAACTCAAAGGCCTCACCAGTGTCGGTCATGCGATTGATGACCTGCTGGAAGATGAGATTCTCGGCTACGGAGAAGCACCCTGGTAACATGCGCAATCTCGTTCCAGTTAAATTACCGGGCGTCGGCTTTCTGATCCTTGCCGTCTGCCTCTCCGCAGGACTGCCGTCAGCGCTTGCTGCCGTTCAGGATCTGGAACGGATCGTGGCGATAGTCAATGACGACGTCGTACTGGAAGGTGAGCTGGACGATCGTATCAGCATGGTTCTGGAACAGCTCAATGCCCAGAACACTTCCCTTCCCCCTGAAGAGGCCATCAGGCGGCAGGTACTGGAGCGGATCATCGTGGAAAAGCTGCAGCTGCAGCTCGCGGACAGTAATAATATCCAGGTGGATGACGAGGCATTAAACGCGAGCATTCGGGAGATTGCCAGCAAGAACAATATGTCGCTTGAGGAGTTCCGTAACATACTGGAAGCGGAAAACCACTCCTTCGCGAGCTTTCGGGAAGAACTTCGCAATCAGATCCGTATCAATCAGGTCCGCCAGCAGATGGTAGGGAACCGTATCAAGATTACTGACCAGGAGATCGAAAATTTCTTTGCCTCGGAGGAAGCCGCGGGTGACGTCGGCACGGAATACCATCTGGCGCATATCCTGATTACTGTACCCGAAGCGGCCTCGCCCGAGCAGGTGCAGGCAGCGCGGAAGAAGGCCGAGGACGTGCTGCAGCGGCTCCGAGCCGGATCCGATTTCGCCGAGATGGCGGTAGCCGTATCCGCAGGACAGACTGCCCTCCAGGGCGGTGACCTGGGTTGGCGCAAAGTGGCCGAGCTGCCGAGCGTGGCGGCAGATACGATCCGTCAGATGCACGCTGGCGACATCAGTGATCTGCTGCGCAACCCAAGCGGCTTTCACATTGTGAAACTGATGGATGTGCGGGGTGGAGCTGCACACTATGTCAGCCAGACACACGCACGGCACATACTGTTAAAAGCGGGGGAATTATCGTCAGCGGATGATGCGCGCGTTCGCCTCGAACAGCTGCGCGAGCGGCTTGTCGGCGGCGAAGACTTTGCTGCACTTGCTCGTTCCCACTCACAGGACAAACTCTCTGCATCCAGGGGAGGCGACCTCGGTTGGATCAACCCAGGGGATATGGTTCCACGCTTTGAAGCAGCGATGGATAAACTGCAACCGGGCGAGATCAGCGAACCAGTGAAGACCCAATTCGGCTGGCACCTGATTCAGGTGCTGGGACGCCGCCAGCATGACAGTACCGATGACTACCAGAGAGCCAAGGCACGCGAGGCCATCCTCAGGTACAAGACCAACGTCGAGACTGATCTCTGGCTGCGGCGTCTGCGCGATGAAGCGTACGTGGAATATCGTACCGACGAGGGAAGCGCTCCCCTGGAGTAGTACCCCTATGGGTGAAGTCTCCCGCATTGCCCTGACACCCGGGGAACCCGCTGGCATCGGTCCGGATCTGTGCCTGTTTCTCGCCCAGCAGAGCCATTCTGTTGAACTTGTCGTCGTCACAGACCCGGCGATCCTGGTGGAACGCGCCGCCAGCCGCAAGATCCCGCTCCGCTTGCGAACGTTCGATGAACGTGCGTCACCGCAAAGATCCGAAGCCGGGGAACTGGCAGTGCTGCCGGTTGTTACTGCCGTGCCAAGTTGTGCCGGCAGCCTTGACCCACGAAACGCCCGCCATGTACTCGAGACGCTTGACCTTGCTGTCCGCGGCTGCATGGAGAACCGCTTTGCCGCCCTGGTTACGGGTCCGGTCCACAAGGGCATCATCAATGACGCCGGGATCCCGTTTACGGGTCACACCGAGTATCTGCGTGACCGGACAGGGGCACAACAGGCAGTCATGATGCTGGTAACCGAGGGCCTGCGCGTCGCACTTGCAACCACGCATATACCGCTTGCAGAGGTCAGCCAGTCACTTGATCAGCACCAGCTCGAGCAGACGCTACGCATACTCGATATCAGTCTGCGACGCTACTTTGGCATATCCAAGCCGCACCTGTTGGTCAGTGGCCTCAATCCGCATGCCGGGGAAGGCGGGCACCTCGGACATGAAGAGATAGACATCATAGCGCCGGCACTGGAGACGGTACGCGCAGAAGGGTTGAGGATTTCCGGGCCACTCCCCGCAGACACCCTCTTCACGCCCAAATATCTTGCGCAGGCCGACGCGGTCCTGGCCATGTATCATGACCAGGGGCTGCCTGTACTGAAGTACATCGGTTTCGGACGTGCGGTAAACATTACGCTGGGCCTGCCCATCATCCGCACCTCCGTTGACCATGGGACTGCGCTGGAACTGGCTGGCCGGGGTGAGATAAACACCGGCAGTATACGCGCCGCGCTCGATTGTGCCGTGAACATGGCGACCCACGCCAGACGCGATGCATGACCCGGATCTACCGCAAACGCTTTGGCCAGCATTTCCTGCACGACCCCGGGATCATCTGCAAGATTGTCCAAGCTATAAATGGAGATGCAGAACAGCACCTGGTTGAAATCGGCCCCGGCGCGGGCGCTATCACAGCCCCGTTACTCGCAGCCTGCTACCGACTGGACGTCATTGAGCTGGATCGTGATCTGATTGCCCCACTGCAGAATCAGTTCGGCAACGGCAATAAGCTTCACATTCACAATCAGGATGCGCTGCAGACCAACTTCTGTGCGCTGCAGGAGTCCGGGGAAAAATTGCGCATCGTCGGCAATCTCCCCTACAATATCTCCACGCCCCTCCTGTTTCACATCCTTGACCAGGTATCGTGTATCAAGGACATGCACTTTATGCTGCAAAAGGAGGTGGCTGAGCGTCTTGCGGCAGCGCCCGGGAGTGGTGCCTACGGTAGACTTTCGGTCATGCTGCAATATCGTTGTGCGGTGCAGGTGCTGTTTCTGATCGGACCCGGCGCCTTCAAACCACCGCCAAAGGTAGACTCCGCGTTTATCCGCTTGATTCCGCATACGACGCCACCGGTAACGGTAGAGGATGAATACACGTTCGATCGCATCGTGCGCCTGGCGTTCGCCCAGCGGCGCAAGACGTTGCGAAATGCCTTGCGCGGCCTGCTCGATGCGGATGAAATTTACGAAGCCGGCGTGGATCCCGGGCTGCGTGCTGAACGACTGGGGTTGTCTGATTTTGCGGCACTCTCGCGCAGCCTGTGCAGGCGCCAATCTTAACCTGGGGACGAACAGGCGGCGGCGTAATTTCAGGGAAACCGGTCCGACGACGGCTATACTTAACTGCGCAGGAGAAGAAACATGGCCGAATACCAAAACATCCTGATTGCTGTCGACTTTACTCCTGAACATACTCAGGTCACGGACCGCGCCGTATGGCTTGCCAAACAGTCGGGCGCACGATTGAGCCTGATACATGTGGTCGAGTTCGTCCACATTGACTTGGCGAATGAACTGGTGCTGCCTCAGGATATGGAATTGCAGACGCGACTCCTGGAAACCGCAACGACCAGGCTCCAGGAAGTCGCTGAGGGGCTCGAGGTGGCCGGAGAAGTGCAACAGTGGGTCGAACTGGGTACGACCAAGCTGGAAATTACCAGAGTTGCAGAAGAGCAGAATGTCGATTTGATTGTGCTCGGCAGTCATAGCCGGCACGGCATAGGGCTGTTGCTCGGATCAACCGCGAATGCGGTGCTTCATGGCGCACCGTGCGACGTGCTCGCCGTACGGGTCAAGGAGAACTAGCAGTTGTCTTACCAGTGGTAGGTGATACCGAAACGAACTTCGGGTTCCAGGGTATTTGCCTCGGGCGACTCGTCAGGCATTGCCATGACATGCCAGCTAAATCCGGCATGTGCTGGCACCGCGCCGACCTCGCCAGCCTGCAAAGCACCCCCTGAGTCACTCAAGACTGACTCTACGTTGTCAACAAAACGCGTGAACCAGCCGCGCGGCTCCTTGGCCGGCATATCGATCAAAGGTGAATTGAGCTGATCATTGGGTGAACGCGCCTGCACCGTTGTGGTGAGAATCACCCCGATACCTACGAGGAACGTAAGGATCAGGAGAGGATCAAGCTTACGAAAGAGACGCTTACGGTGGTTCATCGTCTTGCCCCCAGTCGACCACCCCTACTACCCCAGAATTACAGAGGTGGTCAGGTATTTAAAAGCAACATGTGTGCCGTCAATGGCCATGGGAGACCGGGAACCATCCCACAGGAGCTCGCGGCAGTGGTAGGAGGTGCTCGTTGATAAAGCCTCCCTTTACAAGCCATTTAGCGGCTGACAGGGAGGATGACTTGAGTGGACCGCAGCGCACGGCGAACACCGTCGAGCCGGACTGGGAAAATAAGCCGGGCAAACCGATCCGGCGGAGGCGGAAGCAAAACTTTTGCCAATGACTCAACAGGTTACAATCGCCGCCTCAGGGTATCTTTATCCGGTATCCTGGATTAGTCCAGCACTCTGGCAGTGGCTCGCCAGACGGGAAAACCAGGTTACCCTTGCCGAACTCGGCCGGCTCCTGAAGCTCTTCGCCCGCATGAAATCGGCCCTTCACCCCTGTCTGGCAGGGATCAAACATAGCAGCCAGATCGAGCACTTCGACGAGATCACCGCTAGCCGTGTCTTTCAGGTACATGAGAGCAACTCCCCATTGTTATACTGTCCGCGCCTGATATCATGAGCTGTGTGCAATCTACACACTGTCGCGGAAGGGCACACTTCGAAACTTACAGATAGTCCGTACTGAGTGCAATACTGTCTGACCTTGCCCCTGATACCAACGGCTTTGGCCACAAGACAGGGTGATTTTCGAATTCCCCGCATACAAACTGGATGGATCACCAGGGAAAATGGCGAAAAATAGCGAGATGACAGATCAATCCCCGTATGACATCCAGGTCCGTGTCAAATCGGCTTATATTGAAGCCCAGTCCGTTCCCGATCAGAACCGTTACGTCTTCGCCTATTCGATAACCATTTACAATGCAGGGCGGGTACCAGCGAAGCTGCTTACGCGCCATTGGATTATCACCGACAGTAATGGCAAGACACAGGAGGTCCGCGGTGACGGCGTGGTCGGCGAGCAACCGCACCTCCGTCCTGGTGAGTCTTTCCAGTACACGAGTGGCACTATGATTGAAACTGCTGTCGGCAGCATGCACGGAAGTTACCAGATGATTGCAGACGACGGTGTCCAGTTTGATGCCGAGATACCGACGTTCACACTCTCCATACCCCGCGTTCTCCACTGAGATAGTAGCTTGGCCTGCTATGCTATCGGTGATATCCAGGGCTGTTATAATGAACTCCAGTCCCTGCTGAAGGAATTGGACTTCCGCCCTCGCCACGATCGTCTCTGGTTCACAGGCGACCTCGTCAACCGTGGCCCACAATCGCTGGAAACCTTGCGTTTCGTGGCCGATCTCGGTGATCGCGCAGTGACGGTGCTTGGTAACCACGATCTCCATCTCCTGGCAGCAGCACGTGATCCGCGCAACTTACGCCGCAAGGACACACTTCATGCCATTCTCGATGCACCCGACCGGGCTGAACTGCTAGACTGGCTACGCGCGCAACGACTGCTTCACCACGACCCCGAACTGGGGTACACCATGATTCATGCCGGTTTGCCGCCGCAATGGAATCTCGAACTCTCTGCGCGCTGCGCCCGGGAGGTGGAGCAAATCCTATCCGGCCCGAAGGCAAACACGTTCCTTGAACATATGTATGGTGACCAGCCCGAAATCTGGTCGGAAAGTCTTGCCGGCTGGGACCGTCTGCGGTTTATCACCAACTGTTTCACGCGCCTTCGGTACTGCGATGTAAGCGGTCACCTCGCCCTGACCTACAAGGGCACACCTGGCAGCCAGCCAGCAGGCCTCTATCCGTGGTTTGAAATTCCCCAGCGTTGCAGCAGTGACCTGAACATCGTATTCGGGCACTGGTCGACACTGGGGCATCGTTCGGACCCTGGAATCTTCCCGCTTGATTCCGGTTGCCTTTGGGGCGGACACTTGACCGCACTGCGTCTGAGCAGCAAACCCCGCTGGTATAGACTACCCTGCCAGGGTGCGCAGAAACCTGGCAACAGCTAGTCAGGACGCAGCCTCGATCGGCGCCTATCCGACCTTTGCAATCCGGCCATAGCGCAGCACCAGATAGCCGATGACCGCTGAAGCCACAGAGGCGAGCAGCACTGCCAAACGATCGGCAGAGGCGAAGCGGTCCGGTGCCATCTCAAAGGCAAGCGAATCAATAAACAGACTCATGGTAAACCCTATGCCTCCGAGAATAGACATGCCGTAGACTCCCACCCAGGTAACATCCGGAGGCAGTCTTGCAAGCCCGAGCTGAACACTCAACCAGATAAAGCCAAAGATCCCGATCTGCTTGCCGAGAAACAGGCCGAGCGCGATACCCATCGGCACCGGGCCGAGAACCTCTGCGACCGACACATTTGCCAGCGGCACACCGGCATTAGCGAATGCAAAGAGCGGCAAAATCAGAAAGGTTACCCACGGATGCAGTGAATGTTCCATATCGCGGAGTGGAGACTTACCCTCCCCGTCCTTCGCTCGCAGTGGAATCGCAAACGCAAGTACCACGCCGGCAAGCGTTGCGTGCACCCCGGACTTTAGAACACTGACCCATAGAATGACGCCTACAACCACATACGCCGCCTGCCTGACCACACCCGCCAGGTTCATCACGGCAAGGCCCGCCACCGAAACAGCAGCAATCCCAAGTGAGAGCCATGAGAGATTGCTGGTATAAAATGCCGCAATGATTACGATGGCACCCAGGTCATCCATAATGGCAAGCGTCATCAGCACCAGCTTCACGGCGACCGGTACCCGACTGCCCGCCAGCGACAAAATTCCCAGCGCGAAGGCGATATCTGTTGCCGTCGGAATTGCCCAGCCTCTCAGGGCAAATGCATCCCCATGGTTGAAGGAATAGTAGATCAGTGCCGGCATAACAATGCCACCGAGTGCGGCAAAACCGGGCAGTGCCACCTGGGATACGCTTGACAGCTGACCTTCGAGAACTTCGCGTTTCACCTCGAGCCCGACCAGCAGAAAGAAAACCGCCATCAAACCATCATTGACCCACATGAGCAGCGGCTTGTGAATCTCAAGGGCACCGATCTGCACCGCAATCGTGAGATGCAAAATCCACTCATACAGGGGATCGAACGGCGAGTTTGCGAGCAGCATGGCCAGCAACATGGCCACGATCAGAATAATGCCCGACGCTGATTCCTGTCGAACAAAATCCTGCAGAGAATTGACCGATTTATTTTGCATCACCAAGGACGGAAGTCAGGGCAGCCGGGGCGCGCAACCTGTGATTATCTCACCACGGGAACAATAGCCGCGATGTCAGACAGGGTTGTCAGATTCTGCTTGAAATCTATCTGGAAGAAGCGCATGACCTTCTTGGCCGGTAGTACCGCGGTAAACTTCTCCGTAAAGTCCTTGACGAGCGCGACGCGCTCATCTTCGACTGCCAGATAATCATTGAGTATCTTGGCAGCCTGCTCGTTCGAAAGCGCCTGATACTGGCTGGCGAAGGTGTTCACCAGATCCAGTAGCTCATTATAAATGGTATTACGTTTCTCCTGATACGCATCATACACTGGCCAGAATGTCTTCTTCTCTTCATCAGTTAGATCCATATTCATTGCTACCATGAGTTTCTGGTTTGCCTTCACCGCCTCCATGGACATGCGGGTAGTATCGTCGGCCTGCGCGTAGACTGCAGCCGGGAACAGGAACATTGACACGGCCAGGATTTGGAGGAACTTTTTCATCTTGATCTCCCAGTTACGTTGATTATGACTCGCCAGGGAAACGCTGCCCTCATGGTGTAATCATGCACAAATTCGCGCTCTGCTGTCCAACATCCCGCGCATGAGAGTCGTCCTGAACGTGCCTGCGAGTCGCTGATCGACCTTGCCGCCCACGCTTTCATTTACTACGTGCGTGCACCGCTCGGCGAACAACAATGCTATAGACAAGAATATTGATCACAATCATTGTGGTACCAAGCACCACCTGCGTATCCCGTGTGAGCGCCTCAGGATACAGCAATGGCAGAATATAGCGGTCGACGAAGCCCACATGTGCGACACGTTCACCAGCCATGTCTCTGAATGCATACTCCAGATAGGTGAGTGGACAAACCCAGCCTCCAAACTCAATACCTGCGGTCCACAGCACCGCCGGCAGATGCAACCACGCGATCCAGCCCCAGCGAAGGACCATCAGGCCGCCTGACACGGCAAAAATAACAAAGCCAAAATGGACGAGGACAAGCAGATCAGCGATGACACCGTAAACCACTCAACTAAGTCCTTTCGGCCAGGGCCTCTCCGGCGCACGAGCCCCCTGTTGGCGCCAGCGGCCTACCCTGTCACCTCCACGCCACGCCAGAACGCGATATAGCCCCTGATGCGCTCTGCCTGCGCCGATGGATTTGGGTAATACCAGGCCGCATCAGGGTTCACGGAACCACTTACCTCAATATCATAGTAGCTTGCTTCACCCTTCCAGGGACAGGCGGTATGAGAGTCGCTCGCCTTGAGGTAGTCTCGCCTGACGGACTCGGGCGGGAAGTAATGATTACCCTCGATAACAATGGTATCGCTGCTCTCCGCGATTATTGCCCCGTTCCAGATAGCCCTCACGATAGTCTACCGCTCACCGTCGCTGAAGCTGTACAAAGCTGTAGCGGTACGGGTTTTTCTGGTCAGGATCGTGATCCTGCCGGCGGGTTTCCTTCCATTCACGTTCATCAAGCTCAGGAAACCAGGTATCACCCGCGAAGGCATGATCCACCAGTGTCAGGTAGATCCGATCAGCGCGGGGCAGCAGCTGCCGGTAGAGATGGGCGCCTCCGATTACCATGACCTCCCTGTCCTCCCCCACCGCTGCCAGCGCGTCCTCAACCGAATGGGTAACAATACAGCCGGGCGCCTGAAAATCCGCGGTCGCTGTCACGACAACATTGGTGCGACCGGGCAGTGGCCTGCCTATCGACTCCCAGGTCTTGCGCCCCATGAGGATGGGTTTGCCCATAGTAATTTCCTTGAAGTGCCTGAGGTCCGCCGGGAGGTGCCAGGGCAGCTGCTGGTTTCGGCCGATCAGCCGGTTCCGGTCCATGGCGACGACCAGCGAGATGATCATCACACGGCAACCGGCGCCTTGATCCCCGGATGGCACCGGTAGTTCACGAGTTCAAAATCATCGTACTCGAATGCGAAGAGGTCCTTCACATCGGCATTGATGCGCATTGTCGGGAGCGGATAAGGCTCGCGCGCCAATTGAGTCTCGACTTGTTCGAGATGATTGAGATAGAGGTGTGCATCACCGAAGGTATGAACAAAGTCCCCGGGTTCCAGCCCGGCCACCTGGGCCATCATCAGCGTTAACAGTGCATAGGATGCAATGTTAAAGGGAACGCCGAGAAAGATGTCCGCACTGCGCTGATAAAGCTGACATGACAACTTGCCGTCCGCGACATAGAACTGGAACAGCATGTGGCAGGGGGGCAAGGCCATGCTGTCAATCGCGCCGACGTTCCAGGCGCTCACGATAATGCGCCGCGAATCGGGGTAGTTACGAAGCTGGTTCACTACGCCTGAAATCTGATCGATATGTCTGCCATCCGCGGTCGGCCAGGACCGCCACTGGCAGCCATAGATCGGACCGAGATTGCCTTCCTCGTCCGCCCACTCATCCCAGATGGTTACACCGTTATCGTTGAGATACCGGATATTGGTATCGCCTTTGAGGAACCAGAGCAGTTCATGAATGATCGAGCGCAGGTGCAGTTTCTTGGTTGTTACTGCCGGGAATCCCTGTCCGAGATCGAAACGCATCTGGTAACCGAAGACACTGATCGTTCCCGTACCTGTGCGGTCCGATTTGCGCACCCCATGATCACGGACATGCCGCATGAGTTCGAGATACTGCTGCATGGTTGTCCCTCGATGAGCTCCGGAAGCAGGTCCCTAGCCTGCCGTCGCAGGGGCCTTCTGCCTATAGGCCCACCACACAAACACCACCCCGAACGCGATCATTGGCAGAGACAGCAAATGTCCCATGGTGACCCATCCAAAGGCAAGAAAACCCAGATGTGCATCGGGCTGACGAACAAACTCGACCGCAAAGCGGAAAACGCCATAACATATCAGGAACAGGCCGGAGACGGCCATTGTCGGGCGGCGCCGGGCCGAATAAAACCAGAGGATAACAAACAGCACGAGGCCTTCGAGCAGGGCCTCATACAACATCGAGGGATGACGTGGCTGGTTGTCAACAAAGGGAAATACCATCCCCCAGGGCAGGTCCGTGGGACGTCCCCAGAGCTCGCCATTTATGAAATTGCCGATGCGTCCGGCACCGAGCCCGAGCGGGATCAGCGGGGCAAGGAAGTCCGTCACCTCAAAAAAGTGCCGATGGGTGCGCCGGCCATAAAGCCACATGGCGAAGAGAACCCCGAGCAGTCCGCCGTGAAAGGACATGCCACCCTGCCAGATCCGGAACAGCATCAAAGGATCCTGCAGAAACAGACCGAAGTTGTAGAAAAGAATATAGCCGACCCTGCCGCCTAGCACGACCCCCAGCGCGACATAAAACAGCAGGTCTCCAATCTCTGCCGGATCCCAGCCGGAATCGGGTCTGCGTGCCCGAACACGGCCCAACCACCATCCCCCGATGAAGCCGATCAGGTACATCACTCCGTACCAGTGCACGGCAAAATCGCCGATACGGATTGCTGCCGGATCAATAGTCGGATACGTCAACATAGTGCGCTTTTTCCTTTCACGACGCGGCAATAGAATGCCTTGAGGTATTCGGACTCCGGGATCGCTGGATGCACCGGGTGGTCAGCGCTCTGGCGACCATACTCCAGGATTTGCAGGCCATGGCCGTGGTGACGCGCCGCCTGCAGCAGAATCTGTTGCAGCTTTGCCGCCTCGAGGTGCCAGGAGCAGGATGCCGAAACCAGGATGCCATCGGGAGTCAGAACCTGCATGGCGAGCTGATTGAGGCGCAGGTACGCCTCCTGGCCCGTCTTGATATCTTTTTTGCGCTTGATAAAGGCGGGCGGATCGAGAATGATCAGGTCAAACTGCTCGCCTGCCTCGCGCAAACTGCGCAGCACTTCAAAGGCATCGCCCTTGCGGCCTGTTGTCCTGTGGGCCGAGCCATTCAGTTGGGCATTCGCTTCCAGTCGGTCGAGTGCCTCCTGCGAACTGTCAACGCATAGCACCTCGCGTGCCCCGCGCATGGCAGCACGAATGCCCCAGGCCCCGGTATAACTGAACAAATCCAGTACCCGCGCATCCCTGACGTAGCGATCAAGGCGTAACCGGTTGTCGCGCTGATCGAAGAACCAGCCGGTCTTCTGCCCCTTGCGCAGCGAGATCTGAAAGCGAACGCCGTCTTCGTCCAGTTCGATATACTCGGGAACTGTACCAACAGATTCCACATAGGATGGCAATCCTTCCAGTTGCCGGATGGGACTGTCATTACGCAGCAACACGGCGGCGGGCCTGATTACCTCATCCAGAGCAGCCAGTACCTCATCCTTGACGCGCTCCATCCCTGCCGTCGTCAGCTGAACAACCAGCACATCGCCATAGCGATCCACCACCAGTCCCGGCAGACCGTCAGCCTCGCCGTATACCAGTCGATAGTAGGGCGCGGGATACAGGCGCCCGCGCAGCGCAAGCGCCATCTCTGTACGTTGCACGAGCAGCGCCTGATCAAGAATGCGTGCGCTGTCCCGGCTGACAATTCGGGCACAGATGAGGGAATGCGGATTCACGTAGCCCGCCCCCAGCGGCTGGCCCGTGCCACTCTCGATCCGGACCGGCTGACCGGCCTCGAATGCGTGCAAGGGTGTCCGTGCCGTGTCTACCTCATTGCTGTAGATCCAGAGGTGCCCGGCACGCAGGCGGCGTTCCTCACGTCGCTTGAGCTGCAGGATCGGCAGCGCCGGACGTGTGTCCAACGTGCGGGAAGAAGGTTTCACTGGCACTCGATGGCTACCTGGGTCAATGGCGATTGTCGAGGCTGTCAGCGCCCCGGCGTCATTCTAACATCAAGAACTTGCTGGCCTGCCAGATCAGAATACCCGCCGGGCGGGTCCGGTAGGCCTGTGACAACTCGCTGCCATCAGTCGGTATATCGCTGACTCCGGCGTAGAACACCAGATAACCATCCGGGTTGGCCCTTGCCCAGGTGGCGGCATCCGCCGCATCAACACTGACCAGAGGTTCTGCCAGTCGCCCCAGAAACTGGAACTGGCCGTGGTACTTGCCGACATTTGCCACGGGCTTGCCCGCTGCCTGGTAGTGACGAATACGCTCGCTGACCACTTCCAGGTCATACGCGGATGCCGCCGTCTGCACAAGGCTCAGGTGTGTCACCATGACCAGCAACGCGCTGCCAAAGGTCATACGCCGCACGGCCTCACCGGCCGTTGCGGGGCGAAAAAAAAGCAAAACGACTGCCGCACCAATACTCAACAGCCCCCAGTACCATGGAATCCGGCTGGCCCAGAACGGCAGGCTCGCCGAGTCCAGAGCGGGAAGCAGCAGCAACGTCATGCCGCCCGCAAACAGCATGCCCGCCACCGCCCACAACCGCCCTGGAGTCGGCAGGCTGAATCCAAGGGATCTGGCGATCAGCAGCGCGAAGCCAGGCAGCACCGGCAAGAGATACTTGACCTGCTTGCCGCTGATGACACTGAGTATCAGCAGCGCCGGCACGATCCAACTGATGATCATCCGCGTGCCCTCATCTTTCCACAAGCCGGGATTGCGCAGCCCTTGCCAGACGGCCGACCACAGGACCCATGGCAGTAACAACACGGGCAACCAGGCAAAGTACCACCAGGCAGGCTGCCGGTGCGCAAAGGCATCGACGAGGCGACCCGCACTCTGACCCCAGAAGATCGCCTGTGCGTAGGCATCGCCACCCGCTCGCGCTGCCGGGATCGCCCAGGCCAACGCAATCAGTGCGCCGCCGATCAGGCTCAGCGAAAAACCTGCATACCACGCTCCCCAGCCCACCACCGGTTGCCGCACCCACAGGGGAGCGAGCAGCGCAACCGGGACGAGATGTATGAGTACAACGGGCCCCTTGCTCAAAGCGCCAAGCCCGAGACCCAGCCCGAGGAGAAGCCAGCCATAAGCCTCGCCGCGTGCAGCGTTGACCAGTCCCTTGACACCTAACAGGGTGCAAAACACCAGCAGCAGGTCGAACTGCAGCAAGGTAAAGAACATTGCCCACAGCAGCCCGCCGAAAAGAACCCAGGGTGCAGCCAAAGCCGTTTCGCGCTCATGCGGCCAAAGCTGCCGTGCAACCGCATAGGTAAGATACAGGTTTGCCAAAGAAAACAGCGGCGCGATCAGTCGCGGCCACCATTCGTTGACACCGAAGACACTCCAGCCAAGATGAATAAACCAGAAAAGCAACGGAGGCTTGTGACTGTAGGGCTCGCCATTGAGATACGGGACGAGCAGATCACCCCGCTGCCACATCTCCCACGCCACTGCCAGGTAACGCGTTTCATCCACCGGCAGAAGCGGGCGGACGACGAGCGCGGTGCCCAACACCACAGCCCACAGGCCCACAAGCTGTACGCTATGCCGCGAAGCCGGACTCATCCGCGCTGGTGGTCCCGACCGGCCAGGCGCTCGCGGTGAATCAGGTAAAGGTTGCGTGAATAGATGAAGAAACCGGCCGCCTGACCCACAATGAAGACCGGATCCCGACGGTAGACAGCGTAGCTCAAGAGAATCAGACCCCCCGCAATACTGAAGTACCAGAACGCAACCGGGATGACGCTGCGCCGGCGCCGCTCGCTATAGATCCATTGCACAAGGAAACGCATGGAAAACAGGGCCTGCCCCACGAAGCCCAGCATGAGCCAGGGGAGCGGTATGGGTGCATCCATTATTCAGCATCCTCTTTGTCAGGCGTTGCAATCACTGGCCGCAGGGTGCGGCGCTGTAGCCACCAGACACCGAACAGATCGGTAATTCCGACCCACAAACGGTCATGCACGCCGTACTTGCTGGCCCCTTTCAGGCGCGCCCGGTGATTGACTGCCACTGACACGACCTTACTGCCCGCATGCAGGAACAACGCCGGCAGAAAGCGATGCATGTGATCAAAGCGTGGCAAACTGAGAAAGCTATCGCGGCGAAAGAGTTTCAGGCCGCAGCCCGCATCCGGCGTATGATCTTTGAGCAGGCGACTACGCACAGCGTTCGCGATACGCGAGGCAAGCCGTTTGACCCGGCCGTCGCGCCGTTGCCGGCGCCAGCCGACAATCAATCCCGGGCCGTCAGGCAACTCAGGCGCACGCAATGTACGCCAAAGACGCATGATGTCCGACGGATCATTCTGCCCATCGCCGTCCAGCGTCGCGACCCACGGCGCCCTGGCAGCCAGAACGCCGGTCAGAATCGCCGCACTCTGACCGGCATGGTATTCGTGCTGCCGAATACGCAAGCTCGGATACCGGTCGGCCAGCCCAAGCAGTTCCGCCAGGGTGCCGTCGGTACTGCCATCATCGACACAAATGATTTCGTAGGCGAAACCCTCGGGCAAACGCCCCTGGATCTCTTCGATGAGCGGACAGATGCTCTCCCGCTCGTTGAGGACAGGAATGACGACCGATAAATCCATGGAAAACCGTAAGCAAAAAGGACAGAAAGACTCGCAATCGGTATAGTTGAGTGCCCCAACGAACGCGGCAAGGCGGTGCGCCATGGCTGAGAATGGCGAATATACCAATCATCTGAGCAACGAAACCAGCCCTTATCTGCTGCAACATGCACACAATCCGGTGGCGTGGCATCCCTGGGGGCCGGAGGCGCTGGCGAAGGCCCGCTCTGAACAAAAGCCGATCCTGCTGTCCATCGGTTACTCAGCCTGTCACTGGTGCCATGTCATGGCTCACGAATCGTTCGAAGATCCTGATGTGGCGGCCCTGATGAATGAGCTGTTCGTCAATATCAAGGTGGACCGGGAGGAGAGACCGGATCTCGACAAGATTTACCAGACAGCACACGCGCTCCTGACCCGGCGGACAGGTGGCTGGCCATTGACCATGTTTCTCACCCCTGATGAGCGGATACCTTTCTTTGGCGGCACCTATTTCCCGAAGCAGCCCCGTTTCGGCCTGCCTGGATTCGCCGATCTGATGCAGCGTGTTGCCGGCTTCTTTCGCGAGCAACAGGCGGAAATCACCGCCCAGAATCAATCACTGATACAGGCCTTGCGCAGCCTTGCCACACCGGAACTGGCACCCGGGCGACTCAATGCCCTGCCGCTGGACCTGGCCCGCCAGCAGCTTGACCAGCAGTTTGACGAACAACACGGGGGCTTCGGCAGCGCACCCAAGTTTCCGCACCCGACCAGCCTTGAGCGGCTGTTACGGCACTGGGCGGGTTCGGTTGCCACGGGCACTCCGGACACACGCGCCCTGCACATGGCCACCTTCACGCTGGAGCGGATGGCGCTCGGCGGCATGAATGATCAGATCGGTGGCGGCTTTTGCCGGTACTCGGTGGATGATCAATGGATGATCCCACACTTCGAAAAGATGCTCTATGACAACGGGCCCCTGCTGGCACTCTACAGTGAGGCCAGCGTGGCGACCGCTAGCGCACTCTTCGCCAGGGTGGCGCGGGAAACGGCAGCCTGGATCATGCGTGAGATGCAGTCGCCCGAGGGCGGCTACTACTCCAGCCTCGACGCGGATTCGGAGGGGCAAGAGGGTAAATTCTATGTCTGGACCCGCGAGGAGGCGCAGAAGGTGCTCGGAGAAGATTATCCCCTCTTCGCGCACCGCTTTGGCTTCGACCGCAGCGCCAACTTCGAGGGCAAGTGGAATCCTCACGTATACGCCGGTATCGAGACGCTTGCCAAGCGGTACTCCCTCAGTGAGCAACACGTGACGGAGCGCCTCGACAGCGCCCGGCAGAAACTCTTCAGTGTGCGCAACCGGCGCATACCGCCCGGACGTGATGAAAAGATTCTCACATCCTGGAACGGACTTATGATCAAGGGTATGGCCTGTGCCGGGCGTCATCTGGGAGAGACGGCATGGCTGCAGTCTGCCGAAAACGCGCTCGATTTTGTCCGTTCGACACTGTGGCGGGATGGTCGCCTGCTGGCGACTTACAAGGACGGGCGCGCGCACCTGCAGGCTTATCTGGATGATTATGTCTTCCTGATAGATGGCATTCTGGAGCTGCTGCAGGCCCGTTGGCGGCAGGCAGATCTCGAGTTTGCGCTGGAGCTGACGGACGTCGTACTCGAACACTTCCAGGATGCCGATGGCGGCTTTTACTTCACGGCGGATGATCACGAGGCGCTGATTCAGCGGCCAAAACCGACGTCGGACGATGCAACGCCCTCGGGCAATGCAATGGCCGCAAGGGCATTGGCACGCCTGGGCCATCTGCTGGGGGAGACAGCCTACCTGGAGGCTGCCGAGCGCACCCTGCAATCACTCTGGTCGGTGGTACAGCAGAGTCCGTCTGCCTGTAGCGGCCTGCTGACGGCGCTGGAGGAACATCTGTTTCCGGGTCAGACCATCGTGCTGCGCGGCAATCCCGAGACCATGGGGAAGTGGCACGAACGTGCCGTTCAGCCCTACGCGCCACGCCGGCTGACGCTTGCCATCCCCGACGATGTCACGGGGCTACCGGGAATCCTCGATGAGCGGTCACCCCAAGGCAAAATGGTCGCCTATGTCTGCACAGGAACAGCATGCGGACCGCCGGTGAGAACCTTTGACGAGTTTGACGCGATCCTGCAGGCGAGCGAGGTGCCTCAGATCGTGAGCCATCAGACCGTATCGTGAGGACGCGGCCTCACTCGGCTACTGCGTCTGCTGATCGATGGCCTGCCGACGGCGTTCTGCGCCCTGCAACAGAATGTTCTCAACGGCTTCCGCTCTTTCCAGTGCCTTGACCTGATCACTGAATACATTGTCATCCGGCACGCGGCTCTGGCGCGGGGGCTCCGCAGTGTCCGATCCCCCGCCACTGCAGCCCGACACCAGCGCCAGCCATCCGGCTATCAGCAGGCGCTTCATGATCGACACCCGACCCGCTCCCGTGCCCCATGCTTCGCCAGAGCCGGCGCGCATCCGCCGCCAGCTCCCTGGCATGCCCCTGACGTGCTGCTGCGATCCACGACTCACGAGTAGCTGCCTGACAGTTCTTCGAGGTAGCGGACGATGTCGGTCGATTCATACATCCATTCCACGCCACCGTCTTCCTTTTCGATCCTCAGGCAGGGTACCTGACAGCGTCCCCCACCCTTGAGCAGTTCGTGGCCATAGCCTGGTCGATTGACATTGCGCTTGCGAATGTCCATCTTCAGTCGCCGCAATGCGCGGCGCACCGTGACGCAATAGGGGCACAGCAAGGAGTCGTACAGAGTCATCTTCGCCAAGCGGCTGTCAAGGCTGGCCTGGGCCTGGGCGGACCGTTGCACAGGCGCTCTAAACAGACGATCCAGAAACCAGTTCAACACCTCGATATCCCTCGCAATCAGGCTCCGGCAGACAGTCCTACCAGCCTAGGGGCTGACCAAAACTTTCCCGAAACCGGACTTCAAACTCCTCCCGCGTAAAACGGTGGTTCTGGGTGCCATGCTGCTCAATCTTGATGGCGCCCATGAGTGCCGCGATACGTCCGGTCATCTCCCAGTCCATATCATGCATCAGACCATAGAGCAGTCCGCCACGATAGGCATCGCCGCAGCCGGTAGGGTCGGCGAGATCGGCCGGCTGTGCGGCCGGAATATCGATGCGCCTGTCGGACAGATAAATCTCGGAGCCCTTGGCGCCGCGGGTAATGATCAGCGCCTCAAGGCGTTCGGCAATCTCATGCGGTGAAAACCCGGTTCGCTCCTGGAGCAGCTCCGCCTCATAATCGTTGACGCAGACGTATGTCGCCTGTTCGATAAAGCGCGTCAGGTCATTGCCATCAAAAAGCGGCAGGCCCTGTCCCGGATCGAAGACGAACGGGATGCCGGCCTCGGCAAACTGCCGCGCGTGATCGATCATTCCCTGCCGGCCGTCAGGTGAGACGATGCCCAGCGTAATCCCCTGGGCATCCCCCACCTTGTTGAGATGCGCCTCATCCATCGCCCCCGGATGAAAGGCGGTGATCTGGTTGTCATCCATGTCGGTGGTGATAAAGGCCTGTGCCGTGTAGGTCCCGTCGACCATGGTCACATGGGTGAGATCAATTCCGTTTCCATCCATCCAGTCGGCATAGGGCATGAAATCGATCCCCACCGTGCCCATGGGCCGTGGATCACCGCCGAGCAGCTTCAGATTATAGGCAATATTACCCGCACATCCACCGTACTCGCGGCGCATTACCGGAACGTGAAATGCGACATTCAGGATATGGACCTTGTCCGGCAGAATGTGATTCTTGAACCGGTCGCGGAACACCATAATGGTATCGAAGGCAAATGAACCGCAGATCAATGCAGACATGGGTACACTCTCATACAGGATAATGGTCGCAATTGTTCGCCAGGCTCAAATCAATCCACGCTGTCCTTGTAGACGAGATCCAGTTCACGCGCTGCCCGCACATCGTCGAGCCGCCGCACAGGCTGGGAATACGGTGCCTCGGTGACCCGCTCCGGCTCCGTTTCCGCCTCATGTTGAATGCGTTCCATGGCTGCCACAAAGGCGTCCAGGTCCTCGAGGGCCTCGGTCTCGGTAGGCTCAATCAGCAGACACTCGGGAACCAGTAGCGGAAAATAGGTTGTCGGCGCATGAAAGCCGTAATCCAGCAGGCGCTTGGCAAAGTCCATCGCGGTAACATGCAGCTCTTTCTTCTGGCGTTTCAGGGTCACGATGAATTCATGCGTCGCGCGACGTCCGGGGTAGCCCAGATCGAAGCCTTTCTCACGGAGCCTCGCCATCAGGTAATTGGCGTTGAGCGTAGCGTACTCCCCGACGCGCCACATACCCTCGCGGCCCAACATACGAGCATAGATATAGGCGCGCACCAGCACGCCGGCATTACCCATAAAGGCCGACAGACGTCCGATGGACTGAGGCCGCTCCTTCTCGGTCAGCCAGTAGTACTCATCACCGTCATAGCCCACCATGGGGACCGGCAGAAACGGCGCGAGCCGCTCTGACACGCCAACCGGACCCGCCCCGGGCCCGCCTCCGCCGTGGGGTGTGGAGAATGTCTTGTGCAGATTCAGGTGGATGACATCGAAGCCCATATCGCCGGGCCGCACCTTGCCCAGAATCGCATTCAGGTTGGCACCGTCGTAATACAGCAGGCCACCGGCATCGTGCACGGTTGCCGCAATCTCTCCGATCTGCCGCTCAAAGACACCCAGTGTCGAGGGATTAGTCAGCATCAGCCCGGCAGTCTGCGGGCCGACGGCTGCCTTGAGCGCATCGAGATCGACGTCACCGTCACTTTTTGTGGGAATCTCGCGTACCGAGTAACCGCACATGGTGGCCGTTGCGGGATTAGTCCCGTGCGCGGCATCCGGCACCAGTATCTCGCGGCGCGCCGCATCACCGGCCGCCTCATGGTAGGCACGGATCATGGCCACACCCGCAAACTCTCCCTGCGCACCCGCCGCCGGTGTGAGTGAAATCTCTGCCATGCCGGTAATTTCCTTGAGCATGTTCTGCAGTTCGTACATGCAGGCCAGGTAGCCCTGCCCGGCCGAAGCCGGCGACAGGGGATGGCGCGCGAGGAACCCCGGCAACATGGCATAGGTATTACAGGCCCGCGGGTTGTACTTCATGGTGCAGGACCCGAGCGGATAGAAATGGGTGTCAATGGAAAAATTCTTCTGCGACAGCCGCGTATAGTGACGGACGGCCTGAAGTTCGGAGACCTCCGGCAGTCCAACCGCGGACTTGCGCAGGAAGCTGTCCGGGATATCCGTTGCCTCCGGCGCCCCCGACGGCGATTGCGCCCCCGCCTGGCGCCCGCGCCTTGCCTGCTCAAAAATCAACATGACCTGTCACTTGCCTCACCATCGACGACCTCAGCGGTCGCCGATGCGTACTCTCGACCCCACAGCCACCCATCTTCGGCACCTTCTCAAACCAGTCTCCTTCACAATACCGCCAGCGCCTTGTCATAATCCGGCTCCTGTCCGATTTCGGGCACCAGTTCGGTGTAGATCACCTTGTTACCCGCATCCAGCACCACCACGGCGCGCGCCGTTATGCCGGCCAGCGGACCATCGTCGATGAGTACGCCGTAGTCCTTGGCAAAGTTCCGGCTGCGCATCATGGACAGCGGGATCACCTTATCGATGCCCTCGCCTGTACAGAACCTTCCCATCGCAAACGGCAGATCGGCAGAAATGACCAGCATGACAACATCATCACGGTCCCGGGCATGATCGTTGAATTTCCTGGTGGATGTTGCACAAACGGGGGTATCCAGGCTCGGCACGATGTTCAGCAGCTTCTTCTTACCCGAATAGTCGCCAAGATGCCGGTCTTTGAGATCCGCATCGACAAGACCAAAATCAGGTGCCTGGCTGCCGACTGCCGGGAGCTCGCCATTGGTGTGTATCTCATTGCCATTCAGTGTGATTGTCGCCATAACAGTTCTCCTTGATAATGCCAATCGTGCATCGGTTTCGACGGCGGCGTACGGTGGCCTCACATTTTTGGCTTAACCGGACAGCCCGCAGTCGTCTGTCGTTCAATGATACGGCCCAGGTGTTCTGCATACAGATCGATATCCGCTTCGGTTTTGGTTTCCGTCGCGCACACCAGCAAGGTATCCTTCAGTTCCGGATAGTCGGATTCGAGTTCGTATCCAGGAAGCAGGTTGTGGGCATGCAGGGGCCGCAATACAGCTCCCAGTTTCAGCTTGAAGCGCAGCACAGTCTCGTGGAAGAACGGCCGGTTAAACAGGCGTTCGACGCAGTCGCTGGCGGTCAGTTTTTTCACAAGGCTGCTTGCATTGGCATGACTCTGCAGGGCCACGCGCCGTAACCCGGCTGGCCCGACAATCGCCATGTGAATGGTTGCTGCTGTTACCATCAGTCCCTGATTGGTACAGATGTTGGAGGTTGCCTTGGAACGACGGATATGCTGCTCGCGTGCCTGCAGCGTCAGCGTGTAGCCCCTGCGCCCGTCACGATCAACAGTGGCACCGACCAGCCGGCCCGGCATCTGCCGCACGTACTGCTGCTTGCAGCACATGAAACCGAAATAGGGGCCGCCCGATGCCGGCGGCACCCCCAGCGGCTGACCTTCACCACACAGGATATCCGCGCCCGTCTCGCCCCATTCACCCGGCGGTTTTAGCAGTGCCATTGCAACCGGATTGACCACGCCGATGACCAGCGCACCCTGCGCGTGCGCCCAATCGGTAATCTCGTCGACGTCCTCGAGTATGCCGAAGAAATTCGGCTGTGGAATCACGACCGCGGCAATATCACTGCCCGCGTGCGGGGCGAATGCCGCCGCCGGCGTATGCCCGCCGGTCTGATCATAGGGCACTTCCACCAGTTCGATGTGCTGATTGCGCACGATGGTGCGCGCCGTTTTGCGGTAATTCGGGTGCACCGCAACCGGCATCAGAATCCTGCGTGACTTCGATGTGCGATTGGCGCGCACCGCCATCAAGACAGCCTCTGCCAGGGCGGAGGCGCCATCGTAGAGAGAGGCGTTGGACACCTCCATGGCCATCAGCCGGGCCATCATTGTCTGGTATTCGTAAATAAGCTGCAGCGTGCCCTGACTGGCTTCTGCCTGATAGGGTGTATAGGCGCTGTAGAATTCACCGCGCGTAGCGATCTCCCAGACTGCAGCGGGAATATGATGCTCGTAGGCACCGGCGCCAATAAAGCACAACGGCCGGCCATCTTTCTCGGCGCGTTCCCGCATCAGGCGACCGACCTGCTGCTCAGTCAGCGCCTCGGGAACCCCGTCGAGATCCCTGACCCGCAACCGCGCCGGGATTTCATCAAACAGCTGGTCGACGCTGGCAACCCCAATGGTGCCGAGCATCGCCTCCACGTCGTCTTGTGTATGAGGAATAAATGGCATGGATGATGTGCCTCTTCCCTGCGCGCCGCCCGCTTCCGGTACGAACTCGCCCTGCGTCTATTCTTCTGAAGCCACGAAGGCCTCGTATCCCGCGGCATCGAGCAGCGTGTCGATCTGGGCGGCATCGCTCGGCTTGAGCTTCATGATCCAGCCCTTGCCAAAGGCGTCCTGATTGACTGCCTCCGGATTGTCCGTGAGGCTGTCATTGACCTCCACCACCTCGCCATCGACCGGCGCATACACATCCGAAGCGGCCTTGACCGACTCCACCACGGCACAGGCATCATTGGCGGCAAGCGCCTGCCCGACCTCGGGGATCTCCACGTACACCATGTCCCCGAGCTGCTCCTGTGCATGGTCCGTAATCCCGACCGTGACCGTTCCGTCCTCGTTCCTGCGCAGCCATTCGTGACTGCGCGTATATTTCAGTTCTGTCGGCACGTTACTCATGACAGCTCCTCAATTGCTGGTGTCACTCGACACATCCAGTTACAGCTTACAGCCCTTGGCAGTTCACAGTTGCACTTTAATCTCGCCATGCCGGACAAACGGCGCTTTGACCACGCGCGCCGGCAGGAGCCGACCGCGGATACCGACCTCGACACGCTGGTTGCCCGCAGCCACGGGAATGCGCGCAAATGCGATAGCCTGACCCAGTGTCGGCGAGAAACTCCCACTGGTAATTTCGCCGGCTCCCGCCGCCGTCACGACGGGCTGGTGGTTACGCAGGACCCCCTTGCCTTCCAGCACAAGGGCAACCAGCTTGCTACCGCTCCCCTCGGCGTGCTGCTGTTCCAGCACCGGTCTACCGATGAAATCGCGATCCGCCGGCTCCCAGGCAACCGTCCATGCGAGGCCCGACTGCAAGGGCGTCGTCTCTTCCGTCATATCCGAACCATATAGTGCCATGCCTGCCTCGAGGCGCAAGGTATCGCGTGCACCGAGCCCGCAAGGCCGCACACCCGCCTGCTCCAGCGCACGCCACAACGCAACCGCATCGGTGGCCGGAAGAATAATCTCGAAACCATCCTCACCCGTGTAGCCGGTACATGCCACGAACAAACCGTTCGACTCGGCAGCAGACGCCGTCGCGGAGAACGGCCTGAGTGCAGCGGCCGCCGCAGCCAGACCCTTGTCCAGCACACTGACGGTTCGCTGCCGGGCAGTGGGGCCCTGCACCGCAATCATGGCGAGTTCCGCGCGCTCCGTTACCCTGACGCCGTATCTTTCCACCTGCTGCTCAATCCACGCGAGATCCTTCTCGCGGGTTGCAGCATTAACCACGAGCCGGAAGAAACCGTCCCGGACAAAATAGGCAATCAGGTCGTCGATCACGCCACCCTGGGCGTTGAGCATGCAGCTGTAAAGCGCCTTGCCGGCCTCATGCAGGCGACCGACATCGTTGGCAAGCAGGTAACGCAGGAACGGCCGCACCTGTTCGCCATGCAGGTCGACCACCGTCATGTGTGAGACGTCAAACATGCCGGCATCACGGCGCACTGCGTGATGCTCGTCTATCTGCGAACCATAGTGAATGGGCATATCCCAGCCGGCGAAGTCGACGATCTTCGCGCCAAGGCGGGTATGTTCATCAAACAGTGGCGTACGTCTACCCAATGTTCTGTATTCCTTGACGCAAAGACCGGGAAAAACGCCGCACGGATGTCATACCAGGAGCGAAAAGCGCAAGCTGCGCGCCGTCACCCCTCTGTCCCAAGGCTGTGCAGGTGACACTCTGCGATCGCCTGACACCTCTTACCTGAGAGATTTGACGCCGGTTCCGCTCTACGCCGGAACACAGCAGGCGTCGCTCCCCTTCGGTGGGCCTGCCCGCTTAAAGCAACGAACTTGCCGGGCTGACAGGCCGCCCTCCAGAGTCAACTCACTGCCGCAGTCCTTCTGCCTGAGCGTTTCCGGGCGTGTTGCGCCTTCGGCGATCTGCCGGCACCTGGCTCGACAGATTCTCTTCCATGGCAGCATGCGTTGAGCGGCAGACTATAGCGCGCACAGGCGCAGGTGCCAAGCCCGGCACTGCAACCATCGGGCGTTCCCCACCACGCCGGCCATATCCCGTGGCGTCTCGCCCGGGCACGCCTTTGACGTGAAAAAAGGTTTCAGTGAGTTCGCACAAACTGGGCGAAAGATATTCAAGTAAAACGGTTTTCAAATATAACCTCTGCATCCGGCAGGGTTCCGCCACGTGGCCAGACCTCTTCGGTGCGCTTGCCGATGGCGACCATCATGGCGATGACGTGATCCCCGGGGAGATCGATCAGCCTGCCCACTGCCTGGAAATCAAAGCCATCCATGGGGCAGGAATCGTAACCCAACTCCTGCGCCGCGAGCATCAAAGTTTGCGCAGCGATCCCGCAGGAGCGCATGGCCTCATCCCGCTGCACCTGTTCGTTGCCCTCGTAATACTGACCGATGGCAGGAATCAGCATCTCTTTGGCGGGCGCCGGCGCATGCGCCCAATAGCGTTCCGGGCGCCTGGCCCAGGCCCTGAGGTCGGCACACAGGACTATGAGCAGCGAGGCATCGGTTACCTGGGCCTGATCCCAGGCGACCTTCCGAATCGCCTGACGCAATGCCGGGTCGCGAACGATAACGAACCGCCAGTTCTGCAGATTAAACGCCGTAGGCGAAAGACGCGCTGCCGCGAGCAAGCGTGTCTCGTCGGAGAGACTCATGACATGTTTGGGGTCGAAGAGCTTGACCGCACGTCTTGCCTCTATGGCTTTCATTACATTCATAGTGAGTTGTTCCCCGATTTTACTCGACATCGGCCAGGCCGACAGGCCGGTCTCGGTCCTGCCACCCTGAGCGGGTTCTGGTTCATTCTGTGCTGAACACGCTGCACTGCGCGAGGCGCGGCAGATCACCAGCCAGCCCCATGGCATGGCGGGCCAGCTCATTCTTGACCGGACCCAGGCGGTCGACCAGGTTCAGGCCGGTATTGCGCAGCCAGCGCACCGGCATCCCTGTGTTGCCGAAGAGTCTCTGGAAGCTGTCCATGCTCCACAGCATCGCCTGATTGTCTCCTCGCCGCCAGCGCTCGAAACGGCGCAGGCAACGCTGCGAGGCGGGATCCCGGCCCCGGGCCCGGGCATCTCCGAGCACTTCCGCCAGGACCGCGGCATCCAGCAGTCCCAGATTAACCCCCTGACCCGCCAAGGGATGAATCACGTGCGCGGCATCCCCAATCAGTGCCAGACGCTCACCTACATAGCGATCTGCATGGAGGCGTTGCAGAGGGAAGGCGGCCCGCTCCCCAACACCCGTGATCTCGCCCAGACGGTGATCAAATGACGCCCCGAGCGCCGCGCAAAAACTGCTCTCGTCCATGGCGAGAAGCTCCGACGCCGTCTCGGTTGCCGTCGACCAGACTATGGAGCTGCGTCCATCGCGCAGCGGCAGAAATGCCAGGGGACCCGTGGCCAGAAATCGCTGCCATGCGGTTTCCTCATGGCCGCGTTCGGTTTCCACCACGGCAACAATTGCCTGCTGTTCATAGTCCTGCTGAGAGACCTGGATACCAGCCTGTGCGCGGATCTGCGAGCGGGCCCCATCGGCGGCAACCAGCAGGCGCGCCTGCAGCGTCCGGTCGCCCTGCAGATGAACGACTACGCTGTCTTCATGCACATCGAAATGACTGATGGTGTCCGGACAGAAACGAACCACCTCATCCAGGCCAGCCAGTCGATGCTGTAAGGCAGCCTGAATCACGCGCTGTTCTATGATATGGCCCAGTGCCGGTTCGCCCAACTCGGCGCTGTCGAAATGGATGGAGCCGCGTCCACCAGCGTCCCAGACCCGCATCTCCCGGAACGGACTGATGCCGGCAACCACAATCTCTTCCCAGACACCCAGCGCATCAAGAATACATTGCGAGGCGCGAGTGATTGCGAAGACCCGCAGGTCAACCGTGCCTTGCAGCCACTGCCGCGCAACCTCCCGGCTCTCGATCAGGGCGACACGCAATCCCTGCAGCGCGGCCGCGCAGGCGAAGGTACTGCCGACGCATCCGCCACCTGCGACCACGACATCAAAAAGACCTGAATCCGCGCTGGAATCGTCAGCCTGCATTTACGACCGTCCTTCTGCAGGAGCCGCCCGCTGGCATCTCCTGCCAGGCTGTCACTCGGACCGAGTGCCCGATACAGCCTCGACTGTACCCGCGTCCAGCGCGCTCGCGAAATCCGATCATGCCGCAGCCCTCAACCGTTGTACGACGGTCGGCGGGGAAGAACGCAGTCCGGTCATAGCGGCAGACCCCGCGCCAGGCGCGGCAGGCGGCCGACGCGTCCCATCGTCAATTTCCCGAACAGGCGTTTGGCGGGCGGCAGAAAATCGAGCGCCAGCATACCCGCATCGCGCAACAGGGCAACGGGCAGAAGGGGATTGGCAAAAAGGCGGGTAAGCCCATCCGTAAAGGCGATAACCCGCCCCTGATCATGACGGCGCCATTGCGCATAACGCTGCAGCAACTGCGCGTTACCGGGGTCGCCCCGTGCTCGTGCCACCTCTGTCAGACATTCCGCCAGCGCCGCAACGTCGCGCAGACCCAGATTGAAACCCTGTCCCGCGATAGGGTGCAAGGCGTGTGCGGCATTGCCGATCAGGGCGAGACGCGGACGCACCGCCTCGCGTGCTTTTACCAGTCGCAAGGCATAGCTTGCGCGTTTACCGATCGCCTCAAAGCGCCCGAGTCGATAGCCAAAGTTATCCTGAAGTGCCGCGAGAAATCCTGCATCGTCGAGCCTTTCGACCGACGCCAGGCGCTCATTGCGTACTGACCAGACAATTGCGCAACGATGCGCGCCCATGGGCAACAAGGCGATGGGTCCCTGCTCCGTGAAGCGTTCGTAGGCGACATTCTCATGGTCGAGCTGTGACGTTACGTTGGCTACAATCGCGCTCTGACCGTAGTCCCACAGGGTGACGGGAATCCCGAACCATTTCCGAACGGCAGAATCGGCGCCATCGGCAGCCGCCAGCAGACGTGCCGACAAGCTGCGGCACTCCCCGTTGACGTTGATCTCGACATGAATGGCATCGTCTCCGGGGCTGACACCCTCCAGCCGCGCCGGACACAGGACCTCAACCCGATCCAGCTCCGAAAGGCGCTCCACCAGGACCTGCCCCAGCAACCGGGCCGTGGCCGTGTAGCCTAGTGCGGCAACACCCGCTTCCTCGCGTCGCAAGCGGGTGAACCCGAAACGGCCCCGGTCCGACACATGGATCTGGAGGATGGGCGTGACTTCTTCCGCCAGGCGCTCCCAGAGACCCATCCCGGAGAAGATGCGCTGGGTACCCTGGGCGAGCGCAATGGCGCGGTCATCGTAGCTGGGCTGTTGCTCTGCCTTGAAGGGAACCGGCTCGACGACACCAATGCGCAGGCCTGAGCGCCCCAGGGCGCACGCCAGGCTGGCCCCCACCAGACCACCACCGATAATCAACAGATCGTAATCAAATTTCATGGCGCGCCATGACCAACTCGGCAATTTCGAGAAAACGGGCGATCGCAGACCAGCCGTCCGGAACACGGAATCCAGCACCCAGAATATAGAACTCAGGCACGCAGGTCACCTTCTATTACCCCCGCCTTTTGTCTGCCGGATTCCTTCGTCACCCCGCCATCAGCGCCTCGATCTCATCAGGATCCGTGGGCACGTCGCGCGACAACACGTCATAGCCATCCCGGGTAACCAGTACGTCATCCTCGATGCGTATGCCGATATTCCACCACTTTTTCGCCACTCCCTTGCTGCCCGCTGGAATGTAAAGGCCGGGCTCTACTGTCAGAACCATACCGGGCTCCAGCACGCGCCACTCATCACCAACCTTGTAGTCACCGACATCATGCACATCCATCCCCAGCCAATGACCGGTGCGGTGCATGAAAAAGCGCCGATACGCACCCTCCTTGATAAGTTTCGCGGGCTGTCCCTTCAGGATGCCCAGCCTCACCAGACCCCGCGTCAACGTCCGTACCGCGGCATCATGCGGTTTGTTCCAGTGATTGCCGGGGCAAACCTCGTTGATCGCAGCATGCTGTGCCGCCAGCACGAGATCGTAGAGCGCGCGCTGTGCCTTGCTGAACTTCCCGTTCACAGGAAATGTCCGGGTGATATCGGAGGCATAGAGCTCGAGCTCCGCTCCGGCATCAATCAGCAGAAGATCCCCGTCACTGAGCGGCGCATCATTGGTCGTGTAATGCAATACACAGGCGTTATTGCCACCTGCCACAATGGGCGAATAAGCCTGTTGGCAGCCCTGGCGCCGGAATTCGTACGCAAACTCCGCTTCGATCTCATATTCCATCATGCCCGGCTCACAGATCTGCATGGCGTTGCAGTGGGCACCCGCGGCAATCTGCGCCGCCTTGCGCATCACCCTGCGTTCCGCAGCACTCTTGTACAGGCGCATGTCATGGAGGAGGTGTTCCAGCGAAATGAATTCGCCCGGCGTTCGCTGTCCGCTGCGCCCATTTTCCCGGATCTGGTTGACCCAGTGAATGACATGGCTGTCGAACTCGGGTTGCACACCAACGGTGTAATAGACCCGCTCTTTGCCTTCCAGGAGACCCGGCAGTATTTCGTCAATGTCACCAATCGGAAACGCATCGTCTGCGCCAAACTCGTTGCAGGCGCCTTCCGGACCGGTGCGCCAGCCTGTCCAGACCTCTTTCTCCGGATCACGATCGCGGCAGAAAAGGATGTACTCCGCGTGTTTTCGGCCCGGTATGAGGACCGCCACCGCCTCGGGCTCGGGAAAGCCGGCCAGATAGAAAAAATCACTGTCCGGCCGGTAGGTGTACTCGACATCCCGGTTGCGGATTCGTTCGGGGGCGGTGGGAAGAATGGCGATGGAATCAGCGCCCATCATGCGCATCAGCTGTCTGCGGCGACGGGTGAACTCGTTGGTGTTCATGCAATAAGGTTACCGGTAAGAGGTCGGACGAGACAAGAATTCAGTACCCCTCAGCGGGAAGACCCGTGGCCAAGACGCCACAAACCACACGCCTGTCTCCTGTCTCCTGGCTTCTGGCTTCTGGCTTCTGGCTTCTGGATGCTGTATTTCCCCTACTGCAAACGCGGTGGCGCCTTGATCGGCTGCAGCTCTTCGTTAACCAGCAGCACGCTCATACGGACATATTCGACCAGCTCTGCCAGCGCGTTTTCCTCATCTTCGCCCTGCGCGCCACCGTCCAAATCGGCGCGTGAAATTTCCCATATATCCTCTATGATCTCGGCGACATCGGTGGGCAGTTCGACTGGATCGCTAATACCGCCCAAGCCGAGTCCCAGCAGGAAACCGTGACTCCAGTCGACGAGTCCGGCGGTTCGGGATGTCAGCGAGTCTTCCTCATCGGGAAGGAGCAGCCTGAACTCCAGTGCGGGGTCGTTCAGCTGATTGAGGGTCGCCTCGGCGAGACCCAGCAGCGCACGCCGGCATGCGTGGACACTTTGCTTGCGCAAATCCGCATCCTCGAGCACCTGCCGCAGCCACAGTTCTTCGTCCAATCGCCCGGCGGCACAGAGCATGCCGCATAACAGGCCATGACTCTCTGCCGGATTCATGGCCGCATTCGCTCGATCCAGGGATGCTTCGAGTTGATCGAAACGTGGATTCTGCAACTCTTCCAGCATAGTGCTCGACTCACGGCGGAACCGCGACAATTCTGATATCCAACTCCAACTTACATTATGGCACAAGCAGCTGCGCCCGGCGTCGGCAAGATTGACCGCAAGCGCCGACCACACTATATTGGAAGCATGAACAACAATGACACCCAACAAACGGCTGATCAGGCTCTCAACGGGTTGGAACTCCGAGTCGACGAACTGATCCGTACGGTGGAGCGTCTGAAGGAAGAGAACCGTACGCTGCGAGTTCAGCAGGAAAATCTCGCCGCAGAGCGCGCCCACCTCATAGAAAGGAATGATATGGCGAGGGGCCGGGTCGAAGCGATGATCAATCGGCTCAAGGCCCTGGAACAGAGTGCATGAGCACGAAGCCCAAGCCTGTCACCGTACAGATCCTCGAAAAACAATACCTGGTCGCCTGCAAGGACGAGGAACGCGACGAGTTGCTCGCCTCGGCAGAGCTCCTGAACAACAAAATGCGGGAGATTCGGGACAGCGGCAAGGTGATAGGTGTGGACCGTATTGCAGTAATGGCGGCCCTGAATCTGGCTCATGAACTGGTTCGGGACCAGGGCCGCAAATTCGACTATCAGCACTCGATGAGTACCCGTATCCAGGATCTGCAACAGAAGATCGAAACGGCGCTCAACCAGGGCAAGCAGCTGGAACTCTAGCGGCCGGCCAAAAAGACCTTGACCCGGCACGATCCTGCCCGCGCGGTTCCAATCCAACCAGCCGGCGGCAGCGCGGCATCCCGTATAGGCAGGCAGGATGACGGGAGGCAGCGTTTATGCTGGAGGCCGCATCTGCACCTTGGCCACCATGAAACCTGCCACTGACTTCTCCGGTCATTCCCTAGTATAATAGGACTCAGGGCATCCTCTGTCGTACAGGTTAGCGGCTTGTTACATTCTTGAGCCGATAATCATCGACCCTGGGGACATAGCATGCGGCGTCGGTGCGCACGTCCGCCACGAGCGGAAAGCCTGAAGACGTCGACGTTGTCCCCCTCTGAACGCTTGGTTCAAGGTCGAGGGCCGCGACGGTACCGGCGGAGGATGTCCTTCTTTTTGATTTGCCGCGAACACATCGGGACCGCCTGCATAGCATTTTTCTGTACCGAACGACTTACTGCATGACCGAGCGCAGCAACATCCGACGCCACATGCGCCAGGCCCGCAGGGCACTCAGCGAGACGCAACGCTTCGAATGCGCGGTTGCCCTGGCGAACAGGGTGAAGGACCATCCATTATTCAAACAGAGTCGTCACCTTGCGGCTTATTTCGCGGTGGATGGCGAGATGGATCCGAGCCGGTTGATCGAGCAGGCCTGGTCAATGGACAAAACGGTCTATATGCCGGTACTCAAGCCCTGCTGCGATAACCGACTCTGGTTCACACCCTATCACCCTGGCGACCGCCTGATCCCCAATCGTTTTGGTATTCCGGAACCGGTTCGCGCATGCCATACGCGCGTGTCGCCCCTGAAACTTGATCTTGTGCTGGCGCCTCTGGTCGCTTTCGATGATCAGGGCAACCGCATGGGGATGGGCGGAGGATATTATGATCGCAGCTTTGCGTTCCTGCGCCGGCGCAAGCTTTGGCGTCGCCCCCGACTCATGGGTCTTGCCTATGAATTTCAGCGTGAGGCCCGTCTGCAGGCCTTACCCTGGGACATACCCTTAAACGCCATAGCGACAGAAACGCGCCTGTACCTGGCCAGACAATAGAACTGGCTCGGCTTTACCTGCACCTGTCCGCTCACACCCCACCTGCCTATACTGGTCGCCGTGGCACCAAGCCAACCCCTTGCCTTGCGCGTTACCTTTGTTAACACACCCAGGGAGTCCGATACCCATGAAATACTGGCTCATGAAATCAGAACCGGAGGCTTTCAGTATTGACGACCTGCGGCACGCCCCCGGTAAAACAGATCACTGGGACGGCGTTCGCAATTACCAGGCTCGCAATATGATGCGGGATCAAATGAAAAAGGGCGATCTTGTATTTTTCTACCATTCAAATTGCGCCGAACCCGGCATCGTGGGAATCATGGAAGTCGTCCGTGAAGCCTATCCAGATCACACAGCATTCGATCCGGAAACCAGGTACTACGATCCAAAAAGCAACTTGGCCAGTCCTCGCTGGTACATGGTGGACGTCAAATATGTACGTAAACTGAAGCGCGTAATCCCTCTCGCTGAACTCAAGACCTGCGCGAAGCTGAAAGACATGCCACTGGTCAAGCGTGGCAACCGTCTCTCGATCATGCCTGTTACCGAAACACAATGGGACTTCATACTCGAGCTTGAGTAAAACGCTCTAACGAACAACAAGTGGCTCAGACAAACTTGCCCGCAGAAAAACACGCGCGCAGTTCTTTACACAGCGGCAACGTTTCGCATTCTGTTTCGACAACTCAACGTCGTAGTAGATACACACGAGCAAGAAAAAGAACACGAGGTTTTTTTTAAAAAAACTGGAATTTTATAGAAAGCTGTTTATACTCACTTGCGAACATCCCGTTAAACTGCTAGGAGGAATGCGCATGGCGATTAGGAAGAAAACCGCCAAGAAGAAGGTAGCAGCAAGAAAGACAGCAGTAAGGAAGACAACAGTAAGAAAGACAGCAGCAAGACCCAAGACTGCAACGAAGAAGAAGGCAGCCAAGACGACCGTTAAAAAGAAAACTGCCAAGAAGAAGGTAGCCAAGAAGACGCCCGTCAGAAAGAAAGTTGCAACGAAAAAGACGGCTGCTAAAAAGAAAACTGCCAAGAAGACGGTAGCCAGGAAGACGGCCACCAGAAAAGCAGCCCCTCGGAAGAAGACCATAAGGAAGACAACGGTCAGGCGGTCGACACGCTAAGCAGGGACTTGCAGGGTCAAGGGATAGACCCCTAGTAATAACAACGAAAGCCCGCAGGATGCGGGCTTTCGTTTTATTGGAACCGCTGTTCCGTCGTTAGATACCCGCCTGAAAACACGCAAACGTTGTATTTATAAACAACAGCTTGCGTTATCGATTGACAGTCCCCGGCCCGAGAAACATGGCATAGGCTGGGTTGCCTGTCTCTTCCCAGCACGGATAGTCGGACTCTGCCAGGAACGACTCAAGTTGCCTGCGATCACCGTGCGGCACCTGCACTCCCATCAACACCCGACCATAGGCGGCACCGTGATTGCGATAGTGGAACAGGCTGATGTTCCAACGCTCACCCATGTTGTTAAGAAACCGGAGCAAGGCACCTGGTCGTTCCGGAAATTCGAATCGGTAAAGCAACTCGTCGTTGATTCGGGGTGCATGCCCTCCCACCATGTAACGAATATGCAGCTTCGCCATCTCGTTGTCAGTGAGGTCAATGACCGGGTAGCCAGCGTCGCGGAGTTGCCTGACCAATTCACGGCGCTCGTCGTCGCCCTCCTGTAACTCCACACCGGCAAACACGTGCGCCTGACTCGCTTCACCATAGCGATAGTTGAACTCCGTGATATTGCGGTGACCAATGGCGCGGCAGAAAAGCCTGAAACTGCCTGGCCGTTCCGGAATGGTTACTGCCAGCAGGGCCTCGCGCCGTTCACCCAGTTCCGCCCGTTCGGCAACATGTCGCAATCGGTCAAAGTTGATATTGGCACCGCTATTGATGGCGATCAGCGCGCGGTTCTGGAGACTTTTGTGCTCTACATACTTCTTGAGTCCCGCAACTGCGAGCGCCCCGGCAGGTTCGAGAATCGAGCGCGTATCGTCAAAGACATCCTTGATAGCGGCACATATCTCATCGGTACTCACCAGCACCACTTCATCCACGCACTGTTTGGCGATTCGGAAAGTTTCCTTCCCGATCTGCCGGACAGCCGCGCCATCAGCGAACAGCCCCACCTGTTTGAGAGTGACGCGGCGTGCGCGTTTCATCGCCTCGTGCAGGCTTGGCGCCTCCTCGGGTTCGACAGCTATAATCTTGACATGGGGCTTTAATTGTTTGACGTACGCACCGACACCGGCAACGAGCCCGCCTCCACCGACGGGTACAAAGATCGCATCGGGGGTCCCGGCGTACTGCCTGAGTATCTCCATGCCTACCGTGCCCTGCCCGGCAATCACCAGCGGATCATCGAATGGATGTATGAGTACCATACCGCGCTCATCAGACTGCAGGGAGGCGTGCGCGTAAGCTTCGTCATAGCTATCGCCGTGGAGGATTGTTCTGGCACCGAGGGACCGTACTGCAGCCACCTTGATCGGCGGCGTGGTGCGCGGCATTACGATCACCGCCTTGATACCGCGCCGCTGCGCACCCAGCGCCACACCCTGCGCATGATTCCCGGCCGACGCCGCTATGACCCCCCTGCTACACTCCTCATCGGAAAGATGTGCAATCTTGTTGTACGCTCCACGCAGCTTGAATGAGAAAATCGGCTGCAGGTCTTCTCGCTTCATCCAGACGCGGTTCCCCAACCTCTCGGAGAGGTTGCGCGCCAGGTCAAGTGGCGTCTCGCGCGCCACTTCGTAGACACGCGCATTTAGTATCAATTTCAGATAACGGTCAGGCATGGCGTGATCATAACAGGTTAACTGTTTGATGTGAGGCGTGAGAAGGCGGTCGTCAGGACAGACTTGTGGGTGGGGTCGTTTGAACTCCGGATCGACAGACCCTGCATCACCTTCTTTCACATGCTTCCAGGCTTGCCCGTAGGTATTGACCGAACCGGTCGTGCGACTTTGCCGGTCGGGACTCAGCGCTCTCCTCACTCCTCACTCCTCACTCCTCACTCCTCACCTATAACGGCTCAATTCTGGATTCTGTATTCTGGATTCTGTATTCTGAACTCCTCTTCTGCAGGAGGCGCCCAATGGCCCATGATGAATTGAAACAACAGGCTGCAAAAGCTGCGCTCGATTATGTCGAGGTCGGTACAATTATTGGTATCGGGACCGGTTCGACGGCCAACCACTTCATCGATTTACTGGCCGGCATCAAACACAAGATTGACGGCACGGTCGCCAGTTCGGTGGCCAGCGCCGAGCGCCTCAAGAGCCATGGAATTCCGGTATACGATCTCAATGCAGTCGATGAGATTTCGGTCTATGTCGATGGTGCCGACGAGTCCAATCGTTACCTGCATCTGATCAAGGGCGGGGGAGGTGCATTGACCCGGGAAAAGGTCGTTGCCGGGGCCAGCCGCAAGTTCGTCTGTATCGCCGATGAGTCAAAACTGGTTGCTGTGCTGGGCAGGTTTCCATTGCCGATCGAAGTCATCCCCATGGCTCGAAGCTTCGTTGCACGCGAACTGGTCAAGCATGGTGGCAACCCGGTGCTGCGTGAGAACTTCACCACGGACAACGGAAACCTCATCCTGGACGTCCACAATCTCGAAATCACCGAGCCGGCAAAACTGGAAGCAGCACTCAATAATATTCCCGGCATTGTCACGGTCGGGATCTTCGCCCTGCGGCCCGCTGATGTGTTATTACTGGGTACGGGTGCAGGCGTCAAGACAGTGACTTGACTGCTGAGGACTGAGGAGCCAGGGCTAGCCCGCATTTCTCACCGGGATCCCGGATGCTGGCGCAGGGCTCGTGTGTCCGGACGCCGCGCTGGAAGGAAAGTGGTAGCTGTAGCTACCACTTGAGTGAAGCGCAAGTCGCGGCCGCGACACGGGGCCGTAGGCTAGTCGCGGGAGTGGCCGTAAGCGCGCCCGCTTCGCACTATACTCCGCGCGACCGCTGCGCCCCGTCTCCGCACCTACGCATGCGCGCCCGCGAGCCGGGGCGCCGGGCGCGCGAGAACCAGCCAGGGCCGGGATAGGCACGGCCTGATTACACACTGTCTTTTTCCTGATCTGCACTCTGTTCCTTACCTCAGTGCATTACGTGACTCTATCGCCGCCCGGTGAGAAATGCGGGCTAGCGCCGAAACAACCAGAAGAGCAACGTCACTATCAGGCTGATGATGATTGAGGTCGCAAGGGGAAAATAGAGGCGGAAAGTCTCCCGTTCAATGACCAGGTCGCCCGGAAGCCGTCCCAGGCCCATTTTTTGGAGCCACGGCCAAAGCAGCCCCATCAACAGGAGCACCACGCCGAGCGTTATCAGCACCCGCTGAACCATCACAGCCCCCTCGCCTTTGCAGATTCCTCACGGCTCACTCTGCGCCTCTCACAGCAACACCCGCTCTATGCCGCCCGATTTCGCACGTTCAACGAAGTGCTTTTGCCAGCCTTCGCCAAGCAGCCGGTTGGCGAGTTCAACCACGATATAGTCAGTTGCAAGCCCGGTCTCGTCGGCAAAGCGCAGCAGACCCTGTTGACATGCCGGACACGAGGTCAGCAACTTCACATTGTCTCCCTCGACTCTGTCGGCGCCCGTCAGTACACGAAGTCCCTGCTTGAGTTCCTGCTCCTTACGAAATCGCACCTGTGTCGCAATATCGGGCCGGGCAACCGCAAAGGTGCCGGCTTCCCCGCAGCAGCGGTCGGAGAGCAGTACTGACTGACCCATCAGCTGGGAAGCAACGGCAATCGGGCTATGCGTCTTCATGGGCGTGTGGCAGGGATCGTGGTACATATACTGGACGCCTTCTGCAGCCTCGAGACTCATGCCCTTTTCCATCAGATACTCGTGAATATCGAGCAGTCGACATCCCGGGAATATCCGCTCAAACTCGTAAGTCTGCAGCTGATCGGTACAGGTACCGCAAGAGACGATCACGGTTTTGATATCGAGGTAGTTAAGGGTGTTGGCGACGCGGTGAAAAAGCACCCGGTTGTCCGTGGTGATCCTGCGGCCCGTTGCGGCATCACCGGCGGAGGTCTGCGGGTAACCGCAGCAGAGATAACCGGGTGGCAGCACCGTCTGGGCACCGAGCCGATAGAGCATTGCCAGCGTCGCCAGACCCACCTGGCTGAACAAGCGTTCGGAACCGCACCCGGGGAAATAAAAGACAGCATCGGATTCTTCATTGATCCTGGCTGGATCGCGGAGAATGGGCACGAGCTTGGCATCCTCCACACCCAGCAGGGCCCGCATTGTCTGCTGCGGCAGATCAGCCGGCATCGGCCGCTTGACGAAATGCACGACCTGCGCCTTGATCGGGATGGCTCCCGTCGTCGCGGCAGGCAACGAGTCGTTCCTCCGCAGCGTGACTCTCCGAGCCAGCCGGTATGCCACACGCTGGCCCTTGTATCCCCACTCGATCATCAGCTTGCGCATCAGTTTGATGGTGACAGGATCGGTCACATTGAGAAATTTCATTGCCAGCCAGGTCGCGGGACTGCTTCGCTTCTGGCCGCGTTGCCGCAGAATGCTGCGCATACGGATCGACACATCGCCAAAATCGATGTTGACCGGACAGGGATTCAGGCATTTATGACAGACCGTGCAATGATCGGCGACATCATTCATCTCGTCGAAGTGGCGGATCGAGATGCCCCGGCGGGTCTGCTCCTCATACAGGAAGGCCTCGATGATGAGGCCGGTGGCCAGGATCTTGTTCCGCGGCGAATAAAGCAGATTGGCGCGAGGAACGTGGGTCGTACACACCGGCTTGCACTTTCCACAACGCAGGCAATGACGGATGTCATCATTGAGCGCGCCCAGTTCACTGGCCTCGAGCAATATGGCCTCCTGCTGTAACAGCCTCAGTGAGGGCGTATAGGCATTTCCCAGACCGGACGCGGCCTGCAGCTTGCCGCGGTTAAAGTGCTGACCGGGATCAATCTGCTGCTTGTAACGCGCAAAGGCTGCAATGATCTCGTCATCGAGGTACTGAATCTTGGTCAGGCCAATTCCATGCTCGCCTGATATGACTCCGCCCAGTTTCCGCGCCAGCGCCATGATGCGGTCTACGATACGTTCGGCGCCGTGCAGCATCTGGTAATCGTTGGAGTTGACAGGGATATTCGTGTGTACATTGCCATCCCCCGCATGCATGTGCGTGGCAACAAACAGACGGCTCGAGCGTATCTCCGCATGAATGGCATTCAGGCGCTCTATGACAGGCAACCACTCATGACCGGAAAAAATCTCCTGCAGCGCTGTTTGTACCTCTGTCCGCCATGAAATCCGTATGTCGCGGCGCAGAAGCATGGCGAGTAGCGTGTCGCCAGGATGGATATGTTCGTACTCGCCCGCGACCAGAAGGGTCGCGTGCCGCTGTGCCGGTTCGTCCATATGCTCGAGCAACCTGCGCCAGCGCGAGCGAACCTGCCTCAGATGGTCCTGCGCGGCCGCTTTCTTGGCCTTGATAATCGCCTCGTTTTCCACGCTTTGCCCGGCATCGATATCCGTTACGAGTTCCGGAAGGTCTCCGCTGAGGTAGGCCTCAATTCCATCGATCATTGCCAGCTTATTGAGCGTGGAATATTCGATGTTGATGCGCTCGATCCCTTCGGCATAATCCGCCAGCCGCTCCAGCGGTATGACGACGTCTTCGTTGATCTTGAAAGCGTTGGTGTGTGCTGCGATAGCGGCTGTGCGGGCGCGATCCAGCCAGAATCGTCGGCGCGCCTCGGGGCTGACGGCGACAAACCCTTCCGCCCCGCGTTGATTTGCCATACGAATGATAGCGGAAGCCGCATCTGCCACTGCGGCTTCCTCGTCACCGGCCACATCGACCAGCAGTACCATCTTGGGAAGCTCTCGCCGGGGCGACTTGGTGCTGTAGTCCACCGCGCGCACGTACCGGTCGTCCAGATGTTCCAGACCGGAGAGCAGCACATCCGCGCGACTGTCCAGGTATTGCTTGGTTTCAATGATCGCCGGAACCGCACGACGCAAATCGCTACCGAAAAACTCCAGGCATACAGTACGCGTGTACTTGGGCATGCGATGCAGAATCAGAACCGCTGATGTAATCAGCCCATCACAACCTTCCTTCTGAATGCCGGGCAGCCCGCCGAGAAACTTGTCGGTTACATCCTTGCCAAGCCCGGGCTTGCGCAGCGACTGGCCCGGCAGACGGATCGTTTCCGCATCTCCCTCGACTGTCGTCGCGTCTTTGTGGTAGCGCGTCACCCGAAATTCGACGGTTGCCTGTTCGTGAATCTTCGCGAGGTTGTGGTTGAGCCGCTCGACCTCCAGCCAGCCTCCATCCGGTGTCACCATACGCCAGGAAACCAGATTGTCGAGCGTCGTGCCCCAGACGACAGCCTTCTTGCCGCCGGCATTCATGGCAACATTGCCACCGATGGTTGATGCATCCTGCGAGGTCGGATCCACGGCGAACACGAAGCCCTGCGCCTCAGCACACTCGGCCACCCGCCGGGTGACCACACCGGCCTCGGCGCGAATCGTGGCAACCGGCTCCGCGACACCTTCCAGGTAGCGCATCTCCACCGCACCCAGTCCTTCAAGCTTTTCGGTATTGATGATGGCAGTGTGCTCGTACAGCGGTATTGCGCCACCGGTATAACCGGTCCCACCGCCACGCGGGATAATGGTCAACCCCAGTCCGATGCATGCTTCAACCAGTGCCCGGACTTCTGCCTCTGTATCCGGAGAGATGACCACGAATGGCATTTCTACGCGCCAGTCCGTCGCATCGGTGGCATTGGACACCCGCGCCAACCCCCCAAAATCGATGTTGTCGGTGCGGGTGAGCTTCGATAGCCTTCGACGAACCTGCCTGCGCTGGTCCAGAACACGGGGAAACCAGGCCTCGAAGTCGGCTACCGCTGCGCGTGCCCGCTCCGCAAGCTGCAGGGCATTTGCGTTGCTGTCCGCGCGCGCGACGATCTGGTCCAGACGGTGATTCAAGGCGTGAATAAGGGAAGCCAGACGTTTCCGGTTACCCAGCAGATCATCCTGAATATAGGGGTTGCGCCGAACCACCCACATATCGCCCAGCACTTCGAACAACATGCGTGCGGAACGCCCCGTCCGCCGGGTAGCCCGAAGCTCATTGAGAACATCCCATGCCGCCTCCCCGAGGAAGCGAATCACAATTTCCCGGTCGGAAAAGGACGTGTAGTTGTAAGGAATCTCGCGGATGCGAGTAGGCATGGCTGTCACCACAGGCAGATAGGGGAAATACAATGCCGACAAAGCTGGCATGGCGAGCCGACATTTTAGCACCTGGCTGGCAGTTCTTACCCGGTTTCGTGACGAGGACGCGTCTCCAGCACCGTTACTGATTCCGGCTGCCCACCGACAGGGCTATTGGTGATACCTGCCTGGCTGGTAGGGAATCGTCAGATCATAGAGATGGATGCTGCCGTCCTCGCTGGAACTGCCCACCATACGACCATCCGGACTGAAGCGCACATTCCAGCCGCACAAAGGATGCGGGGAGAGTCGTCTGCGCACGCTGCCATCGGCAACATCGATGACGCGCAGGCTGGAGTCGGTATAGCGTCCCATACTGGCCAGGTGTTCACCGTCCGGACTGTAGTCAAGCGATACCACCGCACCGATGTGTTCAGTCTCCCGGATATGCAGTTCCCCGGTCTCTGTCGACCACAGGTAGATGCTGAACCAGCCGCCGCCAGCCAGTTGCTCACCATCCGGCGAGAACCGCAGCTCGCGCACCTTGCCAGGCGGCGTCTGCAACTTTCTCACGAGCCGCAATCGACTGTCGAACAGTTGCACGCTCCCGTCAGCGCTGGATACCGCCAGCCACTGCCGGGTTGGCTGAACCGCAATTGACAATACCGTCGACGCCAAGTCCACCTCGGAGTGTTGTTCGAACCCTGGATAGCCAAAACTTCGCACCCGGCCGGCAGAATAACCAATATACAGGCGCGCCGGCGAAGGCAGAAAGGCTGCGGCCGATATCCTGTCCGTCCGCAAGGACGCGGTAATCGCCTGTGAAGACGGATCCCATACGAGTATTTGTCCACGCGCACTGGCATTGAGCAGGTGTTGATTGTCGAGCCACAACAGCCCGCGAATCGCACCGTCGTGAGCCGACAATACGGCGAGACGCTCTCCCGAGGGCACGGACCATACCAGGACCTCACCCATCAGGCCGCCACTGGCGAGTCGGGTGCCGGAAGGACTGAAGGCAATCCGTGTCGCACCGAACGGATGTACCTGCTCAAGCCTGAGCTGAGGCCCTTGCGAGGGCGCCAGACCTGAGCAGCCACAGAGTAGCGAGATCAACAGGCTGACTTGCGGCAAGCACATCGTCATGCGAGAAAAGCTAAAAGCCGATCGCACCCGTCAGCCTGTCACCTGATTGCTGGCATAAAAAACCCCTGCCGTCTTCCGACGGCAGGGGTTTGTATTAAAAACCTGGCAGTGACCTACTTTCACATGGGAACCCCCACACTATCATCGGCGCTGAGCAGTTTCACTTCCGAGTTCGGGATGGGATCGGGTGGTTCCCACTCGCTATGACCGCCAGGCAAGCTGGTTGAAGAAACGTGGGACCAGAGTCAATTTCTCTCCGACTCTGTTGGATTCAGAAACAAATTGACTCTGATCCCAATTTCTTCGAATCCGGGAAACTGAATCAAGCCTACGGGTTTGTTGCTTGCTTGAACCGCCCACTCAAACCGCTTGAGTGTTATATGGTCAAGCCTCACGGGCAATTAGTACTGGTTAGCTTCACACATTACTGCGCTTCCACACCCAGCCTATCAACGTGGTAGTCTTCCACGGCCCTTTAGGGGAATCAAGTTCCCAGGGAGATCTCATCTTGGGAGGGGCTTCCCGCTTAGATGCTTTCAGCGGTTATCCCGTCCGTACATAGCTACCCGGCAGTGCCACTGGCGTGACAACCGGAACACCAGAGGTACGTCCACTTCGGTCCTCTCGTACTAGAAGCAGCTTCCCTCAAATCTCCAACGCCCACGGCAGATAGGGACCGAACTGTCTCACGACGTTCTAAACCCAGCTCGCGTACCACTTTAAATGGCGAACAGCCATACCCTTGGGACCGGCTACAGCCCCAGGATGTGATGAGCCGACATCGAGGTGCCAAACTCCTCCGTCGATATGGACTCTTGGGAGGAATCAGCCTGTTATCCCCGGAGTACCTTTTATCCGTTGAGCGATGGCCCTTCCATTCAGGACCACCGGATCACTAAGACCGTCTTTCGACCCTGCTCGACGTGTCTGTCTCGCAGTCAAGCACCCTTATGCCTTTGCACTCAATGCGCGATGTCCGACCGCGCTGAGGGTACCTTCGTGCTCCTCCGTTACTCTTTGGGAGGAGACCGCCCCAGTCAAACTACCCACCATACACTGTCCCTAACCCGGATAACGGGCCGAGGTTAGAACCTCAAACATGCCAGGGTGGTATTTCAAGGTTGGCTCCACGAGGACTGGCGTCCTCGCTTCGAAGCCTCCCACCTATCCTACACAAGCAGGCTCAAAGTTCAGTGTAAAGCTGTAGTAAAGGTTCACGGGGTCTTTCCGTCTAGCCGCGGGTACGCTGCATCTTAACAGCGAGTTCAATTTCACTGAGTCTCGGGTGGAGACAGTGTGGCCATCGTTACGCCATTCGTGCAGGTCGGAACTTACCCGACAAGGAATTTCGCTACCTTAGGACCGTTATAGTTACGGCCGCCGTTTACCGGGGCTTCGATCAAGAGCTTCGCTTACGCTAACCCCATCAATTAACCTTCCGGCACCGGGCAGGCGTCACACCCTATACTTCCTCTTTCGAGTTTGCAGAGTGCTGTGTTTTTAGTAAACAGTCGCAGCCACCTGGTCACTGCAACCCCCACCAGCTCGGAGAGCAAGTCTCGTCACCAACAGGGGCGTACCTTCTCCCGAAGTTACGGTACCATTTTGCCTAGTTCCTTCACCCGAGTTCTCTCAAGCGCCTTAGGATTCTCTCCTCGCCCACCTGTGTCGGTTTGGGGTACGGTCCCGTATTACCTGAAGCTTAGAGGATTTTCCTGGAAGCATGGCATCAGTCACTTCGCTCCACATGGGAACTCGTCATAACGTCTCAGGATTGTGTTCCCGGATTTGCCAAAGAACACTCCCTACTCGCTTAAACCGGGACGTCCAACACCCGGCTGACCTAGCCTTCTCCGTCTCCCCATCGCAGTAATACGAGGTTCAGGAATATTAACCTGATTCCCATCGACTACGCCTTTCGGCCTCGCCTTAGGGACCGACTCACCCTGCGCTGATTAGCATTGCGCAGGAAACCTTGGGCTTTCGGCGTGCGGGTTTTTCACCCGCATTATCGTTACTCATGTCAGCATTCGCACTTCTGATACCTCCAGCATGCCTTACGACACACCTTCACAGGCTTACAGAACGCTCCCCTAC
>CAVPOO010000006.1:92500-159740 GCA_963707015.1 uncultured Gammaproteobacteria bacterium
CGGATATTTAGCTGGCATGGTTCGTGCTTATTAGCTGCTCGCATGCCGGGCAAACCAAAGTTGACCTGAGGCCATCCGCCGGTTATCGTCATACAAGGATTTATGAAGGAAATTCCGTGGCCTACCAATCAGTTATAAAGCGGGACTATAAATGCCTGGCAGAAAAGGATACCCGACGTACAGGCTGGCTCAGCCCGCACTGGCTGCTCCTCCTGATTGGTGTCAGCACGGGGGCCTTGTTGTTCGGTTACGTCTCGGATGATGCTGAAGCCAAACGCGATATTGCGCTGGCGTCGACAGTAACCAGTCAGATCCATGCAGACACCCCGGCACCCGCTCCCGTGGCGGCCGTGCTAAGCCGACCACTCGATTTACCCGGGACAGCGCCGTCACACCCCCCCCCTGATCAGACCGGTCTTGCCCACCCCGAACAGGAGGCAACAGCGGCGGACGACACACTTGCATTGCTGCCTGCGGGAGATGCGATTGCGATCGGCGATGACCTCGCCGACGCACCCGCGCAGGAGACGACGCCGGCTGACGACACGCTCGCGTTGCTACCGGCAGAGGAAGCGATCGCGACTGGCGACGGTCTCGCCGATGAACCCGCACAGGAGACGATGCCAGCAGAGGGTACCTGGAACCAGGTGACCGTTCGCTCCGGGGACAGCCTGGCGCGCATCTTTGCAAAACACGGACTCGATCCACAGGATCTGCACACCATCATTGCGCTCGGCGGCGAGGCGAAAGACCTCGCACGCATTCATCCTGGCGACACCCTGGAGTTCTGCCGTGACGACGAGGGCGAATTGCTTGAATTGATCTACACCAAAGATGAGCTGCACGGTCTGCGTTTCCAGCGCAGCGGCGACGGCTTTGTCATCAAGGCAATCGACCGACACCCCGAGCGACGTACTGCCTCCGCCAATGCCGTGATCGACAGTTCGCTCTTTCTTGCCGCCCAGAAAGCACAGCTCTCCGACAATTTAACGATGCAGCTCGCCGGCATCTTTGGCTGGGATGTCGACTTCGCACTGGACATTCGCAAGGGAGACAGCTTTAGCGTCCTGTACGAAGAACTCTTTCTGGACGGACAGAAGATTGATGACGGCAAAATTCTGGCTGCGGAGTTCGTCAACAATGGAAAGGTTTATCGGGCTGTCCGCTACCAAGATGCCAAGGGACGCACCGACTATTATTCGCCTTCCGGCAGAAGCATGCGCAAGACGTTCTTTCGCACACCTGTCGCGTTTTCACGCATAAGCTCCGGATTCAGCCTGGGTCGCAAGCACCCTGTGCTCAACCGGATCCGTGCTCACAAAGGCGTGGATTACGCCGCACCGCAGGGCACCCCCGTCAAGGCGACCGCCAATGGCAAAATCATATACCGCGGCCGCAAAGGCGGTTATGGCAAGGTTGTCATCATTCAGCATGGCAGCAGTTACAGTACGCTGTACGCACACCTGTCGCGGTTTGTGCGTGGACAGGCTAACGGAAGCCGTGTTCGACAGGGTCAGGTGATTGGATACGTCGGAAAGACCGGCCTAGCAACCGGTCCCCACCTGCACTATGAGTTCCGGGTAAATGGCACCCACCGTAACCCCCTGACGGTGAAACTCCCTACGGCCGCTCCACTTGATGAAGAGTTCATGGCGGACTTTGAAGAACATTCGCAAACTCTGCTTGCCCAGCTCGAGCAAATCCGCGCAGACGCAACTCAGGTGGCATTGAACAAACCTGACGAATAGTGACTGGTGACGAGCGCCTGGTTACCAGATCCCGGATCGCGGCAGCGATGTGCCGGCGTCAACCCTCCTTCCGGCAACCTTAGGCAATTTGGCAAATCTGTTTATCGGTCTCATGTCCGGCACGAGCATGGATGCGATCGATGCCGCCCTGGCTGATTTCTCCGAGCCGACGCCCGTGCTGGTAAACGCAATCAATACCCCGCTTGATGGTGGGTTGCGCGAGGAGTGCCTGGCGCTCGCCTCCGGCTGTGCCGATAACGCCAAAGAGCACTGGGCGTGAACGGTTCAATCTCGAATGGCTGCAAATGCAACTGAACGCCGCAGACACCGCTGCGTCGCCACCGGACATTCAAGCGACACTGTGCGAGCTGACTGCAGCGAGCATCGCCGACGCCATCCTTAAGCATGCCCCGTCAACACAACGCGTCCTGGTCTGCGGCGGAGGCGCCCACAATGCGGACCTGATGATGCGACTTCGCCGCCGACTCTCACCCAGGGTCCTTGAATCAACTGACGCGGCCGGTATCCCGCCAGACTGGGTTGAAGCGCTCGCCTTCGCCTGGCTGGCAAAACAGACACTGGAAGGCAAACCCGGAAACCTGCCGAGTGTTACCGGGGCAAAGCGGACTGTGGTGCTGGGCGGGATTTACCAAGCTAGAGAGACAACGGAAAAGGAACGATAAAAAGACACGCCTGTTCGCAGGCGCGAGGCGTACGCGTTTCATCTTTTATCAATCGCCACATACTCCCGCGCCGCCTCTCCTGTATAGACTTGCGTCGGCCGAAAGATCCGGTTGTCACCGAGTTGCTCGCGCCAGTGGGCCAGCCAGCCCGCGCAACGCGCGACCGCAAAGACTGACGTGAACTGATCCGCCGGGATGCCCATCTCCGCATACAGAATACCGGAATAGAAATCGACGTTGGCGTGAACACCCTTGACTGCCAGACGTTCCTCGCATGCCTCTTCGAGGGCCACCGCTGTTTCAAAAATCCGGCTCATGTTACCACCGCGAGACTGAATCAACTCCTGCATCATCCTCTGCAGGATGGTGGCGCGGGGATCCTTGACCTTGTACTCCCGGTGCCCCATTCCCCAGATCTTCTCCTTGTTGGCCAGTTTCTTGTCCAGCCAGCGTTGCACCCCTTCTGGCGGGCCAATCTCGCCCAGCATTTCCACGACCCGCTGGTTGGCGCCGCCGTGCAAGGGCCCGGCGAGCGTGCCGACGGCCGCCGCAATCACCAGGTAAGGACTCGTCAAAGTCGAGCCCGCTACAAGGGCCGCGAATGTAGAGGCATTGATCGTGTGCTCCGCATGCAGAATCAGACAGGCATCCATAATCCGCGCAAACAGCGGATCAGGTTCTTTGCCAGAAAACATGTACAGCAGATTCTCTGCATAAGACAGGTCGCCACGCGGTTCGATCGGGTCGTAGCCATTGCGAATGTGCTCCCACATGGCGACCAGCGTAGCCATGCGCGCCAGTATCTTCACCGACATGTTGTGCACATAGTTCAGATCCTCACAGACACCGGTGCCGGTCAGACATTCGTCGCCGGGGTAAAACATCGACAGGCAGGCAATGGAGGCCTGCAACATCTCCATCGGACGGCCGGTCGCTGGGAGGTACTTCATGATCTCGCGAATGTTGTACTTTACCCGCCGGTTCTTGCGTATCTCCTGATCAAACTGTTCCAGCGCCTGCCGGGTCGGCAAACGGCCGTCGAGCAGAAGCAGCGAGGTTTCCTCAAAACTGCTGTACTGCGCAAGATCCGCTATCGGGTAACCACGATAGGTTAAGACTCCCGTCTGTCCATCGAGATCCGAGATATTCGACTTGGTGGCCGGCACGCCTTCCAGCCCGGGCAGATACTTGCTCATAGTGTGACCCCTACGATGCTTGACAAGTACCGGGATACCACATGTGTAGCATAGCCGATACGTGAGGGAAGATCAGGCACAGACCGCAACAGAAAAGGGGCGCCGCAGCGCCCCCTTTTTGCTTATGGCCAAGCCCTGCGGCGATCAGTTTGTCGAGAATGAAGACCCGCAGCCACAGGTCGTGGTCGCGTTCGGATTACGTATGACGAACTGCGCACCACTGAGGTCTTCCTTGTAATCGATTTCTGCACCGAGGAGGTACTGAAAGCTCATTGGGTCAACCAGCAAGGTAACACCGCAATTCTCCACTTGGGTATCCCCGTCGTTGATATCCTCGTCAAAGGTGAAGCCGTACTGAAATCCCGAACAGCCGCCACCGGAGATATACACCCGCAATTTGAGATTCGGGTTGTTTTCCTCCTCGATCAGCGACTTTACCTTGTTCGCAGCCGCCTCGGTGAATACCAGGGGCGCTGGCGTCTGGACTGGTGTCGCAGCAGTCTCGCTCATGTCATACATCTCCTGCAATCTCGTCTGAACCTATCTGGCCATCATTATGCAATTCCTGACAATGGTGGTCAAGAATTGGCCATGACTGCAACATTTTTCACGGAATTATCAATTACTTCGACAGTGCTTGGCATATCCCCACCTTGCGCCTGAGCGCTGTGAACCAGTTTGCCGTTCACCTCCGCACCCACCACCATTTCAATCAACTGATAGAACACATTACCGCGTACGCGGGCCTTGGAGGCAAGTTCGATGCGCTCCGCTGCATGCACGTCCCCTGTGACCGTTCCGTTCAGGACGATATGGGGGACACGAACCTCGCCTTCGATGCTGCCATGCTCGCTCAGCATCAATACGGCATCACCATCCGCAACCACACTTCCCTTGATCCGACCATCCACATGCAGGCCACCCGTGAAATGCAGGTCACCCTGAATCTCGGCCTCGGCGCCAATCAAGGTATCGATCTTCGATATGTTACACTTTTTGCGATTACCCAACATTGTCATCCCTCTGCATCTCGGCCGGTGCTGTACCAGGCCAGTTGAACGTCCATTCCAGTGGATTTTTCGGGGCGTTTTTTCCCGCCGGCATGGCTTGAATCCGAACGGCCGTTGGCTCAAACGCCTCTGGCAGCGTCAGCACGCCTTCCATGGTCTGAAAATACCGGAAACGGTACGCGATACCATCGGCGTTCTGCTTCCCCGCGGTTATCTCGGCTAATGACAAGCGCTTTTTGGCACCGCCCTGTTTGCCGAGCACGTACAGACTGACCCGCCCGCTGGCAACGGGATGCCGCTTCTTCACCTGCGTCAGCACAAGGCGGAAATGATACTGGTTCGGCTCGGCACTGCGTTCCACGCTGAAGTCCTGCAACTGCAGTCCTGCCCTGGCCTCCGCAGGTGACATAATGCCCCGGTAAAAGGCCAGCTGCTCGCGCAGCTCCTGAATCTTTTGCCTGAGACCGGCATGTTCGCGTTTGACTTCGGTGTACGTTTCCTGATCGATTTGCTGCGCTCGTTCCAGCATCACGATCTGCTGTTCCAGTGTGTGGTTACGTGCATCGAGTTCCCTAATCTGATCGAGAAACCGGGTACGCTCGGATTCCAGTGACGCCAGATCAGACACGGCGTTCGAACGACCGAGGTCATACATCGTCCAGGCAATCAAAACGCCGGCAAACACCAGCAACACCACCGCCAGGCGGAGTTTCCAGGCCCGGTAGATGAGTACCTCTGTCGTATGTGCAGCCATCAACCATTCCCCGGAAGCAAAACAGGCAAGATTCAGGCCACGTCGAAAGCGATGCGCGCTTAGTGCAGCGAATCGATCAGGGTAGCAGCGCAGGAGCGTTCAGACCCATCGTTTCGTCCAGATCAAACATCAGATTCATGTTCTGGACGGCCTGTCCCGCGGCGCCCTTCACAAGGTTGTCAATCACGGACAGTACCACCACGACATCGTCGTCCTGCGGGCGGTGTACCGCGATACGGCAATGATTCGCGCCACGCACGCTACGGGTTTCGGGATGGCTGCCGGATGGCAATACGTCCACGAACGGCTCGTCCACATAACGCCTCTGGTACTGGCCTTGCAGATCCGCAACGTCACTCGTCAGGCGGGCATAGAGCGTCGCATGGATCCCGCGAACCATCGGCGTCAGGTGCGGGACGAAGGTCAAACCAACCGGGCTACCCGTCGCAGCCTGCAAACCCTGCCGGATTTCCGGCAGGTGCCGGTGTCCTGGCACGGCATAGGCCTTGAGACTTTCCGTCGCCTCACACAGAAGCGTCGCGGTGTTCGCCTTGCGCCCGGCACCGCTGACGCCCGATTTGGCGTCTGCGATGAGCGTAGCGGTATCGACACACCCCTGCTCCAGAAGCGGCAGGAAGCCGAGCTGGACTGCCGTCGGGTAACAACCGGGGTTGGCAACCACGCGCGCCTGGCGAATGGCATCGCGGTTGACCTCCGGCAAGCCGTAAACGGCTTCGGCCAATACCGCCGGGCAGGCGTGCGGCATCCCGTACCAGCGCTGCCATTCGGCAGGGTCCCGCAGACGGAAATCGGCGGCAAGATCGATAACGCGCACGCCGCTGGCAAGCAACTCGGGCACCATGGTCATTGCAGTGCCATTCGGAGTCGCGAAAAACACCAGGTCCAGGCCCTTCAACCGATCAATATCCGGCACACTGAAGGCAAGCCCGATATAGCCGCGGAGATTGGGAAACAGGTCGGCCACCGGCATTCCGGCCTCCGACCGCGACGTAATAACTGCAAGTTCGACATTTGGATGCAAGGCGAGCAGGCGCAACAGCTCAACGCCTGTGTAACCCGTTCCGCCCACAATCCCGATTTTGATAGCCATAGGCAGATTATGAAGGCAAAACCACGGGCGCCGCAAAATTGCGCTAACATCCGATGACCCGCGTGCCCGCCGCGCAGACGCGGAATACGCACACAAAATCAATCATACTGGGGATCCATGCGTTCTCAACACCCGCTCCAAGACCGATGGCTCGAGTTGCTGGATAGCCTGCGGCTGCGTCTCTCGGGCGTTGACGCCCTCCCCCAGCTCGCGCTGCTGGGCCTGCTTTCAGGCGGTCTTGCCGGTGGCGTGACGATCGCCTTCCGCCTCTTGATTGAGTCGGTCCAGGCTGGTCTGCTGCCCGGCGGACAGCCGGAGAACTACGAAGGCCTGACGCTTTTCGCGCGTTTCCTGGCAGCCACGGGCGGCGGCCTGACGGTAGGTCTGGCACTGCAGCTGTTGCACCCGAATATCCGGCGGGTGGGTGTTGTCCACGTCATGGAACGCCTCGCCTATCACCAGGGCCACCTGCCCCTCGGCAATGCCCTGGTGCAATTTTTTGCCGGTGCCGCCAGCATCATCAGCGGCCACTCGGTAGGACGCGAGGGGCCTGGCATCCATCTCGGAGCGGCGAGCAGCAGTCTGCTGGGTCAATGGCTGCATCTGCCGAACAACAGCATCCGCACCCTGGTTGCCTGCGGCGTTGCAGCGTCCATTGGTGCCTCGTTCAACACACCGCTGGCTGGCGTCATCTTCGCGATGGAAGTGGTGATGATGGAGTACACGCTAGCGGGATTCGCTCCGGTGATCCTCGCCTCGGTCAGCGCGACCTCACTGTCACGTGTGGTGTTCGGATCAGACCCCGCCTTCATCATTCCCGCGCTCACACTGGCCTCTCTTGCCGAGCTGCCCTACATGCTGTTGCTGGGACTGATAATTGGCGCCCTGGCGGCCGCGTTCATTCAACTGCTGCAGCTTTTCACGCAATTCTCTGCGTCCTACCCCATCTGGTTACGCTGCCTTGCAGGTGGAACACTGGTGGGATTGTGCGCCCTCGTGACACCCGAGGTCATGGGCATCGGCTACGATACGGTTGACGGTGCACTGATTGGAGAATACGGCATCGCATTTCTGCTGGCTGTCACCCTGATGAAGCTGTTCGCAACCGCGGCCAGTCTCGGCTGCGGATTACCCGGCGGCCTGATTGGTCCGTCGTTTATCATTGGCTCCACGGCAGGTGGTGTGATGGGATTGACAGCCCAGCTCTGGTTCCCCGGGAATATCGCCTCACCCGGCTTTTACGCACTCATCGGCATGGGCACCATGATGGGGGCCACATTGCAGGCGCCCCTGGCCGCGCTGACCGCGATGCTCGAACTCACTGCCAACCCGAACATCATCCTGCCCGGCATGCTCGCACTCATCACCGCCGGCCTGGTCAGCAAGGAAGTCTTTGGCAAGGACTCTGTGTTCTTGCACCTGATTCGCGCGCACGGCCTCGATTATCGTAATGATCCGCTCATGCAGGCACTGCGCCGTACCGGCGTCGGTCATACCATGGACAGGTCCGTCGTGGTATTCCGTCAACGGCCCGAACGTAATGAGATCACACAGGCCTTGCAGGGACAGCCACGCTGGGTTCTTGTCAAAGAGGACAATCGCGGTGTCGCGCTTTTACCTGCCGCGGATCTGGTCCGCCATCTTCACGAGAATCAAGAGCAGGCATCTGTCGACCTGCTTGCCATTCCAGCGAACCGCCTGGCGGTTGCACCAATTCACATCCAGGCCACTTTGCAGCAGGCGGCGGAAACACTGGCAGAGACCGGCATCGATGCACTCTACGTCACCCGCACCACAGCGCCTGGCATCGATCGCGTCTACGGGGTCCTGACCCGCGCCGATATTGAGCACAGTTACCGGCTCTAACGGACACCACAACGCAGCGAGTCGCTGCCAGTCGTTTTTTCCTGTGGTTTCATCCAATTCCTTCCGGATCCGGCAGCTCGATTCTGCACCAGCCTTTCCATGCTAGACTTGTCCTGTCGTAACTAACGCACCCGTTCGGGTGCAGCGGGCAGCAAGGCAATGGATCCACTCAGCCCCATAGCAAGCACGATTGCGCTGAGTATGGGCGTCGCCTGGGCAAGCGGCATCAACCTTTATGCCGCGGTCTTCATGCTGGGTTACCTCGGTATGACGGGTCATATCACACTGCCCCCTGATCTGCAGGTACTGACCGAGCCTCTCGTGCTGTTCGCAGCAGGCTTTATGTACCTTGTCGAGTTCTTTGCGGACAAGACGCCGGGCGTCGACACCGGCTGGGATGGTCTGCATACCTTCATACGCATTCCGGCAGGCGCCATACTTGCGGCCGGCGCCGTTGGCGACGTGGGCCAGGGCGCAGAGATTGCGGCGGCACTCGTAGGGGGGGGCCTGGCCGCCGGAACCCATCTGACCAAGGCGGGCAGCCGCATCATGATCAACACCTCGCCAGAGCCCTTTACCAACTGGACAGCATCCATCGGTGAGGACCTCGTCGTCATAGCGGGGCTCTGGACAGCACTGTATAACCCGTGGCTGTTTCTTGCCTTATTGTTGATGTTCGTGCTGCTGATGATCTGGTTGCTTCCGAAAATGTGGCGGGCAATACGACGTGGAATCGCGTATCTGGGGGACCGGTTCGGTCGGAACAGGGACAACCAGATGCGACTCGATTTTGACCTGTCACCGCCTGGCGCCCGGGACAAGGCACTCCCATCGAGCGAGAAAGACCGGCTGCCGTGACGGCAAAGAATCGGCTCGCCGGCTTTCTTGCGCTACTGCTCATTGCGGGCACAGGCTACCTGTGGCTGTTCCCCTCAAGCCTTCAGAGGGCACCCGATATCACCTTAAAGACCATCGATGGAGAGGTAATCGATCTTGCCGCATTGCGCGGGCAGCCCGTACTGGTGAGTTTCTGGGCAACGACTTGTGCGGTTTGCATCATGGAACTGCCACAGTTGATCGCGCTCTATCACGAACTCGCACCGAAGGGGCTGCAGATAGTCGCGGTTGCCATGGCCTACGACCCGCCGAATCGCGTCGTCGCTATGCGCAAGGCCCGCAGGATCCCCTACCCGGTCGCTCTCGATATTGATGCAAGCATAGCCAGGGCCTTTGGTGATATCCGCGTGACGCCGACAACATTTTTGATCGCGCCGGACGGAAGGGTTGTGACGCATACCACGGGGGAAATGGATATCGCGAAGACGCGGCAGAAGATTCTGACCATGCTGGGGCAGAAAAGAAATCGAGAACTCATTGACGGAAATGACAGCGCCTGATCCCGACTCCTCACTCCTCACTCCTCACTCCTCACTCCTCACTCCTCACTCCTCACTCCTCACTCCTCACTCCTCACTCCTCACTCCTCACTCCTGGCTCCTCTACTCTGTCTCCTGTATCCTTCGCTCATGCTCTGGCTGAAAGCCCTCCACCTTATCTTTATGGTCACCTGGTTTGCGGGTCTCTTCTACCTGCCGCGGCTATTTGTCTACCACGCCGATTGCCAGGATGATGCAGGCAACGCGCGTTTCAAGATCATGGAACGTAAACTCTATGCGATCATGAGCGTCGGTGGTGTGGCGACCGTGATCTTTGGTCTGTGGCTACTCTTCGCCTATGATCTTGGCACCCTGACTTCGACCCTGTGGTTACCGATCAAACTGGTACTCGTCGCCGGTCTGATCACCTACCATCTTTTTTGCCTGAAACTGGTACGGGAATTCCGAGCCGACCAAAACCATCATGGCCATGTGTATTATCGCTGGTTCAACGAAGTACCGGCGTTGATTCTGATTGCTGTGGTAATCCTGGCCGTTGTACGGCCGTTCTAGTTCAGGCAGACTTGTGCCCCGAAGCCCGGTGGAATTTTGTCCCGAGGAAGCTGCCATGACTCGAGTTGTTCATTGTGTCGTCCTTAATCATGAGGCCGAAGGTCTCGAAGGCCCACCGCATCCCGGCGAACTTGGCCAGCGGATCTTCGAGACTGTGTCGAAGCAAGGCTGGCAACAGTGGCTTGATCGATTGACCATGATCATTAACGAGAATGGTCTCAACACCGGCGATCCACAAAGCCTGGAACTGATTGAAAACCACATGCGGGGTTTTCTGTTCAAGGAAGGCGATTTTGGCGGAATGCCGCAGGGCTTCCGGCCACCCGGCGCAAAGAAATAACACCGATACACGCCGGGCTCGCTCCTTTCCGCAGCTACCTTTTGTCGGTGATTTTCATTACCGGCGCCACGACGACATTCAACTTACCGTGCGCCTCGCGCAATGACTGTTCCGCCTGCTCGGGCGTCGGGGCGCGCGCAAAAATAAAACCGAGGTAGCTGGCACCTTCCGGCAGTGGCACCAGTTCGTATCCTTCCCGGCGGCTGATCTCGACATCCTCGATGAATCGAACCCGCCGGGCGGCCAGCACGCCCTCCACCCGGCGCAGGATGCCATGGCGGGGAATCGGGATCATCAGCACACCGGCACCACCTTGCTCCGGTACGGCTGGCAATGGATGGCCTGCTGCCTGGGCCAGAACGAGTTCCTCAAGTCCATGCCCGGTGCCGAACCGCAACAGCCGGGCGCAATCACCACCAATAGTTCGCGACGCGATCTCCATGATCCACGCGTCGCCTTCACTCAGACGCAATTCCGCATGGACGGGGCCCTCACACAGACCGTACGCCCGGCAGGCCTCCTTCAGGCGCTTTCGTATCAGGAACTGCACGGCCGGCGCGTGGCGCGAGGGCGTGACGTAATAGGTTTCCTCAAAAAAGGGTCCCTCCATGGGATCGGGCTTGTCAAAGATCGCAAGTACCTGTAGCTGCCCGCGATGCAGCAGTGCCTCCACGGCCAGCTCAGGTCCGGATATGAAGCGCTCCACCAGCACGAGGTCCTTCTCTTCAGAACCGAGCGCAGCCTCTGCAGCCAGCAGCGCCCGCACGCGCAGGATCGCAGCCTGCAACTGTCTTTGATCATCTGCGCGAATCACGCCGCGACTTGCCGAGAGCGAGAGGGGCTTGACCACGCAAGGGTAGTCGATGCCATCGAGTTGCGGGGCAAGCGGAGTACGAAGATCGATCACGCGGTGCCGTGGAACCGGCAATCCTGCCTTGTCCAGACACTGTCTTGCCAGGTCCTTGCGCCGGGAAAACCGTGCGGCGCCAAGTGGGTTGTGCGCCAGGCCCAGAGCTTCCGCCACGCGGCTGGCAATTTCTACGGTCTGATCGTCCGTTGCAATAACACCGGCAAAGGGCGATTCACGACCGGCCTCGAGCAGCCGGTGCAATGCGACAGGATCATCCAGATCGAGGTGCAAGCCGCCAACCAGCGGGGTCACGAGCGAATGCCGGCCACTGGATGCAACCAGCAGGTCGATAGCAAGCGACTGCGCGGCTTCGATATACGCGAAGGTTCGGTAGCTGCCGGGCGGAGTTATCAGCAGAATGCGTGACGGCATGGGAGACCGGGCTCAGAAACGATTTTCCATCCCCGGATATCCGCGCCCTGGGGAAAATCCTGCTGCAGAAAAAATGTCCCTGATCCCGGTTTTCGCCGGTTTCCCCTGCCTCGCGTCGCAGTCAACTAGGACATGTCAGCGCTAGGCGCACCCGCCGCCAGCAGCACCGCAGGCGCCGCAGGTACCCGAACCACCTGTCGAGGCAAAAACGTTGTTGAACACAAAGCTCGCACCCATCGGACGATCGACAAAATCAATCTCGACACCCCGCAGGAAATTGAGCGCGACGGCATCCACGTAGATGTCAAAGCCATTCGCCTTCAGGACACAATCGTAGTCGGTGCGGCGATCCGTAAAGGTCATCCCGTAGCTCATGCCACCACAGCCACCCCCGCTGACAAAAATGCGGATGGCCTCTAAATCGTCCTCCGTGTCGGCAAAGAGTTCGGCCATTTTTTCCTGAGCCGCCGGGGTCAATCGGACATCGTCTGGGCTGAGCATGGTCGCGAATTCTGAAACAGCCGCTTGCGCAGTGGATTGGGTCATAACAGTCACCTGCCTGGTTGTAAGTAAGTAAGTAGGTCCAAGTCGATCGCCCGCGATGCAGGGTTACAGGCATCAGCGGGCGAGATTCCGCTATGAACAATTCTAGCATCCTCTATCTACGTGTTCAGCGAGCATTTTTTGCAGGCTTATCGATCCGCCTGGATGAAATTTCCCGGGACCAGGGGGGTGTTGCTGGAAAAAAATTAACCGAAATCTTATTGCGAATGATTTGTATTTCTTTCTAGTCCAGCTATAATAATCGCACACCCTAGGGCAAGATCTCTAACCTACTGTAAAAAAGGACTATTTGTATGGTACTCGACAGACTAACGCGGCTTGTGCTTACCACCTGCTGTCTCGCTACACCGACCCTTCAGGCTGCCGCACCGCCGAGCGCAGAGGAGATGTGGCAGATCATTCAGGAACAGCAGAAACAGATCGAGGCCCTGAAGGAACAGCTGGAGGCCACCAACGAGAAGGTCAAGGAGACTGATGAGAAGGTCGACGTCGCCGGCGAGATGATCGAGCAGGCAGAGTCGAAGGTCTCGAAAGCGGCGTCATGGGCAGAAGACACTCAGATTGGCGGCTATGGTGAATTACACTACAACAATCTCGACAGCAAGGAAGAAGTGGATTTCCACCGCTTCGTACTGTTCTTCAACCATCAGTTCAGCGACAAAATTCGCTTCTTCTCTGAACTCGAACTGGAGCATTCAGTCTCGGGCGATAATGAAAACGGTGAGGTCGAGGTCGAGCAGGCCTACCTCGAGTTCGATCTCTCGGCTACTCAGCATGCACAGGCCGGTTTGTTCCTCGTGCCGGTCGGCATACTGAACCAGACCCACGAGCCCCCAACCTTTTACGGTGTGGAACGCAATCCGGTTGAAACGAACATCATTCCTACCACCTGGTGGGAAGCCGGGGGCGGTTTCCACGGAGAGCTGGGCAAGGGCTTCAGTTACGACCTGTACGGTACGTCCGGTCTCGATGTCAACCAGTCCGGTGGCAACGCTATCTGATTCGCAACGGTCGCCAGAAAGTTTCCGAGGCCAAGGCCAACGACGGCGCGGTAACGGCGCGCATCAAGTGGACCGGCATGCCCGGCGTTGAACTCGCGACCAGCGTGCAGTGGCAAAAAGACGTCACACAGGGAGACCAGGGTGTCGGCGCCACCTTGTTTGAAGCCCATGCCGACATTCAACGCGGACCCTTTGGCTTGCGCGCCCTGTATGCGCGCTGGGATCTCGACAAGAGCAGCGTGATCGACGCTTCCGATCCGGCCGCTGCGGGTCGAGATGAACAGGTCGGCTGGTACATCGAACCCTCGATGAGAGGTCGCCTCTGGAGGATCCCGGGGGAACTGGGTGTCTTTGCGCGCTATAACGTCTGGGACAACAATAAGGGCTCGTCCACTACGGACTCGGAAATGAAACAGGTCAACGTCGGCCTGAACTACTGGCCACACCCGGATGTGGTATTCAAGTTTGACGCCCAGCAACAGGACAACGATGGTGCGAAAAACGACAACGGATTCAACCTGGGCGTGGGTTACCAGTTCTGAGCATACGCCTCGCGTCGCCGTAGCTAGGCAGTATCGTACCGGCGTATGATAGGCGCCCCGATGCGGGCGGGGCACAGCTGGCTGTGCCCCGCATTTTCTCTCTTAAAAACATGGCCATCCGAATTTTTTCACTGCTGCTCCTCGCCATCGTCTCCAGCGGACCTCTTGCCAAAGAGGTGTATCAGGAGCCGGATGACTTTATCCACGAAGTCTTTGCGGGAGCGCCCCCGTCGCCAAAGGCTCTGTGGATCACCAAGTCATTGCGAGAACCGATTGAACAGATCATGGGTCACCCTCTGGACAGCCTCCGCGTACGCTATTGGGCCCACGAAGGAAAGGTCGCCTGGATCCTGGAGGAAATCGGCAAGGATCTGCCGATAACAACCGGTATTGTCGTCAACGATGGGAAACTCAAGCGCATCAAGGTTCTGATCTTCCGGGAAAGCCGCGGCTGGGAAGTGCGCCATGATTTCTTCACCGACCAGTTCACGGATGCTGCTCTCACCGATGAACATCGACTCGATCGGACGATCGATGGCATAGCCGGAGCGACACTGTCCGTACGGGCCCTGACGAACCTGGCCCGACTTGCACTGTATCTCAGCCAGCAGGTGCCTACCCATGTCCCGCCGTAGGCGCCATCGCCTGAAGCTGAAATCTTTCTACGTTTGGCACCGCTACATGGGTGTTGTTGCGGCGCTGTTTGCGATCGTACTCAGCGTAACCGGACTCGCCCTTAACCACACCGAAGAGCTGCAGCTTGATGAGCGATTCATCAATGCCAGCTGGCTGCTCGACTGGTATGGGATCGATGGTGCCGAGACTGCCAAGAGCTACGCGCTTGCGGATCACTGGATCACATTGCTGGGCGACAGGCTGTACGTCGATGAGATGCCGCTCCCCGGTCACTTCAGCGAACTTACCGGTGCCGTGGTCCTTCCCGAGCTGCTGCTTGTGATTGCTGACGGTGATGCGCTGGTGCTCACACGGCAAGGAGAACTGGTAGAGCGCCTTGGCCGTCAGAACGGGGTCCCGGCCGGTATCGGTGAAGTCGGGGTGCGTGCGGGGCGACTCATCGTCCGTGCGGCGCATGGGCTCTATACCAGCGACGATGCGTTGCTTGACTGGCACCACACGGAAGCCAGCAACGATCGGGTGGACTGGTCGCGGGCAGGCGCCTTGCCCGCCGCGCAACTGGAAACACTCCGGAACAATTACCGCAGCCACATCCTGCCGCTCGAACGTGTCATGCTGGATCTGCACAGCGGCCGCATCCTTGGCAACTGGGGACCGTGGTTAATGGATGCCGCCGCGATGCTGTTGATCGCTCTGGCCCTGACCGGCAGTTGGATATGGCTGAAGAGACGCCGCTAGCAAAGGCCACAGGCACGACGGCGGCATTCCGGGAAACGTTGCGGGTCGGGGCAGTCAATGCGCTGTCATATCTTCCACTCCCGGTCCTGTATCTGATATCAGACCTCGTCTACCTGTGGCTCTACCATGTCTTGCGTTATCAGCGCAGACGGGTCGATACCAATCTGGCCCGCGCGTTTCCCGATGCGTCGGCATCAGAGCGCGCCCGCATTGCACGCCGCTCCTACCGCAACACGATCACGGCCCTGTTCGAGACCATAAAGGTCTTGCGGATCAGCAGGGCCGAAATCCTGCGCCGCGTGCAGGTACGAAATCAGTCGCTGATTGAAGATTATCTGAACAAGGGGCAAATGGTTATTGCGGCTACGGCCCACCAGTGCAACTGGGAGTGGCTGTTGCCGGTTGTGTCCGCCACGCTGTCCTATCCGGTGGACGGCGTGTATAAACCACTCAGAAGCCCCGCACTGACGGACCTGTTGATTCGCGTACGCTCCCGCTTTGGAAGCCATCCGATCCCCACAACCAACGTCACGCGGGAACTCCTCAAACGCCGGCACATTCCGCGCCTGCTTGGCCTCGTCGCGGATCTGTGCCCGGAAAAAGACGAAGAGAAACACTGGACGCGCTTCCTGAATCAGGACACCGCGTTCTATACAGGCCCCGGAAAGCTGGCACGGGTCGCCAATGCGCCTCTCGTGTTCATTGCCATGTCGCGAATACGGCGGGGTTACTACGAGATATCGTTTGAGCCACTTGCAGAACCGCCCTATTGCGAAACGCCCGGCGCCATCCTCGAGCGTTATGTCCGCCGCCTCGAGGCACAGATCCTCTCACAACCAGAAGACTGGCTATGGATTTATCACCGTTGGAGGTATCCAACACCACAAAGCAGCGATTCCCTGTAGTACTGCGATACCTACATCTTCGACTGCAGATAGTTTTCTATTCCTACCTTGTCGATCAACTCCAGTTGTGTCTCCAGCCAGTCGATATGATCCTCCTCGCTCGCGAGGATATCCTCGAACAGTTCCCGGCTGACATAATCACTGCATGATTCACAATGTGCGATCGCTTCTCGCAGCAGCGGGACAGCATCTTTCTCCAGCTCCAGGTCACACTTGAGCATTTCCTGCGTGTTCTCGCCAACACGCAACTTGGCCATGTCCTGCAGATTGGGCAGACCTTCCAGGAAGAGGATGCGCTTGATGAGCGCATCCGCGTGTTTCATCTCGTCTACCGATTCCTGATATTCATGCTCATTCAGTTCATTGAGCCCCCAGTTCTCATACATGCGGGCGTGAAGAAAATACTGATTGATGGCCGTCAGTTCATTCTTGAGCGCCTTGTTAAGAAAATCGATGACCTTGTTATCACCCTTCATGGGAACCTCCATTGTTGTTAGCAGTCTCTGGAATCCGGCGGGACACTGTCGCGCACTCACCGGCCACGTCATGCGGCCGGTGTCGCGACGTTGCGGTGAATCATGCGAACAGCCCGATTTTACTGCAGCGGCACGGATACGGTCACGTACTCATTAAACGTTAAACGGGGGTGAGAGTCTGGAAGACCCGGGGGTCGACAGTTTCAGGCGATCTGCCGCTCCGGTTGTGCGGATACGCCTTGCAGCGTTTCTTCGAGGATACCACGGGCACACTGCGCGCACTTGCCGCACTGGCTGGCTACGCCCAGCTGTTCCTTGAGGTCACGAACCGTACAGGCACCCTGGCAGGCCGCGGAACGAATCTGGCTGCAGGTAATGTTCTTGCACAGACACACGTACATGGGTCGATAGCTATCCGCTCTTGGCTATCTAACTGTAAATGCAAATGAGACTGATTGTCAATAGCAAACATGACCTCAATCCAGCATCTGCATGTTCAGTAACCCGGGCGCGTCGGCAACAGCAGTTTGTTAACGTCTATTTTTTATTCATCATTAACTTGCACCTATTTTCCCGCCCGCACGAGACCGCCAAGGCCGGCATCCTCCAGTACGCTGACCAGAAGGCTCCGTATCGCATCGGCATCTTCCAGCGCCAGCGCGGTATTGGTCAGTCCCTTTGCGACCTCGGAAGAGATGCTGCGCAGCACCCATTTGACCCGTGAAAGACTGCCTACGGTCATGCTCAGGCTGTCGACCCCCAGGCCCAGCAACAGGATCGCCGCTGCAGGGTCGCCGGCCATCTCCCCACACACGCTGACCGGAATACCATGGGCATGTGCCGAGTCCACGATCTGTTTCAGGGCATGCAGCACGGCGGGATGCAAGGTTTGATACAGTTCAGCGACCCGCGCGTTGTTGCGATCCACTGCCAGCAGATACTGGGTCAGGTCGTTGGTTCCGACGGAAAAAAAATCCACCCGCTCCGCAAGTGCATCCATTTGATACACCGCCGAGGGCACCTCGATCATAACGCCGAGAGGCGGCTTGACGATATCGAACCCGTCTTCGAGGAGTTCGTCGCGGGCACGGCCAACCAGCTTCAACGCGTCGTCAACCTGACGGACATGACTGATCATCGGCAGCATGAGCTGCAGATTGTTCAAACCGGCGTTGGCCCGCAAGATCGCGCGCAGCTGTGTCAAAAAGATTTCCGGATGGTCCAGCATCAGGCGAATGCCGCGCCACCCGAGAAACGGGTTGTCCTCCTCGACCGGGAAGTAAGGCAGCGCCTTGTCACCACCTACATCGAGCGTGCGAATGATCACCGGTGCAGGCGCAAAGCTCTCCAGCACCTGCTGATAGATGCGAACCTGTTCCTCTTCGGTCGGAAAGCCATTACGAACCATGAAGGGAATCTCTGTACGATACAGCCCGATACCATCCGCGCCGCTGCGCAGCGACGGCGAGATGTCGGCCAGGAGCCCCGTGTTGACATAGAGTGGCATGTGGACCCCATCCGGGGTCTCGGCCTTCAACGGCACCAGCTCGGCAAGCCCGCTGGTGAGTTCCGCTTCTTCTGCCTCCAGTCGCTTGAATTCGGCGCGCACGCTCGCATTCGGCCGAACGTACACATGCCCGCGATAGCCGTTGACAATCAGTTCCTGGCCCTCGAGATAACTCGTGGGAAGATCCTCCAGCCCCATCACCGCCGGAATACCCAGCGCATTGGCCAGGATGGCCACATGCGAGGAAGCGGACCCCCGGGCGGAGACGACCGCGGCAAGTGCCTCCGTGGGGATCTCGGCCAGGTGAACGGCGCTCACCTCATCGCCAACCAGAATGGTCCGGTTCCTCAGCACGGGAGTCACGGTCTCTGTCGCCTGCAGACGTACCAGAATGCGCCGGCCCAGATCGCGGATATCAGTGGCGCGCTCGCTGAGGTACGCATCCTCCATCTCCTCGAAGACACGCACGTGTTCAGCGATTGTCGCGCGCAGCGCGCCTGGTGCCCAGTTGCCCGCCCGAATGTGCTCAAGGGTCCGTTCAACCAGTGAATCGCTGTCCAGCATCATGACGTAGACATTGAAAAGCGCAAGATCCTCTTCCGGCAGCACACCCGTCATGTGCCTGGAAAAATTCCGGATATCGTCCTGCACAGCCTTGACGGCGGCACGAAAGGTTTCCTCTTCTCTGGCCACATCGGTACTGCGTCGGTCGGGAATCAACTCAAGCCTGGCCGGCGGATAGACGACGGTGGCCTGACCAACCGCAACACCCGGGGCGCCGGGCAAGCCCTTGAGCATGAAAGAAGCGCCGCCCACCTCCTGGAGCATCTGGGCAACCCCGCCCGTTGCCTTGGCATGACTGATAGGGCCGGCGAGCTGTGCGGCAAGCGTGACGAGAAAGGTCACCTCGTTTTCGCCAAACTGGCGGTAGGCGCGCTGCCGGACAACGAGAACGCCCAGCACCTGCCGGTGCTGGATAATGGGCACCCCGAGGAAACCATGCATCACGGTTTCACCCGTGTGACTGAAGCTGCGGTAGCGGGGATGCTTAAGCCCATCCTCCAGGTTGACCGGCTCGGCGCGTTCTCTGACAAGGCCCACGAGCCCCTCGCCCTCTTTGAGCCGGACCTTCCCGACGGCACTCTTATTGAGGCCGTCTGTTGCCATCAGCACCAGTTCTCCCCCACCGGGTGTTACCAGATAGACGGAACTCGCATCGACCGACATGTCCTGCTTGAGGCGGGTGACGATGACATCGAGCGCATGCTGCAGATCCGGAGCCGCATTGACCTCATGGATCCTGCGTCGCAGGATTTCAAGCATGTTCTGCATGGGAGAGGACTATTCCTTACGTCGGGATTCGGGCGAGCGATATGCCGCGCTTGTTGTCGGTGAAGCCGGTCCGCCAGGAGTTTGGCCGAGAGCGCCTGGGAGACCCGTCGTGATCAGCGTTGGTATTTGAAGCGACGCCGGTCATATTCCCGCGGAACAGGCGGAATGCCATTGGGGAAAATCAGCGGCCCCAGCTCACGCAGCGCGCACTCGTACACACGCCGCTTGAAGGGCACGACTTCCTGCAATGGGCGCCAATAGCTTACCCAACGCCACTCCTCAAACTCCGGCTCCTCCGATTCATCCAGGCACACGCGCCGGTCCTCACACATCAACCGGAGCATGAACCACACCTGTTTCTGACCAATGCACAGTGGATGGGTGTCACGCCGCACGTATCGATCGGGCAAGCGGTAGCGCAACCAGCCGCGGGTTGCCCCCATCAGCTTGACGTGTTCCGAACGCAGGCCGATCTCCTCGGCCAGTTCACGGTACAAGGCCTCCTCCGGCGTCTCATCACTGAGTATGCCGCCTTGCGGGAACTGCCAGGCGTCCTGCCCGATACGGCGGGCCCAAAGCAACCGGCCATCCCGATTGCTCAGGATAATCCCAACGTTCGGTCTATATCCATCTGGATCAATCACTTGCCTACAGTTTGCGAGGTGCTGGTTTGATTGGGATTCTGGCACAGAAGCCGCGTCGGCGGCAAATAACCCCAGCCTCATGATGATTTACCTTTGGCTACGGGCCCTCTATGCTGGGCGACGCGTTACGCTGGCTTCCTGGCCGATGAACGGGTCCGTAGTGCAGCAGGCGGCGAGTGATAACAACAGCTTCCCGATTGCGAGGCGCATGACACGCACGACACAAGCAGCATCCGGCGATACCGGGACCGCTCGTCCAACGCCGCCGCAGTCTGCCTCTCTGGCGGACAGATCTGGCGGCCTGTGCCCTGGAGCAGGCCGAATGACCCTGGCCCTGTTCGACCTCGACAACACGCTGCTCGCCGGTGACAGTGACTATCTGTGGGGCCGTTTCCTGGTGGAGCAAGGCATTGTGGACGGCGATGAATATGAGCAACGCAACCAGGTGTTCTACGACCAGTACCGGGCCGGAATACTCGATATCCACGAGTTTCTCGCTTTTCAGCTGCAACCGCTGGCCGCGCACCCCCTGGAACAACTGCATCTCTGGCGTGAGGCCTTCCTCGATCGCATGATCGAACCAATCATCTTGCCCGCGGCGCGGGAACTGCTCGCACAACACCGGCTCAACGGCAACACCCTGGTCATTATCACCGCCACTAATCGCTTTATCACCGAACCGATTGCGGCACGCTTCGGAGTGGATTATCTGCTGGCAACCGAGGCTGAGATGCGCGACGGACGCTACACGGGCCATAGCAGCGGCACACCCTGTTTCCAGCACGGCAAGGTCGAACGACTCGAGCAATGGCTGGCAACTGAAAGCGAAGACCTGGTCGGCAGCTGGTTTTACAGCGACTCCCACAATGACCTGCCGCTGCTCGAACGGGTTGCCAACCCGGTGGCTGTAGACCCGGACGAGATGTTGCGCAAAGAGGCGCAGGCGCGCAACTGGGCTGTTATCAGTCTGCGGACGCAGATACAAGGTGAAAGTTAAGGGGTATCGAATCTACAACGACAGGCGGCTTCAGCAGAATCTGCGTATCACTGAAACCCGTACGAGAAAGGGAACCCATGGCCAGTCCCGGTAAACCCGAAGTACTCAAACCAGTATCCAGAATGCTCAGTGGCTTTCAATCCGACGAGGAGGGACAGGATGGCCACGGAATCCACGGAAAAACACCGAAACAACCAACACCCATTAGAATTTTTTCCGTCTCCTTGCGCGGATTCCGTGGCTATAGAATAAAGATACTGGCACTCAGCCGGATTTGTCAGCATCCGTTGTCACTAAGCTGAATGCGTACCAGCCCTGTCTCCTGTATTCCGTGTCCTGTATTCTGTGCCCTGTATTCTGTGCCCTGTATTCTGAGCTTTGGCGTTCCCCTCGCTGAGAAAACCGACTCGTGGCACGCACACATTCCGCGGAAAAACCGCAAATGACAGGGGCTGGCCGCAAAGGCTCAGTGCCCGCTTAGCGCATCCACCTATTGTCTTAGAAATCGCTCATTTCCCCCAGACCATGCGACCCCTGTCTCTGCTCACGACACTGGTGTTACTGGCACTTTTCAGTTTCGGAAGCGCCCTGTCATACGGCAGTGTCGAAACTGGCTGGCAGTCGCTGTGGCGTGCACTTTCCGGGCAGGAAACCGGCGTCGCGCGGGACGTCATCATCAATCTGCGCCTGCCGCGCGCTCTTACGGCATTCTGCGTGGGCGGACTCCTGGCACTGGCGGGCACCCTGATGCAGGTACTGCTCAGGAATCCTCTGGCGGATCCCTATGTGCTTGGGACCTCCGGTGGCGCGGCCGTGGGTGCACTCGGCATGCTACTGTTGGGTCTTTCCGGCGTGTGGCTGACAGCTGGCGCGCTGGCCGGTGCCGGGGTGTCGATTCTCCTGGTATTCGGGCTTGCACAGGGCAGGGGGGACTGGTCACCTCCACGGCTGCTCCTGAACGGCATCGTCCTTGCCTCGGGCTGGGGTGCCCTGATCGCCTTCATACTGACCCTCAGCCCGGATCGCAACCTGCGCGGCATGCTGTTCTGGCTCATGGGCGATGTCAGCGACCCTGACTGGCCGACATTTGGTCTGGTCATTCTGCCGCTTGTGCTGGCAGTCGCCGCCACACTGGCCCGCGCCCTGAACGTGCTGGCCCACGGTGAACTACAGGCCACCGCGCTCGGGGTCTCTGTCACATCACTGCGCTTGGCGGTTTACGGCCTCGCCTCGCTGGCAACCGCCGTCGCTGTCACACTCGCGGGCAGCGTCGGCTTTGTCGGCCTGGTGATTCCGCACATGCTGCGCCTGCTCGGCGCCCGGGATCATCGCATTCTGTTACCCGCGGCAGTGCTGGCCGGAGGCACCCTGCTCGTATTTGCCGACACCGCCGCGCGCACCCTGTTTGCTCCGCGTCAGCTGCCTGTCGGAATTCTCACGGCCTTCATCGGTGTGCCCCTGTTCCTCTATCTGTTGCACCGGACCCGGCCGAGTGCAAGCCCATGACGCTGCTGCGCACCCGGCATCTCGGCGTTGAGATCGGCAAGACGCTTGTCTGCGAGGGCCTGAATCTCGAGATCGAGGCAGGCCAGCGCTGGGCCATACTGGGACGCAATGGCAGTGGCAAAACGACACTGCTGCTCACGCTTGCCGGCCTGCGCCGGCAAGCGGCAGGCCGTATCGAACTCAACGGACGCTGCCTCCAACAAACGCACCGACGGCATATTGCGCAACAACTGGGATTGTTGCCCCAGGACAATCAGGACAGCTTTCCGGCAACGGTGCTGGAAACGGCACTGATCGGGCGCCATCCGCACCTCTCCCTCTGGAGGCCGGAAAGCGAAGCCGACCGATCCATGGCGCGCGCGGCACTGGCGGCGGTAGACCTCAGTGATTTCGAAGGCCGCGAGATCAGCACACTTTCGGGAGGCGAACGCCGCCGACTCGCGCTGGCCACGCTGCTCACCCAGGACCCCGAGCTCCTGCTGCTCGACGAACCGGTGAACCATCTGGATCTGCATCACCAGATCCGGGTGCTGGAATTACTCACCGAACAATCAGAACAGCGGCGCAAGACGCTGGTCATGGTATTGCATGATCCCAACCTCGCGGCACGCTTCGCCGGGCATTGCCTGCTCCTGTTCGGAGCAGGCAAGACGCGCCACGGGCCATGCCAGGAACTCCTGCACCAGTCGCAGCTCGAGGCACTCTACGGCCATCCCCTGGTAACAGTGAGGAACGGCGACCACCCCGCGTGGCTGCCAGGCTAAGAAAGGACGGCGATCCCGGAACCGACCGAAAAATGCAGTTATCCTTGCTTCGCCGTCTTTGCGTGGTAAATAACAATCCCGGGAACGGACTAAGGCGGCCGATGCGCGAAATGCCCCCTCACTCCTCACTCCTCACTCCTCACTCCTCACTCCCCACTCCTCACTCCTGTCTCCTGTCTCCTGTCTCCTGTCTCCTGTCTCCTGTCTCCTGTCTTCTGTCTTCTGTCTTCTGTCTTCTGTCTTCTGTCTTCTGTCTTCTGTATTCTGTATTCTGTATTCTGTATTCTGAATTCTGAATTCCGCCCTAATCCCCTCAGGTTCCAAACAACCGCTGCCACCAACGCCGACGGTTGCCGGGTAACCGCCCAGCCGCCTTCAGGTCTGTCGGCGCAAGCTTGGAGAGTATCCAGCCGGGCAAGGGTGGATTGTCACTGAAGCCACAGGAGACACCCAGATTGTTGGGATCGAAGATCTTGACAAAGGCCGGCTGATCGAATGAGTCCGTGTAGACGATGCCGCAGTAATCTTCATCGTGCTCCGTCCGTAACAACCGATCGATTTCAGTGATGAAGGTGTCGAGGCGTTCCGCGCTCACCGGCTTGCCCGGCGGCTCTTCGCCAATCGCATAGATATACCAGTCGCCTGCGGCATCACGGCGCAGCGTCGCCCAAAGCTCATCGAGCTGCGGCCAGCGCAGAACGCCATAAAAACTGCCCCGAAATGCCTCGCGGAACGGATCCGGTACAGGCTCATGCATTGTTTGCTCCCCACATGGCGGCCGGCATGCACCGGTCAAATCCTGCCGACCCGCAGTCGACCTCCGAAGACCGGGAAGAATTCATGATACAGCCATTAGCGGGCGACACACATCCCGGGAGGCAACGGCCTGATCGCGGAAGAAATTAGCTCTGGCACAGCCCGGCTGGCTTGACAGCCCGGCGCCCGCGCCGTAGAGTCACCGGCGTTTCAGCATCGCTTCAGGTGTCCCACGGATATCCGTCCACGGGATGAAACGGGAAGCCGGTCCGTCCTGGCGAGGTTCCAGGACAATTCCGGCGCTGCCCCCGCAACGGTAGGCGAGTCAAGACGGATCACAATGCCACTGCGCATCGGCGCGGGAAGGCGATCCGCCTGGGAGAACATCCCGCTCGCGAGCCCGGAGACCGGCCTGTTGCTTAACCCATGAGCATGTCGCGGAGGACGACTCAGGGCAGGCGCATGACCCGTCCCGACAATCCCTCTGCCACGACATCGCAGGCGCGCGGGCGTGCCCGAAGGGACCCACCATGGCAGCTTTTTCTCGTTCCACCCTGGCATCCGCGGGCGCAGCCTGGCTGGCCGGTTTCACATTCCCTGGCACCGCCGCAGAAACGGTTACAGAACCAGTTATTGTCACCGCGACCCGAACGGCACAGACTGCGGATGCAACGCTCGCGTCGGTGCAGGTGATCACGCGCGAGCAAATTGAACAGGCGCAGGCCACGGATGTCGCTGAGCTGTTGCGTTTTCAGGCAGGCCTGGATATCGCACGCAATGGCGGCCCGGGTCAGGCCACCTCGCTGTTCATGCGCGGCACCGACAGCAACCAGACACTGGTGCTGGTCGACGGTGTCAAGGTTAACCCCGGCACCATCGGCGGGGCGGCCTGGCAGAACATCAATCCCGCCATGATCGAACGCGTTGAAATCGTGCGCGGCCCGCGTTCGGCGCTCTACGGCTCGGATGCCATTGGCGGTGTTGTGCAGATCTTTACCCGCCGCGGCCGCGCACCGGTCTCCCGCAGCGGCAGCATCGGTCTGGGCAGCAACAATACCTTTACCGCCGATGCCGGCATCAGTGGCAAATCAGACAGATTCCGCGGTGGTCTGGATCTCGCCGTCGAGGCGACCGATGGCGTTGAACCGCGCACCGATTCGAATGCCCCGGGTGATTTCAATAACCACAGTTTCAACCTCTATGCGGGTACGCAGTTCGACTGGCTCGCTGTCGAATTCAGCACCTGGTGGACGCAGGGCAATACCGATTACGCCGATTTTTTCGGGGCCCCGCTCGACCAGGATTTCCAGAACGGCGTGTCGGCGCTCACCTTCGACGCTGCGCCGCTGGACAATCTCACATCGACGCTCAAACTGAGCTACACCATTGACAAAGTCGCACAGACACAGGATGACGATATCGCCCGCACCCGGCGATGGGTCGCGGACTGGCAAAACAATTTCCAGCTCGGTGGCCACCATCTGCTGAGTGGCGGCCTCAATCTGACCCGGGAAAAGGATTATTCCGTTTCCCTGGGATCTATCTTTGATGAAGACCGCAACGTCAAGGCCGTTTTCCTGCAGGATGACGTGCAGTACGGCAAACACAAACTGCTGCTGGCGGGACGTTATACCGACGACGACTTTACCCAGGACAAGAGCACCTGGAGCGTCGCATACGGCTACCACGTCCTGCCGCGTACCCGCATGTTCGCCAGTGTTGCCACGGCCTTCCGGTCGCCGGACAGCACCGACCTGTTCGGCTTTGGCGGCAACCCGGAGCTGCGGCCGGAAGCGTCCCGCAACTATGAGGCGGGACTTAAGCATCAGTTCATGGGCGCGCAAAGTCTGCAGATCACGGTGTTCCACAACAAGATCAAGGATCTGATCACGATCGATTTCGCCACCTTTCCCAGCGAGGCTCAAAACATTGATCGCGCCCGGATCCGGGGCATCGAGGCCCAGTACCAGTTCCAGCGGGGGAACTGGTACGCCACACTGGAAGGCATACTTCAGGACCCGGAGAACCGCGAGACCGGCCGGCAACTGGCCCGGCGCGCGAAAAAGAGCCTGACAGGTTCCATCAACTATACGCGTGGCCCTTATACCTTCACCGGCAAGCTGCTAAGCACCGGTGAGCGGCCCAATTCGGACTTCGACGACATCGACCTGGACAGTTACACGCTGGTCGACCTGGCAATCACCAGGCAACTGAGCCGTGCACTGTCTGCGCATCTCAGGATCGAAAACCTGTTCGACAAGGATTACACCCTGGCGGAGGGATTCAACACCCAGGACCGGGCATTTTTCGTTACTCTGCGATACGCCGGACCGACAGTGGACGGATCGGGACTGTGAGCCTGCGCGGCTTTGTCGCGGCGTCGGCCCTGCTCCACCTCGGGGCTCTCGCCGCCCTGCAGTATCCGGCACTGGAAGCGGGCACCGCCAGCCCCGTATCCAGGCTCGCATTAATCATTACCCGCTCGCAGGTCGCGCCTGAATCAACGACCAGCGCATCACTGGCTTCGGCATCACAGCCGCTGTCGCCCGCCGCTGCCCCCGTGACAACGCCTGATCCCGGTCCGGTGCGACAGATGCCGCATCGGATCACCTCGGCCCGGGCCATGGCTACCCCCCCGGCTCCTGCAACGCCTGCTGTGAGGCGAATCCCCGCAGCCAGGCCGATCATCGCGAAGAACAGGGCGCGCGCGCCGGGCGGTGGCAAGCCCGAGGCGGCTGACGCCGTTCAAGAAGAGGCGGCGAAGACCGATGAGGCCTCGTCTGAACTCCGAAAGATGTTTTCCGCAAACTTTACCTACCCGCCTCTCGCCCGCCGGCGCGGCTGGGAGGGTGAAGTCCGGCTCGGTCTGCGCCTCGAGCCGGATGGCCGGGTGACGCACATCCATATTGTGAAATCGTCAGGCTTCGCTATCCTGGACAAGTCTGCGCTGAAGACCGCGCGCGGCCTGGGACTCGCACCAGCGGCAGCCCGCTGGCTGCAGGGCGAATGGTTCGACATGATCCTGCCCGTCCGTTACCAGTTGAACGACGGCTAAACCCGACATCGGCACGGCACCCATGGGACACCGACTCTCAAAGATTTACACCAGGACTGGCGACAAGGGCACGACGGGCCTCGGTGACGGCACCCGCACACCGAAGGACAGCACGCGTGTGGAGGCGTTTGGAACGGTCGATGAACTCAACAGCGCGATCGGATTGCTGCTGGCGGAAAACGATCTCCCGGGCGCGGTCCGCGCGGTACTCACGAGCATCCAGCACGAACTCTTCGATCTCGGCGGAGAGCTCTGTCTCCCCGGGTATACCGGAATCCGACCGGATCAGATCAACAGGCTCGAAGAGATCCTGGATGAACTGAACACCGATCTTCCGCCGCTCAAGGAGTTCATTCTCCCGGGCGGAAACCGCCCGGCCGCCCTTTGCCATATGGCCCGCAGCGTGTGCCGGCGCGCAGAGCGCCGCGTGGTAACGCTGTTGCGGACCGAGACGGTTCAACCGCCCGCATTGACCTATCTCAATCGCCTGTCGGACCTGCTGTTCGTCATCGCGCGTGTCCTGGCACGCCAGGCAGGGGGTGAGGAGGTTCTCTGGAAACACGAGCGGTGAGTCGTCCGGCGCGTACCGGCTGAGCCCGCCACCGGATATCCGCCACGCAGCGCGCCGGGGAAACACGTCATAAGGGCGCAAGCGCCTTGCGCATCCTTGCCCGGCAAAATGCGTGACCGCGACACACAGGCCGGCGCATGCGCAGACAGCGCGGCATCTCGCCGGAATCCTTTGCTGACCGTCCCCTTTCGTGTATTCTGCCCGACAACTGCATACCGGCAGGGGTAAAGAATCGACTCGGCCACGTGTAAGCGGCGCGAATCATACGATTCAACGCAGGACCGAATAGCCGGGCAGGGACCGCAGGCTTTCTCAATGCAGACTAGACTCATCCCCCTCGAAATTGCGGTCCATCTGCTTGCCGCCGGACTGCTTGGCGCCGGCCTCTGGAGCAGCATCGATCACCGCTACTTGCAGCTCTTCATAGTTGCCGTTGGCGTTACCATCGGCCTGCGAACCCTCCTGCTGGTGTTGTCCGCCCGGGCGGCAGCGAGCGATGCCGGCCAACGCAATCCCGGCCCCCGGACACTGCTGGCGACCGCTGCTGCCGGTACGCTCTGGGGGCTGGCGACGGCGCTTGCGGCATGGCAGTTCACGGTGCCGGCTTCCGCGGGCAACTTGTTTCCGATCGCGATTGGCGCCACGGCCATGATCACGTATGCAACGTCGTCACTGCATGCCCCCACCCTGCTCAGCTTTGCGTTGCCGGCCCTGCTGCCTTCGCTGGGCTGGACGCTGTGGCAGAAAAACATCGAACAGGTTGTCACCTGGGGTCTTCTGCTGCTCGTCGTGGTGGCGCTCGCCTACGCGAGCCGGCGTGTGGAGACCCTGCTCGGCCGGTTTCAGCAACGCAGCCGCGGCAACACGGAGTTGATGAAGAATCTCGCCGTTGCCCGCGACGCGGCGGTCGCAAATCAAAAGCAGGCGGAGCAGGCTGCCGAGGCCCTCAAGACAGAGATCAAGGAACGACAACGCGCCGAGGAACAGATCAGGTCATCCGAACAGGAACTCGGCCGCATCCTTGACGACATGGCCGACCTCTACTTTCGGGTAGACAAGGACGGCAAGCTGGTGCGGGTATCTCCCTCGATCGAATTTCTGCTTGGCTGTTCGGTTGACGACAGCCTCGACAAACCCTGGCTGGAGCTGTTCGCACACCCGGAAGATCACACGGCGTTTCAGGATACCCTGCAGGGGGGCTTCGGCATGGTGCATGGTTTCGAGGCACGTTTTCGGCACATGAGCGGTGAAGACACCTGGGTCTCTATCAACGCCCATCACCATCATGACCCGCAGGGCAATCTCGACGGCTTCGAGGGAATCGCACGGGATACCGCCGAACGCAGGCAGGCCAGCGAGGCCCTGTTCCAGGAAAAGGAACTGTTGCGGGTAACCCTGCAGTCCATCGCCGATGGCGTGATCACGACGCACCCCGATGGCACCGTGCGTTACATCAACGCCGTCGCCCAGGCAACGACCGGATGGTCGGCCGTCGAAGCCGAAGGCAAACGGCTCACGGACATCCTGACGCTGGTTAACGAAGACAGCCGTGAACCGATTGATCTGCCTACGGAGCAGTGGCTGAAGCGGGGCGAGCCGGCAGCCCTGCCGGAACCCGCCATGCTGCTGTCTCGCGACAAGTCGCGTGAATGGGCTATCGAGCTTTCGGGTGCGCCGATTCGTGATTCCGAGAACACGGTGATTGGTTCTGTGATGGTCTTTCATGACGTGACCAAGCTCCGCTCACTGACAAAGCAGTTGTCCTATGAGGCTACCCATGACGGCCTGACAAGCCTGATCAACCGGGCGGAATTCGACAACCGTGTGGAACAGGCAATTCACAGCGCCAACCGCGGCGAAAAGACCCATGCCGTCTTCTATATCGATCTCGATCAGTTCAAGGTCGTCAATGACACCTGCGGCCATCACGCGGGTGATCAGCTGTTACAACAGGTCACCCGCACCCTGCGCAACAGCATGCGCCAATCTGACACCCTGGCACGCCTGGGTGGTGACGAGTTTGGCGTACTGCTGACGGGCTGCGGTCTCGAGAAGGCCGCCGAGATCGCGGAGACGTTTCGCAAGATTGTCGAGGACATCCGCTTCGGGTGGGAAGGCAAGATCTTCCGGATTGGCGCCAGCATTGGCGTGGTCCCCATCACGGCGGAAGAAACCAGCCTGACCAAGCTGCTGAGCTCGGCGGATGCGGCCTGCTACGTGGCCAAGGAGCAAGGGCGTAACCGCGTCTACGTCTTCCGCCCGGAGGATACCGCGCTTGCCGAACACCACGGTCAGATGCAATGGATTCAGCGCATCCAGCGGGCAATCGAACAGGATCTGTTCACCCTGTACCTGCAGCCCATTTGCAGCATCGCAGAAACGAAAGAGGCGACGCAGCACGGTGAACTGCTCTTGCGCATGATCACCGAAACCGAGGGCGGCGAGGTCCTGATCCTGCCCGGTGCCTTCATTCCCGCGGCGGAACGCTACCACCTGATGCCCCAGATCGACCGCTGGGTCATCCGCAAGGCCCTGAAGACACTGAGCGAGCGGGAGTTTGATGGCGCCCATACCTTCACACTGAATCTCTCCGGGCAGTCCCTCAGTGACATCACACTGTTTGATTACATCAAGGGCCTGCTGGATGACACCGGAGTAGCCCCAACCTCGATCTGTTTCGAGATCACCGAAAGCGCTGTCATTTCCCACATCGATGTCGCCCAGGAGTTCATTCGGCGGCTCAAGGATCTCGGTTGCAGCTTTGCACTGGATGACTTCGGATCCGGCTTGAGCTCGTTTGAGTATCTGAAGAACCTGCCGGTAGACTACCTGAAACTCGACGGTTCGCTGGTCAAGGATGTCACGACGCACCGCGTCAGTCAGGCCATGATCCACGCCATCAATTACGTCGCACACGTGATGGGCATGAAGTCGATTGCAGAATATGTCGAGAACGAGGAAACCATCGACGCGCTCAGGAAGATGTCAGTTGACTATGGCCAGGGTTATGCGATGGGAAAGCCGGAGCGGTTTGTGTAACTCCCAGGAATCCGGAAGCGAGAAGCGAGAATCCAGCACCCAGCACCCAGAAGTCAGAATGCCAGGCGGGACTCACTCCTCACTCCTCACTCCTCACTCCTCACTCCTCACTCCTCACTCCTCACTCCTCACTCCTGTCTCCTGTCTCCTGTCTCCTGTCTCCTGTCTCCTGTCTCCTGTATTCTGTATTCTGTATTCTGGATTCTGACTTTCCCCCCTTCTCACCCGCTCAAGCGCCTCACACACCTCGGCTGCCCCGTCCAGGATCCGCGGGGTCGGCCTGTGGATGTAATCGGCCGGAATGCCGATCAGATTTCCCTTGCGCGACGCCGGCACCTGCGGTGGCCTCGACCAGAAACGCGCCGCGGCAGCACGGTCCTGCTCTGCAGACAGTGCATACACGACAGCCTCGGGCGCAGCCGCAAGGACAGCCTCCCTGGACACGACGGGCGCGAGTCCGCCCAGGCTCGAAAAAATATTCCTGCCGCCGCAAAGCCTCAGAACGGCACTGATGATGTGATCACCATTGACCGTCATGAGTGGCCGCAGACTCATTTGATAGAACACCGGCACAATCGATCTGCCAGCATAGGTGCTTTGCAGGCTTGCCAGATGTTCCTCATAACGGGCTGCCGCGGCACTCGCCAGCTCACCCGTCCCGGCAAGTTCGCCAAACACTCGGATCTGGTCACCGATGTCGGGAAGCTGCCTGGGCTCGGACAAAAACAGGGGTATCCCCAGCTTGCGGATCGCCTCGATCTCACGCGGTGGTGTGCCGCTCGCCCAGGCGATGACCAGATCCGGATGCAGGAGTGCCAATGCCTCACGATCAATTCGCCATGCATCGCCAATCCGCGGTATGCCTTGCGCGGCGGGCGGGTAGTCACTGAACTCCACCGTGGCAACAATGGACTCGCCCGCACCCGCCTCGAACAGGAGCTCGGTCACATGCGGGGCGAGGCTGACGATATGTCGAGCCGGTCGGTCAAGCTTCACCGCTTTGCCGGCATCATCCTCCAGCGAGATGCCCGCGAGCACCGGCATGCAGAACCACAACAGGTTGATCAGACCCAGCAGCCTGACAGGCGACAAGCCATCCTCGGAAGCACGATGACTGTTCCGACAATCTCGTGCCAGCTTGCCGCAGAGACGCTTCAGGTTGCCCAGCCGGCCAAGGTAAGCAGTGCCACCACGAAGACCCAGAGGATCAGTGTCCGCCATACCAGGCGTATTGCATCGTGCAGAATTTCATACCAGTCGAGTTCCTCCGGAGCGCGGTCCGCGACATCGAGTGCGCCGATGCCGACTGCCGCCAGCAGCAATTCAGGCTGACTCTCGAATAGCCCGGCTTCCGCGATATGGCGGCGCCAACCCTCAATCGCCGCCTCGAAGTGCCCGGACAGGGCATAACCCAGCGCCACCAGGCGAGTCGATGGCCAGGCGAGCACTGACAAGATCTGCTCTGCAGCCCTACCGAACTGTCCCTCATGATCGCCCTGCAACTCTGTGAGCAAGTGCGTGGCTCGGAACAGTATGGCGCCGGCCGGACCCAGCAGAACGAACCAGAACAGCACGCCGAACAGTCGCACATGTGCCTGCGTGAGAACCGCGCGCATGACCATGGCGGCTTGCTGCTCGGGATCCTCCGGCGGAGCCGTATCGAGCAGTTTCTCGGCCAGATGGACGGCCAGGCTTGAATCATCCTTCAGCATCGCCGCACGGTACTGCTCGACATCGTCCTTCAGGTCACGGGGACCCAGGCAGTAAATCAGAACGACGACACTGAACAGCAGGCCAGGCAGACCCAGAAAGCTCGCATTCAACCAGCTCTGCAGCCATGCCGTCACAACGAGCACGGGCAAAAGAACCACTATTGCGCCCGCAAGACCGTCCCAGACGCCGCCACCGAGAAAATCGCGCATCCGCAGAACAGAGCTCTGGAAGAGATCGTACCGGCGCAGTTGATGCAGCTGTCCGATGAAGTGTTCGACAAGCAGTCCAAACAGAATGGCGATAAGGGTCATGGCGCTTCCAGGGTCCTCTGGACGTGGCGATAGCTAAGTGTCAACAATATCGCTGCAAGTCGCAAGCCAACGCAGTGCCGGGCGCAACTGACCGTCAAAGCTGGCGCCTGGTCCGCATTTCTCACCGGGTTTGCAGCGGGGGTCGACCCAAGGCACGCCCCTCCGACCTGCACCCGCTCGGGCTGCTCCAGGTCGTCTCAACTCGTACGCCTGCAATGTGACAATAACGGATGCTCACAAAACAAGCCGAGTGCCGGTATTTTTATTTATGGCCACGGAATCCACGGAAGGACACGGAAAAATACGAATGGATTTTCGTCCTTTCCGTGGCTTCCCTGGCCAGACTATCTGTCATCAGCAGATCGAAAACGCACTACGCCTGTCTGACTAACAACTGATTCAGGTGCTGCCAGTCAAAGGCCAGCCCAGGATCCGTCTTGCGGCCCGGCGCCACGTCACAGTGGCCAACCACAGCGTCATGACCAATCGCCGGGTAGGCTTCGCGCAGCACAGGGATCAGTTTCGCCAGGACCTGGTATTGTTCCTCCGTATACGGTGTCTCGTCTTCCCCCTCCAGCTCGATCCCGATAGAGAAATCATTACAGGCCGCCTTGTCCTGGAAGCATGACGGGCCCGCATGCCAGGCACGTTTGGAGAACGGCACGTATTGAACGACCTTGCCGTCGCGGCGCACCAGCAGATGCGTCGATACGCGGAGATCGGCAATCTCTTCGAAATAGGGATGCAACCCCCTGTCCAGCTGGTTTGTGAACAGCTGATCGATCCAGGGACCGCCGAATTCGCCGGGCGGGAGACTGATCCCGTGCACGATCACGAGGGATATCCGGGCCCCCTCGGGTCTTTCGTCACAGTTGGGTGACAGCACACGTTCCACGCCCTCCAACCAGTCACACTGTGCATCAAGCTTCAACTCACCCTCCCGGAAAACGTCAAGCCTTGATTTGGAACCTTAATTCGCGCAATCATTGCGCACCTGTATACCATTGTATCCTATGCTCGCGCGATTCCTGTGGGGATGGAATCTGTAATCCGGCGCACTGGCGAGATCAGCCACGCCAACACAGCGTAGCGGCGCATAGCAGTGTGTGCCGGTATGATTACCCGAGTCGGCAACCAGGGTGTATTCGAATGTTGCAAAGAGTCTACGTGAAACAAGTCGCTGTCATGATCGGCATGCTGATTCTGGCCAATCTGTCTTTTGCAGAAACGCTTTATATCAGTGACCGTCTCGAAGTTCCGATGCGCAGCGGCACCACGAATCAACACAGGATCCTCCGCATGTTAGCCAGTGGCACCCAGGTCACCGCCCTGGAGGTCAACAAAGAGGCTGGCTACACGAAGGTCCAGACGCCTGACGGGCGGGATGGCTGGGTGCTCAGCCGTTACCTGATGAAGATTCCGGCAGCCCGTGACCGGCTAGCCACCGCAGAGAAGCAACTCGCCGACATCGAGATCCGCAGCCGGCAACGCGCGACGGAACTTACCGAGACGCAATCGCAAAAGGGCGAACTCGACAAAGAACTCACCCGTCTCAAGAACGAAAACCGCAAGATTGGCCAGCAACTCGCAGAAATTCAGCGTACCGCCTCCAGCGCCCTTGCCATTGATACCGAAAACAAGGAACTCAAGAGTCGGCTGATGGCCATGGAGCGCGATCAACAGGCACTGCAACAGGAAAACGAGGCACTTAAGGATCGCACCGCGCGCGACTGGTTCATGGTCGGTGCCGGCGTGGTGCTGCTGGGCATTATCGTCGGCCTGATCCTGCCAAAGATTCGCTTGCGCAAGCGCTCGAGCTGGGACACGCTCTAAGGCCTGGCGTTTTAGCAGGGTTTGCGGATGCCATGCGACCGTTTCCCATGACAGGAAGCGGTGTTTTGGGGAATCCAGAATCCAGTACCCAGAAGCTCAGGAAACAGCCTGCTAAGGTCTAAGACAGTCTCGATTCTGAATCCTGGATAGTGAATCCTGAATTGTGGCTTCTGTCTCCTGTCTCCTGTCTCCTGTCTCCTGTCTCCTGTCTCCTGTCTCCTGGATTCTGGATTCTGGATTCTGGATTCTGGATTCTGGCTCCTGGATTCTATTCCGCTTCTTCACTCATCCGTGACACACCCCAGCGATGCGTCCTTCACGTTCTTGATATATTTAAAGAGCGTCCCACGGGTCGCCTTGTAGGGCGGCATGGTCCACTCGGCACGGCGTTTTGCCAGCTCGTCTTCGTCGAGATCCACACTCAGCGTGTTGTTCTCTGCATCGATGGTAATCAGATCCCCATCGCGAATCAGCCCGATGGGACCGCCCTCCTGGGCCTCGGGAACGATATGTCCGATGATGAAGCCGTGCGAGCCTCCCGAGAAACGTCCATCGGTCAACAGCGCGACATCGTCGCCCAGGCCGGCACCCATGATGGCCGACGTCGGTGTCAGCATCTCGGGCATGCCGGGACCGCCCTTGGGGCCCTCGTAACGAATGACAACGGCATCGCCTTTGCGGATTTTGTCCCCCTCGAGGGCGTGCAACATGTCCTCTTCGGAATCAAACACCCGCGCCGGACCACGGAACACCAGCCCCTCCTTGCCGGTAATCTTGGCGACCGCACCGCCCGGCGCCAGGTTCCCCCTCAGGATTCGGATGTGACCCGTCTTCTTGATCGGAGCCTCCAGCGTGCGGAACACATCCTGACCGGGCTGGAGATCGGGAACATCGGCCAGATTCTCGGCAAGCGTCCTGCCGGTTACCGTCAGGCAGTCACCATTGAGCAGACCGTTGGCCAAAAGGTATTTCATAACGGCTGGCGTCCCGCCGACGTTGTGCAGATCTTCCATGACATAGCGGCCGCTGGGTTTCAGGTCAGCCAGGAAGGGCACACGATCACTGACGGCCTGGAATGCATCGATGCTGAGATCAACGTCCACCGCACGCGCCATGGCAATCAGATGCAGCACGGCATTGGTCGAACCGCCCAGGGCCATTACCAGCACCATGGCGTTTTCGAATGCGGCGCGGGTCATGATGTCGCGCGGCTTGATATCCTGTTCGAGCAGATCACGAATAGCAGCGCCCGCGCGCACACATTCGTCGAGCTTGTGCGGGTCCTCCGCGGGCGTTGAAGAACTGTAGGGTAATGACATGCCCATGGCCTCGATGGCCGAGGCCATGGTGTTGGCCGTGTACATGCCGCCACAGGCTCCGGCGCCGGGGCAGGCGTGCTGAACAATATCCTTGCGGGTCGCTTCGTCGATCTTGTGAGCGATGAACTCGCCGTAACTCTGGAAGGCCGACACGATGTCGAGCGTATGCCCATGACGGTGGCCCGGCTTGATCGTGCCCCCATAGACCATCAAGGCAGGTCGGTTAACCCGCCCCATTGCGATGAGGCAACCGGGCATGTTCTTGTCACAACCGGGAATCGAGATATTGGCGTCATACCACTGGGCATCCATCACGGTCTCGATCGAGTCCGCAATAATATCGCGTGACTGCAGCGAATAACTCATACCCTCAGTACCCATGGAGATACCGTCCGAGACACCGATGGTATTAAAACGCATGCCGACCAGACCCGCCGCCACCACGCCCTCCTTCACCTTCGCGGCGAGGATGTTGAGATGCATATTGCAGGTATTGCCTTCCCACCAGACGCTGGCGATACCCACCTGGGCCTTCGCCATGTCTGCATTGCTCAGGCCCGCGCCGTACAACATGGCCTGGGACGCCCCCTGGGACTTGGGTTCGGTGATTCGCGAACTGAAACGGTTCAATTTTTGGGTCATTGAGATCTCCGGGCTGCGCTTTCAGCGCACGTCGAGCGAGCCAGTTACCATTCGCAAGGAAGCGCGTGCGTGGGGTTCAAGGCCGCATATTGTACCGGCCCGCCACAAACCGACAAACGGATGAATTCGCCATGCGAACAACCTCGCCTCTTAACGACCCCGGTGACATGCCACGTTCAGTGACCGTCTGGACAGGCAGGCCAGACTTGCAAGTGACTGTATAGTATGAGCTTTACGATCCATAATCGGCTGCACGCGAGGAAATTCGCCGGGCCTGCGGAAGGCACCAGACGCCTCGCCGTGAAGGTGGCCGAGTCTGATGTCCTCGATCGGGTGCGAAAGACTGCGCGTATGGAAGCCGCGAGCGCAGGCTGCGAGGAAGGGCAGGACGTGCGTCCGCCATGCCCCTGACCTGGTTCGTCATTCAGTCGACCGAACGTCAATCAAAAGACGTACTGCCATCCGGCCGTCAACGTCCAGTCGGTTTCCAGCTGGGGGCCATCCAGATTTTGCCAGACAGGCAGTCCCGCCTCGATAGCCAGGTGGTTTCCCCGAAAGACACCGGCGGGCGCTTCGAAGTTCACGCCTGCCAACAGGTCAATCCGTTTGCCACCGCGCAGATTCGGATCCGCGGTCGGCACCACGGCGGGATCGAGCCTGGGATCGGCACCGTGCACGTCCCCCCAGGCCTGGCCGTCCACGCGCAGTGAGGCAGTCCACATATCGGACAGCTTCCTGGCAAACCAGCCGGTGATGTTGATGGCATTACCCAGTCTGTAGTCGTTATCATTTTCGCTCTGCAGTCGGATGGTTGCCAGGGTCTGACTGCCCCAGGACCAGTCACCTTCCTGCCCGAGATAGGTAAGACCCGGCATGAAATCATAGGTGCCGGATCCCAGTTGCATGGGATAAGGCAGCCGTGCCCTGCCGGCAGGCAAGGTGTCTTTCTCATTGATACTGCCGGTTGGCAGGCTGAAACCAATGTTGAGATGGATCTTTTCCTGCCCCCACTCCCTGATCCCATACAGGCCCATGAGTTTCACATCGCCGACACCCTGAGAGCCGGTGGTGAACGTGCTGCCCGAGCGCGTACGATGATCCATCGAGTTCTTTATGTATGGCACCATGCCCATCAGGGTCACCCTGTCGCTGGGTGCATACATGATACCGAGCATGTTCATATCCATGGTCATCGAGGTTGGCGCCACCAGAAAGTTCTCGCCGCTCGGTGACACAATGCGGCTGTTACCGATATGGTTGCTGCCCTTCAGGTTACCGCCCATGTCCATGTGCATGTAGCGGTAAGAAACCATCCAGTCGCCTTTTGCGTGCAGATGGTCTCCCATAACCCCGATGGGCGCGTAGCTCGCGTGGCCTGCATGCGATTCGTGGTCATTTGCCGCCATGGCAGCTTCGACCACACAAATAGACACGACAAATGCAAGTATGCGATTCATAAAGAGGAATTCCTGTTGTTAGCAAGCTGCTGTTTCCGGGTCGGCGCGATAGAGTACCAAGCCCGGCACGGGAAGTGAATGCGGCAAATTGTCGCGACGCGCCGAATCGGGGCGGATAGTGCACAACGGCCTCCGGGCCATCGTCTGAGCCTGACGAGCGGCCTTCCCGAGTAGGCCCGTCTCCGGCTCCACAGGGTCAGATAAACCGGCGCTTCGCACAAGAGCTTTCAGAAGTAATAATCGAACTCCACGCGCAGCGACTGGTCCTTGCGGCGCGAATAGAGGAGATCGCCGGGCTCGGTGTCAAAGACGCCCCGGATTTCCACCGCGAGCAGCCAGCTTTCTCCGACCCTTCGACTGGCCTCGATGTTGTATGTCTTTGCACCGCCCTCCAGGTCGGCAATGACACCACCCAGTATCTGCGTGCTCTGGACGTCGTTAAAGGTGAAACGTGTCCCAACAAAGATATCATGCTGAAACACGGTGGCATCCAGCTCGCCCGAAATGGATGACCGAATCTCATCGTCACGCCCGTCGTAGAGGTATTCCATCAGGGCACCGATTTCCAGCCCGGACGCAAGCGGGCTGAATGTGTATTCAAACCCGGTATCGATCGCCACGAAGTGCCGCCCCTGCCCGGTGCGCCGGATCCCTTCGAACTTCAGTAACCAGCCACCGGTGGTCAGCTGCGCCTCCAGGCCCGTCTGATGGATAATGTCGTAACGCGGTCGCAGCTCCACCGCGCCGGCAGCCGTGACGCCCTGAACCAGAACCGGTTCCCGCGACGTGCCGTAGAAATGCGACAGACCGACATCCCAACCGGCCAGGGACTGGAACCAGCGTGCCGCGAAATCCACATGACTGCGCTTTTTGGATGATTCAAAGATCGGGTCGCGGACGTTGACCGCAACGGGCAGTCGCGGCCGGCCGTGCCTGCCGGGGAACGTCCGGTCGCGAAACAGCGGCAGCACGAAGATATCGAGCGTTCCCAGTCCGGGTACCAGTGACAACTTGACCATGGGCTGGCCGAGCTTCTCTTCACCATCCTCGTTTTCGACCAGATCAGTCTGGTTGACGATATCGACCAGGTGCCGGACCTCGGTCACGCCCCAGAAGACCTTACTGATACCCACCGTGGTTTCCCAGGCTTCACTGACATAGGTGGTGCTGAGCTCGCGGATATCATTATGCGTCCACCTGGCGTCATGCTGGGCAACACGCTGGAAGGGGATGAAGCGGAAACTCATGGTCCCGTCGTCCGACTCAGCGTAATACTCGGGTTCGGCTACCAGCGACAGGTAGGTAGTGTGCTGCGCGTCGTCCAGGGGATCCTTCCGGAACGCGAACAACTGGCTGCCCACGTGGCCGGACCATTCACCGGCCTCGACTGCCAGAAACATCAGTATGCCGGCCGCCCCGGCTATACTCTGATAAATCCGCCTCACAACGATCTCTTGCCACGTCCTGGTGCCGGATCAGGCTGCCACGGGGCGCCCGCTTCCAGAACACATGAAATATCTGCCATCATTAACACGACCAGTCTCCAGAGGAGAGGAGCCCGGTGGTTTTGCTGTATGGGCAGGGCTTGTGCGCTAAACTGATCAGCAATTGAGGCAGCCGCGTCGCGAGCTGTCAAGCCGCTGGCACCCAGAAACGGGAGACATGACCCGGAATCCACCCGCCGGAATTCAGAATGGCCCCGCGCATCCCATACGCCTGACTCCCGCACGCCGAATCCCATGCACCCTCCCCCGCCAAAACTGCTGGAAATGATCGCCGAACTGATTGCTGTGCCCTCCGTCAGCAGCGTGACCCCGGACCTCGATCAAAGCAACCGGGGTGTGATCGACCTGCTGGCCGGGTGGCTCGAGGCTCTCGGTTTCCGCATCGAAATACAGCCGGTCGCGCGGCAACCCGAAAAGGCCAACCTCATTGCTGTCCTTGGGAAGGGACCCGCGGGGCTCGTCCTCTCCGGCCACACTGACACCGTGCCCTTTGATCAGGACGGCTGGCGCTCTGATCCCTTCGTGCTGACGCAGGCCGAGCAGCGGCTCTACGGTCTCGGTACCGCGGACATGAAGGCGTTCTTCGCACTCGCCATCGAAGCCGCGCGCCAGTTCCAGGCCAAAGACCTGCAACACGCGCTGATCATACTCGCGACGGCCGACGAGGAAAGCTCCATGTCTGGCGCCAAGGCGCTGGTGGCAAGCGGTCGACACCTGGGTCGCTATGCAGTCATCGGCGAACCCACCGGGCTGCGGCCGGTCCGCATGCACAAAGGCATCTTTATGGATGCCATCCACCTCAGGGGCCGATCGGGGCATTCAAGCGACCCCTCACTGGGCAACAGCGCGCTCGACGGCATGTCTCAGGTACTCGACGAATTGATCAGATGGCGTGCCGAGTTGCAGCGCGATCACTGTAACGCCTTATTCAAGGTCCCGTTCCCGACACTCAACCTCGGACATATTCACGGCGGCGATAACCCCAACCGCATCTGCGCGGAGTGTGAGCTGCACATCGACCTGCGGCCACTTCCCGGAATGGAACTTGCTGAACTGCGAACAGTCATGGCCGAGCGTATTCGTCACCGGCTTGCCGACAGCGGTCTGGAGATTGCCATCGAACCACTGTTCACCGGCATACCTGCCATGGCAACGCCGGGTGATTCCCCCATCGTGCAGGCCGCCGAGCGCCTCACGGGACATGCCGCAGAGGCCGTAGCCTTCGCCACCGAGGCACCCTATTTCAACGAACTGGGCATGCAGACGGTGATCCTCGGCCCGGGCGACATCGACCAGGCGCATCAGCCGGATGAGTATCTGGCGCTGGATCGGCTGCAACCGACGGTCGATCTCCTGGAAAAGCTGATTGGGGAGTTTTGTGGAAGAGTGAGGGGTGAGGAGTGAGGAGTGAGGAGTGAGGAGTGAGGGGAGTGAGACTTTCTACTGCCGTCACTAAAGATCCACTCAGGGTTCTGGTTATCAAAGAATCCAGAATTCAGCACCCAGAAGCCAGAATGTCAGACCCTCCTGCCCCCTGACCCCTGACCCCTCACCTCCCATTCTGTATTCTGTGTGCTGACTCCTGTATTCTAATATTATTAACTCCGCCATTTCGCCCGATGTGAAAAAAAAGAACGCACCCCCGGCCAGGACCTTCGTTCAGAGCTTCCGGCATTCGGCCCCCTACATCCACGCACATCGTGGCCGGACGTTCATCATCCTGTTCAGCGGGGAGACGGCTGCCAGCAATGAATTCGCCGCGCTGATTCACGACATTGCGCTCCTGCACAGCCTGGGAATCCGCCTTGTCCTGGTGCATGGCGCCCGTCCCCAGATCGAGCAAAGGCTGCACGAGAGCCATCTCACGAGCAAGTACGCACAGGACCTGCGCATCACCGACGACAAGGCACTGGCGGGGGTCAAACAGACCGTCGGCAGTGCGCGTGTCGAGATCGAGGCCCTGCTGTCAATGGGTCTCCCGAATACCCCAATGTCGGGGGCACATATCCGCGTTACCTCCGGCAATTTCGTGACTGCCCGGCCACTGGGTGTACGGGATGGTGTCGATTTCTGCCACACCGGCGAGGTCCGGCGTATCGACGGGACAGCGATACGCCAGGCACTCGACGATGGCCAGATCGTGCTGCTTTCACCCCTGGGGTACTCACCGACCGGCGAGGTCTTCAACCTCAGGGCCGAGGACGTTGCCACCCATGCGGCCACTGAATTGCGCGCTGACAAGCTGATCCTCTTGCTCGATGAACCAGGCCTCAAGGACTCAAGGCGCCGCCCGATTCGCCAGTTAACGCTGCCGGATGCAGAACGCATGCTGGTCACCCGGCGCACCTTGCCTGCCGCCATGCAGCATCACCTGGCGAGCGCCATCGAAGCGGCCCGTCACGGAGTCCGCCGCGTGCATCTGGTCAGCATGGACTCCGAAGGCGCCCTCCTGCAGGAACTCTTCACCCGCGATGGCATTGGCACCCTGATCACTGCCGAGACCTACGAAGGCCTGCGGCGGGCGAGTATCGACGATGCGGGGGGGATTCTCGAGTTGATCCAGCCACTGGAGGCGGAGGGAATGCTCGTGCGCCGGTCCCGCGAATTGCTGGAAATGGAAATCAATCACTTTTCGGTTATCGAACGTGATGGTATGGTGATAGCCTGTGCTGCCATGTACCCCTTCCCCAAGGAAGGATTTGGCGAGATTGCCTGTCTGGCCGTGCACCCAGACTACCGCAACCACGGGCGAGGTGATGCACTGTTGCAGAGTCTTGAAAACCAGGCGAGGCACGCGGGCATTGGAACATTGTTTGTCCTGACGACACACACAGCGCACTGGTTTCGTGAACGGGGTTTTCAGCCGGCACAGGTCAGCGACCTACCTCTCAAGCGGCGCCAGCTGTATAACTATCAGCGCAATTCCAAGGTTTTCGCCAAAGGGCTCGATTAGGAGGTAGCAGACCGGCCCGCGGGAGAATGCACAAGGATGAAACTGCCCAATACAGATCGAACACTCGAGGTCCTGCAGATCACCGACACGCACCTCTATGCGTCACGCAGTGGGTGCCTGCTGGGTGTCAACACCGACCAGTCTCTGAATGCAGCGATTCACAGCGTACTCGCGGAGGATCGCTCGCCGGACCTGGTCCTCGCGACCGGCGACCTGGTACACGATGGCTCGGCAGATGGCTACCGGCGCATACGCGAGCAATTTCTCCGACTGGCAGCACCCGTTTATTGCCTGCCGGGCAATCATGATGAAGGCACGGCGCTGCGCAACTATCTGCAGCATGAGTGCGTGAGCTGGCGCGAAAAGGCCTCCTGGGGCAACTGGGTGATCATATTTCTGGACTCGACAATCGCGGGCAGCGATGCGGGCCATCTGCTCGAATCCGAACTACAGCGCCTCGACAGCACATTGAACGGAGCGCCGAACTCTCACGCGCTGGTCTGCCTGCATCATCAGCCGTTACCGATCGGCAGCCGGTGGCTGGACAGCATGGCGGTGGATAATCCGGACAGCTTCTTTTCAGTCATTGACCGTCATGCGCAGGTTCGCGGCATTCTTTGGGGACATGTGCACCAACGCTACGAGAGCCAGCGACACAATGTGAAGCTGATTGCGACACCCTCGACCTGTATTCAGTTTGCACCCGGCAGTGATGAGTTTGCGGTTGATCCCATCGCACCCGGCTATCGTTGGCTTAGGCTGCATCCGGACGGCGAGATCGAAACCGAAGTGGTACGGCTGGAAGGGATTCCGCGCGGACTGGAGGTCGCGTCGGGAGGCTATTGATCGAGCATTCAGAAGCCAGGAGTCAGCATCCAGAATGTCCGGCTGAGCACGGCTGGGCGTAATGCACTCAACAGTCCGTATTCCCTATTCCCTATTCCCTATTCCGTATTCTGTATTCTGTATTCTGGCTTCTGGCTTCTGTCTTCTGTATTCTGTCTTCTGTCTTCTGTCTTCTGCCTTCTCACTTGACAAGCTGATTCAGCTCGAAGATCGGCAGCAGGATGGCGAGCACGATGATGAGCACCATTCCCCCCATCACCACAATCATCAGAGGCTCGAACAGACCCAGAATGGTCGCGACGAGCGACTCAACCTCACGTTCCTGGTTGGCCGCCGCGCGATCCAGCATCTCTTCAAGCTTGCCGCTCGCCTCACCACTGGCAATCAGGTGGACCGTCATCGGCGGGAAATAGCCACTCTTTTCCAGCGAACTCGCCAGGCTTGCCCCCTCCCTGACCTTCCGGGCCGCCTCCTCCACTGCGTCACGCATGGGCAGATTGGAGATCACAGATGCCGCAATGCGCAGCACCTCGAGCACCGGCACACCGCTGGCCATCAGAATACTGAAGGTGCGGGCAAAGCGTGCTGTGTTCAGACCGCGCACCAGCCGTGCCACGAGTGGCAGCGATAACAGGGTATGATGCACACGCCGCCGAAACGGCTCCTGCCGCATCAGGTAACCAAACCCGGCACCCAGCACCACCAGCAAGACCAGAAGCAAAAAGCCATAAGCGCGCAGGAAATCGCTCACCGCGATCAGGGCGCGGGTCAGCAAGGGCAGTTCCTGGCCGATGTTGGCGAAGACCTGCACCACCTGGGGGACTACATAGACCAGCAGCAGGCTGACTACGCCGATGGCCATGATCGTCAGCATCGCCGGATAGAACAGCGCAAGCTGAATCTTCTGACGCAGCTGCTGGCGCGACTCGGTGTAATCGGCGAGCCGCTCGAGCACCATATCGAGGTGTCCGGCCTCCTCACCGGCAGACACCGTCGCCCGATAGAGTTCCGGAAAGACATGTGGAAACTCGGCCAGACCGGAGGCCAGCGTGTGTCCTTCCATGACCCGTGAGCGCACGGCAAGCATCATGCTCTTCAGCCGCGCCTTGTCGGTCTGCTGGGAGACCGCGCGCAAGGCTTCTTCGAGCGGCAGTCCGGCGCGCACCATGGTCGCCAGTTGCCGTGTCATCAGGGCAAGATCTGCGGCACCGACACCGCGTTTCAGTTGAAAAGTACGCCCCGCCCTGACTTCCCGCTCGGAAACCTCCTGCACCGACAGTGGGGTCCAATGCTTCTCGCGCAACTGCTGGCGCACCTGGCGCGCAGTGTCCCCCTCGAGAACTCCCTTGAGTTCACGACCGCGGGTATCCAGTGCAGTGTATTCGAAGGCGCCCATGCTGTGAGTTTTCGAGATCGGGTTTCTGCTAGTGCTTTTTCAAGCTGATGATAACGGATATTATGGCCACGCAGCTCACAGAAAAACAAAGAAAGAACGAACACCCGTTAGAATTATTTCCGTGTCCTTCCGTGAATTCCGTGGCCCCAAAAAACAAGGGCACTCAGCTGAACTTGTCAGCATCCGTTATTATCAGGTTGAAAGAGCACTCGCCAGACAGGGGACCACTGGCAAGAAACCCGAGTTGAAGTGATTCTCCTGCTAACCCGTCACCGGCGACCAGCTGCCGGTCGGCAAACCGTCAGTCTTCCCGAGTAACGCGGAACACTTCCTCAATCGTCGTTTTACCCTGGAGAATAATTCGGCGTCCGTCGTTTCGGATACTGGGCGACAGTGTCCGGGCATATTTTTCGAGTTCTATCTCGCCGGCGCCGTCGTGGATCATGGCGCCCATCTGTTCGTCCATCTCGATAAGCTCATAAATTCCGGTACGGCCCTGATAACCAAGCTGGTTGCATGTCCGGCAGCCAACTGCTCTGTAGAGCGTCGGTGAACTTTCAGGCGGAAGGTCCAGCGCCTCGCAGTCCGCGGCATTTGCGGTGTAGGCCTGCTTGCATTCATCACAGAGCACGCGCACCAACCGCTGGGCGAGAACACCAATGAGACTCGATGACAACAGGAATGCCTCGACACCCATGTCACGCAGGCGGGTCACCGCACCGGCGGCGCTGTTGGTGTGCAGTGTCGACAACACAAGGTGTCCCGTGAGGCTGGCCTGCACGGCAATCTCCGCTGTTTCCAGGTCGCGGATCTCGCCGACCATGACCACGTCCGGATCCTGGCGCAAGATGGCGCGCAATCCGCGCGCAAAACTCATGTCCACCTTGGTGTTGACCTGCGTCTGACCGATGCCGTCGAGGAAGTACTCGATCGGGTCTTCCACCGTCATGATGTTGCGGCTCTTGTCATTGAGCCGCGTCAGGACCGCGTACAGTGTCGTCGTCTTGCCAGATCCCGTCGGCCCGGTGACCAGAATAATCCCGTGCGGCTGATGAATCACCCGATCCATCCCCTTTTCCGTTTCTGCCGCCATACCCAGGTGCTCGAGATTTAGACGCCCCGCTTTTTTGTCGAGCAGACGCAGGACGACACGCTCGCCATGCCCCGAGGGCAGCGTCGAGACACGCACGTCAACCGCGCGACCGGCAACCCGCAGCGAAATGCGTCCGTCCTGGGGCAGGCGCTTCTCGGCGATGTCGAGCTTTGCCATTACCTTGATGCGCGACACAATGAGTGGCGCCAGCACGCGCTGTGGCTGCAACACCTCGCGCAGCACACCATCGACGCGGAACCGCACCACCAGGCGGTTTTCAAAGGTCTCGATGTGGATATCCGAGGCATTCTCCTTGACAGCCTCGGTAAGCAGCGCATTGATCAAACGGATGATCGGCGCATCGTCCTCGCTCTCCAGCAGGTCCTCGGTCTCCGGCAACTGCTCGGCAATACTGAACAGGTCGGTGTCTTCGCCAAGGTCTCCCATCATCTGCATGGCTTCACTGGAACCCTGCTCATAGGCAGCCACCAGCATGCCATCGAACAGGTGGTCTTCGACCCGCTCGAGCATAAACGGCTTACCCAGGAAACGCCTCACCTCAGCGAGTGTCTGCGGTGTAATGTCGCCGCGGTAACGCACCAGCGGCTGACCGTCACGTTCGCCATCGACAAGCACGCCCTGGCGCTTGGCAAAGGCGAAGCTCGGTCGGAACTTCTGCGGCGCCTCCGCTTCGGGCTCCAATGCGGCAGCGTCTATGACAGCGTCCTTCATATGTCTAGTACGGCTCCGGAACCGCCGGGAAAGTTTTCGGAGATTTCGGAGCAGCTGCCGGGACGTCTTTTTCTTTCGGAGCGGCTGCCGAGACGTTGTCTTCTTTCGGAACAACTGCCGGATTATCCGTGTCTTTCGGCACAGGCGGCAGCGCCTGCGGGGTCAACCCGGGCGATTCAAGCAGTGTCGGAAAAGGCGGCAGGTCCGCGACTTCATGTTTGGGCATCAGATCCATGCCCTTCTTCTTGCCTGCCTGCTGGCGTGCCCGAATGAAATTGTACTTGCCGGCGGCAATCTCGGTCTCCGTCGCCGCGTCGCGGATAATGGACGGCTGAATGAAGACCATGAGGTTCCGCTTGACCTTCGAGGTGCTCCGAGCCTTGAACAGATTGCCAAGGAAGGGCAGGTCGCCAAGAAAGGGCACCTTCTCGATGTTCTCCTGGGTCTGATCATCGATCAGACCACCGAGTACTACCATCTGGTGATCCTGTACCAGCACCGTGGTATTGATGTTCCGTACTACGGTGACGATATCCGATGCGCCCGGGACTTGTGTCGGGGAGACGTTCGAGACTTCCTGCTCGATTTCCAGCTGGATGGCGTCTCCTTCATTGATCTGGGGCTTGATCTTGAGGGTCAGACCGACGTCCTGACGCTCGATGGTCTGGAAAGGATTCACCGAACCCTGTGCGGCACCCGTATTCGTGAACTGCCCGGTCACAAAGGGGATGTTCTGCGCCACCACAATCTCCGCCTCCTGGTTGTCCAGGGTCACCAGGTTCGGTGTTGCCAGAATATTGTTGTTGGTGTCTCCAGCCACCGCTGTAATCAGGGCACCGAGGTTCAGGATCTCCGTCCCCAGAATGGTGCGCGTACCGTCGATAAGCCCGACGGTCAGACCCCTGCCAACATTGCTGAGCGGGTCGGTAGCCACCGCGCCGATGCTCGGAACCCCGGGGATGCTGAAGTTGGTACCGCCGATGGCACCCTTGTTGTCTGTATTCTGTGTCGACTGCCACTGAACACCAAGCGCCGCCTGGGAGCTGTTGGTTATCTCCGCAATCAGCGCCTCAACGTGCACCTGGGCACGGCGTATATCCAGTTGCCGGATCACGGTTTGCAGCGAGCGGAACACATCCGGCGGCGTCGTGATCACCAAGGCATTGGCGGCCTCGTCGGCCTGGATATTGATAGCGAGCCCCTTAGACTTTGCGGCGGCGGCCTGCCCGCCCTTCTGATCCTCCTCGATCCCCTGACTGACACCGGTGAGTACGTCGACCAGGTCCTGCGCCTTGGCGTACTTGAGATAGACGACATGGGTATTGCCACCGCGCTCCAGCGGTGTGTCGAGATGCGAGATAATGACCCGCAACCGCAGTCGGTCCGCGCGCCCGCCGCCCAGCAGAACGCTGTTGGTGCGTTCATCAGCAATCAGTGCCAGACCGTCCGCCACACCTGCGGCCGCGCCCTTGGCTGCTGCAGGCTGGGCACGGCCCAGTGTATTGAGGATGCGTACGACTTCGGTAGCCGAAGCGTGCTCCAGAGGAATGACCTCGATCTCGCTGTCGCTTTCCTGGTCGATGCGATGGATAATTGACACAAGACGCTCAACATTGTCGGCGCGGTCCGACAGAATCAGCATATTAGTGGACGGATAGGCGGCAAGATGTCCCTGCTGGGGCACCAGCGGGCGCAGGATGGGAACGAGTTGCGCCGCCGACACATTGTCGACCTGAACCACCCGCGTAACCATCTCGTCACCCCGCCCCGGTGATTCCTCGGTGGCGTTGGGAATGGCATCCTGCTTGGCATTCACATCCGGGACGATCTTGACCACCTCGCCGGTCGGCACGGCAGCGAAACCGTGCACCTTGAGAATGGAAAGAAACACCTGGTAGATCTCGTCGCTGTTCATCGGGCGTGATGAAATGACCGTGATCTTGCCCTTCACACGCGGATCGACGATGAAATTGGTGTCGGTAACCTCCGCGACAGTCCCGATGAGGGCACTGATGTCCGCATCCTTGAGGTTCAACGTGACCGTCTGTGCGAGCAGCAACGTTGACCAGCAACCTGCCAGCAGCAGGAGTGCATGGCGGAATACAGTGAATCCCCTGCCCTGCGGAGTCCCTCGATGAGTCCCTTTCATACGCATTTCACCCTGGAATTCATAGCCTTGTCGGCGCGCCCATGATCAACCTTTAAGGAATCGGGAAGGCCAGATCAAGGTCCTGTCCATTGCGCCGCACCGTCAATGAAAGCTGGTCACCCTCCTTGATGCTTTCGAGTACCGCCGCCCCCTGGCTCGGATCATCCAGTTCGATACCGTTGACTTCCGTAACCACATCCCCATCCTGCAGACCCAATTGTGCAAACAACTCGCGTCTGTTACCGGGGCGCAGCTTGAAGCCGATGAACTGGTCTTCCTCCCGATATGCCTCGGGGCGTGCAATATCCAACAAAACCGCTGGATTTTGCGCCATTTTTTCGCGATAGTCACCTATCAGCTGCCCCGTGTCGATGCGCCCGGCTGCCCGTCCGGCGGCCTGACGACGGGGTGAAGGCGGCATCGCCGAGGCATCACGCGGCAGGCGCAGCGTCTCATAGCGTCCACCCCGTTCCAGGATCACCCGGTCCGGGTAGATTTCAGTAAGGCGCGCACCACCCGGAATCTCTGCACCGATCGCGTAGGTCTTCTCCTCCCCACCGGCCGCGGCAATGATAGCACGTGCTTCTTCTTGAACATCAGAGGATAAGGCGCCTTTCAGTGTCAGATTCAGGCGTGTGTCCGGCGCGTCTATCGGACCCTGCTTTACCGGCGCGGCTGGCGCCGCCGCCATGCCGAAGAGGTGCAACTGTTGGAGGCTGGCAATCGCCTGGGCGTTGCCCGATTCGGGTGCCGGCTTCATCTGCGGCTCGATGGTCACCGGCAGCATTGGCAGCTCCGGCGTCGGTACCAGTAACCAGGTCAGCGCGGCGAAGCGCCAGATGATCCACACGCCCAGCAATAAGGCGCTGATCCGGGCGGCCCGCTGACCCCGACTTCCCTGTAACCAGTCCATAACCTGTGTTGCCGATGTCACGCTGTTTTTCCCTGTTAACGCCCCCTCGACGACCGGCGACTGGAACGCGGCTTTTCCCTCTTGGGCGGCTGTTTGCGACGCGGCAGCCGCACCGGGGGTTGCAGTGTGTCCTTTAATGCCTCCGGCGGCACCGGCTCAACCGGAATCTTGAGCCCAATGTAGTCCTCGATCTCAGGCAGCGAGTACACGAAGCGCTCGCATGCAAAACTCACGGCGTCACCATCCGCACCCAGCCGCGCGGTCCGGCCGATACGATGCACATAGTCTTCGGCATCCTGCGGCAAATCATAATTAAAAACGTGGCTCACCTCAGGAATGTGCAAACCTCGTGCCGCAACGTCGGTAGCCACGAGCACCGGCAGGTCCCCGCGCTGGAAACGTTCCAGCAACTGTTGGCGCTTGCGCTGGGGCACGTCGCCTGATAACACCGCCGTTTCGAAACCGTTACCCTCCAGATAGCCCCAGACCCGCTCAGCGTCGCGTTTGGTGTTGACGAAAACGATGCTCCGCCTCGGATCCGTGTGCCGAAGTATACTGATGAGGAGCGGAATTTTCTCTTCATTCGCGGTGTGATACACCACCTGACGCACCTTGGCCGCCGTCACCCGTTCGGGTTCGATGCGTACCAGCTGCGGGTTGTTCATGTGCTCGTATGCCAGTTCGTTGACGCGATGCGACAAGGTCGCGGAGAACAGCAGCCCGAGCCGGTGTTCCGGCTTCGGACAGCGGCGCAGCAGGAAACGGATATCCTTGATGAAACCGAGGTCGAACATCCGGTCTGCCTCGTCCAGCACGACGACCTGGATCATCTTCAGATCGAAGACATGTTGCTTGAAATAGTCAATCGTTCGTCCCGGCGTACCGATCAGAATGTCGACGCCTTCGGTCAGTGCCGTGCGCTGCTGCTCGTACCCCGTGCCGCCATAGACCAGGGCGAGGCGGAAACCGCAGTACTTGCCGAGAGACTGCGCGTCGGCATGGATCTGAATGGCCAGTTCCCGGGTCGGTGCAAGTATGATGGCGCGCGGTTGGTTGGGCCGCCGGTCCTTGCTCGCCGCGTGTGTCAGCAGATGCTGGAACGTGGCGAGCAAAAAGGCAGCCGTCTTGCCGGTACCGGTCTGTGCCTGGCCCGCAATATCCCGTCCCTGCAGGGCTATGGGCAAGGTCTCCGCCTGGATTGGAGTGCAAACCGAAAAACCGGCCTCCTCAAGTCCTTGCATGATCGCTGGCGCCAGTCCGAGGTCGGAAAGCGCGTAGTCTGTGAGATGTCGTTCAGTCATAACCGACCTAGCATACCCTAGAGGTTGCCGAAAAACACATTAAGTTCCCTTTGGACTTGCAATAAGGATCGGATTAGGCTGAAATTACTATATCAACATCCAGAGTTTAATCACCTTCCCTATACTGTACAGGCTCGTTCAACTGCAGTGGCTATCCAGGGGCCAGTCACAAGTTGATTGAAAATGCCTTGATAAGGACGCATATCGATCCGTGAAGTGCGGGGCAGACAGGGCCACGCGGCGGCTTGCCGTGTGTATCCCTTATAATCAGGAGGTCTCTATAAGTGAGTGATCGTATCCTTTATGTAACGGATGGTTCGTTTGATACCGATGTATTGAAATCGTCAGAACCTGTGCTTGTCGATTACTGGGCCGAATGGTGCGGGCCCTGCAAGATGATCGCCCCGATCCTGGACGAGATTGCCGATGAATATGTCGGCAAGATACGGGTAGCCAAACTGAACATCGATGAAAACCCGCAGACGCCGCCGAAATACGGCATCCGGGGTATTCCTACGCTCATGCTGTTCAAGGATGGCAATGTCGAGGCGACCAAGGTTGGCGCCGTTTCCAAGTCGCAGTTGACCGCCTTCATAGACAGTAATATTTGATCGGATGCCGTCCGGTTCCTGGACTGGACGGCTATCCGGAACCGTGGTAGCCTTGCGGCGTTTATTAAAATAAACGATCGATTATAAGTTTCCGCCGTCACCGGCAACCTTCCATCAAGAACCCGAATTACCCGGCCCGCCCGGGTGCCCATCATTATTTACATCAACGGCAGCAACTCATAACCGGACAACCATGAATCTGACTGAACTCAAGCAAAAACCTGCATCGGAAGTTATCGAAATCGCCCAAGGCATGGGGATCGAAGGCATGGCCCGGTCCCGCAAGCAGGACGTTGTCTTCTCCATCCTGAAGGCGCATGCCAAAAACGGCGAAGACATTTTCGGCGACGGTGTCCTGGAAATACTCCAGGATGGATTCGGTTTCCTGCGCTCGGCCGACAGTTCCTATCTTGCCGGCCCGGACGACATTTATGTCTCACCCAGTCAGATACGGCGCTTCAGCCTGCGCACCGGCGACACGGTATCCGGCAAGATCCGCCCGCCGAAAGAAGGTGAGCGTTATTTCGCCATGCTCAAGGTCGCAGAAATCAATTTTGAGACGCCGGAGAATGCCAAGCACAAGGTCCTGTTTGAAAACCTGACTCCGTTGCATGCGGACGAGCGACTCACGCTCGAACTCGGCAACGGCAGCACCGAGGACATCACGCCTCGGGTTATCGATCTGGCCGCACCCATTGGCAAGGGCCAGCGCGGGCTGATCGTATCCCCGCCCAAGGCCGGCAAGACCATGCTCCTGCAAAACGTCGCCCAGTCGATCGCGAGGAATCACCCGGAATGCTATCTGATCGTTCTGCTCATCGACGAACGCCCGGAAGAGGTCACCGAGATGGCGCGCTCGGTGCGCGGCGAGGTCGTCTCCAGCACCTTTGACGAGCCGGCCAGTCGGCATGTGCAGGTCGCGGAGATGGTCATCGAAAAGGCCAAGCGGCTGGTTGAGCACAAGCGGGACGTCGTTATCCTGCTCGATTCCATTACCCGCCTGGCCCGCGCCTACAACACGGTCGTTCCGTCCTCCGGGAAAGTGCTGACCGGCGGCGTCGACGCCAACGCGCTGCAGCGCCCCAAACGTTTCTTCGGCGCCGCACGCAACATCGAGGAAGGCGGCAGTCTGACGATACTGGCGACGGCTCTGATCGAAACCGGATCCCGCATGGACGACGTCATCTACGAGGAGTTCAAGGGCACGGGCAATATGGAGATCCATCTCGATCGGCGCATTGCCGAGAAACGCGTCTATCCCTCCATCAACATCAACCGCTCGGGCACCCGCCGGGAAGAGCTGCTCGTCAAGCCGAACGAGCTACAGAAAATGTGGATCCTGCGCAAACTCCTGCACCCCATGGATGAACTCGCTGCCATGGAATTCCTGCTGGACAAGCTGAAGGCCACGAAGACGAACGCGGAATTTTTTGAATCGATGAAAAGGTAAGAAGTCAAAAGCAGAATACAGGAGACAGAATACAGAATACAGAATAACCCCAGCCCGACCCACACCAGCCAATCCGGCGCCCGAGGCGTTAACCTCACCCTGCCTATTGTCTATCGCCTACTATCTCGTGTTTCGTGTCTCGTGTTTCGTGTTTGCTGTCTCCTGTCTCCTGTCTTCTGTATTCTGTCTTCTGTATTCTGTATTCTGTATTCTGGATATTGTCTTTTACTTTCTCTCCCTCGCGACCGCCCGATAACCGATGTCCGTCCGGTAATAGGCCTCATCCCAGCGGATTTTCTTTACCTGCTCATAGGCGCGCTGCTGGGCAAGCGCGACGCTCTCGCCAAGCGCGCAGACACACAGCACCCGCCCGCCACTGGTCACCACCTGGCCGTTGCGATCAGTGGTACCGGCATGAAATACCTTGATGTCTTCCCGATCGTTCGCCGGCAAACCCTCAATCACGTCGCCTGTGCGATAAGGGCCCGGATAGCCGCCAGCCGCCATCACCACACCAAGTGCCGCACGGGGATCCCATTCGACCTGCATTTCATCCAGGCGCCTGTCGAGCGCCGCGTCACACAAGGCAACCAGGTCGGATTTGAGACGCAGCATGATGGGCTGGGTTTCGGGATCGCCAAAACGGACATTAAACTCCAGCACTTTCGGCGTGCCGTCGGCGCCGATCATCACGCCCGCGTAGAGAAAACCGGTATAGGGCCGTCCCTCCGCCGCCATGCCGCGCACCGTCGGCTCGATCACCTCGCGCATGATCCTGTCATGGACTTCCGGGGTCACGACCGGCGCGGGCGAGTAGGCGCCCATCCCCCCGGTATTGGGCCCGGTGTCACCGTCATGCGCCGCCTTGTGGTCCTGCGACGTTGCCAGCGGCAGGATATGCTCGCCGTCCACCATGACGATAAAGCTCGCCTCCTCGCCCTCGAGGAACGCCTCAATGACGACCCGATTGCCTGCCTCACCAAAGGCATTGCCGGCGAGCATGTCCCTGACCGCGGCGATCGCCTCATCCGGCGTCTCGGCCAGAATCACGCCCTTGCCGGCCGCCAGTCCATCGGCCTTCACCACGATCGGGGCACCCTGTTCGCGGATATAGTCTATCGCCGCATCGATCTCGGTGAAGTTGGCATAGGCAGCGGTGGGGATGGCATGTCGCGCCAGGAAATCCTTGCTGAAGGCCTTGGAACCCTCCAGCTCGGCCGCCGCCTCGCTCGGACCAAAACATCGCAGACCGGCGTTGGCAAAGACATCGACGAGACCGAGTACCAGTGGCACTTCGGGCCCAACGATGGTCAGACCGATGGATTCTTTACGGGCAAAGTCGAGCAGCGCGCCGACATGCTCGGCAGGGATGGCAACATTTTCAAGCCGCGGTTCGCGCGCGGTACCGGCATTGCCCGGGGCGACGAACACCTTGTCCACCCCTGGCGACTGCGCCGCCTTCCAGGCCAGGGCATGTTCACGCCCACCGCCGCCGATTATGAGAATTCTCATTGCTCGATTGTCTTCTGAAAACAGTCAGGAACGTACAGCGCCGTGACTCAAGAAAAACAGGAATACAGAATACAGGAGTCAGAATCCAGAATACTGCCTCAGCGTACCTGACCTAAGACTGTACTGAAAAATCCCAATCATCTCGCCGCCTCACTCCTAACTCCTGTCTCCTGTATTCTGTATTCTGTATTCTGTATTCTGTATTCTGTATTCTGTATTCTGAATTCTGAATTCTGTCTTCCGTCTCCTGTATTCTGGCATTTAATGCCTAAAATGCCGCATCCCCGTAAACACCATCGCCATGCCGTGCTCATCGGCCGCAGCGATTACCTCGTCGTCCCGCATGGAGCCACCCGGTTCGATCACCGCCGTGATGCCAGCGGCGTGTGCGGCATCGATACCATCGCGGAACGGGAAAAAGGCGTCCGAGGCCATCACAGAGCCCTTGACCTCCAGTCCCTCGTCCGCCGCCTTGATGCCGGCGATTTTGGCGCTGTAGACGCGGCTCATTTGCCCCGCACCCACACCGATGGTCATGCCGTCCCGGCAATACACAATGGCATTGGACTTCACGAACTTGCATACCCGCCAGGCGAACAGCAGATCACGCAACTGCCCATCGCTCGGTGCCTTTTTGGTCACCAGCTTGAGGTCCGACTCGCTGACCTGCCCAAGATCACGATCCTGCACCAGCAGGCCACCGTTGACACGTTTGAAATCGAACGCCGGCACCGGTACCTCGGGCCACGCGCCGCAGGCGAGCACTCGGACATTCTTCTTCGTGTTCAGTACCGACAGCGCGTCATCTGCCACCGCGGGCGCGATAATCACCTCGACAAACTGGCGGTCGATAATCGCCCGGGCCGTTTCGGCGTCCAGTGCCTGATTGAAGGCGATGATACCGCCAAAGGCCGAGGTCGGATCCGTCGTGTAGGCGCGCTCATAGGCCTCCAGCAGGCTGGCACCCACTGCCACACCGCAGGGGTTGGCGTGCTTCACGATGACGCAGGCAGGCCCCTCGTGAAACGACTTCACACACTCCAGTGCCGCATCCGTATCGGCGACATTGTTGTAGGACAGTTCCTTACCCTGTAACTGACGCGCCGTGGCCACGCAGGCCTCGGGCACCCTGTGATCGATATAGAAGGCGGCGCGCTGATGCGGATTCTCGCCATAACGCATGCCCTGCACCTTGCGCACCTGCAGGCTGAAGGTGCGCGGAAAGGCTGCATCCGCGTCGGGCAGATTGTGGCCACCCAGATAGTTGGCGATGGCGCCATCGTAACGTGCCGTATGCTCAAAGGTCTTTACAGCCAGAAGGTAGCGTGTCTCGTCCGTCACAGCGCCCGCGTTTGTATCCATCTCGGCCAGCACCCGAGTGTAGTCCGCCGTATCGACGACAACCGTCACTGCCGCGTGGTTCTTGGCCGCCGCGCGCAGCAGGCTGGGACCGCCGATATCGATGTTCTCGATGGCCGTGGACAGATCACAGCCGGGCTGCGCGACAGTCTCCTCAAACGGATACAGATTGACGACGACGAGATCGATCGGCGGGATGCCCTGCGCCTGCATTGCCACATCGTCCGTACCGCGCCGACCCAGGATTCCACCATGGATTTTCGGATGCAGCGTCTTCACCCGCCCGGCCATCATCTCGGGAAACCCGGTGTAGTCCGATACCTCGACCACGGCTATGCCGTTATCGCTCAACAGCCGGGCTGTGCCGCCGGTGGACAGTATCTCCACACCACGCTCAACCAGGGCATGCGCGAAATCGCTGACACCCGTCTTGTCGGAGACGCTGATCAGGGCACGTTTGATGGTCTTCATGCGTGCGCTCGGTAAATGGCCACGGAACCGAATGGGACTTGCTTGAGTCGAAATCTACGGTGGGTTAGCGCTTTTTGCGTAACCCACCAAGGGTTGCGAAGCAATACAACGCATTTTCTAATGCGTGCCTGCCGGCACATCCGGTGGGTTACGGCACAAACGGCGTGCCTAACCCATCTCAATTCACCCTACATCGCCCTACATCGATCAGGGAACCGCCTGAGCAAGTGCCATTCACCACGCGGAACCCACAGAATCCACGGAAGAAAACATACTGATGAGCACGAAAGTCAACCGACGCCAGCTGCTTTCGTACTGATCAGCGATAATACCATCAGAAACACAGCCTCACGAATTCACTCGCCGGAGGTTAGAATCGCAGGTTCAGGTAACTCCCGACTCCCGACTCCCGACTCCCGACTCCCGTCTTCTGTCTTCTGTCTTCTGTCTTCTGTCTTCTGTCTTCTGTCTTCTGTCTTCTGTATTCTGTCTTCTGTATTCTGTATTCTAGCTCTTACCCCCCCCTACAACCCATATTGAATCAGCTTCTTCCGCAGCGTCGACCGGCTGATCCCGAGCATCTCCGCCGCGCGGGTCTGGTTGCCGGCTACCTCGTCCATGATGGTCTCCAGCATGCCCTGTTCGACCTGGGTCAGGACCATCTGATATATGCCATTCGGATCATGACCGTTAAGGTCCGCCAAATAGCGTTCCAGGCAATTCTGTACTGTCTGTTTGAGCGGTTCCCTGCGGCGCTCGCGTCTCCCTGAACTCCATTTGCCAACCATTATTGACTGCACAGGACAATTCATGCTGCCAAGCCCCCCTCGACAGGTGATCAAAAAATTGATTGGTTATATGTAACTGTTCCTCGACCGTTTCCACGCGATTGACCCGATCACGAAACCCGGCGCCATCGCGCTGACCCTTGCTATACCACGATATATGCTTGCGTGCCACGCGAACCCCCGTAAATTCGCCGTAGAACGCATACAGATTCTGTAAGTGGCCGATCAGAATATCGCGGATTTCCCCGGCTGATGGCTCGGGCAGATGCTCGCCCGTGCTCAGGTAGTGGTTAATCTCCCGGAATATCCACGGCCTCCCCTGCGCAGCACGACCGATCATAATGGCATCCGCCCCCGTGTAGTCAAGGACCTTGCGGGCCCTTTCCGGTGTACGGATATCCCCATTGGCGATCACCGGGATCGAGACGGACTGTTTGATCGCGCGAATGGTGTCATACTCGGCCTCGCCCGTGAAGTGACAGGCGCGCGTACGGCCGTGCACCGCCAGTGCCTGTATGCCGGCCTGCTCGGCAAGCCGCGCCACGCGCACACCGTTGCGGTGCGCCTTGTCCCAGCCGGTACGGATTTTGAGCGTAACCGGGACATCGACGGCGTTCACCACGGCATCCAGAATGCGGGCAACACGTTCTTCATCCTGTAACAACGCGGAACCGGCCATCACATTGCAAACCTTCTTGGCCGGGCAGCCCATGTTGATATCAATGATCTGGGCGCCCCGGTCTACGTTATGACGCGCGGCCTGCGCCATTAATTGCGGATCGGCGCCGGCAATCTGCACCGCTCTGGGTTCGACCTCGCCCGCATGATCGGCGCGGCGCCGGGTCTTCTCGCTGCCCCAGAGCAGCGAGTTTGAGGACACCATCTCCGACACGGCAAGCCCAGCGCCCATACGTTTGCACAACTGGCGAAACGGGCGGTCTGTGACCCCAGCCATGGGCGCCAGAACGAGTCTGTTTCTCAACGGGTAAGGTCCAATGCGCATGCGGCTGTCCGGTCAACGGGACCGCAGATAATACTCGTTCGAACGGCGCGGATAAAGTATTCTCACAAGGCACGGAACGCTCAAAGAAAATCGAACTGATAGGACACCACCTCGATATCCGGGCGCACCAATTCGAGCTCTGCGGTCACAGGAACATCGGGGTCCATGCCAGCCTCGATATCGATATTTTCGGGGAGGTACTCAGACGGCCTGAAGCGCCGTCCCGCCACCAGCCCGCCGGACAGGTCCGCGAGCCGGAGCTCGAGTATCGGGTAGGGCTGCACGAAAGGCGCCTTGTTGACCAGCGTGGTGTGTACCAGCAGCGCATCCTTGCCCTGCGGATGCGGACGCACCACGCGTTCGAGTACCTGGATATCGGCGAGATCACGTGTGGGCGGCAGCTCACAACCGAAGACATTGCAGAAGCTCACCATCCAGGGTGCCAGCTCAGGGTCAGTCGCCAGGGTCTCCCGCGAGGCATAGATGCCCTGGGTCACGAGTCCCAGGGCCAGCAGCAGCACCGCGGCCCAGCCGGCAACCCGTCGCGCCGACCACGATTCCGGTTCCGCAACGGGGTGAAGGATCAGATCCGGAGGAATCTCGAAACGCGGCAGCTCCGGAGGCTCACTGTCAGGCAAGGGTTGATCGGTGCCTGAGTCTGATGTGTCTGAGACCTCTGCAACCGGCTCCACATCGGCCGTGTCGTGGCTTGCCTGCTCTGGCTCGTCGTCCTCGGCCTGTGCGACCGCAACGGCCGCCTGCGGTTCCGGCGACGGCGGAGCGGCGATCACGCCCTCTTCTTCTGCAGGTTCCGGAACCGCCTCGGCCTGAGTCTGGGCACTGGTGGGAACATCGGCGGCAATCAGATCCTCGTCCCCTGCAGCTTCCGGAACCACTTCGGCTCGACGCTGGGCGTTGGTGGGAACATCGGCAGCGCGCTGGGCATCCGGCTCCGGGCGGGCCTTGCCTGCGGCAGCCCTGGCAGCCGGCCCGGCCTTCAGCGGTGCCAACTTGGCGAGCGCACGGTCCGGATCGTCGTACAGATAGTCGAGGGACTGAAAAATCTCACCGCAGTCGCCACAGCGCACCTGCCCGCGGGCGGCAGTCAACTGCGAGGCATGGAGATGAAAGACGGTGTGACAGGACGGGCAGCGGGTGTACATATGGGAAAGGCAGAATACAGAAATCAGAATCCAGAATCCAGAATCCAGAATTCAGAGCGGCAGGATGCGCATTCGGCACGCACCATGCAAAATTCCTGAACTCCTAACTCCTAACTCCTAACTCCTAATTGCTGAACTCCTGACTCCTGACTCCTGACTCCTAACTCCTAACTCCTAACTCCTGACTCCTGACTCCTGACTCCTGACTCCTGACTCCTGACTCCTGACTCCTGACTCCTGACTCCTGACTCCTGACTCCTGACTCCTGACTCCTGACTCCTGTCTCCTGTCTCCTGTCTTCTGTCTTCTGTCTTCTGTCGTCATTCTGTATTCTGTATTCTGTATTCTGTCTTCTGTATTCAGCCTTTCCCCCTCCCTCTTCCGTTCTCCCGCAATCCGCACCCACTCGTTGCGTTGTACGGCAGGATCGAGATCAAAGTCGGTTGCGTATGCCGCGCAAACCTGCGCGGCCTGCGTGGCCAGGATACCGGAGAGAACGATCCGTCCCTGCGCCTGCAATAACGCCACGAAACGCGGCTGCAGCTCGATCAACGGATTCGCCAGGATGTTTGCCACCAGGACGTCGGCCCTGACTGCGGGCAGATCATCGGGCATGAATACATGCAGGTTCGCGGCAACTGCATTGCGAACCGCATTCGACTGCGTGGCGATGAGCGCCTGCGGATCATTGTCAACCGCCCAGACCTCGCGCGCCCCGAGCTTCAGCGCCGCAACGGCAAGAATGCCGGAACCACAGCCATAATCGATCAGCGTCAGGTCATGCGGTGGATGCCTGTCCAGCCACTCCAGACACAGTGCCGTTGTCGGGTGGGTGCCGGTCCCGAATGCCAGCCCGGGATCCAGCAACAGATTCACGGCATCGGGGCAAGGCGGCGCATGATTGCCGGGAACTACCCACAGCCGTTCACCGAAACGCATGGGGTGGAAGTCGTCCATCCAGGCCCGCGCCCAATCCCGATCCTCCAGTGGCTCTATCCTGAGGCGGGCGCCCGCCGCCGCACCCATCGCCACCCCCAGCGCCGCTCTGATGGCCTCTGCATCGACGCGTTCCTCGAACAGACCGATAACCCGGGTGCGCGACCACAGCGGCGTCGTGCCGAGGGGTGGCTCCAGAATGGGTTCGTCCGCCGCGTCCTCAAGGGTAACCGCCAGCGCGCCGGCCTCGCTCAACCACTCGGAAATCAATTCAGGATCGAGATCACCGGCATCGAGGCTGAGCTGCAGCAGAGGCATCGGGAGGGAAACTTAACAAACAGAACACAGTATTCAGAATACAGGAGTCAGAATAAAGAAATCAGGCGCGAGGGGATTCTGATGTTAGGTGATGGACGCCCATGCTGTCTTCTGCCTTCTGCCTTCTGCCTTCTGCCTTCTGCCTTCTGCCTTCTGCCTTCTGTCTTCTGTCTTCTGTCTTCTGGATTCTGGATTCTGGATTCTGGATTCTGGACTTCTGGATTCTGTCACTCCTCACTCCTCACTCCTCACTCCTCACTCCTCACTCCTGCTCCTCCTTCTACTCCTCACTCCTCATCTCCTCACTCCTGTCTCCTGTCTCCTGTCTCCTGTCTCCTGTATTCTGTATTCTGTATTCTGTATTCTGTATTCTCGCTTCTGTCTTCTGCCTTCTCCCCCTCACATCCCCAGCTTCTTCTCCAGATAATGAATATCCGATCCGCCTGCCCGAAAGGCCGCGTCGGTGATAATGTCCCGCTGCAGGGGGATGTTGGTCTTGATGCCGTCGATGATGATCTCGGACAGGGCCCCGCACATGCGCGCCAGCGCCTCCCTGCGCGTCTCGCCGTGGGCGATCAGTTTGCCGATCATCGAGTCATAGTTGGGCGGCACCAGGTAGCCGTTGTAGATGTGCGAGTCCACGCGGATCCCCGGCCCGCCCGGCGCATGGTACTGGGTGATCGTGCCCGGCGAGGGCATGAAGCTTTTCGGGTCCTCGGCATTGATGCGGCATTCGATCGCGTGGCCGCGCAGCTTGATGTCGCCCTGCGTATACGACAGGCCCTCACCCGCGGCGATGCGTATCTGCTCCTTCACGATGTCGACCCCGGTCACCATCTCGGTTACAGGGTGCTCGACCTGCACGCGGGTATTCATCTCGATGAAGTAGAACTCATCATCCTGGTACAGGAACTCGAAGGTCCCCGCGCCCCGGTAGCCGATGCGGGCACAGGCCTCGGCACAGCGCTCGCCCATCTCGCGGCGTTGTTTTTCGGTGATACCTGGCGCCGGCGCCTCTTCGACCACCTTCTGGTGGCGGCGCTGCATCGAACAGTCGCGCTCACCCAGATGGATTGCATGACCCTCGCCATCAGCCAGCACCTGGAATTCCACATGGCGCGGTCTCTCCAGAAACTTTTCCATGTACACGGTGCCGTTACCGAAGGCCGCCTGCGCCTCGGCCTGGGTCAGGGAGATGGCGTTGAGCAACGCCGCCTCGGCGTGTACCACGCGCATGCCCCGACCGCCGCCGCCGCCAGCCGCCTTGATGATGATGGGATAGCCGATATCCCGGGCCAGCTTCATATTGGTGTCCGGGTCACTGCCCAGCGGCCCGTCCGATCCCGGCACACAGGGCACCCCCGTCTCCTGCATGGCGCGGATCGCCGCCACCTTGTCACCCATCGTGCGAATGGTCTCGGCCCGTGGCCCGATGAACACGAAACCGGAGAGCTCCACCTGCTCGGCAAAATCGGCATTCTCGGAGAGAAAGCCATAGCCCGGATGAATCGCCTGGGCATCCGTCACCTCCGCCGCACTGATGATGGCCGGGATGTTGAGGTAACTGTAGGGCGACGGGGCGGGACCGATGCACACCGACTCATCGGCCAGCGCCACATGCTTCAAGGCGCGGTCCACCTCAGAATGCACCGCGACCGTCTTGATCTCCATCTCGCGGCAGGCGCGCAGGATACGCAGGGCAATCTCACCACGATTAGCAATAACAACTTTGTCGAGCATAGATTTATTTCAGCGGCGGGCATTGCCCGCCATCAAGGGTGCGCCGCGCGCGCACTGATCACGGAACCGCCCAAGTCAGTGCCATTCCGGTCAGATCCACCTTGACCTCCGGCAATGCGTGCAAGGCCAGAACCCCCAGCCGATCCTCGCTGCTCTCTTCCCTGTATTCCCCGTCGACCGGTCTTGCAAAGCGCGAAAATGCTCCCGTTTCCACATCGATCAACCAGACCTCGGGTATTCCGTGACGGCCATACAGAGGAATCTTTACTGTGCGATCATACTTCAGTGAGGTATCCGCGACCTCGACGATCAGCAGAACATCTTCAGCACGCGGATGGCCAGAGGCATAGAAATCATCGCGGGGCATCAGCAAGGCAATATCAGGTTCAGGCTCTGTGTGGTCATCCAGAATGACCGGGTTCTGCGCGGAAACAATCGCCGACTCTTCCACGGCCCGATCCAGAATCCGCACCAGCCGGTTCACAGCGGCACTATGCCGACTTCCTATCGGCGACATATCAATGATCTCTCCCTCGATCAACTCCACCCGCGCATCCCGCGCGAGAATGCCCACCTCACCCATGCGATGGTAATCAGTTACCGTCAGGCGATGCTTCCTGGGCATGTCTTGAACACTTACCGCCATGATGCCATGGCCCCTACTCGATGACGAAAAGCGGCTGCCCGAACTCCACCGGCTGGCCGTTCTCCACCAGCATCGCGACGATGGTACCGGCCTTGTCCGCCTCGATCTGGTTCAGCATCTTCATCGCCTCGATGATACACAAGGTGTCACCCACATTGACCCGCTGCCCGACCTCGACAAAGGGTTTGGCTCCGGGTGACTGGGCCTCATAGAAGGTGCCCACCATCGGCGACTTCACCCGGTGCCCGGCCGGGATCGATTCGCCCGCCTCCTTCTCCGGCACCGCCACGGCCGGCTGCGACTCCCCGCCGGCTACGCCGCCCATCATCGGCATGGCCACAGGCGCCTGCATCACCGCCGGCGCCGCCTGCGAATAGCGGCTGATCTTCACCGACTCCTCGCCCTCGTGGATCTCGATCTCGGCGATGCCCGATTCTTCCAGCAATTCGATGAGTTTTTTTACCTTACGGATGTCCATAATCGTCGATCTCGTCTCCGCAGGGTGCGCAGCGCGCACCGCTCAAGAGTGAACACGTCCCGGGCTAAGCAGCACCCTGATTCTCCAGATGGTCCATGGCGGCCCGCAGCGCCAGCTCGTAGCCGATCGGCCCCAGCCCGCTGATCACGCCCTGCGCGATATCGGAAAAATAGGATTTTCGCCGAAACGCCTCGCGCGCGTGGATATTGGACAGGTGAATCTCGATAAAGGGAATCTTCACGGCCAGTAACGCATCCCGCAGGGCAATGCTGGTATGGGTGAAGGCCGCCGGGTTGAAGAGGATAAAGCTGATGCCGTCCGCTGACGCCGCGTGGATCCGCTCGATCAGCGCGTCCTCGGCGTTACTCTGCCACATCACCACCTCATAGCCGTGCCCTTTCGCCAGGGCCTGCAAGCCCTGCTCAATCGTGTCCAGACTGCCACGTCCATAGTGCTCAGGCTCCCGGGTACCGAGGAGATTCAGGTTGGGGCCATTCAGGATCAGGATCTTGGGCATTTAGGCGTCAATCGGTACGGATGGAAACCTGTTATACGCAACTCGCGCTTTTATCACAGATCCGACGCGGATTTGCGGCGTATAGTAACAACGCAGGCAGGATCTTGTCCGCTGTGCTGACCTGTATTCCGTGGCCCCTACTCGATGACGAAAAGCGGCTGCCCGAACTCCACCGGCTGGCCGTTCTCCACAAGCATCGCGACGATGGTACCGGCCTGGTCCGCCTCGATCTGGTTCAACATCTTCATCGCCTCGATGATACACAAGGTGTCACCCACATTGACCCGCTGCCCGACTTCGACGAAGGGTTTGGCGCCGGGTGACTGGGCTTCATAGAAGGTACCCACCATCGGCGACGTCACCCGGTGCCCGGCCGGAATCGATTCGCCCGCCGCCTTCTCAGGCGCCGCCACGGCCGCCTGGGACTCGCCGCCGGCTACGCCGCCCATCATCATCGGCATGGCCACCGGCGCCTGCATCACCGCCGGCGCGGCCTGCGAATAGCGGCTGATCTTCACCGACTCCTCGCCCTCGTGGATCTCGATCTCGGCGATGCCCGATTCTTCCAGCAATTCGATGAGTTTTTTTACCTTACGGATGTCCATAATCGTCGATCTCGTCTCCGCAGGGTGCGCAGCGCGCACCGCTCAAGAGTGAACACGTTCCCGGGCTAGGCAGCACCCTGATTCTCCAGCTGGTCCATGGCGGCCCGCAGCGCCAGCTCGTAGCCGATCGGCCCCAGCCCGCTGATCACGCCCTGCGCGATATCGGAAAAATAGGATTTTCGCCGAAACGCCTCGCGCGCGTGGATATTGGACAGGTGAATCTCGATAAAGGGAATCTTCACGGCCAGTAACGCATCGCGCAGGGCAATGCTGGTATGGGTGAAGGCCGCCGGGTTGAAGAGGATAAAGCTGATGCCGTCCGCTGCCGCCGCGTGGATCCGCTCGATCAGCGCGTCCTCGGCATTACTCTGCCACATCACGACCTCATAGCCGTGCCCTTTCGCCAGGGCCTGCAAGCCCTGCTCAATCGTGTCCAGACTGCCACGTCCATAGTGCTCAGGCTCCCGGGTACCGAGGAGATTCAGGTTGGGGCCATTCAGGATCAGGATCTTGGGCATTTAGGCGTCAATCGGTACGGATGGAAACCTGTTATACGCAACTCGCGCTTTTATCACAGATCCGACGCGGATTTGCGGCGTATAGTAACAACGGAGCCACGATCTTGTCCAGTTCAACAATTATCGAACCATTTTCTCCGTAGTTCACGAATGTTGGTTCGACGGGGGCGTCGTTGGATCTTGCTGAGGGTCAGATTTCACGGTCTGACGTAAACTGAAACCAGCCCTGCCCTTCCCCCCGAGGGCAGGGGATCAATTCTTCGTCCGCCATCGGCTCCCACTTTCACGGGGCGATAATACGAACTAATGCATTAACCAACCATGTTGGAATGTCAGACCTGACCCAATATTCACCAAATCAAACTTCTTCACGAGCTACTTTTTCAGGAAATCTTGTGTTGAAATTCCGGCCTGCTTGAGGATGGCTCTTAATGTCCCTTCCGGTAGATCGCCCGGATGGTTGGGGATCGTGGTGTAGCAGTTTGTCTCAGGATTGAACCAGATTTCGTGGCTGCCGGCGGCTTGGCGGTCAAACTCGAAACCGAAACTCTTCAGCCGCTTGACGATCTCCCGATAACGAAAGCCGGCGAGCCGGCCCATCAGCCGCTCACGACCAAGGGGTAGTCGAAGGAATCGCCTGCTTCGGGCAACGTTGCTGGCTGTCCTTGCCGCCCAGCCTGGGCTTCCAGCAGCTTTTTGGCAACATCGCGGGCAATCTCCAGGGTCTCGGTGACAGTACGCCCTTGAGCGACCAATCCCGGAATCTCGTCGGAGGTAGCCAGATAAACCCCTTCCGGCAGTTTCTCGATATGTAGATTAACAATCTGCTCCATAGGATAAATCTCCAAATTATACGAAATCATTCCATCACCACGACTTGTTATTGATGATCATGCCTTCGATTCATTTCTTTGACAATATGACAATATTCAGAAGCGTGCTCAAAGTCATCGCACGACTCACCCCCATGTCGTGCGGCCCAAATAACGCGCCGATGCTCATCATCCCTTTTATGGAAGCGACGTGATACAACGCCGCGGCAAACTCCAGTCTCAAGGGTTCTGCCATGCGAATGAAGCCTAGCCAGTATGATGGAACGTCAGAGCTGCCCCCGGTTAAGTCAAAAAAAACCCGCATCAATTGATGCGGGTCTTCTACCCTTTTCTCAGCAACCTTCCACGGCCGCCTCGATTGGCGGCCGTTTCGGGCATGAGAGTCAGTCTGCTCTACATCTTGGTCTTATGTTACCTGACTGTGACTTTACGGTGTGACCGTTCGCACCGCCACGCTCGTGGCTCCGCGCACGACCGCTGCGGCGTCCTCGAACTGAACAGTAATGCGGTTGGCGGCGGGATCATCCGCAACGGTGCCACTGCCGGTGACAAACGCGGCGAAGCTCGGTGTCTCGCCGTTGGCAATGCTGGTCGTCACGGTCGGAGTCGGGGCCGCAACGCAGGCACCCGCGGCATCGGTCTCACACAGTGATACAGTCACCGGCAGCGCACCGCTGAGCGTGCTGGAAGCGGTGATGGTGTCCGTTGAACCAACGTTCACGGCCGCCACGGCAAAGACACCCGTACCCGTATCCCCGGGAATATCCGCGTAGCCATCATTGTTGAGGGTGGCCGCGAGGGCTACGATGTCTGCGACTGGTGTAGCAGAGGCGGATAGCAGCAGGGTGTTGAGCCCTGACACCACCGTCGCGGGATCGGTGTCAGCACAGTCGAACGCGAGTTCAACATCGGTTGGGGCGAAGGCCGAATTTGGCGTAAATGCAAACACGTAGTTCTGCTGCTGCCCAGCCAGGATGTCTGCCGGGGTATTGACGCTGCCGGTCAGGGCATTACTGGCATCGGTCGTCTGGTACTGAAATGCCGCATCAACCACCGTGGTAGGCGCAATGCCGCAGCCCGTCGCATCACCCGTTCCGGAGTTGATGATGGTGGCAAAGGCGGTGGCCGGAGTGCCGACCTCTACGGAGCGGCTGCTC